>NZ_CP156680.1:0-338266 GCF_052474395.1 Niveispirillum fermenti | reverse complement strand
GGCGGCGCAAGCGGGATGCTTTAGAGAGGCCGTGACCTGTTGCCCGGGACCGACCACCGAGCCAGGGCCAACCTCATCTGGCATTGCGTCGGGTGATTGCCGGCCGGCCAATCGGCGACGTCGTGTTCGCCAAACGTTGCCTATGGGCGTCGAAGTTCATCCGCCGCTGGACGAAGATGCTCTGCAAGGTCGAACGGAGCACATCATTGGTTCTGAAGCACAACCGGGTAACGACATAGACGGGGCGAAAACCACGATAAACGGACAAATGGACAACAGCAGGTCGTGACGCGTTCCGTTGGCGTTCTCAGTATCCTGTAGCCATCGTTGTCGAGCTTTGCGGGTACCGCTCAAAGATGGTCACCGGTGAGGTCGATGTGCTGCGAGCCCAAGGGAGGCAGCTAGGGCAGCAGGTTGTCCGGAAAGTTCTCTCCTTGTGCGCGCACGAAGGACCCGCTCGCTGGTGGAGACGAGCGCATACCCGATTTCGACCATCGCCGACCGCCATTTGTCCGTAAACATGTCCGGTAACCCGTAGCCTACCTCCAAGTCGCAGTGTCCCGTATCCAAAAACGCGAAGACATTATGGGAACTTTCTCACGGAAGCTACTTCTGTACGTTGTGCGCAACTTCGTTTGGCAATGGGGAAACATCAATCGTGCAAATTAGGCGGACGATATGCATTATATGCGTGTAGGTGTTGATGTCACTATTGGATGTAGGTAGAAATGTGGTGCTTTATGAGGTCGATGTCATTGTAGGTCCGTGTGCATGGTGCCGCTATGATTGATTGGTCTTGCTTTTTGGTCGCACCGCTCTGCCTTACCAGGGAAGACAAGACGCGCGCGCAGCATTCGCAATCCTGGACAAACTGGACCCTGCGATTGCCAGAGGCTGATCGGGCGACGCTGGAGGAAGCGACGCGGTTCTTTCTTCCAGGCTGCCGTGACTTCTTCATGCCCCGATCACGCGCACTCGAAAATTCGTCACGGTGGACCCTCTTTCCCAACATGTGGCCGGAACTGGTCGGACCAGATGCAACTTCTTGGGCGTGGATTGAGTGGGTGGACCTGCTCTGGATGGAGGACCACCCTCTTCTGCTGATCAAGGTCAGCGGGACCAAGCCCTTCGATCCGGATGATGTGAAGTGGGTGGCAACCGCGGCCTCCTCTTGGCATCCGGCGTATCCTGGCGCGAGCCCCGCGCTTTGGCGGGTCGGCGAGCGCGAACTTCACCTCCGCCAATGGATACTAGGCGACGTTCTGGCGCTGCCGGACGAACGTTGGAACGACATCGACGGCCGTGTCCACTGGTTCGGCAAGGACCTGCCGGGATTCAACCTCTGTCATGCCGAGGCGGGCTGGCCGGAAAACAAGGTGCTGGACGATCTCGTGCTGCATCTCGCGCTCGGGATAGCGTCGTGGCAGGAGGAGTTCGGTCCGGACGCCAAGACCCAGGATGCCATCCGCAATCATTACCTGCAGGAATGGGCGAACTGGCGACTGTACGAATGGCGCAACCGGCTGACGCTGTTTCTAGCGGGTGAAGCCACACACGGCCAGCCGCGGAACACGGAAACCTACTACAGCCTGTTGTTCGCCACAGTCTGCTATCAGCGTGTCCGGTTGACCGACTTCCTCGATCAAGCAGCCGGCCCGTACGCTGGGATTGCGAAGCTGCGCAGCAGCTTTGCCGCGTTTCGCCGTCAGTATCTACCCCATCGCGTGACGACATATGCCATGGGTGACCAGATCTACGACTTCCTCCGTGCGGCGAGTTGTCTTCCCGAGATCCAGAAAGAGATCGAGGACCAAATCCGCTTGGCGGACGAGGCGGAGCGGCTGGATCTTGAGCGCCAGGAAAACTTGATCATGATCGTCCTGACCACGGTGGCGGCACTTTTCCTGCCGGCATCGCTGCTGACCAGCGCGTTCGGGATGAACAAGATGAGCGAGCTCACGCTCGAACCCGTCTTCTGGTGGGGCGCACTGGGAGCCTACGTTCTGGGCGTGGGCCTGGTGGGCGCATTAACCGTCGCGTTCGGCCGCTACCGGCTGCTGCCGAAACTCTCCGCCATCCTGCTCGGCCGCAACTAAGGAAGTCTCGCCGTGACCTTAATCGAAACGCTGGCGAAGCCCAAGGAAGCCGCTACGCTCACCGCACGGGAGTTTCTGGAGACCGTGGTCGCCGGTCGACCGGTACGATTGGCCGACGGCAGCATCTTGCATCTGGAGGACCAGCGGCAGCGCCATGCCCTGCAGTTCTTCCTAGACCACCGGGATGGCCAGAACATCTACGCAAAGTCGTTTGGCAAGGGCAGCGACGATCTTGCCAGGGCCATCACGGATTGGCTAGACCAGCCATTCCAGCCGCCTGCCGTGACGAACCGAGCGCGCGCCGGCGACAAGCCGCGCTGGAAGGTCACGAGCATCAAGGTCACGCAATTCGGCGGACTCCAACCCTACTGTCTGGCCGACGGCAGCACCCCCCCGCCGCTGGTCATCGAGGTGGAACGGGACATCGTGCTGATCCGCGGCCAGAACGGCGCGGGGAAAAGTTCCATTGCCAAGGCACTGACCTTCGCACTGACCGGGCACATTCCCTGTCCCGCCAGCGAGCCGCAACCGTTTGAGACGCTGGTCAACACGTACACTTTGCCCGACAACGAGACGGTCACGTTGCCGACCATCGTCCCCATGCCGACGGACGAGCAATGGCGTGCGCGGACCCAGGCCGGCAGACCGCCGTTGGAGACCAAGGTCGAGGTCACCCTGACCAATGCGGCGGCACAGACCGTGGTCGTCCGCCGCGAGGTCATACAGGCGGGCAAGGGCGGCTTCACCAGCCGCTTGTCGGTGGACGGGAAAGAAGTAGGGTCCCGAACCCTGGACGACATCCTTGGGGTGTCCCGTCTTGGGCTGGAACTCAGCGTCCTGCACATGGCGCGTCTTCCTTACATCGCACTCGGTCGTCCGGAGAGCCTGGGCAAAGGCGTCCAGGAACTGACTGGGCTTCGCCCCATCGGCGACCTTGCGGAGGTGTCCGTCTCCAAGTTCGCCGGCTTCCTGAAGGGTACCTTCACGACCAACTGTCGGAACAAGCAGAAGGTTGCGGCAAGTGACTTTGAGGCCAAGGCCGGCGCCCTGGCCGCCCTTTTCGAGACGAGCCCGTCGAAGCCGCCGGCCGCTGCCCTTCCAGTGTCGGGAAACGATTGTAAGGCCAGCCTTGACGGTATCGACGAAGACCTGCGCCGGAGAACGGCTTCGGTTGTCGCCGCGGTCGCCAAGGCCGCGGGTATCCGGGTAATCGACGTCGCTTTGAATGGGCTCGATGAGAAGCTGGTCCGTGCCCGCACGAATCTGACCGGCGGTACGCCGCCACGGGATGCCCTCGCGGCGGCGATCGACAGGCTGGCCGCGCTTGGTGCGGCCACGGTCGACGAGGTTCGGAAGCGGGTGCGGGCACTGGCGGATCGTGCCAACGAATTCGCTCGGCAGCACGCGGAGAAGAGCGCCTTCGTCCGTCGCCGGCTTTACGCCCGCGTTGCCGCGTGGCTGAAGGAGCAGGGGCATGAAGGTGAACCCGATACATGCCCCGTCTGTCTTCGCTCCCTTACGGAAGCGGAGCACGACCTCGATCTCGGGGTGCCCATCGCTAAGAGTTTGATTCGAAATTAATCTGAATTGCATCAATGCCTTGCGATACGCCTGACGAAGGTTTGTACGGAGGCGATGAAGATCCAGGCTGTTGCGGAAGCGATAGTCTGCTCGAAGTCTTTGGCCAAGCGTCGGTTTCGGTTGAGCCATGCCAGGGTGCGTTCGACGACCCAGCGTCGTGGCAAGACCTGGAAGCCTTGGGCTGTGTCGGATCGCTTGATGATGTCGATGGTCCATTTTCCAATGCGGCGCAACGCGTCTTTGAGCTTGTCCCCGGCATAGCCGCCATCGGCGAAGACGTGCCGCAGCCACGGGAAGGGTTTGACGATTTCGGCCAGCACCAGCGGTGCGCCATCACGATCCTGGATATCGGCGGTATGGATCACGGCATGGACGAGATTACCTTGGGTGTCGGTGAGGATATGGCGCTTACGCCCCTTTATCTTCTTGCCCGCGTCATATCCCCTCGGGCCGCCGGATTCCGTGGTTTTGACGCTCTGACTGTCGATCACGCCGGCGGTTGGGCTGGCATCACGGCCTTGTTGCTCGCGCATCGCCATCAGCAAGACATGGTTGACCGTGAGCCACAGACCATTGTCACGCCACAGGTAGAACCAGCGCCGCACCGTCGAGACCGGCGGGAAACAAGGTGGCAGCATCCGCCACGGCAGGCCGCCCCGAAGCAGATAAAGGATCGCCTCGACGATCCGGCGCAGCGGCCATTTGCGTGGCCTGCCTACGGCGGACGCAGCAGGCAGCAGCGGTTCCAACAAAGACCATTCCGCATCGGTCAAATCGCTTGGCAAAGCCAGGCCGTTGCGGGCATGAAGGGCGCGGGTGGTATCAGTCCACATCGGAGATGCACGGTTGTTTTTGGCGAAACCCCTAAATCACCGATAGGGAACGCTGTCAAGCTAACCCGCTGATACCACTCAACTTAATTTCGGATCAGGCTCTAAGGCATTGGCCGAAGCACAGAAGGATCTCGCCGACCTTCAGTTTACGCTCGATCAATTTGTCGAGCAGGCGGTGAATGACTTTAAGAAGAATTTGCCGGAGGCCGTCGCGAATGAGTTGAAGCACATTCAGATTCTGACTTCGACTTCTCTTGGTGCCGACTGGGCGAAGAGTGCCGCCGCCAATATGGCGGCCCAACTCAAGGACACTCCCACTTTGGCGACACTAGTCGTACATGCGGGGGGAGCGCTCGCGGCCCGTGCGGTTGGCCTACCCGATCCAACCTCCTCAGCTTTGCCAAACCTGCATTCCGATCTTGCGGGGTCGCGGGTTGAGAAGGCAGTCCAAATGACGGCCGCTCTTCTGGATGTCGCAATGTGGGCAGCAGACACTGCGGAGCGGCGCTCGGGGGCAGTATCGGTGGCCTACGGCACGGGGTTGGCCGAGGGCGAGGCTGTGCCGGCTGGCAGCCTGCTCGCCGCAATTGATGGCTTGCGCACCCTGTTGCACGATCACGTGCCCGTGGCCGCCGCGCAGGGCCACCTGCGCGAGCTGCGCACACTCCAGACGCGTTGGACGGAAGAGGATACCCGGATCGCCAAGGCCGCGACGGCTGCGGATGCTCTTGAAGGCCTCAAGGCGCTGAAGCAGGTGGTCGATGTTCAGGTGGGCGGCCTGTTGGCCACCCTGAACAAGGAAACCGGTGCGTTTTTGAAGCTGGTCTACCGTGACTCCAACAACGTCGGCCCTGCACTTGTCGCACTCGAACACGATGGTTCCGCTCTCGTTTCGCGGGCCGAGCAGGGCGGTGTGGCGGGCGATGCCGCCCAGATCACCAACAGCTCGCGCCAGAGGGCGCAGCTCTTCTCGTTCGTGCTGGCGCTCACCAAATATGTGTGGGAGCGCGACGGTGGTTTGCAGTTCGTGCTCCTTGACGATCCGCAAAGCCTATTCGATGAGGACAACCAGCGGAATCTGGCAAAGGGCCTTGTGGCGTGCACGCGCCAGGAGTTCAAGCCTTTCGTCCTCACTTTCGACCGTGTCTTTTCCGCCAGGGTGGCGCGCGCCGGAGATCTCCACATCGGCGCGGCGGTGAGCGAGAAGGTTTCCCGATGGGATCTAGTAGCTCGACCGGACGAATACGACATTGTGAGGTTAGACCCCCACCAAGATCAGATTATCCTTCAACGGCAGATGTGGCGAGCCAAGAAATCCACCGATTCCGCCATCCAGAATTTTTGCCGAGAAGCCCGTGTCTTCGTTGAGAGGACATTAGTCGAGTTACTGAACGAAGGGAAAGACCCTGTCCACGACCACCCGACTTTACAGCCCTTGGGCAAGCGGCTGCACGCGTTGACCGGCAACGCAGCGCTGCCGCACTCACGCGAACCGTTCAAGGCAATTCTTTCCCTGCTGCCCGACGGGTCTCCCGACAAGGTCGATCTTGGCGAGGCTCTGAATTGGGCCGTCCATTTCCAGGCCGAGGATCTGCGCCAGAACCATGCGCAGGCGGCGGACGACATGCTCGATGCATTTCTCGAAATTAGAGAGCAATGCCTTTCCATTCTGCATCACTGGCCTGAAGAAGCGCCGGAGAAGAACGCCAACGTCATTCCGTTTCCGAACGCCCGTGCCCCGGCATGTGCCGTCGGGATCATCGGGCACCTTGCCGCCAGCGACGGAGAAGGTGTCGCGGCGGACGAGCCGCCTCCCGACGCCGACCTGCTGAAGATCGATCCTGAGCGGCACACCATGTTTGCGGTGGGTACGGCTGCGGAATGGCTCCCGCCGCCGATCGACCCAGGCACACTGCTGATCGTTGAGCCGCTGATCGGCAAACCGCGTGCCCAAGATCTGGTGTTGGCCTGGGACACGGTGGCGGGCGAAGCCCGGGTCGGCTGGTGCAAGCTGGAAACGGAGGCCGAGCGCATCGTTCTGTCCGGCTACGCCGGTCACTTTCACAAGGTGTATCCGCAGGAAGGTGTGGAACTGCGCCGCGTCGTGTGCGGCCTGTTCGGCGCTTTGCCCCAAGCAAAAAAGCCGTGCGATCCCGTGGATATGGTAGACGTGCTGCCGCTGCTGTCCGGTGCGTTCGAAATCTCCCAGGGCGATAGCGCCGAACCCCTACTGCGTAGAGGTGACAAGGCCCTGGTCGGGCGGAGTGTCCGCCTCGACCAGTTGGACGGCCATCCGGCGACCGCCTTCGCCTTTCGCTTGAGTGATGACACCCAGGTGCTGAAGCGCCTGGATCGCCATTGCTCCATCCCCGACCACCGACAGCTTCTGCCGCTTGGAGACAAGGGCAGCGGCTACGTCGTGGCATCTATGCCAGGAGCGGGAAGTGGTGCTCCGCACATCGTATGCGCCCTTCCGCTGATTGGCTTCTGGCGCAATTGAATATGGTTCATTGTAGTTGCGGGATTCCAGGCCAACGCTTTTTTTTGGGGGGCCGTTGGGGTGCCAAGACGAAAGTGAATATTATGTACCGTTCCGTGGAACATAGAGAGAACTGGTGGGCTGATGCGGCGGAAATCACATCGTTATCCGGCGTGGAAAAGTGACCCGTATAGTAAGCATCCGGCGTATGCCCATTAGGCCTTTGCCCTCCAGTTCCATGGCAGGCTCTCATGGACCCCGAGCCGTCGGGCAACATCTTTGACCACGATACCCGGCCTGAACGGGGTCCCTACATAGAAAGGGCGGAAAACCACGCTAAGCGGACAAATCAGGAACGTTCGTTTGGTCGTGCGGCAGGTGATGACCCGATGGGAGGCATCTCATCGCTTGAACTCCGGAATTGCCTGCGCTCCGGCAATTCATTAGAATTGCGACGATGCTGATCCAACGTCGAGCATATAGGTCCAAGCGCGGACCCCAAGGCAGCGTCCTCCGTTCCCGACGGTTGCTGGCGCTTGTGATGATGTTCGTGCTTGGGCTTTCCGGGTGGAATGCGCCTGTCGCTTCCGCCCAGTTCATGTTGGAAGACAGCATGACCTCCCGGTCGATGATGGCGTCCCATGAGGACGGCTGCGACGATGATTGCTGCGGCCCGATGCCGATGCGGTGTCCGACCCCTTGCGCACTGCTTTGCCTGATACTGCCGGTGCGCACGGTGGCCGTGGTGCTGTCTGAACCTCTCCAGGGGGAATGGGCGAGGACGATGGCGGACCTGCGGACCGGTCGGGAGATTGACGTCGATGATCCCCCTCCCCGTGGGTGAGGCTGCCTGATCATTTGCGACTTCACTGTTTGAAACTGGAGAATGAAGATGAAGCGTTTTGCTCTTCTCGCCGTGGCCACTTTTCTGGTCGGCACGGCCACCGCCTATGCTGCGGCCCCCGACGTCGTTGTGCAGGCAATGGAGACCTGCTGCGATCTGGTCCTGGCCTGCTGCGGTGCCGGTGGCGATTGCTGCTGAACGGTCTTTGATGACCTTTTGAGTAGCCGGGGGGGCGTCCATCTGCAAAGGTGGGCGCCCCTTTCTTCATGGCGTCCCGTGCCACTTCGACATTTCTGAAGTCAGACAGAGGGCTCAGGTGTCCTTGCTATCTCACTCCTGGATATGATAATTTAATCACGTAGTGTCACAGTGTTAGCTGTTGCGAACAGACATGTCCATTCCACGCTACATGGCCGCCGTGCTCATCAGCGCCCTCATGAGTTTGGGGGGCTTGGGTGGCTATGGTGCGCATATGGCAATGGCAGGCCAATCGGATACTTCATCAACGACAGCGATGGCGGTCCATCATGTGGATAGCCAGACGCACGTACAACATGCCCATGAAGACCATACGAGTACGCCAGATGGGCAGGATGCTCAATTCGACGCGTCAGGTTCTGGCGCGTCGAATTGTTGCCTTTTCGCCTGTGGCATGGCGACAGTGCTGCCCGTCCCCGACCTTTGCTTCAGTGGGGTCGGATGGGAAATCCTGCGACTGCGGGCACCTGCTGACAGTATGATGGCTGGACGGTCGGTTTCCCCCTTGCGGCGCCCGCCCCGACTTGGCCTTTGAGCTGTTCCTCGCACCATTGACGGCGCGAAACAGCTTCATCCTGTCCGCATCGGAAAGCGGACATGGCCCAGCCAGACATCCACGATGCTTGCGACCATACGCTGTCCTATCGCGGACGGAGTAACTGTCAGCATCCGTACCGGTATGGCTGGTCTCGCTTATGAAACTCATGGCGACGAATAACGGTGCCGCGTGCGCTTGGCGCGGCGGCACGACCAAAAGGATTGCTGAACATGAACCGCATCTCCGACACGCTGCGCGCGGCGCTGGTCGCCGGCTTCAGCCTGCTGACACTGCCTGGCACGGCTATGGCGCAAATGGACCATGGCGCCCATCAAGGCCATTCTTCGCCCAGCCCCGCTGCCATCGGGCAGCCGGGCAAGGCTACGGTGACGACGCGAACCGTCCCCATCGAACTGGGCGATAACTTCTTCAGCCAAGAGGCGCTCACCGTGAAGGCCGGTGAGACCGTTCGCTTCGTTATCGTCAACAAGGGCGAGTTCCTGCATGAATTCAATATCGGCACGCCCGCCGGTCACGCCGAACATCAGAAGATGATGGCCATGATGGTCGATCACGGCATGCTGACGGCCACCGGCATCAACAAGGACATGGCGCATATGGATCATTCCGCTATGGGAATGAACCATATGGACCATGATGATCCCAATAGCATTCTGGTGGAGCCGGGCAAGACCGGTGAACTGGTCTGGACCTTCGGCGACGCCACCACGTTGGAATTTGCCTGCAACATTCCTGGTCATTACGAAGCCGGCATGGTCGGCAAGATCAGCGTCGCCAAATGACGGAGGCAGGCATGAACAACCAAGCAAGCGGCCTTTCCCGGCGCGATGCGTTGCGTCTGGCCAGTGCCGCAGGATTGGCGGGCGTGGTGAGCATACTCCCAGGTCGCCAGAGCTTCGCAGCCGCTGGTCCGGCATTGGAACTGGCGGTGGAGCGTACCCGGATAACCGTGGATGGGGTTACGACCCGCGCCATCGCCATCGGCGGCTCCATCCCGGCCCCCACTCTGCGCTGGCGCGAGGGGGAGGAGGTGGTGGTGCAAGTAACGAACCGGCTGGACGAACCCACCTCAATCCACTGGCACGGGCTGCTGCTGGAGGGAGTGATGGACGGGTCGCCCGGCTTCAACGGGTTCGAGCCGATCCGCCCAGGCCAGACCTATACCTACCGGTTCCAGCTCCGTCAGGCCGGTACCTACTGGTATCACAGCCATTCAGCGTCCCAGGAACAGGAGGGCATGTATGGCGCCATCATCATTGACCCGGCGGGCAAGGAACCGGTGCGTGCCGACCGCGACTACGTGGTCTTCCTGTCCGACCATACGGCGCAGAAGCCGGAAACGGTGCTGCGCAACCTGAAGGTCAGCGAAGGCTACTACAATAGGGGCAAGCGCACCCTGTCCGACTTCTTCAACGATGCGGAGCGCGACGGACTGAAGGCAACCATCCGCGACCGGCTCGACTGGGGCGACATGCGCATGGATGCCACCGATCTGGCGGACGTGACCGGTTACCAGTTCCTGATCAACGGCAAGGGCCCCCGGGACAATTGGACGGCCCTTTACAAGCCGGGCGAGCGGGTGCGGCTGCGTATCATCAACGGCTCGGCGATGAGCATCTTCGACGTACGCATCCCCGGCCTGTCCATGATTGTCGTGGCCGCCGACGGGCAGAATGTGATGCCCGTGAAGGTGGACGAGTTCCGCTTCGGCGTGGGCGAAACCTATGACGTCATCGTCATGCCGGAGGGGGACAAACCCTTCACCTTCCTGGCGGAGCCGATCGACCGCAGTGGCTATGCCCGCGCGACCATCGCCGTGGCCGAGGGCATGGAGGCGCCAATCCCGGAACTGCGCCCGCGCACCATCCTGACTATGGAGGATATGGGCATGGCCCATGCCGGCATGGGCGAAGGTTCCATGGACCATAGTACCATGAGCCAAGGCTCCGGCGGCATGGACCATGGGGCGATGGGTCACGGGGCCATGCCGGGAATGGATCCTGGCGCGATGAACCATGCCAGCATGGCGGGGATGACCCATGGTGGCATGGCGGCGGCCAGCCAGGGACGACCGCTGGGCTGGGCCGATGCCGCCACGCCCATGGGGATGAAGGCGTTATCTTACGACGATCTGAAATCCCTGACCAAATCCAAGGACCTGCGCCAGCCGACGCATGAAATCGAGGTGCAACTGACCGGCATGATGTCGCGTTACATCTGGACCTTGAACGGGCAGAAGTTCGACCAGGGCGAGCCGATCCGCGTTGCCTATGGTGACCGGATACGTATCCGCTTCGTGAACACGACCATGATGGCGCATCCGATGCATCTGCATGGCATGTTCATGGAGTTGGAGAATGGCCAGACCGACCGCATGCCCAGAAAGCATGTCGTCCTGGTGCCACCGGGCCAATCGACATCCGTGCAACTCACGGCGGACGAGCCCGGCGAATGGCCCTTCCATTGCCACCTGCTCTATCACATGGCGTCCGGCATGATGACACGCTTCATCGTCGCGCCGAAGACCGCAAGTCTTTGAGGGGACGCAGAATGAAAGCGATATACAAGCAGGCGGCGTTGGCCGCCACCCTGGTGCTGGGCGTTGCCGGTGCCGGGGCGGCGGAGGATCATGCGCATGGGACCAACCATGATCATCTGCCCCTGATCGGCACCTTCAAGGTGGATCAGTTGGAGAACCGCTGGCAGGAAGGGCGCAATGTCCTGAAATGGGAGGCACAGGGCTGGTACGGTGGCGATATGGAAAAGATCTGGTTCAATACCGAAGGTGAGAGGCCGACCGGCGAGGGGGTGGAGGAAGCGGAATTCCAGCTTCTCTACAGCCGGATGTGGTCGGAATTCTGGGACCTACAGGCCGGTATCCGGTACGATGTACGCCCTCAGCCGCAGACCCGCTATGGCGTGGTCGGCCTCAACGGCGTGGCGCCCTATTTCTTCGAGGTGAATGCCCAGGCCTTCATCAGCGAGGACGGGGACATCTCCGCCCGGCTGAAGGCCGAATATGAACTGCTGATCACCCAAAAGCTGATCCTGCAGCCCAGCCTGGAGGCCAATGCGTCGGCCCGGCGCGTAAGGGAACTGGACACTGGACGCGGCTTCACCGACATCACGCTGGGCCTGCGCCTGCGCTATGAAATGGTGAAGGAGTTCGCCCCCTATGTCGGCGTCAACTGGGAACGCAAGCTGGGCGGCACTGCCAGCCTGGCCCGTGCCGATGGCGAGGACCCGGGTTCGCTCTCCTTCGTGACGGGTATCCGGTTCTGGTTCTGATACCGGGTTGGCCGGTCCTTTCCCAAAAAGGACCGGCCTGTCACGGAAAAGTCATCCATGCTGTTGACGCTGCATGAGTGGCAGTCTAACATCCTTTTGTACTCATTGGCCTAAGTTCAATCCAGCCTGGGGGCGGGACTTGGCGGACAGAATGGAAATGATGCGGCGCTTGTGCTTGGTCGGGTTTGCCGTCCTGACCATGGCGCTCGTCTTCGTCATTTCCGGTTCGGCCAGCGCCAACGCAGTCCACAACTATCCCACCATCGAAGATCGCCATGATCAGGCGGTGACGTTGCGCGGCCTGGATCATCACCGTCTGGCCATGGCCAGCGACATGCAGGCGGACGGGGAATGCCCCATCGACTGTACCGATGGCGGCGCCTGCTGCGGCGTGATCCATTGCCTGACCGCCCTTGCGGGCCTGCCGTCGGGCGCGGCGATGGTGCTGCCCGCGCCGGAGAACAGCAGCCGCAAGCCGGTGGAAGCAGCCGTAATGGTGGGTATCCGCCATGCGCCCGACCTTCGACCACCGGTCGCCGGCTGAACATTGGACATGTGCGCCTTGTGCGCATCGTCCCGCCCGGATTCCACCCGGGCAATAAACCTCCATCCAAATCCGGCTTTGCTGCGATCATCGCCATGCACAGCCTTTGCATCGGCATGCTGAATAAATCAGCGTGGTGAGCAAAATTGTGCATGAAAACAGCCCGATAAACAGGAAACGTCCCGGATATCTAAAATAAACGGGCCGATATCCGCAGGAATATCCACGTCGCTTCTCCTTTTCGAGTCGCGGCGGGAACCGGATGGATGGGGGATTCACTTTAATTCTCCAAGCGAAGCGACCCGCTCTGCCGTAAGCGTCCGCCGATGCGGATCACGGCATGGGTCCTTCGCTCTCTGGAACAGGGACTTCAGATCATGACAAAAGCAACGGGGAACCTCTTCATTGCCACCGCGCTCGCCACGGGCGTGCTGGCCGCGCCGGCACAGGCGCAGGACAGCCGCGCCTTGGAAGAGATCGTGGTGACGGGCAGCCGCATTGCACGCCAGGACATCACGGGCGTGGGCCCGGCCACCGTCCTGACGGCGGAGGCCATCCGGAACACCGGCGTCACAAGCGTGGAAACGCTGCTCCAGCGCCTGCCGTCCAGCGCCGGCTTCGCGGGCAACCAGACCAACGCCTATTGGGCCAATAACGGCTATGGCACGGCGCAGGTCAATCTGCGTGGCCTGGGCATCAATCGCACCCTGGTGCTGCTGAACGGCCGCCGTGTCGTGGCTGGCGGCACGGGCGCCAATTCCGCGCCCGATCTGAACACCATCCCGGTATCGGTCATTCAGCGCATTGATGTGCTGAAGGATGGCGCATCGGCCATCTATGGCGCCGATGCCGTGGCCGGTGTGGTCAACATCGTTACCCGCACCGATTTCGACGGGGTCGAGGTGTCGGCCAAATATGGCATCACCGACGAGGGGGATGGCGAGGAGAAGAGTGCCGACCTGACCTGGGGCACGTCCGGCGACAAGGGATCGATGGTCGCCACTTTCAGCTATTACAAGTCCGAAGCGGTCAATCTGGCCGACCGCGAGCCCTGCGGTCTGGGCGAAAGCGGCGGGCAACTGGTCTGCGTCGGCAGCTCGTCCACCGTTGGCGGCCGTGCGCTGCTGCCCAACGGCCAGAGCATCAATTTCAACCAGACGCCGGGCGGCAACGGCAATTTCTACGAGCCCTACTCCGGGGCCAAGCATAATTTCAACTCCAACCCGTTCCTGAACGCGGTCAATCCGATCGAGCGTTTTTCCGCTAACATGTTCGGCCACCTGAACCTGTCGGACGAGGTGCGGCTGTTCTCCGAACTGATGTTCACCAACCGGCAATCCGATCAGATCGCCACGCCGGGCACTCTGCGCAATCTGACCGTCGCCGCCAACAACCCGACCAATCCCACGGGCCAGACCCTGACCATCCAGGGCCGCCGCCTGGCCGAACCCGGCCCACGCGAATTCTATCAGGATGTGGATACCTGGCGCACCGTGGTCGGCCTGGACGGGCGTTTCGCCAATGGCTGGCGCTGGGAGGCCGCTTTCAACTGGGGCCGCAACAAGGGCGTGGACGGGTCGACCAATGTCGCCAACCTGGACCGTGTGCGCCAGACCCTCAACACCGCTGTCTGCAGTGCTGCCGCAGGTGCCGCCATTCCCTGTGGCGACTATCTGGGGGCGGGCGACCTGACCCCGCAGGTGCTGGATTACATCCTCTATACCAGCCGCGACAGCGGCGGGAACGAGCAGATCAGCGGCACCTTCGACCTGAGCGGGTCGCTGTTCGAACTGCCGGCCGGCGATGTCGGCTTCGCCACGGGCGTGGCCTGGCGCAAGGACAAGGGCTGGCGCGATCCCGATGCGCTGACCGTGCTGGGCATCGCCAACACCAATCAGCAGGACCCGATCGCCGGCCGGGTGAAGGCCAAGGAGGCCTATCTGGAACTCCAGGTTCCGCTGCTATCCGATCTGCCCTTCGCCCGGCGGCTGGAACTGAACGCGGCGGCGCGCTATTCCGACTATGACCTGTTCGGCAGCGCCGACAATTACAAGGCCGGCCTGGACTGGCAGGTCATCGACGGTGTACGGCTGCGCGCCACCTATGGTACGGCCTTCCGCATTCCCAATGTGCCGGAACTATTCGGCGGCGTGTCGGAAGGCAACCTGACCACCACCGATCCCTGCTCCAACTACGCGGCACTGCCCGCCAGCTCCATCGTAGCGGCCAATTGCCGGGCCAGCGGCGTGCCCGCCGGCTTCCGCCAGTTGGGTAACACCATCCTGACCACGGTGGGCGGCAACAGTGCGCTGAAGCCCGAGACCTCCGACAGCTTTACCGTGGGCACGGTGATCCAGCCGGAATTCGTCGACGGCCTGACCCTGACTGCCGACCTGTTCGATATCCGCATCAAGGATGCCATCCGCTCCATCCCCGGATCGACCAAGCTGTCAGTCTGCTACAATGCGACGGCCCTGAACCATCCGTTCTGCGGGTCGCAGCATTTCACCCGCAACGCGCTGACCGGGGAGATCAATTTCCTGTCAGCCCAGCCGGTGAATACCGGCCGGGAAAAGATGCGCGGCGTCGATTTCGGCCTGCTGTACCAGTTCGAACTGGCCGATCTTGGCGTGGCGCTGGACTGGAACGCCACGTACCTGGACAAGTATACCATCACCCCGTTCCAGGGGGCAGCCCCCATCATCTTCGACGGGCATATCGGCGGTGGCAATGGCGGCTTCCCGCACTGGCGTTCCAACGTGTCCGGCACCGTGTCGGACGAGAAGTGGAACGCCACTTATTCAGTGCAATGGATCGGCAAGGCCACCGACTTTAATGCTGCACCGACTGACATCGGCTATCGCACGCCCAACATCTTCTATCACAACATCCAGGCCAGCTATCAGGTGGTGGACGGGGCCCGTGTTGCCGTGGGTGTCGACAATCTGTTCGACCGCGATGCGCCCTTCATCAAAAGCTGGACGGATGGCAATACCGATACCATGACCTATGACCTGCTGGGGCGTCGGGGCTATGTCCGCCTGACCTACAGTTTCTGATCTTCCACCCGCCGCCCCGTTCCACCCGGGCGGGGCGGCGGGTATCCTTCGCACTGTTCTGGAGGCATGAATGCGCCCCGCTTCCATTGCCCGGAAGACGCATAAATGGCTGGCCCTGCTGATCGGGATTCAGGCCCTGATCTGGGCCCTCAGCGGTCTTTACATGGTCGTCGTTCCCATCGAGATCATCCATGGCGACCATTTCGTCCATCTCCACGGCCCTCAGCAGCCACTGGCTCTGGACAGGGTGCGCGTGGACATCAACCAGGTCCGGCAGGCCTATGGCGATATCCGCTCCGTCCGGCTGAAGTCGCTGCTCAATGACCCGCATTACGTGGTGGAACATGGTGGCGGCGTCACGCTGGTCAATGCCGTAACCGGCACGGAGCGCCCGCCGCTTTCCGGCAGGGAAGCGGAAGATGTGGCCCGCACGCTCTATAAAGGCAAGGCAGCGGTCGGTTCCGTCACCCTGCTGGCGGAGGCGCCATCGGAGATCCGGGGCCGCGCCGCGCCGGTCTGGCAGGTGCGGTTCGAGGGCTGGAACGACCACACGCTTTATCTTTCACCCGTGACTGGCGACCTGCTGGCCCGCCGGCACAATCTCTGGCGCACCTTCGATTTTGTCTGGATGTTCCACATCATGGATTATGCGGAGCGCGAGGATGTGAACAACCCACTGGTCCGGGTGGCCACGATTGCCGCCTCCATTGTCATGATCAGCGGCGTCTGGCTGCTTTTCTACAGTTTCCGCCGCCGCCGCGCGGCCGCCGCGCGTTGAGGGGAGCCGCGATGCTTCAGACATTCCGTTGGTTCCATAAATGGGTCGGGCTGCTGATGGGCGTCCAGTTCGCGCTGTGGGCGTTGAGCGGGGCGACCATGGCCCTGATCGACCACCACGCTGTTAGCGGCGAGCACACGCGGCGCAGCGACATCCCCCCGACATTGCCGGCCGAGGCACCCTCTCTGTCGTTGGCCGAGATTAGGAACAGACTGGCGGGTCCGGTCAACGCCCTGCGTCTTCGACCGCTGGCCGGGAGCTTTGTCTATGAGGTGCATACCGCCCATGGTGTGCGCCTTCTGTCGGCGACCGACGGATCGCGGGTCGAGATCACCGAACAACTGGCACGCGACATCGCCCGGCAGGATTATGCGGGAACCGCTAGCATCGCTGGTGTCGAACGTCTGGCCGGCCCGAACCTGGAAACCCGCAAACATGAGGGGCCGATATGGCGGGTCGCCTTTGCGGACGCCGACAACACAACGCTTTATGTCTCCGCAGAGACGGGGCGGGTCCTGGAGCGGCGCAATGACAGTTGGCGGCTCTGGGATATCGCCTGGATGCTGCATATCATGGATTATACAGAGCGGGAGAGTTTCAACCATCCGCTGATCATCCTGGCGGCGGTGGCGGCCCTGTGGCTGTCGGTCTCCGGTCTGTTCCTGGTCTATGACAGCTTCGGCCGCCATGATTTCAACCTTGCCCGGCATTACCGGCGCCTGCGCGGGCAGGGCGTGGCCGTGACCTTGCGGACGAGTTCAGGCTCCAGCCGCAGACAGGACCTGCCGGAGGGGGCAACCTATTTCGATGCGCTGGCGGGCGTGGGGGTGCTGCTGCCCTCCAATTGCGGGGGTGGGGGCAGTTGCGGTCAGTGCCGGGTGACATTGTCGCGTGAGGTACCGGTTACCGATGCCGACCGTCTGCATATCCCGAAACAGCAATTGGAGCGGGGACATCGCCTGGCCTGCCGCCATGCTGTGACGGCGGATGCTGTTGTCACCGTGCCGGAGGAAGCCCTGCATAGCCGTGGATATGCCGCGAAGGTCGGTAGCGTCCGCTATCTCAGTCCCCTGATCAAGGAGATCCGGCTGCGCCTGCCTGAGGGGACGGCACCCGCCTACCATGCCGGGCAGTTCATCCAGGTGGCTGTGCCGGCCTACGCGACAGGGCCTGACCGGTTCGAGGTGCCCGAAGGATGGCAGGGGGATTGGCAGCGCCTCGGGCTGCCGGATGTTCTGAGCCATCAGGGGGGCATCCGCCGGTCCTATTCCATGGCGACCTTCCCCGGTGAACTGCCGGACGAACTGGTGTTGAATGTCCGCTTCATGCCGTCTCCCGATCCTGCCGCCCTGCCGTGCGGCGCGGGTTCCGCCTTCATGTTCGGCCTGCGTCCTGGCGATGATGTCCAGATATTCGGACCGTTTGGAAGCTTTGCTGCCAGCGACAGCAATCTTGAACTGGTGGTGATCGGCGGCGGCGCCGGAATGGCCCCGCTGCGGGCCATCATCCGCGACGAGCTGTTGCGCAAGAAAACGACGCGCCGCATCTCCTTCTGGTACGGCGCGCGCGCGGCCCGCGATATCCTCTATCGGGAGGAGTTCGAACGGTTGCAGCAGCAACATGGCGGCTTCACCTGGACCGTCGCCCTGTCGGACCCGGACCTGGCCGATGGCTGGAAGGGCCCCAAAGGCATGATCCACGATGTCGTGCGCAACCAGTATCTGTCCCGCCATCGCGATCTCAAATCCTGTGATTTTCTGATCTGCGGGCCACCGGCTATGCTGAAGGCGACCTTGGAAATGCTGCGCAAGGCCGGCGTCTCTCGCGATCAGATTGCCTATGATGATTTCGGGTG
This sequence comes from Niveispirillum fermenti, assembly GCF_052474395.1. Lineage (NCBI taxonomy): Bacteria > Pseudomonadati > Pseudomonadota > Alphaproteobacteria > Rhodospirillales > Azospirillaceae > Niveispirillum > Niveispirillum fermenti. Next base: position 320,092 of record NZ_CP156680.1, on the reverse strand, counting down.
CTGAAAGCAGATGGCGATCGCTTGGTAACAGCGGGTTGACAGGAGGGAAGATTGTCATGAAGCGCAGGGATTTTCTTGTGTTCCTTGCCGGCCTGCACCTTACCGGTTTGCCGGCCGCCACCGCCGCACAGCCCCGGATGAAGGTCTGGAAGTCGCCGACCTGCGGCTGCTGCGGTGCCTGGGTGGATCATATGCGGACCGCCGGTTTTGCCGTGGATGTGACGGTGACCGACGCGATGGACGCTGTGAAATCCAGGCTGGGTGTAACACCCTCGCTGGCCTCCTGCCACACCGGCGAGGTGGAGGGATATGTGCTGGAGGGCCATGTCCCCGCCGATGCGATCAAACGGCTGCTGAAGGAACGGCCGCAGGCGATCGGCCTGGCAGTGCCCGGCATGCCGCAGGGTGCGCCCGGCATGGAGACTGGCGCGGTCGAACCCTACGACATTCTGCTTTTCGCGCCGGGAAGGACCATTTTGTTTGAGCGTCGCCAACCTTGATCCGGCTTCAGGAGAACGATCATGACCCAGTCACATGATGCACATCACCACCACCATGGGCCTGCAACAGGTGACGGGCAGCGACAGTCGGCGGGCGCGGTGAAGGACCCCGTCTGCGGCATGACCGTCGATCCGGCGGCTTCCGCCCATCATGCTCAGTATAATGGCCAGGAATATCACTTCTGCAGCGCGGGTTGCCGCACGAAGTTCCTATCGGAGCCCGGTCGGTATGTGGCCGGACATGTGGCGGCGCAGGCAGCGGCACCGGGCACCATCTTCACCTGCCCGATGCATCCGGAAATCCGCCAGGATCATCCCGGTACCTGCCCGATCTGCGGCATGGCGCTGGAACCATTGGTGGCCGGCACCGGCACGGGTCCCAGTCCTGAGCTTCTGGATATGACAAGGCGCTTCTGGATCGGCCTGGGCCTGACTCTGCCGGTTTTCCTTCTGGAGATGGGCGGGCACCTCTTCCCCGGCCTGCATCATCTGCTGCCGCTGCAGGCCTCGATATGGATACAGTTTGCACTGGCGACGCCGGTCGTACTGTGGGCGGGGTGGCCGTTCTTCCAAAGGGGATGGGCCTCTCTGCGCAGGCTCAACCTCAACATGTTCACCCTGATCGCCATGGGAACAGGCGTGGCCTGGGCTTACAGCGTGCTGGCGACGCTCATGCCGTCTGTCTTTCCCGACGCCTTCAGGGATGCAGAGGGGGCGGTCGCCGTCTATTTCGAAGCGGCGTCCGTGATCACCGTGCTGGTGCTTCTGGGACAGGTCCTGGAGCTGCGGGCCCGCGAGCAGACATCTGGCGCCATCAAGGCCCTGCTTGCTCTGGCACCGAAGACGGCAAGGCTGCTGCGGGCCGATGGCGGAGAGGAAGAAGTGCCGCTGGCCGACATCGTGGTGGGCGACCGCCTGCGCGTGCGACCCGGCGAAAAGGTTCCCGTTGACGCCACGGTGCAAGAGGGGCGGTCAGCCGTGGATGAATCTCTGGTGACCGGTGAATCCCTGCCCGTCACCAAGGCCGCGGGCGATGCGGTCATCGGCGGTACGCTGAACCAGAGCGGTGCGCTGATTGTGCGCGCGGACAAGGTGGGGCGCGATACCATGCTGTCGCGGATCGTGCAGATGGTGGCCGACGCGCAGCGTTCCCGCGCCCCGATCCAACGCATAGCCGATCAGATTTCAGGCTGGTTCGTCCCTGTCGTGCTGCTGGTGGCGCTGATTTCCTTTCTGATCTGGGCCGTGTGGGGACCGGAGCCAAGACTTGCCCATGGCCTGATTGCGGCTGTGTCCGTGCTGATCATCGCCTGTCCCTGCGCGCTGGGTCTGGCAACCCCCATGTCGATCATGGTCGGCATCGGACGCGGCGCCGGAATGGGCGTGCTGATCCGCAGCGCCGAGGCGTTGGAGCGAATGGAGAAGATCGATACCTTGATCGTCGACAAGACGGGAACTCTGACGGAAGGCAAGCCGGCCGTCACGGCCATAGTCACGGTTCCCGGACAGACGGAGGACACGTTGCTGCGGTTGGCGGCGGGGGTGGAGCGCGCATCGGAACATCCCCTGGCGCTGGCGATCGTCCAGGCGGCGGAGGCACGTGGCCTGGCGACCCCGGCGGTCATGGATTTCGACAGTCCCACCGGCAAAGGGGCTGTCGGCACGGTGGAGGGGAAACGGATCGCTCTGGGCAATTCCCGTTTCCTCGATGAAATCGGCATCTCCAGTGCCGCGTTGGATGCGGACGCCGATGCCCTGCGCCGCGACGGCGCAACGGCGATCTTCATCGCGGTCGATGGCACCGTGGCCGGCATCTTCGCCATCGCCGACCCTGTCAAGCAGACCACGCCCGAAGCCCTGGCTGCGTTGCGGGCGGCGGGGATCGCCGTCGTCATGCTGACCGGCGACAATCGGACCACCGCCGAGGCTGTGGCGCGCCGGCTGGACATCACGGAGGTGGAGGCCGAAGTGCTGCCCGACGGCAAAAGTGCCGTCGTGGAAAGGCTGAAACGGGCCGGCAAGGTCGTGGCCATGGCGGGTGACGGGGTCAATGATGCGCCAGCCCTGGCGGCAGCCGACGTTGGCATCGCCATGGGGTCGGGGACAGATGTCGCCATTGAAAGCGCCGGTGTCACGCTATTGAAGGGCGACCTGACGGGCATTGTCCGGGCCCGCCGGCTTTCTCAGGCGACCATGGCGAATATCCGGCAAAACCTGTTCCTTGCCTTCATCTACAATATTGCCGGCGTGCCGGTGGCGGCGGGTTTGCTTTATCCATTCTTCGGTGTCCTGTTGTCGCCTGTCATTGCCGCAGCAGCCATGGCTTTGTCATCAGTTAGCGTTGTCGGCAATGCCTTGCGCCTCAATCACAGCACACTGTGAAAACTGAAGGTCGCCGCCAGGATGAGAGGTTGACTGAGAGCGAGGCTTCCCCTCTGGCCAACTGCACCACTTCATGCTGGCTGGACCCACGAGTTGTGCATTGGGGGAAACGTTTGCTTGCCCGATGCTGTTACAATTCGAACCGGTGGGTTCAGTAGCCGGCAGGTCTGTTGGTACAGGATTGATGCTCAACGATGGAAATCGGCCAGTGTGCGACGAACGGCATGTTCGGGTACTTCGATCCAGCCACCGATCAGGTCACCTGCCAGGAAGCTGACGTCCGCCTCTTCGCACAGCGCCTCCATGGCCATGTTGGACTCGCCCTGGAGGCTCCACTCCACGTCCCCCACATCGAAGGGTGGGGCGGCGAACCGCTCGGCGCCCCCGCCGACCTCCTGTACCGAACAGAACAGGAAGACGGCATCCGGATCCACGAAGCGCCGGATCAACCAAGGACAGGCGATGCTATAGACCTTCGGCCGGGATCGGGTCACCCAACGGGTACCTTCCTGACCATGTGTCGCCGAAATGACCGACAGTGGAACCAATAGCCCCCAGGGGTCGCGCCAAGCCTCGAACTCGCCTTCCAGGCTTTCCGCCTGAATGCCAAGACTGCGGCGATAGGCAGCCTTGCCCTGGACGAGCAGGCCATACAATCCCTGATTTGGGGTGTAACGGTATTGGGCATGCCGCCTCACAGGGCTACCGCATTGCCCCTGTGCGGCAGGGGGAGCATGACGGGCACGGCGATGTCAACATTTTGAGCCTAAAACCCGGCTTCGTCAGCTGCGTGGTGTTTTCAGCTGCCTTGGCGGAATCATCGCTTGTATGCGGTTCCGAAACAGCAAGATGCGCCGTTCACGTTTAACTGACTAAGCTGACCGACTGGGAAGACCTGAACCGCAATACTGCTGAACCTCCCAGCGGTCGAGCGGCCATTTGAGCTTCGTCTCAAACAACCAGTTGTGCAGTGCGACTGGGAATGAGCTGGATGCTCAGACTGAAGTCCAGGCTGGAGTACACAAAAAGTTACACAGAGCGGATAGCCCTTAACCGATCTATTCTTTCGTCTCCCTGGCTCGCTTGACAATCTCCGTAACGGTGTTCTTGCTGAGCCCCAGTTCCCGACCGATCAGCCGATAGCTGCGCCCCGCCGCGACCAGAGCTAGCACCTTGGGCGCCAGCCGGTCGGACTTGGGCCGCTGTCCCGGCTTGCGTCCCAACACCTTGCCCCGCGCCCTGGCGGCGGCGAGGCCTGACCGGACCCGTTCGCGTAGCAGGTCGCGCTCGAACTCCGCGATCCCGGCCAGGACGGTCGCCAGCATGCGACCGGTCGCCGTACCCAGATCGAACGCCATACCGCTCATCGCGATCAGCGACACGCGGCGGGCCTCAAGTTCCCGCAGCGTGTGCAGCAGGTCCATGGTGCTGCGGCCCCAGCGCGACAGTTCCGTCACGAGTACGGCATCGATCTGCCGTGCCTGGGCCAGCGCCATCACCTTCTTCCGCTCCGCCCGGTCCAGTTTGGTGCCCGAGCCGGTTTCCTTGTAGACACCGACAACCTCATACCCCGCCCGCAGGGCCAGGGTCAGCAGGTCGCGTTCCTGCCGCTCACAGGACTGATCGGCCGTGGACACGCGGCAGTAAATAGCGACACGCTGTCCCAATTGAACCCTCCCGGCGGCATCGCCCTGTCGGCGGCAGAACGTCTGGGCCTTATCGCGTATCGGACAGACAATACTCCAACTGGGACAGAACCGCCATGCCGCGCCGCAGCGTACTGACCGATGCCCAGGCCGAGGCGCTGCTCGCGCTGCCCACGGCGGAGACCGACCTGATCCGCCATTACACGCTGAGCCCTGCCGACATCGCCGTCGTCGCTCGGCGAAGGCGACCGCACAACCAACTGGGCTTTGCCGTCCAGCTCTGTGCGCTCCGCTATCCAGGCCGGCTGTTGCGACCGGGGGAACTGGTGCCTCCCCAGGTACTGTCTTTCGTTGCCGACCAGCTGGACCTCCCGCCCGACGCGTTGGCGGAATACGCCACAAGGTCTCAGACACGCTACGACCAGCTCGAAGCCCTCTACGCCATCTATGGCTACGCCACCTTCTCGCAACCTATCCGGCGTGAGATCGCCAAATGGCTGCTCCCGGTCGCGCTGGCCACTACCAGCGGCATGGTTCTGGCGGGCCTGCTGATGGAGGAACTGCGACGGCGGACCATCGCAGCCCCTGCCGCCTCCACAATTGAACGTCTGGTGGCCACCGCCCTGTTGCAGGCCGAGCGTCATGTCGAAAGGCAGATCGATGCCGCCCTGACGGTGGAGCAGCGCGAGGGCATCGACGGGTTGCTGGTGGAACGCGCCGATACAGGTATGAGCCTGCTGGCCTGGGCCCGCCAGCCCCCCGGCGCCACGGGACACCGCGCCATGACCCGGCTAACTGAACAATTGTCCGTATTGCGTGCCCTCGGCATCGATCCGGCGATCCGGGAGAGCATCCATGTGGATCGTGTCCATCTTCTAATCCGGGAAGGCGGCCGGCTGTCATCCCAGCATCTGTCAGCCCTGGCACCCCTGCGCCGGCAGTCCATCCTGACGATGACCGTGCTGGAAACCATTACCCGGCTCACCGACGACATCATCGGCATGTTCGACCGTCTCATCGGCGGTCTGTTCCGAAGGGCGGAACGCCGCGCGGCCGAGACGATCCAGGCCAACAGCCGCGCCATGAATGAGAAGGTGCGGTTGCTGGCCAGGGTGGGTGAGGCGTTGATCGATGCGCGCGGCAAGGGCACGGATGCCTTCGCAGCCATCGAGGCGGTCATTCCGTGGGAGAAGTTCAAGGCCGCCGTGGCGGAGGCTGGCGAACTGACCCGCGACGACGGTACCGACTATGCGGCACTGGCCGCCACAAACCACGCCCTGCTGCGGCGGGTGGGGCCGTTGTTCCTGGACAGTTTCAGCTTTCATGGTATCGCCGGCGTCGGTGCTCTGTTGAACGCGTTGGCTCTGATGCGGACCTTCTATGCCGGGTCCCGGCGGAATCTGCCCAAGGGCCTGCCGACCGGCTTCATCCGGCGCACCTGGCGGGCGGCAGTGCTGCGCGGCGACGGGATCAACGCGCCCGCCTATGAACTCTGCCTGTTCGTGGAACTGCGCGACCGGCTGCGCGCCGGGGATGTCTGGGTGGCTGGTAGCCGACAATACAGGGCCGTGGAAGATCAACTCGTGCCCAAGACCCTGTTCTCGACCATGAAGCTGGCCGGGCCGCTGCCTGTCGCCGTGCAGGAGGAGGCCATCGGATATCTGCGCGAGCGGCGGGAGCTACTGGAGGAGCGGTTACGCCATGTGGATGGGCAGGCGGCAAAGCAGTTGCTTCCGGATGTTAAGGTCAACGGGACGGCGTTGAAGATATCGCCATTGCAAGCCGTGACCCCAGAGGCGGCCGACCAACTGGCCGACCGTATTCAGGCCGTGATGCCGCGGGTGCGCATCACCGAACTGCTGACCGAGGTCAACCGCTGGACCGGCATGATCGATTGCTTCACCCATCTACGGACACAGCTTCCAGCGGACGATCCGCGCATCACCCTGACAGCCGTGCTGGCCGACGCCACCAACCTGGGCCTGACGCGCATGGCCGAGGCCTGCGATCTCGCCACCTACCGGCAACTGGCCTGGGCCGCCGGCTGGCATCTCAGCGAGGAGAATTACGGCCGTGCCCTGGCCCGCGTCACCGCCGCACAACACGCGCACCCCCTGTCCGCCTGGTTTGGCGATGCGTCGGTATCCAGCTCAGATGGCCAGCATTTTCCGCTGGGTGGTCAGGGCGAAGTGGCGGGCGCCGTCAATCCGCACAAGGGGACGGGACCGGCCATATCAGAGCTGGTCCCCGGTGAGCGGACAGTTTGCTAAGCTTGGTTCGGCCTTATTGAAGGACGACCGACATGACGGGACAGAGGAAGCGATATTCAGCTGATTTCAAGGCGAAGGTGGCACTGGAGGCGATCCGGGGCGAGTTGACGATGGCGCAGCTTGTGTCGAAGCATGGTGTTCACCAGACGATGATCAACGCTTGGCGTAAGCAGGCGATCGAGGGGATGGCGGCGTCGTTTTCTGGCAAGGCCGAGGCCACGCCGCTGGTTGAGGCGGCCGAGATTGACCGGCTGCATGCCAAGATCGGTCAGTTGGTTGTGGAGCGGGATTTTTTGCGCAAGGCCTCCGGTCGATGAGCGCCGGTCGGAGGCGGGAGATGGTGGATCGGTCACATCCTGGCTTGTCGGTTGTCCGACAATGCGCCCTGCTGTCGATCAGCCGGTCACATTATTACGGGCCGGTACGGGGCGAGAGTGCTGAGAACCTAGCGCTGATGCGGCTGATCGATGCCCAGTTCCTGGAAACGCCCTGGTACGGGAGCCGGCAGATGACCCATCATCTGCGGCGCCAGGGTCATGTCGTCAATCGCAAGCGGGTGCGCCGGCTGATGGGCCGGATGGGGTTGGCAGCCATCTACCAGCGGCCAAAGACCAGCGTTCCCCACCCAGAGCACAAGATCTGGCCCTACTTGCTGCGGGATATGACCATCGACCGGCCGGACCATGTCTGGTGTACGGACATCACCTACATTCCCATGCGACGGGGTTTCCTGTACCTGATCGCCGTGATGGACTGGGCATCGCGCAGGGTGCTGGCCTGGAAGCTATCCAACAGCATGGACATTGATTTCTGCCTGGAGGCCCTGCGGGATGCCATGGCCCGCCACGGCAAGCCGGAAATCTTCAACACCGACCAGGGCGGCCAATTCACCAGCCCGAGGTTCACCGGCATCTTGACCGATGCCGGTATCAAGGTTTCCATGGATGGAAGAGGCCGCTGGATGGACAATGTGTTCATCGAACGGCTCTGGCGGTCACTGAAATACGAATGCGTCTATCTCCACGCTTTCGAGACCGGCAGCGAGGCCAGGGCCGGGATCGGACGCTGGATCGATTACTACAATAACCAACGCCCACATTCCGCGCTCGGGGGACAGACACCCGACGAGGCATACAGGCAAAGGGCGGACAGACTGTGTTTGGCGGCGTGAACTGAACAGGACCAAGCTTAACGCCGAACAAAAACTGTCCGCTCACCGGGGACCAGCTCTAACTTCAATGCCGATTGACAGACTGGCCGATGAGCAGCAAGCCCAAGCTGCTTTACTTGGACAACGCGGCGGAATTCAAGAGCGAAGCGCTGCGGCGTGGCTGCGAGCAGCACGGTATCCGGCTAGACTATCGTCCATTGGGACAACCGACCAGCTATCTATGGCGGTATTGTGGAACGGATCATTGGCACGACGATGCAGATGATTCACGACGAATTGCCGGGAACGACCTTCTCTACCCCTGATCAGCGCAGCGACTACGATTCCGAAGGTAAGAGCCTCTTGTCCGATGCCAGGCAAGGCGGGCGCGGTGTTTGTCGGTGAGCGGGATGGGAGATTGCCAGCGCAGCTCTGCGCGCGCCGTCTCGCTCAGCTTTGGCGAGAATTGCGGATGTCCGTCATCATCGAACGTAACTAGCCCCCGGTCGAAGGCCGCATCCCAGAGGGCCGAAAGCAGCAGACCGTTATGCACGTCCAGCCGATCGGCGTCGCTGGCGCAATCCTTCCAGGCGACGATGTGGCTTGCACGCAAGAGCGCTGGATCGGTGATTCCGGTCAGCGGGCAGCGGCTTTGCCAGTAGGTCATTAGACGGTCACGGAAAATATCTTGGCCAACGCGCTGGATGATCAGCCTCTCCGCCTCGGTGCTCTTGGGCAGGTTCGTAACCGCCTCACGAAATTCCTCGAGAGGGCCATCGGGCAGCGTCACGCCCAACTGGTAGACCCGAGGCATCACGGCATAAAGCGCGGTCAGGTTCGGGAAGGCGTAGCGGACGAGGCCCGGGCCCGGCACGTCGGTCTCGGGCAGGTTCAGATCCTCCACGATACCAAGGTGATCGAGGGCCAGAAACCACGGTCCATCATGCCCGGCCGCCGCCAACCAAACCGTGCCTTTCGCGGTGGTGGACCCGTAGCGCGCCCAGCTGCCCGCTTCGCCTAGGGCGCGGCGATAGCCGTTCTGCCAAGCGACTTTCTGGCATTCCTGCGAGACCACAAAGCTCTGGGGCGACTGGATCATGGTCATGCGTATTTCCCGCTCGCTCTCTTACCCAGCCAGTTGATCAAGCTGCTCGAGAAGACGAGAAAACCTGCGAAGCTGTTCGAAATCACCGTCCTCGATTACGTCGGGGTGGAAATGCATGATTTCGTTTCGAAGCTTCCGAACTTCATCCAGCTCTTTACAGAAGGTTTTCCGGCAGGCGACGAACCCGAGCTTTGCCCAGTTCGCCTCATTCTCGAATATCCTCTGATACTCCCCAAAGGTCAGCTGAGACGCTTTTGTAACTGCGGCCTTGCGATCCGGGTCATTGTCATTACAGGCCGCGCGCAGGGTATCAACATCGAAAACATCCTGAATAAGCCTTCGGATCTGGTTCTCGATTCGACCCAACAAAAGAAAAGGCTCCGACAAACGTTGGAACTGTTCGCTGAGGTCTGTGGCTGTCACGATCCCCGTGATTTTCCGGTCTGCCGCCCGGACAAAAACAAAGTCCCTCTGAATGATGGTTTTCGTGACCTCGAAGAGCGAGTCCGCGTCAGATACCTCTGTCGCCTTTTCCATGGCATCACTGACATTGGTCAACGCATTGCGTTGGCTGAGCCTGCTTCCGATTGATTTCCAGCTAATGGCACCCTTCAGATCGCGCGGGCCGGTCATGACGGCGAGTTGTGAAAAGTCATAAGCCAGCATCAGCGTAACGGCCCGTTCGATCGGATCCTGCGGATTGACCGAAATAACTTCGCGGTTCGCAGCCTCGAGCATGCGCACGAGATGGGTCAGTTCCGCGACATCTGCTGGTTTGGCCGCCTCAACCGCATCGGCTCCCGCCTGGGGAGCAACAACAGGAGCGGCGTCAGCAGCGGGTGCTTGCGCCTCTCGCTTCCTAAAGATCACGGGCGCATCGATCCATGTCGTCGTGAAATGAGGATCGGTTCGCAGCCCGGCGGCCTCCAGTTCTGCTTCAATGCGCTCGACGACACCGCCACGTCTCCGGCGTGCGCCAAACCAGCGAAGCAGCTCTCTTACGCTGCGCGAGGGTTCGCGCCCCGCCGCCACGTCGGCCTTCACCTCTTCAAACTCGGCGGCGACGGCCTCATTTTCGGGATTCGCGGCCTCTTCGATGACCGGCGCTTCTACGACAATCACTTCATCCTGCATCGCTTACATCCCCATCGCCGCAAATTCGCCATTCGCTTCCATCCGGTCCCAGGCGGCGAGGACGAGGCGGCGGGTGCGGTATTCGCCGTGTTGGCGGATTTCCTTTTCCTTGAGGACGCGGAAGGTTTCCGAGGGGTAGTCGGGGCCCTTCACGTCGGCGGGGTCGAGGATGTAGCGCAGCTCGTCGCGGGTCAGGCCGTAGGCGCGGGCGTAGAAGGCGTCGAGATCGGCGCGCAGGTGGGCGCGGCGGTCCTCGTCCCAGGCGAAGGGCGGGCCGTCATGGCCCAGATCGCGGGCAAACGGGGCGAGGCTGTGCGAGGTGTAGGTGAGTTCCAGGACCTTCGGGGTGATGAAGGCGAGCCGGGGTTCGGTGTAGAAGTCCGGCGAATGTACCGGAAGCTGCTCCACAATGAAGAAGTTAAGGTGTGTTCCACCGACTTTATGACGCACGAAATAATCAAACACGACCGAGTGCAAGTTGGCCACAAGACCAACGACCTTCGACATCACCGTTTCGGACGGCATCAATATCGGCAAGTTGTTTCCAACGCCTACAATCGGAAATATTGTTGCGATGAAGGTTCGCTCGTTGGTGGCCGACGTAATGTCGCGGAAGCCAAAAAGCCAGCTTCTTTTCCACGACTTTTGGCGAAGGCGTTCTAAAACTTCACTTTCCAAGACCCAGTAGAACGGTTCGGGTTCAAATTCAGGATCCTGATGTTCTTCTAGGGTCGTTTCGGGCAAGACCCGATAGCCACGATCATCGCCGCGTGATCCGTAGCCCGAGGATCTATGGTCGTAGAACGAAAGCATCTTTGCCTCGTAAAGAGGAACGTAGCGTGTATCGCCCTTGATCCAATCAGGGCCACTACGACTGCATCCAAGGTCAAGCAACTGGGCCGCTGACAGAAATTGGTCACTGTCCGAGGTCATATTGAAGAGGCCTTGGCGAAACTCGACCTGCCAAGGGTTCCCGCGCGGACCTGCAGAATGCTCAAGCAACACAGAAGACACAGCATGAGCTTTGGCCGTAAGCTTGGCGTCAGCTCGTGAACGAAACACGGGCGCAGTTCTTGTATTTGGGTTGAGGCGTCCAATATCTTCGGGCGACAGAGTAAAGTTTCGCTCTGGGTCAGCCATTTGTGTCGGACTAGTCAAGAAGAAGGCGAATCGGGCGACTGGCTCGTTTTTTCCAATAGTGAGGATGCTATACTTCATACGGCTATCAATGGCGGCAAATAGACCGGCCCGGTTCTCGAAATCAACAAGTTGTGCCAAACGCTTTCTTTCTACCAAGGCAGCAAAGAACGGCGCGGTGCTTGAGTTTGTCGCAATCCCAGTTGGCACGATCACTCCAGCATGGTCGCGCGTGAGATTTGAAAACAGTTCGGCAAAGAGGGAGTAGGTGTTTACTTTGCCGTGTGCAGTAAGGTCAAAGCGCCCTGATTCTCGTGCAAATTCGTTTCCTGCGTCAAACATGCGCTTTGCTATGGCAAATTCTCGGAATGCCTCGGGATCGCTCTTCTGTAGTTCATCGATTGCCTTCTTGCGTGCTGCTCCGGCCAAGTCAGCGATCTCGGGCTTGATTGCCGCAAAGTATTCCTTGTCAGAAAGCTGCATCACCTCCCACGGCGGGTTGCCCAATACCACGTCGAACCCGCCGCGCTGCATCACATCGGGGAACTCCAGCGGCCAGTGAAAGGCGCGGGCGCGGCGGGCGGTCTTGGGCGCGTCCATCATCGCCTGCCGGATCTTGCCCTGATTGAGGGCCAGCCACAGCTCCTCGGTCGTCGGCACGGTGCGGGCCGAGGCCCCGGCCGGTGCGCCGCCCACCTTGGGCAGCAGGAAGGCCGCGACATAAAGGTTCGCCGCCGCCGTCGCCCTTACAAAAGCCTGCCCCTTGCGCAGTTCCTTGAACCGCGCGGCCTTGGCTCCGATCTGCTCCACCGTATCCTCGGGCAGGTCGCGGAAGCCCGAGAAATCCAGCGCCAGCGGTTTCATCTCGGGCATGGCAACTTGGCCCGTGCCGAAATCGAACCCGCCCTGACCCGAAGTCGCGGCGCGGTTGGCTTGCAGGTAGTATCTCGCCGTATCCTTGTCGTCGCCCGTCAGCGGCTTGTAGGCGGCATCGGGGATGCCGTCCTGCAGCACCTTCAGGTCGAACACGCCCAGCAACGCATCACCGCAGCGGATTTGCGCGTCGAAGAAGCCAAGGGGAAGGCCTGGGTCCACCGTCTCGATCCAGAGCGCGACCTTGGTCAGCTCCACCGCCATGGGGTTACGGTCCACCCCGTGCAGGCAGGACCGCGCGACATCGCGTAGGGCATGGCGGAAATCGGCGAGCGAGGGCGTGCCATCGGCGCGGATGCGGGCCAGACGCGTGGCGATGCGGCGGGCGGCGGCCAGCAAGAAGTGGCCCGAGCCGCAGGCGGGGTCGATGACCGAGAGTTTCAGCAGCGCTTTGGCGGGATTGTCCGCCTCAGCCTCCGTCTTGTCCAGCACGGGGTCGAGCGCGGTGTCGAGCAGCGCCTGAACCAGGCTGTCGGGCGTGTAGTAGGAGCCGGTGGTCTTGCGCTGATTGCCCTTCTGCTCGGCGGCTTCCGAGGCGAAGAGCAGCGTCTTGCCGTCATCACCCAACTGCGGCTGCAGTTCGAGCAGGGATTCGTAGACAGAGCCAAGTTCCTCGGTCTCCATCGCGCGCCAGTTGACGGGGACCATGCCGGTTTTCTGGTCGAGCCAGGAGAGGCGGTACAGCGCCTCCATGAAGGCACGGTTGCGCAGGCGGGCGGTTTCGAGGTGGGGCAGCTTGTCGCCTTCGAAAAGGCCGCCGAGGGCCGGGAGCGCCAGCGCGTCTTGCCCGTTGGCCAGCGCGTGGAAGACGATCTTGATGCCTTCGTAGCGGTCGTGGTGCTTGTCCCACGAGGCGGCGCGGTAGCATTGGGCGCGCAGCTGGCCAAGGCTGTAGCCTTCGGCATAGAGCTTGCGGGCGTCGGGCTTGGCCTTGTCGGGGTGCAGGAGGTTGCGATCTTCGGCCACCATCAGGAAGATCAGGCGGTAGACGAGGCGGAGGAGTTCGTTGAACCAGTCGGTCAGGTTGACCTCGCCCGATTTCAGCTTATCGCGCAGATCGGGGTTGGCCTCGAGGAAGCCGGAGCCGAGAACCTTGAGCGCGATCTGGACCTGGACGGCCAGCCGGTCGCGGGCGACCTCGCCTTCCTTCGACCCCGCGTCGCGCCAGCGTTCCAGCGCGCAATCGGTGGCCGGGGCACCTGCAACGCCAAAGCGGGTGCGGTGGATCAGCAGCCAAAGGACGGCGAAGGAGGCGGCATCCTCGTTGGTGAAGATCTGGGAGAGGTCGGCCTCGATATAGGCCGGGCGGGTCAGCGAGGCGTTGTCGCGCATCAGGCGGATCAGGGTGCCGTTTGTGACAAGGCCCCAGAGGGTTTCGTCATGTTCGTTCAGGTAGTCCTGAAGCGCGAAGGCGGGCGAGCGTGTGCGATCGGTCGAAAGGGTCGCGCTGCGCCGGTCGAGCTTTTCGTCCGATGAAGGCACGACCACGATCGGTACCCTGCCACCCGCGATGAAGGACAGAGTGCCTTCGGCGGGAGCGAGGTCGTCGAAGCCGAAGGTTTCCTGCAGGAACGCTTTGATGAAGCGTCGCGTGGTATCCGCCGAGGGATTTGCGATCCTGGCGAATGAGTCGAAATGCGACTGGCCGACGCGGAAGGCGGTCGAGATTTCCTCGCGGATCGTCAGGCCCTTGCGAATGCGGTAATCGGCCTCGGTCTGCTCGGACGCCTCGCGGCGGTCGACGCTGGCGACCATGGCGGGTGCAATAAGATTGCCTTCGAGGCTGAGCGACGGCCAGGCGGACATGTCGACGACGGGTTTGCGCGCCATGATCATACCTCGCTCGGCATCAGGACGAAGAGACCGATGACGTCAGGCGGCAGAACAGCCTCCACCGTGACGCGCGAGGCCGATCCCGCGGCAACGCGCAGGCGGGCATGATCCTGCATGAGTTCCTCGGCGCGCGATCTGACGAACTCGGCCAAGGGCCCGTCGAGCAGGCTGGGCAGGTCCTCCTTCGCCTTGGCGATGAAACGGTCGCGTGCCGACGGAGCGAGGTCAGCGTCCGCTGGCGTGTTCAAAAGTTCGCGGGCAGCTTCGCCGGCTGCGACAATCCGACCACTTTGTATCGCGACAAGGGCGGCCTCCTCGGCAAGGAGCAGGCGCTCCTTTCGTGCATGGACGGTCAGCTTGAACCGGATCCGAAGGAGTGCCAGCCGGGTCATCTGCTGGACGGCTGAGGTGGGCCAGGCGCCAACCCGGCCGATCCCGAGACCGGACAGCGCCTCCGGATCCAGCGAAGACTTTACCAGCGCCTCTGCAAGGGTCGCGGTCAAGGGATGTGTCCTGGTGAGCAGCGCAGTCCCCGATGGCGCGGGTTCAGTCATGGCAAGCCGGATCGAGCCGGTCAGGTTGCGTTGGGCCAGACGTGCTTTCAGGCCCGCCTCCAACGCTTGGGCATGAGCGATCAGAAGCGTCTTGCGCTGTTCCAGCGGCACGCCGAAGCGCGACATTGCCCGTTCGATGAAGACCTTGGTATCCTCTGGCGATCCCAGTAGGGTGCGGACCTTTTCCCATTCCGGGGCAACTTCCTGCGGCTTCATCGCATTCTGGGCGAAGCGCGCGCGGGATTTCTTTTCGTTCTCAGAGGCGTCGCGCCACCGCGCCTCCATCGCCCGGGTACCGTCCTCAAGGCGCAGATCGAAGGCCAACTGCTTGGATCTTCCCTGCCGCAGCATGACGGCCGCCATCAGGGCGTCGGTGACCGGCCCACGCTCGTCCGGCAAAGGAACGGTGATACCAGTCGCCTTGCGAATTTCCTCGGCCTTGCGCAGCACGACATCCAGCACGGCGCCGTCGATGGCGCTGTCCGGTGAGAACATCATGATTGATCGGACGAGTTCGGCTGGCTGGCCGAAGCGGTCAACCCGCCCCTCGCGCTGCTGATGCCGAGTGGGGTTCCACGAGAGATCGTAGTGAATGACGGTGTCGAACAACTGCTGGAGGTTGATCCCCTCGGACAAGCAGTCGGTGGCCACCAGGATACGCTGGACGTCCTTCTCGTCGTCAGCCGCGGCCATTTCGGCCACGCGGTCACGGCGCTCGTCGGGCGTCAGAACGCCTGTCACTGCTTCGACGACCAGCTTGGGAAAGGCCCTCCGCAGGCCATCCCGAACATGCTCGGCCGTGGCTAGGAAGCGGCAGAACACAACGGGATTCGCGCCCTTCTTGATCAGTGGCGTCAGTGCATCGATGAGGGCCGCAAGCTTCGGATCCGGCTTGTGGATCAACTCTTCGGCGCGGGCGACCAAAGCCTGCAGGGCCGGATCCGTGTCAAAACCGGTCCCGGGTTCGATATCCACCGCGTCCTCGTCGTCGGAGTCCTCATCGTAGATCTGCGGCTCAAGCCGGTCGCTCTCATTAGACATCCGGTTGCGCAGCGCACTGAGGGCTGCAGCTGGCGATGAACCGACACAGCGCATAAGGGCGAGTGTGCCCCAGAAGGCGAGACGCCTTTCCCGAAGCCCGGATCCTGCGCGCGAGACGATGCCGAAGCAGTAATCGAGCACCGCGTCTTGGAAATCGAGATGCGCCTGCGACAATCGGTAAGGGGACTCGGTTGTTTCATGCTTGGGAAAAGCACGGTTCTCGTCCCAGTCGCCGGAAACGAGATCGATCCTTTGGCGCTGCACGAAATGGCGTACCAGACGTTCACGGTAGCGGGCGTCGTCGAAGTTCATCGTGGCGAAGGACGGGTCGATCAGCGAAAGAAGGCGGCCGAACGCATCTTCGTCGCCCGAGTGGGGCGTTGCCGTGAGAAAGATCATCCGGCGCTCTGGATCGCGGGCAAGGCCAGCGAGAAGTTCAAAGCGCTGTTGCTTGCCCTTGTGCGTTCCGACAGAGGCATGGGCTTCGTCCACGATCACGAAATCGGGGCAGGCACGTGCGAACCCTTCACGGCGCTTTTCCGCCTTGATGTAGTCAAGGCTGACAACGGTATAGGGGTAGGCATCGAACAGCGTCTGGGCCAGCGGAAGACCGCGTTCAAGCCGCGCGGCACTGCCTGATGTCACGGCGACCGCGTCGATCCCAAACCGCTGCTTCAGTTCCCCGACCCACTGCTCGACGAGGTGCGGTGGGCAAAGCACCGAGAAACCATCGACTTCGCCGCGGTCCATCAGTTCGCGAAGGATCAGGCCCGCCTCGATCGTCTTCCCGATTCCGACATCATCGGCGATCAGCAGTCGGGGCACCTGCAGGCGAAGCGCCATCAGCAAGGGGACGAGCTGATAGGTTCTGGGCTCGAAAGCCAGTTGCGCGGCCGAACGGAAAGGGCCCGCTCCCCGTCGAAGGGTCAGCCGCATCGCGTCCGCAAGAAGCGCTGCCTTCGCCTGGACAGTCGGCACTGCATCGGCGGGCAAGTCGAAACGTGCCGCGGCAACAGGCTGGGTCTCGAGCGAGGGGTCAAGGATGACCGTGTCACTCTCGCTGCCGGAAAGAGGGCGTAGCGCCAGAATGCCCTCGCGCGGGGACGGCAATGCCACCCATTCCCGCCCACGGGCGCGCACCAGGTCTCCGGGAGCAAAATTCACGGTCATCAGGTCAATCCTTGAACATCGAAATCAACGCGTCGGGCACGCCGTCAGCGCAAGTCTCAGGCAATTCGAAAAGCGTCCACCCCTTGGCGTCAGCGATCTCTTGCGCGGCCGCGGACAGGGTGCCGATGCAAGCAGCGACGAAATGGGAGCGCCAAGCGAAATTCATTTCCTGATCAGCGAAGCTGACGGAAGCGCCATCCGGCGCCGGGATGCCCGCAGTCTTGAAGGCTACATCCCACCCATCGATACCGCCAGCAGGTCGGGATGATCCGGCAGCCAGCACAATCTCACCCCGAGCCAGATCGATCAGCATCTGCTTCGCCTCGACGCTGGCGCGGTCGATCAGCTCGTGGTCTGGCTGGTTGAAGTAGGACAACAGGCAGCGATAGCAGCCGCGGACGCAGGCCCCACTGTCCCGGTCGACCAGAAGCGACGCATCCCCCGCCGCGATGGCGTCATCGACCTTGTCGAAATGCATGAGGGAAAGAGCTTCCCGTGCGACCTTGCCCAAGGCGTGTGCGTCTTCAACGAGGCGATTCAGGACACCGGCACCGCCCTCGGTCGCTTCATAAGCGAGGATCGAGCGCCGGTTGTCCCGGGCGGGCAATGGTTCGCCAAGGATCTCGCCCTCTTCAAGCTGATAGGTGACCGCGATCCCGCGCAGCAGTGCATGTTGCACGGTCGCGATGGTTTCAGGGGCGTAGGCATCTGGATCGAGGAAGCGGAGCAGCAGCGCGTTCTTGCGATCGCGCACGATCGGCACGATGCGGACCGGCCGCACGACATCGGGCGGCACATCGACATCCGGTTCCTCGTCTTCCGACTTTGCCCAGTAGCCGCTGCGCGGGTCGATGTTGAAGCCGAAGACGGTTTGGTTCTTGCGCCGTTTCAGGCCCTTGTTGATGCGGCTGATCTCGGCACTGTTGGCATACTGGAGGGCGAGAATTGATGTTTCGCTGCAACGGAAAACAGCCTCTGTCACCTGGAGCCGCCCATCCTTTCGGGGCCAGGAGAACACGGTCTGGATATCGAAGCCCTGGCGAACGCGTTCTTCGTCATTCGCGGTGATCCGGTCCGCAGGGGCCGCCTCGACGTTGTCGATCCGGAGCGTCCGCTGCACTGGAACCTCGCCCGCCATCGGAGAGTTGCAGGCATGACAGCGTTCGACCTCACCTTCGTGGCAGGCGCCGCAGTTGGAGCAGATGAAGATGTCCTTGGTGGCCAGTTCCGAGCCGTCCCCGGTGCGGACCTCAGGCGGCAGCTTGGCTTTCATCACCCTGTAAGCCCGGCCCTCGTGGTAGATCAGGCTGCGCGGCCCGAATTCGGAAATCGCCAGGAACCGTGCGCGTTGCAGGAAGGAACCGGCTTTGCCCTCACCCGGGACGAAGGCGTAGAGCGGCAGCCGTGGGAAGTTGTATCCCGGCAGGAAGCCTTCGGTCGCAAGGTATCTGTAGGAATAGAAATCGGATCCGTTGGTGGCCTTCCCCTGTTCGAGAATGGCGATCTGGTCGCTTGCCTGCATCTGGGCGGTCTTGATCTTGCGCCGGTCCGCACCGGAGAGGCCCGTGATCTCGGAACGGCTGTTCGCCTCCATCAACTGGGCCCGCGCCGAATTGTAGAGCTCGCGCCAGCGATCAAACGCGCGGTCGAATTCCTGCGGCGCGCGCATCGCCACCTCGAGGATGAAAACATCCTCGTCGCCCATCCAGGCCGGTTTCTTGCCGTCCACTGAAGCAAGGATCTGGTCCAGCACCCGCTTCATCGGCACGCGCGCTGCTGTCACCAAGTTTGGCCGATTGATGACCTCCGTCACCTCCTGTTTCAGCGGGTATCTCGCCTCCTTCAGGTCAAGGATTTCGGGGATATCCGGCGACAGCGCCAGCTTGGCCTCTGCCAGCCAAACGGCGTGAAGGTGCGAGCGGACCAGTTCTTCATTGGTGATGTCGAGCGCAGGCGGCCGGACAACCCCGGCGACCATGTCGTTGCGACGTTCGAAGAAATACTGATCGTGCGGGGATTGCGCCGCACAATAGGTCACGATGACCGCCGCCTGTCCGGATCGACCAGCCCGACCGGCACGCTGTGCGTAGTTGGCAGGCGTCGGCGGCACGTTGCGCAGATAGACGGCATTCAGCGCCGAAATATCGACACCGAGTTCCATCGTTGGCGAGCAGAAGAGCGCAGGCAGGAACTGATCGGACTCTCCGGAGGCCTTAATATCGGCTTGGTTTTCCCTGAGCTTCGCGCGATCGTCATTCTCGAAGCGGAACCGCCATTCCCGCCACTCGCGTTGTCTCTGCGAAACCTGAGCGGTGTGTTCACGTCCTTCCAGGCCCCAATAGTTACTGCGGCCCCGTTTAAGGTCGCTTGCAATGGCGTTGTAGAGATCGTGAAAATACCGGTTCCCCTGCGCCTGTCCGGTGCGGACAGCTTCTCCGGGGACCAGACGTACTGCTGAAGGAGACAACCGCCACCCGAGGAGATCAGCTTCGATCTCGACAAGCGAGACCAGACCTTCGCGTGCCATCAGTTCCAGAAGCCCTGTCATGACGGCAAGGTACTCGTCCTTGTTAAGCTTCGTTCCGATCATGCTCCTGCGATTGATCGACCGGCCGATCCGGGAGTTGTGGCCGGCACGGATGATAGTCTGCTCTTCTCGCAGCCCAACACGATCCTTTCCGGGCGCCTGCAAGAACAGGGTAGACCGGCTTCGGGGCGTTTCCTTTTGGTCGATGGCCCAAGGCGCCCGCAACAGGTTCCGCGACTTTTGTCCGACCGTGTCGAGAACGGTCAGATCAAGGGCCTCGGTGCTGACAGCGAGACCTTCCAGCAGCGCGCCAAGCATCTCCTTGAGCAGCTTCTTGCACGATTGCGTGTCCAGGTCCCCCAGAGCGGGATGCACCGCCATCAGGGCTTCCCGGTCTTGCGAGATGTCGTCGAGACCGATGAATTCGACGTCAACCAGTTTGAGGACCGAAAGGCTGGGATTGGTGTAGCGCCATCCCCGCCTCAAGTCCGTCCAGACCCGGTGGGCAAGAACGTTGGCAAGGGAGCGTTGGGCATCTTCGCGCACGACGGCACCGGCTTCGGGATCCAGCATCCAATGGATGCGGGCGTCCTTGTTCGAGGCCATGAAGCCGAGGGCTTTCACCACTCGCAGGCCGAACTCATCTTCTGCAATGCCGTCCGAGCCTGCGTCGATGACAGCACGCAGGATGGCTCCGCGCAGCAAGCTTACGAAGAGGTAGTCGTTGAAATGTCCAGCCTGCAGGGCGGCGTCTTGGCGGTTGTCCGTGAAACCGAGCAGCTTTCGCTTCTCAGCGGGAACGCCGCTCGAAACGCCGTTCATCCATTCAAGGGCAGTTGATACGAGGTGCGTGGTTGCCGAGCTTCGGCCTTCACCCGAAAGACCCGCAAGCTTGCTGCGCTCCCGCATGCTCGGGTGGGGTTGATCCAGGCAGCAGGGACAGAACCCGAACTTGCCCGGAATGAACCAGAAACTGACGCCGTCCGTGCTGTAGCGCCCATCGGGTCGGACCGTGACCTGTTCAGGCAGTCGGCCCTTCCTGTTGGCGCGCAGGCGTTCGATGCCGCCCCGCTCTTCGCGCCAATCTTCCGGGTAGGTGTCCACGTCGCCGGTGAAGGTGTAATCTGTGTCAGTTCCACCAACGGGCGTCAGATAGCCAGCGATATCCCCATCCGGGTCTGGGATCGGTGTGTCATCGATGTTTCTGGGCAGGAAATGAAGCCCATCAGCATCCTCGCATTTGGTTACGACATGGACTTCGTGGCCGCACTCCCGGCAGAACCGCGTCGGATAGAGACGATGGCCAGGGGCGTCGGGATCCTCCAACTGGCCCTCGAACAGGACCCGCCTCGGGCGATCGGTCAGCGTCGTGAATATCTCTCCGGCACCGGAAATGAAGCGATGCAGCTTGAATGCGAGGAAGGCACCTGACCCTTCGCCACTGCGCTCAGTTTCTGGCAGGCTCACATGTGTCAGGAATTGCTCGAAACCTCTCCTGCAAGTTTCCTTGTCGAGGCCACTGTCCTGCGCAAGCTGTTCTACAGCATCGTCGAACGGGACGGGCTTCTTGCGCTTCAGTTCCTGCCCGTCATCAAGGCCGATCGCCAGCTCGGCCCAGACAGCTAGCGGATGTCGCCGCAGTTCCTCATCCGTCAGTGTTTCCGGCAGGTCGCGGCCAAGCGCTGTCGCGAGTTGCGGCCGAACATCTTCCAAATTCAGGCGGTCATCCGTGGCGCGCTGAAGGGACTCGTCGATGACGGCATCAGGGCCGATAGACGCCCCGAAGAGGCGCGAGGCGACATCGGCGACTGCTTTCGCGCGACAGGCCTCTGATCCCTCGCTTGCCATGGTGGCCGATGTGCCGATGCAGATCGGTGCCTTCGCCGGTGCACAGCGGTTCCGCAGGCGGCGCACGAGGATCGCTACATCGGCGCCCTGACGACCGCGGTAGGTGTGCAATTCGTCGAGCACGATGAACTCGAGCCCGCTGGCATTGTCGATGACTTTGGTATCGAGGACGTCCTGCCGCGTCAGGAGCAGTTCGGCCATCATGAAGTTCGTGAGCAGGATATCGGGCGGATTGTCAGCGATCCGCTGACGCTCTTCCTGGCTCTCCTGACCCGTGTAGCGCCGGACCACAGGCTTCAGCTCTTCCGGCAACCCAGATTGGGAAATGAACTTCTCGATTTCTTTGATCTGGCTGTTTGCCAAGGCGTTCATCGGGTAGACGATGATGGCGCGCGTCTTGCGCGGTTGTCCTGCCTTGCGCGAACGGACGATGGCATCGACCACAGGGACAAAGAAGCACAGGGATTTCCCTGAGCCAGTGCCCGTCGTCACAACAAAGCTTTGGCCCGCCCGCACCTTGGCGATGGACTGCGCCTGGTGCCGGTGAAACCTGATGGGGCTGGCGCCGATCCGGAAAATCCGGGCCGTTGCCTCGTCCAGGTCCCCCGACACGACAAGGTCATCCACAGTCGGGCCTGACAGGAACCTGGGGTTCAGCGAGAGAAGGGCGTCGGGCCAGAAGCGGCCGCCGTCATATTGGCGCGTGACTTCGGCGGCGATGTCCGGTGCCCGGATGGTGCTGAACGACCGCGAGAAGCGCGCATAGGAGTTGATGAGATGGTGGTCGAATTCAAAAGCTTTCATGGAAAATCCTACTGCTCCTCTGCCTGACCCTGGCGACCGAGGATCACGTCACGGTTCAAAAGCACGATCTGCTGGTCATGAGGCTTCCGGGCGGCGGGATCGGTATCGAGCCCAAGTCGCTGAAGCGCATAGTAGAGCAACGCCCGGCGAACCTTGATCTCAGCCTTGCCGCCGCGCATGCCATAGTCGAGGGCGATCACCTTGGCTTGCGTATCGGACAAGGCAGGGTGAGGGCCGATCTCCAGCGCTGCATAGGTGTGCCAGTCCTGATCGTTCTCGGGCAGAACGTCTGACCCGCGCGAACCGCGGATATCGAGGATCCGCGACAGCATGAAATCCTTGAACACCTCGTCATTTAGGCAGAACGCGCGGGCGTGCCAGCGAAATCCGTCGAACGCGATGGCATGCGGAGTGATCCAGCGCCATCGGGGCTCCGGGTTGGACAGGTGCTGATACCGCACCTCAATTGCGTCGGATCGGCGGATCGCGTCGACCACGGACCGAAGGGTTGCAGGATCAATACCGCGCGCCGGAGTGGGTGCGGAATCGTAGTCGGGCAGACCTGCGATCCAGCAATCGTCCTGATCAAGGATGCCGTCGGTGACCGACCGCAGTTGGGCTAGGTATCGACCAGCATCGAGCTTGTCGAACACTGACTTGAATCCCGGCTGGCGCACATAGGTTCGCAGACTGCGATCGTAGTCCATATTGTGAGGAGCGAGGCCGATGTAGCGGCTCAGGTCAGATGACGCCTGGTTCACCGACAGCCCGAACTGCTCCATCACATCGCTGCGGTTCACATGCCCCTCCCAGAACAGGCGGAACTCGATGAACTCGAGCCTTTGCTCGACCCCCCAACGAAGCTCCGACCTGTCGTTGGTCACAACGCTCTCCAGTCATCGGTCGATGCGCACGGAAATTATGCGCGCCCAATTTCTGGGCTTTCTTTGACCGTAATCTTGCGATGCTTGGGGATCAATCGAAAAGGGAAGGGTTGGCGTGCAATTATCCCAAGGATTGTCGCAGGTTCTGCGCAACGGCTTCGGCCGCCATCCGCACCGGTTCCTATCCGGCGGGGCGCTGAACAACGACCATGGCCGGGGTCTTGGTCGTACGCGGCTGTCCTTTGCGGCCCCGACCGGCAGAGGCTTGTCGGGATCGGACCGGGGAGCGCCACCGAAATACATTTCGTCGATTTCGATGCCACCACCCAGCATATGGTCGCGGGCCACGAGCAGGCGCAGCACATGCCCCATCCGCCATGCCGTCGGCTGGCTCACCCCGATGATTTCGGCCAACCGGATCGAGGACACGCCCTTGTCGGATTGCAGAATAAACCACAGGGCCAGCAGCCAAGTGCGCAGCGGCAGCTTGGTCGCATGCAGCGGGGTCCGCGTCGTCACCGTGAATTGCTGCCGGCAATCCTGGTCAGAGCATTGGTATAGCCCAGGCCGAGCCCGATGACCCGTATCCCGGCCGGCCAGACTGATCGACCGATGGCAGCCGCAAGCCGGGCAAAGCCGTCCCCGCGGCCACACCATCGCCTCCAGCAGCCGGCGGCAGCGATCATCATCCGAAAACGCAGCCACTGCATCGGCAAGCGTTCGGATGCGAGAAAGAACATCAAGCTCAGCGGACATGGAAAACCCCCTGGGTCACCCAACCAGAATCTCACTGAAATCAATCGAAAACAATATCTAAGCTGTATTTTGTTGATAATGGCGGCGTGGTTTCTTGCCCCTTCTATGTCGTTATCCCAAATAATCATTATACTGGCTCTCAACGCCAGAATGCTAAAATCGATAAAGTGGATGATACGCTAGATAGATATTCTGATATAATTCTTGCCCAGAGCCATGCCGGTAATCTGACTCATATCAGGAGGCTTCATCCGTCGCCTTGACGGTACAAACAGAAATATCCGTGGCCACCACACGAATTGCCTACAAGCCCAGCCTGACGGCTGGGTCCGGGGGTCGGTTCATAACTTCGTGCGGCGACGACCGGTCCCGGCGCGCTTGCGTCGCTGAGGCGCCGCGCGCCGGACCTCGGTCGCGCATGCCAACCATCGTGGACACTACGGATATCAATGTTCACGACGTGCCTGGATGTGCCAGAAACCCAACGTCGTTTACGTCCCTTACACAGCCAAAACCGCTCCGTGTATTTCCATAATTTTGCTTATCAATGCTTTTTGTGTAGGCGCAAAGTTAAAATGTCAGTCCTGAGCAAGATAGAAATGTCAGTCTCTGGATCGGTTTTGGCCGGTTTTGGGGGCTTTTATGGGCTGGCTGATGATGAGCGATCGGGATGTGCGGCGTGTTGAGGTATTGGCAGAGATCGAGAGTGGTCAGCTTGGGGTTTCGGACGCCTCTGGGATACTGGGCCTGAGTGAGCGTCAGGTTTGGCGTCTTCTGGATCGCTACCGGTGTGATGGCGGTGGCGGGATTGTCCACCGAGGCCGCGGCCGACCGTCGAACCGCCAGATTTCAAAGGGGGTTCGCGAGCTGGCGCTGGAGCTGGTTTGTCTGCATTACCATGATTTTGGGCCAACATTGGCGGCGGAGAAGCTTGCTGAACGGCATGGTCTTACCGTGTCGCGGGAGACGCTGCGGCACTGGATGGCGGAGGCCGGTCTCTGGCGGACAAGGGCACAGCGGCGTCAATTTCACCGCCCTCGCCTTCGGCGGCAATGCCTGGGTGAGTTGGTACAGATTGATGGGAGCGAGCATCGCTGGTTTGAGGACCGCGGGCCGCCCTGCACCTTGCTGGTGTTTGTGGATGACGCGACGGGCCGGCTGATGGCGCTGCGGTTTGTGGTCTCGGAGAGTACCTTCAGCTATTTCGAGATTCTGGCGGCCTATTTACGCGACCATGGGCGGCCATTGGCTTTTTATTCGGACAAGCACACCGTTTTCCGGGTGGCCCGCAAGGATGCCAAGGGTGGCCAGGGGATGACGCAGTTTGGCCGGGCGCTGGCGGAACTGGGGATTGAGATTCTGTGCGCGAACTCCAGCCAGGCCAAGGGCCGGGTCGAGCGGGCGAACCGGACTTTGCAGGACCGGCTGGTCAAGGAACTGCGCCTGGCGGGGATAGACAGCCTGGAGGCTGGCAATGCGTTTCTGCCGAGCTTCATGGCTCAATTCAACGAACGGTTCGCGGTGGCCCCTGCCAGCGCCGACGACATGCACCGGCCATTGACGATGCCGGAGGGGCGGTTACAGGACATCCTGTGTGTCCGCGAGCGTCGATATGTCGGGCGGCAACTGACATTGTCGTATGAACGCCAGCGGGTGATGCTGGTAGAGAATGAGGTTACGCGGGGCTTGGTAGGGCAATACGTGGACAGCTACGCCTTTGCCGATGGCCGGCTGGAGTTCCGCTGGCAGGGTCGTGCCCTGCCCTACACGATTTTTGACAAGAACCATCGGGTGACGCAGGCCGAGGTCGTGGAGAACAAGCGGTTGTCGGAGGTCCTGGCATATGTGAAGCAGATGCAGGACGCGATGCCGGCGCCGACGGTCAAGAGCATCAGCGAACGCAACCACTACGAAAAGCGCGGAGGCAAGCGGCGCGGTCGGCCGGGAGCGGCGGACAAACATGCTGCGGCCAGGGCAAAACCGGCAAATGTTGGGGTGGGCCGGTCCACTGCGCCTACGGCTCCGTTACCCGGCCCACCCCAACACTGACATTTCTACTTTGCTCAGAACACTGACATTTCAATTCTGTTGAAACATTATATGTAGGCGCGGTGGATTCTATTTTGAAGTGCGACTCTTATTTATAATCAGATGGTTAGCAATGGAGGCTGCCATGGGAGAGCACTATTCGCACCTGAGCTTGGCGGAACGGCGCGTGATTGACGAGATGTTGCAGGCATCGATGCCTGTCTGCGAGATCGCGGCTCGGCTTGGCCGGCATCGCGGGACAATCCATCGTGAGATCAACCGGAATTTTTATCACACAAGTTTCCGGGACCGGTTCGGCAACGATTACCGGGGCTATTACTGCATGACTGCGAACGCGCGGGCCAAGCGGCGGCGACGCTCTGGCCGGGTGAAGTTGCTGCGGCATCCGGCCCTTTTGGCGCATGTGGGGGTGCCGACACGAAAGTGCATTTTATGTACCGCTCGTGAGAACGAATAATGAACTATGCTGCGAGAATGGAGATAGGCCGTCGCAACGGGCGCAATCCGTTTTCCGGTAGCGGATCAGCCCCCCAAACATAGTCACCTGTGAGGCCGATATGCTCCCAGCCCAGGGGAGCAACATGACGGATCAGGTCCGACTTCATGTCGGTACCGTTGGCTGCCAGATGATCAAGGGCTGCCTGCAAATACCGGGTGTTCCAGAGGATGATGGCGGCGACCAACAGGTTCAGGCCCGACGCCCTGTAGGACTGGTTCTCGAAGCTGCGGTCGCGCATCTCGCCCAGCCTGTTGAAGAAGATGGCCCTGGCCAGGGCGTTGCGGGCCTCGCCCTTGTTCAGGCCGGCATTGGCACGCTGACGCAGGGCCGGGTCGCGCAGCCAGTCGAGCGTGAAGATCGTGCGCTCCACGCGCCCCAACTCGCGCAGCGCCAGGGCCAGACCGTTCTGTCTGGGATAGGCTGCCAGGCGGCGCAGCATGGCGGACGCGGTGACGGTGCCCGACCGGATGGAGGCCGCCAGGCGCAGCAGTTCGGACCAATGCACGGCCAGGTGCTCCAGATCGATCTCTCCGCCCACCAGGGGCTTTAGACTGGACGGGGCATCGTCGCCGGGAAACAGGTAGAGTCGCCGGTCCTTCAGGTCGCGGATGCGCGGCGCGAAGCGAAAGCCCAGCAGGTGGCAGAGCCCGAAGACATGGTCGGTGACGCCTCCCGTATCGGTGTAATGCTCCTCGATGGCGAGACCCGTCTGATGGTAGAGCAGACCGTCCAGCACATGCGGGGCCTCGCTGGCGGAGGCGGCGATGACCTTGGTGTGGAAGGGGCCGTACTGGTCGGAGACATGGGTATAGAAGCTGACGCCAGGCTCGTTGCCATGCCGGGCATTGACGTCGCCGGTGCCGGCGCCCCGACCGCCGGCCTTGTAGAACTGCCCGTCGGAGGATGAGGTGGTGCCATCACCCCAGGCGGAGGCCAGCGGCAGGGCGCGATGCGCGTCGATGATCCGGGTCAGGGCCGCCGTGTAGGTTTCCTCCCGCACATGCCAGTCATGGACCCAAGCCAGCTGGCGGATGGGGGATCTGAGTATCAGCGGAACAGAAAACCTAGGTAAGGTGCTCTCACGCTTGTCTGCCTGTGAAACGGCACGGGGTTTCGACGCCGATCGACACAGTAACCTGTTGAAAATATGAGGTCCCTCAAGGCCCGACCTGCGTGCTGTTTCACATTCTTGGGCTTGACGCCAAACGGCCCATTACAGAAGCAGTTACAAATGAATGGCGTCTCACAAAATGTATCTGTTAGCTATCGGCAAAATAATAAATATCCCTATGCAAATAAATGCCGCCCAGTCCCTAGAAATATCGATTTCCGGTCCGAGGCCAAACGCCTTTTTTATTATAAAATAAAATATAAAAGCTCCTGGAGCCAATATCATTATTAAAAATGAAATATGAAAAATAAAATCTGTAATGTTTTTAATACCATCTGGCTTCAAAATTATTTTTAACCCATTGAGTGCCTCACTGGGTCCCCAGTTGAATCCATGTTTAATAGAGGTAATGGAGGCATACGAAAGCATAAAAGCCAAAGCTATTCTCTCATGCTTTTCAATGCCTTTTCTTATATTTCTAGATTCAGAAGAAGTCTCCTGTGAAGCATGTATAGGGACGGTTCCATCCAGTGACGTAATATGGCGGCCATTTTTATAATATTTTCGCTCTGGATGGGACTCAAGTGGTGTGGATATCCATAGCCATCGGCCGGGATCTTTATAAGATTTCCTGGGTAATCATTAGATGAGCGATAATAGGTATCCTCCCCAGATTCACACCATCCACATGATGAAATATCAGCTCCATTTCTCGCTCGGTTTATGCAGTGCTGGCACGGCTCAACATAGTAGTCGTAAGTCATAACTTTTGTCCATCCATAGGTATAAGTGGTATGTCCGGATTTTTGTGCAAAAAAAGCGACACAAGATCATTCAAATGCTGTTGCAGAAGATAAACCGTCGCACTTATAGACCGTGTCGCTTATAACTGTTAGAGTTATACAAATTTATGGATATTTTTTAATTTTTATAAATAACTAAGTCCTCCTTTTCTTACTTCTCTTTCTAATTTATCGATCTCTCTCTCCATTCTTGATATTTCAGAATCACAGCCATGAATTGCTTCTCTATATTTCTTCTTCTCATCATCGGTCTTGGCGCCGCTCAGCTTCCTATTAGTTTCATTCCTTATCGAAATCATGTTGCCCCTCTCTCTCTTCAGTTCTTCAAGACGCTTCGCGCTCATAAATAACCTCCTTTGCAGCCAATAATGTATCATTGATACGCCAAAGCAGCGCCCGACAGTGTACATAGATGCTGATAAAACTTGAAGATAATACATTTGCTTATTGCGTATCTGAGGCGGGTATAAGAGGGAAAGATTTTCAAGGAAATGGCCGAAACCCAGCAATTCCCCCATTTTCTTTCTCGTGTTCCGGTGGGGTATACCCATACGACACAGCGTCGTGAGACGATCCTCAGCGTCTCATTTGGATGGATTTCGCATGAGCGAGACGTTACCGTTTGCTGGTTTAGAAGCAAACGAGACGATTCATGGCGGTCTACGGTTACGCCCGCGCCTCCACGCTGGATCAGGACGTCGCGATCCAGGAGGAGGCGCTTCGCCATTCCGGGTGCGAGGTCATACGCTCGGAGAAGGCGAGTGGCACGACCCGCGCCGGCCGGTCGGAACTCGCTTTGCTTCTCCAGTTCCTCCGCCCCGGTGACACGCTGGTGGTCACCCGCGTCGATCGCTTGGCACGGTCGATCAAGGATCTCCAGGACATCGTGCACGAGCTGCGCGCCAAGGGCGTGGCACTGAAGGCGACCGAACAGCCCATCGACACTTCAACCTCGGCCGGCAAGGCATTTCTCGACATGCTCGGCGTGTTCGCCGAGTTCGAAACCAACCTACGCCGGGAGCGCCAGATGGAGGGCATCTCGCGCGCCAAGGCCAAGGGAGTCTACAAGGGCCGCAAGCCGTCGATCGACCCGGCGGAGGTCTGGCGCTTGCGGACCGAAGAGAAGCTGGGACCAACCGCCATCGCCCAGCGGCTCGGGATCGGGCGCGCATCCGTTTATCGAGTGCTCGCCGGCACCGATCGAACCTGATGCCGGTCAGCTTTCTCACCCCGGAACAGGAAGGGCGGTACGGCCAGTTTCCGGCCGATGTGTCCGCCGAGCAGCTGGCCCGGTTTTTCCACCTCGATGACGCGGACCGCGCGTTCATATTGGCGCACCGCGGCCCCCACATGCGGCTCGGTTGCGCCGTTCAACTCGGCACGGTGCGGTTTCTCGGAACGTTTCTTGAAGATCCATGCAAGGTACCGCCGGGCGTGGTCGGCTTCCTTGGCGACCAACTTGGCGTGCCCGTCAACGGAGCGCTCGACGCATACCAAGCCAGCCAATGGCGTTGGCGACACCCGATTGAAATCCGCAAACGCTATGGCTACCGCGATTTTTCGAATTCCGCCGCGCAATGGCGCCTCCAGCGTTGGCTCTACGCACTGTGCTGGACGGGGACCGATCGGCCGACGGCCCTGTTCGACCAGGCGACGGCCTGGCTGGTAACGCACAAGGTGCTGCTGCCGGGGGCGAGCGTGCTCGAACGGACCGTCGCGCGGGTGCGGTCCCGTGCCAATAGCCGCCTGTGGCGCCTGCTGGCGGCCCGGATCACGCCCGAGCAGAAGGCGCGGCTCGACGCCCTACTGGTGGTGCCGGAGGGGGAGCGACAGAGCCCAATGGACCGGCTCCGCTCGGGACCGACCCTGCAAAGCACCAATGAATTGGTGCGCGCGATCGAGCGCCTCGACGAGGTGCGGCACCTCGTGGCTGGTCTGCCGCTCACCAACCATCTACCGAAAACCCGCATCCTGGCTTTGGCGCGGTTCGCCGGCGTCGCCAAGGCCCAGGCGGTTGCCCGGTTGCCGGACGAGCGCCGCGCCGCCACCCTGCTGGCGTTTCTCCGGGCGCTGGAGGCAAGCGCGCAGGACGATGTGCTCGACCTATTCGACCTGCTCGTCACCCGAATGTTCGTCGATGCTGTCCGCAAGGGCCGGGAGGCGCGGTTGCGCAGCCTGGGCGACCTCGACGCCGCCGCGCGCACCCTGAGCAGGGTCTGTGCTTTGGTGCTCGACGACGCTGTCGGCGACGCCGATCTGCGAGCCGCGGTCTTCGCGGCCGTCCCGCAAGCTGCCCTGGAAGCCGCCGTAGCACAGGTGGACGGCTTGACCAAGCCGCCGGACGATCCCTACTTCGACGAGTTGCTGGCGCAGCACCGCCGCATCCGGCGTTTCCTGCCACACTTCGTGCGCGTGGTCGGCCTGGGCGCCATGCCGGCCGGACGCCCGGTACTGAAGGCCCTGCAGCACCTCCGGACAGTTGAGGACGGCGGCGCCCGCGGTGCGCCGTGGCCCACGGAGTTCGTGCCGAAGTCTTGGGAACGCCGGGTGACCCGGAACGGTGTTCTCGATCGGCGCGCCTGGACCCTCTGTCTGGTCGATCGACTGCGCGGCGCGCTTCGGCGCCGTGACGTGTTCGCGACGCCGAGTCTGCGCTTCGCCGATCCCCGCATCGGCCTGCTCGACGGCGCCGCTTGGGAGGCCGCGCGGCCAACCGTCTGCCGCACGCTGGGAAAGTCGCAGAATGCGGGCGAAGAGATCGGTCAACTGACCGAGCGGCTCGATCAGGCGTTCCGAACGGTGACCGTCAACCTTCCTCAAAATGCCGGCATCCGCATCGAACGGAATGGCACCGACGAGGACTTGGTGCTGACCGGCCTCGACCGCCTCGACGAGCCGGCCAGCCTCGTCGCTCTGCGGGACGCCGTGACAGCGCGCCTGCCGCGTGTCGATCTACCGGAATTGCTGCTGGAAATCGATGCCCGGACCGGCTTCGCTGGCGCCTTCACCCATGCCAGCGAAGCCGAGGCGCGGGCGCAGGACCTGCCGACGACGCTGTGTGCCATGCTGCTGGCCGAGGCGTGCAACACCGGCCTGGAACCGCTGGTGCGCCCGGACCTGCCGGCGCTCCGGCGGTCGCGCCTGAGCTGGGTTCGGCAGAATTATCTGCGGGCAGAAACCCTGACCCTGGCCAATGCCCGCCTTGTTGCCGCCCAGAACGGCATCGACCTGGCGCGGCGGTGGGGCGGCGGCGATGTCGCCTCCGCCGACGGGCTGCGCTTCGTGGTACCGGTGCGCACCATCCACGCCGGCCCCAACCCGAAGTACTTCGGCTCCGAGCGCGGCGTCACCTACTATAACCTCGTGTCCGACCAGTTCACCGGCCTGAACGCCATCACCGTGCCCGGCACCCTGCGCGACAGCCTGGTGCTGCTGAGCGTCGTGTTGGAACAGGAGACCGAGCTGGAGCCGACCGAGATCATGACCGACACCGGCGCCTACACGGACGTGATCTTCGGCATCTTCTGGCTGCTCGGCTACCAGTTCAGCCCGCGGATCGCCGATGTCGGCGGCGCCCGATTCTGGCGGGCCGATCCGGCGGCCGACTACGGCCCCCTCGACAAGCTGGCCGCGCACAAGGTGAGGACGGGCCTCATCGCCGAGCATTGGGACGATCTGTTGCGCCTGGCCGGCTCGCTCAAGCTGGGCCTCGTGCAGGCCGGCGGGCTGATGCGGACGCTCCAGACAAACGACCGTCCAACCCGGCTGGCACGGGCGCTGGAGGAACTGGGCCGGATCATCAAGACGCTCTATCTGCTGGCCTACATCGACGACGAAGCCTATCGCCGCCGCATCCTCACCCAGCTCAACCGTGGTGAGGGCCGCCACCAACTCGCCCGCGTCGTCTTCCACGGCAAGCGGGGCGAACTGCGTCAGCGCTACCGGGAAGGTCAGGAGGACCAACTCGGCGCCCTTGGTCTGGTCGTCAACGCCATCATCCTGTGGAACACGATTTACATGGACGCCGCGCTTGACCAACTGCGGATGGAAGGTTTCGACGTTCGCAACGAGGATGTGGCCCGCCTGTCGCCGCTCGCCCATGAGCACATCAACATGCTCGGCCGTTACGCCTTCACCCTGCCCGAGCCGGTGGCTCGGGGTGAACTGCGGCCACTGCGCAGTCCGGTGGCCTTGGCCTATGAGGACGCCTGAATGGTAACGCCGTCAGCCAGCATCCGCCGCGGCCTTACCTAGGTTTTCTGTTCCGCTGCTACCCGGCCCCCGATGGAGACGCCGCGACAGGCATCGGCCATGCGCGCCAGACCGAGATTGATGCCATCGGCCAGGATGACGGTCAGCAGGGAGGCGCGGTCATCGGTCGGCCGACCGGAACGCTGATGGGTGAAGCAGTCACTGAAGCCGATCCAGCCATCGACCTCCATCAGTAGGTCAGTGATCTTGACGCGCGGCAGGGCATCATAGGCGGCGCGGGCCAGTTCGTGGGCACCCTCGGGTGTCTGGTCACGCAGGGGCGTGATCCGCAATTCGCCGGTGGACAGGTCGACATCCTGCAACTCCCCTGCCGCTGTCAAGCTGCCGACATCGCGCAGGCGCTGCGCCAGGGCCTGATGGCGGGTGGGCAGATAGATGACGGCATCGCCGGTGACCGGCAAGGGCAAGGCACCGTCGGCGCGCAGGGCCTCGAAGGTCGGCTTGGGCATCAGACAGCTCTCGAAATCGCGGAACTGGCGGCTGCCCTCCACCCAGACATCGCCGGCGCGCAGCCGGTCACGCAGCTCTGACAGGACACATATCTCGAAGGCTTTGCGGTCGATGGCACCGCCCGGCATGACGAAGGGCCGCCAGGATCTGCGGATGAATCCTGTCGGCACCTTGTCGGGCAGGCTGCGCTTGCCGGTGGCGAACAGGTCGCGGACCAGGGCGACGGCACGCAGCAGGGAGGAAACGCCGGGACCGCCTTCGAAGCGGAAGGCGGAGAGGAAGACCGGCAGAAAGGAACGGATGCTGGCATAACGGGACAGCAGTTCGGTGCGGGCATTGCCGGTGCCGGGATCGGCCAAGGATTCGATACCGGCAACGCTGGCCATGAAACGGAACCAGCCGACCTCCTTCTCCAGGGCGACCATGGGGTCGGCACCGGCCTCCCGGGCGTTGATCAGGCTGCGGCAGGCCGTGACCAGGGTGCGCAGATGGGCATGGGTATCGCGGACGGAACGCAGGATCTTTTCGTCCGCCCTGTTCTCCGCCCGGCGGCTAAGCATGACCATCAGCTTGTCGAACATCACCAGGGCGGCGTCGGTGAGGTCCGTCCCCATCCGGATGCCGGCGGCGGCCAACAGCGCGCGGCGCCGTTGGGCCGACAGGTCCCGCAGGTGCTGCACCGTCATCCGGTTGGCCTCTGTGGCCATCCGCTCGAAGGCAATACCGGGAATGCGGGCGGGCAAGGCGGCCGGGATACCCATCGCCCTGACCTTTGCCAGCCGGTCGATGATGGCCAACAGGTTGCGCGGCGCCGGCGACATCGATGCTTGCCGCAGCCAGGCCAGCAGGCTCAACCCGGTGTCCTCGTGCGGATCCAGCAGCGCGTCGAGGCGCGACATGTCAGCCGGCGGCATCCCCTCCAGAAGGATGCGGTGCAGAAGCTGCTCGGCGCGAGCACGGGCCTGATGCAGGATCAGTTCCAGCACGGCGGCCGGCGGCAGAAGCACGCGCCGCCGGCGTAGTTCCTCCACCAGGATGGTAGCCAGGGCTAAAGGGTCACGGTTCACTTGGGCCATGGACAGCAGCCATGCCGTCAGTTCCCTGAACAGCCCTCGGTCGAAGGGCCGGTGTCCTGTCAGTTCCAGCAGGTCCACGATGTCCTGGCGGCGGCTGGGATCACGCGACCGGTAGGTCGCGAAGTCTCTGGGCTGGGCGTCGACCTGGCTGGCGATGAACGCGGTCAGCGGAGCGGGCGGCTCTTCATGGGCGTCGAGGATGCGGCCGGGATGCCGCAGGTAACAGAGCATCATGGCAACGCCCAGCCGACGGTGCGGCGTGCGCTTGCGGGCAATCAGGGTGAGATCATCAAGGTCCAGCGTGTAATGCTGGACGAGAGCCCGTTCATCATCGGGCACGCCCAGCAACCGGTCCCATTCCGCCGGCAACAACAGCCGTCGTCTCGCCATGGCATCCCCCATTATCCCCACCAGGGTGTAGGAGGGACGGGAGGAATGGGCAAGGCCCTGTCGGGAAACACTTGTTTTCCGACAGGGGTGTGGGGCCAATCGAGACCCATCTCGCCACCCATCGAATTCTGTGCGACAAACCATGTCGGAATGATAGGTTATGCGGAAATGACTGATATGGGGTTTTCCGCACATGTTGGTGGGTTACATGCGGGTATCGTCCGATGGAGACCGGCAGACGACCGCGCTCCAGCGTGACGCCCTGGTCGCCGCCGGGGTCGATCCCCGGCACCTTTTCGAGGACAAGGCCTCTGGCGCGCGGGACGACCGGCCCGGCTTGAAACAGTGCCTGTCCTTCCTGACCTCGGGTGACACGCTGGTTGTGTGGAAGCTGGACCGCCTCGGCCGCTCGCTGCCCCACCTGCTCGACATCATCACCGGCCTGCGTGACGGGGGCATCGCGTTCAAGTCTCTGACGGAAGGTATGGACACCAACACCCCGCACGGGGAACTGCTGTTCCATCTATTCGGCGCGCTGGCGCAATATGAACGCGCCCTAACCCGCGAACGTGTTCAGGCCGGACTGGCAGCGGCCCGCAGGCGGGGACGACGCGGCGGCCGACCCGCGACGCTACAGCCCGAAAAACTGGAGGCGGTCATGGCCGCCTTGAATGGAGGAGCCAGCAAGGCCGCCGTGTGCCGAACCTTCGGTATCGCTCGCAGCACCTTGATCGATACGTTAAAGCGCGCTGGGTGGAGCGGTCCAGGCAAGGCTTAATGAGTGCTAAGCACCTGCCAAATCCATTCCAGGAACGCCATTGATCTACCGATCCTGGTTTGTTCTCACGAGCGGTACATAAAACTTACTTTCGTGTCGCGACCCCATGTGGTGGCGAAGCTGCATTCGGGCTGGTCGCCGCAGCAAGTTTCCGGTCGGCTTAAGATCGATCCGCAGCCGGTCGGCCAGATATCGCATGAGAGCATCTACCGGCATATCTACAGCGCCGAGGGCCGGGAAGCGAAGCTGTATGCCCTGCTTGCTGTGGCCCGGCGGCACCGCCGTCGTCAGAAGGGCCGCAAGCCCCGGGCCTCGGCGATCCCGGCAGAGCGGTGGATTGCGGCCCGCCCGGCTGAAGTTACGCCTTTGCCGATGGTCGGCTGGAGTTTCGCTGGCAGGGTCGTGCCCTGCCCTACATGATTTTTGACAAGAACCATCGGGTGACGCAGGCCGAGATCGTGGAGAACAAGCGGTTGTCGGAGGTCCTAGGGTCAGAACCGCAACAGTGTATTGAAATTTCTGTGAGAATGTGATTCCAAGGCGTGTTTAACGTTGGAGGATTGAATGCGGGAGATTTTCTGGCTTTCGGATGAAGCGTGGGCAGCGATTGAGCCACACCTTCCCCGCCATACCGTTGGTGCACCGCGTGTTGATGACCGTCGGATCATCAGCGGGATTATTCATGTACTCAAGAGCGGCTGCCGCTGGAAGGACTGTCCGCCGGAATATGGCCCACCGACCACGGTGTATAATCGCTTCAATCGCTGGTCCGGTCGCAAGCACTGGCACCGGATATTGCAGGCGCTGGCCGCCGGGCAATGGATCACGACCAGCGTGGCCATGGATGGCAGCTACGTGAAGGCACATCGGTGTGCCCACGGCGGAAAAGGGGGGCCAAGGCGCAAGCCATTGGCATTTCCAGAGGCGGTCAGACCACAAAAGTCCATGCCCTGACCGACACGCTCGGCCGACCGGTGGCCCTCCATGTGACCGCCGGGAACGTTTCCGACATCACCATGGCCGAGACCCTGCTGGCTGAGGTCGATGACTGCCGCTACGTCCTGGCCGACAAGGGCTATGACAGCGACAAATTACGGGCCAAGATCAAGGAAAAGGGCGCGAAGCCCGTCATTCCCGGCAGAAAGTCACGCAAGAAGCCGATCCGCTTCGACAAGGTCAGGTACAAATTCCGGTGGATGGTCGAGGCCGTCTTCTGCCGCCTCAAGGACTTCAGGCGCGTCGCCACCCGGTACGACAAGCTCGCCAGAAATTTCCTCTCCACTCTCGCCATTGCAACCATCGTGGCGTACTGGACCTGATTGAGTCTGGACCCTAGCTTATGTGAAGCAGATGCAGGATGCAATGCCGACGCCGACGGTCAAGAGCATCAGCGAACGCAACCACTACAAAAAGCGCGGACGCAAGCCGCCCGGTCGGCCTGGGGCGGCTGACAAACATGCGGCGGCCAAGGCAAAACCGGCCCGCCCCAACACTGACATTTCAATTCTGTTGAAACATTCCTTGTAGACCAACCCCGCTTAAGGCTGCGTGCTACGTCATAGCAGAAATCGGCGGTTTTCGGAGGTGTCCATCTTGATCATTTCGCTTGTCTTAGTTCGTCGGCGGGCCGGCCGTAAAACGACAACAGCGTTGGCACCCGCCGTGTGCTTTTTTCTCACGCGGGACTTGCCCATTCAGCCCTATAGCCAGCCCGTCTGGGCAACTATGCCCTGGACAGTGTGAAGTCGAAGTTTAGCGTGTACCAGTTGCCATCCATCTGCCTTCCGTCCGGTGCCGCGCCTGGCCCGTGCTGGGGGAAGTCGACAACGAGCGAATGCTTGACGCCCAGAACAGCGTCCGAATCCAGATACATTCCGCCAGTTTGGTAAAGCTGGGTCACCAGAGAGGCGTATCCTGGCGCTGAAATCTTGAAATGCACATGCGCGGGGCGCCAGGGCGACCGGCCCGTGGCCTTGAGGAGCCGGCCGACCGGCCCGTCATGCGGGATCGGATACGCCGACGGCATAATGGACCAGTAACGAAGGCGCCCCTGCTCATCGGTGTGGAACTTACCCCGCATCGAGGGCTTCCCCCCGAATTCCGCATGCTGAACGTCGTAAAGACCTTCGGCGTCAGAATGCCAGACATCCACTTCCGCATTTGCAATCGGCTCACCCGCCGAATTGCGGACCGTCAGTTCGGAGAAGAGCGGCGTGCCGGCCCTGCCTTCGGCAAGATTGGCCAATTGCGGGAATTCCACCGCCCCTTCCACATAGAACGGGCCCAGCAGGGTGGAGTCCGTCGACGTCTCTGTATGATCGTGGGCCAGGGCGTCGACCAGCATCGACACGCCCAGCACGTCAGACAGAAGAATGTACTCCTGCCGGATATCATCGCACCATTGACCAACGTCGGTCAGGAACTGAATGGCCGTTGCCCATTCCTTCTCGGTCGGCCGGACCTCACGAATGAAATTATGCAAATGGATTGTCGCCGCCCCGAGAACTTCGCGCAGCCGGGCATCCCTTGTGCCGGCGAAACGGTCAAGCACACCCTGCGTCACTTGCTTTTCATCGAACTGGATCATCAAAGCCCCCCACAGATGTTGTGATTTGTCTTTATCACCCAATCGGGCTGACCAGCTCCGGCTGGACGATGCCCGAGACGAAAGGCGGGTCGCCTGCGGGTTCCAGAGGCAGGCCAGAGCCGGCGTTCATTACGTGGGTGGACCTATCCAGCCAGCGAACCGGGCAGAGGACATGGACCGATGCTGTGGACGGCCTTTCCCGGAATGAATTGGGTCCCCACCGGTCAGGGCACCTGGGAGACGGGGGCACCCAGGCCCCAGTCCCAGCGCTCGATCTCCACCCTTTCGAACAGGCCCGCGGCCATGAAGGGTTCATCTTCCAGGAACCGCAGCAGCGCGGCGCGGTCGGGGGCCTGCAGGATCACCATTGATCCGATGGTCCGGTCGCCATGGTCGGAGACCAGCATTCCCCCGGCGACCGCATGGACACCGAACTTCTCTGTGACCAGATAGGTTCGATGCGCCGGACGCTCGCGCTGGCGAATGGCATCGGACCCAGGCGCATCATAGC
Organism: Niveispirillum fermenti; assembly: GCF_052474395.1. NCBI lineage: Bacteria > Pseudomonadati > Pseudomonadota > Alphaproteobacteria > Rhodospirillales > Azospirillaceae > Niveispirillum > Niveispirillum fermenti. The sequence goes on along the minus strand of NZ_CP156680.1, from coordinate 281,892 downwards.
CGCGAAAGGCAAAATAGGGCATTAGGGGGCTCCACTTCGATCCGGTCAGAACCCGACGCGGTCGCCGCCTTTGAGCGACAGGATGGCCCGCGCCTCCTGCGGGGTGGCGATCTCGAAGCCCAATTCTTCCAAGATGCGGCGGATCTTGAGCACCTGTTCGGCATTGCTTTTGGCCAGCGCGCCGCGGCCGAGATAAAGGCTGTCTTCAAGACCGACACGCACATTGCCGCCCAGCAGGGCGCAGAGCGTTAAGATCGCGGTCTGGTGCCGTCCGGCACCCAGGGCCGAGAACAGGTGATTATCGCCGAACAGGTCCTGCGCCAGACGCCGCATATAGACGACATGATCAGGCTTGGCCGCCAGCCCACCTAAAATGCCGAAAATACCCTGGATGAAGAAAGGCGGCTTCAGCATGCCCTGGTCAACGAACCAGCGCAGCGTATGCAGATGGCCAATATCATAGCATTCAAACTCGAACCGGGTGCCGTACCCGTCGCCCAGTTCGCGAATCACACGTTCGATCTGACCGAACGTGTTGCTCATGATGTTATCCTTGGTCCGTTCAAGGAACGGCTTCTCCCAGGAATGTTTGAATTCCGGGATTTTTTCGGCCGCCGGGAACAGGCCGAAATTCATCGACCCCATATTGAGCGAGCAAAGCTCCGGCTGCGCCCAATGCGCCGCTTCCAGCCGCTCATCCATGGTCATCCCCAGGCTGCCGCCCGTTGTGATATTGATGACGGCCTCGCAGTTCTGTTTGATCGAGGGTAGGAACTCCTTGAAGACATCCGCCTTGGCCGTCGGCGCTCCCGTCTCCGGATCGCGCGCATGCAGATGCAGCACCGCCGCCCCCGCCTCGGCCGCCGCCACCGACTCTTCGATGATCTGGCGCGGGGTCAGCGGCAGATAGGGGGACATGCTGGGCGTGTGAACGGATCCCGTCACCGCGCAGGAGATGATGATCTTGTTGGACGCGGCCATGATGCTTTTCCTTTGGTTACATCAGCGAGTAGGCGTCATCGACGGGGATGGCAGCACCGGAAATGCAGCGCGCGGCGTCGCCATCGACCAGCATCAGCAGCAGCGCCTCCAAATCAGCCACCGTCGCGGCGCGCCGCCGGGGCAGGCTGGCAATCACCTTCTGCCCGGCCTCGCTGGCCAGAAAATCGGCATTCAGTTCGGTTTCGACATAGCCGGGGCAGATCGCATTGACAGAGATGCCCTGCCGCGCCCATTCCACGGCAAGGCAGCGGGTCATGTGGATCACGGCGGCTTTGGTCATCCCATAGGCCGTCAGCTGCGGCATCACCACCATGCCGGCAACCGATGCCGTATTCACAATGCGGCCCTGCCGTCCCGCGGCTACCATGCGGCGAGCCACCGCCTGGGCCACAAAGAAGGACCCACGCACATTGGTGGCGAACATGGCGTCGAACTCATCGACACTGGTTTCCAGCGCCCGGCGCACCGGTGCGATACCGGCATTGTTCACCAGGACATCCAGCGGGCCGGCTTGGCGCTCGGCCTCGGCCACGGCCGCGTCGATGCCGGCGACGTCCGTGACATCAAGCGCCAGCGACAGAATTCGGCCGGGACCGCTGGCCTCGGCGGCCAGCTCTTCCAGGGCCGACATCCGTCGTGCCGCGGCGATGACCGTCGCCCCGCGCGCGCAAAGCGCCTTGGCAAAATGTTTACCGATGCCTGAGGAGGCACCGGTAACAAGGACATTCTTGCCCGATATCCAGCCCATCATGCACCGCGCTTGCGTTGATGGGCCGCAATCGCCTGCCGGGCCGGGGCATATAGCGGGCGGCCATAGGCCTGGAACAGGGCCGTGCACACGTCGAAATGGTCTTCAAGACCACCGGCTTCGACCGCGTCCATCAACCCCTTGCGATAACCAAGGCCGCTGCGCACGCAGGATTCAAGGCCATCGCGGCTGGCCAGCCCTTCATCCAGGGCGGCAAAGGCAAGATTGAACTGCGGACGGATCAGACGGTTCACGATCCGCCCGATCCGGTCGGCGCAGACGCTGACCTGCAGCCCCAGTTCCTCCAGCGCCTGCCGGGCCAGCGCCAGGGCGGCAGGATCGGCGCCCTCCCCCTTCACCAGTTCCACCAGATCGGTCGGCGGCGCGTCGCCAAGGCGGAACCGCGCAAAACCGAAAACATGACCTGGCGCCTCTGCCACGCGGGCGGCCAGACATTCATTGCCCAGCTCAACCAGTGCCGCCGCAAAGGACGCATGATCGTCTGTAAGCCGGGCCTGCTCCCCCGCCAGGATCAGAACTCGCGCGCCCGCCTCATCCGATTGCTTGGCCATACTGCCATCGGGGAAGGAACGGCTGGGACCGGAAAAGCGGAACTCAACAGTCAGAGCCATGTGCCAGCCCCCTTTTCAAGCGCCGTAAAGGCTGTTGTTGCTGTAATCGTAAAAGCCCTTGCCGGACTTGCGCCCCAGCAGGCCGGCGGCCACCATGCGCCGCAACAGGGGCGGTGCCGCCGCGCGCGGATCGTTCGTCACCCCCTGCATCGCCTCGCTCAATCGTACCTGGGTATCGAGCCCGATCATGTCGAGCAGCTCGCACGGCCCCATGGCAAAGCCCATCGCCGCCTTCATGGCGCGGTCGATCTCGGCCGGTTCGGCCACCTCCGCCTCGATCAGGCGGATCACGTCATTGTGATAGGGGATGCAGAAATAATTGAGAATGAAGCCCGGCCGGTCGCGGGTTTCAACGACGGTTTGCCCCGTTGCCGCCACGAACTCCAGCGCGCGGGCCCAGGTCTCATCCGAAGTCTGGATCGCCCTCGAACATTCGACCAGCTTCATCACCTGTGCGGGAAGGCAATAATGCGCCCCGGCCACCCGGTCCGGCCGGCCCGATCCGGCCGCCAGTTCGGTGATCGACAGGGTCGAGGTGTTACTGAGGAAAATTGCTTCGGGTTTGCAGACCTCGTTCAGCTTCAGCCACAGGCCATGCTTGACGGTGATATCCTCAAACACGGCCTCCACTACGACATCCACGTCGATCAGGTCGGCCAGCGAGCTGGTATATTGCATCAAGGCAAGGGCCTGCGCACCCGCCTCCGGGGAAAGACGCCCCTTCTTGACCGAGCCGGCAATGAAGCCGGAAATCTGCGCCCGGGCGCGCTGAAGTGCGCCGGCGTCCAGATCGAACAAGGTTGTCCTGATCCCGCTCCGGGCAATGGTAATGGCAATGCCAGTTCCCATGGTTCCGGCGCCGGCAACCGCGCAATGATTGAATCCCAAGGCTGCGCTCCCTTTGAAACTTTCCCTGACTGGGCGGGAGGTTTCCTGGATGACGGCCAACCGATCAATTGCCGCACAAGGTATGTCCGCCCTGTGCCCCAAGGCGAAAGGTACACTTGGCAGGCACCCCGCCTGGATCGATTGCGACCTCGGATACGCTTTCGTAAACGCTATCGCTTACATCGAACCAAGGAGTCCTTGATGAAGCTGCCAGTGGACTCACTTCATCCCGCTCCCGCCGGCACCGGCGGGCGCTTGCTGGACGGGGTACGTGTCCTTGACCTGACAACCTCAATCGCTGGCCCCTATGCCACCTTGCTGCTGTCTGACCTTGGCGCTGATGTGATCAAGGTGGAACGTCCGGGCACGGGTGACGACACACGGGCCTGGGGCCCTCCCTTCCTTGATGGACATTCGCTCTGGTATCTCAGCGTCAACCGCAACAAGCAGAGCGTGACGCTCGACTATTCCGCACCCGAAGGCCTTGCCGCCCTTCATGAGCTGGTGCGGCAATGCGATGTCGTAGTCGCCAACCTTGTGCCGCGCGTGCAGCGCAAGCTTAAGGTGAACCACGCCACGCTGTCCGCCCTTCGCCCCGACCTTGTTTTCTGCTCGATCACCGGTTTCGGCCTTGAAGGCGCGCGGGCGGAAAAGCCCAGCTACGATCTCATAGCCGAAGGTTACAGCGGGATCATGGACATTACCGGCGAGGCGGAGTCCCCGCCGCAGAAGGTGGGGGCACCGGCCGCCGACATGCTGTCGGGTATGGACGCTGCGATGGCGATCATTGCCGCCCTGTTTGAGCGCCAACGGAGCGGAAAAGGCCATGTGATCGACATTTCCATGGTCGAAAGCATGACCCGCTTCCTCAACCCCCGCATCATGACCTATCTGGGCAGCGGGGAAGTGCCCCGGCGCACGGGTGCCAAGGACAGCGTCATCGCCGTCTACCAGTCGTTCGACACGGCCGACCTGCCCCTGACGCTGGGGCTGGGCAATGACCGTATCTGGCAGCGTTTCTGGGATGCGGTTGGAGAGCCGGAATATGCGCAGGACCCCCGTTTTTCATCGAACGCCAAACGGCACGCCCTGCGGCCGGAAATTGTCGTCCACATCCAGGAACTGCTGCTGACCAAAAGCAGGAACGAATGGCTTGCGCTGTTCGAAGCCAAGGGCATCCCCTGTGGGCCGATCAACCGCATCGACGAAATCGCCGCCGATCCTGAACTGGCCCGCCGGGGCTTTTTCTACCGGATGGAAATGGACGGAACGCGGGTTCCGCAGGTCGGGCTTGGCATTGCGATTGACGGCCAGCCCCCGTCGCCGCGTTCAGCACCGCCCATGCTTGGTGCCCACACGGACGCTGTCCTGCGCGACCTGGCGGGTCTGGACGAGGCGCGGATCAATTCCCTTCGCAGCAAATCGATAATCTGATGAACAACATCCTGGAACGCATTACCGGTTCGCTGCCCTTCTCGGATGAAGAGCGTATGCTCATCGAGGCCGTGGAGCGCGTTACCACCGAAACCATCGGCCCCAACGCGGCGCGCTATGACCGTGAAGCCAGCTTTCCGGTGGAAAGCATGGCCGCCATCAACGAACTCGGTCTCAACGCCATGTTCGTGCCCGAGGCCTATGGCGGCGCCCCGTTGAGCTTTACCGCCTATCTGGCCTGTCTGCAGATCATCTCCGGTGCCTGTGCGGCAACGGGTATCACCTGGGCCACCAATTTCCACGCCATGAAGCCCCTGATCGACTTCGGGTCGGAGGAGCAGAAGCGCCGGCTGTTGCCACGGATTGCCGAGGGCGGCTTGGCGGCCCTGGCGATCACGGAGCCTGACGCGGGATCGGACGCCACCGGCATGCGCACCCGTTTCACGCCGGACGGTGACGACATCATCGTCGATGGCGGAAAAATCTTCATCTCCAATGGCGACAGGGCCGACCTTTACCTGCTGTTCGGCAAATGGGCGGGCATCGACAATCCGCGCAAGGCCATCTCCGTTCTGATCCTGGAGAAAGGGACGCCGGGTTTCGACGTCTTGGGTGTGGAGCACAAGATGGGCCATCGCGGCTCTTCGACCGCCACACTGTCCTTTTCCGGATGCCGTGTTCCGCGCGCCAACCTGATCGGGGAGCCGGGATCCGGCCTGCCGATCCTGTTCGCCTCGCTGAACAAGTCACGCCCCAGCATCGCGGCCCACTCCCTGGGCATCGCCAAGGCCGCCTTTGCCAAAGCCGTGAAATATGTGAACGAGCGCAAACAGTCCGGCCGCCGCATCATAGACAATCAGGCGATCCAGTTCATGATTGCGGACCTGGCAACAGACATTGCCATGACCGACGCCTTCCTCTGGCGTCTGGCCGCGCTGATCGACGGCGGCGCCACCGATTTTGCCACCGAAAGCTCAATGGCAAAGATGCGCGCGTCAGACGTAGCCATGAAGGTCACGGACGCCGCCGTGCAGCTTCATGGCGGCTATGGCTATTGCCAGGAATATGAAGTCGAGCGGCTGATGCGCGACGCCAAGATCAATCAGATCTGGGAAGGCACCAATCAGATCCACCGCCAGCTCATCGGTCGTGCGTTCGCCCAGAAGGAAACCTGACCATGTTTCACACAGAGACCATTGGGGCCCGGTTCGTCCTGACCCTGGACCGGCCGCCCGTCAACGCGATCAATGATGAATGGCTGAGCCGTTTCAACGCCATCATCGATACGCTGGAAACGCGGCTGGACATCGCGGTTGTGCATATCCGTTCGGCCCACAAGATTTTCTGCGCCGGGATGGACATCGCCCATATCGAGGCGCTGACCAAACGGCCTGCCGCCGCCGCCGCCATGGTCCGCGATGTCGGTGAAATCCAGCGCGCCTATGCCCGGCTGGAGGCCTTGCCGCAGGTCGTTCTGGTCGAACTGGGCGGCCCCGCCCTGGGCGGCGGGCTGGAACTAGCGCTGGCCTGCGACCTGCGCATCGCGGCCGACGAGGCGAAACTGGGCCTTCCCGAAGCAAAGCTCGGCCTGATCCCAGGGGGTGGCGGCAGCCAGCGCCTCACCTGGCTCTGCGGCAAGGGCGTTGCGGCCCGCCTGATCCTTTCCGGCGAAGTCGTGAACGGTCAGGAAGCCCTGAAGCTGGGACTGGTCCAGTGGTCGGTTCCGCGCGAGCGGCTGGCCGCAGAAGCCGCCCAGCTGGCCGAGCGCATCACCGCCCTTTCCACCGGTTCGCTGCACGAGGCCAAACGCCTGATCCAGACCGCCCTCACCCCGTCCCGTGACGGGTTCGCCGAGGAGCTGGAGGCCGACAGGCGGCTTTTCGATCTGCCCGACACGCGCGCGCGCATTGCCCATTTCCTGAGCGGCGGCCGTTAAGCCCGTCAGCCAATTCTAGGACAAGATCATGAGCTATTCAGAAATCCTCTACGAAGAAGATGGTCCGATCGGCAAGATCACGCTCAATCGGCCGCACGATGGCAACATGTTCACCGAGACCATGTGCCACGAGCTTCGCGACTGCATCAACGCCATCCGCCGCGAGACCCGGACGCGGGTGATCATTCTGACCGGTGCGGGGGACAAGTTCTTCTGCATCGGCGGCCGCAAGGAAGGCATGGAAGATACCCAGCTCTATGCCGGCGTACTGCCGACGCTGGAAATGTATGAAAGCATCGACAGGCTGCAAAAGCCGGTGATCGCGATGGTCAATGGCTTTGCCGTTGGCGGCGGCAATGTGCTGCAGATGGTCTGCGACATGACCATCGCCAAGAAAAGCGCCGTTTTCCGGCAGGTCGGCCCGATGATGGGCAGTTTCGACGCCGGTTATGGCACCTGGTATCTGGAGGACCTTGTGGGCAAGAAAAAGGCCAAGGAAATCTGGATGCGCAATCCCAAGATGACAGCCGACGACGCCCTTGAACTGGGCCTCATCAACAAGGTCGTGCCCGACGAGGAACTGGAAAGCGCAACGCGCCAATTCGCGCTGGAGGTGGCCGATCGCGGTTCCTTCGCCCTGGCGGCCATCAAGGGGGCGTTCAACGCCCGCCATAGCGGTGTCAGCGGCCTGTCACGCACGACGCACGACCTGCTGCTCCCGCTCTATCTCAAGACAGCGGAGTCCAAAGAACTGTCCAAATCGTTTGCCGAGCGCCGCAAGCCGAACGCGGACGAATTCGGTCATTGATCACGCGGGTCGCAATGACCCGCAGCACCTGACGATTACGTAACTGTCGTCACGGGAGAACTGTGTCCGCTGTCGGCGTGACACAACTGCGGCCATAGGGCCCGCTCGTCAATGGTACGCCCGGCGGACGGGCATCCAATGGCAATTTACAGCCCCGGTGATTTTCTGGGTACTGACAGGGACAGTTCTGCTCACAAGACTGACTGGGATCTCACCATGAAATACAGAACCAAGTTCGGCTCCCTCGCGGACTACGAGAAGGGCAAGGTCATCCCCATCGACGATAATCCGAAGAACTACGTTTTTTCGAATATCTTCGAGGTTGCCAACAAGTCGGCACCGTATGAGAGGGTCGCCGTCGCCAAGAATCTCGAGTACGTCATTGAGGTCGCACGCGCCGAAGGTGTTTCTCCCTGGTACACGGCCGCGCACGATGAGTTCGTCCTGGACATGGATGGGACCGTCGAGGTCGAGTTGGTAAAGCTGGACAATCCCACGGAGTTCGCGCCGGCTGACAGCCAGGGCGCGCGGAAGCTCCCGGCGGACCCGGCTGGCCGGAAGATGGGCCGCCTTGTCCTGTCGCGCGGCCACCAGGGCCTGCTGCCCCGGGGATCGGCCTATCGCTTCAAGTCCGTCAGCCAAGCCTGCCTGATGATCCAGACGGTCGAAGGGCCCGAAACCGTGCAGAAGTGGGCAGAAATCTGCCAGAACTCCTAACTGAAACCGGAGGCCATAGCTATGTCAGCAGCCGCAACGACCGCTAGCCCTGCGAGCACGCAGCTCGTCACCCACACCGAGATCGGGGCGATCGACAACACCACCGGCTATCGTTCCTTCAAGGCCGGCAGCTTCACCTTCGCGCGCGATGAATATTTCGCCCGGATCACGTGGCCCAAGGGCGCACACACGATGCCGGTCGATGCCTTCCTACGCGCCCTGATGCGTGACGTGGCGTGGGGTTTCTTCTATGGCACCGTCAATTTCGACGACGTTGTCGGCACCGTTAATCACTATGGTGAAGTGACCCTGTTCGCGGGCCGCTACAACGACGCCTATCACGATGCCGGCCGCGATCATGAAGAGCGCTTCCCTAGCGACGTGCTGATGCCGCTGTTCAAGGCCGTTCTGGCCGACTGGACCAACGAAGGCTTCGATCCGTTCGCCTCGCCCATGGAGACCAATGCGCCCTGGGGTTCGAAGAACGGCAACAATGAACCGGCCATCACCCGCACGCGCGTTTCGGCCAAGCGTATGGTCGGCCTGCCGGGCGACACCCCGCTGCGCACGGATGAAAACGGCTTCCCCGCCAACCGGATGTTCCCGGATGTCGACCAGTCCAAGCCGGTTATCGAAGCCGAGCCGGGTTTTGAAGGCCAGGTCTGGGCTTACAATCTGTTCGACTATCTGTCCCGTTCGGACGTGACCTGGAACCCGTCCGTCTGCTCGGTGCTGGGTGAAAGCCTGTTCTGCCCGACCACGGAGGAGTTCTCGCTTCCGGTCGATCATGGCAATGATCGCTGCGAATGGTTCATCACCCTGTCCGATGAGATCGATTGGGAGATCAAGGACAAGGAAAGCGCCAAGCCGCGCGCCACGGTGCTGACCCGTGCCGGTGACGTGTCGTGCATGCCGGCGGATATCCGCCACAAAGGTTTTGCGAAAAAGCGGGCGATGCTGCTGGTCTGGGAGAACGGTTCGCCGAAGATCCCCGAAATGATCGCCCGCGGCGAGGCCCCCACCGTGTCGGTCACGTGGTAAAACAAGGGCTTATACTGTGAACTCTAAAGGGCAGGAGCTTTCAAAAGGCCCCTGCCCTTCCTGTCTTCTGAAGAACCGGGAAATCCAATGCCAACGCTCGCTCCCATCGATCCCGCCGGCCTCAACACCCGCCTCTACATTGATGGCTCATGGGTCGATGCCCTCGCCGGGGGGGAGATTGACGTCATCAACCCGTTCGATGGCTCGGTGATTACGAGGATTGCCGAAGGCCGTGCCGAGGATGTCGACCGCGCGGTGGCGGCGGCCCAGGCGGCGGCCCCCGGCTGGGCGCGCCTGCCGGCGCATGAACGCGGCCGGCTGCTGCTGAAACTGGCCGATGCGATCGAAGCGGATGCCGACTATCTCGCCCGCCTGGAAGCCACCAACACCGGCCATCCGGTGCGCGACTGCCTTGGGCTTGACGTTCCCCGTACGGTTCTCTGCTTCCGCTATTTCGGCGGCATTGCCGACAAGCTGGAAGGGTCCGTGATCCCCGTGGACGCCGGCTTCCTGAACTATGTGAAGCGTGAACCGATCGGCGTGGTCGGACAGATCGTGCCCTGGAACTTCCCCCTGATGTTTGTCAGCTGGAAGCTGGGGCCTGCCCTAGCGGCCGGCAACACCGTCGTCATGAAGCCCAGCGAGATTACGCCGCTGTCGACCTTGCGCGTCGTGGAGCTGATGGAAAAGGTCGGCTTCCCGCGCGGCGTGGTCAACATCGTCACCGGCTACGGCAATACGGCGGGCCAGCGGATTGCCGACCATCCCGGGATCGGCAAGATTTCCTTTACCGGATCGACCAATATCGGTCGGGAAATCGTCAAATCTTCGGCGGGCAATCTCAAGAAGGTGCAGCTCGAACTGGGTGGCAAGGGGCCCAACATCGTGTTTGAGGATGCGGTGATCCCGGCCGCGGTGAATGGCTCGGCCTTCGGCATCTTCCACAATCAGGGCCAGGCCTGCATCGCCGGTTCGCGCCTGATCCTGCATGAAAAGATTGCGGATGAGTTCCTCGACCGTTTCATCGGTCTGGCCCGTTCGATCCGGCTGGGCAACCCGCTGGACACCGAAACCGAGATTGGTCCGCTGACCTCCCGCGTCCATCACCAGCGCGTGCTGTCATATGTCCAGATCGCCAAGGATCAGGGCGGCGAAATTCTGTCGGGCGGCCGTGTCCCGTCGGCACCGGAACTCCAGGCCGGCTATTTCATCGAGCCGACCATTGTCCGCGCAAGGCCCGGCGACCGGGTGCAGCGTGAAGAGGTATTCGGTCCCTTCGTGACCGTGACCACCTTCAAGGACGATGCCGAAGCGCTGGCTATCGCCAATTCGACGGAGTATGGCCTCGGTTCCGGCCTGTGGACCCAGAACCTGACCCGCGCGCATCGATTTGCCGACGGCATTCATGCCGGCATGGTCTGGATTAATTGTTATAAGCGGGTGCACCCGGCTTCGCCCTTCGGCGGGGTCGGCGTTTCGGGCTATGGGCGTGAAATGGGCTTCGAAGCCATGCAGGAATATACTCAGCCGAAATCGGTCTGGGTCAATGTCGATGCCCAGATCCCGCCATTCTATAGGCGCTGATTTATCAATTCAGTCTTTGACAGGGGCTGGAAGTACTGACCGATGGTCCGTATTTTCAGCCCCTTCTTCATTGAATAAAAGCAGGTCAGGTCGATCCGAAGGCGAGCCCGGACCTTGCGGATCACTCCACCGGCGGGGCGCCCAGCCCCCAGTCCCAGCGGTCCAGTTCGAACCGGGCGAACAGTCCCGCACCGTGATAGGGATCACCTTCCAGATAGCGCAGCGCCGCGTCACGGTCGGGTGCGTCCAGGATCAGCAGCGTTCCCATGGCCTCGGCGCCACTCTCATCGACGACCATGCCGCCGGCGACAGCACGCACCCCATGGTGCGTTTCACGGATATAGAGCCGGTGGTCCGGGCGGATCGCCGTCCGGATCTGCGCCGATGTTTCGGGGACATCGTAACCCCGGAAAATGAAATAGGGCATGGCTCAACCTATCACCAGCATACCGGCCTGATCGACCGTCACCGGCACCGTTTCCAGACTGCTGCCCGTACAGGCGCCGTCGATGCACAGACCGTCTTCGATCGTGAACACCGCCAGATGCCGGCGACACATGATCCGCGCGCCGTCGCGTGACAGAAACTCGTCCGCGCGCACATTCAGCGGCAGTGAATAGTGCGGACAGAGATTGAGATAGCCGAAACACCGGCCGTCATGACGGACCACGAACATCCGAAAGGCGTTCAGTCCCTGGCCGAAGACATATTCCCTGCTTCCGCCCTCGGGCACCTCGTCCAGCCTGCCAAGCACCGTACCCATCGCCGGTGCCTGCGCCCGGAGTTGCCAGCCATCTGGCGGCATGATTGCGGCCTGTTCTTCCATCATCTCAACCTTTCAGCGCGCTGCAAACCGGTCAGAATGTACATTGCCGCTATACTACGGCCGTGGGCTCGAACGTCCAGTCCTGGTACGCTCACCCTGCGGACGCCATGAAATTACTCATGGTGGCGTACCCAGTATTCACGATCATGAGATGATCGCTCGGACGCATTCAGCGCCAAGCATTATTGCGAGCGTCTCACTCTGCCGCTCGTGCCATTGTGTAAGGACAAGGCGATGTCTCTCGATCCCCAGAAGTTCCGCTCGATCCTGAGCCATTATCCAACCGGCGTCTGCGTCATCACCGCCACGACCATGCGAGGCGAGGCGATCGGGATGACGGTGGGCACCTTCACATCGGTTTCGCTCGATCCGCTGCTGATCGGCTTCTTCCCCGATCGGAAATCGGTAAGCTGGTCGGAGATCGCGGCGACCGGACGCTTCTGCGTGAATATTCTGGCCGACGACCAGGAATGGCTCTGCCGCAAGTTCGCTTCCCGCGAACGAGACAAGTTCGCCGGGGTCGTCCACCGCGCATCGGAGAACGGCCAGCCCATGCTTGATGGGGCGGTGGCCTGGATCGATTGTTCGATCCATGGCGTCCAGGAGGCCGGCGACCATTATCTGGTGCTGGGCCAGGTCGAGGCGATGGCGCTGGCCAGCGACCGTGTCGCCTCTCCGCTCATCTTCCTTCAGGGGAAATTTGGACAGGTCGCCCGTATCGAAACGCCGGCGGCGTAGTATCCATCCTGGGCGGCGGGATCGTCCCTGCCGCCTTACGGATGGGCTGTTGAGCGCACCAAAATAAGCCGCTTCTGCGATCGATCCAGGCTGATATTCGCCTGAACCAACCGCAGAAGCGGCCTTTCTTTTGTCCTGCCGGATAATCTGCAAACTGGCCGCAGGCGTGCCTGCGGCCGCTACTGCATTACGCCTTAGAACTTGAAACCGGTACGAACACCGTAGGTGCGTGGGGCTCCCAGATTGCCCCAGTAATCCGGCGCCAGACCCGGCGCCTTCACCGCACCCGTCAGATAGGCCTTGTCGGTGACGTTGCGGACAAAGGCCGATACGTACCAGTCAGCCGTTTCCGGCTGAAGCGTCAGGCTCAAATTGCCGGTGAAATAGGCCTCCTGCACGGATTCCGGCAGGAAGTTGATCTCCAGATTGGAGGTCGACTGATAATGGCCTTCACCACGGGCGATCAGCTCATAGGTCCCGATCGGGAACGTGTGCTGGTAGCTGCCATTGATCGTCCAATGCGGGGCAGACGCATATTCATGGCCCTTGGGCTGAACCACGCCACCGATGGAGAAGGCACCGGTATCGGATTCCAGCCAGGAAACCGACAGGTTGAAATTGTCATTGGGCGTCGGCTGCCATTCAAGCTCCATATCCGCACCATATAGATGGCCCGACGGAATATTCTCGATCACGAGCTGGGTACCCACGCCGGGAATATTGTAGATCGCACCTTCCTGATGGTCCTTGTAGCTCCAGTAGAAACCGTTCAGGTGCAGGCGGACATCGTCGAAGCGCGAACGCACACCCGCTTCATAAGCGGTCAGCGTTTCCTGCTTATAGCTCAGACCCCCATTGCCGAAGGCATAGGCGTTGATGCCGCCCGATTTGTAACCGCTGGTCACGTTGGCATAGAGCAGAGTGCGGTCCGTCAGGTCATATTCGACGCCGACCTTGAAATCGACATTGTCGAAATCAGCCTCGCGCGAGATCGAGACGGTTTCGATGAACAGGTTCGCCGGATCCTTGGCCAGAAGCGATTCCAGCGAAAGCGAGCGGCCAGGCGCAATCGCGATGCCCTGAAGTTGCGAGATGGGAATGAAGGAGGCCAGCGGCGGCGGGACGGACGGCAGCGTCGTCTTCAGGACGGAGCTGGTATTGGGCTTGGCCTCGCGGCCGTCATGCGAGTAACGCAGCCCGCCGACCAGACGCACATCATCCTGAACCGACCAGGTCAGCTGACCGAAGACCGCCTGGGAATCCTTGGGCGTCTTCGAGAACACGCTGTTCGCGCTGATCGAGTCACCTTCCATGAAGCTGTTCTGCAGCGGTGCGGGCGGCCCGAACGGGTTCGGCCCATAGCCGGTGCTGTAGAAGAAGCCATCATAGGTGCGCTTGCCCCAGAAGGCATAGCCGCCCAGCAGCCATCGGACAGAACCGGCATCGCCGTCAAGACGCGCTTCGATGCTGGTCTGCGACGACTTGTTGATCAGGTCCGCGCGGAAGGCGTTGATATACTGGATGTCGTCGGTGTTGATGACGCGATAGCCAGGCACGACGGTCAGGTTCGCAAAACCCAGATCCGCGTTCAGCTCCGCCCGCACGCCCCAGTACTCGTCGTCGCGATGGGCATCACCGGCCACCGCTTCGTAATAGTTCACGTCGAACGGATCACCGCCCTTGGTGCCGCGGCCGGTGGAGAGCGGCACGGGCGTCTGGGTATTGCCCACGCCACCTTCATGATAATAGTCGCCGGCCAGCAGCAGCGACCAGCGTTCCTGCTCCATCAGCACTTGGCCACGGAGGCCGCCTTCCTTGGCGTCATTAAAGGTGTCCGCCACATAGCCGTCATGGCGATTCAGGGTGCCGGACAGGCGGGCGGCCACATTGTCGCCCAAGGGCACGTTCATATGGCCGGACAGGTTGTAGCCATTATAATTGCCATATTCACCGTCGACGGCGCCGGACGTCTCGCCAACCTTCGGCTTGGCGCTGACCACGGAAATGACGCCGGCCGTGGCGTTGAGGCCGTAGAGGGTGCCCTGCGGCCCCTTCATCACTTCAACGCGCTCCAGGTCATAGAAACCGCTGGTCAGGCCGATATTACCCTCGATGGCCACGCCGTCCTGGATGAAGCCCACGGCCGAACCGCCAAGGGGGGCGAACTGGCTGGAGCCGACGCCGCGGATGGCCAAGTTGGTGGCCGTACCTTGCGAGGCAACGGTTACGCCCGTGACCGTGGAACCGAGGTCGATCGCATTGGTGACACCGGACTGCGCCAAATCATCGCCCGCGACGGCGGAGATCGCCGCCGCGGCCTTGCTGAGAGCGCGGGGCGCCTTCTGCGCTGTCACAATGATTTCCTCGAGTTCAAAATCGCCGTCGGCCCGCTGCGCATGACCCGGAACTGTCGCAGCCAGGGACATCGCCAGGGCACTGGCGAGCAAAGACGCTTTATAAGCTCGCATCCGGTATTCCTCCCCCTTCATGATTTTCATGTGCTTGGCATGCACTGCCAACACGGGCGGCCGGCCTTTCCTATTATGGAAATTCGTTGTCGACCGATTGGTGCAGCCCGTTAGTCTGACGTCGTGTTGCAGGTTCAGTTTAGGCAGTTTTCCGGCGGTTCGAACTGCACTGGAAGCAGTGTCCGGCTAGTGCACATATTCATGTAAAGGTGCAATGCCCAAACCATCTTAATGGCACGGGTGCTGGCGAAAACTTGAAGGCACGTCACGGTGGCCGGCGGCCCTGCCTCCAGGCTTTCAGTGTGTTTGTGGGTGGCATGATTGAGAGACAGCGGCCCAGACCTGACCGCCCATCCCGTTCGGCGACAGACGCACCAAAAGCGGTGAACGCCTGTTTCAGACCGCACCACCGGAAACGGTTCCCCCCGCAGGCTCGGCATGCGGAAGCAGAACGACTTTTGCTTCTTCGAAGCGCGACGCGACCCGAAGCGCCTGCAGCCCCTCGCTCAGATCGAAACGCGCATCAATGATGGCGCTCAGGTCTATGCGCGCGCTGGCATGAAGGGCGATCAGCGGTTCGAAGCCGCCAATATGCCCCATGGTCCCGGTCAGCCAAGCCCCCGCCCCCTGATAGGCGAAAAGGCTGATCGGCATCGGCTTGCGTTCCACCCCCAGAGAAACGACCTTGGCGCCGATGGCCAGCGCCTTTTCGAACTGGGGAAACAGGCCCCGGGCATCACCGGTGGCCTCCACAAAGAAGTCGATGCCCACGCCGCCGGAGAAGTTCAGCAGCACATCGGAGATGCCATTCTCGTGATCCGCCAGTTCACGGATATCGACCGCCATGTCGGCACCTAGGGCCAAGGCATGGCGCAGCCGTTTCGGCGTGCGGTCAAAGGCGATGATCTTTGCCGCCCCCGCACAGCGGGCCAGGCTGACACAGGACAGACCGATGGGTCCGCATCCGAAAACCGCAACTGTCTCCCCGGGCAGAAATCCGCCGGTCTGACGGAACATGCCGACATAGGCCATCGCGGCGGGCTCACACACCGCCCCCACGTCCATTGCCCTGTCGAAACCTGCCCGTTCTGCAACCGGCACCAGGGAATGGGCGAACCGGGCGGCGGTCACAAAATACTGCGCCATGCCGCCATCGGAGGTGAGGCCGGAAAAACCGGTGTCAAGACACTGATTCGGCCGGCCCAGGAGACACGCACGGCAGGAGCCGCACGGCTGCAGGGCCTGCACGGCCACCGGGTCACCCACCTGCAGATGGCGCACGGCCGGGCCAGTTTCGACAATCTCACCGGCAATTTCATGGCCAGGGATCAGAGGCAGCCGCATCATATACGGCAACAGAACATACCCCTCCGCGTCACTGTCCCCCATCTTACAGTTGGATCGTGCGATGCCGGCCCGATGCACCTTCACGATGACATCGTCTGGCGCGGTGATGCGAGGCATGGGCCGCTGTCCCAACTCGAAATGGGGGTTGCGCCACGCCTGCCGTGCATCGCCCGCAAAACGCCCCGCGAGTTCGTCGCTCGTCAGGAGCGCACCTTCTCTAGGCTCCCAGTCCGCGGACAGGGTGATTGCCAGCATGGATCCGTTCATTCCGGCGCGACACCCAACGAAATGGCCGCGATCACGGCGGGCTGGTCCGTGCGGTTATGCCAGGCGTGCCAGGTGCCGTTCTGGATCACGACATCGCCACGGCGAAGCAGTGTTTCCGGCCCCTCTTCCAGCTGAAGCCAAAGCTCGCCGTCCAGGACGATGACATGATCGATGGACGGCGTCGCATGGAAGCCCGGGCGCTGCGGGTCGAACGTGTCGGCCAAACCCGGCAGGACGCGGGCGGTCTCTTCGTCGGCGGCCGCTGGATCGACGCCCCCCCAGACGGCGTCCGGGGGAAACTGCACGATAAAAAAGGTCGTGCCGGACGGTTCGGCAAGCAATGTCGACAGTTCGACGGTCCGGTCGACGGCGGCGTCTCGCAAGGAGGCGCCAGCCTTTGTGGACCACACGGTGACATTGCTGAAGCCCGGTATGGCTTTGAAATCATGCGATCTCGGCACTGGACCGTCCGCGACCACCTTGCTCCGCCCTTCGGCAGATAATCCCGTAACAACCCGGCGCACTTGCATCGGATGGCCTCCCCGAAAATCCACTGTTTGGTACATGAGCCTTTGGATCAAAGGACGCAGCGCGCCAGCCCGATACCGCCCCTGTTCGCTCTGCGTACGCGGGTCACACTGCGGACAGTTTGAGGTTTGCCCGTCCATTTCGCCCGTCTCGTATTAGAGCTTGGGTGCGAGAAAGGATGCTGAAATGACGGACTTAGCTCACGAATTCCCTGTGATAATTGCTGGCGGTGGCCCGGTCGGGACTGCCCTGGCCATCGATCTCGCGCTTCGCAACATTGCTTGCGTGCTCATCGAAACACGGCGCGATGGAGAGGTTATTCCGGCCAAGGCCAATATGACCAACATCCGCTCGATGGAACACTTCCGGCGGTGGGGTATTGCGGACCGGTTGCGGCAGAATGATTGCGTGGGACCGGAGGTCCAGCGCGACGTGACATTCGTGACTCGGCTTAACGGCCACCTCGTTCATCATTTTCCGAAGACCTATGAAACGACCGATGCCCTGAAAATCGCTTCGGAAACCGGTGAATGGGCGCCCAACCGCACGATTGAGGCCACGCTGTTCCAGCGTGCACGGGAACTGCCCCTGATTACGCGTCTGCATGAAAGCGAAGTCACGAATCTGTTCCAGGACGAGACGGGTGTCACAGCCTATATCCGCGGCCCTGGCGGCGAAAAAACGGTGCGCGGGCAATATCTGGTGATCGCCACCGGTTCCGCCAGCCCGCTGCGCCGGCTGGCATTGAATGTGCGCATGGAAGGCCGCCCCAATCTGGGCCGGGCCTTTTCATGGTTTATCCGGTCGCCCAACCTCAAGAAGGTGTGGAAGGCCGGCCCGATCGCCTCGATGGTCTATTTCTACAATGACGATCGGGCGGATGACCTGCTGATCCCTCAGAACGAAGACGCCACCGAGTTCCTTTATTATTCGTGCCCGATGCCGAAAGGTTTCGATGGCGACAACTGGAACGACGTCAAAAAACTGCTGCTGGGCGCCGTCGGCGAAGAGATCGATGTGGAGCCCATCAGCGGCGGCAGCTTCAGCCTGCATTCGCTGACGGCACCGCGTTTCGATTTCGGCCGCACCTTCCTGATCGGCGATGCCGCGCATATGGTTTCGCCCCAGGGCGGTTTCGGCATGAATCTCGGTATCGGCGATGCGGCCGACCTGGGCTGGAAGCTGCAGGCGGCTATTGAGGGCTGGGGCGGCGATCAGCTTCTGCCCAGCTATACGGTCGAACGGCGCGAGGCCGTGCTTTTCTGTCAGAAGGGCGCGGAGGAAAACCAGGAGATGCAGGCGCACTCCCTGGTTCTGGAAGGCATCGAAAAGCACGGCCCCGAAGGTGATGCGGTGCGCGCCGAGGTGTCTCGGCTGATCGTCGATAAAAAGACGCAGCAGTTCAAGTCGATCGGCGGGCAGCTGGGTTACACCTACTCGGCCTCCACCATCATCGTCCGCGACGGCAAGCCGGCCTTCAAGCCGCTGTTCCGGGAGTTCAAGGAAGCCGCCCGGCCGGGCAACCGCGCCCCGCATCGCTTCCTGGCCGATGGCAGCGCACTTTACGACCATGTCGGATGGGGCCTGACCCTGATGGTGCTGGGTGAGTTCGACACCGCCCCCTGGCAGGAAATCGCCGCCCGCCGCGGCATTCCTCTAAAGGTGTTCGCCCCCACCAACCCGGACGATATCGCCACGCTGCGCGGCGTCTACCCGGAAACGGCAATCCTGATCCGTTCCGATCACCATATCGCGTGGCAAGGCAGCCAGCAGCCGGACGATGTCGAGCGTGTGCTCAAGATCGTTACTGGTAACGCGCTGGCCAAATAGGTCCGGGACAGGGGGAGAAGGGTATATGCCGTTCGCAGTCACACAGAGAGGACGTCTCTACTGGAGACAGGATGGGGCGTCTTCCCGCCCGGCGCTGGTCCTGCTTCATCCGGCCCTGTTCGATCATACGATCTGGGACCGGGTGATACCCTTCTTCCAGGATCATTTCCGCGTGATCCGGGTCGACCTGCCCGGACACGGCGTTTCCGACCCGCCCTTGCCAGGCGGCACCTTGGCCGAACTGGCCGGGGATATTCTGTCGGTGCTGGATCATGCTGGCATCGATCGGGCGCTGGTCTGCGGTCAGGCGTTGGGCGCTCTGGTCGGGCTGGAAATGGCGGGCACCCGGCCGGACAGGATCAGCGGCGTTGTCGCGGCACTTGGGCTGGACGATTTCGACAGCGGCCTGTGGGCCCAACGCAGCCATCTGGCCCCCGGCTCGACGGTGGGTAATCTGGTCGACGGGTTCTTCAGGACCGCCTTCCCCCTTCAGCAGCAGGAACGTCTGGACACCTGGGTTGATCCGCTCCGGCTTTCGATGCAGTCGACGACGCGTGACGGCTATCGCCAGGCTGCCGCTCTGCACGCGGCCACGGATGCCGGGCGGCTGCTTGCCGACTGCTCGGTGCCGGGGGCCATCGTCCTTGCGGGGGATGGTGCGGACCCTGCTCCCTGGGACGGGCGCATCGGCCTGTCGGTGGTAAAATCCACCGCGTGCTGCCTGCCAGCAGTGGAGGCTCCGGGTGAGCTGGCGACCATCATCGGCCGGCTGCATGACCGGATACAGCCGGATGGCACCGGGCTTGATCCTGCCCGTAACGGCGAACGGGTACGGCGCAGCGTGCTTGGCGATACCTGGGTCGACCAATCGCTGGCCGCGCGTGATGCCTGGATCTGCGACTATCAGGATTATGCGACCGAGGTCGCCTGGCACACGATCTGGGGGCGCAAGGGCCTCGACTACCGGACACGCCGCCTGCTTGTCCTGGCCCTGACTTCCGCCCTGGGCCGCTGGGAGGAATTCCGCTTCCACACCAGACTGGGCATCGAGCGCGGCTCCCTCACCGTCCAGGACATCAAGGAAGCGAGCCTGCAGACCGGCCTTTATGCCGGCGTTCCGGTCGCCAACACCGCCTTCAACGAGGCGCGCACCATTTTTGCCGAAATGGGCATCCGGTTCCAGGGACGTTAGCCTCTGCGACTTCCCCTGCCCGTACACCAGTCAGACGCTCGGGAACGGACGAAGGACAAGGCGGGCGCGTGCCGGCAATTGAGTGCGCCAGACAGCGTAAAGTTGACAGGTATCCGATGACATCCAAGATTTATCCTTCGCCGGAAGCGGCCCTCGAAGGCCTCCTGTTCGACGGCATGACGATCATGTCCGGTGGCTTCGGTCTGGTCGGCAATCCGGAAAGCCTGATCCCCGTGATCCGTGCATCGGGGGTGAAGAGCCTGACGGTCATCTCCAACAATGCCGGGGCCGACGGGTTTGGCCTGTGGATGCTGCTGCAGAGCCGCCAGATCCGCAAAATGATCTCCTCCTATGTGGGGGAGAACAAGCTGTTCGAGCAGCAGTTCCTGTCGGGCGAGCTTGAGCTTGAACTGACGCCGCAGGGAACGCTGGCCGAACGCATTCGTGCGGGCGGAGCGGGCATTCCCGCCTTCTATACGCCCACCGGGGTCGGCACTGTTGTTGCCGACGGCAAGCCCGTCGAAGAATTCGAGGGAAAGCTCTATGTCCGGGAACGTTGGCTGCGTGCCGACCTGTCCATCATCAAGGCCTGGAAGGCCGACAGCGAAGGCAATCTGATCTTTCGCAAGACCGCGCGCAATTTTAATGCGCCCATGGCCGCTGCAGGCAAGGTCACGGTCGTGGAGGTGTCAGAGATCGTGCCCGACGGTACGCTGGATCCCGATGCCGTGCATGTTCCCGGCATTTATGTCGACCGCATCGTAAAGAGCACGGTCAGCGAAAACAGGATTGAGAAGCTGACGACGCGCGCCCGAAAGGAGAACAACTGATGTCTTGGTCTCGCGATCAAATGGCCGCCCGCGCGGCCCGGGAACTGCACAACGGCTATTACGTCAATCTCGGGATCGGCATCCCCACTCTGGTGGCTAACCACTTGGCCGAAGGGGTCCGCATCACGCTTCAGTCCGAAAACGGTATGCTGGGCATGGGACCGTTCCCCTATCCCGATGAGGTCGATCCCGAACTGATCAATGCCGGGAAGCAGACCATCACCCAATTGCCGACATCATCCTTTTTCGACAGCGCACAGAGCTTTGCCATGATCCGCGGCGGCCATATCGACGCGGCCGTGCTGGGCGCCATGCAGGTGTCGCGCGGGGGTGATATTGCCAACTGGATGATCCCGGGTGTCATGGTCAAGGGCATGGGCGGGGCGATGGATCTGGTCGCCGGCGTGAAGCGCGTGATTGTGGTCATGGAGCACACCGCCAAGGACGGCGCGCCGAAAATCCTGGAACAGTGCACGCTGCCCCTGACAGGCACGGGGTGCGTGGACATGATCATCACCGATCTTGCGGTGTTCAAGGTCGCTGAAACCCGCGACCGCCTGACCCTTGTCGAGTTGGCCGACGGCGTGACCCTGGCGGAAGTGATCGAAAAGACCGGCTGCTCGTTCGAGAACGTCGTTCAGCAGGCGGCCTGATCAGCCGGTTTGGTGCCAGAGACCAGCACTGGCACCAAATGCGCCGACGGTTCATACCGCCGCCTCAGCGACTATCAAGGGATGAGCTGTAATCCATGTCGGAGGCCAGTTCTTCGAGTATTTGGTCGCGCAGGGACCTCAACGATGCGAGGTACCCATCCACCGGGTTCGCCTCGGGGGCCTCACTCACCTCCCATACCGTAGCCAGGGCGCCGACCAGGGTATCGCCTTTTCCGACCGGAACGGCAACACCGCTGACACGGCCGGTGGCATCATGATCAAGGGCATAGCCCTGCTGGCGTATCGTTTCCAGGCGGCTTTTTACATCCGGAGGGCCCTGTTCAATCAGGAAGGCTTGCAGTTCGGGCGACGCATGGGCGGCAAAGGCCCAACCCGGCGCCACTTCCCAGATCGGGGCCGCAGCACCGACCCAGCCCAGATCCGTCCAGAATACGCTGGAACCGCGCGTGGTTTCCCGGATGACCATCCCCTTTTCGGAATAGGTACACAGGAAAACCGGCCAGGACACGTCCAGCGAGGAATTGCTGAGTACGCTGTGCGCGGCGGTGGCCACAGGATCGGCGCGTTCGATGCCGGTAATCAGCTTCCCAACCGCCTCCGTCAGTCTGTAGACCTTTTGCGCAGACGGACTCCGATACAGGAGGCCGCTTTCGACAAGCGTATCAAGAATACGATAGACGGTCGGACGCGGAAGATCGATTTCCTGAGCGATCTTGCCTGCCGTCGCTTCCCCCATGGTATTGACGTACTGAAGGATTGCGACACCCCGTTCGAGCGATCTAATGCGCTTATACGTCATCGGCAAACAAGCTCACATTCGTGCGAACCGCGTACACCACGTGGACTGGGTACATCACGTGGACTGCGGCGTGAAAACCCGTTCAGCACGGCGCTGACTGAGGTAACGATCAACTATAAACCCGCGCTACCCATCCTGCCAGTCCCCGAGCATTGGGTGGCGGCTTTTTCCTTGTTTATCAAGGCGAAAGCCAGGCCTTCGGGGCACGCCAGTCCTGAGAGATACCCGTGGCAAACGTCATTCACGAACAGGCAGATCGCTCAACCGTTACTCCGAAGGAAATCATCGCCCGCGCCATGGCCATGCGGGAGGAGCTTTCCAGCGAGTGTGAGGCCAACAACGCCAATGGCGGCTGTTCGCGCGAGCGGCATGAAAAGTTCAAGCAAGCCGGGTTTTATCGGATGCTCGCCCCCAAGATCTATGGGGGGTTCGAGATGGACCTCGAGACATTCCTCAGCGTCGTCATCGAGATCGGCCGGGCCGATCCGGGCACGGCGTGGGGCATGGGCCTGTCCGCCGGGCACGCGCTGCATCTCGCCGCCTATTTCCCAGAAGAAGCCCAACGAGAAGGCTTTGCCGATCAGGCGGATTTCATCTGTCCGCAGCGCGCCCTTCCCTCCGGTCGCGCCGAGAAGGTCGACGGTGGCTATATCCTGACGGGGGACTGGGCCTATGCCTCCGGGGTCCCGCATTCGAACTGGTTCATGGGCGCGGCCAACGCGTTTGACGATAATCAGCCGATTGCTCCGATTGGCTTCATCATTCCCCGCGATCAGATCGAAGTCCTGAACGATTGGGGCGGGGATCAGGTCCTGGGCCTGCAGGCGACCGGATCGAATACGGTCCGAATCTCCGGCAAATTCATTCCCGACCGCTGGACTTCCCTGTTCGACTGGCCCCGCCGCGATCTGAGTAAGGACGGGACGATCGGGTATCAGTTGCATGGCAACTCGCTCTATCTCGGCCGTATCATGACCTATTTCGGCTGCGAACTGGCGGCCCCGATGGTCGGCGCGGCGAAGGGTGCGCTTGACGAATATAAGCGGTTGATCGAGAGCCAGAAGACCCATTTCCCGCCGCCGATGCCACGCGCCGAATCCCACTTCTTCCAGCAATGGTACGGCGAAGCGATGGGCATGGTGGACGCAGCGGAATTGCTCCTCCTCGGCACGGCCCGGCGCTATACGGCGGCCTGTGATGCGTGGGCGCGCGACCGCACGCCGTTCACCTGCATCGACGATGCCCGCATGCGTCAAACCGCCCTGATGGCTGGCAAGATAGCCTGCGACGCCATCCAGATGATGTTCACCACCTCCGGCACCACGGCGGCCCGGACTGGGTCGCGTCTGCTGCGTTTCTACAAGGATGCGTCGACCTATCGCACCCATGTCACCAGCCAGTGGCAGGTGATGACGCATTCGGCCGGCAAGGGCGCGCTTGGGTTCGACGTGACGCTTTGATGGCCTCCGCGCCTTCAGCCGGCGCTGGCCAATAGGCCAGGTCGAGCGCAAAGTCCCGAGTCCTTACAGCAAGGGTCAAAGGCCTTTTCTGTAAGGACTCGCCCTTAGCTCGACTGACCAGCACCCGGTCCCCAACTTTCAGTTCCGACCACGATCCAGGGCATCGCCGATGCGTTGCCCTGGATTTCTTTTTACGGCCTTTGCGATGGCCTAATTGAGCATCGTCTCGGCCGCCAGTTGCCGTTCCACGGCGCGGCGTGCCTCATCCAGCGGCGCATGGAATTTCTTCACCGCTTCATCGAAGCTCATCGCGGACGCGATCCAGCTGATATCCATGCAGGCCAGCACCCGTCCCAGGAAGCGGATGGGAACGGCGATGCTGGAGGTTTCGGCATTCACATCCTGCTGCCGGGAACCGAAGCCGTCGGCCCGGGTCTTTGCAATCATCCATTCGATCTGCTGCATCGAATTGAAATACTCATACCCACCCGTGCAGCGTGAGAAGAAGTTCTTGAGGATGGCGTCCCGTTCCCCTTTGGGACAGAAACTGATATAGGCGCGCCCTAAAGAGCCGCAGAGAACGGGGTGTCGACTTCCAACAATACCCGATTCGATGGAGTAGGGACTGATCGGATGGGTCAATTCCTTGACGACCATCACACCATTTTCATGGATGGCCAGATCCGTCGGCCATTGCACCTTTTTCTGCAACTCATAGAGGTAGGGCGTGGCCACGCACAATACCCGGCTACGCTCGGTAAGCCCGCTGGCCAAAGTCTGCGCGGACCAGTCCAAAGCGTATTTGTTGTCCTTCTCGGAGTAACGAACAACGCCGCACGCCGTCAGCGTTTCAAGGATACGATAAGTGGACGGCCGCGACAGCCCTAATTGTGACGCTATGTGTGCACCCGTTGCTTTGCCGGACCGGTTCAAGAACTCGAGCAGGTCAATTCCGCGCGAAATAGTGCGTACATTATCCATAAGATCGTCCTCCCCCAGGAACCACAGGATTCTAGCCTGCTTCTGTTTCAGGATAATCCTGTCATGGCCAGAAAAGCGAGAGCTCCGTGAGCGATTCCGAAGCGCGCTTCCTAATTTCCAGACCGGAAATCCACGATACAGTAAACTCAAGATTGCCATGCGGCGATTGTCCTTCCCGCCGAGGAACCCGTCTGAACGAAGGTATCAGGGTTCACTTCGCCTGAAGGCGGTCCAAACTGTCCGCCATATCGTGCCGCGACGACGCAGGGCGGACACATGATACACCACCCTTGCTCCGTGAGACATGACAATCGCCAATCATCACAGGCTGGCGCCGGCCATCGGCCGGTCAGCAGGTGGCAACAGCATCATGGAGCAGCGCGGTGACGCCCTTCGTCTATACTGCTAACCCCGTCCGGGTTCAATTCGGGTCGGACCTGCTCAAAACCGCCGTGGCGGAGGAAGTGACCAGGATCGGCGCGAAAAGGCCGATGATTCTTACGACGCCGGAGCAGGAAAGCGACGGCCGGAAGCTGGCGGAATATCTGACAGCGTTCGAGTGCAGCATCTTCCACGGTGCGCGCATGCACACCCCGGTGGATACCACGCTCCGCGCGATGGAAGACGTGGCAAGGCGGCAGACCGACTGCCTGATCGCTCTGGGGGGGGGCTCCACCATCGGGCTGGCCAAGGCCATCGCCCTGCGGACCGACCTGCACCAGATTGCCATTCCCACGACCTATGCCGGTTCGGAGGCCACACCGATTCTCGGGGAGACCGAAAATGGCGTGAAGACAACACAGTCTTCACCCCGGATTCAGCCGGAGGTCATCATCTATGATGTCGACCTGACGCTCAGCCTGCCCCCTGCCCTGTCGGCCACCTCCGGCATCAATGCCATCGCCCACGCCGTGGAAGGGCTGTATTCCAAGCAGGCCAATCCCATCATCTCGCTGATCGCCGAGGAAGGCATCCGCGCCCTGGCCAGCGGCCTGCCGCAGCTCATCAACGATCCTGCCAATAAGGAAGCACGGTCGAACGCGCTGTACGGCGCCTGGCTGTGCGGCACGACGTTGGGTGCGGTCGGCATGGCCATTCATCACAAGCTCTGTCATGCGCTGGGCGGTGCATTCGATCTGCCCCATTCCCAGACCCACACGATCATTCTACCCCACGCCCTGGCCTATAACGCCCCGTACGTGAGCGATGCGCTGATGCGGATCGGGCGCGCGATGGGCACGGACAATGCACCGCTGGCCCTGTACGAACTGGCGCGATCACTGGGGGCGCCGACCGCCCTGAAGGACCTGGGCATGCCCCGGCACGGCATTGATCGTATCGTGGAGCTGACCTTCAGGAACCAGTACTGGAATCCGGCCCCGCTGGAAGAAACTCGCCTCCGCGGCCTGCTCCTGCGCGCCTGGGAGGGCCAGCCCCCGGTTATCGACTGACGCGGTGCGGGCCATGGCCCGCTGACGATAGCGTCCCGCGACATGATGGGGAAGCGCCGGCCATCGGAGAGGTAATGGCCTAATCAGGCGGCCGATGCCGGCCGCCTGATGGCGGGATTGTCGGGCCACGCGCGCGGACCTCCTACACCACAGAGTTTACCGCCTAGTCCCGGCTTGGGCGCTCAGCGCCCCACTGGACGCCCATGACGTCGGAGAGGGGGACGAGTTTGGGGGAGATGGCGGCGGTCAGCTGGTCGCCGTCGGTCCAGTGCTCATGCTCGCGGCCATAAGGGTCGAGCCAGTAATCGAAGATCTGACTGCCGAAAATATGGCGGCCGACACCCCAGTGGGGCCTGTAGCCGCATTGCCCCAGATGTTCGCGCCCGGCCATCAGGTCATCGAGCCCGGCAACCTCAAAGGCGACATGGCGCAACCGCGGCGTGGGGACTCAATCAGCACGACGGTGTGATGGTCCGTGGGCGTTTCGCCACGATTGAGACGCATGAAGGCGCCCAGCGGTTTGCCCGGTGCCGTTTCAAACTCCTCCGATGTCAGAAGACCGAAACGATCCTTGTACCAGCCCTCCGACCGGCGGAAATCGGTAACCGCCATGCCCAGATGGCCAAGGCGCAACACATGGCTAGGGCCTTTTTCCGTCCGGCGGAAACTGTCGACGCGCCGGCGCAACCCGTTCTCGTTCCAATCGACGGGGCATTCCGAGGTCCCGTCACTCCTGAAACTCTGGCCTGCGACAGCGTCGATTTCAAAACCGTCGGGATCGGTCATCCGCACGTAGCTGCCCCCGCCCGGCAGGCCCAACGACTGAACTCGCCGGCCCTCTCTGGCGGCCAGGGCTTCAAGCGCCTCTGTGCTTTCAACCCACAGGCCGAAACCGAGGAATTTTGCTTCCCCCTGTTCCACGATATAGCAAAAGGGCGCCTCGTTGGCTGACGCGAAGAGCTGCACGTCCCCGTGCAACCCCAGATCGACAAGACCAAAATCCGTAAGGAAACGGGCCTGCACGGCCAGATCTGGCGCTGCCAGCCGTACATAGGCGATATCAAGGGGACGCGCGACACTCATGGGTAACCTCCAACAGCCAGACTGTGACCGGTTCAGATGGCTGCATCTGAACCGTCGATCACATGGGCCGACTTAAAGACGCCCGGTAGCTTTCAGGGCGCGTTTCACGCACCGGCCTGACACGCGATATTGTCCGTCAGGCCCGTTCCAGGACCATGGCAATACCCTGGCCCACGCCGATGCACATGGTTGCCAGGGCGTATTTCCCGCCGGTCAGCACCAGTTCTTCGGTTGAGGTCAGGGCGAGACGCGCGCCCGACATGCCCAGCGGGTGGCCCAGCGCGATGGCCCCGCCATTCGGGTTCACCCGCGGGTCCTCATCCGCGATGCCCAACTGCCGCAGCACGGCCAGCGCCTGGCTGGCGAAAGCCTCGTTCAGTTCGATCACGTCAAGCGCGCCGACCGTCAGACCCGTTCTGGCGAGCAGCTTGCGCGTCGCGTCCACGGGGCCGATCCCCATGACAGCCGGCCGCACACCGGCGCTGGCAGCACCCACCACACGGGCGCGCGGCGTCAATCCATACCGGCGGATGGCCGCCTCTGACGCAACGATCAGGGCGGCGGCCCCGTCATTGACGCCGCTGGCATTGCCGGCGGTGACCGTCCCGTCCGCACAGACGACGGGTTTCACCTTGGCCAGGGCTTCGGCGGAGGTTGCGCGGGGATGCTCGTCTTGATCGACGATGATAGGGTCGCCTTTGCGCTGGGGGATGCTGACCCCGACAATTTCCCGGCCCAGCCGTCCGTTCGCCTGTGCGGCGGCGGCCTTGGTCTGACTGCGCGCGGCAAAGGCATCCTGGTCCTGGCGCGAGACCGCGAATTCTCGCGCCACATTCTCAGCGGTTTCCGGCATGGAATCGACGCCATAGGCGGCCTTCATGGCCGGGTTCACAAAACGCCAGCCGATCGTCGTGTCATAGATGGCGGCGTTGCGGGAGAAGGCGCTCTCGGCCTTTGGCAAAACGAAGGGCGCGCGGCTCATGCTCTCCACCCCGCCCGCAATCATCAGATCGGCCTCACCGGACCGGATGGCGCGCGCGGCGATGGCGACGGCGTCCAGCCCGGAACCGCAAAGGCGGTTTACGGTGGTGCCGCTGATGCCGATCGGCAGGCCGGCCAGCAGGCTGGCCATGCGCGCGACATTGCGGTTGTCCTCGCCGGCCTGATTGGCGCAGCCGAAGATCACATCGTCAACGGCTTCCCAGTCGACACTCCCGTTTCTCCGGGCAAGTGTCTTCAGCACGGTGGCGGCCAGATCATCGGGGCGGATCGAGGCCAGGCTACCGCCAAACCGGCCGATCGGTGTCCTTATTGCGTCACAGATAAAGGCTTCAGCCATCGGATCGTCGCTCTTGTCCAATTGCCCGGAAATATCTTCCTCGGGGACCGGACCCGGAGGCTAATGCCAGCGTGGTTCGATGGCAGAGGCAGAATTCAACCTGTCCGGCATGTGACCTGCCCTGTTCTGGACGGTGTGCCACGGACTGGCCATAGTGGTTTCCGCTTTCCCCGACAAAACGAGCCGATTGTTGAACATGAACCGGTCCAACGAGGTCGAGGCATATATTGCCCGCGCAGAAGCAGATGCCGTCACAATCCCCGGGCTGGAGAAGGTCCAGGCCCGCCCCATTGCTTCCACCGGCGTGATCGGTGGGGGAACCATGGGAAGGGGGATTGCAACCGCCCTGCTGTGCGCTGATTTCCCGGTCACACTGGTCGAGCGTGATCCGGCGGCCCTTAAGCGCGCCGTAGATGAAATCACGAGCATCATCGAAAGAAATGTGGCCACGCAGCGCATGTCCGACGAGGAGGCTGCAAGGGCGCTGAGGCATCTCGTCACCGCCAATGAAATCGACGCTCTCGGACGCGCCGACCTGGTGATCGAGGCTGCCTATGAGACGATGGCGGTCAAGCGGGACATTTTCTCTCGCCTGGACCGGACTACGAAGGAAGGGACCATTCTCGCCAGCAACACCTCTTATCTCGACGTGCTGCAGATCGCATCAAGCACATCGCGGCCACAGGATGTGTTAGGCATGCATTTCTTCTCGCCGGCGCACATCATGAAGTTGCTTGAGGTCGTGCGGACAGGCATCACAGCACCCGACGCGCTGGCAACCGCCATCAACGTGGGTTTGCGGATCGGCAAGAAGCCGGTCGTGGCCGGCAACGCATATGGCTTTATCGGCAACCGCATGCTCGCCATCCGCCGACGCGAAGCCGAGGCGATCATTCTTAAAGGGGTCACGCCGGATCGTGTCGATCGGGTGGTCGAAAACTTCGGATTCCGCATGGGGCCTTTCCGGATGGGAGACCTTGCCGGGTTGGATCTTGGCTGGACACGGGAGACCTCGACGGGGTCAACCGTGCGTGAGCGCCTGTGCGAGGCAGGGCGGCGGGGCCAGAAAACCGGCGCCGGGTTCTACGATTATGATGAGCAGCGCAAACCGGTGGTCTCACAGGAGGCGATAGACATCATCGCCGGCTTTGCCGCTGACAAGGGCATTGCGCCGCGCGAATGGTCTGACGAGGCCATCCTGGACCGGATGTTGCTCCCCATGATCGACGAGGCGGCCAAGATCCTGGCGGAAGGGATCGCAGCGCGGGAGTCCGATATCGATGTGGTCTGGCTTTACGGCTATAACTGGCCACGCCATACGGGCGGACCCATGCATTATGCACGCACATTGGGCCTTGATACGGTCTGCACCCGGCTTCGGGCCATAGACCGCAACCCTTCCGATGCACTGCGGAAGTTAGTGGACGCCGCCTCATGACCGCCGATGACCCATCGGGGCACGCTCATGGACGTCTCGGCATGGGTTCCCGGCATCCGACACCTTCCGAAACGTGATGGATCAATATCCTGGGGGCGTCGCCGCTACGATACACGGCAGGAGCGCAGGCCTCCGGCCTTTGCACAAGGTGCCATCCATGCGCCTGCATGCTTGAGGTTTCTTGATTTCCCCCCTCTTGAACGGAGAGAAATTCAAAATGTTCGTTTCTAAGGCAGAATATCGAGTGAAAGCGGAGTTCGCGCAGAGAAACCTGGAGAACATAAAGGTATTCTTGCCACTGGCGAAGCAACGCCTTCGGCCTGGATCGTCGTACTCGGTATCGGTGAGCGAGGACGGCCGGTCATTCCTGCACCTGTTCATCCATCAAGCCAGGGAGGATGTGGATATACTCGGTGAAATTCCGGCGTTCCTTCATTTCCTGGAGGAAGTGATGGATGGATGCGAAGCTCCGCCCAGCATGGTCTCCTTTAAGGAAATCTGATCTCGGCCGCATAAAGCCGACACGGGCGGCAAGCCGATATCTCCGTTGGCGGGGCTATCGTGCATAACGGTGCGTAGGTCTCGTATTGAAGTCAGTTGCGGCACACTGGTACGACGGTAGCGGAGTGCCGCAACTCTTTACAACTAGAGGGGTGCTGGACAGTCCCTTAGCTCTTGGTTTGTCGTGTGATCGGTTCGAATGACCCCGTTTGAACCGATCACACTCCGAACGTCGCCATCATCGCCGGATGCTCACGGGCTTTACATGCCGATCAGCAGGATATTCCTTCGCCAAGGTAGGGGGGCTTCGCTGCCGTCGGCAACAGGGGACCAAGCCCGATCATTACGGCCTGAAAGTTCAAAGTATTTGCAATTCAAGGGCTTCTTGCGGAAGCCCTTGAATCGCGCAACGAACCCAATGCGAACCTGTTACGCTCTCTTCCCGCCAACCGCTTCAAGCTGAGGAACTGGGAGGCCGAGATACCCCTGTGCAAAGCCGATTGCCGCCGTGTGGTACTGGGCAATCGGATGGGTCCGGTAGGTAGCCATGTCGCGGAAATAACGATTCAACCGCCCCCCTTTCATGGCGCTGGAAGAACCGCCAGCGTAGAACGAAATTTCCACCGCCTTGGTCGCCAGACGCGCGGCATTCGTGCACATGGCGCCGGCGGCAAAATCCGCCTCGGCGGTCAGGGGAATGCCGTTCTCCCAGTCGTTGAGCATCTTCTGATACTGACGAGCATATTCCATGATGCAGGCATCAGCAGCCTTGGCATACATCAGCGCATCGCCGAACGGCTGCTGATAGTCAGCCGAATGCATGCGATAATTGAACGGCGGATTGATAGTCCGCTTGTTGCGAAGGACGTGCTCGAACTCGTCAAGCGCAGCCCAGGCGCACCCGACCATCACGCTCGCGATCGTGGATGTGAAGTAGGACGTCGTCAGGCCAAGGTAGAGGGGATTGCCGTGAAGGCGGGTGCCATAGGTACCCTCCGGCGATTCACCGGCACGCTGGAAAGTGTGGAATGGTGAGCACATGTGGTCGGGCACGAACACATCGTCAACGATGAACGTGTGCGAACCCGAGGCGTTAAGGCCCAAGCTGTTACCCTTGCCCCAGCTGTCCCAGAGCACCGTGATGTCCTCAATCGGAATCAAGGGCACGAGGAAAGTCGGCGGTCCCTCGGCGCTGTCTTCGGCAATGCGTGTGGTGACAAGCCGTGCGGTCGGCATGACGTGGGTGGCATAAGACATGCCGGAACCCCAGTCCCACGCCCCTTTACAGATATATCCGCCGTCCACCTTACGGATCGTGCCGCCGGTCGGCGCACGCAACGGGGCAAGAGCAAGCCCGCCATTGCGGGTGAAAATCTCATCCTGCGCTTCTTGCGAATAGTGGCCGGCAATCATCGGGACATGACCTGTCGCGAAAGTGTAGCACCAGCCTGAGCCGGGGTCGCTACGCGACATTTCAATCGATGCCCGCAGGAACGTAGCCACGTCAAATTCGTGGCCGTTGTAACGCTTGGGATTGAGCGCGAAGTAGCCGCCGAAATCGAGCAGGGCTTCGTGCACTTCCTTGACGTAGCCGCCATTGGCGTCAGCAGCTTCCTGCTGCGCACGGATCATGGGGCGCAAGGCGATGATCTTGTCGATGAACGCTTCCGGCGAAAGGCCTGCGCCGGGATTATGCACCCGCGGCGCTGCGCTTGGTTGCTGGTCTGCTTTTGTTGCCGTCGCCACGAACAAGTCTCCTGTAGATTTTGGATATGTCCAGCGCGAACCAGGAAGATTCCCGCCTTTCGGTAGGGGTATCTAGGTCCGCAATCCCGGCAGATGTCATCGTGACGTCCCTTGATGTTCGCTAAGTGAACGCGAACGAGCCGGTCCGGCTATGCGGATGGCTGTGAATTAGACGGTACCGGGTACGCAATAACGGATGAATCTCGCGGAGTTATTCGAGCTGGGTCACTGCGCGGACACTCCGAACAGCGCCCCCCATAAGCCGCCTAGTTCGGGCTATTAATCACTTATGACATTGCTCTGCGCAGAAGGATGCCGCGCCGGATCGGCTGCTGCTCTCTTGCCGGAGCGTAACAAGGTGTGGAAACAGAATGAAACTGCTGAGCTTCAAGATCGCTGGCGAAGAAACCTACGGTGCCGTCGTCGGTAGCGGGGTGGTAGACCTCAAGCGTGCAACAGGGAACAAATACCCGGATCTCAAGGCGGTTTTGGCAGCCGGTGCGCTGCCCGAAATGGAAAAGGCAATTGCTGGCAAGACGGCGGATTACGGCCTTGGTGAGATCGAGTATCTCCCCGTTATCCCGAACCCCGACAAGATATTCTGCATCGGCATCAATTACGGCACCCATATGATGGAGACAAGCAAGGTCGTGCCGGAGGCCCCAATCGTCTTTGCCCGTTTCGCCAACTCCCAGGTCGGCCATCTCCAGCCCTTCCTGGCTCCGCCGGAATCCACCAGGGTCGATTGGGAGGGCGAGATTGCCGTCATCATCGGCAAGACTGGCCGCCGTATCAGCGAGGACCGGGCCTGGGAGTATATCGCAGGCTACGCCCCCTACAACGATGGCTCCATGCGAGAGCATCAGAAGAAGGACGGCCAGTGGACGCCCGGCAAGAATTTTGTCGGCAGCGGCCCCTTCGGCCCCTGGATGGCCACGCGCGGCGAGATCGCGGACAATGCCAAGCTGAACCTAGTGACGCGCCTGAATGGCATGGAGGTCCAGCGCGCGACCAGCCATGACATGATCTATTCCATCCCCAAGCTGATCGCCTATTGCTCGATGTTCAGCCAGTTGGAGCCGGGTGACGTGATCGTCACAGGCACTCCCGGCGGCGTGGGGTCGAAGCGCAACCCGCCGCTGTTCATGAAGGATGGCGACACGATCGAGGTGGAGATCGAGGAAATCGGGGTGCTCCGGAACCCCGTCAAGGCAGAGGTGGCGTAAGCGCCATGAACGATTCAGCGATCCGGTTTGACGGGCAGGTCATCATTGTCACCGGCGCCGGGAGCAATCCCGGCCTCGGTCGATCCTATGCCCATTGTCTGGCCGCGCGTGGCGCCAGTGTGGTCGTCAACGATCTGGGCGTCGGACCGGACGGCCGCAGCGTCACCGCCTCCCGCGCGGAAGCCGTCGCTGCGGAAATTCGCGCGGCCGGGGGCATCGCCGTGGCCGATACCAACACCGTCGCCACCCGCGAAGGTGCCCTGGCGGTCGTACAGACCGCCCTGGATGCTTTTGGCCGTGTAGACGGGCTGGTCAACAATGCCGGCGTGCTCGAATATACGTTGTTCGAAAAACTGACAACGACAGACATCGAAAAGATGGTTTCCTCCCACGTGATGGGAACCATCTGGATGTGCCGCGCCGTCTGGCCACATATGGCCGCGGCTGGCAAGGGCCGGATCGTCAACACTGTTTCCGGCTCTGTGATCGGTGCCAAATACTCCACGGTGTACGGCGCGTCGAAAGCGGCGATCTTCGGGTTCACCCGCAATCTTGCCATAGAGGCCGACGCGCTTGGGATCAAGGTGAACTCGATACTGCCGAGTGCGGCCACCGTCGCCTGGCTGACCTTCAGCGATGACAAAACGAAGCCGGACCAGCAGGTCCTGCAGGCGCATTCGCCCGACCATGTCGCCCCGGCTCTGGCGTTTCTGGTCCATGAAGCCGTTCCGTTCAACGGCCGATGCCTCGGCATGAACGGCACCAATGTCTACGAAGTCGGGCTCTGGCGAAGCAAGGGCGTGACGGGAGGCGATTGGACACCCGAAAAGATCCGCGAACGTCTGGGGGAGATCTCCAACCGGGCCAATGTGGACATTCTGGGCGATCCCTTCGACGGCCAAGCGGGCTACACGCTGCAGCCACGAGACTATCCAGAGTAACTCACCGTTACTTACACATGATTGCAGAAAGGAAAATCATGTCTCAGCACGATATCGAGGCCAACAAGGCTCTCGTTCGCAAGTTCTTCCAGACCGTGTTCATCGAACACAAGGTCGATGAAGGCCTTGAGCTGCTCTCGGACACTTATATCCAGCACAACCAGATGGTCCCGCCGGGCAAGGAAGCCATGCGCACCGCCTTCAAGAGGGGCCTGGACAACGTCTCCACCGAGATCAAGCAGATGATCGCCGAAGGTGACCGCGTTGTTGTCTTCCATCATTTCAAGTTCGATCCCAAAAGCCTCGGGGCTACGATCATCGATATTTTCCGCATCGAGAACGGCAAACTGGCCGAGCATTGGGACGTGATGTCGCCGATCCCGGAAAATCCGCCGTTCCCGAAGCCCTTGTTCTGATACGCCGGCCACATTTCAGGGAGAACCTTATAAATGGCTAAAACCATCGCCATTATGGGTGCGGGTGGGACCATGGGTCTCGCCATTGCGACCAAGTTTGGCAAGGAAGGCTTCAATGTCGGCCTTGTTGCCCGCAGTCAGGAAAATCTCGATAAGCTGAAGGCCCAGTTGGCCGAAGCCGGCGTGACGTCGGTGGTGACGGCAACGGCCGACATCACCGATGAGGCGCAGTCCAAGTCTGCCCTGGGTGTCATCAAGGCTGCGTTTGGCTCCATCGACGTTGTCGAATACAGCCCCGCCTACGGGCCGCAGAACTATCGCGGTGCGCTGGACGTTACCTATGAGAACACCAAGCCAGCGTTCGAACTGGTCGTGGGCGGCGCCATCAAGACGGCAAATCTGGTCGTGCCCGACATGATCGCCGCTGGTAACGGCGCCCTGCTGTTCATCGCCGGTGGCTCCGCCCTGGCGCCGATCCCGCCCCTGTCGAATGTAGGCATCGCCCATTCCGGCCTGCGCAACTACGTGACCAACCTTCACGGCGCCCTGAAGCCGAAGGGTGTCTATGTCGGCGCCATCTATGTCGCGGGCATGATCAAGCGCGGCACCGAGGTCGATCCCGACCAGATCGCCGAGAAGTTGTTCAACATGTACCAGTCGCGCGACAAGGTCGAGGAGACTGTGCGTCCCTTGATGCCGCCGCCGGGCGCTCCCGGTGGTCCGGGCGGCCCGCCGCCGGGCCGTTGAACTGAGTATTGACATGCTGGGCAGGGGCCTCCGGCCCTTGCCCAGCAATATCGAGGGCCCGGAAGATGGCAGTTCAGTTCAAACACCTCGGCATTCACGTCTATGATCTGGACGGAATGGTGCGTTTCTACAAGGACATGTTTGGACTTGTCGTATCTGACTACTCGGTGGAGGATAATCTTCAGATTGTCTTCATGACCGGCAGCCCGGATGATCACCACCAGATCGTGCTGATCGGCGGCCGCGAACCGGGGGTCGTTTCGAAACACCTTCTGAACCAGATTTCCTATAAGGCCGACAGCCTCGACCAGATCGTCGAGATCTATCGCAAGGCCAAGGCGCTGAGTTTGGAGGATATCGAGACCGTGACTCACGGGAATTCCTGGTCATGTTATTTCCGCGATCCGGAAGGAAACCGCCAGGAAGTCTATTGTGATACGCCCTGGTACATTACCCAGCCGCACCTGACCTTCCTGAATTTCGACAAGCCTGTCGACGAGATTCGCGCCGATACCGAGGCGCTGGTGCGGGCCGACCCGTCGTTCCGCCTGCGGACCGAATGGCAGGCCGAAATAAAGACCAAGCTGACAGCAGCTTTCGCTGCTCAAAAATAAAAACCAAACAACCCAATACTGCACACTGCATACTGAATGCTCGGTCTGCAGACGATGCAGCTTCTGTGGAGTTTAGGGATGCAGGATCGCAATTGGGGCGTTCTTATCGTTTATGGCGTGCTGATGAGCACGGCCATGTCGCTGCCCATCTTCGGCGGCAGTGTTGTCAACACCGCAATGGCAAAAAGCCTGCATTGGAGCTCCGCTGATCTCGGCCTGTTGATTGTCGTCAACATGATCGCGACAGCCTTGCTCATGCCGTTGGCGGCCAAGCTGACCGAGATCATCGGGATCAAGAAGACGATGGTGTTCGGCTTCGCGGCCATGACGGTCGGGTCGGCGAGCCTGCTCCATTTTGTGACCAGCCCTGCGGGGGCCTTGATTGCCTTCAGTGTGATGATGGGGATTACCTGCGCGTTCAGCGGCGTCATCCCTTGCCAGACCTCGGTCGCGGCATGGTTCCCCAATCGACGCACGCTGGCCATTTCCCTTCTCTATGCGATCGTTGGCCTGCTGGCGTTCGGGTATATCGGGCTCATTTCACAGGGAATTGAGCGGACGGGTGATTGGCGTTTCGGCTGGTGGGTCTTCCTGGTCATGGGCGCGCTGGACATCGTCCTGACTGCGATTTTCGTGCGCGACCCGCCCCGCAGGCAGGATGTCGATAAGCCCATGTTCCCCGGCGAAATGGATGTTGAAAGCGGCAGCAAGGTCGTCTATCCGGGCAAGACGCTGAAGCAGGCACTCGCCATGCCCCTGTTCTGGGTTGTCACACTGGTCATGGTCGCAACAACCGCCGGTTCGGTTTTCCTCGCGGCCCATGCGCAGGTGCATCTGCAAAGCAAGGGATTCTCGGTTTTCGAATCCGCCTCCTCCATGTCGCTGATGCAGATCGGCATGGTAGTCGGGAACCTCGGCTTCGGCTTCATCGCGCCCAGGATCACCCTGCGCCGCGCGGTGGCACTGGGGCTCTGTATTTTTGCCCTGGGCTTCGTGGTTCTCGCCAACGTGTCGGGCCACGCCACCCTCGTTGCATTCGCGATTGCGGCGGGCATTGGTTTCGGTGCTGGGCAGGTCGGCGCAATGGCTGTAATCAGCCACTACTGGGATCACGCCGTGTTTCCCATGCTGACCGCCATTGCCCTGCTGGTCCAGACGGTCGGCAGCGCAATCGCGCCGGTCGCGGCCGGTGTCTATTACGACATGAACGGCAGCTACCTGCCTTCCATCTATGTGATGGGAGTACTGAATGTCGTCGCTGCGGTTACTTTCTATCTCGCCGGCTATGAGCGAGGCCAGTCGAGTCCGTCCCCGGCCGTCACGGGAGGATAAATTAGGCGGTAAAGGGGTCACGCCATTGAGAGCTGGTCCCCCGTGACCGGACAGTTTGCTAAGCTTGGTTCGGCCTTATTGAAGGACGACCGACATGGCGGGACAGAGGAAGCGATATTCAGCGAAGGTGGCACTTGAGGCGATCCGGGGCGAGTTGACGATGGCGCAGCTTGTGTCGAAGCACGGTGTTCACCAGACAATGATCAACGCTTGGCGCAAACAAGCTATCGACGGTATGGCCGCGTCGTTTTCCGGCAAAGCCGAGGCCAGTCCAGTCGTTGATGCCGCCGAGATCGACCGGCTGCACGCCAAGATCGGGCAGTTGGTGGTGGAGCGGGATCCCGGATCGGGTCCGGGACAAGCTTTTTGCGCAAGGCCTCCGGTCGATGAGCGCCGGTCGGAGGCGTGAGATGGTGGATCGATCCCATCCCGGCTTGTCGGTTGTCCGGCAATGCGCACTGCTGTCGATCAGCCGGTCGCATTATTATGGGGTCCGGACACGAAAGTGATCATATTGTCCGCTTCGCGCGAACGGATCGGGAACTACGCGACCAGCATTGATGTTGGTCGCCTGAGCGGTCGGAGCCCTTCCTTTGGCAGAGGGTCAACGCCCCACACATAGTCGCCTGTCAGGCCGATATGCTCCCATCCCAGGGGTGCGACATGTCGGATGTGATCTTGCGGGACATCCATGCCGGAAGCGGCTAGTGCACTGATGCTGACAAAGGATTCACAAAGGGTCGTCGATGTGAAAATCTGGGTTTATGTCCCAGACAGTGAGCGTCATCATCAGCCCTGAGGATCGTGCGCGGTTGAGCGCGATCATCGGGGATCGCAACCGGCCCCTGAAGCATGTTCAGCGGGCTCGGATCGTGTTGTTATCGGGCGAGCGGCTTCCGGTTCAGGAGGTTGCCCGGCAGACTGGGCTCAGCCGCCCGTCGGTCTGGCGCTGGCAATGCCGGTTTGCGGAGAAGGGCGTGGATGTCCTGCTGCGCGAACCCAGCCGCAAGCCGGGCCGCGCGCCGGTCTCGGCAGCGGAGGTCCAGCGGATCGTGGCGCTGACCTGTACGGAACCACCGGGGGCGGTCACGCACTGGACGGGCCGGGCCATGGCCAAGGCAGTGGGCCTCAGCCTGCGGACGATCCAGCGGATGAACCGCGCCGGGATTGTCGGCGGCTCCAACTCCTGAGAGGATGGGGCTACGATGAGCAAGACAACGAACAAATTTTCAGCTGAGGTCCGCGAGCGGGCTGTTCGGCTGGTTTTGGATCACGAGAAGGATCATCCGTCGCGATGGGCGGCGGTTTCATCCGTGGCGTCCAAGATTGGCTGTTCGGCCCACACACTTAATGAGTGGGTCAAGAGGGCCGAGGTGGAAAGCGGCAGTCGTGCTGGTATTCCGCTGGATGTGCTGGAGAAGTTGAAGGCGCAGGAACGGGAGATCCGGGAGTTGCGCCAGGCGAATGAAATCCTGCGCAAGGCCTCGGCTTATTTCGCGATGGCGGAGCTCGACCGCCGACCGAAATGATGCTGGATTTCATTGATGTCCACCGCCAGGAATACGGGGTCGAGCCGATTTGCGACGTTTTGCCAATCGCCCCGTCAACTGTGCGTCTGCATGCTGCTCGCAAGGCTGATCCGGCCAAACTGTCGGCGCGCGCACAGCGCGATATCGGCCTTAAGGCCGATATCCGGCGGGTGTTCGATGAGAATTTCCAGGTCTATGGGGTCCGCAAAGTCTGGCGGCAGTTGCAGCGCGAGGGCATCCAGGTGGCACGCTGCACGGTCGCGCGGCTGATGCGGGAGATAGGCCTGCGGGGTGCCATTCGCGGCAAGCCGGTGAAAACCACCATTGCCGACAAGGCCTTACCCTGTCCGCTGGACCGGGTGAACCGGCAGTTCCGGGCCGACAGGCCCGATCAGCTGTGGTTGTCCGATTTCACCTATGTCTCCACCTGGAGCGGGTTCGTCTATGTGGCCTTCATCATCGACGCCTTTGCCCGTCGGATCGTCGGCTGGCGGGTGTCCCGGACGGCCGATGCCGGTTTTGTCCTGGATGCCCTGGAGCAGGCCCTGCACCAGCGCCGGCCGGCGGGGAAATCCGGATTGGTCCACCATTCCGACAGGGGTAGCCAAGGCGGTCTCAACCGGTCGTCGCAACAGGGTGATTTTGCGTTTCCGCGATGAGTTCGTCCAGTGCTTCGGCGGGAGTTTTCCAGGCGAGGGTTTTACGCGGCCGGCCGTTCAGTGCTGCGGCAACGGCATCAAGTTCCTCGGGCGGGTGCAAGCCGAGGTCCGTGCCCTTGGGGAAATACTGTCGCAACAGCCCGTTGGTGTTCTCGTTGGTCCCACGTTGCCAAGGGCTGTGAGGATCGCAGAAATAGACAGGCAGATCGGCAAGAACCTTCAGTTCCGCGTGCCGTGCCATTTCAGCCCCCTGATCCCAGGATAGAGATCGCCGGAGGTGCTGAGGAAGTTGGACAATGGTCCGCGCGATGGCGTCGCGCACGGCTTCGGCGCCATGACCGGCAAGGGCGGGGCCGTTCTTCGGCCGTGCCCCTTCGCCATGGCCCGGCATCGCTGGCAGATGCAACAGCATCGTGAAACGTGTCGTTCTTTCGACCAGGGTGCCAATGGCAGAACTGTTCAGCCCGATGATCAGATCACCCTCCCAATGTCCAGGAACGGCGCGGTCATCGGCTTCGGCTGGGCGTTCGCTGATCATGATTTCAGGCGTGATGAAGGATTTTCCCCGGCGGCCGGTCCTGGCCTGGGGCACGCGTAGCGCCCGGCCGGTGCGCAGGCATGCTGTCAATTCCCGACGCAAGGCACCGCGCCCCTGGATGTAGAGGGCCTGATAAATGGCTTCGTGGCTGATCCGCATGGTCTTGTCCTCGGGGAAGTCGAGCAACAGCCTTCGCGAAATCTGTTCCGGGCTCCAGGCCGTTGCCCACCGCCGTGATTGCCTGCGCCCATGGCGTCGCCCCTTCCAGGGCGCCTGCGGCCCGGCGACCTTGCCTCCATCTGATCGCTGGACCAGGCCGGCAAGGTGTTCTTGCACATAGTGTCGCAACCGCTCGTTCGAGGCCAGCTTCGCGATCTTGGGCCGGCGCGCTGCTCGTTCTGCATGCCATTGGGCTGTGGTTGCCCGATACTCAAACCCGCCCGAACGCGTCGCCGCATTGCGACGGACCTCGCGGGATATCGTCGAGGGGGATCGTTTCAGATGCCGTGCAATCGCTCGCAAGGCACATCCCCGCGCCAGCATCAGCGCGATCTCCTCCCGCTCTGACAAGGATAGATAGCGTCCGACCGGACATGGGGCCGTCGGGGAAAGATGTGTAGGGGGCATGCCGCCAGCCTCGCGAAACCATCTGGAGCCGACAGGCGCTGATACCCCAACCTCAATGGCGGCGTCTTCACTGGAACGGCCCAGGGCAATCAAACCCCAGAAGCGCCGGCGATCTTCACGGCGGGCAATACCAGGGCGTCCAGGTGAAAACACAGGCGCGCGTCCAGATCTGGCTGATCGACGCTTCCGTTTGGCCATCGCAACCTCCTCTCAAAGGGCTGTTGCGACGACCGGTTGAGACCGCCCAATATCTGTCCATCCGCTACACCGAGCGGCTAGGCCTGGCCGGCATCGAGCCATCGGTCGGCAGCGTCGGCGACAGCTACGACAACGCCTTGGCCGAAACCGTCAACGGTCTCTACAAGGCGGAGGTCATCCATAGGCGAGGACCGTGGAAATCCTTTGAAGCCGTGGAATATGCAACCCTCGAATGGGTCGACTGGTTCAACAACCGCCGCCTGCTCGAGCCTATCGGAAATATCCCGCCCGCAGAGGCCGAACAACGCTATCATGACGCCGTGAGCATTCAGCAGTTGGCGGCGTGACTCACGAACTTTTGCCGCCGACAATCCCGGCGCGGTTCACCTTCTTGTAATGAACCGCTTCAACATCGAGGGGACGGTGGCGGCACTCAAACCCACGAGGATCAATCTTGGGTCGAGGCAATCATTGCGGGCCTTCCTGAGGGAGAACCTAGAACGGCTCAGACCTGATATCCGAGCGCACGAGAAGATAGACAAATTCCTCGGCGGCTCCCCCGCATTGTGACCCTCTTCACGGGCGAACAACCGGCATCGCCGCATGGTCCATGCCCTCTTGCGCTGCGTCGCATGCCTCCTTTCGACGACCCGCGATGTTAGGCCGCACCTGCTGTTTAACTGCGCCATCGCCAAGCTGTGGCGATAAACGCTAACAGCCTCGCTATCCGTGGAGCCGATCAGCATCATCCGGAAGTTTGCTGGCCCCAGCCGAATAGCTGCTCTTACAGATGTTCTTGATTTGTCCGCTTATACCAATCCGCCGAGGAAATGACTCTCGTTGAGATCGAAGGGATTCCCTTTGTATGGCCGCTGTGATTCCCTGGTGGCGCATTTTTACCGTTGCGTTGTGGGAGGGGGCGATGTCGGCAGCCATCAAGATTACCCGGGAAGGTTTAGATGCGGCGATGCTGCGTCGGGAGGCGGTTGGGAGCCGGGATGCGAATGTGGCCCGCCGCCTTCTGGCGCTTGCCCTGATTGCGGAGGGCAAGACGCGGGAGGAAGCGGCTGCGGCTGCTGGCATGGATCGTCAGACGTTACGGGATTGGGTTCACCGCTATAACGCGGAGGGGATAGCCGGCCTAGCGGATCGTCGATCAAAGGGCCGGCCTGGGATTTTGTCCGCAGAACAACTGGAAGAGCTTGCCAGTTGGGTACGCCAGGGTCCCGACCCGGAGAAGGATGGCATCGTTCGCTGGCGTTTGAGCGATCTGGCGATACGGATTTCTGATCGCTTTCACGTGGCAATCGCCGAAGGAGGTGTGGGCAAGATCCTGCATCGGCTGGGCTTCAGCCACATCTCAGCCCGGCCGCGTCACCCGGACCAGGACACGCAAGCCCTTGAGACACATAAAAAAACTTCGCCGCGCTGGTCGCCGCGGTAATCCCAGACCACGCAAGCGGCAAGCCCCTGGAATTATGGTGGCAGGATGAGGCCCGCGTCGGGCAACAGGGAACACTCACCTACGCCTGGGCCGACAAGGGCAGCCGGCCCCGCCAGTTGAAGGACACCCGCTATACCTGGGCCTATATCTTCGGTGCTGTCTGCCCCGCACGCGATGTCGGTGCAGCCCTCGTCATGCCCCGCGCCAACGCAGAGGCCATGAATAAGCATCTGGCCGAAATCGCCTCCCAAATCCAACCCGGAAGCCATGCCGTTCTCATTCTCGACGGGGCCGGATGGCACCAGACAGGCGGAAAACTGAAGGTCCCCGATACCATCAGCATCCTTCATCTGCCA
The DNA here is from genome assembly GCF_052474395.1 of Niveispirillum fermenti. NCBI lineage: Bacteria > Pseudomonadati > Pseudomonadota > Alphaproteobacteria > Rhodospirillales > Azospirillaceae > Niveispirillum > Niveispirillum fermenti. The sequence goes on along the minus strand of NZ_CP156680.1, from coordinate 238,977 downwards.
CCCTATTGCCCCGAACTCAATCCCGTCGAAAATATCTGGCAGTACCTGCGCCAGAATTTCCTCGGCAACAGAATATTCAATGATTACGACGATATCGTCGATGCCTGCTGCAACGCATGGAACAGCATCATCGCACAAACAGGGAAAATTCGACAAATCGCTTCAAGGCAATGGACAACGGTCAATCATTAGGGAGATTGGTATTAGCGTGGTTTTTCGCCCCTTCTATGTCGTGACCCCTTACCGGTCATGAGTTTGCCCGGAACATAATTTCCTTAAACGCCCGTCTGGGAAGTTCTATTTTATTTCAATACTTTATACAAGGTTGTGGTGATTTGAACCCATCGCAACCTGGCTGGCGCGTTGAGCGCCCGCGCGCGCATGCATGCTTGTGCAAAGCACCTTGCACGACAAACCGGACCCCGGCCGCAGCATGGGTGACACTGGCGGGGTGGCGCGGTTTCAAAAGGTGGCTGCCCTGGCCGGATGAAGAAACATGGCCCATCGCGCGGCAACGGCCACGGAGATCGCGGGGAAACCACCAGGGCGCATCATGCAGGGGCGGGCGTTTGGTTGAGGGAAATGGCGGCCTGCTTGTACATGGCTGGCCGCGTTCGGGGGCGCAATCCTTCCCACCCACCCTATCGGCGGGCCATGCCACGCCCGCACGGCGGCGGTGACCGCAGCACCAGATCCCGGTGAGAGCAACTCACCGGGATCTGGCATCAGAAGAACGCCTGGATGCCCGTGATGGCGCGGCCCAGGATCAGGGCGTGGACATCGTGGGTGCCTTCATAGGTGTTGACGGTTTCCAGGTTCAGCATGTGGCGGATCACATCGAATTCGCCGGAAATGCCGTTGCCGCCGTGCATGTCGCGGGCTGTGCGCGCGATGTCCAGGGCCTTGCCGCAATTGTTGCGCTTGACCAGGGAGATCATTTCCGGCGCCACCTGGCCGGCATCGAACAGGCGGCCCACCCGCAGGCTGGCCTGCAGGCCCAGCGAAATCTCCGTCTGCATGTCGGCCAGTTTCTTCTGCACAAGCTGGGTGGCGGCCAGGGGACGGCCGAATTGCTGGCGATCCAGCGTGTAGGTGCGGGCCGCGTGGAAACAGGCCTCCGCGGCGCCCATGGCGCCCCATGAAATGCCGTACCGCGCCCGGTTCAGGCAGCCGAACGGCCCCTTCAGGCCCGACACGCCGGGCAGCAGCGCCTCCTCCGGCACCACGACGCCATCCATCACCACCTCGCCCGTGATGGAGGCGCGCAGGCTGAGCTTGCCGTCGATCTTCGGCGCGGACAGGCCCGGCATGCCCTTTTCCAGCACGAAGCCCCGGATCGCGCCGTCATGCGCGTCGGACTTGGCCCAGACCACGAAGACATCGGCGATGGGGGCGTTGGTGATCCACATCTTGGAACCGGTCAGGCGGTAACCGTCGGCCACCTTTTCCGCCCGCGTGCGCATGCCGCCGGGATCGGACCCGGCATCGGGCTCCGTCAGGCCGAAGCAGCCGATCCATTCGCCCGACGCCAGGCGCGGCAGGTATCGCTGCTTCTGCGCCGGGCTGCCATAGGCCTCGATCGGGTACATGACCAGGGAGGATTGCACGCTCATCATCGAGCGATAGCCGCTATCCACCCGCTCCACCTCGCGCGCGACCAGACCATAGGCGACATAGCCGACCCCGGCCCCGCCATGGTCGGGCGACACGGTCATGCCCAGCAGGCCCATTTCCCCCATCTCGCGGAAGATGGCGGGGTCGGTCTGTTCGGTCTCGAACGCCTGCCGGACGCGGGGGCGCAGCTTTTCCTGGGCGAAGGCGCGGGCGCTGTCGCGGATCAGCCGCTCCTCCTCCGTCAACTGGTCGTTCAGCAGGAAAGCGTCATCCCATTGGAACGCGGCCATGCCAGCCATCGTGAAACCCCATGCGTGGAAGAAGTCCGGATGACAAGCGATACGCCGCGCATGGCCGCGGCGTAAACCTGTTTCGTCACGCAGCCCCTTCCCGCCGGGGCCGGCATCAGCTTGGCAGGAACCGTTCCGCCCGGATGGCCGACGGCGCCAGCCCGCCCGCCGCCAGGAAACGGCCGGCCGCCCCCACCATGCCGGGCGGGCCACAGAGATAGGCCGTCATGCCCGGCACCAGATCGGCGGCGGACAGCACCGACAGGGCCGTGCCCTGCACCACCCCGTCCGGCAGCGCCCCGCCGGCCGGGTCGAACAGGGCCACCCGCACCGACAGGCCCGGCCGCACCGCCGCCAGATCGCGCAATTCGTCCAGATAGAACAGATCCTCGGGCCGGGAACAGCCGAAGCAGAGCAGGGCCGGCACCCCCGGCCCCATGGTGCGGATCATGGACAGGACGGGCGCCAGCCCCGTGCCGCCGGCAATGAACAGATGGGCGGCCGCCCGATCGTCGAAGGCGAATGACCCCAGCGGCCCGTGCAGCGCCACCCGGTCGCCGGCCTGTGCCCCGTCGCGCAGCCATTGTGACATCTGCCCCCCCGGCACATGCCGGATCAGCAGTTCCACCAGCGGCAGGTCGGCCGGGCGGCTGGCGATGGAATAGGCGCGCACCGCCTTCAGCCCCGGCGGGCGCACGCGCAGATACTGGCCCGGCTGGAAGCTGAAATCCTCCGGCGATGCCAGTTCCAGCAACAGACGATGCACGGTGGGGCTGGCCGCCGTGACCGACACGACATGCGCGGCGTGCCGGGCCGGTTCCGGCGCCGGCGGGTCCAGCCGGTAGGGCACGCGGAACCGCGCATCGCCCGTCAGCCGCGCCAGGCAGGTGGGCATCAGCCCGGCCGCCCGTTCCTCCGCCGTCAGCGGCAGCGCCATGGTGCCGGCATCCAGCACGGCCCCGCCATCCAGATGCTCGGCAATGCAGGTGCCGCAGGTGCCGGCACAGCAATCATGCCGCACGGGCGCATCCGCCTGCATCACCGCTTCCAGCACCGTCTGGTCCGGGGCCACATCCACCGTCAGCGTGCCGCCATCCTGGAAAAGAAATTCCGCCTTGAACATTCGCTCACCCAACCGCTCGCTTGCATGATTGTCATACAATCATATAGCATGAGCCAAGATGGAAGACGGAAAACCGATTGCATGTTGCAAACCCGATTTTTTGTCATACAATCATACAAGATTGACACAGGGACGCAGGTATCATGGACGAGCAGAACCTTGTAAACCCGGACGTGGTGAAGGCCGTCGGCGATTGGGGCGGCTATGTGGAAGCCAAGATGGGCTTCCGGAACCACTGGTATCCGGTCCGTTTCTCCAAGGAGATCGACGAGGGCCAGATCGAGATCGTCAAGGTGCTGGGCGAGCAGCTTCTGCTGAAGCGGATCGACGGCAAGGTCTATGCGATCCGCGACCGCTGCCTGCATCGCGGCGTGCCGCTGTCGCGCAAGCCCGACTGCTATACCAAGGACACGATCACCTGCTGGTATCACGGCTATACCTACCGGTTCCAGACGGGCGAGCTGGTAAACATCCTGGCCGTGCCGGACAGCCGGCTGATCGGCCGGCGCAAGATCGTCTCCTACCCGGTGGAGGAGGCCAAGGGCCTGGTCTTCGTGTTCGTGGGCGACACGGACGAGGACAATCCCCCGCCGCCGCTGGCCCAGGATGTGCCGCCCGGCTTCCTGGATGAGGATGTGATGGTGCTGGGCAAGCACCGGGTCGTCAATTCCAACTGGCGGCTGGGGGCTGAAAACGGGTTCGACAGCCTGCACATCTTCATCCACAAGGATACGACCCTGCGCCATTACCGGCATTTCAACTTCCCCATCGGCCACACACCCCTGCCGGGTGCCGTGGAACTGGTGCAGGATGCGGACGGCCCCAAGGGCGTGATCGATGATTTCGCCCAGCACCATCCGGTGTGGGAAGGCGTGATCGACGGGCGCGTCGTGGTGCGCGGCCCCCGCACCCCCAATGTTTCCGGCACGTCGGCGTCGGTCGGCACGTCGATCTGGCTGCCGGGCGTGCTGAAGGTGGCGGAATTTCCGGGGCCCGGCCTGACGCAGTTCGAATGGTACGTGCCGATGGACGACAAGACACATCTTTATGTCCAGACCATCGGTTGCCCCGTGGCCAGCGAGGAGGACCGGAACACCTTCGCCGGAGAATTCGAATCCGTCTGGAAGCCCCACGGGCTGGACGGGTTCAACGGTGACGACATCTGGGCGCGCGAGGTGACGGAGCCCTTCTATGCCGATGATTTCGGCTGGGTGGATGAAATGCTGTGCGAGCCGGACGTGACCATCCTGGAATGGCGCCGCCTGGCATCCCGCCACGGCCGCGCCATCCAGACCCCGGCGCATCTGCGCTGAGGGTGGGGGGCGGTGCGGCCCCTTGCCTTCACTTCCCTCTCACTCCCGTCATTCCCGCGAAAGCGGGGATCCAGCGCAGAGCGGCGTCAGCCGCGACAGGGGTCATATCGGCGCTGACCGCGCCTCACGCTGGCTTCCCGCTTTCGCGGGAATGACGGTGGAAGGTGCGGGGGATGATTGTGGAGGGGCGTTGCCGGTTGGAATGAAATGTTGAAAGGGGCGACGTCGTGTGCCCCTCCCCCCCAAAGGATCACCCCCATGACCATCACTTCCCACTTCATCGACGCGGACGGCATCCGCACCCATTACCTGGAATCCGGGACCGGCCCCGTGCTGGTGCTGGTGCATGGCGGCGGGGCCGGGGCGGATAGCTGGGGCAACTGGAAGGAATGCATCCCGCATTTTGCCAAGCGCTTCCGCGTCATCGCGCCGGACATGGTCGGGTTCGGCCGGACCGACAAGCCGTCGCCGGATGAGTATCAATATGACCAGCCGGGCCGTGGCCGCCATCTGCTGGCCTTTCTGAAGGCCATGGGCATCGACAAGGCGGCCCTGGTCGGCAATTCCATGGGCGGCGCCACGGCCATTTCGGTCACCCTGGCCGATCCGGACCGCGTGTCGAAGCTGGTCCTGATGGGCAGCGCCGGGCTGCCGATCCCGGAAAAGCCGTCGGCCCACCTGCTGCACAATCTGAACTATGATTTCACGCTGGACGGCATGCGCCGCGTCATCGGCGGGCTGACGGCGCCGGGCTTCGTGCCGTCGGACGAAATGGTGCAGTACCGCTACGACATTGTCGACCCGCCGGCGGCGCGCGCCGCCCTGGCCGCCATCAATGGCTGGACCCGCAAGGGCACGCTGAACTTCGCCGAGGATGATCTGCGCACCATCAAGCATCCGGTGCTGGTGGTCAATGGCAAGCAGGATGGCGTTTCCACCCTGCCCCGCGCCTATCGGTTCCTGGAACTGTTCGAGAATAGCTGGGGCTATATCGTGCCCAATTGCGGCCATTGGGCCATGATCGAGGCGCGGGAGGATTTCTGCGCCGCGGTGGACCATTTCCTGGATCTGGGGGTGTGAGATGCCGGCCCGCGAAGCCCCCCCGGCGTGCATGAGCTGATCGAGCATCTGATCCGCTCCCCCGCCGACCGGCCGCTGGTGAAAGCCGGGCCGGAGCCCCTGTTCGACCGGTTCGCCATCGCCGAGCCCGTGCGCACGGTGCTGCGCGGCGGCGGGCGGGACGAGCTGGCCGCACTCGGCATCCATCCCAACATGGTGGTGAAATGGCTGATCTGGTCGGGACGGCCGACCATGCCCTTCTTCGCCATCAGCCATTATTTCGACCGGAGGTGAGGCCATGGGCAGGATCGTCGGCGCCTATGCCATGTCGCACGTTCTGGGCACGCCCGAGGGGCTAGCCGAGCCGTCCGAGCGGGTGTTCCAGGGGATGCGGGAGATCGGGGCGCGCCTGCGCGCCGCGGACCCCGATCTGATCATCGTGCTGACCAGCGACCATCTGAACAATTTCGAGATCCGGGCGCCCAAGCCGCTGGCCATCGGCACGGCCGACAGCTTCACCCCCTATGGCGACATGGGCCTGCCGACCGTGCCGTTCCGGGGCAATGCCACGGTGGCGCAGGGCCTGCTGCGCGCCGCGCGCGCCGCCGGCATCGGGCTGGAAACGGCGGACGTGAAGCCCGACCATGGCATGATGATCCCGCTGGGGATCGTCGATCCCACCCATGCGATCCGGTCCTTCCCGCTTTATATCAACACCGTCTGCGACCCGGCCCCCACCCCGGCGGAATGCTGGAGCCTGGGGGGCGTGCTGCGCCGCTATGTGGAAGACGCGCTGCCCCGCGATTTCCGCGTCGCCCTGCTGGCCGGCGGCGGCCTGTCCCACTGGCTGGGCGTGCCGGAGGAAGGGCGGGTCAATGTCGAATGGGACCTCTGGGTCATGGAAAGGCTGAACAGCGGACACGGCGCCGAACTGGCCGGCCTGACCAACGACGCCATCCTGCGCGATGGCGGCAATGGCGGGCTGGAGGTCAATGCCTGGATCGCCCTGGCCGGCGCCGTGCCGGGGGCCCGCGGCGAAACCATCTTCTATGAGGCGATCCCCGCCTGGGCCAGCGGCATGGCCGGCATCGCGCTCGACCCCGCGACGGCAACGGGGGATCATACTATTTTGCGGTGACCAGAACCTGTTGGTTCTGATCACCGTCCTCAATCGCTGGCGCCCACATGCGTGGGCGTGCGCCGGCGCCAACATCCGTTGGCTTGGCTGCGCCGCACGAGCGGTGCTGTGGCCGTCGCCGCCGGACCAACTGGCGATGAGTTCTACTCATAGTTGGTATCAGACCCGTCCGGATTGATCAGAACCCCTCATCCTGATCCGTGCGGCCGCACAGACGAACGGCCCGGCCTTCCCATCGGGAAAGCCGGGCCGCTGCGTTTGTCATGCCCCCGTCCGGGGGCGGCATCACTTCTCCACGAAGGCCTTTTCGATGACATAGTTGCCGGGCGTGTGGCCGGCGCCTTCGGTGAAACCGCGTTCCTTCAGCAATGCCACGGTCTCGGCCAGCACGTCGGGGCCGCCGCAGATCATCGCCACGTCGGTGGCCGGGTCCAGCGGGGCGGCCTTGATATCCTCGAACAGCTTGTGGTTCCGGATCAGGTCGGTGATGCGGCCCTGGTTGCGGAACGGTTCGCGCGTAACGGTGGGGTAATAGGTCAGCTTGGCCTGCACATCCTCGCCGATGAACTCATCCCCCGGCAGGTCGTTTGTGATGAAATCATGATAGGCCAGCTCGCCCACCGTGCGGCAGGTATGGGTCAGGATCAGCCGGTCATATTTGGCATAGACCTCGGGATCGCGGATGATGCTCATGAACGGGGCCAGGCCCGTGCCGGTGGAGAACATGTAGAGATTGCGGGCCGGCACCAGGCTGCTGGTCACCAGCGTGCCCACCGACTTGCGCCCATAGATCACGCTGTCCCCCACCTGCACATGCTGCAGGCGGCTGGTCAGCGGGCCGTTGGGCACCTTGATGGACAGGAATTCCAGATGTTCCTGATAATTCGGGCTGACGATGGAATAGGCGCGCGTCAGCGGCTTGCCATCCACCATCAGGCCGATCATCACGAAATGGCCGTTTTCGAACCGGAAGGACGGGTCGCGCGTGCAGGTGAAGCTGAACAGGGTGTCGGTCCAGTGATGGACGGACAGCACCTTGCCCTCGATAAACGCGCTCATGTTCGATACCCTTCGTCACTGTTGGCAGGAACGGAGTCCCCGCCATGACTCCGTAACGCAACGACAGCTAATGTACATGGCCGGACCGTTCAACGACCTATTTCACATGCCTGTGCGCCTCATGTGCATGGCTGCCGTGAACACCCCCCATATCCCCCATTAAGGGATGATTCAGACTTGCCCTCATGTCATTGATATATATCAAAGTTTCTGGAAGTGCGAAATTCCTATATTTTACCTAGGAATAATGGAGAAATAATATTTCACCTCGACATCCTCCGCTACAGGGGCCAAACCTGTCCCTATTCCGCAGGTGCGGTATGGGTTTGGAGCGACGAGATGGCGTTGCGTGGATTTCCGGTGACGCTGCCCCTGGAAGGGCAGAAGGTTCTGGTGACGGGCGGGGGCGAGCCGGCGCTGCGCAAGGCGCGGCTGGTCGCCAGGGCCGGCTGTCGCCTGACCGTCGTGGCGCCGGTGATCCATCCCGATCTGGCCGCCCTGGCCGCGCAATGCCATTACCGGGATTTCACGGCGGCCGACGTGGAAAACCACCGGCTGGTCTTCGCGGCCGGTGACGACCCGGCGGCCGACGAAGCGGTGTCGGCCGCGGCGCGGGCGGCCGGCGTGCTGGTGAACGTGCCCGACCGGCCCGCCCTTTCCGATTTCATCATGCCGGCGATCATCGACCGGGAGCCCATCACCATCGCCATTTCCAGCGGTGGGGCCAGCCCCGTGCTGGTGCGCCGCCTGCGCGAGCGGCTGGAAGCGGCGCTGGAACCGGGGCTGGGCCGGCTGGCGCTGCTGCTGGACGGGTTCCGCGGCGCGGTGAAGGCCGTGCGGGCCGGGGAAACGGCGCGCCGCCGCTTCTGGGAAGCGGTGGTCGACGGCCCCGTGGCCCGCGACTTCCTGGCCGGCCGGGAAAAGGCGGCGCGCGAGGGGCTGCTGGCCGCCGTCAACAACCCCGCCTATGGCCAGCAGGCGGGGGGCCGGGTGGCCCTGGTCGGCGCCGGTCCGGGCGATCCGGACCTGCTGACCCTGCGCGCGCTGCGCGTGCTGCAGGACGCCGATGTGGTGGTGCATGACAAGCTGGTGGACGAGCGGATCATGGATTATGTCCGCCGTGATGCCCGCCGCCATTATGTCGGCAAGTCCAAGTCCCACCACACGATGAGCCAGCAGGCCATCAACCAGCTTCTGGTGGCGGAGGCCGCGGCCGGCCACCGTGTCGTGCGGCTGAAGGGCGGGGACCCGTTCCTGTTCGGCCGCGGCGGGGAAGAGGTGCAGGCCCTGCGCGCCGCCGGCATCCCGGTGGAGGTGGTGCCCGGCATCACGGCCGCCCTGGGCTGCGGCGCCTCCACCACGATCCCGGTCACGCACCGCGACCATGCCAATGGCGTCACCTTCGTGACGGGCCATGGCAAGGACGGGGAACCGGACCTGGACTGGGCCGCGCTGGCCCGGCTGCGCCATACGCTGGTCGTCTATATGGGCCTGACGGCGGTGGACAGCATCGCCGCCCGCCTGATGGAAGCCGGCATGCCGGCCGACATGCCGGCCGCCCTGGTGGAAAAGGGCACGCGGCCCGACCAGAAGCTGGTCACCGGCACGCTGGACACGCTGGGGCCGCTGGCGCGGGCCCACGGGCTGAAGGGCCCGGCCATCATCATCATCGGCGAGGTCGTCCGTCTGGCCGATCCCGCCCTTATCACCACGCTGGTGCCCGCACACCTGCGTGAAGCCGTCTGACAGGGAAAGCGTATCATGTTGGTCAAAGCCAGGGGCACCCTGCAATCCGTCAGTGCCAGCCGTCTGCGTGACGGCGAGGCCGTATGGCTGGGCGCCGGCAATGCCTGGGTCGAGCGGGTCGCCGATGCCGCCGTGTTCGAGGGCGAGGCCATCGCCGGGGCGCTGGCCTTCGCCCGGACGGAAGAGAAGGCGCAGGTCGTGGTCGATGTCTATCCGCTGGATGTCGAGGTCACGCCCGACGGGACCCGCCCCACGCATCTGCGCGAACGGCTGAAGGCCATCGGCCCCACCGTGCGCCGCGACCTTGGCAAACAGGCCCGCCCGGACCCGCGCTGAGCCCGGCACCCGCCAGACCCCCGACCGATCGTTCCAGCAGGAAGAACAGGCCCGACCCCCATGCCTGACACGCACAGCCCCGCCCCGCGCAGCAACCAGCCCGCCGACGCGCACGCCGCCGTCTACCGCTATGACGAATATGACAAGACCTTCATCTTCGAGCGGGTGGAGCAGTTCCGGACCCAGGTGGAACGCCGCCTGAAGGGCGAGCTGACGGAGGAGGAGTTCAAGCCCATCCGGCTGATGAACGGCCTCTATCTCCAGCTTCACGCCTACATGCTGCGGGTCGCCGTGCCCTATGGCATGCTGTCTTCCACCCAGGTGCGGCGGCTGGCCCGCATCGCGCGCGTCTATGACAAGGGCTACGGCCATTTCACGACGCGCCAGAACATCCAGTTCAACTGGCCCCGGCTGGAGGATGTGCCCGCCATCCTGCATGAACTGGCCGAAGTGGACATGCACGCCATCCAGACCAGCGGCAACTGCATCCGCAACGTGACGACGGACCAGTTCTGCGGTGCGGCGGCGGATGAGCTGGTGGACCCCCGCGTCTATGCCGAGATCCTGCGCCAATGGTCCACGGCGCATCCGGAATTCACCTATCTGCCGCGCAAGTTCAAGATCGCCATCACGGGCAGCCCCGACGACCGGGCCGCCGTGCAGGTGCATGATATCGGCCTGATCGCCCGCCGGGACGACCAGGGCCGCACGGGCTTCACCGTCTATGTCGGCGGCGGGCTGGGGCGCACCCCCTATCTGGGCGTCAAGGCGCGCGATTTCGTGCCGGTGGAAGAGATCATCGGCTATCTGGAAGCCGTGCTGCGCACCTACAACCAGCTTGGCCGCCGCGACAATATCTACAAGGCCCGCATCAAGATCACCGTGAACGAGATGGGGCCGGAGAAGTTCATCGGCCTGATCGAAGAGGAATATGCCCGGCTGCCGCGGCAGAAATTCCATGTCGATCCGGCCATCGTGGATGCCATCCGCACGCATTTCGCGCCACCGCCCTTCGCCGACCTGCCGGCGGTGTCCGACGGGTTCGAGGCCGCGAGGCAGGCCGATCCGGCCTTTGCCCGCTGGGTACGCAACAACCTGCACCCGCACCGCCAGCCCGGCTATGCCATCGCCACCATCTCGCTGAAGCCCATCGGCGGCATCCCCGGCGATATCGAGGCGGACCAGATGGAAACGGTGGCCGACCTGGCCGACCTTTACAGTTTCGGCGAGGTGCGCGTGACGCACGAGCAGAACCTGGTGCTGGCCCATGTCCGGCAGGATGACCTGTACGCCCTGTGGCAGGGGCTGGAGAAGGCGGGGCTGGGCACGGCCAATGCCGGCCTGATTTCCGACATCATCGCCTGTCCGGGGCTGGATTATTGCGCGCTGGCCAACACGCGGTCCATCCCCATCGCCCAGCAGATTTCCGAGCGGTTCGCCGACCTGGACCGGCAGCACGACCTGGGGGCGCTGAAGATCAAGATCAGCGGCTGCATCAATGCCTGCGGCCACCACCATGTCGGCCATATCGGCATCCTGGGCGTGGACAAGAAGGGCGAGGAGTTCTTCCAGATCCTGCTGGGCGGCAATGCCGGCACCAACGCCGCCCTGGGCGAGATCGTGGGGCCGGGCTTCGGCTATGACGAGATCGTGGACGCCGTGGAAACGGTCGTGAACACCTTTGTCAGCCTGCGCCGGCCCGGCGAGATTTTCATCGACACGCTGGCCCGCACCGGCCATGCGCCGTTCAAGGAGGCCCTCTATGCCCGTGCTTGACCGCGGCCTGCCCATCGACGACCGCTGGACCGATCTGGCGGACGACCAGCCCCTGCCCGCCGACGGCGCCGTCATCGTGTCGCTGGAACGCTGGCGGACCGACCGCGAGGCGCTGACCTCCCGCGGGGCCGCCGTGGGCGTGCGGCTGAAATCATCCCAGCTTGCCACGGAAATCGCCGGCGACCTGGGGTCGCTGTCGCTGGTGGCGCTGGAACTGCCGAAATTCCGTGATGGCCGGGCCTTTTCCGCCGCCCGCGAACTGCGCGAGCGGTTCGGCTACAAGGGCGAGATCCGCGCCTTCGGCCATATCATCCCCGACCAGTACCTGTTCCTGACCCGCGTGGGCGTGGACACGGTGGTGGTGCCGGAGGACAAGGCCGGCCCGGCCTGGGCCCAGGCGCTGAAGGAGATGTCGATCGCCTATCAGCCGGCCCTGGAACCGGACGCCCCCGTCTCCCTGCTGCGCCGCCATCTGAAGGGGCGGGTGCCGGCATGAACAAGGCGCTGCTGACCCGGGCGCGCGAACTGACCGCGCGCTATGGCAACCTGGAAGGGGCCGACCTGCTGCGGCCGCTGGCCGGGACGGAGTTCAAGGACAAGCTGGCGCTGGTCTCGTCCTTTGGCACGGAAAGCGCTGTGCTGCTGCATATGGTGGCCCAGGCCGATCCCGGCCTGCCCGTGCTGTTCGTGAACACCCGCAAGCTGTTCGGGGAGACGCTGCGCTATCGCCGCATGCTGGTGGAACGGCTGGGCCTGACCGGCGTGCGCGAATTGTCGCCGGCCGCCGAGGCGGAAACGGCGCACGACCCCGACGGCATCCTGTGGCGCCGCGACGCCACCGCCTGCTGCGATTTCCGCAAGGTCCGCGTGCTGGATGCGGGGCTGGCGCCCTTCAGCGCCTGGATCACGGGGCGCAAGCGCTATCAGGCGACGACGCGCATCGAACTGCCCCTGTTCGAGGCGGGCAGCGACGGGCGCATCAAGATCAACCCGCTGGCCAATTACACCCGGGCCGACGTGGAAGCCTATCTGGACCGGCACGACCTGCCGCGGCACCCGCTGGAGGAGGATGGCTATCTTTCCATCGGCTGCATGCCCTGTACGGACCGCGTGGCGCCGGGCGAGGATATCAGAGCCGGCCGCTGGCGCGGCCAGGACAAGACGGAATGCGGAATCCACCTGCCGCTTCCTTCATCAACGAACCTGGTGGGAGCCTCCTGATGAGCAGCACCGATCAACATCTCGACCATCTGGACCAGTTGGAAGCCCAGAGCATCTACATCCTGCGCGAGGCGCGCGTGCGCCTGAAGCGCCTGGGCCTGCTCTGGTCGCTGGGCAAGGACAGCAACGTCCTGATCTGGCTGTGCCGCAAGGCGTTCATGGGGGAGCTGCCCTTCCCCGTGGCGCATCTGGATACCGGCCTGGAATTCCCCGAAAGCTATGAATTCCGTGACCGGTACAGCCAGGAATGGGGCCTGAACCTGATCAAGGATGAATGCCCCCCCATCGAGATGACGGACCCGACCCTGCCGCCCGGCACGCGCATCGCGGCCCGCAAGTCGCTGGGCCTGGCCGCCGCGCTGGAGAAATACCAGTTCGACGGGCTGATCACCGGCATCCGCCGCGACGAGCAGGCGACCCGCGCCAAGGAGCGCGTTTTCAGCCCGCGCGGCCTGGACGGCGCCTGGCAGGCCGCCCACCAGCCGCCCGAATTCTGGGACCAGTATACGATCGAGCGTGCGCCCGGCACCCATACCCGCGTGCATCCGCTGCTGGCCTGGACCGAGGTGGATGTGTGGCGCTATATCAAGCGGGAGGAAATCCCGCTGGTGCCGCTTTATTTCGCCCGCGACGGCAAGCGGTTCCGCTCGCTGGGGGAAATCGGCATCACCTTCCCCGTCGACAGCAATGCCAGCACCATCGACGAGATCATCGACGAGCTGGAGAGCACCCGGACGCCCGAGCGCGCCGGCCGGTCCATGGACCATGAGGCCGAAGATGCGTTCGAACGGCTGCGTGCCGGTGGCTATCTCTAAGGATCGGATATAAAGATCATGGCGAATGTCGCTTTGCGGGCCGGCAAACCGTCGGCCCCGACGCCCTCCCCTGCTGTCACCAACACCAATGGCAATGGTCTGACCGTGAAGAAGGCCCCGCTGGCGCCCTATCCCATCGTCATCGTCGGCCATGTCGATCATGGCAAGTCGACCCTGATCGGCCGCCTGCTGCACGACACGGACAGCCTGCCGGAAGGCCGGCTGGACGAGTTGAGGAAAGTGTCCGAGCAGCGCGGCCTGCATATGGAATGGTCCTTCCTGCTGGACGCCCTGCAGGTGGAGCGTGACCAGGGCATCACGCTGGACACGACGCGCATCTGGTTCAAGACGGCCAAGCGCCCCTATGTCATCATCGATGCGCCGGGCCACCGCGAATTTCTCCGCAACATGGTGACGGGGGCCGCATCCGCCGATGCCGCCGTCCTGGTCACCGACGCGGAGCGCGGCATTTCCGAACAGACGCGCCGGCATGCCTATCTGCTGTCGCTGCTGGGCGTGCGCAAGGTGATCGTGGCCGTCAACAAGATGGACCTGGTCGGCCATGCCGAGGAAGCCTGGAAGGGCGTGGCCGGCGATGTCAGCGACTATCTGGAAAAGCTGGGGATCGAGCCGCTCTACGTCATCCCGCTGTCGGCCCGGCATGGCGACAATATCGCCGGCCGCAGCGACAAGATGGGCTGGTATCGCGGCCCGACGCTGCTGGAGGCGCTGGACCTGCTGAGCCTGCCGGGCGCCCATACCGAAACGCTGCTGCGCCTGCCCATCCAGGATGTGTACCGCCGCGGCGACACGCGCCTGGCCGTGGGCCGGATCGAAACGGGCCGCCTGCGCGTGGGCGACAAGGTGGAGATCGCCCCCACCGGCCAGCCCGCCACGGTGGCCGGCATCGATGCCGGCAAGGGCCAGGTGAAGGAGGCGCGCGCCGGCCAGTCCGTGGCCGTCAACTTCATCGAGGATGCCGCCCTGGCCCGTGGCCAGATCATCGCCCCCGCCGGCCAGATGCCGCATATCGCCATGTCGGTGCGCGTGCGTGCCTTCTGGCTGGACCCGGAAAGCCTGACGGCCGGCAGCCGCATCACCCTGCGCCTGGGCACGGCCGAACATTCCGTCGTGGTCGACCGGTTCGAACGGCTGGTCGATGTGCAGAACCTGACCGACGGCGCGGGCGAGGAACTGGGCCAGGGCGGGATCGCGGAGCTGGTGCTGCGCGCCGCGTCGCCCATCGCCTTCGACCCGCATGCCGACCTGCCCATCACGGGCCGCGCCGGTCTGGCGCGGGGTGGGCGCATCGTCGGCGGCTGCGTGATCCTGGGCACGGCACAGCCGTCCAGTGTGACCGGACCGGTCACGGCCGTCACCAGTTCCGTGGACCGCACGGCGTTCGAGGCGCGCAACGGCCATCGCGGCGGCGTGGTCTGGCTGACGGGCCTGTCGGGTGCCGGCAAGTCCACCTTGTCCATGGGCACGCAGCGCCGGCTGTTCGATGATGGGTGGCGCGTGGCCGTGCTGGATGGCGACAACCTGCGCAAGGGCCTGAACAAGGACCTGGGCTTCAGCCCGGCCGAACGGCTGGAAAATGTCCGCCGCGTGGCGGAGGTGGCGAAGCTGATGGCGGAAACCGGCACCGTCGTGCTGGTCAGCCTGATCTCCCCCACCGTGGAACTGCGCGACCTGGCCCGCTCCATCGTGGGCGACGGGTTCAACGAGGTCTGGGTGAAGGCCGACGTCGCCACCTGTGCGGCCCGCGACCCCAAGGGCCTCTATGCCGCGGCCCAGGCCGGGAAGATCCAGCAATTCACCGGCGTGTCCGCGCCGTTTGAAACGCCGGTGAACCCCGAACTGGTGCTGGACACATCCGAAATGGACATCCCCACCAGCTCGGAAGTCCTGATCGCCCATATCCGCCGTCACCTGGCCCTGTCCCAGGCCGACGGGCACGCGGTCGGCATCTGATACTGCTTTGCATTGATCAGACCCTATGGTCCTGATCAATGCATCCCTCATGCGCCGGGCGCCGCCATCCGGCGCCTTCGGGCCTGCGCCTGAAGCCCCCCTTCCCCTCGGGAGGGGGGCTTTTGCGTTCTGCCGGCGGCGTGTGGCCGGCAACAACAGGCTTTCCCCTTTTCCCAGTATATAATATTGTCCGACAATCATACTTTTAAACGGAGAATGCCGCATGTCGGGCAGCCGGACTTTCGCCATGATCGGGTACGGGGCCATCGGGGCCGAGATCGCCGCCACGCTGGACCGGATCGGGGAGGCGGACAGCCTAGTGGCCACCCTGGTCCGGCCGGGCCGGGAGGCACCGGCCGCGGTGGCGGATGCCGATGCCCTGCTGGCTGCCCGGCCCGGCATCGTGCTGGAATGCGCCGGGCATGGGGCCGTGGCCGAATACGGGCCGGCCGTGCTGCGCGCCGGCATCGATCTGGTCATCTCCTCCGTCGGGGCGCTGGCCGATCCGGTGCTGGCCGGGCGGCTGCGCGAGGCTGAACAGGCCGGCGGCGGCCGGGCCCTGTTGCCGGCCGGGGCGATTGCCGGGCTGGACGGGCTGGTGGCAGCGCGGCTGATGGGGATCAGTCAGGCGACCTACACCTCCTACAAGCCGCCACATGCCTGGCGCGGCACGGCGGCGGAAAAGGTGCTGGACCTGGACCATGCGGAGCCCGAGCGCACCTTCTTTCAGGGCAGCGCGCGTGAGGCGGCGCTGGCCTATCCCAAGAATGCCAATGTCTCCGTCGCCGTGTCGCTGGCCGGGATCGGGCTGGACCGCACGCGGGTGCGGCTGGTATCGTCCCGCCATGTCACCGACCCGCTGGGGGTGATCGAGGCGGAAGGCGAATTCGGCCTGTTCCGGTTCGACATCCTGGCCCGCGCCTCGGCCGACAATCCCAAGACCTCGGCCCTGACGGCCTATTCCCTGCTGCAATGCGCCCGGCTGGGCAACGGGCTGCCGATATCACGGCTGTTGTCTGATCTCATATGATATTCGTTCTCAACGCCGGCCGCGGAACTATGGTAAAAGACCCCTGGCAGTCGTGTAACAAATCATGTCAGAGGCGTACCCCGTGGACTACAGCGACCTGAAGATCATCGACAATCCCATGCTGGTCCGCGATCACGCGCTGGACCGGCTGCGCACGGCCATCAGCACGGGGCTTTATCCGCCCGGCACGCGGCTGGTCGAACGCGAATTGTGCGAGGCGCTGGGGATCAGCCGGACATCGGTGCGCGAGGCGCTGCGCCAGCTTCAGTCGGAAAGCCTGATCGAGGTGGGCAAGCGCCGCAACATCGCGGTGGCCATCGTCACGGCCCAGGACGCGCACGACATCTACACCGTGCGGGAAATGCTGGAAACCGACGCCGTGCGCCGTCTGGTCGACCGCAACGACCCGGAAACGGTGAAGCGCCTGACCCGCATCCACAAGGACCTGCAGAAGGCGCTGAACAAGGGCAATGTCCAGCAACTGGCCGCCATGGCCGGCACCTTCTATGAAACCATCCTGCAGGGCTGCGGCAGCAAGGTGATCCACGACGTGGCCCGCCCGCTGCTGGCGCGGGTCAATTACCTGCGCCTGCGGTCGATGGGGGAACCGGGCCGGCTGGAACAGGGCATCCAGGAATGGGACCGGCTGATGGAGGCCATCCAGGCCGGCAATGCCGATGCCGCCGTGGCCGCCATGCGCGACCATCTGATCAATTCCCGCAAGGCCATCGTTGCCAAGCTGGAAGCAGAGAACGGGACCGCCACAGCCGCCGACGCCCCCCCGCGGCGCGGCAGTGCCGCCTGATATCTTATACTATTTTGCGGTGATCAGGACCTGTTGGCTCTGATCACCGCCCAATCGCCGGCGCCCACATGCGTGGGCATGCGCCGGCGCCCACATCCGTGGGCATGCGCCAGCGCCAACATCCGTTGGCTTGGCTGCGCCGCACGAGCGGCGCGGCGGCAGTCGCCGGCCGGGCAGCAAGTTGCCGGCGGGGACCGGTGGGATCAGTCGAAGGCGTGGGCCATGATGAACAGGGCGCTTTTGATCAGCGCGTAAAGCACGCCCCAGACCAGCCCGACCGACAGGATCGCGGCCAGCAGGCCGGCCAGGATCCACACGCCGTCGCGTTCCAGGATGCCCAGCGAGAAAAGGCAGATGGCCAGCGCCGGCATCATGTTGCCCAGCGGGATGGGCAGGAACAGGATGACGGCCAGCAGGAAGCAGAACAGCCCCACCAGATATTCCGCCGGGGGCCGGGACAGCACACCCAGCCGGGGCCGCAGCAGCCGTTCCGCCTTGGCCAGCCAGGGCGCCGTGCGCGTCACCAGGGCCGCGAAATCGGCCCGCGCGATGGACCGGTCGGCAATGACCCGGGGCAGCCAGGGCGAACGGCCCAGCGCCAGTTGTGCCGCCAGGAAGATCAGCGGCGCGCCCAGCACGGCCGACGTGCCGGGCGGCGTCGGCAGCACGTTGGGCAGCGCGAAGATGAACAGCAGCGCGCCCAGGGCGCGGTCCTTCATGATGGCCAGAAGGTCCTTGATCGCGATCCGCTCGCGGCTTTCATCCCCGGCAATGGCCCGCAGGATGTCGGACAGCCTTTGCTGCGGGGCGGCGCCACCCGTGGCGGTCCTGGACGGGTGGTCGGTTTCTGCGGTGGCCATCATCTCGCTTGAGTTTGGGGTGGTCGGGGGACGGCGGGGGATCGGGGGGATGATACAACCTTTGCCGCCCGGATTCCGCTGTCTGGCTTGTGTGGAACCGGCCCCGGACGGAATTGGTTTTCCAGTGTGGCATGCCCGCCGCGTTTGCCGGCCGGCATCAAGGGGGCGGACGAACGGCCCGGCGGTGGGGACGCCGGGCCGCCGGATCAGAATTCCATCTCGTCGCTGCCGAAATCGAAGCCGCCATCATCCATGCCGGGATCGTCCGCCGGGGCGTCGTCCGCCGGGGCGTCGGCGGCCTGGGCGTCGCCCGCGAACATGCTGCCCACGGCATTGGCCAGCAGCACGCCGCCCGCCACGCCCATGGCGGTCTGCGCCGCACCGGCCAGGAAGCCGCCGCCGCGGCCGGGCTGCTGCTGCATGCCCGGCTGCATGCCCGGCGGCATCCGTCCGCCGGGGGCCGCGGCACGCGGGGCCGGCGGCGGGGTGGCGGGACGGCTGGCACCGCCGCCGAACAGGCTGGCCAGGAAACCGCCGGCCGGGCGCTGCTGCGCCTGCTGCTCCAGCGCCTCGATCCGGCGCTGGGCATCCTGCATGGCGTATTCCTGCATGATGACGGTCTGCGCCATGTAATAGGCGGCACCCGGCTGGCTGGCCAATTGCCGCGCGATGAAGGCTTCCGCCTCGGCGTCGCGGGGGCTGCCCTGCTGCTCAAACGATCCCAGGCGGTGGAACAGGCCCTCGATGGCCTGCCGGTCCTGCTGATCCATGGTCTTTTCACTCCGTTGTTATCTGCCGGGGCGGCCTGCCTGCCGCCGTCGCGCCTGCGGCGCCCCCTGGAGATAAGGTGGCGCGGGCCGGTATGTAAGGGGAAATGGTGTCGCGGGGGGCACGCGCCGCAACCGGGGCCGGCTTTTCTGCCTTGTTGCCCCCTGACGGCTGCGTGCGCGCCCCCGGCTCCCTTCGCGTCAGGCGCTGTGCGCCAGCCGCCCCTGCAGGTGGTCACCCAGCCGCAGGCTGAGCGCCACGATGGTCAGTGTCGGGTTCGCCCAGCCGGAGGTGGGGAACACCGAACTGCCGGCCACGAAAAGATTCTCCTTGCCCCACACCTTGCAATCGGCGTCCACGACGCCGGTGCCGGGGCTGTCGGACATGCGGGTGGTGCCGATATGGTGGTGGCCGCCCTGCAGGATATCGTGATGATCGCCCGCGCCGGCCACGGTGGGCCAGCCGTCGCCGCCATCATGCAGCCATTCGTCGATCTCCACCCGGCCCAGGCCCGTGCGCGCCAGTTCCCGGCCCACCACCTCGGTCACGGCCTTGGCCGACAGCTTGTCCAGCGGCGACAGGCGCCAGTCCAGGTCGGCCCGGCGCTTGCCCAGCGGATCGCGCCGGGGCGACAGGCGGACCCGGCTTTCCGGGTTGGGCGCCTGCTCGCCGCGCACCAGCAGGTAAAGGGCCTTGGGCCGGGCGATGGGCGCGCGGCGGCGGACATAGCGCCGGGCCAGGTTGGCCGGCAGCGACGGCAGCACGGGCAAGAGGCGCAGCAGGTTGCGCCCCGCCCCCTCGGGCCAGAGCTGGCCGCGCTTCCAGGCGGCGTTCAATTCGGTCGCCGCCTCCGTCACCCCCGGCCAGGACCGGTAATAGAGCGCGATGGAACTGTTCAGCACGCCCATGTTCGCCTGTGTATCCTCCGACAGGACCAGGCTGGGGCACAGCGGCGGCAGCCCGCGCGGATAGGTGGTGCGCAGCCGTTCCAGCAGCCCGATCGGATCGGGGCTGTGGACGCGCGCCGTGCGGCATTTGGGATGTTCCATGAAGAAACGGCCGACCAGGTCATGGCCATTGCCCACGCCCGCCGTTTCCACATCGTCGGATGCCAGCATCAGGCGCGCATTCTCGATTCCGCCGGCGGCCAGCACGTAATGGCGGGCCGTCACGCGGTGGCCCGTGCCGTCCGGGGTGGCCAGGGCCAGCCCCGTGACGCTGCGCGTGTCACCGGCCAGACGGATGCCCGTCACGGTGCCGTGCAGCAGCACCTGCACCCGCGCGCTGGCCTCCAGCTCCTGGCGGAAGGCCTCGCCGAAGCGCTGGGCGTTCAGGCGCCAGAAACGGGTCTGCACGTGATGCGGGTCGAAGCCGGGATCTTCCAGCCCCGCTTCCCGCCACAGGTCGGTATAGACGGCGTCGCCCACGCCGCAGAACACCGACGCTTCCCTGTAGCCGGCGGCCAGATCCTCGCGCGTGATGGGCCAGCCGCTGTGCGGCACCCAGTTGCGGCGGCGGAAATCGATGGGGTCCAGCGGCACGCAGCGCCCCGACCAGGTGGCCGTCGTCCCGCCCAGCACGCGATTGCGCGTGACATCCAGGGAATAATAGGGAAGGCCCGTATTATCGCCCTCGTTGAAGGCCTGCAGTTCCGCCTCCAGCGCGGTGCCGCCGCTTTCGATCAGGCAGACATGGGTACCGGCACGGGCCAGCCGCAGGGCCAGCGCGATGCCGGCGGCACCCGCGCCGACAATGGCCACGTCGGCCGTGTATTCCTGGGGGGCCGGATTGTTCAGAAGATCGATCAGCATGGGCGGGGATGTCCGCTGGGGGTGGCGCATACAGGTCGTTTACGCGCCAGCCCCCGCCCTATTCCCCGTCCGGCAATTCATTCGCGGGGATGCAGCCCTGCGCACAGGGGCCCTTGAAACGGGGCGCACCCGTGCCCAGGCCGGGCCCGGCCACCCTCATCCCTCACCCCTCATCCTCTCCCCTACCGCTCCCCCGACCCGTCCGCATCGGCCGGGCCGGGACCGGCAGCCGCGAAATACCGGTCCAGCGACCCCAGGAAATCACCCATCGCCGCTTCTGCCGCATCCGGGTCGCGGTTCTGGATGGCGGCCAGCAGCCGTTCATCGCAGGACAGCGTGATGGCGCGGTTTTCCGGCGACTGGTGGATCTGGTTGCGCATCATCTGGAACACATCATCGACCATGCCGGCGCAGCGGCCCAGCAGCAGGTTGCGGCACATGGCGCGCACCATGGCACGGAACTGGTTGTGCGCCTCGATGAATACCTTGGCGCGGCCCGTCTCATGGGCCGTGCGGGCGCGGTTGAAGATGCGGGCCAGGGCCTTCACCTCGTCCGCCGTGGCGTCGGTGGCGGCGTGGCGGACAAGCCGGCAATCCAGCAGCCGCCGCACCTCCAGCCGGTCCACGACATCCTTTTGCGTATCCAGCGGCACGATATAGCCGCGGTCATGCGGGGCCAGCAGCCCTTCGCGCGACAATTGCAGCAACGCCTCGCGCACGGGCGTGCGCGACACGCCATAGCGGGTCGCCAGGTCCAGTTCCACCAGACGCTGGCCGGGCTTGAGCTGTTCACCCTGAAGCTCGTCGCGGATCTGGGCATAGACCTGATCGCGCAACCGCGTGCCCTGACCGATGATGCGGCTGCCACGGACCATTCTCGTCCCACTCCCCTGCAAATCCCGCCGAAACGGCACCCTTATAGACCGCCGCCCCCATTGTGCGTACCGCCTTGTCGGAAAGTCACACGGGATCAGGGCGATAAGATGCTTTTCATTGCATACAGTATGCCGTATGATCCGTTCACAAGCCGCACAAATCCAATGTGTTCCTGCGGTTTGTGCCGCGCAAACCGGAATGTATGACAAAATAGAACCCGGCAAGGAGAAGTGAATTGGCCTATGAAACGATCACCGCGGCACCCTTGACGCCGCGAATCGGCGCGGTGATTTCCGGCATCGACCTGACCCGGCCGCTCAGCGACATCCAGGTCCGCGACCTGAAGCAGGCGCTGGCCGACCATCAGGTGATCTTCTTCCGCGACCAGCGGCTGGACCCGGCCTCGCTGAAGCGCGTCGGCCAGCATTTCGGGCCGTTGCAGGCCCATGCGCTGAAGGGCCTGCCCGACCATCCGGAGGTGCGCAAGCTGCACGCGGACGAGACGTCTAAGCATGTGGCGGGCGAGGAATGGCACTCGGACATGACCTGCGCCAAGGTGCCGCCCATGGGCAGCATCCTTTACATGCACACCCTGCCCCCGCTGGGTGGCGACACGGTGTTCGCCAGCATGTATGCCGCCTATGACGCCCTGTCGGACCGGATGAAGACCTATCTGGAAGGGCTGACGGCCACCCATGACGGCAAGCTGGCCTTCGGCCGCTTCGACCCGACGGGGACGTTCCCGGTGGCCGTGCATCCCGTCATCCGCACCCATCCGGTGACGGGGCGCAAGGTGATCTTCGTGAACCGCGGCTTCACCTCGCACATCAACGAGCTGTCCAAGCCGGAGAGCGAGGCCATCCTTCAGTTCCTGTACCGCCATTGCGAGGACAATTATTTCCAGGTCCGCTTCCGCTGGGAACCGCATTCGGTCGCCTTCTGGGACAATCGCTGCACCCAGCACCTGGCCATCTGGGACTATTACCCCCAGGTCCGGTCCGGCTTCCGCGTCCAGGTGGAGGACACCGCCGTCACGGGCGAGGCCGCGTAATGCCAGCGGCCGAAAATCTTGACCGATGGTCAAGGTTTTCGGCACCACGAAGCGCCGGGCGCCGCCATCCGGCGGCGTGGGCTTGCGGCGCATGGGCGCCGGGCCGGCAGTCGCCGGCCTATACCAGGGGCATGAGTCATAAATTCATGCCCCTGGCATGATACTGCTTTGCGGTGATCAGAACCTGTTGGCTCTGATCACCGCCCTCAGCGAAATGCCGGCGCCAACATCCGGTGGCTTGGCGACGCCGCACGAGCGGCGCGGCGGCCAGACCCTGTCCGTCACACCGCCGTCACCCATGCTGCGGCCGGGGTGACGGGAGAGAGCTGAAAAGGCCCTCCTGTCGCGGCACGGCGAAGCTGTGCAGCCCGGCGGCGCCATGATTTTCCCCGTTGCGCCTGATCTGATATTGATAATCACTATTAATATCATATGATGGCGCGCTTTCAAGCCAACGGGAGAGACATGATGCGCGCAACCCTGGCCGCCGCGGCGGCGCTGACGATGCTTGTGGGGCTGGCCGGCCCGGCCCTGGCCCATACGGCTTACATGAAGCCCAACTATTTCACGACGCCCCAGCGCGGGCATGTGACGGTGGAAGCCTCCTTCGCGGAGGAATTCTTCGTGCCCGACTTCGTGATGAAGGCCGATGACTACCATGTCGTCACCCCGGCGGGGACAAAGGTGAAGCTGTCATCGGTCACCTATCTGCGGGATCTGGCCCTGTTCGAGGTGGACCTGCCGGAGAACGGCACCTACCGCATCTCCACCGGCGTGCGCGAGGGGGCAAAGCGCCCGATGGCGCTGGTGAATGGCCAGTGGCAGCCCGTGCGCGAGCGCGACGGCGCGCCCGCCGGCGCCCGCGTGGCCGAAGCGCAGAGCATCACCCGCGCCGATGTCTATGTCAGCAAGGGTCCCGCCAGCGACACCGCACTGGCCCCCACGGGCGCGGGGCTGGAGATCCAGCCGCTGGCCCATCCCAACCGGCTGGATGCCGGCGGCACGCTGCCCGTGCGCCTGCTGCTGGACGGCAAGCCGGTGGCCGGCGCCACGATCAGCCTGCACGGCCCCGGCCTGCCGGACGAGGAGGACGAGAAGGCCGTGGCCGTGACCACCGACGCCGACGGCCGGGCCGGCATCGCCCTGCCGCAGGCCGGCGGCTTCGTATTGCTGGCCCGCCACCGGGTGGAGGTGGCCGGCGGCCCCGTGGCCGTGAAAAGCCATTCCGTCACGCTGACCGTCAACGTGGAGGGCTGATACCGGATCCCGGTGAGAGCAACTCACCGGGATCCCGTACGGCGGCGACCGCCGCCGCGCCGCCCATGGGCGCGACATTCGGCATATACCGGCCGGCCATCCCTTTCTGCTATAGGTTGGGAAGTCCGGGGCGAGAGATGTGGCGATGTTGACGGGAACGGGCGGCCTGCTGCGGCTGCTGAACAGCGGGGATGCCAGGGGGACCGCCGTCGTTGTGGACCTGCGGGAGGTGCCCTATGCCGAAAACCCGCTGTTCCGGCAATCCATCGTCGACCTGCTGGACCGGTTCGCCAGGCAGTACCACCCCGAAGTGATCGATGTCGGCCGCTTTACCCAGGTCTTCCTGTTCGAACAGGGGGATGCCGCGCCGTTCGTGGCCAAGCTGCGGGCCGTGGCGGCCGATTTCGCCGACCAGCATATGGGCGCGCCGCGCTTCACCATCTATCACCTGCCGCGGGAGGTGCCGCAACTGACCGCGCAATTGCGGCGCGTGGAACCCGAACAGGCGGCGGACCAGCCGCCCCCGGCCCTGACCCCGCTGGAACAGCAGCAACTGGCCGGGGTCCACAAGCTGGCCGTCTATGAACAGGTGCTGTCGGGGGCCGATGTGTCGGCGCTGGTGCGGGAATCGCCCGTCTGGCGTCAGGGAACGGATGCAGCCTGGTCGCTGGAATTTTCCGAGGTCACGGTGGCCATCGACCATCTGGAACGCGCCGTGGGCACGCCGCTGCGCCGCGACCCCTGGCTGTTGCAGCAGATCACCCCCATCCTGGACCGGCGCATCATCCGGCATTTCCAGCATGAACAGTCACGGCTCTACACACCGCACAGCGTGAACCTGCGCTGGCAGACCGTGGTGGACGGGGTCTTTCAGGAATTCGTGCGCGAGCTGACCTATGACCACCGGCGCAACCTGATCGTGGAAATCTCCGCCATCGATCCCGACCTGACGGAGAACGGGCTGGGCGAGGCGGTGGACGTGCTGCGCCTGTGGGATTGCCGCGTCGCCATCGACCATCTGTCCCTGCGCCATGCCGATGCCGGCTATCTGCCGCTGGCCGCGGTGGATTATCTGAAACTGGATATCGGCGGCCTGACGCTGGACGCGGACGGCAATGCCCCGCCCCTGCCCGGCTGGATGCAGGATTTCGGCGCCGACCGCATCGTGGCCATCCATCCGCGCGACCAGCGCCTGCTGTCGGCCTGCCTGGGCATCGGCCTGCGGCTGGTGGAATGCCGCGACCGGCCGGGTTGACGCGGGCCGTTCCCCCCGGCCACGGGCCGGGGAACCCGTCCACCCCGGCCGACTGCATCAGCCCAGATGCGCCTCGCGCCGGTCGAACAGCGACTGGTCGGCGAAGCCGGCGACATCGGGCCGGCCCCGCCCCAGCACGACCTGCAGGTAGCAGGGTTCGTCGGTATCGTTCTGATAGCCGTGGATGACCCCGGCGGGGCAGGAGATCATCTCCCACGGGCCCAGTTCACGCGACACGCGGGTGCCGGCCTCATCCTCGACAAAGACCGTGCAGCGGCCCTGCAGGATGAAGAACACCTCCTCCACCTCGTGCGTGTGGGGGGCGTTGCCCTGGCCGGGCGGCACCAGCATGATGGACAGCGTGAAATTATAGGCCGGCACGATGCCGGCATCATTGTGCTTGCCCGAGGCGCCGGCCCCGATGAACCGGTGCTGGGCGCGGTGATAGCCCTCGATATGGGCGTCGGAAAAGGCGTTCCAGTCGGGCACGCGGTCGCCGAAGCGGGCCACGAACCTGTCCATGATCTCTTCCAGCGAGGCGTTTTCCAGCTCGGGCGGGCGCGGATGGCGGGCGGTGCCCATGGGGTCTCTCCTGTGTCTTCATGACGCCGGCCGGCGGGGGCCGGCGGCCGGTACGGGGTTGGGGGCCTGGGGAAGGCGGTCCGGGGTCAGGCCGTGGCGTTGGCGTCGGCCAGGCTGTCGATCAGGCAGGCGCGGCGGATGAAGGCGTCGTGCCGCTCGGGGTCCAGCGAGGCGGCGCGGATCTCGGCCAGCTTGGCCCGGCGCTTTTCCGGGTCCTTCTCGCCAAGCGTCTGCTTGTTCTGGATGCTCTGCGCCTGGACATAGTCGGTCTGGGCCTTGCGGCGCTGACGGGTGTAACGGTCGAACAGGGCCGGCGCGTCGCCGCCCCGGAACCAGACCTCTTCCAGCTTGTCGGCCAGGTTGACGGCATCATGGATGCCGCCATTCATGCCCATGCCGCCCACGGGGTTGTTGACATGGGCCGCATCGCCGGCCAGCAGCACACGGCCCTGGTTGAAGGTGGCGGCCACACGCTGATGCACCTTGTAGAGCGCGACGGTCACGATTTCGTACCGGCCCGGCTGGGGGCAGAATTTCTGCAGCCGCGCCTCGATGGCGTCGGGTGACAGCAATTCCTCGTCGGTCTGTTCGGGCAGGGTCGGGCTGACGGCGCGCCACATGCCGTCGCCTTCCGGTCCCCGCGCCTTGAACAGGTTCATCCATTCATCGGGGTCGGAGAAATAGTTGCGGTTCGACAGGTCGCCGCGCAGGCCGAAGAAATCGAACCGCGTATCGACCTTCAGGAACCGTTCGGGCCAGGTGAAACCCTCAAACCCGATCTCGGCCAGCTTGCGGATGGTGCTGCGCCCGCCGTCGCAGCCGACCAGATACCGGCCCTCGATGATCTCCATCCCCTCCGGCCCGGACACCACGGCCCGCACCCGGTCGGACCGCTGCTCGATGGCCGTGACGCGGGTGGACATGCGGATATCGGCCCCGTCATCCCCCGCCAGACGCTTCAGCACCGTCTGCACGATCTTGTACTGTTCCCATTGCAGCACATAGGGATGGGCCGGGACATCGCGCATCTCGCGGATGTCGAACCGGCCCACCAGTTCGCCCGACACCCGGTCCAGGTAATGGAACACCGGCGAAACCAGCCCCTGTTCCAGCCCGTCGGGCAGCAGGCCCAGCTCATCCAGCATGGCCACCGTGGGCGGGTGGCAGGAGGCGGCCCGGCAATCGATTTCCGGTTCGGCCAGCGCCTCGATCAGGCAGACGGGGATGTGACGTCGCCGCAAGGCATAGGCCAGCACCGCCCCGATGGGGCCCGCGCCCACGATGATGACCCGATCCGTCGATTGCATGGGTTCCGCGTCCTTCCGTTCCACAAGGCCCGTTCCAGAGGCGCGCAGGATAACTTTTGTATGTTTGTATGACAAACACAAAATCAGGCAAACGGATAATACCCGATCCCGGTGAGTTGCATTCACCGGGATCGGGTACGGCGGCGACCGCCGCCGCGCCGCTCATGCGGCGTGCCCAAGCCCACGGATGGGGGCGCCGGCGATTGAGGCCGGCGATCGGTTGCGATCACCGGGACTTGGTGTAAGAGGGTAAATGGCTGGGACCCGTTGGCATTTTCCGTTGACGGCGGCGGTCATTTTGTATGATTGTATGACAGAATTTTTTTGACAGGGAACTGATGATGCTGACTGTTGCGGATGGGCGTATCCGGTTGTGCGGTACGGATGAGGTGGATCAGGGCGGGATGCTGCGGGTGGAGCCGCCGGGCATGGACCCGGTCCTGCTGTGCCGCACCGCCGACGGGTTCCACGCCGTCGATGATGAATGCACCCACGCCATCGCCTCGCTGTCGGAAGGCCGGCTGGAAGGCACCACCGTGTTCTGTCCCCTGCATGGCGGCAGCTTCGATATCTGCACGGGCAAGGCCCGGTCCCTGCCCTGCAAGCAGGCGCTGCGCACCTGGGCCGTGGCGGTCGATGGCGACGGCGTCTGGTTGCTGGCGAAGAAGAAGCGCGCCTGACCCCTGCCCGGCCGGCCCTGTTTGCGCCGGTCGCCCCCCGGCGGGCGGGCAGGCGGCCGGCCTTGCTGCGCCCGAGCCCCCGCCCCCAGCCCCATGTCACCGCCCCCGCGTCACCGCCCCACGGCATAGGCCTGCATCAGGCGGGGCGTGGCGGCGGCGCGCAGGGTGCCGTCGGGGTCGCGTTCGGCGGCGGTCAGCCGGCCGGCCGAC
This sequence comes from Niveispirillum fermenti, assembly GCF_052474395.1. NCBI lineage: Bacteria > Pseudomonadati > Pseudomonadota > Alphaproteobacteria > Rhodospirillales > Azospirillaceae > Niveispirillum > Niveispirillum fermenti. The sequence continues at coordinate 211,021 of NZ_CP156680.1, read as the reverse complement.
CATTCCGGGGCGATTTCCACCTGATGGCCCCGGCGGCGCAGGTCGGCGATCGTGTCTTCCCCGAAACTGCGTTCCAGCACGGCCACGCCCAGCATGGCCTCCCGCGGGTAGAAGCTGGCCGGGAAATGCACACTGTGGAACAGGGGCATGTCGATGCCCTGCTGCAGGCCCAGCCCATGATGGATGCGGCGCAGCAGCAGGATAAGCTGCCACTGGTCCTGCTGGTCCCCGCCCGGCGTGCCGCAGATCAGCGACGGCCTTCCATCCTTCAGGGCCAGGGTGGGGGTCAGGGTGGTGCGCGGGCGCTTGCCCGGCGTCAGGCTGCCGGGCAGCCCTTCTTCCAGCCAGAACATCTGTGCCCGCGTGTTCAACGCGAAGCCCAGGCCGGGAATGGTCGGCGATGATTGCGGCCAGCCACCCGACGGCGTGGCCGACACCATGTTGCCGAACCGGTCGATGACATCCAGATGCACGGTGTCGCCCGGCTTCACCGTGGGTTTCAGATGGGCGCCCAGATGCGCCATGGTCGGCTCGCCGATGCCCAGCCCGCCGGCCGTGCTGCCGGCCATGCGCACGCCGGCCAGCATGCGGTCCACCTGCGCCCCAAATCCCGGCAGCCGGCCGGGCCGCAATTCATGCGACGCCATGTCCCCGATCAGCCCGCGCCGCGCCGCGCCATAGGACGGGTCCAGCAGCAGGCCCATGGGCACGTCGGCAAAATCCGGATCGCCGTAATAGGCTTCCCGGTCGGCAAAGGCCAGCTTCACCGCCTCCAGCACCAGATGGATGAAATCCGGATCGTTCGGCCCCATGGCCCCCAGGTCGAACCCGCGCAGGATGTCCAGTGCCTGCAGCAGGACGGGCCCCTGCCCCCATGGCCCCGTCTTGCACAGGGTCCAGCCATGGTAATCCAGCGTCACCGGCTTTTCATAGGTTGGCTGCCAGCCGGCCATGTCGTCGGCGGTCAGCAACCCCTTGTGCCGCCGGCCGCTGGCATCCATCAGCGCGTCCCGGGCCGCGAAATCGCCGATCGCCTCGGCCACGAAGCCCTTGTACCAGGCGTCATGGGCGCGGATGATCTGCTGTTCGCGGCTGCCGTCGCCCGCCTCCTTCAGGATGCGGCGCCAGGTGGCCGCCAGCACGGGATTGCGGAACAGGCTGTCGGGCTTCGGCGCCCGGCCGCCGGGCAGCCAGACGGGGACGGCGGTCGGCCATTCGGTGTGGAAGGCCTGTTCCAGATCGGCCAGCGCCCGCGACACGCCCGGCAGCAGCGGGTGCCCCGCCTCCAGATAATGGATGGCCGGTTCCAGCACATCGGCCAGCCGCAGGCTGCCATGATCCAGCAAAAGCCGCATCCAGGCCCCGAACGCCCCCGGCACCACCGCGGCGATCAGGCCCGACCCCGGCACCATGTCCAGCCCCAGGTCGCGGAATCGGGAGATGCTGGCCGCCGCCGGGGCCGTGCCCTGACCGCACAGCACCCCCACCTCCCCCGTTCCCGCCGCATGGAACAGGATCGGCACCTCCCCCGCCGGGCCGCACAGGTGCGGTTCCACCACCTGCAGGGCGAAGCCGGCGGCCACCGCGGCATCGAAGGCATTGCCACCACGCTCCAGCATCGCCATACCCACCTGCGACGCGATCCAGTGGGTGGAGGCGACGACGCCGAAGGTGCCGCGTATTTCCGGGCGGGTGGTGAACATGGGATAAGGTCCCCTGGCCGGGCATTATGGATGCCGGGTGAATGGTGTTGACGGCAACTTTGTATGACAATAATACCATTTAGCCAAGGAAAAGACGATCGGCGGGCCCCCGGTCCCGCACAGGAAGGGCCGGGTCGCCGGTCCCGCACAGGAAAGCCGATGATGAAGCGTTTTCTCACCAGTGTGATCGATCCGTTCCTGCTGGTCCTGCTGGCCACGGTCGGGCTTGCGGCCCTTCTGCCGGCGCAAGGGCAGGCGGCGGATATTCTGGACGTGGTGGCCGGCATCGCCATCGCCCTGCTGTTCTTCTTCCACGGGGCCAAGCTGTCGCGGGAAGCGATCCTGGCGGGGCTGGGCCATTGGCGGCTGCATCTGACGGTGCTGGGCTTCACCTTCGCCATCTTCCCCGTCCTGGGGCTGGGGGCGGGGTTCCTGGCCCCGGCCCTGATCTCCCCCGTCATCGCGGCGGGTGTCCTTTACCTGTGCCTGCTGCCCTCCACGGTGCAAAGCTCCATCGCCTTCGTGTCGATCGCGGGGGGCAATGTGCCGGCGGCCATCTGCTCGGCCTCGGCCTCCAACCTGCTGGGCATCTTCCTGACGCCGGTGCTGGTCGGGCTGCTGATGCACACGACGGGACAGGCCGGCGTGTCGCTGGATGCGCTGCGGTCGATCATCGTGCAATTGCTGGTGCCGTTCGTGGCGGGCCATCTGCTGCGGCCGCTGATCGGCGGGTTCGTGCAGAAGCACAAGCAGGTGATCTCCTATACCGACCGGGGGTCGATCCTGCTGGTGATCTATTCGGCCTTTTCCGCCGCCGTGGTGGAAGGGCTGTGGCACAAGGTCGATATCGGCGACATCGCCATGATCGTGGTGATCAGCAGTGTGATCCTGGGGATCGTGCTGTACCTGTCGGGCCTGGCCGGGCGCCTGTTCGGCTTCAGCCGGGAGGACCGGATCGTGCTGGTCTTCTGCGGGTCGAAGAAAAGCCTGGTGTCGGGCGTGCCCATGGCCAGCGTGCTGTTCCCCGTGGCGCAGGTCGGGCTGATCATCCTGCCCCTGATGATCTTCCATCAGATCCAGTTGATCATCTGCACCTGGCTGGCCGCGAAATACCGGCGGGAAGGCCTGGGGGAGGGCCAGGGCGACTGATCCCCGTTCCCTGCACATCAGACCTTCCGGCCCGTGCCGGCCCTGGTTTTCCGGCCCCCTCCGGCCCACCTGTTCCAGGATCGGATAAACGGCCCGCCGGGACTTTCCATCCGCCCGCATTGGGATAGGATGCGGCGGCCGGTATGGCATGGAAAGGGATGCATGATGGATCAGACGATACGCCCGTCATCGGGATTGCCCGGCCTGAAGGATGCCGGCCTGCTGCGTGACAAGGCGCTGATCGGCGGGCAATGGCTGGGATCGGACAGCGGCGCCACCCTGCCCGTCACCAACCCGGCCACCGGCGGGGAACTGGCCCGCGTGCCCGTGATGGGCGCGGACGAGACGGGGCGCGCCATCGATGCCGCCGCCGCCGCCCTGCCGGGCTGGCGCGCGCTGACGGCCAAGGAACGGGCGCAGAAGCTGTGGCGCTGGCACGACCTGATGCTGGAGGCGGCCGACGACCTTGCCCTGATCCTGACCCTGGAACAGGGCAAGTCCCTGGCCGAGGCCAAGGGCGAGATCACCTATGGCGCCAGCTTCATCAGCTGGTTTGCCGAGGAGGGCCGCCGCGCCTATGGCGACGTGATCCCGACCTACAAGGCGCAGGCCCGCCTGTTCGCCATCAAGCAGCCCGTGGGCGTGGTGGCGGCCATCACGCCCTGGAATTTCCCCAACGCCATGATCACGCGCAAGCTGGGCCCCGCACTGGCCGCCGGCTGTACCGTGGTGGTGAAACCGGCGGAGGCGACGCCCCTGTCGGCCCTGGCCCTGGGCGTGCTGGCCGAGCGGGCCGGCATCCCGGCGGGCGTCATCAATATCGTGACGGGCAAGGCATCGGCCATCGGCGGGGCCATGACGGCCTCGCCCATCGTGCGCAAGCTGTCCTTCACCGGGTCCACCCGCATCGGCAAGCTGCTGATGGAACAATGCGCCGGCACGGTGAAGCGCCTGTCGCTGGAACTGGGCGGCAACGCGCCCTTCATCGTGTTCGACGATGCCGACCTGGACGCCGCCGTGGCCGGGGCCATGGCCTCCAAATACCGCAATTCCGGCCAGACCTGCGTCTGTGCCAACCGGTTCTTCGTGCAGGACGGCATCCATGATGCCTTCGTGGAAAAGCTGACGGCGGCCGTGCGGGACCTGAAGGTCGGCGACGGGCGCGAGGCCGGCGTGAACCAGGGCCCCCTGATCAATGATGCCGCCGTGGTGAAGGTGGATGAACTGGTCCGCGACGCGCTGGACAAGGGGGCCGACGCCGTGACCGGCGGCAAGCCGCATGCGCTTGGCGGCTGCTTCTACGAGCCGACGGTGCTGACGGGCATCACGCCCGCCATGGATATCGCGCAGGAGGAAATCTTCGGCCCCGTCGCCGCCGTGCAGCGCTTCACCGACGAGGCGGAGGTGATCGCCCGCGCCAACGACACGCCCTTCGGCCTGGCCGCCTATTTCTACAGCCGCGATGTCGGCCGCATCTGGCGCGTCGCGGAGGGGCTGGAATATGGCATGGTCGGCATCAACGAGGGCCTGATCTCCACCGAGGTGGCACCCTTCGGCGGCGTCAAGGAAAGCGGCATGGGCCGCGAGGGCAGCCGCTATGGCATCGATGAATATATGGAAATCAAGTACATGAACCTGAACGTGGGGTGATGGCGCCGGCGTTGGGCCCTGATCATGACCTGTTGGTTCTGATCAGGGCCCTATGCCGCTACGTCACCGAAAGGGCGGCACCGCGGCGCTTTTCGGCATAGGGGCGCAGCAGGGCGACCAGGATGATGGCCATCAGGCAGATGGGCACGCCGAGCGCCAGCATGGAATTGTACGATCCCGTGCGGTCGAAGACGAAGCCGAACAGCGCCGGCCCGATGCCCATGCCCATCATCACGGCCCCGAACAGCACGCCGAAAATCTCCGCAAAGCTGCGCAGGCCGAAATAGCGGCTGGTCAGATAGGCCAGCATGTCCACTTCCGCCCCCAGGCTGCCCCCCAGCAGCACGGCCGACAGCATGAAGGCCCAGGTCGGCAGGTCCATGGCCAGCACGCCCAGCCCCACGGCCGACAGCGAAAAGAAGATGAAGGCGATCAGCCGCGCATCGTGCCGGTCGATCAGGAAGCCGATCAGCAGCCGCCCGCCAAAGGTGGCCAGCCCGAACAGCGAGGCGATCTGTGCCGCATCGCGCGTGGACAGGCCCCGGTCGGTCAACATGGGCACCAGATGCGGGATCAGCCCGTACAGCACGAAGGCCAGCGACACGAAGATGACGGCCAGGCTCCAGAAATCGCGCCGGGCGAGCGCCTGGCGCAGGCTGTCGCCCGCCGCGGCCGACGGGGTTCCGTCCGCCGCCCCGGCCCCCGCCGCCGTGCCCGCCGGCGCGCCGTCGGGCAGCAGGCCCATGGCGGCCGGGCTTTCCCGCAGCACCAGGAAGATCAGCGGCAGCGTGCCGCACAGCATGATCAGGCCCAGCCCGGCATAGCCCATGCGCCAGCCATACCCCGTCACCAGCCATTCGGTCAGCACGGGCACATAGGCGAAGCCCAGGCCCGTGCCGCTGCCGGCGATGCCGATGGCCAGCCCGCGCGACCGGTCGAACCAGGCCGCCAGCACACGCATATAGGGCACGCTGTTCGATCCCACGGCCAGCGTGCCCATGGCCACATAGATGGCGATGAACTGCCACAGCGCCGTGACCATGGTCAGCGCCAGAAGGCACAGGCCCATGATGGCCACCGACGGGATCAGCACGCGGCGGACCCCGACCTTGTCCACCAGCCGCCCGATCAGCGGCAGGGACAGGGCCGTGCAGATCATCATGATGGAGACGGCACCGCTGGTCTGGGTGCGGTCCCAGCCGAATTCCTGTTCCAGCGGGCCGATCATCAGCCCCAGCGAGGCCAGGCCGAAGGCCGCCGGCCCCGTGGAAATGCCAAAAAGGCTGACCAGCACGATCAGCCAGCCGAAGAAGGGTCGCCGCGGGCCGGTGGCCGCCGCGGCGCTGTTCTGTTCACCCATGGAAAGCCTGCCCCTTCATGCGTCGGACGGCCAATGGTGCAACGCCCGGCCCGCAGGGGCCAGGGCTGTTTCGCATCTGCGGCGGAGCCAAGCCAACGAATGTTGGCGCCGGCAATTGAGGGCCCCGATGCGTTTCGGCGCACCGGGGCCAGGCGGTCAGAAGGTGGTGGAGACGGTGGCGCCGATGGTGCGCGGCCGCGTCGTATAGACGCGATAGCCGTCACCCGTCACGCGCAGGCCAATTTCCGCCGCCTTGTCGGTCAGGTTGTCGACATAGAGGCTGGCATCCCAGGTGCCGAAGCGCGCACCGGCCCGCAGGCCCAGCAGCAGGTAATCATCCAGCCGCTGATAATTGGCGTTGGTGCTGTTGAACTCCGTGAAGGAGGCGCCGCGATAGCTGAAATTGCCGGTCAGATAGCCTTCGACCGTGTCGGACAGATCGGTTTCGTAGGTGACCTGACCGCCGAAGGACCAGCGCGGCGTATAGGGGATGCGGTCACCGTCGAAACCGGCCGCCGCCGACGTGGCCGGCAGATCCTCCGACAACTGGCTGTCGGTATAGGTGATGCCGAAATTGAACGACAATTCCGACGTGGCGCGGGCATTCACCTGGAATTCCACGCCGTTGACATAGCTTTTGCCGGCATTGGCGATATAGGCGAAGGTGCCGCCGGGATCGGTCACGGAAATCTGCTGTCCCGACCAGTCGATGCGATAGACCGACAGTTCGGCGAAGACCGAGCGGTCGAACAGATAGGATTTCACGCCGGCTTCGTAGTTCCACAGCGTGTCGGACGTGTAGCGGCCGGGCACCGTGACACCATACTGCGCCGCGCCATCGGCATCATTGGCGCCGCCCGGCCGGAAGCCGGACGCCACGCGGGCATAGAAGCTGACATCCTCGTTGGCGGTGTAGTTCAGCGCGAAATTATAGCTGATCTTGTCTTCCGAGGTGCTTTCATCCAGCGCCACGGCGGGGGTCGACTGCACGGGCGAGGTGGGGAAGCGCAGGCCCTGCGTCGTCACCTTGCGCTCGGCGATGTCGGCATTGTAGTAGCGGATGCCGGCCGTGGCCGTCAGCCCCTCCGTCAGGTCGTAATTCGCCTCCGTGAACAGGGCGTACTGATCGATGGACGTGGCGGAGGTGGCGGAGTTGATGTCATCCGTCGCCCGGCCGGCGGCCACGCAATCCAGATGGAAGCGGCAGCGGGCCATGCCCGTGACCGGATCGGCCACCAGGGCGGCGCTGATGCTGTCGGCCCGCTGTTCGGCATAGAAACCGCCGGCCACGACCTGGAACGGCCCGTCGAAGGAAGAGGCAAAGCGCAGTTCCGACGACCAGTTGGTCAGGTCCTGTGCCTGATGGTAATCCAGCAGCGCCGGAATGCCAAAGCGCCGCGCCGTCGGCGAACTGTCGCGCGCCAGGAAGAAATTGCGGTCCAGATAGGAGGTGGTGGCCGTGATCGTGCCGAAATCGAGTTCATAGTCGATGACGGCGCTGTACAGGTCGGTATTGTCGTTGAAGGGCTGCAGCGTGTCAGCCTCGGCAATATAGGGGCCGGCCGAGTAATCGTAATATTGCGTGCCGTCGACCTTGATCTGCTGGTGCAGGGCCGTCAGCAGGATGGACAGCCGGTCCGTCGGTTCGGCCCGCAGGGTGAAGCGGCCGCCCCACACTTCCTGATCGTTGGTGTTGCGCAGGTTGCGCGTGGTGCTGACCTGATCGATATAGCCGCCGCCCGTATCGCCCCAGACCACGGCGCGGGCCGCCAGCTTGTCTTCCACCAGCGGCGCGTTCAGCACGGCCTCGCCCTGGTAGAAGCCGTTGCCGCCCTTCACCCCGGCGCCCGACACGGTGATCTTGCCGGAAACCTCGTCCATCTGCGGCTTGTTGGTGATGATGCGCACCGTGCCGCTCATCGAACTGGCGCCGAACAGGGTGCCCTGCGGCCCCTTCAGCACCTCGACGCGCTCCACATCATGCATTTGAATGTTCGGCTGATTATCCGAGCCGCCATCCAATCCAAGGCCCGTGATAACGGTTTCGTCATAATATAGGCCGACAGTAGGTTTGCCGGCCGACGAAATGCCACGCACGATGATCTGGTTGTCACCGGCGCCACGGTTGTTGATCTGGATGGAGGGGTTCAGGCGGGAGAAGCTTTCCAGGCTGAAGGCCTGGCTTTTTTCGATGCTGTCGCCGGTGACGGCGGCGATGGCGATGGGGGTGTCCTTGTTGGTCGTGGCCCGCTTCGTGGCGGTGACGATGATTTCCTCAAGAACGAGCCCCGAGCCGCCATCCTGCGCCAGGGCCGGCAGCGGGGCCGCCAATGCCGCGATCGCGAGCAGGCCGCCGCAGCGGAGAAGTTGGGCGCGCAGCGGCGCCCGGCAATTGGCGCGGGGGGCCAATGTGGTATTCATACCCGTGTCTCCTTGACTCCAAGCCTCTGTTTTATCGCGAATTTTATTTATTCGTTCTGCATACCGTGTGCAGTATGCAGCATTTCCTCGCCTCGTCAATCTGTATGATGTATGACAAACTGACTTGCCGCAAGCATTGTTGCGTCGCGGCATCATCGGGCGGCCGAAAAATTCGCAAGTGCCGTCCAAACCGACCTCGGAACAGGGGGAAAAGGGCATGAAAGGCTTTACGATCGGGCTGATCCGCGCGGCAGGGGTGCTGGCGCTGTTGTCGGCCCCGCCGGCGGTGCTGGCGGCACAGACGGGGGCAGGACAGAACGGCGCGGTGCCGGCCGTGGCCACGGCCGGCGGCACGCATGCGGCGGCCATGGCCTGCGCGGACCTGGGCCGGGCGGATTTCACGAAGCTGCCGGAATTTCCCACGGCCATCCTGTCGGCCCGGCTGGTCGCGGCCGACGGGGCCATGGCGGAACATTGCGCCGTCACCGGCACCATCCAGCCACAGATCCAGTTCGAGATCAGGCTGCCGACGCAGGCCTGGAACGGCCGCTATTTCCAGGTGGGCTGCGGCGGCTTCTGCGGCGTGATCAACATCCAGAACTGTGCCGACGCGCAGGCCGCGAACTATGTCGTCGCCGCCCACAATATGGGCCATGTCGGCATGGTGACGAAGGACCCGGTCTGGGGCGCGAACCAGGCCCTGCGGGAGGATTTCGCGGGCCGGTCCACCCATGCCATGGCCGTGGTGGGCAAGGCCATCGCCACGCGCTTCTATGATGCGGCCCCGGCATTTGCCTATTTCCGCGGCTGTTCCACGGGCGGGCGCGAGGGGTTGACCCTGGCGCAGCGCTATCCGGGGGATTTCGACGGCATCATCGCCGGCGATCCGGCCTTTGCCGGCCGGCTGGGTGCCATCGCCAACAATTGGGATGCGCGTTACCTGCTGCGCGACGACGGGTCGGAGGTCTTCACCCGCGACAAGCTGAAACGGCTGTCCGACGCCGTGCTGGCCGCCTGTGACGACAAGGACGGGTTGCAGGACGGCATCATCATGGACCCGCGCGTCTGCCGGTTCGACCCGGCCAGCCTGGCCTGTCCGGCGGCACAGGACGGGGCCGACTGCCTGACGGGCGAGCAGGTGCATGCGGCACAGATGCTGTACCAGGGGCCGCGCAATGCACAGGGCCGCTCGCTGATGCCGGGCGCCACGCCGTTCGGCAGCGAGCTGTCATGGTCGGGCGCTGGCCGCCGCGCCCTGGCGGAAGGCTATCTGCGCTATCTGGCCTTCGCGGAGAACCCGCCGGCCGATTACAATTACCGCAGCTTCGATTTCGACCGCGACATCGCGGCGGTGGCGGCGCAGGCCGCCCTCTATGATCCCGTCGCCCCCGGTCAGGCCCCCGATCTGTCGGGCTTCGCGGCGGCGGGCGGCAAGCTGATGATCTATCATGGCTGGGCCGATGCCGGCGTGTCGCCCATGGCGCTGCTGGACTATCACGCCCATGTCGTGGCCCGCGCCGGCGGTCCGGAGAAGGCCCGCGACTGGATGCGCGTCTTCATGGTGCCCGGCATGTTCCATTGCCGCGGCGGCGACGCGCCCAACAGCTTCGACATGCTGCCCGATCTGGTGGCCTGGGTGGAACAGGGCAAGGCGCCCGACCGTATCCTGGCCACCCAGCGCGACGGCGACCGCATCGTGCGCACCCGCCCGCTATTCCCCTATCCCGCCGTCGCGACCTATACGGGCCGCGGCGACGTGAATGACGCCGCCAACTGGAAACCCGTCTCCCCCCGCCAGTATCCCGACGACCGGATCGACTGGATCTGGGCGCCGCGGTGACCCCTCCCCCGCCCGCGCGCACGGATGTGGGCGCCGGCGCTTGAGATACCGTGTTGGGTGTCAAGCGGGTTGGAAGGGTTTTCGGGTTTTCAGGACGCCATAGGCAATGACGAGTAGCTTTCTGGCGACGGCGACCAGTATGGCTTTGGGGGCCTTGCCATTTTCCTTGAGCCTGTCGGCGAAGGCCTTCAGGACGGGGTTGTGGCGTCTGGCGGACAGGGCGCACATATAGAGCATCGCGCCTTTAATCGGACGCATACCCGGCGGCCTTGAGGTAATTCCAGCATTCGTCTGGGTCATAGAGGTCGCATATGGACTTGCCCTGGAAAAGTGGAGAGCCATCACCCTAAAATTCGGGATTGATGGAGGATTTGATGGTTCGGGTAAAACAGGACAAGATCACGGCGGCCTTTAGGCAGGATGCGCTTCGTATTTTGTCGACAAGCGGTCGGACGGTGGCCGAAGTGGCCGCCGATCTTGGGATTGGGAAATCGACACTGCAGCGATGGAAGTCGGACGCGACGGAGATGGAACTTTTGTCTGGACCCCATCCGGACGTGGAGAAGGAACTGGCACGGCTTCGGCTTGAGAACAAGATTCTGCGTCAAGAGCGGGATTTATTAAAAAACGCGGCGGCCTTCTTCGCCCGGGAGACAAGTCGATGATCTACCGGCTCATCGATGCGAAGAAGGCGACAATACCGGTTGGTCGGAGCTGTCGTTTATTGGGCGTGAGCAGTTCTGGCTATTATGCCTGGAAGCGGCGGAAGCCCAGTCTTCGGCAATATGCGGATATGATACTGCTGGCGCATATCCGTCAGCACTTTGCGCTGTCGCATGAGACATATGGTAGCCCGCGTATGCATGCAGAGTTGAAGGCTGCCGGTCTGTCCTGCGGACGACACCGGATTGCCCGGCTGATGCGGGATAATGGACTGAAAGCGTTGATGAAACGGCGCTATAAGAAGACAACCGACAGCACCCATGGCGGGCCTGTGGCTCCCAACTTGCTGGATCAGGATTTCAGCGCCGAGGGTCCGAACCAGAAATGGGGCGTCGATATTTCGTACATTTGGACGGCGGAAGGCTGGCTGTACCTGGCCGTGGTCATCGACCTCTACTCCCGCCGGGTAGTCGGCTGGGCGGTCAGCGATCGAATGAAGAAAGATCTGGCCATAACAGCTTTACAGCACGCCATCGCCACGCGCAGACCAAAGCCCGGCCTGATCCACCATTCGGACAGGGGAAGCCAATATTGTTCTGATGAGTATCAGAAAATCCTGAAAGCCCATGGCATGCAGATTTCCATGAGCGGCAAAGGAAATTGCTATGACAACTCCATGGTGGAGACGGGGACTATCGGGAATTTCGTGCTCGGCTGGGCCATAGTGATGCGAAAGGAGCTTCACGATGGCACGACGCAAGGACCCTGTTATCCCCGACGCGCTTCTGGACCAGTTGCTGGCTGGCGGCGACGCGAAGGCAGCTTTTGACCAGAACGGCCTGCTTGATCAGTTGAAGAAGGCGCTGGCGGAGCGTGTGCTGAAGGCGGAGATGGATCACCATCTTGCCGGCGACGAGAGCGGCAACCACCGCAACGGCTATGGCCGCAAGACGGTGTTGACGGATACGGGGGCAGTGGAACTGTCGGTCCCGCGTGACCGGGCCTCGACATTTGATCCGCAGTTGATCGGCAAGTATCAGCGCCGGTTTCCCGGGTTCGACGAGAGCGAAGAGTATCAGAAAACGATCCAGTGGATCGTTTTCCCGATGAGCCATCTCGATGTATGCGCGGGGTATGTCGACACGGGAAATCACCGGCCATCTGCGGGAACTGTATGGGATCGAGGTGTCTGCGGACCTGATCTCGGCGGTGACGGACGCGGTGCTGGATGAGGTGGCGGCTTGGCAGATCCGGCCGCTGGAAGCCGTTTACCCGCTGGTTTTCCTGGACGCGCTGCGGGTCAAGATCCGGGACGAAAGTCTGGTGCGCAACAAGGCGATCCACATCGCCATCGGGGTACGGGCGGATGGCACCAAGGAGGTGCTTGGCCTGTGGATCGAACAGAACGAGGGGGCGAAATTCTGGCTGCGGGTTCTGAACGAACTGAAGAACCGGGGCGTGGAGGACATCCTGCTGGCCGTGGTTGACGGGCTGAAGGGCTTTCCGGAGGCCATCGCCGCCGCCTTCCCGGAGACATCTGTGCAGACCTGCATCGTCCATCTGCTGCGCCACAGCATGGAATTCGCGTCCTGGAAGGATCGCAAACCGGTCGCTGCTGCGCTCAAGCAGGTTTACGACGCATTGGACGACACGGAAGCGGAGAAGGCCCTGACCGCATTCGAGCAAGGCCCCTGGGGCCAGAAATATGAGGCCATCGGCAAGGCCTGGCGCCGGGCCTGGCAGGAGGTCATCCCGTTCTTTGCCTTTCCGCGTGAGGTCAGGCGCATACTCTATACAACAAACGCCATCGAGGCCCTGAATTCAAAGCTCCGACGCGCCGTCCGTGCCAGGGGGCATTTCCCCAATGACGAGGCTGCGCTGAAATTGCTGTTCCTGGTCTTGAACAGGGCCGAGAAAGAATGGAAGATGCCCGCACGTGAATGGACGGCAGCCAAGGCGCAGATGGCCGTCCTGTTCGGCGACAGGTTTACAAAGGCGATGAACGCCTGATTTCAGTAAGCATCCGGCGTAGGCCCCTTCAGGCCTTTGCCTTCCAGTTCCAGGGCAAGAGGTCGGCGATGGCCTTTGCGGGATGATCGTGGATGCGGGCGAGGGTGTCGGCAAGCCAGGCTTGGGGATCGACGTCGTTGAGCTTTGCGGTCTCGATGAGGGTGTAGATGGTGGCGGCCCTGTCGCCGCCGGCATCGGAGCCGCAGAAGGTCCAGTTCCGGCGTCCAACGGCGATGCCGCGCAGGGCGCGTTCGGCGGCGTTGTTCGACAGGCAGATGCGCCCGTCCTCCAGGAACCGTGTCATCGCTTGCCAACGGTTCAGGGCATAGTCCATGGCCTTGGCAGGATCCGACTTGGGCGACAGACTGGCACGGGCGCGGCGTAGCCATTGCTCCAGATCGTCGATCAGGGGACGGCTTTTCTCCTGTCGGGTTTCGGCACGTTCCGCGATGGCGCGGCCGTTGATGGTCCGCTCGATGGCGAACAACGCGTCGATGCGCTTCACGGCCTCGGCTGCCAGGGGTGACTTGCCATCCTTGGCCAGATCAAAGAACCGGCGGCGGACATGGCTCCAGCATCCGGCCTCCAGGAGGGGGCCGGGCTTGCGGGCGGGGTCGTAAAGGCCGGCATAGCCGCTATAGGCGTCGGCCTGGAATATCCCGGCCCAGCCGGCCAGGTGGCGCTGCGGATGCTCGCCGGCACGGGTGCGGGCATAATGGTAGAGGGCGGCGGGTGGATCGCTGCCGCCGAACGGCCGATCATCCCGCACATAGACCCATAGTCGGCCGGTGGCGGCCTTTCCCTTGGCCAGAACCGGCACCGGCGTGTCATCGCCATGGAGACGATCAGCCGCCAGAACATGGGACCGTATCGCCGCCACCAGCGGGGCCAGGGTTGCCGCCGCCGCGCCGACCCAGTCGGCCAGGGTGGAAACGTCCAGGTCGATCCCTTCACGGGCATAGGCGGCACTCTGCCGGTGCAGCGGCAGATGCTGGGCATATTTCCCGGCCAGCACCATGGCCAGCAGGTTCGGTCCGGCCCGCCCACGCCGGATCGGATGGGAGGGGGCCGGCGCCTGGCTCACCGTCTCGCAGGACCGGCAGGCGAACTTCTCCCGCACATGCTGCACCACCTTCCAGCGGCGGGGTTCGCATTCCAGGCTTTCCAGCACATCCTCGCCGATCTTACGCAAGGCATCGCCGCCGCAGCGGTCGCAGACACAAGGTCCCGGATGCACGATCCGCTCCCGGGGCAGCGCCTCCGGCAGCGGCCGCCGCGCCGGCTTGCGCGGTGTAACGGCAAGGGTGGGGGCGGGCGTGCTAAGTTCGCCGGCCACCTCGTTCTCGGCGCTGGTCTCCTCCAACTCCTCCAGTTGCAGTTCCAACTGCTCCACCAGCAGCCGGCCCCGCTCGGAGGATTGGCCGTAAAGTTCCCGCCGGGCCTTGGCCAGGGCCAGACGCAGCCGTTCAATCTCGATCGCCCGTTCACCGGCCTGTTGGCGCGCCGTCGCCAACTCCCCCTGCAACGCCAGGATCAGCGCATGGGCCGCCGCCAGATCGGCGGGCAGGTTGTCGGCAGCGGGGGCGGCAGGGTTGGAGCTGGACATGGGGGTATTGAATCATGCTCACGCCCTCCTGTCTGCAGCTTTTCAACCCGCCCGTTCGGGCCGGGCCGTGTGCTGCGGCAGCCGCCAGTCGATTCCCTCCAACAGATAGCCCAGCTGGGCCGGGCTCAGCGTCACCGCCCCGTCAACCACCGACGGCCAGATGAACCGGCCACGCTCCAGGCGCTTGGTGAACAGGCAGGCGCCCTGGCCGTCATGCCAGATGACCTTCACCAGATCGCCGCGGCGGCCACGAAAGACGAACAGGTGACCGCCATGGGGATCGCGCCCCAGAACCTCCTGGACCTGTCGGGCAAGGCTGTCGAAACCCTTGCGCATGTCCGTCCGCCCCGTCGCCAGCCACACATGCACCCCCGGCGGGATCGGGATCATCCCGCCCCTCCGGCTGCCCGGATCACCGCCCTGGCCAGCGCCAGATCCACCGACCCGCGCAGCCGCACCTCGACCCCGCCCGGCAGAAGCACCGAGATCTCCGCGACCGATGCCGTGGGTGGGCTGAGGGCCGGCATTGCCGCCTCCACGACCGGCACGGCCATCGGCTCATCCACAGGTGCAAGCTGGACCGGCGCGAACCCCGGAACCGGACTGTCGATCGCCGGAACCGATACGCCCAATTGCCGGCGCCACCGGTACAACAGGCTCTCATGGACCCCAAACCGCCGGGCAACCTCCTTGACCACGATGCCCGGCCTGAACGCCGCTGAACCGGTCCGGGATTGTCGGCGGCTCCAACTCCTGAGAGGATGGGGCTACGATGAGCAAGACAACGAACAAATTTTCGGCTGAGGTCCGCGAGCGGGCTGTTCGGCTGGTGCTGGACCACGAGAAGGATCATCCGTCGCGATGGGCGGCAGTTTCATCCGTGGCATCCAAGATCGGGTGTTCGGCGCACACGCTGAATGAATGGGTCAAGAGAGCCGAGGTAGAAAGCGGCAGCCGTGCTGGCATTCCGCTGGATGTGCTGGAGAAGTTGAAGGCGCAGGAGCGGGAGATCCGTGAGCTGCGCCAGGCGAATGAGATCCTGCGCAAGGCATCGGCATATTTCGCGATGGCGGAGCTCGACCGCCGACAGAAATGATGCTGGGCTTCATCGATGCCCACCGCCAGGAATACGGGGTCGAGCCGATTTGCGAGGTTTTGCCAATCGCCCCGTCAACTGTGCGTCGGCATGCGGCCCGCGCCGCTGATCGGGCCAAACTGCCGGCGCGGGCACAGCGCGATATCGGCTTGAAGGCCGCTATCCGCCGGGTGTTCGAAGAGAATTTCCAGGTCTATGGGGTGCGCAAGGTGTGGCGGCAGTTGCAGCGCGAGGGCATCCAGGTGGCGCGCTGCACGGTCGCGCGGCTGATGCGGGAGATGGGCCTGCGCGGTGCCATCCGTGGAAAGCCGGTGAAAACCACCATTGCCGACAAGGCCTTACCCTGTCCGCTGGATCGGGTGAACCGGCAATTCCGGGCGGACAGGCCCGATCAACTGTGGCTTTCTGATTTCACGTATGTGTCCACCTGGAGCGGGTTCGTCTATGTGGCTTTCATCATCGACGCCTTTGCCCGGCGGATCGTCGGCTGGCGAGTGTCCCGGACGGCCGACGCCGGTTTTGTCCTGGATGCCCTGGAGCAGGCCCTGCACCAGCGCCGACCGAAGGGGAAATCCGGACTGGTTCACCATTCGGACCGGGGCAGCCAAGGCGGTCTCAACCGGTCGTCGCAACAGCCCTTTGAGAGGAGGTTGCGATGGCCAAACGGAAGCGTCGATCAGCCAGATCTGGACGCGCGCCTGTGTTTTCACCTGGACGCCCTGGTATTGCCCGCCGTGAAGATCGCCGGCGCTTCTGGGGTTTGATTGCCCTGGGCCGTTCCAGTGAAGACGCCGCCATTGAGGTTGGGGTATCAGCGCCTGTCGGCTCCAGATGGTTTCGCGAGGCTGGCGGCATGCCCCCTACACATCTTTCCCCGACGGCCCCATGTCCGGTCGGACGCTATCTATCCTTGTCAGAGCGGGAGGAGATCGCGCTGATGCTGGCGCGGGGATGTGCCTTGCGAGCGATTGCACGGCATCTGAAACGATCCCCCTCGACGATATCCCGCGAGGTCCGTCGCAATGCGGCGACGCGTTCGGGCGGGTTTGAGTATCGGGCAACCACAGCCCAATGGCATGCAGAACGAGCAGCGCGCCGGCCCAAGATCGCGAAGCTGGCCTCGAACGAGCGGTTGCGACACTATGTGCAAGAACACCTTGCCGGCCTGGTCCAGCGATCAGATGGAGGCAAGGTCGCCGGGCCGCAGGCGCCCTGGAAGGGGCGACGCCATGGGCGCAGGCAATCACGGCGGTGGGCAACGGCCTGGAGCCCGGAACAGATTTCGCGAAGGCTGTTGCTCGACTTCCCCGAGGACAAGACCATGCGGATCAGCCACGAAGCCATTTATCAGGCCCTCTACATCCAGGGGCGCGGTGCCTTGCGTCGGGAATTGACAGCATGCCTGCGCACCGGCCGGGCGCTACGCGTGCCCCAGGCCAGGACCGGCCGCCGGGGAAAATCCTTCATCACGCCTGAAATCATGATCAGCGAACGCCCAGCCGAAGCCGATGACCGCGCCGTTCCTGGACATTGGGAGGGTGATCTGATCATCGGGCTGAACAGTTCTGCCATTGGCACCCTGGTCGAAAGAACGACACGTTTCACGATGCTGTTGCATCTGCCAGCGATGCCGGGCCATGGCGAAGGGGCACGGCCGAAGAACGGCCCCGCCCTTGCCGGTCATGGCGCCGAAGCCGTGCGCGACGCCATCGCGCGGACCATTGTCCAACTTCCTCAGCACCTCCGGCGATCTCTATCCTGGGATCAGGGGGCTGAAATGGCACGGCACGCGGAACTGAAGGTTCTTGCCGATCTGCCTGTCTATTTCTGCGATCCTCACAGCCCTTGGCAACGTGGGACCAACGAGAACACCAACGGGCTGTTGCGACAGTATTTCCCCAAGGGCACGGACCTCGGCTTGCACCCGCCCGAGGAACTTGATGCCGTTGCCGCAGCACTGAACGGCCGGCCGCGTAAAACCCTCGCCTGGAAAACTCCCGCCGAAGCACTGGACGAACTCATCGCGGAAACGCAAAATCACCCTGTTGCGACGACCGGTTGAGACCGCCCAATATTTGTCCATCCGATACACCGAGCGGCTGGGGCTGGCCGGCATCGAACCGTCGGTCGGCAGCGTCGGCGATTCATACGACAATGCCTTGGCCGAAACCGTCAACGGCCTCTACAAGGCGGAGGTCATTCACAGGCGAGGACCGTGGAAATCCTTTGAAGCCGTGGAATACGCAACCCTCGAATGGGTCGACTGGTTCAACAACCGACGCCTGCTCGAGCCTATCGGAAATATCCCGCCCGCAGAGGCCGAACAACGCTATCATGACGCCGTGAGCATTCAGCAAATGGCAGCATGACTCACGAACTTTTGCCGCCGACAATCCCGGCGCGGTTCATACCGTTGGTGCGCCGCGTGTTGATGACCGGCGTGTCATCAGCGGGATTATTCATGTACTCAAGAGCGGCTGCCGCTGGAAGGACTGCCCGCCGGAATATGGCCCGCCGACCACGATTTACAATCGCTTCAACCGGTGGTCTGGCCGCAAGCACTGGCACCGGATATTGCAGGCGCTGGCCGCCGGGCAATGGATCACGACCAGTGTGGCCATGGATGGCAGCTACGTGAAGGCACATCGATGCGCTCACGGCGGAAAAGGGGGGCCAAGGCGCAAGCCATTGGCATTTCCAGAGGCGGTCAGACCACAAAGGTCCATGCCCTGACCGACACGCTCGGCCGCCCGGTGGCTTTGCATGTGACGGCGGGCAACGTTTCCGACATCACTATGGCCGAGACCCTGCTGGCCGAAGTTGATGATTGCCGCTACGTCCTGGCCGACAAGGGCTATGACAGCGACAAGCTGCGAGCCAAAATCCGGGAAAAGGGCGCCAAGCCTGTCATCCCCGGCAGAAAGTCACGCAAGAAGCCGATCCGCTTCGACAAGATCCGATACAAGTTCCGATGGATGGTCGAGGCCGTCTTCTGCCGCCTCAAGGACTTCCGACGTGTCGCAACCCGATACGACAAGCTCGCCAGAAATTTCCTATCCACGCTGGCCATCGCAACCATCGTGGCCTACTGGACCTGATTGAGTCTGGACCCTAAGAAGTTGTGCTGGTCAAACCTAGCTGGCTGAAGGTAATATATAGTGGATTGAGTTTCAAAATGGCTCGATGGAGCGGGTGGGATGGCGATGAAAAGCAAGGGTATGCAAACTGCCCAACGGACAGTTCCTAAATATACTCCTGTCCTAACCGATGCTGGGTGAGTTGCTCAAGTGTTACCTCTCAAGAGTGCGATGTCAAAACACGTGGATTGTTCGCTTATGACTAAGCCTGTTATATTGGTCACTGGTGGAGCGGGATTCGTTGGAAGTCACACATGCAAGGCTCTGGCTCGAGCCGGATACTTGCCTGTAGTCTACGATAATTTATCCAATGGTGTGCAAGAGGCCGTTCGATGGGGGCCTCTTGAAATTGGCGCGCTTGAAGATGAGGTGCGTCTAGCCGCTGTCATTGCACATTATAAGCCCGTTGCAGTTGTGCACTTTGCGGCTTTCATCGAAGCCGGAGAATCCGTACGAGAGCCAAAACGGTTCTATCGGAACAACGTGGCTGGGACACTATCCCTCCTTCGAGCTATGCGCGAAGCGAATATCAAACGGATCGTATTCTCTTCGACGGCTGCAGTCTACGGTGCTCCCGAACGTACCCCAATTCCTGAGGAGCACCCGCTGCGCCCGATGAACCCATATGGTCGCAGCAAGCTGATGGTTGAGGAAATATTGGCTGACATAGCGGCTGCTTATGGTGTCAGCTATGTTGCTTTACGCTACTTCAATGCGGCTGGTGCTGACCCAGACGGTGAGCTTGGAGAGAACCACCAGCCAGAGACGCATCTAATTCCGCTGGTGCTACAGGCTGCCTACGGCCTGCGCTCTGACATAGCCATATTCGGAACGGATTATGATACCCCGGACGGAACCTGTATACGTGACTACGTTCACGTTACCGACTTGGCTTCGGCTCACACCTTGGCGGTCCACCGACTGATCAGCGGTGGCGATAGTTTGATCGCCAATCTGGGGACGGGGTGCGGTTTTTCGGTCAGAGAGGTAATCAATACAGTTGTTAGCGTGACGGGCCACAAAATTGCCATCCGCTATGCGGAACGTCGAGCTGGCGACCCTGCTGTTCTCGTAGCTAACGCTGGTCGAGCGCATAGCGAACTTGGCTGGGCGCCACGATTCGCGAGTCTCAATGAGCAGGTACTACATGCTGCAAATTGGCTAGTAAAAGGTAAAAATTGATGCTATAGAACGCCATCTATCTTGAATCCAAATGGATGGAATGAATTCTATAGTTGAGAAGCTAGAAAATAAGTGAATTTCAGTTTATTGTTCATGGAAACGGAGGTTAATAAATGGTGAAGAAAGAATTGAAAAACACAGGTGATCTTGGGTCAAATTTAACAGATGCGAGCCCTAAAATTGGCGTTTCTGTAATAGATTTTGCAGATGCAGTGCGTTTTCCTTGGATCGAAGGCGTTAGGATTTTAGCCTTTTCTGCTAAAGGTGATGCACTCCAGGTTGTTGATGGTGGCTGTATTATTCCAGTCAAAAACGTGCCGGTCCAAATGTTGGGGTTTTTGGTGCTTTCAGAAAGTGGCGATGAAGAAATCGCGCAAGTACGTTTGGATTGGAATAATAAATTTTGTTGTATGCCGCCGCCCGTCTTCAATGCCAAAATGGGGATAGACCCTGTTAAGGTCCTATCGTGGCAGAGCGAGCAGCTTATTGCTCTCCAGCGTGATACTGCCAGACGAAACGTCCGCCTTATGCGCGATCTGGCTGTTATACGCGTCGCCCACGAGGAGACGCAGGAGGCCTTTCGTCGCCTTGAAGCCTTCGCCATGGCGAACCTAGTTTTGATACAACAAGAGGCACTCACTCTTGAACCCATGCGTCATAGTGTGCGCTTGTTTGGTGATGCCACTGGACTTGTTGAGCAACTGATACCTATCGGCAGTGTAGGTGTATCCGATATCGCTATTCATATCGACCATGCTCCCGCTGATGTGACAGGATTCCTGAGAGTGCGCCTATGCACTGTTGAGAGTGACCAGGTTGTCGGAACCTGGACGGTGCCCGCTTCGAAGCTGCAGCCGGGTTGGGTGCGCCTCAGCTTAAGAGAAGCCTTGGGTGTTGATGAACAAAGCCTTAAATTGCTTGTGGAATGGGAGGGGGGAGATCAGCTGACGCTCTCACTGAGTTATCAGCACCCAGATGGACGTTGGTGCACACGCCAGGGTAATCATTCCTTCGGGCGGGTGCTGGCCCTTCAAGCGTGGAGGGGGGTGCCTGGTACCCGTACCAATCGGGCGCTAAACGCAGTTCCCGTCGATGAAGCATCTACAGAACCCCAGTGGGTATTGGATGCCCAAACACTCCGTACGGCCGAACTGGTTAACGGTCCGGAAGGTTATGTACGCTTTGTCGAGGATCGTCGCGCTGTCCTCGTCCACCCGACAGACCATACGCCTACCGTTGCGCGCCTTGCTGGTGCCTGTCCTGCTGGGGCCAAGCACATTTGGGCGCAGGTTGAGACTATTCATCCTGAGGCGGGAACGGTGGAGTACGCACTCGTTGTGGCTCCCACTCCCGAGATCGGTGCATCCCGTCCTAAATTGCCCTTGCCGAGTGGACACATTTCCGAATGGTGTGCAGTGCCGCCGTGCAAGAAGACTGAGGTCCACCTATTTCTACCCAAGCCAATGCAAATGTCGGCCGATTTGTATTTGGTAACTCGAATGGCCCCAGGTGATTCCAACGCCAATTGTCAGGCTCTGTTCAGCCTGGTCCGTGCCAAGGCCTAAGCACCGCAAGAATTAGGATGATCATAGAAATGCATGCTCCCGCCCTTTCGCTGAACGATCATCCAACTGTCGCTGTTATTACTCCCATCTATAAGCACAGTGTGCTGGTATCGGAAGCCGTTGAATCCGTGCTGACGCAGGAAACTAACTTTCCGATCCATATTGTGTTGGTGAACGACGGGTGCATGCACGCGGAGACAGAAGCAGTTTGCCTAGATTATGCGCTGACCTATCCGGAACAGGTCACGTATCTTCGTAAGGCTAATGGCGGCCTCAGTTCTGCACGCAATCACGGTATCGATTACACTTTGAAGCGGTGGCCTTCGGTCGAAGCCATCTACCTTCTAGATGCCGATAACCGCCTGCGTCCTAAGGCCATAAAGCGGGCAATGACGATTCTATTCGAACACCCAGAATGCGACTGGGTATATCCAAATGTCGACATGTTCGGTTTAAATTGGGCTGGCGACTATGGTGGTGACTATTCTCTCCTAGTCCACACCGCCATGAACATCTGTGAAGCCGGCAGCATGATCCGTCGCCGTGTTCTTGAGCGCGGGGTGCGTTTTGATGAAGCAATGCGGTTAGGTTACGAAGATTGGGACTTCTTTCTATGCGCTGCGGAAGAAGGGTTTCGTGGCCGAAATCTTGATACCTTCGGCTTTCGATACCGCAAGCGACCTGAGAGCATGCTCGCCGACTCACACCGAGATGATGAAGAAATCAAGGGCAGCTTGCTACGCAAGCATAAGGCATTGATCTCTCCACGTAATTTAGTGCGGTTAGAACAGGAGGAGGCTCCGCGTTATGCATTCTACTTAACCGATGAGCAAAGCTATGTACTTACTGTCGATCCAAACCTAGACGGCCGACGGCTGTCACGCGATCACTATGAACGGTTGCTGTGGGCCTTTTGGACTTCAGGGCGCTTTCATGCTCCGGCATTCCTGGTCGTCACAACCCGTGTAGCGCTTGAAGGACTGAAGGCGGCCGGGGTGTTACACTGGCTACTTTGGCGTCTGGAAGATGGCGTCCGTGATCGCCACATCGCCACAGCATCGTTCAAAGAGGCGGTTGATGGACGCTATACCGTTCGTGAGAGCACCAAAAATGATGGGTATCATCTGAATTCTTTGTTGCTCATGATCTCACCAAGTTGTTTTGCAGACGTGCTGCGTGACAAGCTTTCTCTCTGGATCAATTCTCTTGTACGACCCACTTGCGACCCACTCCAGTTCAACATTGAACTGGAATGTCCGGTGCCTAACGGGCACGAAGGGGGACTACGTTGTTCATCGGCTCCTGTCTACATGTTCTTAGCGCTTCTCCACGAACTGCGGGCCTCGGCATATCGATCCGCCTCCCAGCGCCTTTGGGATTGGCGTAGTAACGGTATCCCAGAGCGCCATCACACACACAACGTGGTTCGTCGTAGCTTTGGTGGTGCTCCAGCCTACCCACGCATCACCTCTAGCGACCGACATATTGGGTTCATGCTGCCACTGGTCGAGTTTGGCGGTGTAGAAAAGGTGGCTCTGCACACGGCCGCAGCTTTGCGTGCCCGAGGCTGGATACCGCATCTCGTTGTGCTTGAGCGGGCATCGGCTGTTTTCTCTGATGAGTGGCGTCAGACTTTTGAAACTATTAACTTCCTGATGGACGAGAGTATCTCTACCTGGAATAATCAATCATCATATCATGGAACAGTTATCCCCGCTTGGGCACAGAACGGGAAGCACGCACGCGCGCTCGGTTTGCTCTATTGGATGGACGCCGTCGTAAATTGTCACGGAGCAGCCCTGCATGGGCTTATGGGCCAGTTGCGGCGTTTGAACGTTAAGACGATCGCTTCTCTGCACTTGAACGACATTACAGAGCATGGGAGAGCTGTGGGGAATCCCTATCTAACAGTGGCTTACGAGCATGCTTACGATTTGGTAACTACCTGTTCTCTCCAACTTGCCAACTGGTGCCATGGTATGGGCATCCCAGAGGAGAAGATTATCCCGGTGGTCAATGCCCCCGGCTATCCGTTGCCGAACGCTGCCATCGACCGGATTCTGGAACAGCGGCGGAAGCCATCCGGCGACCGGCCGCTACGCGCCCTGTTCCTTGGACGACTTGACCGGCAAAAAGGATGTGATCGGCTTGCGGCAGTTGTGTTCGCTTCGAAACAGCAGGGGTTGCCGGTACAGTGGCGTATTGTCGGCAAAGCAGTAGTCTCGGAGGGCGAAGATCAGATCCCTCCGGAACTCAAGCCGCTGATCGAACCTCCTGCCACAACACCTGAAGAGTTAACATCCCTTTATGAATGGGCCGACGTGTTAGTGATGCTGTCCTATTACGAGGGGCTTCCCCTGACCGTCCTGGAGGCGATGCGGCTGGGGGTAGCCGTGGTCGCCACCGATGTCGGCGCCGTCGGTGAGGTGATCCGGGATAGCGAGACAGGCTTCCTGCTCGACCCCGGCAATCCGGAGGCCGGTTGCATCGACATACTGCGCCGGCTGCAGGGCGACCAGGAAGAACGGGGCCGTATCTGCCGCAATGCCGCTGCTTTCGCCCGACCTATAGACTGGCAGTCTCGAAGCCGGGACTTGGCGGACTGGCTGGATGAGCACGCGCCCATCCAGCCCGCCGCAGACCGGGCAGCAAAAACAGGAGGAATTCCGTGAAGATCGTCATGGTTGGCGCCGGGCTTTCCGGTGCCGTGATCAGCCGGGAGTTGGCCGAAGCCGGACACGACGTCCTCGTTGTGGAGGCGCGCAGCCATATCGCCGGCAATTGTCATACCGAGCGCGACCAGGAAACTGGGGTGATGGTGCATGTCTACGGGCCGCACATCTTCCATACGGACGATGCTGAGGTGTGGAGCTACGTCAACCGGTTCGAGACCTTCCTGCCCTACCAGAACCGGGTGAAAACCACCTCTGAGAGTTTGATTCGAAATTAATCTGAATTGCATCAATGCCTTGCGATACGCCTGACGAAGGTTTGTACGGAGGCGATGAAGATCCAGGCTGTTGCGGAAGCGATAGTCTGCTCGAAGTCTTTGGCCAAGCGTCGGTTTCGGTTGAGCCATGCCAGGGTGCGTTCGACGACCCAGCGTCGTGGCAAGACCTGGAAGCCTTGGGCTGTGTCGGATCGCTTGATGATGTCGATGGTCCATTTTCCAATGCAGCGCAACGCGTCTTTGAGCTTGTCCCCGGCATAGCCGCCATCGGCGAAGACGTGCCGCAGCCACGGGAAGGGTTTGACGATTTCGGCCAGCACCAGCGGTGCGCCATCACGATCCTGGATATCGGCGGTATGGATCACGGCATGGACGAGATTACCTTGGGTGTCGGTGAGGATATGGCGCTTACGCCCCTTTATCTTCTTGCCCGCGTCATATCCCCTCGGGCCGCCGGATTCCGTGGTTTTGACGCTCTGACTGTCGATCACGCCGGCGGTTGGGCTGGCATCACGGCCTTGTTGCTCGCGCATCGCCATCAGCAAGACATGGTTTACCGTGAGCCACAGACCATTGTCACGCCACAGGTAGAACCAGCGCCGCACCGTCGAGACCGGCGGGAAACAAGGTGGCAGCATCCGCCACGGCAGGCCGCCCCGAAGCAGATAAAGGATTGCCTCGACGATCCGGCGCAGCGGCCATTTGCGTGGCCTGCCTACGGCGGACGCAGCAGGCAGCAGCGGTTCCAACAAAGACCATTCCGCATCGGTCAAATCGCTTGGCAAAGCCAGGCCGTTGCGGGCATGAAGGGCGCGGGTGGTATCAGTCCACATCGGAGATGCACGGTTGTTTTTGGCGAAACCCCTAAATCACCGATAGGGAACGCTGTCAAGCTAACCCGCTGATACCACTCAACTTAATTTCGGATCAGGCTCCAAGGGGAAAACGCGGTTCGGGTGATTTTCTGTATTCGCCTGCGATCTGCAAATTATTGAACATGTTGATGCCAATTTATTGTGCAAGTTCAGGCCATTCGCTGCTCACCGCGTTGATTTTATGTTCGCTTCGGAGCATCAAAGACTTGGCTTCGATAGCTACAACGGGCCGCCCCCCTCCCCGCCCATCGCCTCAAAGACCGCGTCGGCCACGGCGAGGTCTTCTGCGGCGTGGCCGACGGATCGGAAGATGGTTGCCGGTCGGTCGGCGGGGGGTGGGTGGGGGGCGGTGGCCAGGGTGGGCAGGTCCAGCAGGTCGGCCGCGTGCAGGAAGCCGCGCGCCAGGGCGGCCCGTATCTCCCCGGCTTCGGCCAGGGCGCCGTCCACCGTCTCCACCACCACACGCGCGCCGCGCAACAGGTCCGGTGCGATCTCGCAGGCATGCTCGGTCGCGCCGCCGATGACGGCATAGAAAGTGCCCGGCCGTGCCATGCCGGGCGTGACCAGGGGGGTAGGGTCTTCCGTCGATGTCGCGGTGCAAAGAATGTCGGCCCCGGCCACCGCCGCCCCGACATCGTCATGGACCCGTACATCCACCCGCCGGCCCCAGCGCGACGCGACCCAGTCCGCCAGCCGGTCGAGCCCCGACCGCCCGCGGGAGGCCAGATGCACGGTCCGGATGGGGCGCACCGTCAGCATGGCATCGATCAGCGCCCGCGCCTGGACCCCGGCGCCGATCACGGCCAGATCGGCGGCCCCCGGGGCGGAGAGGCGCTGTGCCGCATAACCGGCCGTCGCCCCCGTGCGCAATGCCGTAAGGCCGCCGCCTTCCAGCATCGCCCGTGGCTGGCCGGTTTCAAGGTCGAGCAGCAGCACCAGCCCCTGGATCAATGCCAGCCCGCGGGCCGGGTTGGCAGGCGTCAGCGTGGTGACCTTGACGGTCGCCCGGGCCCGGTCCGGCCAGGCGACCGGGCTGACCAGCAATTGCCGCAGGGGCGGCGCGGCGCCGGTCTGGATCAAGGTGCGGTCCGGCGCCTGCAGGCCGCCGCCGGTCAATGATGCGAAGGCCGGGCCGATGGCGTCGATGGCAAGCGCCATCAGCCGGGGATCCGCCAGCCGCTCGCGCGTGATGAAAGGGATGGCGGGCGGCATCAGATGACGCTGTCCCCGCCATCGACCACGATCTCCCCGCCCGTCATCCAGGCGGACTGGTCGCAGGCCAGGAACACGGCGGCCCCGGCCATGTCCGCCGGTGTCCCGGCCCGGCCCAGGGGAAGGTCGCGCCCCCTTTCCTGCCACAGAACGGGATTGTCGCGCCATTGGTCGGCATTGCCCTTGGTCGCCGTCAGGCCCGGCGACAGGGTGTTGACGCGCACGCCCCAGGGCGCCAGCTCGTAAGCCGCGCCACGGGTGAGCATCACCAGCCCCGCCTTGCTGCATTGATAGGCGCTCAGCCGGCTGATCGCCTTGGTGGCGCTGACGGAGGCCACATTGATGACGCTGCCCGGCCGGCCATCGGCCACGCAGGTCCGGGCGAAACGCTGCGTCGTGAAGAAGGGGAAGCGGAGATTGACCGTCATGGTGCGGTCATATTCCGCCTCGCTCATCTCCAGAAAGGGTGTGCGGGCCGCCGTGGCGGCATTGTTGACCAGCACGTCGATCCGGCCCAGGCAGGCCTGCGCCGCGGTGAACAGGCTTTCCACGGCGTCGGGCGTTTCCGCCTCCATGACCAGGAAGCCCGTCTGGCGGCCCATGCCGGCAATGCCGGCGCAGACGGCGGCGGCGGCGGCGGGATCGGCCCGGGAGGTGATGAAGACATCCCCGCCTTCGACCGCGAACGCCTCGGCAATGGCGCGACCGATGCCGTTGGCACCGCCCGTCACGAGGCAGCGTTTGCCATCAAGTCGCGCCAAGTTCCCCCCTGTCGTCAGATCGCCTCCGGGCACTCCACATGGCAGAGCCTGAGGCCGGCGGTCAGCGAATGCTGAACCGCCTTGGTGATCAGCAGGCGCGCCGGATCGGCCTGGCCGTCCCGGATCACCGGCACGCGCGCATAATAGGAATTGTAGATCGCCGCGATGCCCAGCAGGTGGCGCACCAGGATCGCGGGATTGGACTTCTCCGCCGTGATCCTGATCTTCTCCACGATCTCCTGGATCGTCAGGAGCATGTGGGCTTCCTGCGCGTCGATCTCGAACGTGTCGATATCCTTGGCCGCCGGCGGCTCCTTGCCGTGGCGCCGCAGGATGCTGCGCGCGCGGCAGGCCGAATAGACGACATAGGCGCCGCCCGACTTCTCGAAGCCGGCGATGGTGGCCTCCAGGTTGGCCGCATCGATCTCGACCGACCCCTTCATGTCCTGCTGCAGGTCGTTGAAGACGACCGAGCCGATGGACAGTTCCTGCGCCGCCTTCTCGATCTCCTCCGGACCCTGGTCGACCCGGTCGCTGAGGCGATCGCGGAAATGGCGCTTCGCTTCCACCAGCATGTGATTGACATTGGCGACGGTGTCGCGGCTGGACAGCTTCCTGCCGGATTTCGCATCGACATAGAAGCCGAACCAGAGATGCTGGAAGCGCGGATCGCCCGGCGATGCCAGCCCCAGCCGCAGGGCCGCCCGGAACAGCCGGTCGAAATGGACCTGCTGTTCCTGTCCGACGACATAGATGATGTCGGTCGGATTGAATATCTGCCGCCGCAGGCTGATGGCCCCCAGGTCGCGGGTGGCATAGATGCTGTTGCCGTCCGCGCGGCGGACGACATACCGCTCGTTATTGTCCAGCGGCACCACGACGGCGCCGATATCCTTGCGCACCAGCTTCGAGAGCGTATCGCGCTCCACCTCGGTGATCTTGCCTTCCGCCTGCTGCGCGTCCAGGGCGGCCAGCGCCTCCCCGGCGATCGCTTCGGTCAGCACCAGCGCATCGCCGGTTTCCAGCCCGCGATCGACGACCGCGTCCCCCGCCTCCGCATAGAAGCTCTCGCCGATGGTCAGGTCGAACTCGACATCCAGCGCCTGATAGAACCTGTCGAAGTCGGCAAGGCTCCATCCCACCATCTGCGCCCAGAGCCCGACCTCCTCGGGCTCGCCCCTCTCCAGCGCCGCGAAGCGGGCGTCGGCGACACGGACGAAGTCGCGGAACCGGCCCTCCAGCGCATCGGTGCTGTCCACACCGAAATAACGGGTGATGATCTCCCGGTCCTCGGCCGGCACCTCGTCCAGCGGCACCCGCTTTTCGATGATCCGCTCCGCCGTGCGGCGGATGCGATAGATTTCCAGCAGGCGGTCATTCTCCCCCATTGCCGGGGGGAACAGGTCCTTGAACCGGCGATAGCCTTCCAGCGTGAAGCCGAACCCGCCGAAATCGTTGATATGGTTGACGCGATAGACCAGCGCCCCGCACGCCTCGAACAGGTTGGACAGGACATGGCCGATGATGGTCGACCGGATATGGCCGGCATGCAGCACCTTGGCCACGTTGGGGGATGAATAATCCACCACGTATGTCGTCGGGCGCAGCGCGTCGTTCAGGCCGAAATCCTCGCCGCGCTCCACCACATCCTGCGCGCTTTGCAGCAGCCAGCGGTCGCTCAGCGTCAGGTTGACATACATCCCCTTGGCCTCGATGCGCGCGATGGCATCGGCGAAGGCGGGCTGCGACAATTCCTCCACGATCCAGGGCAGGTGCTTGGCGATGAAGCCCTTCGGCCCTCCGTCGCGCAGCAGTTCGGGCACCTTCACGACCAGATCGCCGCCATAGCGCTCGCGCTCGATCAGCTCGATCTGCGGGTTCAGCCGGCCCTTGCCCCACCGGGCGGACAGGGCATCGGCGATCCGGCGCTTCAGCATCGGGATCGGATAGGCGTCAAAGGCCGGAAAGGACGACGCCGCATGCGCGGCGCGGCGGTCGCGGCAATAGGCTTCGACTTCCAGACGGCGGAGCCTGTTCCTCTCGGCAAGTTCATTCATCAGCGTCACGCCGCATTTTCCCGTTCATAAGAGCATCGGCAACGTCATAGATGACATCCTCCTGCCCCGCAATGACCTGCCGCCGGCCCAGTTCGAAGAAAATGTCCCGTGCATCGAGCCCGCGCTCGCCCGCGATTGCCGCCACCCGGGACTTGAAGCCGGAGAAGACGCCGGCCAGTCCGCTGACGATGCTCAACTGGTCGATACGCGGCAGATTGGCGCCGATCAGGTCCCGTTCCGCCAGTTCGGCGGCGTCCAGAAGGGCATAGAGATCGATGCCGAGACGGTAGCCCAGCCGTTCCAGCACGGGCACCAGCACTTCAAGCTGTGCGTTGCCGGCCCCGGCCCCGAACCCGCGGGCACAGGCGTCCAGGATGGTGGCGCCCGCCTCGGCCGCCGCGACGGCGTTGGCGACGGCCATGCCCAGATTGTTATGCGCATGGAACAGGATGGGCACGCCGACTTCGCTGCGGATCGCCGCGATACGCTCCGACACGTCCTTGGGAAGGTAATGGCCGGCGCTGTCGAACAGCCCGACCGCATGGGCCCCGAACTCCACCATGCGCCGGCATTCCCGGGCCAGCCGCTCCGGCGAGGCCATGTGGCTCATCAGCAGGACCCCCTGGGCCTCCAGCCCCATCCGGTTCACATGGCCCAGATAGCGTTCGGTCACGTTGGCCTCGGTGCAATGGGCGCCGATCCGGACGATGTCGGCCCCCTCCCCGGCGGCGGTATCGATATCGCGGGTCACGCCCCAGCCGGGCAGCATGAAGACGGCCATGCGGCTGTTGCGCAGGGCCGCGCGCACCGTGCGCAGCATCTCCCGGTCGGTCAGCGCCGCCCGCCCCGCCTGCAGGGAGGAGGCGCCAAGGCCGTTGCCGTGCCCCACCTCCACCACCGGAATGGCCGCGCGGTCCGCCGCCGCGGCATAGGCGGCCAGATGCCGTTCCCCCAGCTGGTGCCGCACGGCGTGCTGGCCGTCGCGCAGGGTCGGATCATAGATGCGGATCGACGGTGGTTGCATGCCGTTCATGCCCTGTGCCCCGCGGGAATGGAAAGATCGGCCAGGCTTTCCGCCACCGCCACCGCGGCGTCGTTGATGATGTCCAGGTTGCCGGCGAAGAAGGGCAGCCGGTCCCCCCGCCCGGTGACGCCGATGGCGATGAAGATTGTCCCGTCCGCACGGATGTCGCAGGTGGTGACGGCATAGCCGGGGCAGAAGCGGCGCACGCCGGCGGCGGCCTGTTCGATCGCCTGCCGGACCTCCGTGGCGTCCGCCCCTTCCAGCAGGGCGGTGATGGCGACCCGGAAGACCGGGGCCGGGCTGGCCGGGCTGAGATTGACCAGCGCCTTCACCTGTGCCGCCCCGGAAAAGGCCTGCACCGCGCCGCCCGTCACATCGATGAACTCGTCCAGGTTCATCCGCGTGCCCTGGCCGACGCTGCGGCTGGCCGCCGTGGTCACCACCTCGATATAGGGGATGCGCGCGGCGACCCGGCCCAGCGCATGGACGATGGGCACGGCCGCCTGGCCACCGCAACTGATCAGGTTGATGTTGCGCGACCGGGTGACGGCCCCGCCATTGACCGTCGGCGCAATCATCACGCCCGACGGGCTGGGCGTCAGATTGACCAGTATCTTCCCCAGCGGGTCCAGCAGGCGCCAATGGTTCAGGTTGGCCCGCGCGTCGGTGGCATCGAAGACGAGATCGAAGCCCTCCGGGTCGGCCAGCAGGGCGGCCACACCCTGATCGGACACACGGTAGCCGTTCCGGGCCGCCCATCGCAGGCCGGTGGAATTCATGTCCCGCCCCACGACATGGACGCAGCGCAGCTTCTGCGACCGGCCGATCTTGATCAGAAGATCCGTGCCGATGAACCCGGCACCGATGAGGGCGACACGCAGCGGCACAGGTTCCATGATCATCCGGTCACTCGGGGCGTTGGGGCCGCAGGGTCCATGGGGGCCATGGGGCCGTCGGGGCGGAGCACCAGCAGGCGATGCCCGTCGATCAGGTCGCGCAGGGCGGCCAGGGCCTCCGCACGCCGGGGACCTTCGATGCCATGTGCCGCCAGCAGCGCCCCCACCCTGTGCCCCGCCGTCGCGTCGGCCAGGCACAGGAACAGCGGTCTTGGAACGGCCACGGGCCGGTTCCCCTGGGCCTGCGCGGCGACCGTGCAGATGATCCCGTCCCCCCGCCCCTCGGCATGAAGGGAGCAGCCGGGGGCCAGGATGACGGCGTGATCCTCGATCCGGCCGGCCGGGCAGACATAGCGCGTCAGCAGCCGGTCCTCCATGACCAGGCAATCCATGCCGGTGGACAAAAGCATCTCGATGGCCTGGGAAGGGGTTTCCACCATGGGCTGACCCCGGACATTCATGCTGGTATTGACCAGGATGGGCACGCCCGTCAGGCCGGCGAATGCCGTCAGCAGCGCATGCAGGCGTGGGGTGCGGATGCGGTCCACCGTCTGCACGCGGGCCGATCCGTCGGCATGCGTCACCGCCCCCAGCCGCGGCCGCCATTCGTCCCTCACCCTGACGACGCGCAGCATATAGGGGCTTTCCGGGTCCGGCCCCATGTCGAAGAAGGTTTCCGCCGCCTCGGCCAGGACCAGGGGGGCATAGGGGCGGAACTCCTCCCGGTACTTGATCGCCGCGTTCAGGTGGCGCCATGTCTCCCGCTCGAACGGGGCGGCCAGGATGGACCGGTGGCCGAGCGCGCGGGGACCGAACTCCGCCCCGCCTTCGAACCAGCCCACGACCTGCCCGTCCCGCAGGCGCTGTGCCACTGCCGCGATGGACATCGGTTCCACCGTCATCGCGGCTTGATGGTCGGCGATGGCCGACGCCACCTCGTCAGGGCGATAGCCGCGGCCCAGGAAATCATGGGTGACCGGCTGCCCCTTGCACTGCCCCGTGGCGAAATAAAGGGCCGCCGCGGCGGCACCGATGCAGATGCCGGCATCGTGACTGGCCGGCATGGCATAAAAGCGCTCCACCCCCGGCAGTTCCACGATCCGCTGGTTCGCGACGCTGTTCAGCGCCACGCCGCCGGCATAGGCGATGCGGGCGGCGCCGGTCAGCCCGATGGCGTGGCGCGCCCGCTCCACCAGCGCGGCTTCCAGGTCGCGCTGGACCCGCGCGGCCAGATGACGGTGTGCCATCGGGTCCAGGCGGCGAACGGCGTCGGTCTGCGCGGCCTTCCAGCCGCTGGAAAAATGCAGCAACCCGTCCGCCGCGGTTTCCAGCAGGCTGGGGCCGAACGCCTGCGCCTGGCCATAGGGTGCCAGGCCCATGAGCTTTCCCCCCTCCATCCAGTCGCCGAACA
This sequence comes from Niveispirillum fermenti, assembly GCF_052474395.1. Taxonomy (NCBI): domain Bacteria; kingdom Pseudomonadati; phylum Pseudomonadota; class Alphaproteobacteria; order Rhodospirillales; family Azospirillaceae; genus Niveispirillum; species Niveispirillum fermenti. The sequence continues at coordinate 178,453 of NZ_CP156680.1, read as the reverse complement.
CATGGTGGGAGACGGCGGCATAGGTCTCGCCCAGGGAGGAGGAGCCGCACATCGGATGGAAGGACCGCGCCACGTGCCGCCGGCAGAGCCGGTAGCCCTCATCGGTGAAATGATAGATGGATTCCGCATGATAGCCGGGGCGCGGCACCGGCACCGGGCGGGCGATATAGGCGGCAAGGCCCGGCCCGTCCAGGATCAGGTCGTCATCGCCGATGACGCTGCCGCCGGACCCGTCGATCACCATGACGGTCGCATCGCCGAACGGCGCGCAGAAATAGGCGGCGAACGCATGGGCCAGATGGTGGGTGACGAAGACCGACCGGTCTCCCAGCGGGTCGAACAGGTCGAACCCGCCATCGGCCAGGGGAAAGCCCAGCCCGACCTGTCCGGGCAGCAGGTTCTGGGAATTGAACGCGAACAGGTCGACATCGTCCGGCGTCAGCCCCTCCGCCTCCAGGCAGTAATCGACGGCCGCCCGGCTGGACAGGAACGGCCGGCCATCATGCTTCACGCGGGTCAGCCGTTCCAGTTGCACGGCCCGCACGAGCCTGCCGTCGACCAGCAGGCAGGCGGACGCATCATGGGAACAGGAAATGCCGACGATGATCCTGGGGTTCCGCGTCATCGCACCCCCACGAACGTGCAGGCCGCGAACGGTCCGTTCCTGATGGGAGAGACCCCTGCCGCCACACGACTCAACGATTGCATTATATAAAGCCTCTTTCGCATTTATATCGATGCATCATGGACTCTTACCTACCAATAAGAGTATAAGCCAGCATTCTTTCAGAGGAAAGCGCATCAATGGGCTTTATTCCGGATATGACCTTTTTCCGGGAAAACGGCTATTGCGTCGTCCCCGGTCTTCTTGACCCCGCGCAATGCGAGGCGTTGAGGCTGCTGCTGACCCAGGCCCAGGCAAAGGCCGACCGTGGCGAGGGGGAGGAGCGCTGGCGGCAGGATGGCACCGCATGGGAACCGGCCGACGGGGACGGTGCGGCGCGGATCGTGCGCCGGGTCCCTGCCCCGTTCGAGCATTCGGCGGTTTTCAGGTCCATCTTCGGCGGCGACCGCGTCCTGGACCTGGTCGAACGGTTCATCGGCCCCCGGATCTATCTCCATTCATCCAAGATGCTCTACAAGCCGCCGTTCCAGGGCCGGCGCAAACCCTTCCACCAGGACCTTGCCTATTGGCCGGACATGACGGGTGCGCAGGTGACCATCTGGTGTCCCATCGACCCGGCAACGGCCGGCAATGGCTGCATGGAGGTCGTGCCGGGGTCGCACAGCCGGGGCATGCTGGAACATCACGAGCTTGAGGACTGGCAGATCGAAGACGGCCGCATCGATCCGCAGAGCGTCAGGGTGATCGAGATGGCGGCCGGGGACGCGCTGTTCCTGGATGTGCTGACCATCCATGCCAGCAGGCCGAACCGGTCGGACCGGGGCCGTCTCGCCGCCATCGTGAACTATATCGCCGCCCCGCGCGCGGCCGGCCAGCATTCCCGCTATGGCACGACCACGCCGTTGCGGCCGGCCGGGCTTCCGGCCGCGGCGGTCGGGTGAACGGGCACGCCATGCACATGCAAGCCATCACGCAGATACCGGAAGTCCCCGCCGCGGCACGGACCGATGACGAGATCGAACGCCATGTCCAGGATCTTGCGACCCTGCTGCCGGCCGCCGCGCTCGACCGGCTGACCCTCGATCTCTGCGGAGAGGATCCGGGATACCGCGGCCAGGGGGCCCTGGCCGCGGCCCTGGCCTTTCAGCGCCGGACCCTGGCCGATCTCCGGTCGGGGCGACTGGACCGGGGGGTGCTTCGCCGGGCCGTCGCCGGACTGCAACCGCCGGGCGGGGCCCCCGCCCCGCTGTTCGACCGGGCCTTCTTCCTGTTCGGCATCCGCCGTTCCGGCAACCACGCGCTGGTCGAATGGCTGTCGCGGCATTTCGCGGCCGGCGAGGTCCTGTTCCTCAACAGCGCGGAACCGGCACTGTTCGAAGGCGGGCCGGGCCGGCTGCGGGTCGATGGCCACAAATACGGGCAGGTCGTGCCGTCCGCCCTGCAACGCTGCCTGATCGTGTCCTATGAGAATTGCGATCCGGCGGTGTTTCCGTTTGCCTGGAACGCCCGCGTCGCCCACCGCGCCGACGCGCTTCTGCTGCTGCGGGACTATCCCAACAACGCCGCTTCCATCGCGCGGAGCGCGCGGGACCGGCCGGCCTTCGCCTATCGCTTCAGGGTCCGGGATTTCCCCGATCTCTGGTGCCGGTATGCCCGGCTGGTCCTGGATGGCTGCACCCCCTTGCGCCCGGTATTGTTCAACCGGTGGGTGGGGGATGCGGGGGAACGGGCGGCCTTGTCGGCCGCGCTGGGGCTTGCACGGTCGCCCGAGGTGCCGGCCGCCATCAGCCCCATCGGCGGCGGGAGTTCGTTCGACGGATTGTCGCGGGATGGCCGGGCCGCGACGATGGATGTGCTGAGGCGCTGGCCGGTCATGCTGGACGATCCGCTTTTCCGGTTCCTGATGCTTGCCGACGAGACGGTGCCGGCCCTGAACGATGCGCTGTTCGGGCCCGGCTTTCCGGATCGGGACGCGCTGCTGTCGGCATGGCGGCACGGGGCATGAGGCGATGAGGATCCTGCATGTGATCCGGGAGGTTACCGATGGCGGCGCCAGTCTGGGCATGCTGCGCCAGTGCATCGACGGCCCGCCCGGCTTCACCCAGACCGTCGCGTCGCTGCGGCGGCCGGAACCGGCGGCACTGGCCCGTTTCGCCCGCAGCGGGGTGGAGGTGATCCGGGACCCGGCCGCCATCATGGACGCGGTGCGAAGCTGCGACGGCGTGCAGATCGAATGGTGGAACAATCCGGAGGTCAACGCCTTCCTGACATCGACCGACCTGCCGCCCTGCCGGCTGCTGCTGCACAGCCGGGGGCATTTCGATGCGCCCTACATGTGCCCGTCGGCGCTGCTTCTGTCCCGGGTCGATCTTTGTTCCGTGACGACGCCCGGTGCGGCCGGCAATCCGGCATTCGTCCGGGCCCGGCAGGCCGCCGGCCTTCCCCCGCCGCCCTGCGTCTATTCCGCCGCGCCGACGGTTTCCCCCCCGACCGGCCGGGGCCGGCAGAGGCGCCAGCCGGCCGGCCGGGGGGAGAAATCGTCTTTGCCTATCTGGGCACGGTGGAGCCGATAAAGATGCATCGCGCCGCCCTGCCGATGGCGGCGGCGATCCTGCGGCAGGTTCCCACGGCACGCTTCAGGTTCGCCGGAGACGGAACGCTGGACGCCTATCGCCGGGAGGCCGAGGCGCTGGGCATCGCCGACCGGGTCGACTTCACGGGCTTCATCGAGCAGGCGGACGCCTTCCTGCAGGCGGCGGACATATTCTTCTATCCGCTCAACCCGTTCACCTATGCCACCAGTGAAAAGGCGTTGCAGGAGGCGATGGCCGCCGGCCTGCCCTGCATCGTGTTTCCCCATGGCGGCATCCGCGATCTGGTGACGCCGGACTGCGCGGCCGTCGTGGATGATTGTGCCGCGTTCGTGGCCGCCGCCGTCGCGCTGGCCCGCGATCCCGGCCGCCGCGCCGCCATGGGCCGGGCCGCAGGGCGCCGGCTTGCAACGGCGGAGCATATCTTGCACTGGCGCGACCATCTGGCCCGGACCTGGGTGCGGCTTGTCGACCGGCCCCGGCGGCCCCGCGCCGCCCTTGCCATCCCGCGCGGACAATTGTTCGCCCGCTGCACCGACACCGCTGCGCATGACCTGGGAAGCCTGGATGCCGAAGCGCAGGCGGATTTCCGGCAGGTGGCCGCCTTCGTCACCGATGCCTACGGGCTGGATGTGCCGTCGCTGCCCGGTGGTGCCCTTCCTGCCGAGGATCACCGATGATGCCCGACGCCGCCCGTCTCATCCTGGGCCAGCCCGTTCCGGTCCTGACCCGCGCCGCCTTCCTGGAACAGGGACCGGCCGCCATCATGCGGCGGGACACGCCCTGCGTGATCGACTGGTACGGCGCCGACGAGGCGCAGGCGGCATTCGACCGGATACGGTCCGGCCTGGGCGGGGAACAGGTCACGCTGTTCTGCAAGCCGGCGGATATCGCCACACGGCAGCGCTCAAGGGTCACCAGCATCCCGTTGGGGGAATTTCTCGACAATCCCGGCTATCGGGCCAGGGACGGGAAGACCCTTTACCGCGTCGTGACCAACATCGCGAAGAATCCCGGCCTGGTGGACGATGTGCTGGGCATGCCCGCGGCACCGCTGTTCCCCTACCGGCGGCCAGGCAACCGGGTGAATGTCTGGATCAATTTCAAGGGGCAGTTCGGCCGCCTCCATTTCGACGAGATGGAGAATTTCAATCTCCAGCTTGCCGGGGCGAAGCGCTTCATCTGCCTGCCGCCGGGCTGGCGCCGCTACAGCACCCGCCCCGTTCTGAAAGGGTTCGGCCACCATTCGGCATTTCCCGACGTGACCCGGCTGGACCTGACGGCCTATCCCGCCATGGCGGCGGAACTGCCCAAGGCCCGCGAATGCGTTCTGCGGCCCGGCCAGATGCTGTACCTGCCAACCGCCTGGTGGCATCAGGTCGACCCCCTGGGGGAAGATGCGAACGTCAACATGAACTTCTGGCTCTACACGCCGAAGGTGCTGCGCCATCCCTATGTGCTGTTCGACGCGCTCTACAAGGATGCGTTCCGGCGCTTCATGAAGCTCTACGACTACCGGCCGGCTGCCCGCAGCCGGCCGGCCCCCCAGCCCCAACCGGGAGCCAGCGACGCCCCATGACCAAAGTCACGCCGGAAAACCGTTACCGGAACAATGCAAAGGCGATCGAAATCGGCAATGCCTTCTGGAACCTGTCCGAAAAGCACGGGCTGGCCGGGATCGTGGCCGATCTCGATGGCGGGGAACTGCGCAGGGCCGACGGGCACCGTTTCGTCAATTTCAGTTGCTGTTCCTATCTGGATCTGGACCAGCATCCGCGGGTGATCGACGGCGCCATCGCGGCGTTGCGCCGCTTCGGCGTGCTGGACCATTGCATTCCCCGCGCCCGGGTCCAGTTACCGGCGCTGCTCGAACTCGAAGCCTCGCTTGGCGAGCTGTTCGAGGTCCAGGTGGTCAGCGCCATTTCCGCCAGTGTCGCCTCGGCCGGGCTGCTGCCGCTGCTGGGGTCGGGCCATCTCAGCGGCGGCCGGCGGCCCCTGATGATCTTCGACAAGAATTGTCACGTATCGATGAGCCAGGCCAAGCCGGCCTGCGCCGACGAGACGGAGGTGCTCACCTGCCGCCATCACGATCTCGACTTCATCGAGGATATGTGCCGCCGCCACCCGACGGTCTGCTATGTCTGCGATGGCAGCGACAGCCTGGGCGGCTATGCCCCCGTCGCCGACCTGTCCCGCCTGCAGGAAAGGTACGGGCTGTATGTCTATTACGATGACAGCCATTCGCTGAGCATTTCCGGCCGGCGCGGCGCCGGCCACGTGCGCAGCACCATGGCCGGGCTGGATGAGCGGACGATCATCGTCGCCACCCTGAACAAGGCCTTTGGCGCCAGCGGTGCCGCCATCATGTTCGGCGGGCAAAGCCATGAGACGCTGCGCATCGTCGAGCGGTTCGCCGGCGCGCTCAGCTATTCCCAGCCCATGAACACCGCCGCCGTGGGCGCCAGCATGGCTTCGGCCGAGATCCACCGGACGGGGGAACTCTCCACCCTTCAGGCCCGGCTGCGGCAGAAGATCGCCCTGTTCGACAGCCTGGTGCCCACACCGCAGGCCGGGGCCGGCTTTCCCATCCGGCTGGTGTCCGTCCCGGACACGCAGGTCGTGGAACTGGGGCGGGCGCTGTTCGCGGCCGGCTATTACGTCTCCCCCGTCTTTTTCCCGATCGTCGCGCGCGGCACCGCCGGCCTGCGGGTCATGATGCGTGTCGGCCAGGGTGACGAGACGATCCGGGGCCTGTGCGGCATGATCGCCGGCTTCGCCACCCGCGCCGGGGACGCGGCATGAGGCGGGATGCAGCGCCCCGCCGGGCCATACCGCGCAGCGTGCTTTACAGTTCGGCCCGCAACCCGGCGCATCTGGCACAGGCGCGGACGCATGATGCCGACCTGTACCTGATCGATCTGGAAGATTCGGTCCCGCGGGACGGCCGGGACGCGGCGCGGGCGGCCTGCCGGCAGGCCCTGGCCGGCGGCGGCGATCCGGGCCGGATGGCGGTCCGCGTCAATGGCTGCCGGACGGCCGATCATCACCGGGACATGGTGATGCTGATGGGGGCGCCGGTGCGCCCGGCCTTCATCTTCATGACCATGGTCGAGGATGCCGCCGAGCCGGCCTGCCTGCGGGCGGCGCTGGCGGATGCCGGGTGGCACCCGGCCCTGTATGCGACCATCGAGACGGTCCAGGCCGTGCAGCGCATCGCCGAACTGGCGCATGCCCTGGACGGGATGATCCTGGGATCGGCCGATCTGGCCGCAACCATCGGCGTGGATATCGGTGCGGCCGCGCTGCGCGCCGCGCGCCAGGCGATGGCCCTGGCCGCGGCGGGTGCCGGCATCGGCTGCCTGGATACCGGGAATTTCCGCCTGGATGATCCCGGCGCCCTGGCCGCCGAGATCGAGGAGGCGGTTTCGCTGGGTTTCCACGGCAAGGGAACGGTCCATCCCGGCGAACTGGCCGGCATCAACGCGGCCTTCCGCCCGCGGGCGGCGGAACTGCATCAGGCCCGGCGCATCATGGAAGCCACGGCGGCGGCCGGGGGCGGTGTCTGCATGCTGGACGGGCGCATGATCGGCCCGCCTTTCGTCAGGCGCGCACGCGACCTGCTTGGGTCGGCACAGGCGTGGCAGGCGGCCTTCGGGGCCGGCAACAGGGACGGGAGCGGCAGGTCATGACCCTCGTGCGTATCGCGGAGAACGAGTATCAGGAATGCCATGGCGGCGATTTCGAGGATTTCGAGGTCGGCATGACCATCAACCACTGGCCGGGCCGGACCATCACGGAAACGGACAATACCTGGCTGACCCTGCTGCTGATGAACCAGCACCCGCTGCATTTCGACAAGGCCTATGCCGAGGGCAGGGAATATGGAAGGATACTGGTGAACAGCTCCATCACCCTGGCGCTGGTCGGCGGCATGACGGTCCAGGCGCTTTCGGCCCGCGCGGTGGCCAATCTGGGCTGGGACAAGGTTCGCCTGCGCGATCCCGTCTATGTCGGTGACACGCTCTATGCGCGCAGCCGCATCATCGAAAAGCGCCCCTCCCGGTCGCGGCCGCAGCAAGGCATCATCGGCGTGGAGACCACGGGCCTGAAATCCACAGGCGAAACCGTGATCACCTTCGAGCGCTCATTCCTGGCACGCTGCCGGCCATAGCACCAGGTTGCGGTGAGTGGAACTCATCGCAAGTGGGTCCGGCGGCGACCGCCACAGCACCGCTCGTGCGGGGTCGCCAAGCCAACGGATGCTGGCGCCGGCACGCAGCAGGGCGATATCCCGCGCGCGGCTTCTGCCGGCCGTTGACGGCGGGCGCTTCCGGCCATAGTATGATCAATGACTCATCAATCATAAATATGGCGCCGGCATGCCGGCCGACCTGCGGAGGATGAAGCCCGTGTCCGTGATCAACAGCCAGCCGCCCCGCCCCGCCGCCGATCCCTCTCCCCCGCCGCCGCCGCTGCGCGGGGACCCGATCACGGGGAACCGCTATACCAGCCGGGAATTCATGGCGCTGGAATGGGACCGGATGTGGACCCGTGTCTGGCATATCGGCGGCTGGGCGGCGGACCTGCCGCAGCCGGGCGATTACATCACCCATGGCATCGGCCGTGAAAGCATCCTGATGGTAAGGCAGGAGGACGGGTCGGTCGCCGCCTTCTACAATGTCTGTCCGCACCGGGGAAACCGGCTGGTGCATGGCGATCTGGGCCATGCCAGGGTCTTCACCTGTTCGTATCATTCCTGGCAGTTCGACCGGGCCGGCACCACCTGCCGCGTTCAGGATCCCGATGATTTCCCGCAGGGAAACCCGTGCGGCAAGGTCCGCCTCTCCCCGGTCCGGTGCGAGGTGTGGGGCGGGTTCGTCTGGTTCAACATGGACCCCGATGCCCCGCCGCTGCGGCAGTTCCTGGACCCCGTGGCCCCGCAATTCGAGAAATACGGCATGGATGGCCAGGTGCGGGTGCTTTACCTGACGGCGGAGGTGAACTGCAACTGGAAGATCATTCACGACAATTTCAACGAGAGCTATCACCTGCCGACCCTGCATCCCGAACTCTCGACCTTCATCGAGGATGCCTATCAGGACACGATGTTCGATCTTTACGCCTCCGGCCACAACCGGATGCGCATGAAGGGCGGCCTGCCATCGCTGCGGGCGCAGAGCGTGACGGATGTGGCGCAGCCGCTGGACGACATCCTGCGCGCCTGGGACCTGGACCCGGCCGCCTTCCAGGGCCATGCCCGCGATGCGCGCCGCGCCCTGCAGGAACAGAAGCGCCGGCTGGGCCGCGAACGCGGCTTTGCCCATTACGATCTGCTGGATGACGACCAGTTGACCGACTACCACCATTACACCCTGTTTCCCAACATCTCCCTGACCATGAGCGCCGACGGGTTCCAGTTGCTGCGCCCGCAGCCCCACCCGACCGATCCGGAGAAATGCATCTTCGACCATTGGTACATGGTGCCCGTGGTGCCGGGACAGACGGAGGCCGCGACCCCGGTCGGCCCCCGCCCCCTGGCCGAGGCCGAGCATGAGATTTTCACGCATGGCGACCAGACCCTGGGCTTCGTCGCCGACCAGGACCTGTCCATCGCCGTGGGGCAGCAACTGGGCCTGCGCTCCCGCGGGTTCAAGGATGCCTATCTGACGGGCCAGGAAGCGCGCGTCCGCCGCTTTCACGAGATGATCAACGATTATATCGAGGGGCGGCGCTGAAGACGGTCGCCGCCGGACCAACTTGCGATGAGTTCTACTCATCGCAAGTTGGTATGACCTTCACTATCTCCATCACCCCGGCGAAAGCCGGGGTGACCGGATGAGGCCGTTGACATGCCGGAAAACAAGGAAAACCGCCCTAATCCTTGACCGTCGCCTTCGCCCGGCGGCGGGGGGCGGGCTTTTTTGCCGGTTGCGGCTCGGGCTGGGGTTCCGGCGGCCGTGGTGCCAGCGGACCCGCCTGCAGGCCGCTGGCGACGAAGCGCAGATAGGTATCCAGGATTTCCGGCGACAGCGGCCTTATCTTGCCATCCGCCGCGCAGAACCGCATCAGCAGATAGGATCGGGCGCCCATCAGCATGCTGGCCACCTGTTCCAGTTCCGCCTCGCTGTACAGCGGCGGGTCCTGGTCCTTCAGGCTGCGGCGCAGGGACCGGACATAGCGTTCGACCAGCATGTCGACATGGGCGCGAAAGGCGGCCGGCGCGAACAGTTCCGCTTCCATCATCAGGCGGTACATATAGGGATGCGCCACCAGATAGGCGAAGTTCGCCTCCAGCCCCCGGCGCTCCACCTCGTAAAGGGAGGTGGCGTTGCGCACCGCCTCGCTGATCCGGTCCAGCATGCGTGCGCCCAGGGTCGGCAGCAGCAGATCGAACAATTCCTGTTGCGACTTGAAATGCAGATAGAAGGTGCCATGCGCCACCTTGGCCTTGGCCGTCACCCGCGCGATGGAACAGCCGGAATAACCATAGCGCCCCACGATCTTCGCCGCCGCCTCGATCAGGGCCATCCGCGTGGCCTCGTTCTTTTCCACCTTTTCGGCGGACGGCTTCCGTTTCCGGCCCTGTGCGCTTGCCCCCACCGTCGACACTCCCTGAACGTGAACCGGCACCGGACAGGCGCCGGTTCCCATGCTGTTTCCCGCCGGATCATAGCAACGGATGGGGCAACGGTTCAACGTCGGGCAGGGCGGGCGGCGGGCCGGGTGGCGGCATCATCGCTTCCGGGCGGGCCGGCGTTTCCTGTATTGACTAATGATTCATTGATCATAATCATACCGCCGGACGGGAACGTGAAGGAGGGACGGGAGATGACCGGCGGGGACGTGGTCGGCGTGGAAATGCGGGGACCGGTGGCCCATGTCACCGTCAACCGGCCCGACGCGCTCAACGCGCTGGACATGGCGCTGGCCACCGCCCTGGACGGGGTGCTGGCCGGGCTGGAGGCGGATGACGCCGTGCGCGCCATCGTCCTGACCGGGGCCGGCCGCGCCTTCATGGCCGGCGGCGATGTACGGGAATTCGCCACCACGCTGGACCAGACGCCGGCGGACCGCCGCCGTTATTTCAGCCGGCTGATCGGCCATGCCCATGGCGCGGTGCAGCGCATCTGGCGCATGCCAAAGCCGGTCATCGCCGCCATCAACGGCCCTGTTGCCGGGTTCGGCATCGGACTGGCCGCGGCCTGCGACGTTTCCGTCGCGGCCGAGGGGGCGGGCTTCTCCCTGGCCTATTGCCACCTGGGGGCCACGCCGGATGGCGGGGCGACCATGATCCTGCCGCATCTGTGCGGCCTGAAACGAGCCAGCGAACTGGTGATGCTGGGCGACCGGTTCGGCGCGGCCGAGGCGCACCGGCTGGGCATCGTCAATCAGGTGGTGGCCGCCGATGCCCTGGCCACAACGGCGGCAGCGCTGGCACAGCGCCTGGCCGCCGGCCCCGCAGGCGCCCATGCGGCGGCAAAGTCCCTGTTGCGCGCGCCCCTGACCGCGGCCTTCACGGCACAGCTTCTGGCCGAAAAGGAGCGGTTCACCGCCCGCGCCGACAGCGCGGAATTCGCCGAGGGGCTGCGGGCCTTCCTGGACAAGAGGCGGCCGGATTTCACCGGTTGCCGGAACGGCCCGCAGGCTTGACAAGCGGGGACCGCTGCAACACAATGACTGGCGGATCATTAATCATAACCGATCACTGGAAGGCCTGGTCACCGCAAGGCGTGATCACCCGTCAACATGATCATCGGGCGGGCGTCATCCGGGGATGACGGGCCCTGATGATGCCACGAGATTTGCCCGGCCCCCTGGCGGTGCCGGCCACATGATCAATCGGAAATCGGGAGGAAAAGATGCCGTTCACGGGACCGGTGGAAGACCGGCTCGCCATCCGCGAGCTGAACGAGACCTATGCGGATGCCGTCAACCAGCATAATGCCGAGGATTGGGCCTCCACCTGGGCGCAGGATGCTTTCTGGTGCCTGCCCCACGTGCCGGGCATGGAGAAGCTGTCGGGCAAGCAGACCATTGTCGACGCCTGGGTGGCGGCGATGAAACATTATCCCGACATCGTGTTCCTGGTGCTGCCCGGCTTCATCCAGGTCGATGGCGACCAGGCCACGGCGCGCATGTACACGGCGGAATCCTATACCGACAGCGATGGTGTCGCGCGGCGCACCCACGGCCAGTATGACGACATCCTGGTGAAGAAGGACGGTCGCTGGGCCTTCAAATCCCGCACCTTCTCCGTGCGCTACTGGGTTTGACGGGGGGCACCATGGGACGTCTTGAAGGCAAGGGCGCCATCGTTGTCGGGGCGGCCAACCGGGACAATATGGGTCAGGTCATCGCCCGCCGCTTCGCCGCGGAAGGGGCCACGGTGGTGGTCGCCGGCCGCAGGCGGGACGAGCTGGAACGGCTGGCCGGCGAGATCGGCGGGCACGCAGCGCTTTGCGACATCACCGACCGGGAACAGGTCTTCGCGCTGGCCGATTTCGCCAGGGAAAGGCTGGGCCATGTCGATATCGCGCTGAACGCCACGGGCTGGGGTCTGCTGAAACCATTCCTGGAAACCACGGAGGACGAATTCGATCAGATGAGCGCGCTTCAGTTCAAGGGGCCGTTCATGTTCTATCAGGCCGTGATCGGCGCCATGGACCGGGGCGGGTCGATCATCCAGATCAGTTCGGCCACCGCCACCATCATGCTGAACGATCATGCCGCCTATATGGGGGCCAAGGCCGGGACCGATCACATCATCCGCGTCGTGGCCCATGAATTCGGCAGCCGCGGCATCCGCGCCAATTCCATTTCCCCCGGCCTGACCGCCACGCCGATGACGGCCGACCACATGGCCATTCCCGGCCTGACAGAGGCGTTCCTGCCCGAATATCCGCTGGGCCGGATCGGCACATCGGACGATATCGCCGCCGCCGCGGTCTGGCTGGGATCGGATGAATGCTTCATGACGGGCCAGAACCTGCAGGTCAATGGCGGGCTGACCCTTCGCCGCAACCCCACGCGGGAAGAGGTGGCGGCATCGGTGGCACGGGCGACGGCGGGTTGAGGCCAGATCCCGGTGAGTGCAACTCACCGGGATCTTGTACGGCGGCGACCGCCGCAGCACCGCCCGCGTGCGGCATGGCCGAGCCGTTGGCGTGCTGGCGCCCGCGCCTGGGGGTCTGCCAGAACCGCCGGCGGACCCCGTCATCTGTGCCAAGGCGCCGGGCGGCCCCCTACCCCGCCGCCTTGCCCCGGCGGCGCGGGGCCAGGGGCACCACTTTTGCCTGTCCGTCCGGCACCGCCTTGGTGGCGTGTGCTTCCGGCCCGGCGCTGGCGGCTTCCGCCCCGGGGGTCATCGACGGCGCCGTCACCAGCTTCACCCCCAACCCTTCCGCAACGAAGCGCAGATAGGTTTCGGTCAGCTCGGGGGTCAGCGGTTTCAGGCTGTTGCCCTGCACGCAGAACCGGGTCAGCAGGTAATAGCGCGCACCCAGCAGCATGGAGATGACGGCATCCAGCTGTTCCTCGCTGAAGGCCGGCCGGCTTTGCGCCGCCATCGACCGGCGCAGCGACTTCTTGTAGGGCTTGGCCAGTTCCTCGAAATATTGCCGGTAGGCGACGGGGGCGTAAAGTTCCGCCTCCGACGTGACGCGGTGCAGATAGGGATGCTGCACCAGATAGTCGAAATTGGCGACCAGCCCGCGATGTTCCAGCTCGATCAGGCTTTTGCTGTCGCGCACCGCCTTGCCGATCACCTCCAGCATCTCCGCGCCCAGGGCGGGCAGCAACTGGTCGAACAGATCCTGCTGCGATTTGAAATGCAGGTAGAAGGTGCCGTGCGCCACCTTGGCCCTTGCCGCGACGCGGGCGATGGAACAGCCGGCATAGCCATATTTGCCGATGACCCGCGCCGCCGCGTTCAACAGGCGGGTGCGCGTCTCCTCGTTCTTCTGCTGCTGGGCTTCCGACCGGCGGCGGCGGGTGGCCGGCTGCCCGCTATTCGCCTTGTCGTCGGCAACGGCTTTCTGCTTCCTGGGCGGCACGGGATCACCCTGCTTGGCTGCGGTGGTTGGCGGGACTGCCGGAATGTGATTGGTGACTCGTAAGTCATTTTGGCACACTCCGCCTGTGCCCGCAATCGGTGGATTGCGCGGCGGCAAAATCCTGAAATCCTGCAGGAAGGGCCGTTGACGGGCCAGGGCCGCGACGTTACATTGACTAATGAATCAAAAATCATTGTCGGGGGAACGGGGTCGTTCAAGGCGGGCAGGAAAGGGGTACTGCCCCTTGAAGTCGCCGGCGTCCGGACCATCCGGCATCATAGGGGGATTTCCATGCAGATAAGCCGCGAGCAGATGCTGCGCGCCTACCGCCAGATGGTGACGATACGGGCGTTCGAGGAACGGATCCATGTCGATATCCAGCGCGGCGGCATTGCCGGTTTCACCCATCTTTATGCGGGCCAGGAGGCCGTGGCCGTCGGGGTGTGCGAACATCTGACGGAACGGGACAAGATCATCAGCACCCATCGCGGCCACGGTCATTGCATCGCCAAGGGCTGTGACGTCATCGGCATGATGAAGGAAATCTATGGAAGGCGGGACGGGCTGTGCAAGGGCAAGGGCGGGTCGATGCACATCGCCGACCTGGACAAGGGCATGCTGGGTGCCAATGGCATCGTTGGCGGCGGCCCGCCCATCGCCGTGGGGGCGGCCATCACGGCCAAGGTGCTGAAGACGGGCGGTGTCGCCGTATCGTTCAGCGGCGACGGCGCCAGCAACCAGGGCACCGTGTTCGAGGCCATGAACATGGCCGTGGTGCTGAAGGTGCCGAAGATCTTCGTGCTGGAGAATAACGGCTACAGCGAACATACCGGTTTCAGCTATGCGGTCGGCAGCAAGGATATGGTGCGCCGCACCGAAGGCTTCGGCATGCCTGTGTTCCAGGCCGATGGCTATGATTTCTTTTCCGTCCATGAGGCGATGCGCCAGGCAACGGAACTGTCGCGCAATGGCGGCGGCCCCTGCGCCGTCTATGCCGAATGCACCCGCTTCTTCGGGCATTTCGAGGGCGATCCCCAGCTTTACCGCGCCAAGGACGAGGTGGCGCGGCTGCGGGCGGAGAATGACAGCCTGAAAATCTTCCGCCAGCGGGTGACGGAAACAGGATTGCTGCCCGGCAGCGATCTGGATCAGGTGGAAGGCGAGGTGCATGACCTGATCGACCGCGCCGTGCGCGAGGCGGTCGCCGCCCCCGCCCCCACCCAAGCCGACGTCCTGACCGACGTCTATATCAGCTATTGAGCGGGAGCCTGACCCATGCCCAGGATTTCCATGCGCCAGGCGATCAACGACGCCCTGCATCTTGAAATGGAACGCGACCCGCGCGTCATCGTGCTGGGGGAGGATGTGTCCGGCGGTGCCGGCGGCACGTCGGGGGAACGTGAAGCCGCCGGCGGCGTCTTCGGCCTGACCAAGGGGCTGCTGCCCCGGTTCGGCGAGGACCGGGTGATCGACACGCCGATCAGCGAAAGCTGCATCGTGGGTGCCGCCAATGGCGCGGCGCTCACCGGCCTGCGCCCCGTGGCGGAGATCATGTTCGCCGATTTCGTGGGCGTCTGCCTGGATCAGTTGCTGAACCAGGCGGCCAAGTTCCGCTACATGTTCGGCGGCAAGGCGCGCACGCCGCTGGTCATCCGCATGACCTGCGGCGGCGGCATGAACGCGGCGGCCCAGCATTCGCAGACGATCTATCCCCTGCTGACCGCCATTCCCGGCCTGAAAGTGGTGGTGCCGTCTAACGCCTATGACGCCAAGGGCCTGCTGCTGACCGCCATCCGCGACGATGATCCCGTCATCTTCTTCGAGCATAAATCGCTGTACATGGATGAATGCGAGGTGCCGGACGGGGATTACACCATCCCGTTCGGCGAGGCGGCCATGGTGCGCGAGGGGGAGCATGTGACCGTGGTCGCCCTGGCCCGCATGGTGCCGCTGGCGGCCGGCGTGGTGGACAGGCTGGCGGCGGAGGGGATTACCTGCGACCTGATCGACCCGCGCACCACCAGCCCGCTGGATGAGGAAACCATCCTGGAAAGCGTGCGGGCCACGGGCCGGCTGGTGGTGGTGGATGAAAGCCCGCCACGCTGCTCCGTCGCGGCCGACATCGCGGCCATGGTCGCGGAAAAGGCCTTCCACCATCTGAAGGCCCCGATCATCCAGGTGACGGCCCCGCACACGCCCGTGCCCTTCGCGCGCGAGCTGGAGGCAGCCTATCTTCCGTCGCCGGAGAAGATCGAGGCGGCCATCCGCAAAGTGCTTTCCGGCCGCTGACACGAAGGGGTTGCGACGCGATGAATGCCATCACCCCGATCATCATGCCCAAATGGGGCCTGGAAATGTCGGAAGGCACGATCTCCAACTGGCACGTGGCGGAGGGGCAGACCCTCACGCGCGGCATGGAAATCGTCGATATCGAAACTGCCAAGATCGTCAACACGCTGGAATCCGACCTGGAAGGCACGGTGCGCCGGCTGGTGGCCCCCGTGGGGCAGACCCTGCCCGTGGGTGCCTTGATCGCCATCGTCGCCGATGCGGGCGTGCCGGACGCGGAGATCGACCGCTTCATCCGGGGGGATGCCCCGGCGGCGGAACCGGCGGAAGCGCCCGCCCCCAACCCGGCCCCGGCGCCCGCAATGACCGATGCCGGCACCGGTCCGGCGCCGGCATCGGTCAGTGATCCCGATCTGGAACACCGGAACGAGACGGCGTCGGCAACCCCCATGGCCCGGCGCATCGCCAACCGGAACGGGGTGGATCTGTCGCTTGTCACCGGCACGGGCCGCAATGGCCGGATCAGTCAGGAGGATGTGGAGGCCTTCATCGCCGCCCGCCCCGCGGCGGCGGCCCCGATGGCGTCTCCCGCGGCGTCTCCCGCGGCGTCTCCTGTGGCCGGGGGCCCGGACATTGCCGCCGGCAACCGGGCCGTCCATGCCACCTCCCACGCCATCCGGCTGGCCAACCGGCTGGGCATCGACCTGACCCGGCTGGCCGGCACGGGCCGCAACGGTCGGGTGAATGTGCAGGATGTGGAGCGCGTTGCCGGGGAAAGCGGCCTGACCGTCACGCCTGGCCCCGCCGCCACCCCGCCCGCCGGTCCCGCTGCGCGCAAGCTGGCGGCCGATCTGGGCGTGTCCCTGTCCGGCGTCACGCCCACCGGGCCGAAGGGCCATGCCACGAAGGAGGATGTGCGCAACGCCGCCGCCCCGGCCCCCGTTCCTGATCCCACGGTCACCGGCGGCGATCTGGTGCCGCACAGCGCCATGCGCCGCACCATCGCCACGGCCCTGACGGCCGCCAAGCGCGACGTGCCGCATTTCTATCTGACTGCCGACATCCTGATGGATGATCTGCTGACCCTGCGGGCACAGTTGAACGCCATGGCGGGACAGAAGATATCGGTCAATGATTTCATCGTCCGCGCATCCGCCCTGGCCCTGTCGGACGTGCCCGATGTGAATGTGCAATATACCGACGCGGGCATGCGTCGGTTCACCCAGGCCAATATCGCCATCGCCGTGGCGATCGAGGGCGGGCTGGTCACGCCGGTCCTGCATGATGCCGGCGGCCGGCCGCTGCGCGCCATCGCGGCAGAGGCCGCATCCCTGGCCGCCCGTGCCCGCGACCGGCGGCTGACCGCGTCCGACCTTTCCGGCGGCACCTTCGCCATTTCCAATCTGGGCATGTTCGGCATCCGGGATTTCCAGGCCATCATCGCCCCGCCGCAGGCCGCCATCCTGGCCGTCGGCGCCACGCGGCGCGACGCGCAGGAGGGGCCGGATGGTGGGGTGCGGTTCCGGTCCGTCCTGTCGGTGACGCTGTCCTGCGACCACCGCGCCATTGACGGGGCGGTCGGTGCCCGCTTCCTGGCAGCATTGCGCCAGCATCTGGAACAGCCGCTGGGGCTGTTGAGCTGAAAGGGGAGACAGTGCCATGGGCGATCTGGATATCCTGCTGGCCAAGCAGGCGCTGCATGAACTGAACATGGCCTATTGCCGGGGCGTGGACCGGGCGGACGAGGCGCTGCTGCGCAGCGTCTGGCACCCGGATGCCACGGTCGATTTCGGCTATTTCACGGGGCCGGCGGCGGATTTCTGCGCCCTGGCCGTGGGGGCGACGGGCGGGCTGGCCCGGTCGTTCCACATGGCCGGCAATGAATGGTTCGACATTCGCGGCGACCGGGCGGTAGGGGAAATCTACAGCCTGACGCTGGCCGCCGGGGCCGGAGACGACACGGACAGCCTTCTTTATGGCCGCTATCTGGACCGGTATGAAAGGCGGGACGGCGTATGGAAATTCAGCCATCGCCAGTATCTGATGGATTGGAACGCCAGCCCGCCGCGCAGCGTGTCCTGGGATCAGGGGGTCTTCGCGCTGATGAAACATCGGGGCGGTCAGGCCCCTTCCGACGCTGTCTATGCGCTTTGGCAGGATTGATTAAGGAGCGGTGCGGTCCCCGGACCGTTTCTTATACTATTTTGCGGTGATTAGAACCAATAGGTTCTAATCACCGCCCTCAATTGCCGGCGCCAACATTCGTTGGCTTGGGCTACGCCGAACGAGCGGTGCTGTGGCAGTCGCCGCCGGACCAACTTGCGATGAGTTCTACTCATCGCAAGTTGGTATTAGATCAGGGCAAACGGCCCGCATTATTGTGCAAGTCTGCGGGTGACCCCTGCCCTGACCAGCCTGTTCCGTCTTCCCCGCCAGGAGGCCGGGGAAGACGGCAGGCTTTCCCCTACCGCGCCAAAATCGTCACGGCCGACACGCCGGGCGCGCCATAGACATGGGTGTAGCCGGTGCGGACCGGTTTCGGCACCTGCCGCGCCCCGGCCTGCCCGCGCAATTGCAACACCGTCTCATAGACCTGGCGCAGGCCCGATGCGCCGATCGGCTCCCCATTGGCCAGACAGCCGCCATCGGTGTTGACGGGCAATTTCCCGTCCAGCCGGGTCAGGCCGTCGCGCAGCCATTTCTCCTGCTCCCCGTCCCGGCAGAAGCCATTTTCGGCCATATGCATGATTTCCGCCCCGCTTTCGGTATCCTGAAGCTGGGCGATGTCGATCTCATCCGGGCCGATACCGGCCATGGCAAAGGCGGCGCGGGCGGCGATGGGGGTGGCCCCCTCCCCATCGTCCACCGACAGGCCGGGGCTGAACACCTCGAACGATCCGGCCCCGCGCGTGCGCATGGCCGCCGCCTTCAACCAGACGGGATGGCGTGTCAATTCTGCCGCCTTCTGCGGGCTGGCCAGGATCAGGGCCACCGCCCCTTCGCCCGGCGAACAGAACATATATTGGCGCAGCGGATCGCTGATCATCGTGGATTGCGCGATCTCCGCATAGGACAGCGCGCGGCGGCGCCAGGCATGGGGGTTCAGCGCGCCATTGGCAAAGGCCTTTTCCGCCACGCGAACCAGGGCATCATCGGTGATGCCGTGCAGGGCCATGTAGCGCTGGATCTTCATGGCGAAGAATTGCGTGGTCAGCGCAAACCCCACCTCTCCATACCATTCCGGCAGGCCCCAATCGGCCGGGCGCACCCGGAACGATCCCTGTTCATGCTTGTCGAACCCGACGACAAGCCCAAGATCATACTGCCCCGACCGGATGGCGCCATAGGCAGAAATCAGTGCGCTGCCCCCCGTGGCACAGCCATTGGCGACATTGATGAATTGCAGGCCCGTCAGGCCCAGTTCATCCACCATCGTATCGGCATTGCCGCCATCCTGGCTGCCGCCATAGGCGAACTGCACATCGCCCCACGCGATCCCGGCATCGCCCAGGGCCTGACGCACGGCGAAGGCCCCCTGTTCCAAACCTGTGCGGTCCGGTGTCCGTCCGAACGGATGGATACCGATGCCCACAATCGCGACATCCGACATGTCCTGTTCCTCCCAGCCTTCCCGGTCGTCACGCCACCGGGCGGAATGCGTACATCAGCAGGTCACACCCCTGTTCATCACGGAACAGGGGCCGGATGGTCAGCCGCATGGGCATGCCGATGCGCAGATCCTCCGGCACGCAATCCACCAGCCGCGTTTCCACCCGCACCTGCCCCGGCAATTCGACATAGCCCAGCGCGAAGGGCTGGAAGTCCGCCTTCGTCTCCCGCCCCAGATAGGGCGGCTGCTTGGGCAGGAAACGCTGGACCGTCCAGCTCCACAAGGTGCCCTGCCGCGCCAGTTCCACCGGCCGTTCGCCCGGACGGCCCATGAAGGGAAAGCGGATGCGGCCCCGCCCATCGACACCGCCGATCAGGGCGGGATCGGCGCCGGGCCAGGTAAAGACATTGTCGGCCAGCGGCCTGCCCTCCATCGCCATGATGGTTCCTCCGTCGCGTTCAGCCATTCGGGTGGGGGTCAACGCCGCTTCCGGGAGCCCAGGCGTTGACTTTTGATTCATCAGTCATAATAATGAACATGGGCGCGGTTGCTTGTCAATTCATGAAGGGGGTGAAAGCATCCCCTTCCCGCCCCCTTCGACAATGGGATCATCAACAACGGACATCTGGGGAGGATAGGCGATGGACCTTCGGCTGGGCGGGCGCAAGGCGCTGATCACCGGTTCCACGCGGGGCATCGGCCGGCGCGTGGCGGAGCTTCTGGCGCGGGAAGGCTGCGACATCGCCATCGGCGCCCGCAAGCCGGCAGAGGTGGAGGCCACGGTCGCCGAACTATCCGGTCTGGGCGTGAAGGTTGCCGGTGCCGCCATGGATGCCGGGGACGCGGATTCGGTGCGTGACTGGGTGGCGCGCATGGGCGAGGCGCTGGGCGGGATCGACATCCTGATCCCGAATGTCTCCGTCGGCGGCAGCATGAACGGGGAGCAAAGCTGGCACGATGCCTTTCAGGTCGATGTGCTGGGCACGCTGCGCGCCGTGGATGCGGCCCTGCCGGCGCTGGAGGCATCGGGCCAGGGGGCGATCACCATCACCGGCACGACGGCGGCGGTGGAAACCTTCATGGCGCCCATGGCCTATAACGCGCTGAAAGGGGCCCTGATCATCCATGCCAAGCAATTGTCGCAAACGCTGATGCCGCGCGGCATCCGGGTCAATGTCGTGTCCCCCGGCCCCACGGAATTTCCCGGCGGCGCCTGGGACGGGTTCCGCACCGACCTGCCCGACCTTTATGCCGCCGCCATCGCCGAACAGCCGTCGGGCCGCCTGGGCACGCCGGAAGAGGTGGCATCCTGCATCGCCTTCCTGTCCAGCCCGGCGGCAAGCTGGGTCACCGGCGTCAATCTGGTGGTGGATGGCGGCTATACCAAGCGCGTGCAGCTCTGACGGCAGGGGGGATGGGCCATGTCCAGCAGGATCGACGTCTATCTGGTCGCCGGCGGCAAGTATCATGACATCAATTTCGCGCGGCTGGAGCTGTTGACGCTTCTGGCCGAGCATGAGGATATAAGGGTGGAGGTCGGGCCCGATTACAGCCGCATCGCGGAGATCGAGGCGGCCGACATACTGATCACCTATACCTGCGATGTGGTGCCCAGTGCGGCCGAACAGGCCGGCCTGCGCCGGTTCCTGGCCAAGGGCGGCAAATGGTTCGCCCTGCACGGCACCAATTCCGTCATCCGGTTTCTGGAGGATGGGCGCATCGACTGCCCCGACCTGGATGATGATCTGTCGGACATGCTGGGCAGCCAGTTCCGCGCCCATCCCCCCATCTGCCGCTACGAAATCCAGGTGACCGACAGCACCCACCCCCTGACCGCCGGCCTGAAGAATTTCTGGGTCGAAGATGAGCTGTATCTGGGCACCGTCAGCCCCGGCAATCAAACCCTGCTGCATACGCGCTGGGGCGGGAACTGCGCCCCCTTCGTGCAGGAGGACTGGCCGGAAGCCGACCATCCCGTGCTGTATCTGCGCGATCACGGGCCGGGGCAGGTGCTGTATCTGGTGCTGGGCCATTGCCGGGGCAAGCACGACCTGCGTCCCCTGATGGAGGAATATCCCCATAGCGAGCGCTGTTCCTGGCAAAGCCCCGTCTTTTATGAATTGCTGCGCCGGGGCATCCGCTGGGCCATCGGCCGCGGCGCCATGGGGGCAACACCGGGGTTCTGATCAAGGCCGGCGCCAACATCCGTTGCTCGGGCGCACGCGGCATGTGGCGCGCGGCGGCAGTCGCCGCCGGACCAACTTGCGATGAGTTCTACTCATTGCAAGTTGGTATAACGCCCCGGTCCAGCGCCCTTGACAATTCGCGGGGTGGAAAGGTGGTCACCCGGGACAGGTCGAGATGGCAATCACGGGACAGTGCCTGATGATCACCGGCCTTCAGTGGAAACTGCCCGATCCCATGGTGTCTGGCATCGGTGTTTATCCAGACAAACAGGGTGTCGGCCGCACAGATACACAGGGTCAGCTTGTCCTTGGGCGGCGATGCCAGTGTCGTGTGAATGACATAGACATGCCCCGGCGTCACAGAACACCGTATGCCGCAAATTCCCGTGCGTCTTGCAGAATGTCCGCCCTGGCGGGGTTCTCCTCATCGATCATGGCTTGATAATCCATGGGGCCATTGACCGGGGCTTCCATCCACGCCCGTTCCTGATGGGTCAGGCTGGACAAGGCGCTGAAACTATATTGCCGGCAAAAGGCGATGGCTTCGTCAAGGCATTCGACATCGCTGGGCGACAATACATCCAGGTCTGGCGCGCGGCGGGCCCGGACCTGTGGGTACGATTTCTGACCAACCTCAATCGCGGTGAACACGGATTCAGGATCGCCCAGCAAATCGACCCGTCCCTTGATCATGTCATACACAGATGACGGAACAGGCCCGTTCGGCATGGCGATGAACGTGTCCGCGACAATGGGACGCCCATAGCGGTTCAGGTGATATTTTTCAGCGAAAAACAATATCTTGGAGGCAAAGAACACGGTCACGCCCGGCCATTTCGAGGCAATGTGGGTCAGCGCCTCGACCGCCTTCTTCTCATCATACTGGAATTTCAGGACGGGCATGTTCATCATGTTCATACCGGCATCCTATCCCATAGCCGCCATGACCTGCCATCCGAAAATGGCCAGCCCCCCCTACCCCTTCATGCCCACCAGCACCCGCCCGTCTTCCACCTTCACCGGGAAACAGGTCAGCGGGCGATAGCCGCTGCTGCCCAGGGCGCGGCCGGTGATCAGGTCGAACCGGGCGCCGTGCAGGGGGCAGGAGATGCTGTTCTGGCGCAGCCGCCCGCCATCCAGCGGGGATTGCGCGTGCGGGCAGCGGTTGCGCAGGGCAAAGAAACCGCCCGCCGCGTGGCAGACCAGCACCTCCTCCCCCGCCAGGGAAAACAGGCGCATCTGCCCCGGCGGCAGGTCATCGGCGGAAAGCAGGTCGTGATAGGTCGGGTTTTCGGCGGCAATATCGGCGGACATGGATGTCATCCTGCGCGAAAGCGGCATGGAACAAGGGGTTGATGCCCGATGATGATTGATCCTTGATTCATCAGTCAACGTAAAAATCACTCTTCCCCGCTTCAGGCCGTTGACGAACCCGCGTCCCCGATCTAGTCTGATTTGTGACTCACCAATCATTCAAAATCCGGAGCAAGGCCATGTTGGGGATCGACCTCATGCGCGACCCGGCCATCCAGGCATTCCGGGCGGAGGTGCAGCGTTTCTGCGCCACGCACCTGCCCGCCGATATCCGCGACAAGGTCCTGTCGGGCCAGCATCTGGGCAAGGATGATTATGTCCGCTGGCAGAAGATCCTGTTCGACAGGGACTGGATCGTCGGCCATTGGCCGCGCCAGTATGGCGGACAGGACTGGACCCCCCTGCAGCGCGCCATCTTCGATGATGAAACCAGCAAGGCGGGCGCGCCCTGGCTGACCCCGTTCGGCGTCTGCTATGCCGGCCCCGTGATCTACACCTTCGGCAGCCAGGCGCAGAAGGACCGGTTCCTGCCCGCCATCCGCAGCACCGACACCTGGTGGTGCCAGGGTTATTCGGAACCGGGGGCGGGGTCGGACCTGGCCAATATCAAGACCCGCGCCGTGCGGGACGGCGACCATTACATCGTGAATGGCCAGAAGACCTGGACCACCATGGCGCAATGGGCTGACATGATGTTCGCCCTGGTGCGCACCGGCAATGACGGCAAGCCGCAGAACGGCATTTCCTTCCTGCTGATCGACATGAAGGCACCGGGCGTCACGGTGCGGCCCATCATCAGCATCGACAAGTGCCACCACCTGAACGAGGTGTTCCTGGACGATGTCCGCGTGCCGGCGGACCATCTGGTGGGGGAAGAGGGGCGCGGCTGGACCTATGCCAAGTTCCTGCTGAACAATGAACGCCTGCTGGGGGCGGAGGTGGGCAAATCCACCCGCCTGCTGCACCAGTTGCGCCGCACGCTGGCCGAAATCCGCGATGGCGGCCGGCCCCTGGCCGATGATCCGCACTGGCGCCGCCGGCTGGGCGAATTGCGCGCCCGGCTGCTGGGACTGGAGGCGGTATGCAACGAATATCTGGCCGCCGCGGAGGCCGGGTCCACGCCGGGGCTGGAGGTTTCGGCCCTGAAGATCATGGGATCGGAACTGATCCAGGGGATAACGGGGGCCATGGTCGATGCGCTGGCCGTCAAGGGCCTGGTCTACCAGACGGAAGGTCTGGAACCGGGCTGGCAGGCGCCGGCGGTCGGGGTGCCGGGTGCGCCCGGCATGATCCGCGAACATCTGCACGACCGCGCCACCACCATCTATGGCGGTGCCAACGAGATTCAACGCAACATCCTGGCAAAGGCCGTTCTCGGCCTCTAGGGAGCAACATGTCGGCATTCACCCAAGAAGACCGCAGCCTGCTGGCCGACAGCGTCGATCGTTTCATCACCGACGCCTATGGTCCGGACCGCCGTGCGGCCATCCTGAAATCCGACGATGGGTTCGGGCGGGCCGAATGGGCGCGCTATGCCGAACTCGGCTGGCTGGGCATCGCCATCGGCGAGGATCATGGCGGGTCCGGCGGCGGGCTGGCCGAACTGGCCGTGCTGATGCGGGCCGCGGGCCGTGGCCTGCTGATGGAACCGCTGCTGCCCACGCTGGTGCAGGCCGCAGGCGCGCTGGCGGCCGGCGGCAGTGCCGAACAGCAGGCACAATGGCTGCCCGCCATCGCCGGGGGACAGGCCATCCTGGCCTTTGCCCAGGATGATGCCGCCGGCGACGGGGCGCCGGTGACGGCCCGGCCCGACGGGGACGGCTATCGCCTGTCGGGCTGCCGGGGCTTCGTGCTGTACGGTGCCGCCGCCGACCGCATCATCGTCAAGGCCGACCTGGCCGGCGACACCGCCCTGTTCCTGCTGTGCCCGACGGCCGCGGGCGTCACCCTGGCGCATGCGCGCAGCATCGATGACCGGCCCGTGTCCGACCTGACACTGGACAATGTGCGGGTCGCGGCGGCAGACCGGCTGCCCGGCGGCGACGCGGCCCTGCTGGACCGGCTGAACCGGATGGCCGCCCTGGCCGTGTGTGCCGAGGCGGTGGGCGCCATGGAGGCGGCAAACCGCCTGACCCTGGACTATCTGAAAACCCGGACGCAGTTCGGCACCAGCATCGGCAGTTTCCAGGTGCCGCAGCACCGGATGGTCGACATGGTTCTGGCCGCGCAGGAGGCCGCCGCCATCACATGGTCCGCGATCGGCGCGGCCATCGCGGCCGGCACGGGCGGCCCCGCCATCCGGGACGCCCCCGTCCTGACCGCCGCCGCCAAGGCGCGCAGCGCCGCCGCCGCCCGCCTGATCGGGGAGCAATCCATACAATTGCATGGCGGGATCGGCATGACAGAAGAGTATGTCATCGGGCATTACTATCGTCGCCTGATGCTGTTGGAAACGCTGTTCGGCGGGGCTGGCTGGCATCTGGACCGGTTGGGCGGCTGGACGGCCGCCGGTTTTGACGGGGGGGATGCCTGATGGCGGCGGCTGTGAACCTTGCACCCGGCGGCTGGACCGCGCAGCCCCTGGCGGCGCTGGCCCGCCAGCATGCCGCGCGAACACCCGATGCCGTCGCCTTCCTGAACAATGACCAGCATCCCGGCACCTATGCCGCGCTGCTGACCGATGCCGAGGCGCTGGCCGTCGGGCTTTGGGATCTGGGCCTGCGACCGGGCGACGTGATCAGCTTCCAGTTGCCCAACTGGATGGAAGCCGTGCTGATCGATATTGCGGCCGGGCTGCTGGGTCTGGTCTGCAATCCCATCGTGCCCATCTATCGCGGGGCGGAGGTGGGGTTGATCCTGGCCGACTGCAAAAGCCGGCTGATCTTCATCCCCGATACCTATCGCGGCTTTGATTATGCCGCCATGCTGGACGGGTTGCGGCCATCCCTGCCCGACCTGCGCCATGTGGTGCAGGTGCGGGCGGCACAGGCGCCGCTGACCCTGGAGGGGTTGATCCAGGCGGGCCGGGGCCGGCGCATCGACTGGCCGAGAATATCCGCCGATGCGCTGAAACTGGTGATGTATACATCGGGCACCACGGGCCGGCCCAAGGCGGTACGGCACGATCACCGGTCCATCGCGCGTGTCTCCCATATCTTCATGGGGTATTGGGGGCTGGCACCGGGTGACCTGATGCTGATGCCCTCGCCCGTCACGCATATCACCGGCTATTCCAACGGGATCGAGCTGCCTTTCACCGATGGCACGCGCACGCTGTTCATGGAACGCTGGAACGCGGACGAGGCGGTATCCCTGATCGACCGGCACGGGGTGAATGTCACCATCGGCGCCACGCCGTTCCTCCAGGAATTGCTGGACGCGGCGGACCGGGCCGGATCGCGGTTGCCCTCCCTGAAGATTTTCGCCTGTGGCGGCGCCGCCGTGCCGCCCGGTCTGATCCGCCGCGCCAATGCGCTGTTCGATCGCGGCCGCGCCTTCCGCGTCTATGGCAGCACCGAGGCGCCGCTGATCACCCAGGGCTGCATGGGGGCCGACGAGGCGGAACTGGCCGCCACCACCGACGGCAAGGTCATCGATTACGACATCCGCATCGTTGACGAGGCGGGGCAGAGGCTGGAGCCGGGCCAGGATGGCGAAATCCTGGTCCGCGGCCCGTCTTTGTTCATGGGCTATGCCGATGAAGGGCAGACGCGCGAGGCGATGGATGATGACGGCTATTTCCGCACGGGCGATATCGGCCACCTGACACCAGCCGGCGCCATCGTCATCACGGGCCGCAAGAAGGACCTGATCATCCGCGGCGGAGAAAACCTGTCGGCCAAGGATATCGAGGATGTGCTGCACCGCCATCCGGGGATCCAGGAGGTCGCGGCCGTCGCCATGCCGCATGCCCGGCTGGGCGAGACGGTCTGCGTCTATGTCGTGCCGCAGCCGGGGGAACGGCCCGATCTGGACGGCATCACCCGCCATGTGGCCGCCGCCGGGCTGGCCCGGCAGAAATTCCCCGAACGGGTGGAGCTGGTCACCGACCTGCCCCGCACGGCATCGGGCAAGGTGCGCAAGGACATCTTGCGCCAGCGCATCGCGGCAAGGATCGCGCAGGAACAGGGAGGCGAGAATGACAAGGCTTGACGGCAAGGTGGCCCTGGTCACGGGCGGCACGGCCGGCATCGGGGCGGCGGCCGTGCGGCGCCTGTCGGCGGACGGCGCACAGGTGGTCTTCACCGGGTCCAACGCGGCGGCGGCGGAAAAGATCTGTCAGGACACGGGCGCCCATTTCCACGCCCATGACGTGACGGACGAGGCCGCCTGGCCCGCCCTGATGCAGGCCATCGCCGAACGGTTCGGGCGGCTGGACATCGCCTTTGCCAATGCCGGGATCGAAAATGAAGATGGCAGCATCGAAACGATCGGGCTGGCGGCCTGGAACCGCATCATGGCGGTGAATGTCACGGGCACCATGCTGACCTGCCAGCACGCGATTGCCGCCATGAAGGCCAATCCCGGCGGGCCGGGCGGGTCGATCATCGTCAATTCCTCGATCAACGGCCTGGTCGGCCTGCCGGCCAACATCGCCTATACGACATCGAAGGGTGCCGTCCGCCTGCTGGCCAAATCGGTGGCCGTGCATTGTGCCCGCACGAAAACCAATATCCGCTGCAATTCCATCCATCCCGGCATCATCGACACGCCGATCATCCGCCGCGCCGTGGCCGACACGCCCGACCCCGACGCCTCGCTGGCCTATCTGGGCAACATCTCCCCCCTGGGCCGCCTGGGCCGGGTGGAAGAGGTGGCGGCCCTGGTCAGCTTCCTGGCCAGCGCGGAATCGTCGCTGATCAATGGCGCCGAACTGGTGGCCGATGGCGGCACCACGTCGGGTCTGGTCGGGGTTTAGGCGGCGACGGGCGAAGGGCACGCCCCCCGCATCGTCGCGGGGGAGCGGCCGGCCCGACCCCGAAAGCGTCCGCCCAACGCAAGATCGAACGAAACAACATGTTCAGGGAGGTTGCCGTGCCAGATGATCTTTCGTCACAGCCCAAACCCGGCGAGGCCCGCTGTCCCGGCACGTCGTGGAACGACCTGATGGATGCGGACACCCGCCCCGTGCCCGATTTCCTGCGCCGGGAAAATTACCAGTATATGGGCAGTGACCCCCTGCAGGCCGCGCGTTACACCAGCCCGGATTTCTTCCGCCGCGAACAGGAACGGATGTGGCCGCGCGTCTGGCAATTCGCCGCGCGGGAGGAGGATATCCCCCAGCCCGGCGATTACGCGCTGTACGAGAATGCCGGCCGATCCTATCTGGTGACGCGGCAGCAGGACGGGTCGATCCGCGCCTTCCACAATGTCTGCCTGCATCGCGGGCGCAAGCTGCGGCTGGAAAGCGGATCGGCGGCGGAATTCAAATGCCCGTTCCATGGCTTTGCCTGGAACAATGACGGCAGCCTGAAGGATATTCCCTGCCGCTGGGATTTCCCGCACCTGCGGGAAGAGAAACTGGCCCTGCCGGAGGCGCAGGTCGGGCGTTGGGCCGGCTATGTCTTCCTGCGGGAAGCCGCCGAGGGTCCCAGCCTGGAGGAATATCTGGCCCCCCTGCCCGATTTCTTCAAACGCTGGCGGCACGAGGAATGCACGACCGTCATCTGGGTGGGCAAGGTGGTGAATGCCAACTGGAAGGTGGTGGCCGAAGCCTTCATGGAGGCCTGGCACACGATCGAGACGCACCCCCAGCTTCTGCCCTTCACCGGCGATGCCAATACGCAATACAGCACCTATGGCGACCATGTGAACGCGGCGCTGACGCCGTTCGCTGTCATGTCCCCCCATGTCGATCCGGCCGGCAAGCAGCAGCAATGGATCGTGGACGAGTTCCTGAAATATAACGGCCGGGCCGGCGGCACCGAAATGGCCGTGGATGTGCCCGACGGCATGACGGCACGCGCCGCCATGGCCGCCGCCAACCGGGAGAAATATCAGGCGGACAGCGGGTACGATCACAGCCATGTGACCGATGCCGAGCTGCTGGACGCCTTTGTCTACAACGTGTTCCCCAATTTCGCGCCCTGGGGCGGGTTCATGCCCAACATCGTCTATCGCTGGCGGCCCTGGCCGGATCAGGACAAGACCCTGATGGAAGTGCGCATCCTGGTCCGCCTGCCTGCCGACGCGCCGCGGCCGCCGCCCGTGGAAATGAAACTCCTGGGCCCGGACCAGCCCTGGACCGATGCCCCGGAACTGGGCGTGCTGGGCGATGTGTTCCAGCAGGATATGGAAAACCTGCCCTTCGTCCAGGACGGGCTGAAATGTTCCAAGAATGGCGAGGTGCAGTTGGGCAATTACCAGGAAATCCGGGTGCGCCACCTGCATGCCACGCTGGATAAATATCTGGCCGACTGATCCACCGGCGGGAAACGGGCCTGGCGGGGGTATACGCCTCCGCCAGGCCCGGCCGCTGTCCGGCTATTTTACGGTGATCAGAACCAACTGGCGATGAGTTCTTTTCATCGCCAGTTGGTTATCAGCCCTGTGCCCGGTTGACGGCCGCCGTCACCGCGGCGCTGTCATAGTAATAGGGCTTGATGGCGGCGACCCGCCCGTCTTCGGCGAAATGGAACACTTCCACCAGATCCAGCGGTTCCCCGACAGGCGGGACAAGCTGGAGCAGGTAGACCACATGATTGCCGGCCGCCATCCTGTTCTTCACCGCAATGGTCGCCTGCCCCAGCGAGGTGCCCAGCACCTTGGCGTAAAGCGTGCGCAGCGCCCCCTTGCCGCTATAGGTCCCGGCGAAGGGCAGCGTCTGCGCCTCCGTGATCACCAGATCCTCGCACAGCATGGTTTCGGCCAGGGGCCAGTCGCCCGTCGCCGTGGCGGCGTAAAGCGCCTCGGCGGTGGCCAGGTTGCGGGCGGCGGCATCGGTCTGGGGCATGGTCTTCCTCCGTCATGGGCCGGCCGCCGGATGGCACAATGCCCCGTCGCACCGGTTTTCTATGATTTATGATTCGACAGTCATTAGATGGGACGGCCGCCGGCCTGTCAAGCCCGCCCCGCAACCGTCTGCGCCGGTTTCCATACCCCCAAACCAAGGCGCCAATACGCACAGAAATCGACAGGGGGACCGGAAAGGTGGATTGACGTGCCACGGGACCGTGAATATAGTGATTAATGACTCATCAATCATCACTTACGGGCAGGCGTGCATCGTCGTTCTGACACGCCGGAACCGGTGCCCCGCCCGCAAGAGTTGCTGCAAAACAAGCCCACAAAAAAAGACATCCACAGGGAGGATATCCACCATGGCTTGCGCACCCACATTGCGTTCCACCCTGCTGGCCGCCGCGGCCCTGGTGCTGACCGGCACCCCCCCGGCGCTGGCACAGACCACCGGGGGCGCATCCGGCACCCAGGTCGACGCGCTGGAGGAAATCATCGTCACGGCCCGCCGCCGGTCGGAAACCTTGCAGGAGACGCCGCTGGCCGTCACGGCCATCACACCGGCGCAGTTGGAAAGCAAGGCGACGCTGAATATCGGCGACCTGATGGGCTCTGCCCCCAACGTACTGATTTCACAACAGAATTCTGGTGGCGCTGCCGCCAATGTCTCCATTCGCGGCCTGTCCTTCGCGGATATTGAGAAATCCTTCGACCCGACCGTGGCCATCGTGGTGGACGGCGTGTTCATCGGCACCAGCACCGGTGCCTATCTGGATTTCTTCGATATCGAGAGCATCGAGGTGCTGCGCGGCCCGCAGGGCACGCTGTTCGGGCGCAACACGATCGGCGGCGTCATCAATATCCGCCGGTCGCGCCCCACGGGGGAGAATGGCGGCAAGGTGGAACTGAGCTATGGCAAGTTCAACACCTGGGCCATGCGCGCCATCCTGAACGCCAATGTCGTCCCCGACAAGCTGGCCGCCAAGTTCTTCTATTTCCACAATGAAAGCGACGGTTATTACCGCCATGGCGTGAACGGTGATCGTCGGGGCGGCAATAATAACGACAATTTCGGCGCCAGCTTCCTGTTCACGCCGACCGACAATTTCGAGGCCCTGCTGACCGTGGAAAAGCAGGTCCAGAATTTCGACGTGGTCAATTCCTCCATCTCGCAGACCGGCGAGGTGATCTGCACCATGGCCCCCGCGGCCGAGTGCGACCGCAATACGCGCGGCGACCTTTACACCATTTTCAGCGAGCCCGGCCATTCCAACTACAAATCCCCGGCCGTCACGCTGGAAATGAACCTGGATACCGACGGAATGGATGTCACGTCGGTCACGGGATACCGCACCTCCGACGAGGCGCAGACCCAGGATTTCGACTCCTCCACCGCCGACCTGTACTATACCAACCGCATCCAGGATTACTGGCAGTTCAGCCAGGAACTGCGCGGAGCCGGCAACCTGACCGACAATTTCGACTATGTCATCGGCGGCTTCTATTACGAGAGCAAGTTCAACCTGTTCCAGGCCACCCGCCTGTTCGGCGCCATGACCCCCGCCGCCGATCAGTATAATACCGGCCGCGCCCGATCCTATGCCCTGTTCGGCGATTTCAACTGGAAGCTGGGCGATCAGTGGCGCCTGTCGGGCGGCGGCCGCTGGACCCGGGACGAGAAGAAGCAGATCAACCGCGTCGGGCCGGCGCAATATCCGCAGGCCAGCTACAGCGGCAGCAAGTTCACGCCGAAGGTGGTCCTGGACTACCGGCCCGATGACAACAACATGATCTATGCCTCCTGGTCGCGCGGCTACCGCTCGGGCGGCTTCTCCAGCCGCGGGCAGACGCTGGTTTCCTCCACCACGCCGTTTGGCCCGGAAACCGTGGACAGCTACGAGGCGGGCATCAAAAGCTCGATGCTGGACAACCGCCTGCAGGTCAATCTGGCCGCCTATTATTCCGACTATGACGAATTGCAGCAAAACACCACGATCCCCACCAATGTCGGCACCGGCAACGAGACGATCGTCAGCAATGTCGGTTCCGCCACGATCAAGGGCATCGAACTGGACGTGACGGCGCGGGTCACCCATGACCTGAAGGTCACCGGCTCGCTGGGTATCCAGGATTCCGGGTTCAAGGGCTTCATCACGGGTGCGCCCAATGCCGCCGGCCAGTTGGTGAATTTCGACTACTCGGCCGTGAAGATGATCTATTCCCCGGATGTGACGGGCTCGATCGCGCTGGATTACACGGTGCCGCTGGATGCCGGTGACCTGGTGTTCAACCTCGGCTACCGCTATATCGACGCCTATGACCAGCAGATCTCGCTGGGGCCGACGCAGGTCGATCCGGCGACCGGCAACGTCACCGTCCTGGCCAACGATCCGCGCGTGCGGTCGGACAAGCAGAACCTGGTCGATGCCTCGGCGACGATGAATTTCGACCTGGGCGACAACCGGGCCAAGCTGACCCTTTATGGCCGCAACCTGCTGGATGATCGCGGCCCCACGGCGGCCTTCACCGTGGCGGGCCTGTTCTCCTTCGCCTCTGCGCGGGAACCGCGGACCTATGGCGTCCAGCTCGGCGTCGAATTCTGATGCCGCCCGGCCGGCGGTTCCGCCGCCGGCCGGTTCTTTCCGTTCAGGGAGCCACGCGAATGAGTATCAACCGGCGCATCATCCTGCGCGCGCACCCCGGCGGCACCCCCGTGCCGTCCGATTTCCAGCGCATCGAGCAGCCGGTGCCGGAGCCCGGTCCGGGGGAGATGCGGGTGCGCAACCTCTATTTCTCCATGGAACCGGCCATCCGCGGCTGGCTGGACGGCAAGGACAATTATTTCCAGGCCATTCCGCTGGGCGGCGTGATCCGTGGCCCGACGCTGGGGGTGGTGGAAATATCCAACCTGGAGGGGTTCCGGCCCGGCGACCATGTCTGGGGCCTGAACCTGTGGGAGGATTATTCCATCCTGTCGGCAGAGACCATCCTTTTGGAAAAGCTGGCGGTCGATCCGGCCGTTCCGCTGTCCCACTATGTCGGCGCGCTGGGGCCGTCGGGCCTGACGGCCTATGTCGGGCTGCATGATGTGGGACAGGTGAAGGCGGGCGACACGGTGGTGATCAGCGCCGCGGCCGGTGCCGTGGGCAGCGTCGCGGGCCAGATTGCCCGGCTGCGCGGCGCGCGGGTGGTGGGCCTGGCGGGCTCGGCGGAAAAGGTGGCGCTGCTGAAGGACCGGCTGGGCTTCGATGCCGCCATCGATTACCGCGCCGTCCCCGACCTGGGGGCCGCCATCGCCGATGCCTGCCCCGACGGGATCGACATCTATTTCGACAATGTCGGCGGCCGGACGCTGGACGCCATGCTGCCGCATATGCGCGATTTCGGCCGCGTCGTCTGTTGCGGCATGATCGGCGATTACAACAACCAGTCCAACCCCACGCCGGTCCATAATCTGTGGCAGGTGGTGGCCAAGCAGTTGACCCTGCGCGGCTTCCTTCTGTTCTCGCACATGGAAACGCTGCCGCAGGCGCGGGAGGATCTGCGCCGCTGGGCGGCGGAAGGCCGGCTGGTCGCGCTGGAGAATGTCACGCGCGGCATCGACCGGGCGCCGGAAAGCTTCTGCCGGCTGATGGCGGGGCAGACGGTGGGCAAGACCGTGCTGGAAGTCGACTGGGCGTGAAGGCGGGGGCTGGCCCATGGTGATC
Organism: Niveispirillum fermenti; assembly: GCF_052474395.1. Classification (NCBI taxonomy): domain Bacteria; kingdom Pseudomonadati; phylum Pseudomonadota; class Alphaproteobacteria; order Rhodospirillales; family Azospirillaceae; genus Niveispirillum; species Niveispirillum fermenti. The sequence continues at coordinate 145,122 of NZ_CP156680.1, read as the reverse complement.
CGCTATGATGCGGCGGTGAAGCTGCTGCTGGTCACCAAGGGCCATCCCTTCGACCGGCCCGCCTTCTTCGCCCTGTTCGATGCGCTGCCGGATGTGGCCTGGACCCATGTCGAACATCCGGCCGCCCCCTGGCTGATGGCGCCGGAACGGCTGCGGGCATTCGACCTGCTGGTCTTCTATGACATGCCGGGGCTGCTGTTCCGTCCCGCCACCCCGCCCGATCGGATCGACCCGCCGGACGCCATGAAGGCGGGCATGGAAGCGCTGCTGGCCGAGGGCAAACCCCTGCTGTTCCTGCACCATGCCCTGGCCGGCTGGCCCGCCTGGGACCGGTGGGCAGAGATCATCGGCGGCCGTTTCCATTACACGCCCGACCCGGCCCGCGGCATCATCGACAGCGGCTATCGCCATGACGTGACCCACCGCGTGCGGGTCGTGGCCGACCATCCCGTCACGGACGGCCTGGACGACGGTTTCACCATCACCGACGAACTGTACCTGACCCGCATCAACGAGGCGGACAAGCTGCCCCTGCTGCGCAGCGGCCATCGTTTCGAAGCGGAAAATTTCCATTCCGCCGATCTGGCCGTGCGCGGCCGCATGCATGCCAATGATGGCTGGCACCACCCGCCCGGCAGCGACCTGATCGCCTGGGCGAAGCGGGCGGGCAACAGCCCTGTCGTCTATATCCAGTGCGGCGACGGCCCGTCAGCCTATGGTAATCCCGGCTATCGCCGGCTTCTGTCCAATGCCGTCGCCTGGCTGACCGGCCCCGATGCCGGCCCCTGGGCACGGAATTTCACAGGCATGCCGGCGGGAAAGCCGGGTTGATGCCGGGCCGTACCGGTCCCGACCACCGGTCCCGATCATTGTCGGGACCGGTATCCAGGACAGGCGGCCCGTTCACCGGCTGGTATAGCCGCCATCGATGACCAGCTCGGACCCGACCATATAGCTGGAGGCCGGGGAGGCCAGGAACAGCACGCCGGCCGCGATCTCCTCCGGCCGGGCCTGACGGCCGATCGGGTGCATGGCATTCACGGCCTGCGTCGCCTGTTCCACCGACGCCATCGACCCCAGCGCGACATAACGGTCGATGATATCCTGGATCATGGCGGTGCCGACGGCGCCCGGATGCACGGAATTGACCCGGATCGGATAGCCAAGCGCACAGAATTCCAGCGCCGCCGACTTGGTCAGCATCAGGACCGCGGCCTTGGACGTGCAATAGGCGGCGTTGAACGGCGCCCCGCGCAGGCCGCCGACCGACGAGATGTTGATGATCGACGCGCCGCCCGGCCGGGCCGCCCCGCTTTCCCGCAGCAGCGGCAGCGCGGCCTGGATGCCCAGCAGCGGCCCTTCGACATTCACCGACTGGCACAGGCGCCACTGGTCCAGCGTGGTTTCGGCGATGGCGGCAACCAGCGGGATGCCGGCATTGTTGACCAGCACGTCCAGCCGCCCGTGACGCTTGCGGATATCCCGCATCAGCGTGGACCAGGCGTCGGCGTCGCGTACATCCAGGATGGCCTTTTCCCCCGCCACCGGGGCGGCATCGGCCGGCCAGTGGCGGTCGGCCGCCAGGACATGCGCACCGGCCCCCGACAGCGCGGCACAGATGGCCCGGCCGATGCCGCCACCGGCCCCGGTCACCAGGGCCACGGCCCCGTTCAGATCACGATCCATCATGCTGCCCCCCTATTGCGCCGTCCAGCCGCCATCGACGACCAGTTCCGATCCCGTCATGTAACTGGCATCATCGCTGGCCAGGAAGGCGATGGCGGCGGCGATTTCGTCCGGCCGGGCCAGCCGCCTGGCCGGCGTCATGCCGCCGATGGCGTCGATCAGATCCTGCGCCCGGGCCGCCTTGCCCTGATCGACCCAGCGCTGCATGCCGACATGCAGCAGCGGCGTTTCGACAAAGCCGGGATGGATTGAATTGACGCGGATGGGCTTGCCCGCCTGCGCGAATTCGATGGCCACGGCCTTGGTGAACAGGCGCACGGCCCCCTTGCTGGTATTATAGGCCGATGTCTCGGCAAACCCGACCAGCCCCATGATGGAGGCGACATTGACCACGCTGGACCCGCCCCGCCGCGCCGGCCCGCCGGCGGCCAGGGCGGCCGTGAAGGCCCGCACGCCCAGGAACACGCTGTCGACATTGACGCGCATCAGCCGGTGCCATGCCTCCAGGCTGGCCTGATCGACGGGGCCGACCATGTCGGTTCCGGCATTGTTGACCAGCACGTCCAGCGCGCCCCAGCGGCTTTCCACCCAGCCGCGCGCCAGGTCCCAATCCGCCTCCGACGTCACGTCCAGGCGCAGATAGTCGGCGGCCGGTCCCAGCCGGCCCACCACCTGGCCCACCAGCGGATCATCGGGCGGGGACAGGTCGGTCACGGCCACCTGCGCCCCTTCCGCCACCAGCCGTTCCGCCGTGGCCAGCCCGATCCCGCGCAAGGCACCCGTCACCAGGACGCGCGCGCCCTGCAATCCACGATCGATCATGGCGCTTGCCCCCCCTTGCCCTCACTGCGCCCACATGCCGCCATCGACATAAAGCTCGATGCCCGTGATGTACCGGCTTTCGTCGGACGCCAGGAACAGCACGGCATTGGCGATATCATCGGGTTCCCCCATGCGCCCCAGCGGAATGGCGGCCATCAGCGCATCCTTCACCGCCTCCGCACTGACGGATGCCTGCATCATCATGTTGGTCCAGATCATGCCGGGATGGATGGAATTGCAGCGGATATTGTCGGGCGCGCCTTCGATGGCGATGGTCTTGGTCATGGACCGCACCCCGCCCTTGGCCGCCGCATAGGCCGACAGGCCCGAAATGCCCAGGGTGCCGGCGATGGAGGACAGGTTGACGATCGACCCGCCGCCCGACCGGCGCAGCAGCGGCAGGGCCGTCTTCACCCCCAGGAAGGTGCCCATCAGGTTGACATCCAGCTGCCGCTGGAATTCCCGGGGCGTGGTGTCGTCCACATTCTTGGTCAGATGGATGCCGGCATTGTTGACCAGGATGTCCAGCCGGCCGAAGGTCTTCTCCGTTTCCGCGATGGCGTGCGCCCAATCATCTTCCGACACCACATCCTGGCGCAGATGAAGGGCCTCCCCGCCCGCCCCCCGGATGGCGGCGGCGCACAGGCCGGCGCCATCGGCATCCATGTCGGTCACGACCAGCCGGGCGCCCTCGGCCGCCAGGCGGCAGGCCGTGGCATAGCCCAGGCCGGGGTTGGACGCGGCACCCGTGACAAGGGCGACCTTACCCTGCAAACGACCCATCTTCTCCATCCTCCCTGTCTGTCGGCCGGGGCCGGCATTGCCGGCAGGCGGCAGGTGACCCCCTCCTGCCTGCCGGCTTATGGCCACGGCTTATTACGATTTATGATTCATTAGTCATTATTTCAGCGCAAACGCCCGGCCTGTCAAGCGCGAACCCGCCCCGGCCCGGCGTTTATGCAAATTCGCTGAAACGCAATCAAACCCGGCTTGACAAGCCGGTTGCGGATAGTGAACATGACGAATGAATCATAAATCATTCGGGTGGCGCGCGGGGCGGTTCCGCGGCCAGCCCGTTTGCACATCGGGGGAGGCGGTATGACGGCGCTGGCGGAACAGATCAACCGGTCGGCCGAGGCGATGCTGACCTATGTGGAAACCCAGACCACCGATCAGGCGGCGGACATCCTGAAGGTGCCGGCCGCCGATTATCTGGACCCGGCCCGGTTCGAGCGGGAAATGGCCCTGATCTTCCGGCGCCTGCCCCTGATGCTGGCCCTGTCCATCGAACTGCCGGCGCCCGGCGATTACAAGGCGATGGAGGCGATGGGCGTGCCCGTCCTGATCACCCGTGACCGGGCGGGCCAGGTGCATGCCATGCTGAATGTCTGCACCCATCGCGGCGCGCCGCTGGTGAAGCCGGGCCAGGGATCGGCCAGCCGCTTCACCTGTCCCTATCATGCCTGGTCCTTCCATAATGACGGCCGCCTGCTGGCCGTGTCGGAAAAGGCCAAGTTCGGGGAGGTGGACAAGGATTGCCACCGGCTGAAGCCGCTTGCCTGCCAGGAAGTGGCCGGGATGATCTTCGTGATCCTGACGCCGGGCCTGGAGATCGATGTAAAATCCTATCTGGGCGGCATGCTGGACGATCTGGAAAGCCTGAATTTCGGCAAATGGCATTTCTGCGGCAACCGGGAGATTTCCGGCGCCAACTGGAAGATCGCCTATGACGGCTATCTGGAAGGGTATCATTTCGCCGCCGCGCACCCGGAAACGGTGCATCCGCGCACCTTCTCCAACATCATGCATTTCGAGGGGTTCGGGCCGCATCTGCGCATCGGCTTCCCCCAGCGCAGCATCGGCAGGCTGCGCGATGTGCCGCGCGACGAATGGCACCGGCACCAGAATGACGGGTTCGATTTCGTGCGCACCCTGTTCCCCAACCTGTCCATCTTCGTGGCGCCGGAGATCGCACAGATCGCCCTGCTGCTGCCGGGGCCGGCGCCGGGGCAGAACCGCACCATCCTGACCTATGCCACCCCCAACGCCCCGGCGGACGAGGCGGAGCGGGAGAAGATGGCCATGATGGCCAGCTTCTTCGGGGATGTGACGAACCAGGAGGATTACGTGCTGGGCCTGTCCATCCAGAAAGGGCTGGAGGCCGGCGCGCTGGACCATGTCACCTTCGGCCGCAACGAACGCGGCAATCAATATTTCCACCGCTGGGTCGATCATTACCTGAAGGATGATCCGGCCGCCCCGCCGCCCCGCCTCTGACCCGGCCCCCCATCAAGGACAAGCACGATGCCCATCATCATCATGGCCACGCTGGACGTGGACCCTGCCCTGCGCGCGCAATTCCTGACCGATGCCGACCCCCTGATCCAGGAGGCGCTGGCCGAGGATGGGTGCGTGGAATATAGCTGGGGCGCCGATCACAGGAACCCGGCCCGCGTGAACGTGTTCGAGGAATGGCGCGACGAGGCGGCCCTGCGTGCCCATTTCGCCGCCCCCGCCTACAGCACCATGGTCGGCCTGCTGCAACAGGCCGGCATGACGGCCGCGGAGGCACGCAAGTACCGCGTCGATCTGATCGAACCCGTCTATGACCCGCAGGGCGTGGCGCGGGCCGATTTCTTCACGGCCTGATCCGGCAGCCGGTCCGGCCGGGAAAGACAGCGCGCAGAGACAGCACGGGGAGAAAAGGCGGGGTGCCGCCCGGCGGCGGCACCCCGCTTCCCTGCCTACAGCACCCGCACGGCCGGGCCGGGGTTGGCGCTGTAAAGATCGGCCACGATGTCGGCGCGGTGGTCGATGACGGCGCGGCGGTTGATGGTGCCCTTGTCCGACAATTCATGCCAGTCGGGGTTGGGCGGGGTGGTCAGCATGGCCACGCGCGCCACGGTGGCGGACCGGCCCGCCTGATCGCGGTTGAAATCGCGCAGCCGCCCGGCCACCTGGTCCAGCACATCGGCCGGGGCGCCGGGACGTGGCCAGAACAACAGGCCCAGCCACGGCCGGTTGTCGTCGGTGAAGACCAGATCCAGCACCAGCGGCGCCAGATGGCCCAGCAACAGGTCGCGCAGATGCCCGCCCTGAACCCAGGTGCCGTTATCCAGCTTGAATTCCTCCGCCAGCCGCCCGGCAAAGGCCAGACCCGCCTCGGGCCGCGCCTCGTCATGGAAATGGGCCAGATCGCCGGACCGGTAGAAGCCATCCTCGTCGAAGGCGGCGGCCGTCCGGTCGGGATCATCCAGATAGGCCGCCATCACATTGGGCCCGCGCAGGCGCAGCTCGTACCGCCCGTCATAGGGCACCAGCTTCACCTCCACCCCCGGTGCGGGCAGGCCGATGCCCACCTTGTCGGTCGGGAAATGGGTGACCAGACAGCCCGTTGTCGATTCCGTCATGCCATAGCCGGAGGTGATATGGACGCGGTGGCCCGTCTCCTCGATCGCCATGCGCTGCAGGCGGTCATAGACATGCTGGGCCAGACCCGCGCCGCCATACAGCATCATGCGCATGCGGCTGTAGAAGGTGCGGCGCAGCACCGGGTCCTGTTCCAGCGCATCGGCCAGCAGGGCATAGCCGGCCGGCACATTGTTGTAATAGCCGACCGACACCTCGCGCAGGTTGCGCACCGTCTCGCCGAACAGGCCGGGCATGGGCTTGCCATTGTCGACCCAGAGCGAATACCCCTCCAGCAGCGCGATACGCAGGACCGACGCGCCGGCGGCATGGTGCCAGGGCAGCCAGTCCACGATGTCGCCGTCCGGCCCCAGCGCACCACCCGCCGTGGCCATGCCCTGCGCCGTGCTGGCCGCCAGATTGGTCAGGCTGAGCGGCACGACCTTGGGCAGGCCCGTGGAACCGGAGGTCAGCATCAGACAGGCCGGCGCCGTGACATCCAGCGCCCCGATGGCCTGATCCAGATCGGCGGCGGCCGGTGTGGCCAGCAGCGCGTCGAAGCCGATGACGGGCCGGTCCAGCCCCAGGGGCGCCGTGCTGATCACGGGCATGCCGGCCGGGGCCACGGCATCGATGGCGCCGGCCAGGGCCGGATGCGGATCGACATAGGCCATGACCGGCCCGACCTTGGCGAAGACATGGCGCAGCCGCGCCAGATTGCCGCCGGCCAGCCCGTAGGAGATGCCGACCAGACTGACCCGCACCCCCGCCGTGAAGGCGGCATAGGTCAGCACGGCCGTGGCGTGGCTGTTCACCCCCATGATCAGAAGCGTGCCCCCGGCCGGCACATGGGCCGACAGCCAGCCGGCCGCCGCCGCGATATCATCGGCCAGCGCGCCGAAGCTGCGCTTTTCCCAGGCCCCGTCGGCCCCGCGCCAGGCCAGGGCCAGCCGGTCGGGATGCCGGCGGGCGCGGGCCCGGATGGCGCGCGGGATGTTGGCGTCGGGAATATGCAGGTCCAGGCGGGACCGCAGCCGGATGCTGCCATCGGCCGCGCGGTCGATGGCCAGATCGACCGGCATGAAATCGGCCTCGCGGAAGGGAACGGTCGTCATGTCCATCACAGGGCCTCCCGGTCGATCAGTTCAACCACCTGCGGGGGATAGGGTTCGCCCCGCCGCATCGCCTCGATCACCGACCGGTCGATATAGTCGCGCCAGCCGATGATCAGGTCGCCGTCAAATTCCATGATGCCGGCATAGGGCACGGCCACCTTGCGGCCATCGGCGCGCACGAACTCGTCAACCCCTTCCACGAACAGCCGGTCGCCCTGCTCGGCGGCGTGGAATAGGCGCCAGCGCACCTCCGCCACCTCCTGCGAGAATTTCTCCAGAAAGGCGCGGGCGGCGGCCTTGCCGCGCAGCGGCGGCACCACGGCCGCCGCGAAATGCCAGACGATATCGTCATGCAGCCGGGCCAGCACGGCGTCGATATCCTGGCGCTTCCAGTCGGCGATGACGGCCTTGAACTGGTTCAGCCGGCGGTCGGGCGCGGGGGCCGCACTGGCTGCGGTGGCTGCTGCCAGGGGGGCTGCTGTGATCATGGCGGGCACTCCGGCCAGGATGGTGCGGCGGTCCATCAGGCGGCCCTCCGCTCGACGATGAAGCTGACGGTGGTGGTGGTGGAGCCGCCGATATTCAGCGTTTGCACGGCCCGTGCCCCTTCCACCTGATAGCCGCCGGCCATACCGGTCACCTGCCGGGCGGCGTCCAGCACCATGCGCACGCCCGTGGCCCCCACGGGGTGGCCCAAGCCGATCAGCCCGCCGGACGGGTTGATGGGCAGCCGGCCCCCCATCTCGATGGCGCCCTCCTCCACGGCCTTCCACGCCTCGCCGGGCGCGGTCAGGCCCAGATGGTCGATGGCCATGTATTCGGTCATGGCGAAGCAATCATGGGTTTCCACGGCGTGGATCTGCGACAGGTCGGTGATGCCTGCCCGCTGGCGCGCATCCAGGATGGCGCGGCGCACCTGCGGGAAGACATGCTCGGCCCCCGCCCCGTCGGCCAGCTTGCGGCGATAGCCGATGGCGGCCGACCGGTGGCCCCAGCCCGTGATGCGGGGCAGGTCGGACAGCGCGATCCCCCGCCGGCGGGCATAATCGGCCGCGCGTTCGGGCGAGGCCAGGAACAGCACGGCGGCCCCGTCGGTCACCTGACCGCATTCCATCTTGCGCGTCCGCCCCTCCACGAACGGATTGGCCTCCGCATCGTCGGTGAAGCTGCGGTCGGTGAAGGTCCAGTTGCGCGTCTGGGCATTGGGATTGCGCCGGGCGTTGGTGAAATTCACCTCTGCGATGCGCCAGAGATGGGCCGGGTCCAGCCCATAGCGCCGTTCATATTCATCGGCCAGGTCGGAAAAGGCCTGGGGCCAGACATAGCGGCAATCGGTGAATTCCTGCCCGCGCAGGCAGGCAGCCCCCAGATGGTCGGCCGCCGTGACGCCCGGCACGTTGCGCATCAGTTCCAGCCCCACGACACAGGCCAGCCCGTGGCGGCCCGCCTCGATATCCGCCATGGCCGCCTGCACGGCCAGCGAGCCGGAGGCGCAGGCCGCCTCGTGCCGGGCCGTGGGCATGCCGTCGAAACCCGGATCGGCATGGCCGAAGAACCCGCCCAGCAGCCCCTGGCCCACGAACAGTTCGGCCACGAAATTACCGACATGGCCGCAATCGACCTCGGCCGCATCCAGGCCCGTGACCGCCAGCCCCTGCTGAACCGTCTGCGTGAACCCGGCCAGGATATCCATTCCCTGGCGCGTCCAGTTGGACGCAAAATCGCTTTGCCACCCGCCAAGCACATAGACCATGGCAATGGTTCTCCCCATGCATGATTAGTATGGTTATGCAAGTTTATATCGTCTATGGTACGTTTACGCAAGCGTTGATCCGCCACCGGCTTCCCGAAGCGCACTGTGCATACGCACAAAATTTTCCGCAGAAAATAGTTGAAGTCCAGCTTGACAGGCGCGAGCGGATGGTGAGATTTGTGACTTGCGTAAACATACCAATAAGAATTCGCAGCTAAGGGGGAAATCATGATCAACGGAATTCAGGCGGCAAACCGCCGCCATTGGCCGGCCGCCGGGCTGCTGGCCGCCCTGCTGGGCGCCACGTCCGGCCCGGCCCTGGCACAATCGGCGCCGGCCGCCACGGCCGCCGCGAACGACCAGCCCTTCCTGGCCGAGATCGTCGTGACGGCGCGCAAGCGGGCGGAAAGCCTGCAGAACGTGCCCGTCGCCGTGACCGCCATCGATGGGGAGACGCTGCGCGCCGCCGCCATCACCGACATTTCCGACCTCGCCTCGCGCACGCCCAGCTTCACCTTCCAGCAGCAGAACGCGCTGGAACAGGAGCTGTTCATCCGCGGCATCGGCACGGTGCGCCTGAACAGCGCCACGGCCGATCCGTCCGTCGGCGTCTTCCTGGACGAGGTCTATATCGGCCGCCGCGGCACGGCAACGCCGCCCATCTTCGACCTGGAGCGGGTGGAGGTGCTGCGCGGGCCGCAGGGCACGCTGTTCGGCAAGAATGTCGTGGGCGGCGCCATCAGCTTCGTGACGGCCCGCCCGAAGGAGGAGCTGGAGGGCTTCGCGTCGGTCAGCATGGGCAATTACGGCGCCATCGCCAGCCAGGCCTATATCACGGGCGCCCTGTCCGACACGGTGAAGGCGCGCCTGTCCTTCTACCAGAACCGCCATGACGGCTATGCCACCAACATCGTGACGGGGCAGGAGCTGGAGGATATCGACAGCTTTGCCGGCCGCCTGTCGGTGCAGTTCGACCCGAACGAGGCGCTGTCCATCCTGGTGGTGGCCGATGCCGGGCGCGACAGCGGCGGCGGGTCGGCCCGCCATGCCGTGGACGACCCGACGCGGGCCGGCTTCGGCTTCATCACGCCCAACCTGATTTCCGACAATCCCCGCACCACCGAAACGCCGCACGACCAGTACATGAAGCGGCGCACCTCGGGCCTGACGGTACGGGCCGATTATGATTTCGACGGGCCGGTCCTGACCTATGTCGCCGCGGTGCGCCGGGGCGAGGCGTCGAACCGCTGGAGCCAGCCGGGTGCCGGCTCCCCGCCCTCGATCACCGACAGCATGCTGACCCAGACGGAAGATTATGTCGGCATCACGCAGGAACTGCGCCTGGCTTCGGCCCAGGATCAGCCGCTGCGCTGGGTGTCCGGCCTTTATTTCCTGAAGGAGACGACGGACCGTTCGTCGCGCAACACGGCCAATTCCTTCCTGCCGGGCGGGGCGGGCAGCACGCGCGACACGCTGGATGGCGACAATATCTTCATCCAGACGGGCAAGGCACCCAATTATGCCGCGTTCGGCGAACTGGAATATGATCTGACCACCGATCTGACCCTGTCGGCCGGCATGCGCTACACGATCGATCACAAGAGCTTCGATTCCGAGGCGCGCATCCTGAGCCTGGGTCCCGACGGCATGGACAATGCCCTGTCGCCGGCCCCGCTGCTGGGCCCCTATCACATCAAGGTCGACCAGACCTGGCGCCGGCTGACGCCGCGCGTGCTGCTGGAATGGTCGTCGGGCAACGGCACCATGGTCTATGGCTCCGTCACGCGCGGCTTCAAGGGCGGTGGCTGGCAGAGCGCGGCGGCCGACGCGGCCACCGCCTCCCTGGCCTATAACCCGGAAACCGCCTGGAATTACGAGGCCGGCATCAAGACCGACCTGCTCGACAACCGCATGCGCTTCAACCTGGCTGCCTTCTACACCGACTTCAAGGACCTGCAGGTGGAGCAGCTGGACGACGTGGCCCTGACCCTGGTGGTGGCCAATGCCGCGTCGGCCAAGATCAAGGGGCTGGAGGCGGAAGTGCAGGTGCAGCCGACGCGGGAACTGACCCTGTCGGCCTCCGGCTCGCTGCTGCATGCGCGCTATGGCAAGTATCTGGACGCCGCGCGCAACCTGGAATTCACCGGCAACAAGATGCTGCGCACGCCCGATTACCAGTTCAGCGTCAGCGCCAATTACGCCATCGATGTCGGCAGCGACATGCGGCTTTCCACCAATGTCGCCTATGTCTACCAGGACAACATCTTCTGGGGGCCGGAGAACACCAATGTCGAACCGGGTTACGGGCTGCTGGATGCCCGTGTCAGCCTGGGCACGACGGACGGTGCCTGGCAGTTCACCGTCTATGGCAAGAACCTGACGGACAAACTGTACCGGACCAGCATCATCCCCTTCGCCGGGGACGAGGTGTCGCTGTACGGCGCGCCGCGCACCTACGGCGCCCGCCTGTCCACCCGGTTCTGATCCGGTCGGCACGCAAAGCCCGACGGACACGAGCGGCAAACGAGGAAGCCCCTGCCCCTGCCCGCCGTCAGCGCGGGACAGGGGCAGGGGCATCGACCAGGGAGCGCCAAGCCATGGAAACAGCCAGCCTGCTGCTGACCAACGCGGCAGTGATCATCATCGCCTTCCTGATCCTGTGGGCCATCTGCCTGGCCATCGGCGACATGACGCCCGTGGACGCCGTCTGGGGTCTGGGCATGGTGCTGGTGGCCGCCAGCACCTATGTCCAGATGGCGGGCGGCGTGGGGGACGGCGCCCCGCGGCAATATCTGCTGCTGGGTCTGGTCGCCCTGTGGGGCGGCCGGCTGGGCGGCTACATGCTGTGGCGCTGGCGCCATCACGGGCCGGACCGGCGCTATGTGGCCATGCTGGGCAAGGCGCAGGCCGCCCGCGGCTGGAGCCTGCCCGTCGCCTCGCTGATCCTGGTGTTCGCCACCCAGGCGCCGCTGCTGCTGATCGTCTGTCTGCCCGTGCAACTGGGCCAGATCGACACCAGCACGCCGCTGGGCCTGCTGGGCTGGGCCGGGGCGGGGCTCTGCCTGTTCGGTATCGCGTTTGAAACGCTGGCCGACTGGCAACTCGTGCGGTTCAAGGCCGATCCCGCCAACAAGGGACAGGTGATGTCCCGCGGCCTGTGGCGCTATACCCGCCATCCCAACTATTTCGGCGATGCCTGCGCCTGGTGGGGCCTGTACCTGATCGCGGCCGAGACCGGGCCGGGCCTGTGGGCACTGCCGGGGCCGCTGCTGCTCACCTGGACGCTGATGAAATGGTCGGGCGCCCCCACCGTGGAACGGCGCATGGCCCGTACCAAACCCGGTTACGAGGATTATATCCGCCGCACCTCCGGCTTCATCCCCTGGCCGCCGAAGCGGGCCTGACGGCCACCGCCTTCCGCCCTTGCACCAGCCCCTCATCCTCCCTGGACAGCGCCGCCCTTCTTCCGCATGATAGCGCTAACAAGATCAAGGCGCGTCAGGGAGGAAGTAAATGGGATGGGCAAGCTGGGCGCCGCGTGCGGCGCTGGGACTGGTATTGACGCTGGCATCCGGGCTGGCGCCGGCATCGGCGGGCGGAGCGGAGGCCGGGGCGGGCGCGGTGGCGCGGTTCGGCTGGCTGGACTATCAGGGGTCGGACCCGTCGGACGCCGTGGCCCGGCCGGGTCCGGGGGATTACCGCAATCCCATCCTGGCCGGCTATTACCCCGACCCGTCGATCACGCGGGTGGGCGATGATTATTACCTGGTCCATTCCACCTTCACCTGGTTTCCGGGCCTTCCGGTCTTTCACAGCCGCGATCTGGTGAACTGGACGCAGATCGGCAACGCCATCGACCGGCCCGGCATGCTGGATTTCGGGAGCCTGGGCCTGTCGCGCGGCGTGTTCGCCCCGGCGATCGAGCATCGCGACGGGGTTTTCTACATCGTCAACACCTGCGTGGATTGCGGCGGCAATTTCGTGATCACGGCCCGCGACCCGGCCGGACCGTGGAGCGATCCGGTCTGGCTGCCCGATCTGGAGGAAGGGATCGATCCGTCCCTCTTCTTCGATGATGACGGCCGGGCCTATCTGCTGAATAACGGCCCGCCGCCGGGCGCGCCGCTTTATGACGGGCACCGCGCCATCTGGATCCAGGAATTCGACGCCGGGGCGCTGAAGACCGTGGGGCCGCGGCAGTTGCTGGTCGATGGCGGGATCGATCCGTCGACCCGGCCCATCTGGATCGAGGGGCCGCACATCATCCGCAAGGACGGCCATTATTATCTGATCGCGGCAGAGGGCGGGACGGCCATCAACCATTCCCAGGTCGTGCTGCGCGCCGACGCCCCCATGGGCCCCTATGTGCCCGGACCCGTCAATCCCATCCTGACGCAGCGCGACCTGGACCCCGACCGGCCGCATCCCGTCACGTCGGCGGGGCATGCCGATTTCGTGGAACTGCCGAACGGGGAATGGTGGGCCACCTTCCTGGCCGTGCGCCCCTATGAGGGGGATTACTATAATACCGGCCGCGACACCTATCTGCTGCCCGTGCGCTGGGTGGATGGCTGGCCACGCATCACGCAGCCGGGAGAAGCCATCGCCCTGACCCATGCGCGGCCCGGCCTGCCGGCACAGCCGCCGGCGCCCGTGCCCACATCCGGCCCCTTCGCCGTGCGCGACGAATTCGACGGGCCGGCCCTGCCGCCCTATTGGATGATGGCGCGCAATCCCCGGGGCGACTGGTACAGCCTGACCGAGGATGCCGGCTTCCTGACGCTGCGCCTGACGCCGGTGGGCCTGTCCGACCATGGAAACCCGGCCTTCTGGGCACGCCGGCAGCAGCATATGAACGCCTTGGTCACCACGGAGATGCATTTCGCCCCCGTCCGGCCCGGCGACCGGGCCGGGCTGGCCGCCGTGCAGAGCGACGAATACTGGTATCGCTTCACCGTGGAACGCCGGGGCAAGGACCGGGTGGCACAGGTCGCCATGCGCGACGGGCCGCAGGCGCCGGCCGACGGACGGCTTCTGGCCTCTCTGCCCGTGCCCGATGACGGGCCGCTTTATCTGCGTATCGTGGCGCGGGGCGGGGCCTATGATTTCCTTGTCGCCACCGACGCGGCGGCGGCGGGGGAAGAATGGCGCACCGTGCTGGCCGGGGCGGACGGCAAGATCCTGTCCACCAAGGCCGCCAACAGCTTCATCGGCGCCATGATCGGCCCCTTCGCCCAATCGGCCACCGCGGGGAAGTAACGGGCATGTCCGGACGATCCACGCGCGCGGCCGCCCTGGCCGCCGGCCTCTGGCTGCCCCTCCTCCTTCTCCTCTCCCCGGCCCCGGTCACCGCCGCCCCGGCGGCCGGCACCGGCACCGGGGCGGCGGCGGGGGACATCGCACCCGTGCGGCTGAACCAGGCGGGGCTGCTGGCGCGGGCGGGAAAGCATGCCATCCTGCCCCATCCCGCCCGCACCCCCCTGCCCTGGACCCTGCATGATGCGGCGGGCCATGTCGTGGCGGCGGGCCACAGCAGCGTGACGGGCGACGATGCCGCCTCGGGCCAGCACCTGCATCAGGTGGATTTCAGCGCTGTTGTGGCGCGCGGCGACGGTTTCGTCCTGACCGTCGGGCCGTTGCGAAGCCGGCCCTTTTCCATCGGCGACGGCCCCTATGGCGCGTTGAAGCGCGATGCCCTGGCCTATTTCCACCATAACCGCGCCGGCATGCCGATCGAGGCGCGGTTCGTGGGGGCGCAATGGGCCCGGCCGGCGGGGCATGTCGGCGAGGTGGTGCCCTGTTTCGGCGGCCGCGACCGCAATGGCAATGACTGGCCGGCCTGCGCCCACCGGCTGGACGTGACGGGCGGCTGGTACGATGCCGGCGACCACGGCAAATATGTCGTGAATGGCGGCATCGCGCTGTGGACGCTTCTGCACCTGCATGAACGCGCCCTGGCGCGCGGCAAGCCCCCGCCCTTCCCCGACGGGTCCGCCGCCATGCCGGAGGCCGGCAACGGCGTGCCCGACCTGCTGGACGAGGCGCGCTGGCAGATGGAATTCATGCTGTCCATGCAGGTGCCGGCCGGCACGCGCATGGCCCTGCCGCTGGGACCCCAGAAGCCGGGGGAGCGGCTGCGCTTCACCCTGGTGGATGCCTCTGGCATGGCGCACCACAAGGTGGCGGACAGGCGCTGGACGGCGCTGCCCATGCCGCCGCACCTGGATCCCGAGCCCCGCTTCCTCTATCCGCCCGGCACGGCCGCCACCTTGAACCTGGCCGCGACGGCGGCCCAGGCGGCCCGGCTGTGGCGCACCATCGACCCCGCCTTTGCCGAACGCTGCCTGCGCGCCGCCGTGCGGGCCTGGGAGGCGGCGCGCCGCGTGCCCGACGCCCACGCGCTGGGCGATTTCGAGGGCAGCGGCGGCTATGGCGATGATGACCTGTCGGACGAGTTCTTCTGGGCTGCCGCCGAACTGCTGGCGACCACGCGGCTGCCCGTCTTCGCCGGCCCGGTCACGGGGTCGCCCCATTTCGCGGCGGATGCCGTGGCCGAGCCCGCCTGGCCGCAGGTCGCCCCGCTGGGCCTGCTCAGCCTGTCCCTGCAGGAAGGCGCGCTGCCGCCGGCCCAGGCCGGGCAGGTGGCCCGGGCCATCCGCAACGGCGCCGACCGGTTCCTGCACGATGGTGCGGGGGCGGGTTACCGCCAGCCGCTGGCCGCCACGGCCTATGGCTGGGGATCGAACGCCGGCCTGCTGAACCGCGCCATCGTGCTGGCCCATGCCCATGACGCGACGGGCGAGGCGCGGTATCGCGACAAGGTGGTCGATGTCATGGATTATCTGCTGGGCCGCAACCCGCTGGACCAGTCCTATATCAGCGGTTACGGCGCCCGGCCGATGCGCCACCCGCACCACCGTTTCTGGGCCCCGTCCCTGGACCCCGCCCTGCCACCCCCGCCCCCCGGCGTGCTGTCGGGCGGCCCCAACGCCCGGCCGGGGAAGGAGGCGCTGGAAAAACTGGGCGGCCCCTGCGCGCCCCAGGCCTGCTGGCTGGACGATATCCACCTCTATACGCTGAACGAGGTCACCATCAACTGGAACGCCCCCCTGCTCTGGGTGGCCGCCTGGCTGGACGAGACGGGGTGAGGCGGGCGTATATCAATTGATTTCTGTATTCACAAAAAACACCTTGACCGGTACCATTATTGTGGATACAGAAATATCTGTGAGTATCATCTTCGATCCGACCAAGCGTGATCGCACCCTGGCCGAACGGGGCCTGGATTTTGCCGATGCCGCCCAGTTTTTCGCCGGGCTCACCTTCACCATGAAGGACGACCGGTTCGATTATGGTGAGGATCAGTTTATCAGGGCCGGCATGCTGGCGGATCGAATGGTGGTGATCGTGTCGACCGCGGCCGATGGCGGACGGCGCATCATCAGCATGAGGAAGGCAAATGAACGCGAACAACAGCGGTTCCGGGCGGCCCTGGCCAGACCCCGACGACGCCCCCGAACTGACCGATGAATTCTTCGAACAGGCGGAGCTTGCCACAGCCGGCACCGTCATCCGCCCCGCGGCGGCCACAATGAAGCGTGCGGGCCGGCCGAAATCGGCAGCGCCCAAGGTGGCGCTCAACCTGCGCCTGGACCCCGACGTGGTCGAACATTTTCGTGCCACCGGCCCCGGTTGGCAAAGCCGTATCAATGAAACATTACGCAAGGTGGCGGGGCTGTAATATCCAAGTGCGGTGAGTTCCACTCCTCGCAATTGTTAGGGTGGACGGCCCCCGGCATCGCTGTGCCATAGTTGGGTTTGTTGATTTCCACGCGGAACTGACCCGGGATTTCCGTCGAGAATTGACCCACCATTGAGTTATACCAATCTCCTGGGCCTGTTGAGAAAGCCCTGACATTTTGATTCGATGGCGATGTCACGGGAGGCATCGTCATGTTGGGTCAGAAGGATCGTCGTCAGCCTGAGTTGTTTGTGTCGGGCTTGCTGCGGGACCTGGTGCCTGCGGACCATGTGCTTGTTCGGGTTGATAAGGTGGACACCTCCGATAACCCTTTGTGATGTGGTCAATCGGAGCGAAATTCGGGCTGCCCAGCGCCGGTCTGGCGGCTTTTTGGGGTATCACTGCCTGGTGCAGCCGCCCTTGCGGGCGGTTCTGGCGTCATGCGGACGCAGTTCTTCCGTCGAGCCAGACCCATCGTTTCATGTTGTAGGCCATGGCGGCCAGCGTGATGGCCGCCATGGCGCGTTTGATGCCGATGGTGCGGATGAAGAGCCGCATCGGTCCCTTCAGCATGGCGAACGGATGCTCGACCTTGGCGCGGATGGCGGATTTGCGGGCATTGGCACGAGCGGTGCGGTCGGACATCGGCTTGCCCTTGGGTTTCTTGACGTGGATATGGCTGACCTTGCCGGCCTCGCGCAGGAAGTCCTCATTAGCCTGCGAGCGATAGGCCGTGTCGGCCCACACGCCCGATGCCGTATTGTCCGGGTCGATCAACCCCTCGCGCAGGCGCGCCCCGTCATGGGCGGCGGCATCGCTGACCAGCCGACGCCGGATCACCCCATGCCGGCGGTCGATGGCGATATGCGCCTTGTAGCCAAAGTCCGGGATGGCGATGTCGGGCGGCTGCGGCGTGCCCTCGACCGCCGGCTTGGCCTTGCTGAATTTCACCGTCCAGCGCGCGTCCACATCCTTCTGCGCCGCTTTGGCTGGCTGGTCAGGCCAAATCTCCTGGGCTGACCGGCCCTGCTTGATCGCCGCCTTCTCATCCTCCCGGTTGCGTTGGCGCGGAGCCGCCACCAGGGTCGCATCCACAATCTGGCCCGACATCGGCAGATAGCCCGCGGCACTGATCGCCTGCTCCAGACGCATGAACAGCGCGTCCAGTGCGCGGGCACCGATCAACGCCTCGCGGAAGTCCCACAGCGTGTTGGCATCGGGCACCCCATCCCCCGGACCCAGCCCGCAGAACCGCATCCAGCTCAGCCGGTCGCGCACCAGATCCGACGTCTGTTGCAGCGACAACCCGTGCAGCGCCTGCAACACCAGCATCTTGAATTTCAGCACCGCGTCAAACGGCGGGCGACCGCCCTTGCGCGGGTCACCGCGCCGCAGGGCCTTGGCCAGAACCGGTCGGAATTGCTCAAAATCGACCGTCGCCGACAGACGCTCCAGCGGATCACCCTCCGCCGACAACTCACGAAGACGGTCCTCAAAATCCCAGAAGCCACCCTGTCCTGTCATGACCAACCCCGATACAGGCTGCATGACATATCATAGCAAAAATTGACGGTTTCCGGAGGTGTCCAATTATTCTGGATTTAATTTTGTCACCGAAGAATCTTACAATCCCACTGTTGTAGATGTGATTGAATATAATGTAAATATCAATGAACTAAATAATTTGGTAAGAAATAAATATTCATTTCATAAATCTGTAGATATAGCTCTTGTTTCCATCAGAATGTCACTATTCATTATAAGATATGAGATCGTATATTCTATTGATGATATCGAAATTAAATTTGGCGATGGAGCTTCTATAAGAGCCTGATCCGAAATTAAGTTGAGTGGTATCAGCGGGTTAGCTTGACAGCGTTCCCTATCGGTGATTCAGGGGTTTCGCCAAAAACAACCGTGCATCTCCGATGTGGACTGATACCACCCGCGCCCTTCATGCCCGCAACGGCCTGGCTTTGCCAAGCGATTTGACCGATGCGGAATGGTCTTTGTTGGAACCGCTGCTGCCTGCTGCGTCCGCCGTAGGCAGGCCACGCAAATGGCCGCTGCGCCGGATCGTCGAGGCAATCCTTTATCTGCTTCGGGGCGGCCTGCCGTGGCGGATGCTGCCACCTTGTTTCCCGCCGGTCTCGACGGTGCGGCGCTGGTTCTACCTGTGGCGTGACAATGGTCTGTGGCTCACGGTAAACCATGTCTTGCTGATGGCGATGCGCGAGCAACAAGGCCGTGATGCCAGCCCAACCGCCGGCGTGATCGACAGTCAGAGCGTCAAAACCACGGAATCCGGCGGCCCGAGGGGATATGACGCGGGCAAGAAGATAAAGGGGCGTAAGCGCCATATCCTCACCGACACCCAAGGTAATCTCGTCCATGCCGTGATCCATACCGCCGATATCCAGGATCGTGATGGCGCACCGCTGGTGCTGGCCGAAATCGTCAAACCCTTCCCGTGGCTGCGGCACGTCTTCGCCGATGGCGGCTATGCCGGGGACAAGCTCAAAGACGCGTTGCGCTGCATTGGAAAATGGACCATCGACATCATCAAGCGATCCGACACAGCCCAAGGCTTCCAGGTCTTGCCACGACGCTGGGTCGTCGAACGCACCCTGGCATGGCTCAACCGAAACCGACGCTTGGCCAAAGACTTCGAGCAGACTATCGTGAACCGCGCCGGGATTGTCGGCGGCAAAAGTTCGTGAGTCACGCCGCCAACTGCTGAATGCTCACGGCGTCATGATAGCGTTGTTCGGCCTCTGCGGGCGGGATATTTCCGATAGGCTCGAGCAGGCGGCGGTTGTTGAACCAGTCGACCCATTCGAGGGTTGCATATTCCACGGCTTCAAAGGATTTCCACGGTCCTCGCCTATGGATGACCTCCGCCTTGTAGAGACCGTTGACGGTTTCGGCCAAGGCGTTGTCGTAGCTGTCGCCGACGCTGCCGACCGATGGCTCGATGCCGGCCAGGCCTAGCCGCTCGGTGTAGCGGATGGACAGATATTGGCTACCCCTGTCGGAATGGTGGACCAATCCGGATTTCCCCGCCGGCCGGCGCTGGTGCAGGGCCTGCTCCAGGGCATCCAGGACAAAACCGGCATCGGCCGTCCGGGACACCCGCCAGCCGACGATCCGACGGGCAAAGGCGTCGATGATGAAGGCCACATAGACGAACCCGCTCCAGGTGGAGACATAGGTGAAATCGGACAACCACAGCTGATCGGGCCTGTCGGCCCGGAACTGCCGGTTCACCCGGTCCAGCGGACAGGGTAAGGCCTTGTCGGCAATGGTGGTTTTCACCGGCTTGCCGCGAATGGCACCCCGCAGGCCTATCTCCCGCATCAGCCGCGCGACCGTGCAGCGTGCCACCTGGATGCCCTCGCGCTGCAACTGCCGCCAGACTTTGCGGACCCCATAGACCTGGAAATTCTCATCGAACACCCGCCGGATATCGGCCTTAAGGCCGATATCGCGCTGTGCGCGCGCCGACAGTTTGGCCGGATCAGCCTTGCGAGCAGCATGCAGACGCACAGTTGACGGGGCGATTGGCAAAACGTCGCAAATCGGCTCGACCCCGTATTCCTGGCGGTGGACATCAATGAAATCCAGCATCATTTCGGTCGGCGGTCGAGCTCCGCCATCGCGAAATAAGCCGAGGCCTTGCGCAGGATTTCATTCGCCTGGCGCAACTCCCGGATCTCCCGTTCCTGCGCCTTCAACTTCTCCAGCACATCCAGCGGAATACCAGCACGACTGCCGCTTTCCACCTCGGCCCTCTTGACCCACTCATTAAGTGTGTGGGCCGAACAGCCAATCTTGGACGCCACGGATGAAACCGCCGCCCATCGCGACGGATGATCCTTCTCGTGATCCAAAACCAGCCGAACAGCCCGCTCGCGGACCTCAGCTGAAAATTTGTTCGTTGTCTTGCTCATCGTAGCCCCATCCTCTCAGGAGTTGGAGCCGCCGACAATCCCGGCGCGGTTCATCGCTTCCGCAACAGCCTGGATCTTCATCGCCTCCGTACAAACCTTCGTCAGGCGTATCGCAAGGCATTGATGCAATTCAGATTAATTTCGAATCAAACTCTCAAACTCTTAGAGCCTGATCCGAAATTAAGTTGAGTGGTATCAGCGGGTTAGCTTGACAGCGCTCCCTATCGGTGATTCAGGGGTTTCGCCAAAAACAACCGTGCATCCCCGATGTGGACTGATACCACCCGCGCTCTTCATGCCCGCAACGGCCTGGCTTTGCCAAGCGATTTGACCGATGCGGAATGGTCTTTGTTGGAACCGCTGCTGCCTGCTGCGTCCTCTGTCGGGCGTCCGCGGAAATGGCCGTTGCGCCGGATTGTGGAGGCGATCCTTTATCTGCTGCGCGGCGGCCTGCCTTGGCGGATGCTGCCGCCTTGTTTCCCGCCGGTCTCGACGGTGCGACGCTGGTTCTACCTGTGGCGTGACAATGGTCTGTGGCTCACGGTCAACCATGTCCTGCTGATGGCGATGCGTGAGCAACAAGGCCGTGATGCCAGCCCAACCGCCGGTGTGATCGATAGCCAGAGCGTCAAAACCACGGAATCCGGCGGCCCGAGGGGATATGACGCCGGGAAGAAGATCAGAGGACGCAAGCGCCATATCCTCACCGACACCCAAGGCAATCTCGTCCATGCCCTCATCCACACTGCCGACATCCAGGACCGCGACGGCGCGCCGCTGGTGCTGGCCGAAATCGTCAAACCCTTCCCATGGCTGCGGCATGTTTTCGCCGATGGCGGCTATGCTGGGGACAAGCTCAAAGATGCCCTGCGCCGCATCGGAAAATGGACCATCGACATCATCAAGCGATCCGACACAGCCCAAGGCTTCGAAGTCTTGCCGCGACGCTGGGTCGTAGAACGCACCCTGGCATGGTTCAACCGAAACAGACGGCTCGCCAAAGACTTCGAGCAGACAATCACATCTGCAACCGCATGGTGCTTCATCGCATCCGTGCAAATCTTCATCCGACGGATCGCAAGGCATTGATACAGTTCAGATTATTTTTGAATCAAACTCTAAGGGCCTATCGTGAAACCGCCTGACTGTCCGGCCAAACGGGGGCCAGTTCACTTCATCTGCCACCCTATTGCCCCGAACTCAATCCCGTCGAAAGTATCTGGCAGTACCTGCGCCAGAATTTCCTCGGCAACAGAATATTCAATGATTACGACGATATCGTCGATGCCTGCTGCAGCGCATGGAACAGCCTCATTGCACAAACAGGGAAAATTCGACAAATCGCTTCAAGGAAATGGGCAACGGTCAATCATTAGGGAGATTGGTATAAGAATGTATTTATACAGCCGCATATCCAATGCAAACCCCACAACCGGCCGGCTGTCCCTGATCGCCGGGCGCCGCTGGACGGTAGGCGGGCTTGCCTGGATTCCCACTCTGTTCCACGCAACCCCGCGTAATATTATCCCTTCGGCACCAGATCGGCCGGGTTGCGGAACAGCAGGTCGCGGGGGCTGACCCCGGCGATGAAGGCGGCGAAGTCCCGGTCCTCGCCATGCACCGCCTCGTGATAGGCGTCGAACAGATCCTCATAGAGGTGGAGTTCCTTCAGCAGGGCCGTCTTCTGCTGCAAGGAGGCCTGGGCCATCAGATCGGTATGCAGCATGGCCAGCCCGGCCACCCGCCATTCCTGGCCGGCGAAGACGGGCACCAGCACCAGATTTTCCGCCGACCGGGCGCCGGGGGAAAAGATGATGCGGCCCAGGCGCAGGGCCCGGCGCTTGCTGCCGGCGGCCGGACGGCCGCCATCATAGCCCGACGCCCGGCCGGCGGCACTGCCGATGCGGGTTCCGGCCGCCAGCACCGGCGCGCCGTCCCTGCCCTCCCCCGTCAGGCGGTAGAGGATGGCGCCATGCACGCCCGTCAGGATGGAGGAGAAGGCCGTCAGCGTGCGGCGGTCGGCATCGGCCAGCGCCTCATGCGACACGCCCAGGGCCGACAGGGCCGACAGGATGGAGGGCGCCACCTCCCGCACGGGGCGGGAGATGCCGACCGTCACGGTCTTGGCCTGGTGTCGGATCGTGTCGACGGGGCGGCTGGTTTCCTCGAACAGCTTGCGCATCAGGGCCGACCCGTCGGCCAGCAGCCGGGCACGGCTGCCGGCATCGGCCACGGCCAGGGACGCCGACAGGCCGGCCAGTTGTGCCACGGCCCGCGGCGGCAGGGCGGCATCCTGCTCCCCCTCGGCGATGCGGCGCATTTCCACGGCGATGGCGTCGGTGATGGGCGCCAGCGGCCGGTCGGGTTCGACCAGCGCCTGTTCGATGGCCACGCCCAGGGCGCGGAACCCCTGTGACCGGCGATCGATGGCGCGCGCCGCATGGAAACCCCAGAGATGGCCGACCACGGTGGCCAGCACGAAATCCAGGCCGGCCCCGGCCGACGGCACGCGGATCACGGTTTCCGCATAGGCGTCGAAGCAGGTCTCCCCCTTGGCGGCGACGACCAGCGGCTTGCCGGCATGCGCCTTGAAGATGGCCACTTCCTTGGCCGTGTCCTGGGCCAGCAGCGGGGCCAGATCATTGGCGATGACCAGGGTCAGCGGCTCGGTCGACAGGTCGATATGCTTCTTGTCCTCCGTGAAATCCACGGGGATCGACTTGTAGCAAAGCTCCGACAGCTTGATCCGGATCTCTTCCGCCGCGATCTTGTTGGGGCCGTTGCCGACCACGGCCCAATAGCGGTTCTGCGGGGCATAGCGCTCGGCGCAGGCGGCGATGGCCGCCTCGTCGTCCAGCACCTCCTGGATGCGGGCCGGCAGCCCTTCCAGGGCCACCAGCTCGTCATGGATCTGCACGGGCGGCAGGCTGCCCAGCGTATCGGCGATGCACAGGGCGGTCAGCTTGCCGGCCGCGACCTGGCTGTAGAAGGCCTTGGTGCTGGCCACGGCCATTTCGATGTCGCGCCCGTCGCTGGTGAACAGGTGGCTGTCCGACTTGCGCACCAGCGGGCTGTTGCGGCGGTTGACGATGGCGTGGATCCAGGCGCCGGCCGCGCGGGCCAGATCGACGGTGCGGTTGGTGTCTGTGGTCGTGCCCGACTGGCTGATGGCGATGACGATGGCGTCGTCCAGATCCACCCCGTCCAGGTCGGACGACAGTTCCGACGCCTTGGCCGCCTCCACATGGATCGACGTGCCGGCCAGCGCCTGGCGCAGCAGATGGGCCACCCCCATGCCGGCGATGGCGGCCGTGCCCTGGCCCGTCACGAAGATGCGGCGGATGGCGGGCCGGGCCGGGTCGGACAGGCGGCGGCGCAGCGCGGCCCAGATGCCGTGCGGCCCCAGGTCGAAACTGGCCCGCCGTCCCTGGCGGCTGTAGCGGCCGACCAGGGTCTTGCGCACGCTGCCGGCCGCCTCATGCACTTCCTTTTCGAAGAAATGCTCGAAATCGCCGCGGAAGATGTCGCGGCTGAAAATCTCGATGGTGTCGGGCTTCAGCGGGGCGGCGGCGCCGTCATCGATGGTGCGGGCCGACAGGGGTTCCTCACCCTCCGCCGTCGACAGGATGACCTGCAGGCCGCCCTTCTCCACCTTGGCCAGACCGATGGAGGCGCGGGCCCGCGGGGCCAGCCCGTAATTCTCCGACGCCAGGATCAGGCCGTCGCGCACCTCGGCCACGAAGACGCTCTGCCCGCTGCCCTTCTGGCCCAGATACAGCCGTTCCGGTTCGGCCGGATGCAGCAGGCCGATGGCCACCGACCCCTCGAACTGCCGCAGGGCCGACAGGAAACGGTCGGCCGTGGACCGGCCCTGGGCCAACCGGAACATGACGGGGATGATCTTGGCATCCGTGGTGACGGCGGCCGGCACGGCATGGCCCGCCGCCTTCACGGGCCCGTCCTTCAGGGTCTGGTAATTGTCGATATCGCCGTTCAGCACACAGGCAACATCGGCATCGGCCGGCAGGACAGGCACATTGTCCCCGGCCAGCCGGCCGTTCTGCGGGTGGCAATTGGCCAGATTGATGGCCCCGTGCGAGGCCCAGCGGGTATGCGCCAGGATGCCGATCTGGCCAGTCCGCGCCGCCAGTTCCCAGAACAGGGCATCGGCGCGCAGCTTGGCCCGCAGCGTGGCGCCATTGTCCCCCAGCTTGCCGATCAGCTGCGCCACCTTGTAGGTGAAGCGGGCCGTCGCCCCGCCATCGGCCAGCGCATGGAAGGTGACGGCACCATCGGCATCGAAGGCATCGCGCCCGGCCGTGGCCGCCTGCCGGCGCCAGTCGGCAAGCTGGGCGTCGGACAGCGGCCCGGTCAGGCGCAACTGCACCGCGATGCCGGCGCTGTCGCGCCCGCGCACCTCCAGCCGGTCCAGGTTCTCCAGCACCTGTTCCACGGCCCAGGCCGCGAAATGCTGCGCCCTGGCCGGGGTGGGAACGCCGCCGATCAGGCCCAGGGTGCGATCGATATTGGCCAGCACCTCGTTGCGAAGCTGCCAGCCATAATCGCGCAGCCGCTCCGCCACCCGCTCGGCCACCGGTTCGCGGGCGAAGGCGCTGGCCTTCAACTCCGCCTCCAGCCCTTCGATCCGGCTGGCGGCCGCGGTCAGCCGGTCGCGCAGGTCGGGCCGTTCCACCAGCGCCATATGGGTGGAAAAGGCCATCAGGTCGTCGAACCGGGCATGCAGCCCGTCAAGGATGGCATCGATGCCGGGAAGATCATCGATCCCCGCCACGCGCAGGGCATCGGCCAGCGCGCCGACCCACGCCGCATCACCGTCCCGGCGCCATGACAGGTTGGAAAGAAAGCCTGCGATCCCGCACATGTCCTGAATTCCCATAGCGATACGACGCCTTGATACAAGGACCCGCCGCATCGTGCAAACATCAAGCCCGGGCATCAGCCAACGGTCAGCATCGCAAACCGGGGGGCCCGGCCGGGCGCATCCGCGCCCTGAGCCTGGCGGCGCATCCGCGCCCTGGGCCTGGCGGCGCATCGCCCCTCGGGGTCAGCGGCGGTGATAATCGCGGAACCAGGCGACGAAGCGGGGCAGCCCCTCGGCCAGGTTCGTCCGGGGCTCGAACCCCAGGTCCCGGCGGCTGGTCTCGATATCGGCGCAAGAGCTGAGCACATCGCCGGGCTGCAGGGGCCGGAAATTGATCTGTGCCTTGCGGTTCAGCGCCCGTTCGATGATGGCGATCACGTCCATCAGCTTTTCAGGCCGGTGGTTGCCCAGATTATGGACCGCGTGGGGCACCCCATCCGGGTCGGGCGGCGGCGGGCGCAGGGCGGCGGCGCGGATGCCGTCGACGATATCGTCGATATAGGTGAAGTCGCGCCACATCTCCCCATCATTGAACACATCGATGGGCCGCCCGGCCAGGATGGCGTCGGTGAACAGATAGACCGCCATGTCCGGTCGGCCCCAGGGGCCATAGACCGTGAAGAAGCGCAGGCCGATGGCCGGAAAGCGGAAAAGATGGCTGTAGGTATAGGTCAGCAGCTCGTCCGCCCGCTTGGTGGCGGCATAGAGCGAGATGGGCCGCGTGACGGGGTCGTCCACGGAAAAGGGCGTCTGCCGGTTGGCACCATAGACGGAGGAGGAGGAGGCATAGACGAAATTGCGCAGGCCCGGCAGGGCGCGGGCCAGTTCCAGCATCACGACATGCGCCTGGATGTTGGACTGCACATAGGCATAGGGATTGACCAGCGAATGGCGCACCCCCGCCTGTGCCGCCAGATGGATGATCGCCGTCACGTCGGGATGCTGCCGGGTGATGAAATCGACCAGACCGCTGTCGGCCAGGTCCCGGCGGTGGAAGGTGAAGCCCGGAAAGGCCGCCAGTATCCGCAGCCGGGCCTCCTTCAGGCCCGGGTCGTAATAGTCGTTGACGCTGTCGATGCCCAGCACGGGCTCCCCGTCCGCCAGCAGGGACCGCGCCAGCGAAAAGCCGATGAAGCCCGCAACACCGGTGACCAGCGTGACCATCCTATTCCCCCCGCCCCTTGCGGACCCGGCCGGGCCGGCCGATGCTGTGATAGGTGAAGCCCGCCATCTCGGCGTCCTGCGGATTGAAGATGTTGCGCAGATCGACGATGACCGGTTCGTTCATGATGCCGCGTGCCCGGTTGAGATTGAGCATGCGGAACTCGTTCCATTCGGTGAGGACGATGGCACAGTCGGCCTGCCGCAGGGCGGCATAGGCGTCGCCTGCCCATGTCACGCCGGGGATGAGCCGGGCCGCCTCCTCCATGCCGGCGGGATCGTAGGCAGCGATGCTGGCCCCGGCGGCCTGCAGGGCCGGGATGATGTCCAGCGCGGGCGCATCGCGCATATCATCGGTATTGGGCTTGAAGGTCACGCCCAGCACGCCGATGCGGCGCCCCTGCACCGACCCGCCGCAGGCCGCGATGACCCGTCCGGCCATTGATTTCTTGCGCCGGTCATTGATGTCGACGACGGTTTCGATGATGCGCAGCGGCGCGCCATGGTCCTGGGCCGTCTTCACCAGGGCTAGGGTATCCTTGGGAAAGCACGACCCGCCATAGCCGGGGCCGGGATGCAGGAACTTCTTGCCGATGCGGTTGTCCAGGCCGATGCCTTTGGCAACGTCATGCACATCGGCGCCCACCTTCTCGCACAGGTCGGCGATCTCGTTGATGAAGGTGATCTTGGCGGCCAGGAAGGTGTTGGCGGCATATTTGATCAGTTCCGACGTCTCCAGGCTGGTGAAGACCATCGGCGTCTCGATCAGGAACAAAGGACGGTACAGGGCGCGCATGACCTGCCGCGCCCTGTCGCTGTCGGTGCCGATCACGACACGGTCGGGCCGCATGAAATCCTCGATGGCGGAGCCCTCGCGCAGGAACTCGGGGTTGGACGCCACCTCGAAATCGGCTTCCGGCCGGGTTTTGCGGATGATGCGGGCCACCTCCCGCCCCGTGCCGACGGGCACCGTGCTTTTCGTCACGATGACGGTGAAGTCGTCGGGGTCCAGGGCCGCCGCGATCTCCGCCGCGGCGGCATGGACATAGGACAGATCGGCATGCCCGTCGCCGCGGCGCGAGGGCGTGCCCACCGCGATGAACACGGCATCGGCACCGCGCACGGCGGCCGGCAGGTCGGTCGTGAAGGACAGGCGGCCGGCCCGGGTGTTCTTTTCCACCAGCGCGTCCAGGCCGGGCTCGTAGATGGGGATCACCCCGCGGCGCAGCCGCTCGATCTTGTCCTGGTCCTTGTCGACGCAGATCGTTTCCACCCCGAATTCGGAAAAGCAGGCCCCGGAGACCAGACCCACATAACCGGTACCGATGACGGCGATGCGCATCGAAAATTCCCTTTACCATACGACAGCCGCAAAGGGCCGACCGGCTGCTGGCTTATAGTGGAATCAGGTGCCAAAATGAATAGTTCGTTGCATCGCTCCCTCCCCTTTGCGTGGGCCCTGCAGAATGAGCAAGAAATTTTAGGGCTCTCTGTGCATGTCGCTTTGTTATGCGCCGAACCGAACCGCGCTGCGGGGACAAATTGACCTGCCGAAGTTGATTTCAACAAAACCTAAGAGCCTGATCCGAAATTAAGTTGAGTGGTATCAGCGGGTTAGCTTGACAGCGTTCCCTATCGGTGATTCAGGGGTTTCGCCAAAAACAACCGTGCATCTCCGATGTGGACTGATACCACCCGCGCCCTTCATGCCCGCAACGGCCTGGCTTTGCCAAGCGATTTGACCGATGCGGAATGGTCTTTGTTGGAACCGCTGCTGCCTGCTGCGTCCGCCGTAGGCAGGCCACGCAAATGGCCGCTGCGCCGGATCGTCGAGGCGATCCTTTATCTGCTTCGGGGCGGCCTGCCGTGGCGGATGCTGCCACCTTGTTTCCCGCCGGTCTCGACGGTGCGGCGCTGGTTCTACCTGTGGCGTGACAATGGTCTGTGGCTCACGGTCAACCATGTCTTGCTGATGGCGATGCGCGAGCAACAAGGCCGTGATGCCAGCCCAACCGCCGGCGTGATCGACAGTCAGAGCGTCAAAACCACGGAATCCGGCGGCCCGAGGGGATATGACGCGGGCAAGAAGATAAAGGGGCGTAAGCGCCATATCCTCACCGACACCCAAGGTAATCTCGTCCATGCCGTGATCCATACCGCCGATATCCAGGATCGTGATGGCGCACCGCTGGTGCTGGCCGAAATCGTCAAACCCTTCCCGTGGCTGCGGCACGTCTTCGCCGATGGCGGCTATGCCGGGGACAAGCTCAAAGACGCGTTGCGCCGCATTGGAAAATGGACCATCGACATCATCAAGCGATCCGACACAGCCCAAGGCTTCCAGGTCTTGCCACGACGCTGGGTCGTCGAACGCACCCTGGCATGGCTCAACCGAAACCGACGCTTGGCCAAAGACTTCGAGCAGACTATCGCTTCCGCAACAGCCTGGATCTTCATCGCCTCCGTACAAACCTTCGTCAGGCGTATCGCAAGGCATTGATGCAATTCAGATTAATTTCGAATCAAACTCTAATATATCTCTTTGATATATAGATTTGAGGCCAGAATACAGTAGAATACGGCTTTGCATTCTCAAAGAATACAAAAATACCTTTAACAAACAATCACTTACCAGCCTCGGTAGCTGCATCAGGTGTGATAGAAAACCCCTCCCAGTGCAAATCGATCTCCTGGTTTCAATAGCCTCCCATCGACCTTCCCCGACCTCTCCGCTTGCTGGAAGGTGGCGGGGTCTGGGGCAGCCGGCGCCTCAGAGAAAGTTCGGGGCCGCACTGGGTGTCGCCGGTGGTTCACCGTCGCCGTTCCCTGTCATCCGAACAGCCGATGCGGGTGCAGAGCCATCAGGGCTGTGGTGCCGGTTGCCTGCACTAGACGCTTCCCGCCAGTCCGGTCTGAACCGCGCCGGGATTGTCGGCGGCTCCAACTCTTGAGTAGGATGGAGCATGATGAGCAAGACAACGAACAAGTTTTCAGCTGAGGTCCGCGATCGGGCTGTTCGGCTGGTGGTGGATCACGAGCAGGATCATCCGTCGCGATGGGCAGCGGTGTCGTCCGTGGCGTCCAAGATCGGCTGTTCGGCGCATACGCTGAATGAGTGGGTCAAGAAAGCCGAGGTGGAAAGCGGCAGCCGTGCCGGTGTTCCGCTGGATGTGCTGGAGAAACTGAAGGCGCAAGAACGGGAGATCCGGGAGTTGCGCCAGGCGAATGAAATCCTGCGCAAGGCCTCGGCTTATTTCGCGATGGCGGAGCTCGACCGCCGACCGAAATGATGTTGGGCTTCGTTGAAGCCCACCGCCGGGAATACGGGATCGAGCCAATCTGCAGAGTATTGCCGATTGCCCCCTCCACCGTCCGACGGCACACGGCACGTGCGAGTGATCCGGCCAAACTACCGCCGCGGGCGCAACGCGATGCGGGCCTGATGACCGATATCCGGCGGGTGTTCGATGAGAATTTCCAGGTCTATGGGGTGCGCAAGGTGTGGCGGCAGTTGCAGCGGGAGGGCGTGCAGGTGGCACGCTGCACGGTGGCACGGCTGATGCGGGAGATGGGCCTGCGCGGCACCATCCGTGGAAAGCCGGTGAAGACTACCATTGCTGACAAGGCTTTACCCTGTCCGTTGGATCGGGTGAACCGGCAATTCCGGGCCGACCGGCCCGATCAGTTGTGGCTTTCCGATTTCACCTATGTGTCCACCTGGAGCGGCTTTGTCTATGTGGCTTTCATCATCGACGCCTTTGCACGGCGGATCGTCGGCTGGCGGGTGTCCCGCACGGCCGACGCCGGCTTTGTCCTGGATGCCCTGGAGCAGGCCCTGCATCAACGCCGGCCAGCGGGGAAGTCCGGATTGGTTCACCATTCGGACAGGGGCAGCCAAGGCGGTCTCAACCGGTCGTCGCAACAGCCCTTTGAGAGGAGGTTGCGATGGCCAAACGGAAGCGTCGATCAGCCAGATCTGGACGCGCGCCTGTGTTTTCACCTGGACGCCCTGGTATTGCCCGCCGTGAAGATCGCCGGCGCTTCTGGGGTTTGATTGCCCTGGGCCGTTCCAGTGAAGACGCCGCCATTGAGGTTGGGGTATCAGCGCCTGTCGGCTCCAGATGGTTTCGCGAGGCTGGCGGCATGCCCCCTACACATCTTTCCCCGACGGCCCCATGTCCGGTCGGACGCTATCTATCCTTGTCAGAGCGGGAGGAGATCGCGCTGATGCTGGCGCGGGGATGTGCCTTGCGAGCGATTGCACGGCATCTGAAACGATCCCCCTCGACGATATCCCGCGAGGTCCGTCGCAATGCGGCGACGCGTTCGGGCGGGTTTGAGTATCGGGCAACCACAGCCCAATGGCATGCAGAACGAGCAGCGCGCCGGCCCAAGATCGCGAAGCTGGCCTCGAACGAGCGGTTGCGACACTATGTGCAAGAACACCTTGCCGGCCTGGTCCAGCGATCAGATGGAGGCAAGGTCGCCGGGCCGCAGGCGCCCTGGAAGGGGCGACGCCATGGGCGCAGGCAATCACGGCGGTGGGCAACGGCCTGGAGCCCGGAACAGATTTCGCGAAGGCTGTTGCTCGACTTCCCCGAGGACAAGACCATGCGGATCAGCCACGAAGCCATTTATCAGGCCCTCTACATCCAGGGGCGCGGTGCCTTGCGTCGGGAATTGACAGCATGCCTGCGCACCGGCCGGGCGCTACGCGTGCCCCAGGCCAGGACCGGCCGCCGGGGAAAATCCTTCATCACGCCTGAAATCATGATCAGCGAACGCCCAGCCGAAGCCGATGACCGCGCCGTTCCTGGACATTGGGAGGGTGATCTGATCATCGGGCTGAACAGTTCTGCCATTGGCACCCTGGTCGAAAGAACGACACGTTTCACGATGCTGTTGCATCTGCCAGCGATGCCGGGCCATGGCGAAGGGGCACGGCCGAAGAACGGCCCCGCCCTTGCCGGTCATGGCGCCGAAGCCGTGCGCGACGCCATCGCGCGGACCATTGTCCAACTTCCTCAGCACCTCCGGCGATCTCTATCCTGGGATCAGGGGGCTGAAATGGCACGGCACGCGGAACTGAAGGTTCTTGCCGATCTGCCTGTCTATTTCTGCGATCCTCACAGCCCTTGGCAACGTGGGACCAACGAGAACACCAACGGGCTGTTGCGACAGTATTTCCCCAAGGGCACGGACCTCGGCTTGCACCCGCCCGAGGAACTTGATGCCGTTGCCGCAGCACTGAACGGCCGGCCGCGTAAAACCCTCGCCTGGAAAACTCCCGCCGAAGCACTGGACGAACTCATCGCGGAAACGCAAAATCACCCTGTTGCGACGACCGGTTGAGACCGCCCAATATCTATCAATCCGATACACCGAGCGGCTGGGCTTGGCTGGCATCGAACCGTCGGTCGGCAGTGTCGGTGATTCATACGACAATGCCTTGGCCGAAACCGTCAATGGCCTCTACAAAACTGAGGTGATCCACAGGCGCGGACCTTGGAAATCCTTTGAAGCTGTGGAATACGCAACCCTCGAATGGGTCGACTGGTTCAACAACCGACGCCTGCTCGAGCCCATCGGAAATATCCCGCCCGCCGAGGCGGAACAACGCTATCATGATGCTGTGAGCACTCAGCAAATGGCTGCATAACTCACGAACTTTGGCCGCCGACAATCCCGGCGCGGTTCAGTTCCGGTCTGGACAAAGGGCATGGGTCGGGCTACTCAAGTGAGGTTAGGGTTGAAGACAATCCGCGCCGAGAACGGCTTGAACCGCAGGTAATTGATGACGATTGCACTCGTCCACTTCAATCACATAGAAAGCCGGAACCATACTACCTGGCCGGACATGCGCACTTCCAAGTGGAAGCCGAACTACGGTGACATGCTCGTCTGCATCGCGATCCTACACGAACTGAAGCTGGAAAAGACGGTTCGGGTCAACTTCGGTGACACACTCTCGCAGCCGGTGGATCGTGCGATCATTCGTGGATCGACATATCTGCACAAGCACTTCGATTTCGAGGCAGCCAACAAAACGCTCGACAGCATTGATGCTTCGTTGGCGATCGTCGGCCTTGGTGCACAGAACCCCACCAAGGATGTCACCTATCTCGACAGCAACGTTGGCGCGCGTGAGTTCATTGCCCGGCTGAACGAGAAATCTGCCAGCATCTCTGTCCGCGGCGACTTTACTGCATCGGTGGTGGAGCGGCTGGGTGGGCGGAACATCCGCGTAACGGGCTGCCCGTCGCTGTTCTACACCCTGCGTGCCCCGCAGGTGCGTGTCCCGGACATGCTGGCAATGCCCGAGCGGTCGATCGGCGTCTCGATTCACTCCGGCCTGACGACCAATATCTTCTGCCACGCCCCGACCGAAGCACTAACCATGCACGGCAAGGTGATTGCTTGGGCGCTCGAGAATGCGGCGAACATGTCGGTTTTCGAGCAGGGGGTGCTGCGCGAATACGATATCGCCGATCACGATCTTTCCTTCGCCGAGCGACGGGAAGCCGCCGCCGAGGTGATCGGTCGCATGAGAGCGACCGAACTTTTCTCGCCCGAGCGGCTGATGGCGCATATGGTCAGCGTGAAGAGCATTGAGGAATGGCTGGCCAAGGCGCGCGATCTCGATGCCATCGTTGGCTTCCGCTTTCACGGCAATATGGTGGCGCTGTTGCAAGGCAAACCCTGCTATTACTACGTCTACGATTCTCGCCTGACCGAATTCTGTGAAGTCTACGGCCTGCCGTATCAGGGCGTCACCGAAGACTGGTGCGACCCAGCGCAAGCGATGATCGAACATGATTGGATCGAGGCTAACAAAAAGATCAAGACCTGCTTCGAGGAGCTGAAATCCTTCTATGTAGAGAACAGCTTCATTTCCACTCTGTAGTTGAACGACGGCTTATTCAAATCCGCCTGCGTTTCCCAAAAATGACATATGGTGGATTATTCAGTCTTCAAAATTATTTCCATCGCTTTAGAGTCTGATTCGAAATTAATCTGAATTGCATCAATGCCTTGCGATACGCCTGACGAAGCTGGACACCTCCGGAAACTGCCGATTTCTGCTATGATAGGGCATGCAGCCTGTAGCGAGTTTGGTGATGTCGGGCCAGTTCGGTTTCTGGGATTTTGAGGATCGTCTACGCGAGTTGTCGGCGGAGGGTGATCCGCTGGAGCGGCTGTCGGCGACGGTTGATTTTGAGCAGTTCCGGCCGGTTCTGGCCAAGGCCCTGCGCCGTGGCGACCCGCGCAAGGGCGGTCGCCCGCCGTTCGACGCGGTGCTAAAATTCAAGATGCTGGTGTTGCAGGCGCTGCACGGTCTGTCGCTGCAACAGACCTCGTATCTGGTGCGTGACCGGCTGAGCTGGATGCGGTTCTGTGGGTTGGGGCCGGGGGACGGGGTACCCGATGCCAACACGCTGTGGGATTTCCGCGAGGCGTTGATCCGTGCCCGTGCGCTGGACGGGCTGTTCACGCGTCTGGACCAGGCAATCGTTGCGGCGGGTTATCTGCCGATGTCGGGCCAGATCGTGGATGCGACCCTGGTGGCGGCGCCCCGCCAGCGTAACAAGGAGGAGGAGAAAGCGGCGATCAAGCAAGGCAAGTCCGCCCATGAGATCTGGCCCGATCAGCCGGCCAAGGCGGCCCAGAAGGATGTGGATGCACGCTGGACGGTGAAATTCAGCAAGGCCAAGCCGGCCCCCGAGGGGGCACCGCAGCCGCCCGACATCGCCATCCCGGTCTTTGGCTACAAGGCGCATATCGCCATCGACCGGCGGCATGGTGTGATCCGGCGCCGGCTGGTCAGCGATGCTGCCGCCCACGACGGCGCGCGCCTGCGCGAGGGACTGATCGACCCGGACAATACGGCGTCGGGCGTGTGGGCCGACACGGCCTATCGCTCCCAGGCCAATGAGGATTTCCTGCGCGACGCCGGCAAGGTCAGCCATATCCATGTCAAGAAGCCCAAGGGCAAGCCGATGTCCCAGCGCACCGCCCGCGCCAATGCACGGAAATCCGCCATCCGCGCCAAGGTCGAGCATCCATTTGCCATGCTGAAGGGGCCAATGAAGCTCTTCATCCGCACCATCGGCATCAAGCGCGCCGAGGCGGCCATCACATTCGCCGCCATGGCCTACAACATGAAACGCTGGGTCTGGCTCAACGGGAGAACTGCGTCCGCATGACGCCAAATTCACCCGAAAGGGTGGCTTTGGCAGACTGTGATACGCCAGACAACGGCCAATGCGGTGCCGGGAAGCCAGAATTACGCTCAGATGACCCCATCACACAGGGTTATCGGAGGTGTCCAGGTTTGTACGGAGGCGATGAAGATCCAGGCTGTTGCGGAAGCGATAGTCTGCTCGAAGTCTTTGGCCAAGCGTCGGTTTCGGTTGAGCCATGCCAGGGTGCGTTCGACGACCCAGCGTCGTGGCAAGACCTGGAAGCCTTGGGCTGTGTCGGATCGCTTGATGATGTCGATGGTCCATTTTCCAATGCGGCGCAACGCGTCTTTGAGCTTGTCCCCGGCATAGCCGCCATCGGCGAAGACGTGCCGCAGCCACGGGAAGGGTTTGACGATTTCGGCCAGCACCAGCGGTGCGCCATCACGATCCTGGATATCGGCGGTATGGATCACGGCATGGACGAGATTACCTTGGGTGTCGGTGAGGATATGGCGCTTACGCCCCTTTATCTTCTTGCCCGCGTCATATCCCCTCGGGCCGCCGGATTCCGTGGTTTTGACGCTCTGACTGTCGATCACGCCGGCGGTTGGGCTGGCATCACGGCCTTGTTGCTCGCGCATCGCCATCAGCAAGACATGGTTGACCGTGAGCCACAGACCATTGTCACGCCACAGGTAGAACCAGCGCCGCACCGTCGAGACCGGCGGGAAACAAGGTGGCAGCATCCGCCACGGCAGGCCGCCCCGAAGCAGATAAAGGATCGCCTCGACGATCCGGCGCAGCGGCCATTTGCGTGGCCTGCCTACGGCGGACGCAGCAGGCAGCAGCGGTTCCAACAAAGACCATTCCGCGTCGGTCAAATCGCTTGGCAAAGCCAGGCCGTTGCGGGCATGAAGGGCGCGGGTGGTATCAGTCCACATCGGAGATGCACGGTTGTTTTTGGCGAAACCCCTGAATCACCGATAGGGAACGCTGTCAAGCTAACCCGCTGATACCACTCAACTTAATTTCGGATCAGGCTCTAAGGCGCCCGTGACCATGTTGACAATTGAGCTTCCGCAGGGGTCGACGATGGTACCTCGGCTGAAACAGCCTAGTGCTATTTTTGATGCACTCTCGCTGATTCACCGCATGCGCGCTTCACCATTTCGGGATGCTGCGTTCGGGAAGTGGGAGCACAGGGTCAATGGTATCCCATTCCGCGGGAACGAATATACGATTCCGCGGCGTCTTTGCCAGGGCGCCCCACTGATGGCGCGAGTTCCCGACGGACAACGCCATGTCGGCTTCCTCCTCCCACTTGTCGAATTCGGCGGTGTCGAGAAGGTCGCGCTGCAGATGGCTAGGGGCCTGAAGGCACATGGTTGGGTGCCGCATGCCTTCGTTTTCGATAGCGACGACATCTCTCTGACCAGCGATTGGGCGGGCGTGTTTGAAACGACGCACCTGCTGGTCGACCCGACGTTTTCTCCCTGGGGCGGCGGGGCCAATAGCTATCTCGGCACGAACATCCCAAACTGGGCGCAAGCTGGGTGCCAGGGGCCTGTGCTGGGCATGCTGCATTGGCTTGATGCGGCAATCAACTTCCACAGCGGGGCGATTGCGGGCATCATGGGACAGTTGCGGCGAATGGGGGTGAAAACGCTGAATTCGCTGCATCTTAATGACCTGACTGCGATGGGGCGGCCGGTGGGCAACACTTATCTTGGCCTTGCCTATGAGCACGCTTTCGATTATTTCGTGCCTTGCTCATACCAATTGGGCGACTGGCTGCACAGCATGGGTGTGCCGAGAGACAAGATCCTAGTCGTGCAGAATGGGCCCGGGTTCGAGATCGCGCCGGAGGTGACCGCCCGAGGCATAGCGGCGCGCAAGGCCCGTGATCCTTCTGATCCCTTGCGTGTGCTCTATCTCGGACGGCTCGATCGGCAAAAAGGGATCGACCGTCTGGCCGAGGTCATCAGCCGGTCCAGGGCCGAGGGGTTGAACCTCGAATGGCGGGTGCTAGGTAAGGCCCTGATGGTGGACGATGCGCTGCCCGTGCCTGCCGAGGTGGCCGCTGTGCTGGAATCCCCGGTCGTGCGCCCCGAAGATCTGGCGGCAGCCTATGCCTGGGCAGATGTCGTCGTGCTCCTCTCACGCTACGAGGGGCTGCCGCTTACGGTGCTGGAGGCGATGCGCGCGGGCGCGGTTATCATTGCAACCGATATGGGGGCAACAGCTGAGGTCGTGACGGACGGCGAAACCGGCATCCTCGTGCCCGATGTCACGGCGGCTACGGATTGCCTGCAAGCCTTGCGCATCCTGTCGCTGGACAGGAATACGCTGGCGGCTATCTCCGAAAAAGCCTATGCTGAGTTGCAGAACAGGGATTGGAGAACAGCGACGGCACCGTTGGCCAGGGCGCTGGGAACCCGAGTGGACTCCTGTCGAACGAAAGAAGGAGGCAGTGACGTGATCTAGATAAATTATATTATTCGGAAAGCGGTGCGGCAAGAAATGGTGGGGCGACTTAGCGCGGACGTGTGAGTTATCTCGCTTGATTTTTCTTGATCTTGATCCAATGCAAGTAAGGTTCTAACTTGAAATGAGCAGGGCTCCCTGGATTATTGATTTTGGCGCTTTTCACGGACAAGATGCGCGCTTCTATCTTGAGAAAGGCTTCCTTGTCCTTTCTGTAGAAGCGAACCCATCTGCTGCGGCAAAAGCGTTTGAGCTGAATCAGGCTTATGCGAAGGCAGGGCGTTTCAGGCTACTCAATATCGCAATAGACACGGCTCCGGGCGAAATTGACTTCTTTGTCCACGATCACGGGGATTGGTCATCTGCTGAAAAAAATACACGATTCACTGCAGAAAACTCCAAAGTGATCAAGGTGTCCGCGACCCCAGCATCCGAGATATTTCGGATCTACGGCATCCCCTACTACGTCAAGATCGACATTGAGGGGAGGGACATTGAAGTTATCCGCGCCATATGTTCACTGCCGGAAAAACCGTTGCATGTTTCCTATGAGTTAGGAGCATCCACTGTCATTGCCTCGGAAATGCTGCACAAGGCTGGATACACCGAGTTTTCCCTTTCGCCTCAGGGTAACCATGGGAAGCTTGTCGCTCCGAATCCTCCGCTTGAAGGCGATTTTGTCGAATTTCGCTTTACCGGATATCATTCCGGGCCTTTCGGACGCGAAGTCCCCGATGGGTGGTATGGACGAGAGGAACTTCTAGAGAAGATAGCAGCCATAGATCACTCTAAAGGATTGGGCAGATGGTGGGATGTTCATGCGAGATTGCGCGAACCAGAACACGATAGCTACGTTCATTTTTCTAGGTCTCCGTTTGTAGAAGAGAAGTCAATGCCCTGCGAGCTGGTGCTGGAACAAGATCAGGAAAATCGTGGTGTGGCAGGAGGAGGGAAGAATCCTGCAAGTGAACAACGAATCGCAGACAAGCATCAGCAGCTCAACATTCCGCATCTCGCTGCCGCAGTCCATGATGTCGCAAAGGACTGGAAGGCTGCAAAGTATTACGACGATGCTGAGGCATCTATCGACAGTCAGTGGAATCGGTTTATTTGGCCGTCAATCAATTGTTGTTCGTTTGACTATGTTGTTGATTTGGCGTGTGGACATGGCAGAAATACTGCCAAGTTAGCGGAAATCTCAAAGAAAGTTGTTGCTATAGATGTGAACTCGGAAAACGTTGAATACTGCACGGAGCGTTTTCGGAGTCGCGAAAACGTCATCGTGCGCCAGACCGACGGAACAACGCTCGCTGGCGTGCCTGATGAGGTCGTGAGCCTGGTATACTGTTTTGATGCGATGGTGCATTTTGATTCGGATGTCGTTCGCGAATACATAAAAGAGATACGGCGTGTGCTGCGAGTTGGTGGGCACGCCTTTCTGCACCATTCGGCAATGGACAAGAATCCAGTGGGATCATTTCGAAACAATCCTGGATGGCGTAACTATATGTCTCCCTCACTCATGGCGCATTGGGCAAACAAAAGCGGCTTGTCAGTTGCCAATCAAGTGATGCTCGATTGGCGAGGCGATGGAGTAGTCTTGGATTGCTTGACTTTTCTAAAGCGATGGAAATAATTTTGAAGACTGAATAATCCACCATATGTCATTTTTGGGAAACGCAGGCGGATTTGAATAATACCAATTCCCATTGATGAAGACTCATTTTGGGGATTCCCCTTGAACGTTGGTTCTGATTCAACCTGGACACCTCCGATAACCCTGTGTGATGGGGTCATCTGAGCGTAATTCTGGCTTCCCGGCACCGCATTGGCCGTTGTCTGGCGTATCACAGTCTGCCAAAGCCACCCTTTCGGGTGAATTTGGCGTCATGCGGACGCAGTTCTCCCGTTGAGCCAGACCCAGCGTTTCATGTTGTAGGCCATGGCGGCGAATGTGATGGCCGCCTCGGCGCGCTTGATGCCGATGGTGCGGATGAAGAGCTTCATTGGCCCCTTCAGCATGGCAAATGGATGCTCGACCTTGGCGCGGATGGCGGATTTCCGTGCATTGGCGCGGGCGGTGCGCTGGGACATCGGCTTGCCCTTGGGCTTCTTGACATGGATATGGCTGACCTTGCTGTCGCTGGCGGGATAAAACTCCCCAGAAGTGGCGAATGAAAAGTCCCCAGTTTTGGCAGAGGGCAAGGCCCCGGGGGGCATGCCCCCCGGGGCCTTGCGGCCATCTCTCCGCCATCCTGTTTCCCGCTGTCTGCGGGGAGGATGCCGGTGATCAAGCTTGGGGACCTTGTCATGATCCTGGACCTTGCCCGCCAAGGGCTATCCGTTTCCGCCATCGCGCGCCGGACCGGTTTCGACCGCAAGACCGTGCGCCGGCATATCGAGCGTGGGCTGGAGCCGCCCGCCTACACACCCCGGCCACCGCGGCTGTCGCTGTTATCCCCCTATGAGCCCTTCTTGCGCGAACGGCTGGCCACCGTGCCGGAACTGACGGCCAGACGCCTGCACCGGGAGATCAAGGAGCAGGGCTACAAGGGCGGCTACACCCTGGTGAAGGTCTTTGTCCGGTCCGTGCGACCGACACCGGCCAGGCGCTTCGAGCGCCGGTTCGAGACGCCGCCCGGCAAACAGGCCCAAGTGGATTTCGCCTACTTCAAAACCGAATTCACCGACGAACCTGGCATGGAGCGGGTGGTCTGGCTGTTCTCCCTGGTGCTGGGCCATTCCCGGATGATCTGGGCGCGGTTCGTCGCCCGCCAGGATCTGCCCACTCTGCTGCGCTGTCATATTGCCGCCTTCGAGGCTCTGGGCGGCGTGCCAGAGCAGATCCTCTACGACCGGATGCGTACCGCCGTTCTGGGCGAGGCGGACGACGACAGGGGCGTCGTCTACAACGAGAAGCTCCTGACACTGGCGGCCCATTACGGCTTCCTGCCGAAGGCCTGCAAGCCCTACCGAGCCCAGACCAAGGGTAAAGTGGAGCGGCCCTTCCGCTATGTGCGGGAGGATTTCTTCCTGGGTCGCACCTTCCGCAATCTCGACGACCTGAACGCCCAGTTCCGGCAATGGCTGGACCAAGTGGCCAATGTCCGGCGCCATGCCACCACCAGCCGGGTGGTCATCGAGCATTTCGCCGAGGAAAAACCCAACCTCCGGCCATTGCCCGCCGGTCCTTGCAATGCCGTGCTGGCCCTGGAGCGACGGGTCACCCGCGACGGCATGGTGTCGGTGGGCGGCAATCTCTATTCCGTCCCCGACTGCACCCGTCGGCGCGTCGTGGAGGTGCAGGTCACCGCCACACAGGTCCAGATCCTGGAGGATGGAACGCTGATCGCCAACCATCCCGTCCTGGAGGGGCGCGGGCAACGCCGGCTGCTGGAGGGACATCGTACCCTGCCGCCACCGGCCAACAGCACCGTCACAAGGGAGGGAGCGGCACCGCCCCCCAAGCCGCCCGGACGTACCGTGACGCCCCGCGACCTTACCATCTATGACGCCATCGGCCGCCGGCTGGCCGATCAGGGGGTGCGGCCATGACGCTGATCCCATCGACCCTGGAACGCATCCGCCGGCATCTGGTGGGCCTGCGCATGCCGCGCGCTCTGGAAACCCTGGACGGCACCGTCCGCCAGCTCGAACGCGGCGAGATATCTGCCCTGGAGGCGCTGGAGGGCCTGCTGGGCGAGGAACTGACCCTGCGCGAGGGGCGGCGCATCAAGGCCGCCCTCAAGATGGGGCGGCTGATCAACATCAAGACCCTGGAGGGGTTCGACTTCTCCTTCCAGCCCTCGCTGGACCGCAACCGCATCATGACCCTGGCCCAGCTG
Organism: Niveispirillum fermenti; assembly: GCF_052474395.1. Taxonomy (NCBI): domain Bacteria; kingdom Pseudomonadati; phylum Pseudomonadota; class Alphaproteobacteria; order Rhodospirillales; family Azospirillaceae; genus Niveispirillum; species Niveispirillum fermenti. The sequence continues at coordinate 104,092 of NZ_CP156680.1, read as the reverse complement.
GACTTCATCGCCCGCCATGAGGTCTTACATTTCCTCGGCCAGCCCGGCTGCGGCAAGACCCACCTGGCTCTGGCCCTGGGCGTGGAAGCCGTAAAAGGCGGCTATTCCGTCTATTTCATGACCCTGGCCGACCTCATCACCTCCCTGGCCAAGGCCGAGCGCGAGGGAAATCTGCGCGAACGCCTGCGCTTCCTATGCCGGCCCCAGCTGCTCATCGTCGATGAGATCGGCTACCTGCCCGTCATCCCGGGCGGTGGAAACCTGTTCTTCCAGCTCGTCAACGCCCGCTATGAACGCGGTGCCATGATCCTCACCTCAAACCGTGGCTTTGCCGAATGGGGAGAGGTCTTCAACGATCCCGTCGTCGCCACCGCCCTGCTGGACCGTCTCCTGCATCATGCCATCGTCGTCCATATCGAGGGCGCCAGCTATCGCCTGCGCCGTCATGCCGACCTGATCCCGGATAACAACCGCACCCGGCCCATCAACCCACCAATTCAGCCAAAACCAAGGGGGAGACCGCCAAAAAACAAACAAGCCTGACTATCCAAAATCAATTCGCCAGCCAAACCATCTGGGGAATTTTCAAATGCCACTTCTGGGGATTTCTATTTCGCCCTTTACACTTGCCGGCGTCGCGCAGGAAATCCTCATTGGCCTGGGAGCGATAGGCCGTGTCGGCCCACACGCCCGACGCCGTATTGTCCGGGTCGATCAGTCCCTCGCGCAGGCGCGCGCCGTCGTGGGCGGCAGCATCGCTGACCAGCCGGCGCCGGATCACACCATGCCGCCGGTCGATGGCGATATGCGCCTTGTAGCCAAAGACCGGGATGGCGATGTCGGGCGGCTGCGGTGCCCCCTCGGGGGCCGGCTTGGCCTTGCTGAATTTCACCGTCCAGCGTGCATCCACATCCTTCTGGGCCGCCTTGGCCGGCTGATCGGGCCAGATCTCATGGGCGGACTTGCCTTGCTTGATCGCCGCTTTCTCCTCCTCCTTGTTACGCTGGCGGGGCGCCGCCACCAGGGTCGCATCCACGATCTGGCCCGACATCGGCAGATAACCCGCCGCAACGATTGCCTGGTCCAGACGCGTGAACAGCCCGTCCAGCGCACGGGCACGGATCAACGCCTCGCGGAAATCCCACAGCGTGTTGGCATCGGGTACCCCGTCCCCCGGCCCCAACCCACAGAACCGCATCCAGCTCAGCCGGTCACGCACCAGATACGAGGTCTGTTGCAGCGACAGACCGTGCAGCGCCTGCAACACCAGCATCTTGAATTTTAGCACCGCGTCGAACGGCGGGCGACCGCCCTTGCGCGGGTCGCCACGGCGCAGGGCCTTGGCCAGAACCGGCCGGAACTGCTCAAAATCAACCGTCGCCGACAGCCGCTCCAGCGGATCACCCTCCGCCGACAACTCGCGTAGACGATCCTCAAAATCCCAGAAACCGAACTGGCCCGACATCACCAAACTCGCTACAGGCTGCATGCCCTATCATAGCAGAAATCGGCAGTTTCCGGAGGTGTCCAGCTTCGTCAGGCGTATCGCAAGGCATTGATGCAATTCAGATTAATTTCGAATCAAACTCTAAAGCGATGGAAATAATTTTGAAGACTGAATAATCCACCATATGTCATTTTTGGGAAACGCAGGCGGATTTGAATAAGCCGTCGTTCAACTACAGAGTGGAAATGAAGCTGTTCTCTACATAGAAGGATTTCAGCTCCTCGAAGCAGGTCTTGATCTTTTTGTTAGCCTCGATCCAATCATGTTCGATCATCGCTTGCGCTGGGTCGCACCAGTCTTCGGTGACGCCCTGATACGGCAGGCCGTAGACTTCACAGAATTCGGTCAGGCGAGAATCGTAGACGTAGTAATAGCAGGGTTTGCCTTGCAACAGCGCCACCATATTGCCGTGAAAGCGGAAGCCAACGATGGCATCGAGATCGCGCGCCTTGGCCAGCCATTCCTCAATGCTCTTCACGCTGACCATATGCGCCATCAGCCGCTCGGGCGAGAAAAGTTCGGTCGCTCTCATGCGACCGATCACCTCGGCGGCGGCTTCCCGTCGCTCGGCGAAGGAAAGATCGTGATCGGCGATATCGTATTCGCGCAGCACCCCCTGCTCGAAAACCGACATGTTCGCCGCATTCTCGAGCGCCCAAGCAATCACCTTGCCGTGCATGGTTAGTGCTTCGGTCGGGGCGTGGCAGAAGATATTGGTCGTCAGGCCGGAGTGAATCGAGACGCCGATCGACCGCTCGGGCATTGCCAGCATGTCCGGGACACGCACCTGCGGGGCACGCAGGGTGTAGAACAGCGACGGGCAGCCCGTTACGCGGATGTTCCGCCCACCCAGCCGCTCCACCACCGATGCAGTAAAGTCGCCGCGGACAGAGATGCTGGCAGATTTCTCGTTCAGCCGGGCAATGAACTCACGCGCGCCAACGTTGCTGTCGAGATAGGTGACATCCTTGGTGGGGTTCTGTGCACCAAGGCCGACGATCGCCAACGAAGCATCAATGCTGTCGAGCGTTTTGTTGGCTGCCTCGAAATCGAAGTGCTTGTGCAGATATGTCGATCCACGAATGATCGCACGATCCACCGGCTGCGAGAGTGTGTCACCGAAGTTGACCCGAACCGTCTTTTCCAGCTTCAGTTCGTGTAGGATCGCGATGCAGACGAGCATGTCACCGTAGTTCGGCTTCCACTTGGAAGTGCGCATGTCCGGCCAGGTAGTATGGTTCCGGCTTTCTATGTGATTGAAGTGGACGAGTGCAATCGTCATCAATTACCTGCGGTTCAAGCCGTTCTCGGCGCGGATTGTCTTCAACCCTAACCTCACTTGAGTAGCCCGACCCATGCCCTTTGTCCAGACCGGAACCACCCGCCTGCTTTACCTCCATGTCCCTAAGACCGGGGGCGGGGCGATCGAGACCTGGCTGAAGACCCTCGCACCGCTGCATTTTCACAGCATCGGCATGCCCAATGCACTTCGTTGCACGCCACAGCACTTCCGCATGGCGGATTTCCGCGCGCTGTTCGGCGATGGCTGGTTCGATCATGCCGCGATGACGGTCCGCAACCCCTACGACCGCATCGCCAGCGAGTATCGCATGCGGGCCGTCCTTTCCGGTCAGGGGTTCTGGAAGGCCTGGCCGCAATTCTCGCTCTGGCTGGAGACCAACCTCGAGGCAGCGACGAAGAACCCCTTCCACCTCGACAATCATCTACGCCCTCAGTGGGAGTTTCACGGATCCGGTGTCGAGGTACTTCGCTACGAGGATGGCCTGCTTGCCGCGGCGGCGCATATGGCCATGTTGCTGGGCGTGGAGCCCCCAACGGAACTGCCGAGGGTCCATGACACGTCGGAAGCGCAGATCGAGGTATCGTGGGACTTGTCGGACCGGCTTCGCGTGCAGGAGTTTTACCGCAAGGATTTCGAGATCTTCGGCTACCCGCCTTGATCTTCTTATGATTGTAAGAAAATTTCCATTTATCCGTAGCGGTTTGGGGGTTTGGCGAGGATTTCCAGTCACCTTGACGTGGTTGACATGTCCGTGATGATGCCGGCCGTGCGGATCACAGGCTGCGTTTTGCCAGTTCCTTCAAGAAAACAACGGACAGCGACCACAAAGGCCCGGTTGCCGCCAATGTCCTCGACCAGGATTTTGCCGCCGCCGGACCCAATGAGAAGTGGGGCGTCGACATCAGCTATGTCTGGACCGCCGAGGGCTGGCTCTATCTGGCCATCGTGCTCGACCTCTATTCGCGCCGCATCATCGGCTGGGCGGTGTCCGACAGGCTGAAGAAGGATCTCGCCCTAAACGCCCTCAGGCGCGCCATCGCCATCCGCAGGCCGCCGAAGGGCGTCATTCACCACTCCGATCGCGGCAGCCAAGGCGGTCTCAACCGGTCGTCGCAACAGCCCTTTGAGAGGAGGTTGCGATGGCCAAACGGAAGCGTCGATCAGCCAGATCTGGACGCGCGCCTGTGTTTTCACCTGGACGCCCTGGTATTGCCCGCCGTGAAGATCGCCGGCGCTTCTGGGGTTTGATTGCCCTGGGCCGTTCCAGTGAAGACGCCGCCATTGAGGTTGGGGTATCAGCGCCTGTCGGCTCCAGATGGTTTCGCGAGGCTGGCGGCATGCCCCCTACACATCTTTCCCCGACGGCCCCATGTCCGGTCGGACGCTATCTATCCTTGTCAGAGCGGGAGGAGATCGCGCTGATGCTGGCGCGGGGATGTGCCTTGCGAGCGATTGCACGGCATCTGAAACGATCCCCCTCGACGATATCCCGCGAGGTCCGTCGCAATGCGGCGACGCGTTCGGGCGGGTTTGAGTATCGGGCAACCACAGCCCAATGGCATGCAGAACGAGCAGCGCGCCGGCCCAAGATCGCGAAGCTGGCCTCGAACGAGCGGTTGCGACACTATGTGCAAGAACACCTTGCCGGCCTGGTCCAGCGATCAGATGGAGGCAAGGTCGCCGGGCCGCAGGCGCCCTGGAAGGGGCGACGCCATGGGCGCAGGCAATCACGGCGGTGGGCAACGGCCTGGAGCCCGGAACAGATTTCGCGAAGGCTGTTGCTCGACTTCCCCGAGGACAAGACCATGCGGATCAGCCACGAAGCCATTTATCAGGCCCTCTACATCCAGGGGCGCGGTGCCTTGCGTCGGGAATTGACAGCATGCCTGCGCACCGGCCGGGCGCTACGCGTGCCCCAGGCCAGGACCGGCCGCCGGGGAAAATCCTTCATCACGCCTGAAATCATGATCAGCGAACGCCCAGCCGAAGCCGATGACCGCGCCGTTCCTGGACATTGGGAGGGTGATCTGATCATCGGGCTGAACAGTTCTGCCATTGGCACCCTGGTCGAAAGAACGACACGTTTCACGATGCTGTTGCATCTGCCAGCGATGCCGGGCCATGGCGAAGGGGCACGGCCGAAGAACGGCCCCGCCCTTGCCGGTCATGGCGCCGAAGCCGTGCGCGACGCCATCGCGCGGACCATTGTCCAACTTCCTCAGCACCTCCGGCGATCTCTATCCTGGGATCAGGGGGCTGAAATGGCACGGCACGCGGAACTGAAGGTTCTTGCCGATCTGCCTGTCTATTTCTGCGATCCTCACAGCCCTTGGCAACGTGGGACCAACGAGAACACCAACGGGCTGTTGCGACAGTATTTCCCCAAGGGCACGGACCTCGGCTTGCACCCGCCCGAGGAACTTGATGCCGTTGCCGCAGCACTGAACGGCCGGCCGCGTAAAACCCTCGCCTGGAAAACTCCCGCCGAAGCACTGGACGAACTCATCGCGGAAACGCAAAATCACCCTGTTGCGACGACCGGTTGAGACCGCCCAATATCTGTCCATTCGCTACACAGAGCGGCTGGCGGAAGCCGGCATCGAACCCTCGGTCGGCAGTGTCGGAGACAGTTACGACAATGCCCTGGCCGAGACGATCAACGGGCTGTTCAAGGCGGAGGTTATCCACCGTCGCGGCCCCTGGCGCAGCGTCGAGGCCGTGGAATATGCCACCCTGGAATGGGTCGACTGGTTCAACAACCGACGCCTGCTCGAGTCAATCGGGAACATTCCGCCCGCCGAAGCCGAGGCCAACTTCTACGCCGCGCTGGAAACCAAAGCCATGGCCGCGTAACTATTGAATCCAAGCCTCCGGCAAACCCGGCGCGGTTCAGGAGAGTCAGGACCCAAGGCTCTTGGTATGACCCGGATGCCGGCATTGTGGGCTACTCTCCGGCCGCATCCTTGGCTTTACCCCAGTCACCCTGCCCAGGTTCCTTGGCCGGGAGCCGAGCGGCGCCATCCTTGGAGAGGAGCGCGTAAGAACCTTGCTTGTGGGGATTAGGCTGAGAGGACCGTCCGCTCGCATCTTCCGCCAAGTCACGCTATCAGCACCTCATGAATTTCATGGTGCGTTTATTTAGCTATTTCCGGCAATCTCTATCCGCACTTCTCATATTATAATACATCTCCTCTCTATATGAGGTAAGGCGATTAACGGCCTCGGGACTCAATTTTGTTCCGAGAAATGATTTTGTTCTAATATGTTCATCAACAGCGGTGGCTAGCTGGTCATATTCTTTTGCTAGGTCACAATGTTTTTTGGCAGCATCTGGATCAGGTCTCCTCGCTTTGGAGGCATACTGTTCACCTGTTTTTATCAATTCCTTATAAATTTCAATCATTCGATGTTGAGTGTCGTAAAACACCCTCATGGCTTCGACGGGGTCGCTTTCCAGCAAGGCCTTTGTCTTATTCAGCTTGGCATCAAAATACTCTGAAAATGATTGGGCGCTCACATACGAGGGGCCGACCAAATACATTAGAACGACGACTGCTGCGGCTTTGAATCGCATTTGGATACCCTTAAGTTTGCAGGATGGGCTGATTATAAGTATCGAATTATGGGCGCGCAATATACGTTATGGCCGCGATGTCGGCCTTAGATTGAAGCGCTTCCGCTTTCAGAAACGGAACGGTGTGAACTGGCCCCCGTTTGGACCGGACAGTCAGGCCTAGCCTGGGAGGCTTGGGGATATCCCTGAGCATGTGCTTATGCCTGAGAGTTTGATTCGAAATTAATCTGAATTGCATCAATGCCTTGCGATACGCCTGACGAAGGTTTGTACGGAGGCGATGAAGATCCAGGCTGTTGCGGAAGCGATAGTCTGCTCGAAGTCTTTGGCCAAGCGTCGGTTTCGGTTGAGCCATGCCAGGGTGCGTTCGACGACCCAGCGTCGTGGCAAGACCTGCAAGCCTTGGGCTGTGTCGGATCGCTTGATGATGTCGATGGTCCATTTTCCAATGCAGCGCAACGCGTCTTTGAGCTTGTCCCCGGCATAGCCGCCATCGGCGAAGACGTGCCGCAGCCACGGGAAGGGTTTGACGATTTCGGCCAGCACCAGCGGTGCGCCATCACGATCCTGGATATCGGCGGTATGGATCACGGCATGGACGAGATTACCTTGGGTGTCGGTGAGGATATGGCGCTTACGCCCCTTTATCTTCTTGCCCGCGTCATATCCCCTCGGGCCGCCGGATTCCGTGGTTTTGACGCTCTGACTGTCGATCACGCCGGCGGTTGGGCTGGCATCACGGCCTTGTTGCTCGCGCATCGCCATCAGCAAGACATGGTTTACCGTGAGCCACAGACCATTGTCACGCCACAGGTAGAACCAGCGCCGCACCGTCGAGACCGGCGGGAAACAAGGTGGCAGCATCCGCCACGGCAGGCCGCCCCGAAGCAGATAAAGGATCGCCTCGACGATCCGGCGCAGCGGCCATTTGCGTGGCCTGCCTACGGCGGACGCAGCAGGCAGCAGCGGTTCCAACAAAGACCATTCCGCATCGGTCAAATCGCTTGGCAAAGCCAGGCCGTTGCGGGCATGAAGGGCGCGGGTGGTATCAGTCCACATCGGAGATGCACGGTTGTTTTTGGCGAAACCCCTGAATCACCGATAGGGAACGCTGTCAAGCTAACCCGCTGATACCACTCAACTTAATTTCGGATCAGGCTCTGAGATCGAGATCATCACGGATGGCGGTCGCCGTCGCCGTTGGACGGCATCGGAGAAGCTGCGGATCGTTGAGGAGACGCTGGACGGCCGGTCGAGCATCTCCGTTGTCGCCCGACGGCATGGCGTCGCGCCGAACCTGTTGTATCGTTGGCGGCGTCTGATGCTGGAAGGCGGGAGCGTAGCCGTGGCCGATGATGACGATGTGACCAGCAACAAGGTTGTCCGGCAGCTTGAGGAGCGAGTGCGGGAACTGGAGCGCCAGCTTGGCCGCAAGGTGCTGGAGGCGGAAATCCTGCGCGATGCGCTGGAAAAGTCGCACTCAAAAAAACCGATCTTGCTCGCGCGGTCGCCGCTGAAGGGCGGTTCGCGGTGAAGGCGGTGGCTGAAACCCTGGGCGTGGCCCGGTCGAACCTGATCGACCGGCTGGCCGGCGGGACGCGGCCGCGCGGTCGCTACCACAAGGCCGGGGACGTGGTGATCGTGCCCATGATCACCGCCCTGGTGACGGCCCGGCCGACCTATGGCTATCGCCGGATCACGGCGCTGCTGAACCGGCAATTGCGGGAAACGGGGGTAGCGCCGGTGAACCACAAGCGGGTCTATCGCATCATGCAGGCCAACAATCTGCTGCTGGCCCGCAAATATGAGGAGCGGCCCGACCTGACGCATGACGGCAAGGTGATCGTCATGCGCTCGAACCTGCGCTGGTGCTCGGACGGGTTCGAGTTCGCCTGCTGGAACGGCGACATCATCCGCGGTGCGTTCATCATTGATGCCCATGACCGGGAGATCATCGCCTGGCGGGCCGTCGTCAATGCCGGCATCAGCGGTTCCGACATCCGCGACATGATGCTGGAGGCGGTCGAGGCCCGGTTCGCCACCATGCGCGCTCCCCAGCCTATCGAGATGCTGTCGGACAACGGCTCACCCGACATCGCCAGGAACACAAGGATCTTTGCCCGCCAGCTCGGCCTGAAGCCCTGCTTTACCCCGGTGAAAAGCCCGCAGAGCAACGGCATCGCCGAGGCATTCGTCAAAACCCTGAAGCGCGACTATGTGCATGTCACGCCACTGCCGGATGCCGAAGCCGTCCTTGGACGGATCGGTGAATGGATCGATGATTACAACAATAACCACCCGCATTCCGGCCTCAAAATGCGCTCGCCCCGCGAGTTCATAAGGGCCTATCCTGAAACAGCCTGACTGTCCGGCCAAACGGGGGCCAGTTCAATTGCCATGTTCGGACACGCCGTGGACATGGATACTCATAGTGCTCATGATGGTTAGCATGCGCGACCGAGGACCGGCGCGCGGCGCCTCAGCGACGCAAGCGCGCCGGGACCGGTCGTCGCCGCACGGTGTTGTAAACCGCGACCGGACCCAGCCGTTAGGCTGGGCCTGTAGACTTGGGCGGGTGATCCAACGGAGATGGAAATGCGCGCGACCGTTATCAAACTTGGGGATAGCTATGCCATTCAGATTCCTGCGGCCATTGTGCAGGAAATGAAGTTGAAGGAAGGAACACCGGTGGAAATAGCCGCATCCCCGACAGGGTTGAGAATTACGCCTGTGCAACAGCGTTTCAGCCTGGAGGAGCTCGTGGCACAGATGCGGCCTGAAAATCAGCATGACGAGTATTTCTTGGACAAGCCAGTTGGTGCGGAGATCGTTGAATGGAGAGACTAGCCTTCGGATGCTTTGCTTTCCCTTTCTGAAATCCTGCATCCCACCGGACTCAAATCTTGGCCACCGGTTAAGATTTAAGGCCATGATATCAGTACACATCCCGGCAATAGCGCCGGTCGGCGGCCATCTGTTCCAGCATGTCGGCACCCAGGATGTCCAGCAGGGTATGGTGGACATCCCGGGCCATGCCTTCCAGGCTGCCGCAGACATAGATGGCCGCCCCCTCCCCCGCCCAGGCAGCCACCTGATCCATGGAGGCGGCCAGCAGGTGCTGCACATGGACCCGCGGCACCTGATCGCGGGAAAAGGCCAGGTCCAGGCGGGTCAGCAGGCCGCTGTCCCGCCAGGCCGCCAGTTCATCGGCGAACAGGCTGTCATGGGCGGCCGTGCGTTCACCGAACAGCAGCCAGTTGCGCCCGTGCCCCGCGCGCTCCCGCGCCTTCAGATGGGCGCGCAGGCCGGCGATGCCCGTGCCGTTGCCCACCAGGATCAGCGGCCTGTCATCGGCCGGCGGGTGGAATCCCGGATTGCGGCGCAGGCGCAGGCGCACCGGCCCGCCCGGCGGCGCGTGCAGCCCCAGCCAGCCCGACCCCAGGCCCGGCCGGCCATCGGGCCCCGTCACCTGCCGCACCACAAGATCCAGCGTGCCGTCGCCCGGCAAGGACGCGATGGAATATTCCCGGTGGGGCAGCGGTTCCAGCCCATCGGGCAGCACGGCTTCGGCCAGCCAGTGCGACAGGGGGCGGGTGACGCCGCCGCGCGTCTCCGCCCGGTCCCCGCCGCGCGCGGCCAGCGCCCCGGCCACCGCATCCGGCGGGTTGCAGGGACCGATCTCCGCGATGTCGCCGGCCTGCCAGATGGCATCGACCCCGGCCGGCGGGCGCAGGCGCAGGTGATGGACGGGGCCGCCGGGGCTGCCGGGATTCAGGTGGCGGCGGTCCACCAGGGTCCAGGGGGCATAGTCGGGGGTCGACCAGTCGGGCAGATGGACATGCCCGGCCATCCGGCCCAGATGCTGCTGCCAGTGGCGCAGGGCGCCGGCATCGCCGTCATCCACCTCCACCGGGTCGAACAGGGGGCGCGCCCCCTGATGCCGCAGCCAGCCATCGACCGCATGGCCGAAGGCGCAGAACCGGGCATAGGACCGGTCGCCAAGCGCCAGCAGCCCGTATTCCAGGCCCGACAGCGCCACCGTACCGTCCGCCGCCAGCCCGTCGCGCATGCGGCGCACGAAGCCGGCGGCATGGTCGGGTGCATCCCCCTCCCCCGTCGTGGACACGATGAACAGCGCGCGCGACAGGCCCGACAGTCGGGCCGGATCGATCCGGTCGATGGCCTCCATCCAGGCCTTCTGCCCGGCGGACAGCAGCCCGTCCACGGTGCGTTCGGCCAGATCGCGGGCAAATCCGGTCTGGCTGGCATAGGCGACCAGGACGGCACCGTCCCCGGCCTGTCCCTTCGGCCGCCGGCGGGCGGCATGGCGGCGCCAGACAAGGGCGCAGAACAGGGCATAGGCGGCCAGCACGGCCAGCGCCCACAGCCAGCGTTGCGTCACGGGGTCCATCAATGGGTCTCCGCCAGGGCGGCCAGCGCCGGGGTCGCCCGCTCGGCCAGACCGCGCCCCTCGCGCAGGACGAACAGCGCCATGATGCCGCGCGCGGCCGCCCAGTCCGGTCCGGCCCGGGGGCCCAGCACGGTCAGCGCGGTGGCCAGCACGTCGGCCATCATGCAATCCCGGTGCAGCACGGTGACGGCGGCCAGATCATCGGGCACGGGCCGGCCCGTGCGCGGGTCCAGGCTGTGGGACAGGCGGGCACCGTCCGGCCCCATCAGGAAGCGGCGGCTGTCGCCGCTGGTCGCCACCGACCAGCCATGCAGGGCGATGCGCGTCAGGATGCCGCCGGGCCGGCCATCGCGGCCCACCGGCTGTTCCAGGGTCACCCACCAGGGATTGGCGTCATGCTTGATGCCCCAGCCGCGCAGTTCCCCGCCGATATCGACCAGATGGCTGGTCACGCCCCGGTCCGACAGATAGCGCGACACGGCATCCACGGCATGGCCCTTGGCGATGGCCGACAGGTCCAGCCGCACGCCGCCCGGCTGCCAGAGGCGCGCCGGCTCCACCCGGATCTCGTTCCAGCGCGGGGCGGCCAGGGCGGCGGCGATAGCGGCGGCGGATGGCGGGGCCGCCACGGGACCGGGCGGGCCGAAGCCCCACAGGTCCACCAGCCCGCCGATGGCGGGATCATAGGCCCCGCCGCTGTCGGCCGCGACGGCCAGCGCCGTTTCCAGCACCTGCGCCAGCCCGCCATCCACGGCCACCCAGCCGCGCGGCGCGGCGTTGTAGCGGCACAGGTCGGACGCGGGGTCCCAATGGCTCATGGACGCCACGATATCGTCCAGGATGGCAATGATCCCCCGGCGCAGCAGCAGGGGCGGCGGCCCGCCGGGCGCCACAAGCGCCACGGACCAGTAGGTGCCCATGGTCTGCCCCGACAGGCGCGTGACGGGCACGCCGACGGGCGGCAGCGCCGCCTCCGGCGCATCGGCGGGCAGAATCAGGCGCAGGGGTGCCGGCCGGTGGCGGATGGCGGGATCGGGAGACAAACTAAGCATTCCTTCCGACAAGGGCCCCGGCACGGCGGACGGGAGCCCCTCCCCCTCGTACCAAATTGCGCTGATTGGAATTTGTCGCCATTCGGTAAGGCGGCGACGGCCGCCGTACCGCTGCGGCGGCATAGCCAAGCCGTTGGCATGTGGGCGCCGGCGATTGACGGTGATCAGAACCAGGGGGTTCCGATCACCGTAGAACGGTATTACTGCGGCAGCACCTCGAAGGTGGCGACATAACTGGCATTGCGCTTGGCCGCCTGCGGGATGCTGGTCTTCCTGTCCTCCGCGCTGGCGCTCATCCAGTAGAGGCCCGGCGTCGGCCAGGTCACGGTGAAGGCGCCGTCCTTGTCGGTCTTTACCTTGAAATCGTTCAGGCTGTCGCGATAGCGGTTGCCGCCCGGCACGATCTCCACCTCCACATCAGCCGCCGGCTGGCCGTCCAGCAGCAGCCGGAAGCGGGCCGGCTCGCCTGCGAACAGGTCGTTGGGATGGGTCACGGGCGCCAGTTCCAGCCCCTTGCCGGTGGGCTTCAGCACCGTCTCGCTGGGCTTGCCGGCCGTGGCGAAGAATTCCAGGCGGCGGGCATTTTCCGTGACCATCAGCTTTTCCGCCCCGGCCGGCACCTCCTTGGCGAAGGTGTCCGCGGTGCCGCGCCAGCGCTTGCGCTGCCCGTTCTCCTCCCAGCTTGCGAACAGGCCGGCGCTGGCCAGGGCCACCTTGTAGGTGCCCGGCTGGGTCAGATGCACGTCGAAGGTGGACCGGTACTTGCCCGTGGCCTGGTTTTCCGCCTTGCCCTCGGTCCCGTCGGGCAGGGTGACGGTCAGCCCGTCCAGACGCAGGGGCACATGCTCGAAATAGAACAGGTCGTTGGATACGGCGGCATCCACCGTGATCCACGGGTCCTGGCCCGACAGGACCGTGGCCGACGGCAGCATCCATTGCCGGTGGGCCGCGGCGGGCAGGGCCACGGATGCCGCCAGGGAGGCGGCCAGGGTAACGGCCAGGGTGGCACGGGCAAGCAGGGATTTCATGGGGCGGGGCTCCTCAAATTCCAGATCATGGGCTTTGCAGCAGGGCGGGCGGGCGGGCCTCGGACTCATACTATTTTGCGGTGACCAGAACCTGTTGGTTCTGGTCACCGCCCTCAATCGCCGGCGCCCACATCCGTGGGCGTGCGCCGGCGCCAACATCCGTGGGCTTGGCTAGGCCGCACGAGCGGTGCTGTGGCCGTCGCCGCCGGACCAGCTTGCGATGAGTGGAACTCATCGCAAGCTGGTATCAGCCCTTCACTTCCAGGGCGACACGGCCCAGTTCATTCTCTCCCCTGGCCTCCACGGCCAGCGGCTGGCCGGACCAGTCGAAGGGCAGGCGGATCAGTTCACGCCCGCCGACCTCGCGCGCGGCCTCCACCACCAGGGCATAGGCGCCGGGCTTCAGCGCGTTCAGCGGCGCCTTGGCCGTGTCGAAGGCCAGCCGGTGTTCACCCACGGGCAGGGTCGGGGCCGACACGCCGTCAACCGGCATGGTCAGGTCGCGTCCCGACCGCCGCCACCATTGGCGCATGTCCTTCAGCCACTTGGTCCCCTCATTGTCGCGCATCTTCACGTCGTAGCGCACGGTCAGGTTGGCCACGAACTGCTGGTCGGCCGTCTCGATCCAGGCGGCGACATAGGGGCGGTGATATTCCGCGACCTGCAATTTGGGGATTTCCACCGTCACGGCCAGTTCCCCGGCCAGCGCCGGGGTCACGGCCAGGCCGGTCAGGGAAAGCGACAGAAGGGTGCGCATGGAACCATCCTCAATCATTCAATGGATCAGCAGGATCAGAAGCAGCAGGGGCGCCACCAGCCCCAGCCCGACCAGCGGCCAGGTGGCGGGCCGGTTGCCGGCATGCAGATGCAGCAGGAACAGCCCGGTGACGCAGAAGACCAGGCAGGCGACCGCGAACAGGTCCAGGAACCAGGACCAGACGGCGCCGGTGCCCCGCCCCTTGTGCAGGTCGTTCAGATAGGAGACGAGGCCGCGATCGGTCACCTCGTACAGCACGGCGCCGTCGCGGCGGCCGATGGTGGCCCAGCCATCGCCGCCGGGACGCGGCAGGGCGATGTAAAGCTCGTCATCGGACCATTCGACCGCCCGCCCCGTCACATCCAGCGACAGGTCGCGGCGCAGCCAGGCCGCGATGCCGGCCGGCACCTCCCCCCCGTCCGCGGCATCGCCATCCGCCGCCAGTTGCGCCAGCAGGGCGTCGGGCAGCGTGGCCTCCACCGTCGTGACCTGGGGCCGCGCCTCGATGATGCGGGCATTGTTCAGCGTGATGCCGGTGATGGCGAACAGCAGCATGCCGATCAGGCACAGGGCCGAACTGACCCAGTGCCATTGATGCAGATGCTTCAACCAGAAGGACCGCCGCCCCTGATCGATCCCCGATGCCATCGCCCGTCCCGTCCCCCGATAAGTCTGGCGGGAAAGTAGACACGATTGCGAGTTATTCGCAATAGCGAAACATGCGCGGATGCATGCAGGAATGACATGCAGGGTTTCGCCGGCCGGCGCGTAAAGGCGGGCCGGGCACAGCAGCGCCGGCCTTCATGGCAACAGGCAGGGGGCGGCGTTCAGCCGCCCTGGTTCCGCGCCTCTTCCCGTCACCCAGGCGAAGGCTGGGACGATGGTGGTGCTGACGGACACGGATGGGGGGAAATCCCGAGGGCGGGGAGACAGCGGCGATGGACCGGAGGCCGCACGGCCCCGGCCCCTCGCCGCCACCTGTCACCGGGCGCGATCAAGGGACCGGCGGTCGACCCAGTGGGCATGCGTGCCGCTGCTGATCTTGTGCGGCAGGGCGATGCGGCAGACCGGACCGTCGGCAAAGCGCTTGCAATCGATCAGGATGCATTCCGACGTGCCCTTGTTCTCATCGATGATGAAGCTGACCAGATAGCCGTCATCCTCGTCCCTGGCATCGATGCGCGGGGCAAACGGCGCCTCGCTGGCATAGCGGCCCTCGGGCAGGGTCACCGACCAGCTTTCGCCCGTATGCAGGTCATGCTTCACGAAACCGTTGAACAGGAACCAGCCGGGCGGGGTCGTGGTGCTGTAGGCATAGCGATAGGGCTGGCCCAGATAGGTCTGGTTGATCATCCCGAATTCCAGGATGCGGTCGTCCAGCCGTTCTTCGCGCGTCTGCCCCGTGGCCAGGTTGAACCGCCAGCGGTGCAGCTTGGGCCGGAAGCTGTGCTCGTCGATGAAGGCCATGAAATGGCCGTGGCCATCGTCGCGGGCCAGCGGCTCGGGCGAGGGGTTTTCCTGGAAATAGCCGTCCAGCACCACCTCGTCCCCCTCCTCATAGGCGTTCAGCCAGTGAAGGACATAGGTGGGTTCCGCCTCGAACCAGCGGATATCGGCCGTGGTGCCGTGACGCGGGATCAGGGCGAAGCGGGACTTCATCTCCGGATGGAAGCGGCTGACATGCAGCCCGCGCTTCAACAGTTCCTCGTCCCAGTAGAAGGGGAAATCGTTCAGGATCGACCAGTTCTCGCTGAACGCCATGTCATGCGGCAGGCGCGGGCCCGGCAGCGGCACGGGCACATAGGTCACCAGCCTGCCATCGGCATCCAGCACGCCGTAATGCATGTAGGGCGCATGGGTGGAATAGTTGAAGAACAGCAGTTCGCCCGTGCGCTCGTCCACCTTGGGGTGCGCGGAAATGCCGTCCAGCGGCACCCACGGCGCCACGCCCTGCTGTTCCAGCGTTTCCGGGTCCAGCACATAGGCTTCCCCGCACTGGTAGAAGGTGGAAAGCGCCTTGCCCGCATGCACGATGATATCCGTGCTGGAACTGTCCTTCAGCCCGCCATGCGCGCCGAAGCCGGGGCGGGTGGACACGCCCGGCCTGTCCATGATGCCGCCCCACAGCGACCGGCCGGCAAGCTGTTCGGCCTGGAAGCAGCGGGTGCGCACGAAACGGTTGCGATAGGTGGCCTTGCCGCCGCGCAGGTCGATCTGGTGGATCATCCCGTCGCCGTCGAACGGATGGTGCCGGCCCAGCGGCTGATGCACCTGGTTTTCCGTGTTGCGCAGATAAACGCCGTCGATGTCGTCGGGAATGCGGCCCTCGATCACGTCAAGGTCCCAGGCGTTCACCTCCTCCAGCAACGGGGTCCAGGGCCCGTTCAGATAGGGGTGGTTGTTGGGGCGCATGCTGGACACGACCGGCGCCAGGCGCACGACATTCATTTCCGACCTCTTCTCAGAATAAGGATTTTCCCGCAGGTCGACCGACAGGGTAGACCCCTCCCGAATAGCATTGTTGGTATGTTTATGCAAGTTGAAAAATTTTGTTCTCATCCGTTGATTTTTGCGATTTTGTCCCGCATAGATTTGCCTTGCATACTAATACCGAATGGAGGAAACAAGCCGTGACCCGATCCGTCATCGCCTGTGTGGCCGCTGCGTTCCTGGCTGTCGCCGGCAGCGCCTTTCCCGTTCACGCCGCACAGAGCAAGGAGAATGCCGTGGCCGAGAAGAACCAGAAGATCGCCGTCGTGGAGCGCATGATCGCCGCCTGGAACAACCAGGACTGGAAGCTGGTGGGCGAGCTTTTCACCGAGAACGGCGTGCTGCATTCCATGATGCTGGAACCCGTGGTGGGCCGTCAGCAGATTGCCGACCGCATCATCGCGCTGGGCGCCGGCGTGTCGCAGATCGAGCTTGAGGTGCGCAACATGGGCGTGGTGGGCGATGTCGTCATCGTCGAACGTGTCGACCGCTTCGTCTATAAGGGGCATTCCGGTGCCGTGCCGGTGGTCGGCGTCATCGAGGTGGAAGGTGACAAGATCAGCGAATGGCGCGAATATTACGATCGGGCACAACTGGTGTCCGAAATGGGGTTGAAGCAGGACTTCCATGGCGCGCATTGAGGTCCGGCCGCACACCTGCCGTCGCGGTCCTGTCTAGGTGAGCATGAGCAGTCAGACACTTATCCGTACCTGTTCGATCTGGCGTGCGCTGGAGATCGTGGGCGACACGCCGACCCTGCTGGCCCTGGAGGCGAGCTGGATCGGCGTGCGCCGCTTCGATGAGTTCCACCAGCGCACGGGCCTGTTGAAGGCCCTGCTCAGCGACCGGCTGAAACGGCTGGTGGAATCCGGCATCTTCGAGAAGAAGCCTTATTCCACCAGTCCGCCGCGCCATGAATATGTGCTGACCCGCAAGGGGCGCGACCTTTACTGGGTCACGCTGATGCTGCTGCGCTGGGAACAGCGCTGGGCCGAGCAGGATGGCGAGATCCGTGTGACCCTGACGCACCGGACCTGCGGCCACCCATTCACCCCGGAACCGGCCTGTGCCCATTGCCGCGGCGATTTCAACGCCACGGACGTGACCTGGCGCGAGGGGCCGGGCGTGGGCTGGATGGCCCCGCTCTACAGCCGCCGCCGCCAGCAGCGCGACAATGTCGTCGGCACCTCGCTGTTCAAGACCGGGGCGCAGTTGATGGGCGACCGGTGGGCCAGCCTGATCATGCGGTCCATCTTCACAGGCATCAACCGGTTCGACGATATCTGCCGCGACACGGCGATTGCCACCAATGTCCTGTCCGAACGGCTGGCCTGGCTGGTATCCATCGGGGTGATCCGCCAGCATCAGTATGCCAGCAGCCCGCCCCGCCACGAATACCGCGTCAGCCGCAAGGGGCTGGATTATTTCCCCGCCCTGCTGATGCTGATGCAGTGGGGCGACAAATATTATGTCTCGCCCGAAGGGCCGCCCCTGCTGCTGACGCACAAGGCCTGCAACCACGGCCTGGATGCCATCGTCGTCTGTTCCCATTGCCGGGAAACCATACAGCCCAACGACGTGACGTTCGAGATCATGGAGCCGGGCGCCATCGTCACGGCCGGCTGACGGGATCCGGGAGCGGCCACCGGCAGCTTTACCGGCCGCTTCGCCGGGTTGACGCAATGGGCAAGGACGGGGGGCCGGGTGGGCCCGGCCCGGCACCCGGTGCCGTGCCCTGTACCCGCATGCCCCCTTTTCCCCCTATTCCCCCCTTTCAACCGATCATGGGAGGATCAATCATGGGTTCCCCGACCAGCCTGGCGGAACTGCTCGACCGCCAGGCCATCGCCGATATCCTGGTCGCCTATGCCCGCGGCGCGGACCGCGGCGATGTCGACCTGATCGCCGCCGCCTATCATGACGACGCCGTGGAGGATCATGGCGGCACCTTCAACGGCCCGGCGCGCGACTATGTGGCCGGCATGCGCCGGATGCTGCCGCGGGCGCCCCGCATGAGCCATTCGGTCACCAACATCCTGATCGACCTGGATGGCGACACGGCCCTGTCGGAATGCCATTACCTGACTTTCGCCCGCCTGCCCGTGGAGGATGGAACGGTCGACAGCCTGACCATGGCGCGCGCCATCGACCGGTTCGAACGGCGCGACGGCCGCTGGGCCATCGCGCACCGCCGCGTGGTCTGGGACTGGAACCACGAGATGCCGACGGCGGAGACCTGGGGCCGCGGCCTGATCGCGCGCGACCCCTCGGTGCTGGTGCGCGGCACGGCCAGGCCAGACGATGTGCTGTACGCCATGCAGGCCACCGGCACGAAGGAGGCTTCGTGATGCGGATCGAGGGATGCGTGGCGCTGGTCACCGGTGCCAATCGCGGCATCGGCCAGGGCTTCGTGGAGGAACTGCTGGCCCAGGGGGCGGCGCGCGTCTATGCCGCCGCCCGGTCGGCCGCCGATGCCGCTGCCATGGAAGCGGCGGCCCCTGACGGCCGCGTGACCGGCATCGTGCTGGACGTGACGGACAAGGTGCAGGTGGCGCATGCCGCGGCACGCTGCACCGATGTCGGGCTGCTGATCAACAATGCCGGCGCCTTCAACCGCCAGACCCTGATGCAGGCGCCCGACATGGCGGCGCTGCGCCAGGAAATGGAGGTGAATTATTTCGGCCTGGTGGCCATGTGCCGGGCCTTCGCGCCCGTGCTGGCCGCCAATGGCGGCGGTGCCATCGTCAATGTCCTGTCGGCGGGCGGTATCGTGGCCGTGCCGGAAATGGGCGGCTACAGCCCGTCCAAATTCGCGGCCCGCGCCGCGGGCGACTGCATCCGCGCCGAACTGGCCGGCCAGGGCACGCATGTCGCCTCGCTGATCGTGGGGTCGGTCGATACGCGCATGGCCGAGCATGTGAAGGGGGTGGAAAAATCCACCCCCCGCGACATCGCCCGGTCGGGCCTGCTGGCCGTGCGCCACCGCATCGATGAACATGACACGGACCGCCACGCCGTGGAGGTCCGCGCCTTCCTGGCCCGCGATCCCCACCGGCTGCGCCAGTCCATGATCCAGCGGATGGCGAAAACGAAGGGATAGGCGGGCCGGGGAAGCCCCCTTCCCCCGCCCTCCCCCGCCCTCCCCCTCCCCGACCCGCGCGTCAGGCCGCGCGGGTCGGGCGGACCACCAGTTCGTTCACATCCACATCGTCGGGCTGTTCGATGGCGAAGCGAACGGCGCGGCCGATGGCATCGGGCTGCAGCGCGATGGCGCGATAGCTGCGCATCGCCTCGGCCGCCACGGGGTCGGTGATGCTGTCGGCCAGTTCACTTTCCACGACGCCGGGATGGATGCAGGTGACACGAAGATCACGATGTTCCTGACGCAGCCCGTCGGAAAGGGCCCGCACCGCGAACTTCGTGGCGCAATAGACGGCCGCGGTCGGAGAAACGGCCAGGGCCCCGATGGACGCGATATTGATGATCTGCCCCGATCCGCGCGCCGTCATTTCCGGCAGCACCGCGGCGATGCCGTAAAGCACGCCCTTGATGTTGACATCGACCATGCGCTCCCATTCATCCACCCGCAGGGATGACAGGGGCGACAGCGGCATGACGCCGGCATTGTTGACCATCACGTCCACGCGGCCCCAGGCATCGCGCGCGGCGGCCGCGAAGGCTTCCATGTCGGTCCGGTCGGTCACATCCAGGCGGCGGGTGCGCACATCGCTGCCGGCCGCCGCCAGTTCGTCCGCCAGGGCCGCCAGCCGGTCCGTGCGGCGCGCGCCCAGCATCAGCCGGGCACCCGTCCCGGCCAGCGCGCGGGCAATGCCGGCCCCGATGCCGCTGGAAGCACCCGTGATCAGAATGACCTTGTCGGTCTGCATTTCCATCTCCGTCGTCTGATGAGGAAGGGCCCCGCCGCCCCCACCGCGCCTGACCGGCGGGGAGGAGAGCAAGCGGGTTGCCGGGAAGATAGGGCCATGCCATTGTCGCGATAAGCCGCCCTTCCCTTCACTCAATGGAAAGCGTTTCTAACCAATGCAGATGGATCTGAACGCGCTGTCCGTGTTCGTCCTGGTCGCGGAGGAACGGAATTTCCGGGCCGCGGCCGACCGGCTGGGCGTCACCCGCTCGGCCGTCAGCCAGACCATCCGACGGCTGGAGGAAGGGCTGGGCATCCCGCTTGTCCGGCGCACGACGCGCAGCGTCGGCCTGACGGAGGCGGGGGAAAGGCTGCTGGCCGATCTGGCCCCGGCCATGGCGGACCTGCGGGCGGCGGTGGCGGCGGCGGGCGAATGGCAGGGCCGGCCGCGCGGCCGGCTGCGGCTGGCCGTCTCCTCCATCGCGGAGGATTTCCTGGCCGGTCCCCTGCTGGCCGGCTTTTCGGCCGCCTTCCCGGAGGTCGGGCTCGACATCACGGTCACCGACGAGGAATTCGACATCGTGGCCGAAGGCTATGATGCCGGCGTCCGGCTGGGAGAGGTGATCGCACAGGACATGGTGGCCGTGCCCGTGTCGGGCGACCAGCAGCAGATCGTGGTCTGCGCCCCCGCCTATCTGGCCCGCCATGGCGCCCCGGCCCACCCGGCGGCCCTGGCCGGCCATCGCTGCATCGGCTGGCGCCCGGCCCCGCACAAGGCGCCGTACCGCTGGGAATTCCATGGCGACGGGCGCGATTTCGCCGTCGCCGTGGAACCAGAGATCACCACCAACGACATGGGCCTGATGATCCGGCTGGCCGTGGCCGGCGCCGGCATCACCTGCGGGATGGAGGAAAGCTTCCGCCCCTGGCTTGCGCGGGGGGAACTGGTGCGCGTGCTGGAGGCCTTCTGCCCGCGCTTCCCCGGCTTCTTCCTTTATTATCCCAGCCGCCGCGCCCCGCCGAAACTGCGCGCCCTGGTCGCGCATGTCCGGCGGGGGTGAGACGGGGGCCGGCCTGGAGGAACCTGCTGACACCATTGGTTTTGCGGGTTTTCCGGGCCCGCCCCTCTGCGGGCGGCGTCCGGAAAACCGGCTCAGGAGGACCAGTCCTGGTCGTAGGGGATACCCAGCCGGATGGCCAGGGCCTGACGGGACACCCTCAACGTCCGGGCCAGTTCATGCAGGTCGGTGATGCCACGACCCTGAAGCTGGTCGATCAGGTGCCAGGGCATGAGGATTTCGGCCGCCAGTTCATTGGCCTCCCGCTCCAGCGGGCCGGAAAGGGCGCGATAGAACTGGTCGTCGCGAATCTCGTGCAGCGGACCGCCGCCATTCCCATGCAGCGGACCGCCGCAATGCAGCATGAAATGCGCGATCTCATGCGCCACGGTGAAGCGCTTGCGGTTGAAGGGATGGTCCTGGTTGACCAGGATCAGGTAACCGGACGGCCCCGCCTCGTCACTCTGGTCACGGCGGATCAGGCCCGATACCTCCGGCCCCAGCCTGTCGGTATAGACGGCCACGCCCATGTCGCGGGCAATGGCCAGGATATCAACGGGGGCCGTCTGCTGATGCCGGCGGATGATCGCTTCGGCATCGGCGCGGGGAATGGCGCCGCTATGGCTGTCGCGGCTCAAACCCCCCCTCTCCTCCACCATCGTCATCCGTCCCTCCTTCCATCGAGCCGGTGCCGCCATCGTCACGGCCGGTCAGGCCCCGAAAACCGCGTTCGGCCGCGATGTCCTTGACCGCCTGCTTGGCCAGCGATTTGAACACGTCACTCTTCAGATAGGATTCTAACCGGTCGGCCGCAATCTCTCCAGCCTTTGCTTCGGCGGAACTTCGGGCATGCTCCACGATCTGCTTGTATCCCCAAATGGCGATAAGCCCGACGCCGATCGCCAACGCGGCCAGGATGACGGCGACAGCCGTCAGGATGATGGAGACGAGATCCGTGTAATCCACGGCGCGTCCGCCCTTACCGGCCGGCGCCATCAGGGAAATACCGACGATATTGATCGCAATCAGGGCGAGCGCCGTGATCCAAAGAAGAAAGGTCCTCACATCCATAAGGCGAAATCCGGACAGGCTTCCCACGACCGACAGTCGTAGCAGACCGGCCCGCCGCTGCAAAGCCCCGACCCGGCCTTCCGGGCACCCTTGCCGATTTCACCCGATCCCCGCCACCATCATTGACAAAGCCGCCGCCACGTCGCAATGATAGCGCTACCATTGCCCCTGAAGAGGGCGAAAGCATGTGTTCACGGGAGGAAGCTTTGCACCATGTCCGGATGCCCCGTCGCGGCACCGTATCGCGCTGCCTGCTCCCCTCCCCCCCCTGGCGGCGGATATCCACCGGCAATGGCGGAATTCCGTCTCATACCGCCACAGCGCCGCTCATGCAGCGTAGCCAAGCCGTTGGCATGCTGGCGCCGGCCATTGAGGGCGGTGATCAGACCAACAGGCCCTGATCACCGCAAAACGGTATAAGTAACCGGTGGCAATGGATTGCGCTCCGCGTCCGATTTTGTTACCGCTATCAGAATTGGTTCGGGAGAGGTATCGATGTCATCCCCTGTTGGCGCGCCGGTTCCGTTGACCGCCTTCCTGCCCGGCGACTGGCGCCGGGCACAATTCCTGGGCCGCATGGATTTCGGCGCGGGGCCGACGCCCGTGCTGTTGCGCGGCGGGCACCTGTTCGACCTGTCGGGCCTGGCCCCGACGGTGGCCGACCTGCTGAACGGGCTGGATGACGGCACCGTGCCGCAGGGCGGGCACGATCTGGGCCCGGCCGACGCCATCCATGTTGCCCGGCAGTGGGAAGCGGCCCTGCCCGGCGCGCCGCTGCTGCTGGCCCCCATCGACCTGCAATGCATCAAGGCGGCGGGCGTCACCTTTGCCGTATCGGCCCTTGAACGGGTGATCGAGGAGCGGGCGCGCGGCGATGCCGCGCGGGCCAACGAGATCCGCGCGAACCTGAACGCGCGCATCGGCACCGACCTGCGCGCCGTGAAGCCGGGTTCGGCAGACGCGGCCCGGCTGAAACAGGCGCTGATCGCCGATCAGCTCTGGTCGCAATATCTGGAAGTGGCCATCGGCCCGGATGCGGAGATCTTCACCAAGGGCCCGACCCTGTCGGCCGTGGGCTGGGGCGCGCATATCGGCGTGCGGGCCGACAGCGACTGGAACAACCCCGAGCCCGAACTGGTGCTGGCCGTGGATGGCCGGGGCCGCGTGCATGGCGCCACGCTGGGCAACGACGTGAACCTGCGCGATTTCGAGGGACGGTCGGCGCTGCTGCTGTCCAAGGCCAAGGACAATAATGCGTCCTGCGCGCTGGGACCCTTCATCCGCCTGTTCGACCGCGATTTCACGCTGGACGATGTGCGCGTCGCGGCCGTGACCGTGCAGGTGACGGGAGAGGACGGGTTCACCCTTGACGGGCACAGCACCATGTCGCTGATCAGCCGCGATCCGCTGGATCTGGTGGGCCAGACCATCGGCCGCCACCATCAATATCCCGACGGGTTCGTGCTGTTCATGGGCACCCTGTTCGCCCCCATCGATGACCGCGACGCGCCCGGCCAGGGCTTCACGCACAAGCGCGGCGACATCGTGACCATCGCCAGCCCGCGCCTGGGCAGCCTGACCAACCGGGTCGTGCCCTGCGACGAGGCGCCGCCCTGGCAGTTCGGCATCGGCGACCTGATGCGCAATCTGGCCCGGCGCGGCCTGCTGCCCGCCGCCTGAGCCCCATTCCCCTGCCCCCTGCCCCCCCTTGCCCGCACAGCCCCCCCCGACTGGACCCGACAATCATGACCCATGCGATTTATCCCAGCCTGCGCTCCAAGCGTGTCCTGATCACCGGCGGCGGTTCCGGGATCGGGGCCGGCCTGGTGGAAGGCTTCGTGCGCCAGGGGGCGCGCGTGCATTTCCTGGACCTGGCCGCGGCGGACAGTGCCGCCCTGGCCGACAGTCTGGCCGCGGGCGGCGCCGACCCGGCCCCGCGCTTCACCCGCTGCGACCTGACCGACCTGGACGCGCTGAAGGCCGCCATCGACGGCGTCATCGCGGCAGAGGGCGGGATCGACGTGCTGGTCAACAATGCCGCCAACGACGACCGGCACAAGGTGGAAGAGGTGACCCCCGCCTATTGGGATGACCGCATGGCCGTGAACCTGCGCCACCTGTTCTTCGCCACCCAGGCCGTGATCGGGCCGATGAAGGCGGGCGGTGGCGGGTCGGTCATCAATCTGGGGTCCATCTCCTGGCATCTGGCCCTGCCCGACATCGCGCTGTACCAGACGGCCAAGGCGGGGATCGAGGGGATGACCCGCGCGCTGGCCCGCGATCTGGGCGGCGACAATATCCGCGTCAACTGCGTCGTGCCCGGCGGGGTGAAGACCCCCCGCCAGATGCGCCTGTGGCACAATCCGGAGGAAGAGGCGCGGATGCTGGGCCAGCAATGCCTGAAGCAGCGCGTGGAACCGCGCGACATCGCCGCGATGGTGTTATTCCTGGCTTCGGACGATGCACGCCTGTGTACCGGCCATGAATATTTCGTCGATGCGGGGTGGCGATGACCGATCTTTCCTTCATCCGTCCGGATTGCGCCTGGGACCTGGGCGCCACGCTGGGCGAGGGTCCCTGCTGGGACGCCGATGCGGCCTGCCTGTGGTTCACCGATATCAAGCAGCGGCGCATCCACCGCCTGCACCCGGCCACGGGCGCGCGGCAAAGCTGGGAGGCACCCGATCAGCCGGGCTTCGCGCTGCCGCGCGCCGGCGGCGGGCTGGTGGTGGGCATGCCCCACGGGCTTTATCATTTCGATCCCGGAACAGGGTCATTCACCCGGCTGGCGGGGGTCGAGGAAGATCGTTCCGGCAACAGATTGAATGACGGTTTCTGCGACGCACAGGGCCGGTTGTGGTTCGGCAGCATGGATGACGCCGAGGAGGCGGCGACGGGCGCCTTCTACCATTGGTCGGGCGGCGCGCCGGCGCGCGTGCTGGACGGCATCTGCATCACCAACGGCCCGGCCACCAGCCCGGACGGCCGTATCCTCTATCATACCGACACGGTGGCGCAGACCATCCACGCCGCCGACATCCAGCCCGATGGCAGCCTTTCCAACCGCCGCCCCTTCGCGCGGATCGAGGCGGGGGCGGGATATCCCGACGGCCTGGCCGTGGATGCGGAAGGCTGTGTATGGACGGGACTGTTCTGCGGCTGGTCCATCCGCCGCTACGCCCCCGATGGCACGCTTCTGGGCAGCGTGCCGTTCCCGGTGGCCAACATCACGAAGCTGGCCTTCGGCGGGCCGGACCTGCGCACCGTTTACGCCACCACGGCGGCCAAGGGCCTGTCGGTGCAGGAGCGCGCCGAACAGAAGCTGGCCGGCGGCCTGTTCACCTTCCAAAGCCCCGTGCCGGGCCTGCCCCCCGCAAAGGTGCGCGCATGACCGACGGCAAGCCCGCCCCCCGCCGCTTCCGTTCCCGCGACTGGTTCGATGCGCCGGGCCGGGCGGACATGACGGCGCTCTATCTGGAACGCTTCATGAATTACGGGCTGACGCCGCAGGAATTGCGGTCGGGCAAGCCTATCATCGGCATCGCGCAGACCGGGTCCGACCTGTCGCCCTGCAACCGCATCCATGTCGATCTGGCCCGGCGGGTGCGCGACGGCATCCGCGATGCCGGCGGCATCCCGTTCGAATTTCCCGTGCATCCCATTTTCGAGAATTGCCGCCGGCCCACGGCGGCGCTGGACCGCAACCTGGCCTATCTGGGGCTGGTGGAAATCCTGCACGGCTATCCCATCGACGCCGTGGTGCTGACCACGGGCTGCGACAAGACCACGCCGTCGGGCGTCATGGCGGCATCCACGGTGGATATCCCCGCCATCGTCCTGTCGGGCGGCCCCATGCTGGATGGCTGGTTCGAGGGGGAGCTGGTCGGGTCCGGCACCGTCATCTGGAAGGGGCGGCGGCGCCTGGGTGCCGGGGAGATCACCGAGGAACAGTTCCTGGACCTGGCCGCCGCGTCGGCGCCATCGGCCGGCCATTGCAACACGATGGGCACGGCCAGCACCATGAACGCCATCGCCGAGGTGCTGGGCCTGTCCCTGCCCGGCTGCGCCGCCATCCCCGCCCCCTACCGCGAGCGCGGGCAGATGGCCTATGAGACGGGGCGCCGCATCGTGGAGATGGCGCACGAGGATCTGCGCCCGTCGAGGATCCTGACGCGGCAATCCTTCCTGAACGCCATCGTGGCCACGGCCGCCATCGGCGGGTCGACCAACGCCCAGCCGCATATCGTGGCCATGGCCCGGCATGCCGGGGTGGAGATCACGCATGATGACTGGCGCCATCACGGCTATGACGTGCCGCTGCTGGTCAACATGCAGCCGGCCGGCAAGTATCTGGGGGAACGGTTCCACCGGGCCGGCGGCGTGCCGGCCGTGCTGTGCGAGCTGGCGGCCGCGGGCCGCATCGACACGGGCTGCCTGACCGTCACGGGCCGCAGCGTGGCGGCCAACATCCAGGGCCGGGAGGCGACCGACCGGGAGGTCATCCTGCCCCATGACCGGCCGCTGCTGCACCGGGCCGGCTTCCTGGTGCTGAAGGGCAACCTGTTCGATTTCGCCATCATGAAGACATCCGTCATCTCCGACGAGTTCCGCCGCCGCTATCTGTCGCGGCCGGGACATGAAGGGATCTATGAGGGGCGGGCCGTGGTGTTCGACGGGCCGGACGATTACCATGCACGCATCAACGATCCCGCCCTTGGCATCGATGCCGACACCATCCTGGTGGTGCGCGGGGCCGGCCCGCTGGGCTTTCCCGGCTCCGCGGAGGTGGTGAACATGCAGCCGCCCGACGCGCTGCTGAAACAGGGCATCCGCTCGCTGCCCACCATCGGTGACGGGCGGCAGTCGGGCACGTCGGACAGCCCGTCCATCCTGAATGCCAGCCCGGAATCGGCGGCCGGCGGCGGGCTGGCGCTGCTGCGCACGGGCGATGTGATCCGGCTCGACCTGAATGCCGGCACCTGCGACATGCTGGTCCCGCCGGCGGAGCAGGCCCGCCGCCGGGCCACGGAACCGGCCCCGCCCATCCCGGCATCGAAAACGCCGTGGCAGGAGCTTTACCGCGACCATGTCGGCCAGCTCGACAGCGGCGGCTGCCTGGAAATGGCCGTGAAATATCGCGCCGTGGCGGAGGAGACGCCCCGCCACAACCATTGAGGACACCCAACGAACAAGCGATGGCGCAGCGGCCGGCACGAACAGGAAAGAAGCCGCACGCCACCCTTTTCCCAACCGGCAATCCCCAAGAACCCCAAAGCCGGGGACAGCGTCGTCAGGGAGGCGACACCCATGTCACAAAAAGCCACGCCATTGACCATCGGCCTGACACTGATCGCCACCCTGGGCGGCCTGCTGTTCGGGTACGACACGGCGGTCATCTCCGGCGCCATCGGCGCCATCGACGCCAATTTCATCCATCCGCTGAACCTGTCGCCCACGGCCGCCTCGTCGCTGTCGGGATTCACCATCGCCTCGGCCCTGTGGGGCTGCATCATCGGCGGCATGGTCGCGGGCTGGGTGGCGGACCGGTTCGGGCGCAAGCGCGGGCTGCTGCTGGCCGCGTCCTTGTTCCTGCTGTCGTCGCTGGGGTCGGCCTGGCCGGAATTCGGCCTGGGGCCGATCGGCGCCATGGGGGCGGACGCGCTGGTACCGTTCAACATCTACCGTGTCATCGGCGGCATCGGCGTGGGCATCGCCTCCATGCTCTCCCCGCTCTATATCGCGGAAATCGCGCCGCCGGCCCAGCGCGGCAAGCTGGTTTCCTTCAACCAGATGGCCATCGTGGGCGGCATGGTGTTCGTCTATTTCGTGAACTGGTCCATCGCGGGCCAGGGCGATCAGGAATGGCTGTTCGCCACGGGCTGGCGCTACATGTTCGCATCGGAGGCGGTGCCCGCCACCCTGTTCCTGCTGCTGCTGCTGGGCGCCCCGGACACGCCGCGCTGGCTGGTCATGCAGCGGCGCGACGACGAGGCGCTGGCCGTGCTGAACCGGCTGGGCAATGTCGATGATACCCGCGCCACCCTGCGCGAGATCGAAGCCAGCCTGATCGTGCGCCACGGTCCGCTGTTCAGCTTCGGCGGGCTGGTCGTGCTGGTCGGCATCCTTCTGTCGGTGTTCCAGCAATTCGTGGGCATCAACGCCGTCCTCTATTATGCCCCGCTGATGTTCCAGAACATGGGGGCCAGCACCGACAGCGCGCTGTTGCAGACCATCATCGTGGGTGCCGCCAATGTCGCCTTCACGCTGGTGGCCATCTTCACGGTGGACCGCTGGGGCCGCCGGCCGCTGATGATGTGGGGGGCCTGGATCATGGCCGGGTCCATGCTGGTGCTGGGCACGCTGTTCGCCACGCACACGGTGGGCCTGCTGCCGCTGCTGATGATGATCATCTATATCGGCGGCTTCGCCCTGTCCTGGGGACCGGTCACCTGGGTGCTGCTGTCGGAGATATTCCCCAACGCCATCAAGGGCAAGGCCATGGCCATCGCCGTGACGGCGCAATGGATCGCCAACCTGGCCGTTTCCTGGTCCTTCAAGGTGGTGGACGAGAACGCGACCCTGAACGCCCTGTTCAATCACGGCTTCGCCTACTGGGTCTATGGCGCCATGTCGATCCTGGCCGGCCTGTTCGTCTGGCGTTTCGTGCCGGAAACCAAGGGAAAGTCACTGGAGGCCATCCAGACCCTGTGGACCCGCCCCGCATCGGCCACCACCACGGCACCCCGGCCGGCGGAATAGGAACAGCCAGGGAGGGGGCATGGCAGGCGGGGAAACGCTTTCCCGCCTGCCATGCGGCGGATCAGGCCGGCACCGTTTCCGGCGGGCAATAGATGTCGTACAGGGTGCGGATGACCTGTTCGGCCTCCGCACTGGCCAGGGAATAGAAGATGGTCTGCCCGTCGCGCCGGGCGCGGACCAGACCATCCTTGCGCAGCAGGGCCAGTTGCTGCGACACGGCCGTGTCACGCATGCCGATGCTCTGCGCCAGGTCGCCGACCGACCTTTCGCCGGCCAGAAGCTGGCAAAGGATCATCAGCCGGTTGCGGTTGCCAAGCGCCTTCAGCAGGTCCACCGCGCGATCGGCACTGGCTTGCATATCCACGAGGTTCATCCCTCTCACATAGAAGGGATCGCACAACCCGTCAATGGCATCGGCCGCCTTCATGTCACACAACCCTGTCCCCGTCGCGCAGCACGATATAGATGGCAGGGATCACCAGCACCGTCAGCAGCGTCGATGATGCCAGCCCGAACAGCAGGGAAACGGCCAGCCCCTGGAAGATGGGGTCGGTCAGGATGGTCGCCGCACCGATCATGGCGGCCAGCGCCGTCAGCAGGATGGGCTTGAACCGCACGGCCCCGGCTTCCAGCAGCACCTGGCGCATTCTGTGCCCCTGCCCCGCCCCGTGGCGGATGAAATCCACCAGCAGGATGGAATTGCGCACGATGATGCCGGCCAGCGCGATGAACCCGATCATGGAGGTGGCCGTGAAGGCGGCCCCCAGCAGCCAATGCCCGGCCATGATGCCGATCAGCGTCAGCGGGATCGGCGTCAGGATGACCAGCGGCAGGCGGAAACTGCCGAACTGGGCCACCACCAGCACATAGATGGCCAGGATGGCCACACCGAAGGCGGCCCCCATGTCGCGGAAGGTGACATAGGTGACCTCCCATTCCCCATCCCACAGCAGGGTGGGCACGCTTTCATCGGCCGGCTGTCCGGCCAGCCGGATCACGGGCCGGGGAAGCTCTCCCCAATCATGGGCCGCGATGGCATCGGCCACCGCACCCATGCCATAGATCGGCGCCTCGAACCGGCCCGCCAGTTCGGCCGTGACCATGTCGGTGAAATAGCCGTCGCGGCGGAACAGCACGGGCGACCCTTCTTCCCGCGTGACACGGACCAGCTCGCCCAGTTCCACGACGCGGGCGGAACCGGGAATGGCGTTGGCCGGCACGGGCGTGGCGGCCAGCCGCGCCGTCCAGGCCCGCGCATCCAGCGGCAGCGCCACGCTGATATCCAGCGGCAGCCGCCCCCCGCCGCGGTGGGAATAGCCGACGGGCGTCGTGCCCAGCACGGACCGGATGGCGTCATGCACGGCCGATTGCTCCACGCCCAGAAATTCCAGCCGGTCCTGGTCGATGGACAGGCGCAGGCGCGGCTGGGGGGTGCCGAAACTGTCGTCGATATCGGTGATGAAGGGGATGGTGGCGAACAGCCGGCGCACCTCCTGCGCCACGGCGCGGCGGGTGGCGGCGTCGGGGCCATAGATCTCCGCCAGCAGGGTGGCCAGCACGGGCGGGCCGGGCGGCACCTCCACCACCTTCAGCACCGCACCCGGCGGCAGCACCAGCCCGGCCAGCAGCCGCCGCCGCAGGTCCAGCGCCACGGCGTGGGAGGCGCGATCCCGGTCGCCCTTGGGCGCCAGGTTCACCTGTACATCGCCACGGTCGGGGCTGGCCCGCAGAAAGCTGTGCCGCACCAGGCCGTTGAAATTGAACGGCGCCGCGGTGCCGGCATAGATCTGGGCCGATCGCACCTCCGGCAGGGTGCCGGCGATTTCCGCCGCCTGGAACAGCAGCCGCTCGGTATCGGCCAGGCTGGCGCCGCGCGGCAGGTTCAGTTCGATGGACAGTTCCGACTTGTTGTCGAACGGCAGCAGCTTGACCGTCACGCCTTTCGTGGCGAACAGGCCCAGGGCCGCCAGCGTGGCGACGCCCACCAGGGCCAGGAAAAGCCCGGCATTGCGGCGGGAGGACAGAAGCGGCGTCGCAACGCGGCGGTAAAGCCGCCCCAGCGCACCGCCATCATGCCCACCCGCATGGTCTGGGCCTTCACTCTCCCCCCGGGCCGCCGGCGTCAGCTTCAGCATCAGCCAGGGCGCCAGCACCATGGCCGCGAAGAAGCTGAACAGCATGGCAGCCGACGCATTGACGGGGATGGGCGCCATGTAGGGCCCCATCATGCCCGACACGAACAGCATGGGCAGCAGGGCGGCGATGACGGTCAGCGTGGCCACGATGGTGGGGTTGCCCACCTCCGCCACAGCCTGCACCGCGGCGGTCAGCCGGTCGCGCCCGTCGCGCATGGCCCAGTGGCGGGCAATGTTCTCCACCACCACGATGGCATCATCGACCAGGATGCCGATGGCGAAGATCAGGGCGAACAGGCTGACCCTGTTCACCGTGTAGCCCATGAGATGGGCCGAAAACAGCGTCATCAGGATGGTGACGGGAATGACCACCAGCACCACCAGCGCCTCTCGCCGGCCGATGGCCCACCAGATCAGCGCCACGATGGACAGGGTGGCCAGACCCAGATGGAACAGCAGCTCGTCGGCCTTTTCCGCGGCGGTGGCGCCGTAATCGCGCGTCACCTCCACCTGCACCCCGTCGGGGATCAGGCGGCCGCGCAGCCCGTCCACCCGGTTCAGGATGGCGTCGGCCACGGTGACGGCATTGGCGCCGGCACGCTTGGCCAGCGCCACCGTGACGGCCGGCACGCGCACCCAATCCCCCTGCCCGCCATCCGCCGCCGCCCGCACTCCTTCCCCGGGTGCCCGCACCCCTTCCCCGGGTGCCCGCACCATGGCCCAGGCCGATTGCTCCACCGGCGTGCCGTCCAGCACGATGTCGGCCACATCGCGGACATAGACCGGGCGGCCGTCCCGGCTGCCGATCAGCAGAAGGCCGATATCGGGCAGACCCGTCAGGGTCTGGCCTGCCGCCACCGTGACACTGCGCCCGCCATCCAGCAGCCGCCCGGCCAGGAAGGACCGGTTGGCCCCGGCCAGCTTGGCCGTCAATTGTTCCAGCGTGATGCCGTAAAGGGCCAGCCGTTCGGGGTCCGGCTCCACCCGCAACTGCGCCCGCACCCGTCCTGACAGATAGGTGGGACCGATATCGGGCACCTTCACCAGTTCGCCGCGCAGCTTTTCGGCCAGGTTGCCCAGGTCGCTGGCGGTCCAGCGGTCGGCCAGGTCGGGCCGTGGTGACAGGGTCAGGGTGACGATGGCCACGTCATTGATGCCGCGGCCCACGATCAGCGGCTCGGGAATGCCCGTGGGGATCTCGTCCAGATGGGCGCGCACCTTGGCATGGATGCGCAGGATGGCGTCATCCTCCGACGTGCCCACCCGGAACCGCGCCGTCACCATGACGCGGTCATCCTCCGTCTGGCTATAGACATGATCGACGCCGTTGACACCCTTGACCAGGGCCTCCAGCGGACGGGTGACCAGCTCGGCCGCGTCGGCGGCGCGCAGCCCGTCGGCCGCGACCAGGATGTCGACCATGGGCACGCTGATCTGCGGCTCCTCCTCCCGCGGGATCAGGGCCAGCGCGATCAGCCCCGCGACAAACGCCGCCAGCAGGAACAGCGGCGTCAGCGGCGACCGGATGGTCGCCCGTGTCAGATGCCCTGAAAGGCCGGGTCTCATGGCTGCACCAGGATGTCACCGTCGGAAAGGCCGGACAGGATCTCCACCCCGTCCGGCAGGCCGGGCAGCGGCCGGGGCTGGCCGCGCTGGACCGGCACCGCCACCACCTGGCCGCCCTGCCGGCGCAGATGGGCATAATCCAGCCCAAAGCGCGTGGTCAGCCGGGCGGCCGGCACGACCAGGGTCGGCCGTTCCCCGGCCGGAACCCAGACGCGCACCCGCTGGCCCACATTGTAGTCACCCAGCCCCGCCACGCTTGCATCGGCCTGCACCCGGCCATCGGTGATCTGCGGATAGACCAGGGTGATGGCCCCCTGCCCGGTCGCGCCGGCATGGGCACCGGTGGCAGCAGCCGGGGCGGGCAGCAGGTCCTCCCCGTCCAGGCGCACGGGGTCGCCCGGCTTCAGATGGGCGGCATGGCGCTCGGGCACCGACAGGCGCAGGACATAGTCACGCTGCGCGATCAGGGCCACCACCTCCCCCGGCATCATCACCGTGCCGGGCGTGACGGGCACGCTCAGCACCCGGCCGGCCGCGGGGGACAGGACCTGGCCTTCGTTCATCTGCTGGCCCAGCACGGCGCGCTCGGCCAGCCGGGCCTTCAGGGCATTGGCCGCGACATTGGCAGCCGTGCGCAGCTCGTCCAACCGCTGGCGCGTGACATAGCCGTTGCGGGCCAGTTCCTCCGCCCGGTCCAGATCGGTGCGGGCCTGTTCCACCTGGGCACGGGCGGCGGCAATCTGGGCCTCCTGCGCGCCCTGCTGCAAGGCCAGCTTCTGGTCACCGATGGTGGCGATCACCTGGCCCGCCGTGACGGCATCGCCCTCACGCACCGAGAGGCCCGTGATCGTGCCGCCCGTGCGCACGCGGGCCGGCACCCGGTTCACGCTTTCCACCGTGGCGAAGACCGCCTTCTCGTCGGGCAGTGGCCGCACGACGACCGTGAAATCATCCCGTCCCGCTGGCGGC
Source organism: Niveispirillum fermenti (assembly GCF_052474395.1). Lineage (NCBI taxonomy): Bacteria > Pseudomonadati > Pseudomonadota > Alphaproteobacteria > Rhodospirillales > Azospirillaceae > Niveispirillum > Niveispirillum fermenti. The sequence goes on along the minus strand of NZ_CP156680.1, from coordinate 70,547 downwards.
GCCGGCGCCTGTGCCGGCGTCACCCTCTGGCCCGCTGGCGGGACGGCCTCGGGCTGTACGGCCCGGCCCGGCGGTGCCGTTCCCGCCATCAGCGCCAGGGCCAGCAGCAGGGGCGCCACTGGCCTTGACAGGGCGGGAATGGGCAGCGGGACCGGCGGTGCGGCCGAAGGCCGGTACAGGCGGATACGCATCGTGCCCCCTCCCCGCTCAACGCCGGTCGATCACGCCGCCGCTGGCCGGGTCCAGCGTCACCGTGGGCAGGCCCGCGGCGATCCAGGCCTGGATCCCGCCGGCCATATGTTCGCCATGGTCCAGCCCGGCCTGTCGGCAGCGCGCCACGGCCATGGCCGACCGCTTGCCCGACCCGCAATGGAACATGACGCGCACCCGATCCGCCGGCGGCAGGGCCAGCGGATCGAAGCTGGACAATGGCAGCAACAGCGCGCCATGGATGCGCACGGCCGCATATTCCTGCGGCTCACGCACATCCACCAGCAGGATGGCCCGGTCGGCCAGCAGGCCGTCAACGGTGGCGGGGGACAGGTCGACGGGCATGGCTTCTTCCTTGCCTTATTATATTCGCATATTTGAAGGTAACGCTGCGGCACCCTGCTCGTCAATCCAGGGACATATGACCTGCGCACATGCCGGGGCGGCAAATATTCAATATCTTCATAGATACGAATATACATATCCTGCACCATCCAACCGACCAGTCGGACGTTCTCCATCTGACACCGCCTGGCCACCCGTCTGGCAACAGGCCCCGGCAAAAGGGGGCGGCGTCAGGGAGGAGGAAGCATGATGGTCCATGATTTGCCGGCCCGAGCGCAACCGCAGGACCGGCTGACCCTTGCCGGTCAGCGCACCCGGACGTGGCTTCCGCCAAACAACCTTATTGGTGTTTTCCGTTAAAATGAACAATCTGGAATAGAGTCCATCCCTCTTCCCCTTATCGCGCGCCGGGATGTCCGCCTGATCGATGCCGGGGCCGGGGTGACGCAATGAACACAAACCATGCTGAGAACGCAGAGAACTTATACCCACTTGCGATGAGTAGAACTCATCGCAAGTGGGTCCGGCGGCGACCGCCGCTGCGGCGCTTCCCATAACAACACAAGGAACATCATCATGAATGTCGACAAGGCCGTCCTGTCCTTCGCCGGGGTCATGGTCCTGGTCAGCGTGGCACTGGCCTGGTTCATCGGTCCCGCCTGGCTGCTGCTGACCCTGTTCATCGGGCTGAACCTGTTGCAGGCCGGGTTCACGGGCTTCTGTCCCGCGGCCATCCTCTTCCGCCGGCTGGGCCTGCCGGCCGGTTGCGCCTTCCGCTGATCCAGCCCCCGCCCCCCGCCTGCACCCTGCTCCGCCCCTCCTGTCTGACGTCAGACAGGGGGGGCGGAAGGGTCAATGTTGATGCTTTTCCATCAACCTTGGCTTGACAGGGCCCCCGCCCTGCGGCACCTGATAGGAAGATGCCGGGGCCAAGGAGAAGGGCGCATGCAAGGGGATTTGCTGAAGGCCTACCGCCGCAAGCGTGGATTGTCGCAGGAGGATTTCGCCGCCCTGCTGAATGGCCGGCTGGGCCGTTCCTATGACAAGGCGAAGGTCAGCCGCTGGGAAAACGGCAGGGAAGCCGTGCCCGACCCGGTGGCCGATTTCATGCGGCGCGGCACACGCACGCGGGCCCGCATCATCGCCATCGCCAACCAGAAGGGCGGCCAGACCAAATCCTCCACAGCGCTGAACCTGGCCCATGCCTTCGCCATGATGGGCAAGCGCGTGCTGCTGGTCGATGCCGACCCGCAGGCCAGCGTGACCCTGGCCGCCGGCGTCGATCTGGAACGCTGCATGGCCGACGGCGCCGTGCTGGGTGCCGTGCTGGACGAACGGCGGCCGCTTGCCTCCATCATCGTGGCCGTGGCCGGCATCGACATCGCGCCCAGTGACATTTCCCTGGCGGAATTCGAAGTGTCGGTCCTGTCGAAACCGGGGCCGGAAAAGCGGCTGGCCCGTGCCCTGTCTGACGTCAGACAGGGCTATGACGAGATCATCATCGACACGCCGCCGCATCTGGGCGTACTGACGCGCAATGCGCTGGTGGCGGCCACCGACATCCTGATCCCCGTGGTTCCGGCCCCGCTGGACGTGCCCGGGGTGCCGCTGCTGCTGCGCACCATCGATCAGATCCGGATCTATGAGAACCCGGAACTGAACGTGCTGGGCATCCTGCCCAACCGGTTCGAGGCCAACACGTCGGTGCAGCAGGCCACGTTGCAGCAATTGCTGGCCACCTACAGCGACAGCGTGCGGGTGTTCGAGCCGATCCGCAAGACGACCCAGATGGACCAGGCCGTCTATAATGGCGTGGTCGCCGTGCGCGCCCTGCCCCGCGACAATCCCGTCGTGCAGGGTTACCTGAACCTGGCGGAGGAGATCGGCCATGAAGCTTAAGGCCAACCCCAAAAGCCCGCTGAACCAGACCGTGAAGGTTTCCGCCGGCACCGCGGCGGCCCCGCAGGGGACCAGCGCGCATTTCCAGCGCAGCGCCGATTTCCGGCAGATGTTCGAGGTGGACCTGGACCGGCTGCATCCCCGCGCCGACCAGCCGCGCCGGCATTTCGACGAAGGGGAGCTGCAGGCCCTGGCGGCGTCCATCGCGGCGCGCGGCGTGCTGCAACCCATCCTGGTACGCCGCCGCGAAGGCGAAGGCGAAGGGGACGGGGAGGGGGCCAGCTATGACATCGTGGCCGGGGAGCGCCGCTGGCGGGCCAGCCGGCTGGCCGGGCGCGACCGCATCCGCGCCATCGTGGTGGATGGCGACCCGGCCGAAATCGCGCTGATCGAGAATATCCAGCGCGTCGATCTGACCCCGCTGGAAGAGGCGCGCGGCATCCAGGCGTTGATGCAGACCCATGGCTACAGCCAGGGGCAGGCCGCCGATCTGCTGGGTCGCAGCCGGGTGCGCGTGAACGAGACGCTGCGCATCCTGACCCTGCCGGCCGACCTGCTGGCCGATATGGAGAAGGGGGGCGACGTACCGCCCCGCACCATCCTGCTGCAGATCGCGCGGGAGGAGGACCCGGCCCAACAGCGCCGCCTGTGGGAACAGGTCCGGGCGGGGGCGGGGGAGCGGGCCATCCGCGCCGCACGCCCCCCGGCCCGCGCGGCCGGCCGGCCGGAGGATGCGCGCAGCCCGGCCGGTGCCCGGGCCGATGCCATGGGCGAGCGCGCTGCCGCCCTGGATTATCTGGGCCGCCTGATCCGCACCAGCCTGACCCTTCCCCCCGTCGCCCCTGTGCGCGCCGTCCTGTCCGATCCCCAGCGTATCCGCCTGCGGGAACTGCGCGACCATCTGAATGACGTGCTGGGGGAATAGCCAAGCCATCGCGGGCTGAACAGGCCCGCAGGATCGGGAGCGCAGGGCGGGGCGAAACCACCCCACAGAGGGAAGCCGGGGAGAGGCACGGCAGGCTGTGCAAGGAAGGGGGAGGGGAACGGGGAGGAAGGGAAGGGGAAGGGGAGGAAGGGGAGGGGGCAGCAGGGGCATGCCATCCGCCCGGCGGTCGTCACCGCCCCTGCGTCCCCGCAGGGTTCCGGCCGGCGGTGTCCACACGCTGCCCCGTGCCCAAACCCTGCCCAATGCGCGCATCTCGCCGTTGATCCGCCGGTGTCAGGAAGCCATGCGTGAAGAAGATTGCCATTCGACTTCGCCTAGTATAGGATGAAAATCCTTTTATAGTGCGGAGTCATGAGGATGATCCCACAAACCGTCAATCACCAGCCAGAATTCCTGTATTGCGACCGGCATCGCGGGTTGATGTGGACTGGCCAAAACTCCGAATGGATGTGCCCTGGCCATTTCTCCGAATGCACAGACCCCCCTGTCGACAACTCCGAATCGACCGGTCTGGAAGGCGCGGATTCGCTGGGGTTTTTCGGGGGCTGGCCAAAACTCCGAATGGGGGAAATGTCCATGGGGGATTCCGCATGCATCGCGAATGGCCAAGAAGGCCCGTTCCGCCGCGCCCCTGGCGCAATCTCCGAATGCCGGGCGCTCGGTCCGGCCCGATTCGGGGTCCTTCGACGCCGGATGGAACCTGCCCGGTGCTGCCGACGGGGGGAAACCCGGCTGAATGCTGGCCAAAACTCCGAATGGGGGCTGCGATGTTCGGGAAAAACGCAGCAATCGAACCCTGGCTATTTCTCCGAATCCCCCTTCCTTGCGCCCTTTCCTTTGACTCCTTTGATTCCTAACAAGATTCCTAAGGGCGAAATCCGCCAGCAATTCCATATACTTGCTGACAGTTGCCGGGAGGTTTTGCCAGCCCTTCCCGGAGGTTTTGCCAGGGGTGAACGGGAGGTTTGGCCAGAGACGAACGGGAGGTCTGGCCAGGGGCCGGGCCGGCAATTCGGAGTTGCTGGCCCCCCGGCTCCGACCTACAATTCCGCCATGGCAGCGAAACCACCCAGCCCCGGCCCGGCGGCCCGCAAGACCCCGCTCACGCTCGTGAAGGCCACGGGCGCGGTGGAGATCAAGGCCGATGCCGACCTGACGCTGGCCGACCGGCGGCTGTTCAACCACCTGCTGGCCCATGCGTACGAGAATCTGGGCCGTGTGGAAAGCCATTCGATCGAGCTGGCTTCCATCCGCCGGTTCGCGGCGGAGGTGCGGGACGGCACGGCCGATGTCAACAATACCCGCCTGAAGGCCAGCATCGAAACCCTGCAGAAGGTCCTGTGCCAGTTCAACTATCTGCGCTCCGACGGCACGGCCGGGTGGGAGAGCGCGCAATTGCTGGGGCCCTGCCGGATCGAGGGTGGGACCCTGACCTACACCTTCCATAGCTGGGTGTCCGAGCGGCTGCGCGAGCCCGCGCTTTATTCCTACCTGTCCCTGCGCATCATCTACGAGTTCGACAGCAAATATGCCCTGACCCTGTACGAGGTGCTGAAACGCTATGCCGACCGCAACGCGGCTGAACCCTATTGGCAGGCCAAGGTGGAGGAGCTGCGCGGCGTCCTGGGCTGCCTGGACAAGCTGAAGGACTGGAAGGACCTGCGCAAATACGCGCTCGACCCCGCGCTGGAGGAGATCAGCCGGCTGGGCGAGTTCACGGCCACCCTGCACGAGATCCGGCAGGGCGGCGGCCGTGGTGGCGGGCGCGTGGTCGGTTGTGTTTTCCGCATCTGGCGCAAGAATGCCGACGATGCCGAACGCGCCGTGAAGGAGATCGCCAAGCCCAAGGCACAGCGCCGGGGCGAACGCCGCGCCGCCAAGGAGGATGGGGCCTTCGCACTGAAGGCAGAGGCCGCACTGCGCTTCCTGGAGGGGGCCGACGTGTCCAAGCGCATGGACTGGGCCCGCCGGGCCGAGCAACTGGGCATGACCCTGCCGGCCGCCGCCACGGCCAAGGAAAACCTGAAGAAATGGGTGCCGGCCCTGGCCGAGGTCATCGTGGAGGAGGAGCGGCTGCGCGTGCGGCTGCCCCGGACCGCGGCCGAGGGGGAAGGGTAGGGCAGCAGCCTGCCGGCCGTTTCCGCTTGACAGAAGGGATAATATTCCTATATTCCTGATCCATCATCAACCGCATCCGATCGGCAGACGCCCCGGTTCCCCATGAAGGGACCGGGGCGTCTTGGCGTGTGCGTGCATCCGGGTGCCTGCAAATCCTGACATGTCAGGATTTTTTGCAGACATCGGCGGCATGGGCGGCATCCGCGCCCGTCGGCGCGGATGCCGGGGTCAGGATTTTCCGACCCCGGCATCACACCAGGGAGAGACGCGCATGGGCTGGCCTGTTTTCCACCCGCACCGCATGCCGGGGCGGCACCTGTGGGCATGATCGGGGTGCTGGGTTCGCTGCTGTCCGGCCGGTGGCTGGCCCTGGTGGCGCTGTCCGGCCTGCTGCTGGCGGGCTGGTCCTGGCATGGCCGCGGACGGGCACTGGAGGGTGCGCGGCTGGAGGCGGCCCTGGCGCGGGAAACGGCGGCGCGCAATGCCCAGGCGGTGGAGGCCATGGCCCGGCGGGCCGGGCGCGACCTGGCGGCCGTCACGGCCGCCGCCGCCGCGGAACGGGAACGGATGCACGCATCCATGGCCATAGAGCGGAGGGTGGAGAATGCGCCTGCGACACATGCCTGTGCGGACAGCGCCGCTGTGGCTGCTGTGCTTGACGGCCTGCGCCGGCGGGCCGGCCCCGCCGGTGACGGCAATCCGGCTGGAACCGGTGACGGTGCCGCCGGCCCTGCTGGCTTGCCGGCCGGAACCCGCGCCGCCGCCGGCCGCGGCGGATGACCGGGCGGTGGCCCGCTACATCCTGGCGCTGGCCGATGCGGGGGCCGATTGCCGGGACCGGCTGGACCGCGTGGCGGGCCTGATGCGGGATGCCCTGTCCGACCCCGCCAACCCCGAACCCCTGAAGGAGAAATGACCATGTTCATCCTGGGCCGGACCAGCCTGTCGCGCCTGGAAGGCGTGCATCCCGATCTGGTGCGTGTCGTAAAACGCGCCATCACCGTCAGCGCCGTGGATTTCAGCGTCGTGGAAGGGCGGCGCACGGTGGCGCGGCAACGCGAATTGCTGGCCGCCGGGGCCAGCCGGACGATGGCCAGCCGCCATATCACGGGCCATGCCGTGGATCTGGCGCCCTGGGTGGGCGGCGCCCTGCGCTGGGACTGGCCGCTGGTCCATCGCGTGGCGGCGGCCATGCGTCAGGCCGGGCGGCTGGAACAGGTGCCGCTGCGCTGGGGCGGGGCGTGGGATGTGGCGCTGACCGACACGGGCGATGCCGATCCCGAGGCCGTGTCGCAGGCCTATGCCGACCGCCGCCGTGCCGCGGGGGGCCGCCCCTTTCTGGACGGGCCGCATTTCGAACTGCCGGTGCCCGCCGCGGCCGGCCGTGCGGCGGCCTGATGCGCCGGCCGCCCCTGCAGCCCGTACCGCCCCTGCTGCCCGACACGCCCCCCTGGCCGGCCCGCCGCTTCGGGACCACCGCGGCCCTGTTCCTGGCCGGTGCCGCCACACTGGCCGCCGGCATCGCCCTGCCGCTGGGCGAGGCGATGGGGCTGCGGCTGGTGGAGACGGGGGCCGACATGATGGTGCTGGCCGTCGGGCTCTACCTGACCGGGGCATCGGCGGAACGGGTCGGCGGCTGGCTGGCCCTGCGCCGGGGCGCACCCCATGCCGGCCACCCGCCTGCGCCCGATCATCCGTGACGGGCCGTCCCCCTGTCCGCCCGGTCCCGCCTCTCGGCCGGGGCCGGCAAGGCGGACAGGGTGTCGCCGCGCAGGGCGGCCGACAGTGACACATGCGCATCGGGGCGGTAATCGGCCACGCGGCCCATCCGCCGTTCAAACCCCATGATGATGTCCAGGTCGCCATCCAGCGATGCCAGTGTCAGGCTGGCATGCAGCAGCAGGCCGCGCATCCCGCCGGCCGGGCGGATCAACCCGGCCGTGCCGGCCAGTTTGCGACCGTCATGCACCAGATTGCAATGGCCGTCGCAATGGGCGCCCGCCACGCGCGACAGATCCGCCGCCACGCCCATATCGGCCAGGGTGGCCAGGATCGGGCCGGTCAGGCGGGCATAGCCCTGCTGGATGCCCACCCCATCGGCCGCCATGGCCAGCCAGCACAGGCTGATATTCAGGATGTGCGGCCCATGGGTGACGGCACTGCCGCCCGATGCACGCAGCGCCACGGGCAGGGGGCAGTCCAGCACGGCATCGCGGAAGCCCGGCAGGCGCGACCAGTTGCGCGGCACGACCAGGCAATGCCGGTTCTGCCAGCAGCGCCAGCGCAGGCCGGGCTGCCCGGTCCCCATCAGACGGGCCAGCAGCGACAGGTCGCCATCCACCAGCATCTGCACATCGGCCGCCGGCCGTTCCAGATGCTGCCGGCCCACATGCCGTTCCAGTCCCGCCACGACCAGGAAGGCCAGGTCAGACAGCCGCCTCGAACCGCTCAACAGCATGGCAAAGCCCTTCCAGGAACTGACCGCAGGGATAACCGTCCAGCAGCCGGTGGTCGGCCGTCAGCGACAGGCCCAGGCGCTGGACGGTGCGCCCGCCGCCGGCCCCGTCGGGCACCAGCACGGGATCGACCCGGCCCAGCCCCAGCAGCGCCACCTGCGGCCGGTTCAGGATGGGGGTGAAGAAGCGCACCCGCGTGGTGCCCAGATTGGACAGGGTGAAGCTGCCGCCCCTCATCTGCGACACGGCCAGCTTTCCGGCCTGGGCCCGCGCCACCAGATCGGCCCGCGCCGCCGCGATCCCCGCCAGCGACAGGGTGGAGGCGCCGCGCAGCACGGGCGTCATCAGGCCGCCCGGCGTGGTGATGGCGACGGACAGATCCAGCCCGGCCGATGGCGTGAATAATCCATCCTCCAGCACGCCGTTGAAGGCGGGGAAGGCCGCCAGCACGCGGGCCAGCGCATGGATGACGCAATCCTCCACGCTGATCTTCAGCCCTGCCTGCTTCCATTCCCGGCGCTGGTCCAGCAGGGCCGAAATGTCGGCTTCGGCATGGTAGGTCAGTTGGGCCGAATGGTGCAGGCTGTCCATCATGCGCGCCGCGATCACGCCGCGCACGCCCTTCAGTGCGATGGAGGACAGGGAAGGGGAGGGGGAGGGGGAAAGGGAGGCGGAGGCGGAGGGGACAGGAAGGGTCGAGGCGGCGGGCGTCATTCCACGGCCCCGATGCGCTGGCCCTGCACCACTTCCGCCTCGGCCGGCATCTCGATCGACAATGTGCCGCCGGCCGGGGCGGTGATCTCGAAACCGACCTTCTCGTTCATCAGTTCGGCGACAACGGCCCCTTCGGCCACCTTGTCGCCATGGTCGAACAGCCAGGTGGAGATGACGCCGGGACTGTCATCATCCCACAGGCCAGTTGGGATCAGGATGGGGGTCGGGCTCATGACAGGACCTCGCGTGCGGCGGCCAGGGTCTTCTGCCCGTCGGGCAGGACGTGATGTTCCAGCGACGGGGAAAAGGGGATGGGGATGTCGGGATGGGCCAGCCGGCGCGGCGGCGCCTTCAGGGGCACGCCGGTCTCCGCGACGCTGGCGATCACCTCGCCCGCCACGCCACAGCTCCGGTAATCATCATCGATGACCAGCAGGCGGCCCGTCTTCGCCACCGACCGGCGGATCGTGTCGCGGTCCAGCGGGGCGATGGTGCGCAGGTCCACCACCTCTGCCGACACCCCGTCCCCTTCCAGGGCGCGGGCGGCGTCCAGTGCGTGATGCACCGTGACGCCCAGCCCGACCAGGGTGATGTCGGTCCCCTCGCGCAGCACCGCCGCCCGGCCGATGGGAACCTCGTAATCCGCTTCCGGCACGCGGGTGATGGAACCGGGCACGGTGCCCAGCCAGCCCATCCCCTGCAGCGCCTTGTGATACATGAAGATCACGGGGTTGGGATCGCGGATGGCGGCCAGCATCAGGCCCTTGGCGTCATAGGCGTTGGACGGTACCACCACCTTCAGCCCCGGCAGGTGGCCGAAGGTGGCGTAAAGGCATTGCGAATGCTGTCCGGCATCGCCATAGCCGCCCCCGACGGAGGTCATCAGCACCATCGGACAGGCCACCCGCCCGCCGCTGAAATAGCTCTGCTTGGCGGCCAGATTGTAGATGGCATCCATGCAGACGCCGAAGAAATCCACGAACATCAGTTCCACCACGGGCTTCAGGCCCGCCGCCGCCATGCCCACGGCGGCCCCGATGAAGCCCGTTTCCGATATCGGCGTGTCGCGCACGCGGTCGGCGCCGAACCGGTCCAGCAGGCCGGCGGTATTGCCGAACACGCCGCCCAGGCGGCCGATATCCTCCCCCATGACCAGCACATCGGGGTCGCGCGCCATTTCCTGGCCGATCGCCTCGGCCATGGCCTTGGCGATGGTCAGCTTGCGCATCGTCTGGGTTGCCTGCATCACACGGCCCTTTCCACAAAAACCTGAAGGAAGGCCTGCTCCGGTCCCGGCAGAGACGCGGCGCGGGCATGGGCGAAGGCCCGTTCCACGGCCAGCCGCGCTGCCGTTTCCAGCGCGTCCAGTTCGCCCGCCTCGAACCCGTCGGCCAGCAGCCGGCGGCGATAGGCGGGGATCGGGTCCTGTTCGCGCAGCAGCGCCACCTCGCCGGGCGGGCGGTATCCCTCGGCATCACCCATGAAATGGCCCTCCAGCCTTGTCGTCTCGATCTCGATCAGGCTGGGCCCCTCGCCGGCCCGCGCCCGCGCGATGGCCTGCCCGGCCGCCTGATGCACAAGGTCGGGGTCGTTGCCGGGCACATGGATGCCGGGCATGCCATAGGCGGCGGCGCGGTCGGCATTGCGCGCCACGGCGGTGCAGTCGGCCTTGGGGACCGAGATGCCGTACCGGTTATCCTCGATCACGAAGACCACCGGCGCCTTCCAGACGGCCGCCAGGTTCAGCGCCTCGTGGAAGGCGCCCTGGTTGGCGGCGCCGTCGCCCAGGAAGGCGATGGCCACATCGTCGCGCCCGCGCAGCTTCGCCGCCATGGCCGCCCCCACCGCCGGGCCCAGCCCCTGGCCGATGATGCCCGAACAGCAGAAATTGACATCCTTGTCGAACAGATGCATATGCCCGCCGCGCCCGCCGGACAGGCCCGTTTCCCGGCCGAAAATCTCCGCCGCCATGGCGTCCAGGTCCACGCCCTTGGATATCGCCACATGATGGGGCCGGTGGGTGGCGGTGACCGTGTCGGTCGGGCGCAGATGGGCGCAGACACCCACGGCACAGGGCTCCTGCCCGTCGGACAGGTGCATCTCGCCGGGAATGGGCCCCTTGGCCATGTTGAACAGGGGCTTCTTGCCCTCCAGATAGGCCGGCTTGATCAGATCCTCGAAATGCCGGCTTTTCACCATCTGCTCATACATCCAGAGCCGGTGGTGGTTGTTGCTGCCCGTGTCGTTCATCGTGCCACCCATCCGCCATCGATCACCAGTTCGATCCCCGTGACGAACCCCGCCTCGTCGGACGCCAGATAGACGGCGCCCATGGCGATGTCGGCCGGGCCGCCCACCTTGTTCATGGGGCACATGGCGCCGACATCCTTCCAGGGATCGTCGCGGTTCAGCAGGCCCTGCCTTGTCCAGCCCTCGACCGCCTCCTCCAGCATGGGCGTGCGGATGCAGCCGGGATGGATGGAATTGACGCGGATGGGCTGGCCATGGGCCGCGAACTCGATGGCCAGGCTCTTGGTCAGGTGCCGCACGGCCCCCTTGGAGGTGTTGTAGGCGGCCTGATCGGGATAGCCGACGATGCCGGCGATGGAGGAAATGTTGATGATGGCGGCCGTCGATGCCGCCGATCCCGATGCCGCCAGCAGGGGCTGCATGATGCGGCAGCCCAGGAACACCCCTTCGACATTGACCGCCATGACATGGCGCCAGTCCGCCAGCGATATTTCCGGCAGCGGCCGCACCAGTTCCACCCCGGCATTGTTGACCAGGATGTCCAGCCTGCCCTCCCGTTCGCGGATCAGCCGCTCCGCCGCCTGCCAGTCCGCCTCCCGCCGCACGTCCAGGCACAGGTACCGTTCATCGCCCGCCGCCGTTCCGTTCAGGTCGGCGCCGTAGGTGACGGCGCCTTCCTGCCGGAACGCCGCCATGATGCCGGCCCCGATGCCGCGCGCGGCCCCGGTGACCAGCGCCACCTTGCCGTCCAGTCGCCTCGCCATGGGTTCTGGTTCCTCCCCCGCTGTTCGTTGCGGGGATCATGGACAAGAAGGGCGGGGGGCGGCTTGTCGGGCAGGGGCGGATAGTTTGTCGGTCAGGGAACAGGGGCGGTTCCCCGGGGGGGAGACCGAAACAGGGATTTGACAGGCGCATGGCCGCAGCCACCCGGCTGAACGACGAATTGTAAGCGTCTGTCCAGTGTAAAAGCATGGATTTGATCTGTACGCTTCTGGTGAGCCGTGCGATTACCCACAACTCGCCCCGACGTTCAGGTCGGCGCCGATCTGGATGTCGGCGAGGCGGCGTAGTCCGCGCCAGACGACGGTGTTGCCTGGCAGAGGGTCGGAAGCTCTGGCGAGATATCCACCCAGGCGCGCGAGCTTTGTGAGGTAGAGCTGGAGGGTTCCCGGTTTTGCGCCGCGATTGCCCGTGTCGCTGACGAGCCTGTCGAGGATGGCGATTTCGGTTCTGGTGAGGGCGGTGGTCGGATCGTCGTCGGGGTATGTGCGCGCGACCATGGTCGTCCAGAGCACTCGCCAGCTGACGATGCAGAACAGGGCGACAAGATTGGCGAGGCGGTCCGCGGTGCGCAGTTTCGGACTATCGGGACTATCAGGAATTCCGTGCTCGGGTGGGCGGTTTGAAAATCAGGCGTTCATCGCCTTTGTGAACCTGTCGCCGAACAGGACGGCCATCTGTGCTTTGGCTGCCGTCCATTCACGTGCGGGCATCTTCCATTCTTTCTCGGCCCTGTTCAAGACCAGGAACAGCAATTTCAGCGCAGCCTCGTCATTGGGGAAATGCCCCCTGGCACGGACGGCGCGTCGGAGCTTTGAATTCAGGGCCTCGATGGCATTTGTCGTATAGAGGATGCGCCTGACCTCACGCGGAAAGGCAAAGAACGGGATGACCTCCTGCCAGGCCCGGCGCCAGGCCTTGCCGATGGCCTCATATTTCTGGCCCCAGGGGCCTTGCTCGAATGCGGTCAGGGCCTTCTCCGCTTCCGTGTCGTCCAATGCGTCGTAAACCTGCTTGAGCGCAGCAGCGACCGGTTTGCGATCCTTCCAGGAGGCGAATTCCATGCTGTGGCGCAGCAGATGGACGATGCAAGTCTGCACGCTCGTCTCCGGGAAGGCGGCGGCGATGGCTTCCGGGAAGCCCTTCAGCCCGTCAACCACGGCCAGCAGGATGTCCTCCACGCCCCGGTTTTTCAGCTCGTTCAGAACCCGCAGCCAGAATTTCGCCCCCTCGTTCTGCTCGATCCACAGGCCCAGCACCTCCTTGGTGCCGTCCACCCGCACGCCGATGGCGATGTGGATCGCCTTGTTGCGCACCAGACTTTCGTCCCTGATCTTGACCCGCAGCGCGTCCAGGAAAACCAGGGGATAGACCGCTTCCAGCGGCCGGGTCTGCCAGGCCGCCACCTCATCCAGAACCGCGTCCGTCACCGCTGAGATCAGGTCCGCCGACACCTCGATCCCGTACAGTTCCCGCAGATGGCCGGTGATTTCCCGCGTCGACATGCCCCGCGCGTACATCGAGATGGCTCATCGGGAAAACGATCCACTGGATCGTTTTCTGATACTCTTCGCTCTCGTCGAACCCGGGAAACCGGCGCTGGTACTTGCCGATCAGCTGCGGATCGAAGGTCGAGGCCCGATCGCGCGGGACCGACAGGTCCACCGACCCCGTATCCGTCAGCACCGTCTTGCGGCCGTAGCCGTTGCGGCGGTTGCCGCTCTCGTCCCCGGCCAGATGGTGCTCCATCTCCGCCTTCAATACACGTTCCGCCAGCGCCTTCTTTAGCTGGTCAAGCAGGCCGTTCTGGTCAAACGCCGCTTTCGCATCGCCGCTGGCCAGCAACTGGTCCAGAAGAGTATCGGGGATAATCGGGTCCTTGCGTCGTGCCATCGTGAAGCTCCTTTCGCATCACTATGGCCCACCTGAACTGGCCCCCGTTTGGCCGGACAGTCAGGCCTAGCCTGGGAGGCCTGGGGATATCCCTGAGCATGTGCTTATGCCTGAGAGCCTGATCCGAAATTAAGTTGAGTGGTATCAGCGGGTTAGCTTGACAGCGTTCCCTATCGGTGATTCAGGGGTTTCGCCAAAAACAACCGTGCATCTCCGATGTGGACTGATACCACCCGCGCCCTTCATGCCCGCAACGGCCTGGCTTTGCCAAGCGATTTGACCGATGCGGAATGGTCTTTGTTGGAACCGCTGCTGCCTGCTGCGTCCGCCGTAGGCAGGCCACGCAAATGGCCGCTGCGCCGGATCGTCGAGGCGATCCTTTATCTGCTTCGGGGCGGCCTGCCGTGGCGGATGCTGCCACCTTGTTTCCCGCCGGTCTCGACGGTGCGGCGCTGGTTCTACCTGTGGCGTGACAATGGTCTGTGGCTCACGGTCAACCATGTCTTGCTGATGGCGATGCGCGAGCAACAAGGCCGTGATGCCAGCCCAACCGCCGGCGTGATCGACAGTCAGAGCGTCAAAACCACGGAATCCGGCGGCCCGAGGGGATATGACGCGGGCAAGAAGATAAAGGGGCGTAAGCGCCATATCCTCACCGACACCCAAGGTAATCTCGTCCATGCCGTGATCCATACCGCCGATATCCAGGATCGTGATGGCGCACCGCTGGTGCTGGCCGAAATCGTCAAACCCTTCCCGTGGCTGCGGCACGTCTTCGCCGATGGCGGCTATGCCGGGGACAAGCTCAAAGACGCGTTGCGCCGCATTGGAAAATGGACCATCGACATCATCAAGCGATCCGACACAGCCCAAGGCTTCCAGGTCTTGCCACGACGCTGGGTCGTCGAACGCACCCTGGCATGGCTCAACCGAAACCGACGCTTGGCCAAAGACTTCGAGCAGACTATCGCTTCCGCAACAGCCTGGATCTTCATCGCCTCCGTACAAACCTTCGTCAGGCGTATCGCAAGGCATTGATGCAATTCAGATTAATTTCGAATCAAACTCTTAGGCATGCGCAGGTCATTGATCATCTTGTGGTTGATTGTAGGACTAGAAAAGCCAAATAGCATGCGATTGGCTGACGGGCAATTGTCGAAGCGTATTAAAGGGGAGGGGCCTGGTGCTGTCGGCGAGTTTGCCCCAATAGTGTTCCAAACTCGCCCGTCCGCTTCTCCATCCCCGCCCCGCCCAACCTTCCCCTATGGCGATTGGACGTAGCCGCGTGCCGGAAAGTGGCCTTTATCGGTTTATATGCATCCTCTATAACCCGCATCCATGCGGGGGGCGGCTTGGTGGCGATGGTGCCGGTGGCCGTCCTGGTGCCTTGACCGGCGGGGCCGGTTGGCTGCCTTGCGTGGAAGGATGGATCGATTGGTCTTCGTTTTGCGGCGGATGCTCGCCCCTGCCTTTCTTTTGATCCTGGCCGCCTGCACGGTGCCGCCGCAGCCGGCCCCCGTGCCGGTGGATGCGGAGGTCGTTTTCTGGGAAAGCATCCGGGACAGCAAGGACGCGGCGGAATACCGGGCCTATCTGGATGCCTATCCCGACGGGCGGTTCGCCGCGCTGGCCCGTATCCGCGCGACGGAGGCCCCCCCGCCCCCGGCGCCACCCCCCGCACCGGCCCCGGTGGCGGCCGCCCGGCCCGCGCCGCGGCCCCCGGTGGTGTTGCGGCAGCCGCCGCCCAGGGAACAGCAGGGCGAACCCGCCATCGTGGATGCGCCGGCCCCGCCGGTGAACTGGGCCAAGATCGACAATGTCGGCGGGCAGCAGAACCCGCTTCTGCGCAGCCAGATCATGGATTGCTGGGACCCGCCGCCGCTGCCGCGCGCCGCCGGCCGGTTCCGGGCGGAAATCGGCATC
This sequence comes from Niveispirillum fermenti, assembly GCF_052474395.1. Classification (NCBI taxonomy): domain Bacteria; kingdom Pseudomonadati; phylum Pseudomonadota; class Alphaproteobacteria; order Rhodospirillales; family Azospirillaceae; genus Niveispirillum; species Niveispirillum fermenti. The sequence goes on along the minus strand of NZ_CP156680.1, from coordinate 55,013 downwards.
TATTTCGATCCGGCCACGGGGCTGGTGCGCGGCGCCGCGTTCCTGGCCGGCAACCGGGAGATGACGGAACCGGACTATGCCCGTTTCGTCAACAGCGCCCTGGCCGCCCCCATGGCCGCCGGCTGCCGCGCGCTGGACCTGCGGCAGCCGGGCGCTGCGGATGCCTCGGGGCTGGTGCTGCTGTTCGCGCTGGACAGCCCGCCCTGACGCCACCGCCTTGATCCCTTGGTCCTGGTGATCGCCAGCACCCCGGCCGTGCGACCGGTTCCCCTGATCCGGTCCAGGATGGCCATGGAAGAAACATAAGGGTGAAACGGCTCAATAAAGGCGGGCGACGACGGATTTGGTTTCCATGAAGGCATCCAGCCCCGCGGCGCCGCGTTCGCGGCCCCAGCCGGATTCCTTGTAGCCGCCGAAGGGCAGCCAGAAATCCTGCACGCTGTAGCAATTGATCCAGAAATTGCCCGAGCGCACGGACCGTGCGATCGTGTGGGCTGCCTCCAGCGAGCGTGTATAGACCGCGCCGGCCAGGCCATAGCGTGTCGCGTTGGCCTGTCTGATCACCCAGTCCAGGTCATCGAACGGCATGGCGGACAGGACGGGGCCGAAAATCTCCTCCCGCATGACCTTGGAATCCGCCGGGGCGTGGGACAGGATTGTCGGTTCGACAAAGAACCCGTCGCTGTCAAGACACCTCCCGCCCGTGACCAGTTCCGCGCCATCGGCAATGCCGCCGTCGATATAGCCCTGAATCCGGTCCCGCTGCTTGCGGGAGATCACCGGCCCCATCTGGGTGCCCGGGTCCAGCCCGTTGCCGACCACCATCTTCGATGCGGCATCGGATACGGCCTGGATGAGCCGGTCATAGATCCCCCGGTGGGCATAGAGCCGGGAGCCCGCGACACAGGCCTGGCCGGAATTGGTCATGATGCCGGCCAGCACGGCGGGAACCGCCTTCTCCAGATCGGCATCCTCCAGCACGATCACCGGCGACTTGCCGCCCAGTTCCAGGGACAGGCGCTTGAAGTTGCCGGATGCCGCCTGCACGATCTGGCGGCCGACGGCGGTGGAGCCGGTGAAGCTGACCTTGTCGACATCGTCATGGCCGGCAAGGGCGGCACCGGCAATGCTGCCCAGCCCCGTCACGACATTCAGCACGCCTGGCGGAACCCCCGCCTCCAGCGCGATGGCGGCCAGCCGCAGGCTGTTCAGCGAGGTATCCTCCGCCGGCTTCAGGATGGCGGTGCAGCCGGCGGCCAGGGCGGGGGCCACCTTGTGGCAGGCCATCATGAAGGGCCCGTTCCAGGGAACGATCAGCGCGGCCACGCCCATCGGCTCCTTCAGCGTATAGCCGAAGAACGGCTCACCCTGGGCCATCTCCCCCGTCTGGCCATGGATCTTGCCGATCCAGCCCGCGAAATAGCGGAACGCCTGCGCGCCATTGCCGATGGTGGCGCGGGCGATGGGCAGCGGCATCCCGTTTTCCAGCACTTCGTTGCGCGCCAGTTGCTCCAATTCCGCTTCGATCCGGTCGGCGATGGCATGCAGGATGCGGGCGCGTTGCGGCGCGGGCAGCTTCAGCCAGCGCCTGTCCTCGAATGCCTGGCGCGCGGCGCGCACGGCATCATCCACATCATCTCCATCCCCGGCGCTGACATCGCCGATGGTTGCGGCTGTCGCGGGATTGATGCTGGGGAATGTGGCCTGGGATCGGGATGGTCTGAATTCGCCGTCGATCAGGATCGTCCGTGCGGCGCCGCTCTCAGGTGTCGGCGTTTCCTGGACCTTCATCGGGTCTCTCCTCTGCGTCATCATCTTCGTCATCATGCCGGGGGGCAGGGGGCAGCACCGCCGGTCAGGCCCGGATGTTCCGGTTGTTGTGGAAAATGTTGCCGGGGTCGTAGCGCCGCTTCACAGCCTGCAACCGTTCGAAATACGGGCCGAACGCATCGCGCACATGATGATCGCCCTCATAGCTGAGGTAGTTGATATAGGTTTTCCGGCTGTTCACGGCTTTCAGCGCCTGGGATGTCGCCATGGCCCAGTCGATCCTGTCCTGCTGAAGATCGGCGCCCTGCCAGGGTGCCACGATGTTGTAAAGGATGTGCCCCGGTTCCCGGATGAAGGGTGTGCTGCCGGCGGGAACACGGCACAGGGCCCCGTGCAGATAATGCAGAAGGCCGATCAGGCAGCCTTTCGGCCCGCCTTTGGCGATGATCTCCGCGAAGGCATCGATGACCGGATCGGTGATCCCGTCGAACTCCCCGCCGCGCAGGAACATATTGTCGAAATGCGTCGCACTGCCGGCGAAGGAAGCGAAGGCTTGCGGTCTGACCGTGTCCAGGATCGCGGGGCCGAAAGCCCGCAGCGCGGCCAGGACCTTTTCACCCTCGCCAAGCGACCCGGACCAGCAGAGCCGGACGATGACGGTCGGGTCCGGCCCCAGGGTGAACAGGGTCCCGACCTCCAGCGCATCGGGGCTTTGCGCCAGGAAATCGCGCAGGAAGCGCAGAAAGCGGACGGGGTCGGCCTTGAACCCGATATCGCCGGCCAGAACCTGCGGGATGGCGTGCAGATTGTAGGTGAAGGCCGTGGCCACGCCGAAATTGCCGCCACCGCCCCGCAGCGCCCAGAAAAGGTCGGCGTTGCTGTCAGCATCGGCCCGCAGCACCCGTCCGTCGGCCGTCACCAGATCGACGGACAGAAGAGTGTCCACGGTGGCGCCGCAGATGCCGCTGACCCAACCCATGCCGCCGCCCAGTGTCAGGCCGCCGACACCGACATTGGGGTTCATGCCCAGCGACGGGACGAGACCATGCGGTGCGCCGGCATTCGTCAACGCCCCGGCCCGCGTGCCGGCGCCCACACGGGCGATGCGGCTGGCCGGGTCCAGATCGATGCCGGTCAGGCGCGACAGATCGATCAGCATCCCCGTGCGGGTGGTCGAAGCGCCCAGCAGATCGTGGCCGCCCGACCGTACCGAGATGTCCATGTCCTGCCGCTGCGCAAATTCCAGGGCATGGGCAATGTCGGCCGCATCGTCGGGCTGCACGACAAGGGCGGGGAAGCGGTCTTCCACTGGCGTGGTGCCCTGGCCACGCCGTGCGGCCGGGTATCCCGCATCCGACCGCGCGAAGACGGGGCCCTTCACCACGCCGCGCAGCTTTTCCACCGGCGGGGAGGGCGTGGCCCCGGCCGCCGGTCCGGTCAGGACGGCGGCGGCCAGGGAACCGGCTCCGGCCATCAGGTTGCGCCTGTCGATCGGCAAAATTTCCTCCCGCTTTGTTGTCATCGACCCCGCTCGGGTCGTTATACGAAGTCCCGGTGATCGCAACCGATCACCGCCCATAATCACCCGTGCCCACATCCGTGGGCTTGGCACCCGTGCCCACATCCGTGGGCTTGACGACGCCACATGTGCGGTGCGGCGGCGGTCGCCGCCGAAGCGGTTCTCCGGTCAACGGATAGCCACCCTAATGTGATCATAGCATAAATTATGCTGGCACCGTTCGGCCGGTCAGGCAGGCATCGACACTATCGGCCAGCAGTGCCGGTGCGGCGGAATAGGCGAAGTGCCCCTGGTCGGGAATGGTGCGGGCCCGTATGGCGGGCAGCAGCGTGCGGAGTGCCATATCCGGCGATGAGGCATCGGGCGGCACGGGGCTGTTCCCGCCGGTCAGCAGGGTGCAGGGGCCCGCGATGCCGTCCAGGTCACCGGGCTGCCAGGCAAGATCATCCAGCAGGCGCAATTCATTGGGAAAGGCGCCGATGGTCTGCCGGAAACGCTCCCACAGCGGCCCGCTGCGCAGTCCCGCGAGGGCCGGTGCCGGCAGGCCCACGACATGGGCCAGGGCGAATTCCGTGGCACCGTCCAGGTCCCCGGCGGCCAACATACGGCGGATGTCGGGAATGTGCCCGCGGCTGACCGGTCCGCGTGCCGAATGGCGTGGCTCATAGACGATCAGGGGGCCGGGAAAGCCGATGCGCGCCGCCAGTGCCAGCGCGCAGCCGCCGCCGAAACTGTGTCCCAGCAGCGCGCCCTCCGGTCCCGCCAGATCGATCATGGCGGCCAGATCGTCCAGTTCCGCATCGATGGCGAAATCGGGTGCGGCGGGGCTGTCGCCCCGTCCGCGCCGGTCATAGAGGAAGACAGTCCGCGTTCGGGCCATCCGTTCGGCAAAGGGCAGCCAGTCCTGCGCCGTGGCGAAGGACCCATGGCAGACGACCAGCGGCGCGCCATGGCCAAGGCGCTGATAGGAAAGCACGGTACCGTCGGTGGAGGTGACGGTTCCGCGATGGATGGGCCGGTTTTCTTGCAGATGCATAAGCGACCTCGACACTCAAGGGGGGCGGATCCGGTCAGACCGCCACGGGCGTCAGCGCCTCGGGATCGGGGATCAGGCATTGCCCCCTGGCCAGCCCCGACGGACCGCCTTCGCCTTCCTGACGGATCAGCGTGGCCAGAAGCCGGCGGGCCCGCAAGGGCGCATCATCGACACGCAGGGCGAATTTCGGCACCGACAGGCCGCTATCGTCCAGTTCCTTCTGCTGACGCTCCACGATGTCCTTGTCCTCATCGAAGGTGCGCTGATGCGCGGCGATGATCCTGTCCGTCAGGTCGGCATCATCCAGCCGGAAATTCCGGTTATGGGCCCAGAAATAATGGGTCGAGCGCTCCGTCTCCGGCGTCAGAAGGTGCAGGACGCGCGACACCAGCGTCTGTTCCGGCCCGGCACCGACCGGCCGCACGCCGACATCGGTCATGTTGATGGCCGGTGCCGTCCAGATGGCGGTCTGCCAGCGGTCGATCCGGTCATCGCCGCCGCCGGCCAGCAGCTTGAAGAAGGGCGGCGGCGTGATGTCCGGCATCTCCCGGTGCGCCCGGATCACCTTGCCGTCCAGGGTGACGCGCACGGGATAGTCGGCGATGCTCTCCTCCTCGCCATTGCCGATCGTCGCCTGGTGGATATAGGTTTCGTGGCTGAGGTCGAGAAGATTGTCGGACAGCAGCCGGTAATCGCCTGCCACATGCGTATAGCCGGTCGAACTTGTCCAGCGCGGCAGGGTCAGCCAGGGCAGGTCGGGCACCAGATCGGCATCGGCCAGCCCCTTGTCACCCATCCAGATCCAGACCAGACCGAACCGTTCCACCAATGGGAAGGCGGTGGCATTGGCATTGGGCGGGATATTGTCCTGGCCCGGAATATGGACACACGTGCCGTCCGGCCTGAAGGCCATGCCGTGATAGCCGCAGTGGATGATATCCCCCGCGCGACGCCCGGCCGACAGCGGCACCAGCCGGTGCGGGCAGCGGTCCAGAAGGGCCGCAGGATCGCCAGCACCGGTGCGGTAGAGCAGCACCGGCTGGTCCAGGATGCGGCGCGCCAGGAAATGCCCGGCCGGCAACTCATGCGGCCAGGCCGCGACGTACCAGCAGTTCTTCAGGAACATGCTTCTCCCCCCTTTTTTGATGCCCTCAGGTATCGGTCGCCAGCCTATTCCGCGCCTTCCTGGGCGATGGCATTGGCCAGGACGCCGATACCGTCGATCTCCACCTCCACCCGGTCGCCGGGCTGCATGAAGATCTGGGGGTTGCGCTTCACGCCCACACCGCCCGGCGTGCCGGTCACGATGACGTCGCCGGGGGCCAGCGGGGTGAAGGTGGAGCAATATTCGATCAGCCGGCCGATGGGAAAGATCATGTCGGCCAGGGTGGCTCGCTGCATGACGGTGCCGTTCAGCCGCGTCTGGATCGTCTGTCCCCCCGGCGGGCCGAACATGTCGGGCGTCACCAGCCAGGGGCCGAAGGCGCCGGTACCGGGAAAATTCTTGCCCGGCGTGAACTGGATCGTGTGGGCCTGCCAGTCGCGGACCGATCCGTCATTGTAGCAGCTATACCCGGCGACATGGTCAAGGGCGGTGGCCGCCGGAATGCGGCGTCCGCCCTTGCCGATCACGATGGCCAGTTCCCCTTCGTAATCCAGCATCGCGGATTCACGCGGGCGCAGTATCGCGGAAAGATGGCCGGTCTGGCTGTCGGCGAAGCGGGTGAAGATCGTGGGGTTGCTCACCACGGCCCGCCCCGTTTCGCGGCGATGATCCTCGTAATTCAGGCCGATGCACAGGATCTTTCCCGGATCGGGGATCAGCGGCAGGAAGGTGATGTCGGTCAGCGCGAAGGCCGCGCCGTCCCCGGACCGCAGTGGGTCCGCCGCCAGCGCCCCGGCTTCGATCGCCGCTTTCAGGGAGGGGTGGAGATGGTCCAGCGCCCGGACCCGGTCGCCATCGACCCATCCCCAGCGGGTCCTGCCGTCGGCGGAGAATGTAACGTAACGCACATGAACCTCCCGGATTTCTGCGGGGCGCGCTGTCTTTGCCGCGCCCTATTGCAATGATCTAATAAGTTATGCTAGCAAAGCATTATCTTGTCAAGCATGCCCGGTGCCCGAAGGCGCCATGAAGGAAAACGCGCCGCCCGGCAGAAGGGTGGCCGCCACGGGAGAGCGATATGCAAATCGATGATCAAGAGACGGTTCCGGCCGAATTGCCGGGGACGGCCGCGCCGCTGCTGCGGGCCCATCTGGCCGCTGTCGCCCTGACATCGCCCGACCCGCAGGCCCTGGCCGGCTTCTATCAGGATGCGCTGGGTTATGAAGGGCAATGGCAGGAGGGGCGCTGGATGGGGCGGCAGGGCACGCGCCGGCTGATGATCGGTCCCGGTGCGGCCAACAATGTCGACCATACGGTCTTTGCCGTGCCGGATGCACAAGCCCTCTGCGATCTGCGTGAGAGGCTGGTATCGGCCGGTATCGGCATTGTGGAGGCACAATCATCCATATTGCCCGGCGCGGCCATCCGGTTCAGCGATCCGGATGGCAATGTTCTGCTGTTCGGTGTAGCTGATCCCGCCGAGGAAATCGACATGGCCGGGGCCGCACGGTTGCAGCATATCGTCTTTGCCAGCGATGCGGTGCCGGCGATGGTCCGCTTCTATTGCGACATTGTCGGTTTCGCCCCGTCGGACTATGTCCGGGATGAGGGGCAGGACCTGACGTCGGCCTTCCTGCGCTGCGGGGTGGAGCATCACAGCCTGGCCGTGTTCCGGGCGCCGCGCAAGCGCCTGGACCATCTTTGCTATGATGTCGCGACCTGGACGGATATCCGGGACTGGGCTGACCGGTTCGCCGCGCGCCATATCCGGCTGCGCTGGGGGCCGGGCCGCCATGGTCCCGGCAACAACCTGTTCCTGTTCATCAATGACCCCGACGGCAACTGGCTGGAATTTTCCACCGAACTGGAACAGGTGGAGGGGCCGCGCCCCGTCAAGACCTGGGTGCATGAGGAACGGACCCTCAATAGTTGGGGCGCCGCTTTCCTGCGGAGCTAGGGGGTATCATGGAGCAGCGTTACGACGTGCTAATCGTCGGTGGCGGGCATGGCGGGGCGCAGGCGGCCGCATCCCTGCGCCAGAACAATTTCACCGGCACCGTGGCGGTGATATCGGAGGAGCCCGACCCGCCCTATGAACGGCCGCCGCTTTCCAAGGAATATCTGGCGCGGGAAAAGCCGTTCGCGCGCATCCTGATCAAGCCCGTCACCTATTGGGCGGACAAGGGGATCGACATGATCCTGGGGGCCCGCGTGACGGCCGTCGATCCCACGGCGCATCGCGTGACCACCGCCGACGGGGCGGCAATCGGCTATGGCACCCTGATCTGGGCCACGGGTGGACGGGCGCGGCGGCTGGCCTGTCCGGGGCACGATCTGGCGGGCATCCACACGGTGCGCAGCCGGGCGGATGCCGACAGGCTGATGGCGGAACTGGATGGCGTGAGCCACGCCGTGGTGATCGGCGGCGGTTATATCGGGCTGGAGGCGGCGTCCGCGCTGGTCAAGGCCGGCAAGCAGGTGACGGTGCTGGAGACGCTGCCACGGGTGCTGGCCAGGGTCGCGGGGGAGAGGCTGTCCCGCTTCTATGAGGCCGAACATCGCGCTCACGGTGTCGATATGCGGCTGGGGGCCGTGGTTGCCGCCATCCGGGGGCGTGACGGCAGGGTGTGCGGCGTGGAACTGGCCGATGGCCAGGTAATCGATTGCGGCATGGTGATCGTCGGGATCGGCGTCGTTCCGGCCGTCGAGCCGCTGCTGGCGGCGGGTGCTGTGGGGAGCAACGGCGTCGATGTCGATGAATATTGCCGGACCAGCCTGCCCGACATCCATGCCGTGGGCGATTGCGCCGCGCATGCCAACCCATTTGCCGACGGGGCCCGCATCCGGCTGGAATCCGTGCAGAACGCCAATGATCAGGCCCTGGCGGCGGTCAAATCGATCATCGGTGCGCCCGCGCCCTATCACGCCGTGCCCTGGTTCTGGTCGAACCAGTATGATCTGAAGCTGCAGACCATCGGGCTTTCAACCGGCCATGACACGGCCCTGCTGCGCGGCGATCCCGCGAAACGCGCCTTCAGCATCGTCTATATGAAGCGCGGGCGGGTCGTGGCCATCGATTGCGTGAACAGGGTTGCCGATTATGTCCAGGGTCGCGCCCTGGTGGCCGCCCGCATGGCCATCCCCGAGGAACTGCTGGTGGATGCTGATCGGCCGCTCAAGTTGCTGGCGGCAGCGTTCGCCGGTTGAGTACCTGCAATCAAATCCAGAGGAGGAATGATGACCCTGACAGTGATCGACCGGAATGGAACCGAACGGACCGTCACTGCCGAGCCCGGCATGAGCGTGATGGAGATCCTGCGCGAACAGGGGTTCGATGATCTGCAGGCCCTGTGCGGCGGTTGCTGTTCCTGTGCCACCTGCCATGTCTATGTCGATGGCAGTGCCGCCGGCCTTCTGCCGCCGGTCGGGCCGGACGAGAACGACCTGCTGGACAGCAGTGCCCACCGTACCGGTGCCTCCCGCCTGTCGTGTCAGTTGCGCTATCAGCCGGAATTGGCGGGCCTGACCATCACCATCGCACCGGAGGATTGATGCCGGAGGATTGATCCGGCGGAACGGCGGTGACCGGCCCGTTTACCAGGCTGGTTTCACCGCGGCCGTTTCAGCTCTGCGATGCGATCAGCTTGCCGATATTTTCATAGGACCGTTCCAGCAGGTCCCGGAACAGGTCCTTTTCCTGTTCGGAGAAACCGTCAATAACGGCTGCCTGGAACTTCTTACGCATCTTTTCCACCGACCGGGCGATCTTCTTGCCTTCCCCGGTCAGGCAGACAAGCGCCTTGCGCCGGTCGTCGGGGTCCTTCTCCCGGTTCACCAGGCCCGCCCGTTCCAGGGCGTCGATGGCCTTGCCGATGGCGGCATCCTTGAGGTTCAGGCGGGTGCCCAGTTCGCGTTGCGACATGCCATCCTCGACCCGCAGGACGGTCAGCGGATACCAGGCGCTCAAGGTGAGGCCCACGGGCTCCAGCATCAGTTCGATGGCGTAAATCTCCCGCATCCGGATCATGCGGATGAGATAGTCGATCTCCCCCTTGAACAAAGGGTCGAGTATCGTTTCCAGTTCCTTGTAATCATGAGGTTCGCGAAAGTTTCCGCCCTTCGCGGCTTTCTTTTGACCGGCCATGAAATTCTTGAGTCCTTCGCTTGCAGGATAATCTGTCAGGCCGGGGCCTGCCCCCTGACCGTCCGTTCATTTCATTGGAGTTCAATCCACTTCAAGGCCCCGGACCAGGCTATCCACCACCCTATTGGCCACCACCCTATTGGCCACCACCCTGTGGCAAGGGGCAAAGTAGCATATCGCCGCGCGCTTTCTCCAGCGGTTCCGGGATGCGGTCGTCATGCCGCCCCGCCCGGCAGCAGGCGGGGCGGCAGCGGGTAATCGTCGGCGTTGCGCACCCAGCGCGGTTTCAACGCGAAATCATCCCGGGGTGGGGCAAAGATATCGACCAGCCGGGCGCCGGCGCCGTGCCAGCCCGTGGTGTGGATCATCCGGGGCGGGATGACGACCAGGGAGCAGCCTGTGCAATCCAGATGTTCATCCGCGCGCCACCGGCCCCGGTCCGCCCCCCAGGGCGTGCGCAGATGATGGGTGAAATCGCCTTCCAGGGTCAGCGATCCCTGCTCGAAATCGGCATGGTCGTGCGGGCTGAGCCGTGCCGGGTCGCGCGCGGCCACCGATGGCTGGAAGATGTTCACCATCAGGTTGGTGGACCGGAAGAGGCGGCCGAACCCGACATCTTCCATGTAATCACGCAAAGGGTAGACGCGCAGGCGGAACCCGTCCGGTGGTGCGGGCCAGCTTTCCAGCGGGGCGACATCCGGAGCGCCCCCGGCATAGGCGGCGGCATTGGCCGCGCGGTCTCGCAGGAAGGCGGCGCTACCGGAAAGGATGCGCACGATCAGACCCGGGCCATGCGCCGTGAGGCGGGTGGTGCCAGGGGGAAGGATGGCCAGCGCCTCTTCCCCGATCCGCCGGGTCGCGTCGCCCGTGCCGACCGTTACCGGGATCGCCGGCGACAGCAGCAGCATCGATTCATCGGGAATATCCGGCTGGACGATCTGTGCGCCTTCCGCCACGCGGCTGACCGCGACGACAAAATTCGCCCCCCGCGCGATCCAGGTCGGGGTTCCGTCCGCCTCCAGGATTTGCGGCGGGCCGGCGCTGAACGGCACGAAGCTGGCGGGGCGGCAATGGGTGCCGGGCGTGAGGCGGCGGTTGTCGCCGAAGGTCGGGTCCGTGGAACTCATGGTGCCACCTCCTGTGGGGGCAGGGATTGGAAGGCGTGAAGCTGCTGTGCGGCGGCTTTGCGCAGGAAACCCTGATCGGAATTCACCACCAGCGCGCTGACACCAAGGTCGAGCAGCCAGGCCCCCGCCTCGACATCGGGGGCCGTCGCCATCAGGGCCCGGCCGTGGCGTTGCGCGGTCCGGCAAATCTCTGCCGCCGCACGCCGCAGGGCAGGGGCTTCGGCAGAGCTTTCCCCCATGGCGACGGCAAGGTCGCCCAGCCCCAGGAACAGGGCATCGACGCCCTGGATGGCCGCGATGGCCTCCAGGTTCCGCAGCGCGTCGGGATGTTCGATCATGAGGGTCACGGACACGGCCGCATCGGCCCGGGCGACATGGTCGGCCAGCCCCAGCGCCCCGTATCGCCCGGCCCTTGGCGATGGCGAGAACCCCCGGCTGCCGCCGGCATAACGCGCGGCGGCAACGGCATCCCTGGCCTCTGCGCCCGAATTCACATGCGGTACGACCACCCCCGCCGCCCCCATGTCGAGAGCGGGGAGGATGGAACCAGGGCCGGACACCCGTACCAGCCCGGCAATGCCGCCGGCCCGGGCCGCCAGCAACAGCAGGTCGATGGCGGCCCGGTCGAAGGGGCCATGTTCCTCATCGATGATGACGAAGTCGAAGCCGAGATCGCCCAGGATTTCGGTCGCGTGGACGCTTGGCGTCTTGATGAAGCTGCCGGCAAGCCGCGTGCGATCCCGCAGGCGCCGCCGGAATCCGCCGGCACTGGTGGATGTCATCGGGGTTCCTCTGTCGAGACTTGGGGAAACCGACCTGCGGTTCCTTATCCGTATCTGCATTGATCAGAGCCAACAGGTTCTGGTCACCGCAAAATAGTATAAGGCTTTGATAGTGAATAAAAATCTCCCGATCGGACACTCAGAAGAAGGTCGTCAGGTTCTTGAACAGCATCTTGCTCTGATCCAGGAAGATGGATCGTTTCAGGATGCGGAAACCGTCGCCGGCCGGTCGCAGGATGTCCTTCCGCTTGCCGACGAACAGCCGTACCTCTTCCTCCCGCCGGTTCACATAGAGCAGGAAGCGGCACTTGACGGTGATTTCCGTCTCCGTGACGGCGGCAATGCGGATGTTGGTGGTCATGTGGGTGGTGCGCGACAGGGGCTCTTCCGCCCAATGGTCGCCGCCCTGGATCTGGCGGATGCGCTGCTGAAGGGTCTGCTTGCCTTCATCGAACCAGGCCGCATCCAGATGTGCCCGGCTATATTCGTCCTGCGGTCGGTTGAATTCGAAATTCCGGACCAGCGGCATCCAGTAATGGATGTCGTCATCCAGCAGGTCCAGCCAGCGGTCGAACTGTCGCTCGTCCAGCAATTCGGCCTCATAGGCCAGGAAATCCTCCACACGGGCCTTCAGGTCGGGGTGGAAGGGCAGGGCGATGGCCTCTTGCGTCTCGGTCGTCATTCTGCGGCCGCCTCCGGGCGGAAGGGCTGGGGCTGACCCGTCATCATCTCCGACCAGCGGTCATAGAAGATGCGCTGCGCATGTTCGGAAACACCCTCATCGACCAGCGCGCCGGCGCCGATCCAGGGTTCGGGCCAGGCCCATTTCGCCTCACCACCCAGGCGGAGCTGGTAATTCATGGGCAGGCGCCGAGCCAGGGCGCTTTCGGCGCCGACCTGGGCCGATCCCCAATTCTCGAAATCATCCTGTTCCACCATGCCGGCAGGACCCGTGTAGCGCAGCAGGTAGTTGCGCATCACGTCCTTGACCACCTGCGGCGCGTTCTTCGGCACGAAGACCCATTTCCAGACCTCCGTCCGGCCCGGTGCGCGCGGGATCCAGGTGGTGACCGATGTGCGGTTGGCGGCGTTATAGACGAAGTTCGGGAAGACAACGCCGCCCCGGTTCAACAGCCGCTCCCGCTCCCCGACCCGCTTCTGGCGGGCGTAATGGGCGTCGCGGAAATATTCATCAACCTCCGGATTGGCGCCCCATTGCGAGAAATACTCGCGCATCGCGTGTTCATACAGGTTTCCACGCACGGCGTGGCCGCCGGCCGGAAAGGTGATGTTCAGCATGCGGAACCTGTTCTTGTCGGCGTCCCAGGTGTGGCGGCCGCGCAGGCCCGTCAGCGCCAGGCCGACCCGCTGCACCGATTTATGGCTGACATCATGGTAGAGATCGCCGGCCGCATTCTCCGCACCGAATTTCCAGTTGCTGGGAATCTCGCATTTCAGGATGCCGTCGATCACCTCCAGCCCGTCATCCTCGCCATCCGGCCCCATCATGAATTCGCGCAGCCACCAACCCATATCGCCCAGGAAGGTCTCGAACGAGGGGGCCGCCTCGTCGAACGTCGCCCAGATGGACCCGTAATAACGCGCCACCCGCGCCCGGATCAGGCCCCAGCGCGAGCGTTCCAGCTTGCCGCCATAGCCTTCGGTGTTCAGCGGGACGCCCGAAAGATCGCCATTATTGGAGAAGGTCCAGCCATGATAGGGGCAGGTGAAGCGCTTGGCGTTGCCCTTGTCATAGCGGCAGACCGGCATGCCGCGATGGGTGCAGAGGTTGAGGAGGACATTGACCTCGCCGGTCTGGTCGCGCGTGACGACAACCGGCTCGCGCCCGGCCTGGGACAGGAAATAATCGCCATTATGGGGGATCTGGCTTTCATGGCCGACGAACAGCCAGGACTTCCGGAAGACCGTTTCCATTTCCTTCTCGTAGATCGATTGATCGGAGAAGATGGCGCGATCCACCAGCCCGGCCCTGGTGTCGACCAGGCCGCTCCCTATCGTGTCGTGATTCATTATTTGTCCTTTCCTGGGCCTTCGGTGCCGCACGCGATGTCGGAATCCGTGTTGCGCCGCTGACATAAGTTATGCTAGCAGAATATTTATTGTCAAGCCCGGTCGATCGAATGCAAGGCCGGGTGGGGACCGCGGGTCCGCCAGCAGCCGGACCCCTTCAAAATCACGCAAGATGCAGGGGAGATGAGATGCCGATCATCATGGGGGCTGGCGTCGGCTATTCGCCGCTTCTTTACCGCCCGCGCGCGCAGTGGGAGGCGGTCTTCCGGTTCCTGCGGAAGGATGCGATCCAGCCCAAACGTGCCGGTAGCGAGGATGCCGCGGTGCTGGACGGGTACGAGACCCGGATTTCGCAAGGCTTCGCCGCCCTGCGTCAGGCCATCGCCGGGGCCGGGCTGGACGCGCTGATCCTGGTCACCGCCGATCGCGGCAGCCAGTTCGACAGTTCCCATGTTCCCCAGATCCATGTGCAGGCGGGGGGAGAGGTCTGGGGCGATCCGGCCATCACGGCGCTGGGGGAACCATCACAGCCCCTGACCTTCGCGTGCGACGAGACGGTCGGCGATATCCTGGCGGAAGAACTGGTGCGGGACGGTTTCGACATCGCGGAGGCGCGCCGCGCCTTCAAGCCCGTGGGCCGTTCCGGCCAGGGGGCCACACCGGCGCTGGTGGAGGCGGCCGCGCGGCTGGCCGGTGACCTGCCGATCATCCCGGTCAGCATCAACTGCCATGTGGCACCCGTCATGACCGGGGCCCGCATCCACCGGCTGGGTCAGGCGCTGGCGCGGGCCGCGGCCTTGACCGACAAGCGTCTGGGCCTGCTGGTCAGCGGCGGGCTTTCCGGTGATCCGCAGGGCGACATGGCCGGCTGGGTCGATGATGTCTTCGACAAATGGGTGCTGACCCGCCTGGCGCGTGGCCGGTCAGCCGATCTTGTCCGGGTGTGGGATGTGCCGTCACGCAACCTGCTGGCCGGCACGACCGAGGTTCGCCTCTGGACGGCCGCCGCCGCCGCCCTGGATCAGGCGGGCTGTCATGCCCGTGTCCATGATTACATGCCCATCCACCATGCGGCGGCCGGTGTCGCCTTCGTCACCTGGGAGAACTGATCATGCCGCTTGTCACGGGGATGGCGTCGTCCCACTCGCCGATCATTTTCCAGGACACCTATGAAGGCTGGATGCGCTGGTTCCGGCTGATCAGCTCGGGAACCCCGCAGCCCGCCGATGTGCTGTCGCAGGACGAGGCCTGTGTGACGGGATGGATCGACCGCCGCCGCCGGGCCTTCGACCGGTTGGCCACGGCCATCGACCGGCATGCCCCCAAGGCCCTGATCGTGGTGGGCGGCGACCAGTATGAATGGTTCTCTGCCGCCAACAACCCGAACATCATGGTTCATGCCGGCAAGGACGACATTGTCGGGTTCCACAATTACGGAGATTTCGACAGCGAGCCCTTGCCCAGGTTCTGGGAACATCCCGACCGGTTCGGCGTCCGCCTGAAGGTCCATACCGAGCTGGCGGAACATTTCCTGACCGAACTGGTCCGCCAGGATTTCGACATCTCCATCAGCCGCAGCCAGAACCCGCAGGGCCGGCCGGAACTGAAGGCGCCGCACGCACTGACCCGGCCCACGCCCCTGTTGATGGCCAGGCGGGAAATCCCGATCATTCCCATCATCATCAAGACGACGGAACGGACATCGGCGGCCCTGTCGGGTGCGCGCTGCATCGAACTGGGCCGGGCCATCGGGCGGATCTGCGCCGACCTGGACGAACCCATCGCCATCTATGGCAGCGGCGGCATGTCCCACGATCCGGAAGGCCCCCTGTCGGGCTGGGTCGATCAGAGGCTGGACGAATGGGTGCTGGACTGCATGAAGGCGCGCGACTTCGACCGGCTGGGCAGCCTGTTCTCCTTCCGCTCCGCCGCCACCGATTCCGGCACGGGCGAGTTGCGCACCTGGCTTGTCGCCGCCGGCGCCATGGACGCGGCCCAGCCGCAGGCGCGCTGCCAGGTCGTGGACTATTTCCCGGCCCATATCGCCACCGTCGGGGCGGGCTGGGTCTTGTGGGAAGCGGACCGCTGAGCAGCAAAATGCTATGCTAGCATAATTTACTCTTGCATAGATTATGTGGGTCGTAGCAGTATCACGAACAGAAAAGTGAAGTCGGCCAATGATAAGAATGCCGACCAACGTGGGAGGGGAAATATGTTGCGTACCAAGCTTTTGGGCAGCGCTGCCTGCTTGCTGGTCTCCGGTCTGGCTGCGGCCGGCCTTCCGGCCATGGCCCAATCCGGTGACCAGGGCGCCAGGGACAGTGATTTCATTCTGGAAGAGGTTGTCGTCACCGCCCAGAAGCGTGTGCAGAACCTTCAGGATGTGCCGATCTCCGTTTCCGTGGTGACGGGCGACATCATGCGCGACGCCCAGATCACCACGGTGACCGATCTTGGCAACCGGATCAGCGGCGTGAAGGTGAACAGGGCCGGCGCCTCGGACTCCCTGAATATCCGTGGCATCGGCTCCGGCTTCAACATGGGGTTCGAACAGTCGGTGGCCACCTTCGTCGACGGTGTCTATCTCAGCCGGTCGCAGACGACGCGCGTCGGCTTCCTCGATCTGGAGCGGATGGAGGTGCTGAAGGGCCCGCAATCGACATATTTCGGCAGCAATGCCATTGCCGGCGCGCTCAGCGCCGTGACACGCAAGCCCTCGCAGACGCCCAATGGCCAGGCATCGGCCCTGTATGGTTTTTCCGACGGGGAATATGATGTGCAGGCCGCCGTGGGCCAGCCGCTGACCGACAGGCTGTCGGGGCGCATCGCCCTGCGCAAGTCGGGCATGGATGGCTATGTCCGCAATGTCCGGATGGATAAGGACGGCCCGAACAATGATGATACCCAGGCCCGCCTGTCCCTGCGCTTTGAGGCCGACGACCTGGATATCAACTGGCGCATCGACTATGCCGATTTCGATGACAAGCATGCGGAATTCCAGGAAATCCTGAACTGCCCGCCGGCACCCGGCTATGGAAGCCCCGGTGTCGGCTGCCTTTCCGTCATCTCCGCCGGGAATGCCGACAACCGGCTGGATTATCGCACCAGCACGGGGGATTCCTTCTTCAAGCTGGAATCGGTGAGCAGCGCGCTGAATATCGCCTGGACGGTCGGCAGCCATACGCTGACCTCCACCACCGGCTATTACGAGCATGATATCCATCGCTTCACGGACAGCCCCCTGCTGCCCGTGGCCGGGTTGACGGGGATCACCCGATCAAGCGGGCTGCCCATCACCCAATTGGAGAAGTTCCATTCGTTCAGCCAGGAATTCCGGCTTGAATCCGACAAGGGCGGGTTCCTGGAATATATGCTGGGCGTCTATTACGATAAATCGAACCTGGAAGGCTCGCTGTCCTACGGCTTCTATTTCGCGCCCTTCTGGTCCCGGCTGGGCGGTGCGGTGGCACCCAACACGCCGCTGGCCCAGCGGGCGTCGGGCGATCAGGACCAGTCCAACCGTTCCGTCTTCGCGGCCGGGACCCTGAATGTGGCCGAGGATTTCCGCATCAACCTGGGTGCGCGCTACAGTTCGGTGGAGAAGAAGAACCACCGCGAGACACAGGTGGGTGTCGGTGACAATTTCGGGCGGTTCGGGCCTGGCGATGAAGTATCGGCGGCGGCCTTTGCCGCCTTTACCGGCAGCGTTGGTTTTCCCGCCGGGGATTACGCGATCACCAAGCGCACCGACGACAAGTTCATGCCGTCGGTCAACCTGCAATATGATCTGACGCCGGATGCGATGGTCTATGCCTCCTACACGACCGGCTTCAAGGCCGGGGGCTGGGCCATCGGCAATTCCAAGGATTTCTTCGGGCCGGAAACCGTCAAATCCTATGAGGGTGGCGTCAAGGCGGCCTGGTTCGGCCGCCGGATGACGACCAATGTCGCGGCCTTCAACAGCCGCTATAACGGCCTGCAGGAATCCACCAGCATCGCCAATGCCGCTGGCGTGCCCGTGTCGGTCATCGCCAATGTGGGCCGGGCACGGGTGCGCGGTGTCGATCTGGAAATCGGTGTCCATATGCCGTCGGGTCTCAGCGTGTCGGCCAATGTCGGCTACCTGGACGCCGAATATCTGGAATATCCCAACGCACCCTGCACGCAGTTGCAATTGCTGGCCCGGCCGACGGGATGCACCCAGGACCTGGCGGGCAAGACCAAGGCGTTCGCTCCGGAATGGAGCGGCGGTGTCAATGCCAGCTATGGTTTCGATGTGACGTCCGATGTCAGGGGCCAGTTGGGGGCCTGGCTGTATTTCACCTCCGGCTATTACCAGCAGGCCAGCATCGACCCGCTTTTCTACCAGCCGGGCAATGCCAAGCTGGATCTGCGGGCCACCATCGGTGCGGTGGACGACCGTTGGGAAGTGGCGGTCATCGGCAAGAACGTGACCGACAAGGTCACGGCCGGCTATCGCTCCGTGATGACGGCGTCGAATGCGGTGACGGCCGCCACGGACCGGGCACGGTCGGTCGCGGTCCAGGTTTCGACCAAATTCTGATACCGGCGCTCCGGTGTTCCGGTGGCACTGGCCCCGGGCCGCCGGAGCGCGCACCCTGTACCCGGACATAACCCGAGGACATTCTTTCGATGCCCACTTCCAACACAGGTGGTGCGATGCCACCGGTCGTCAATTTCACCGCAGAGGTTCGTGACGGCCCGATCCGTGCCAGACAGGTGGCCGTGATCGTCACGCTGGGCCTGCTGGTGCTGTTCGATGGCATGGACACCCAGATGCTGGGTGTGATCGCCAACGAAATGACGCGGGACCTGGGCCTGTCCATATCCAATTTCGGCGTGGTCTTTTCCTTCGGTCTGCTGGGGGGCATTGCCGGAGCGTTGCTCATCAGCCCCCTGGCCGACCGGCTGCTGGGACGCAAGACCATCACCGTGGCGGCCATGGCGGTGGCCGGTCTGGCCACCATCGCCACGCCCCTCGCAACCAACCTGCATGAACTGCTGGTCATCCGGTTCATCGCGGGCGTGGGGCTGGGGGCCGCCCTGCCCAGCATCTTCGCCCTTGTCTCGGAATTTTCGCCCAAGCGCTTCTCCCGGCCCATCACCTCCAGCCTGATCGCCTTCATGCCGCTGGGGTCCTTTCTGGCCGGGGTGATCGGGCGGTTCGTGGTGCCTGCGCATGGCTGGCCGATGCTGCTTTATGTCGGCGGGGGGCTGACCCTTTTCCTGACGCTGCTGGCCGCCTGGATATTGCCGGAATCGGTCTATTTTCTGGCCCGCATCAAGAACAACCAGCAGCGGGCGCTGAAGGCGGCCCGCGCCCTGCTGCCCGACCTGCGCGCCGGTGCCGTGATGGTCGAGGATGCCGACGGCACGGCGGAGAAGAAGCAGCCCGTCGCCCGGCTTTTCGCGGGCGGGTTCTGGAAATTCACGCTGCTGATCTGGCTGGCCTATATCATGAACCAGGGCATCCTCTACTTCGTTTTGAGCTGGACGCCGGCCCTGCTGCAGAAATCCGGACTGGCCACCGCCGCCGGCATGGATGCGGCTGCCATGTTCGGGCTGGGTGGCGCGCTGGGTACGGCACTTCAGGGCTGGCTGGCCACGAAGGTCAATATCCACAAGCTGATGTTTGCGGAAATGGCGCTGTATCTGGTGGCCATCCTGACCCTGCCCTTCATCCTTCATGATGGCGTCCTGACCTCGGTGGCCGTGTTCTTCATCGCTGTCGGTATCTGCGCCTATCAGGCGGGGTTCATCCTGATCGTGGTCGAATCCTATCCCAATGACATCAGGGCGACCGGATTTGGCTGGGCGCTTGGCATCGGGCGTATCGGTGCCACTGCCGCGCCTGTCCTTGCGGGCATGCTGGTCGGTCTGGGTTGGGGCGCGGGGCAGATTTTTGTGGCCGCCTCCATCCCCGGCATGATCAGCGCCACGGCCCTGCTGCTGATCGCGCTTCTGGCCAGAAGGTCGAAATCGGCAATCCAGCCCTAGTACCGGATCCCGGTGAGCGCAACTCAACCGGGATCCGGTCCGGCGGCGACCGCCGTCGCGCCGCACATGCGGCGTCGCCAAGCCCACGGATGTGGGCACTGGTGCCAAGCCCACGGATGTGGGCATTGGTGATTGAGGCCGGTGATCGGTTGCGATCACCGGGACCGGGTATGAAGCACCCTCGCCATCCCGCCACAGGACCCTCTTATGGAAATGTCCGTCGTCACCACAGGGCAGGGCCGGGTTCGCGGTCACGCCGTCCATCCGGAGGTCCGGGGGTTCTTCGGCATCCCCTATGCCGCCGCCCCTGTCGGCCGCCTGCGCTGGCGTCCGCCGGAACCGCCTGCCGCCTGGGCCGGCATCCGCGAGGCTGACAGGTTCGGGCCCGACCCGATCCAGCCCGCCGGCCTGCGTGTCTCCCGCGCGCCGGCACGCTCGGAGGATTGTCTCTATCTGAACATCTGGGCGCCCCGGCAATGGCGGGCCGGGGGATGGCCGGTGATGGTCTGGTCCTGCGGCGGGGCCTTCACCACCGGCGGCGGCGCGTTTGTGGAGGAGGACCCGGCCAGACTGGCGGCGAAGGGGGCGGTGGTCGTCTCCTTCAACATCCGTCTCAACATCCTCGGCTTCTTCGCCCATGCGGCCCTCAGCGCTGAATCGCCCCATGGGGCCTCCGGCAATTACGGGCTGATGGACCAGGCCGCCGCCCTGCGCTGGGTGCGGGAGAATATCGCGGCCTTCAATGGCGACAGTGGCCGGATCACCTTTTTCGGGGAGTTTGCCGGCGCGACCTGCGGCCTGCTGCTGCTCGCCTCTCCGCTCGTGAAGCGGCCCTATGACCGGGCCATCCTGATGTCGCCGGGTTCCTTCAGTACGCTTTTGCAGCTGGAGGAGGCGGAACGGCACGGCGCCGCCCTGGGCGCCACGGTGGAGGCGATGCGCGCCATCCCGGCCGAGCAGTTGCTGGCGAAAATCACCTCCCTGCCGCCCGTGCGACCCAGCCTGTGGCTGGCCCGGCCGCTGCGTCCCATCATGGATGGCTGGTTTCTCACCACGCAAGAGCCCCTGTCGGCCGGAAATTTCGATGCCGTGCCGGCCATCATCGGCACCAACGAGGATGAGGGAAGGTTCTTTGCGCCGCGGATGGGGGTCCGGACGGTCGAAGACTACAAGGGCTTCGTGCGCTCCATCTTCGGTCCTGCCACCGGGGCGGCACTGGCGCATTATCCGGTTTCCGGGGACGGGGATGTGCCGGCCATGTTTGCCGCCATCTTCGCCGATCGGGGTTTCAACCTTCCGATCGACGGTCTGGCCCGTGCCTTTGCCCGCGGCGGCGCCGATCTCTACCGCTATGTCTATACCTACCGCCAGGGGGACAGGAACCAGCCGCCGACACATGCCGAAGAGATCGGCGTGCTGATGGATACGCTGCCGCATGTGAGGCCGGGGGATGCCGTGATGGCTGACATGATGGCCCGCTACTGGCTCTCCTTCGCGGAAAAAGGAAATCCGAACGGGTCCGGGCAGGCAACATGGCCCGGATATACCGAGGGGGACGGCCTGTATCTCCGGCTGGACCTGCCTGTTACGACGGGGAAAGACTGGCGGGCGCCGCATCTCGATTTCATGGCCGCCCACAGTTCTGATTGATCGGCATGGGCGCGCATCCTGACGCTGCTGGTGGCGGCCAGGGTCTGAAGAAGCCGCTGATCGATGCCGGCATCTTCACGCCGGCGGAACGGGGCCATATCGGCGCCGCCCTGTTCTAAACCCATGCCATCGGCAAGCTGACCGACGGCTTCCTGGCCGATCACGCCAATATCCGCCGGGCCCGGACCGTCACCTTCCTGCTGACGGCGCTCTGCAACCGGATGATGGGTTTTGCGACCAGCCTTTGGCTGGCGGTGCTGATCAGGGGCCCGACCCTCCTGGTTGTGAGAATATTGCACATTCAACTAAAACCAAATGCGCGGTAAGGATCGTTATGGCAAATACTGACCAGGCCGGCGGCGGATTTGGGCGCGCTTGCGTCGGGACATCACCGTGCCCGGTCAGGCCGGAGACATATGGCGACAGGCGGTGCCGTCGCCGTTTCGCAAGGGAGATGCCATCAGTCGTCCACATGACCGATGAATGCCGGCAGGTATCCGTTCGCCAGGATGTTTCCATTTGAGGAAACTTTTATCAAATGAACGCGCCGGTGGCACCAAACCGGCGGGGAACAGAAATTTCGCTAAAATACGCGGAAAAACTATTTCATTTGGGTGGTTTTAAAGCTATTCGGCCGGATATATATGCTTTTTGATATATAATCAATGACCTACAACCACAGATATATCAGGGGCACCTCATGCTCGAATTTCGGTGAAGCACCCGGAAAATTCCGATAAGGAAAAGCTTCATGGCCTTGGTCAAGAAATCCTCCCTCTCGCATTCCACCGATACCGCTAACGTGGCGCCGCGCGTTGTACGCGACCGGCCTGCGACCTCGGATGATCAGCGCCGTCGCGCCCGTACCCATGCGAAATCGCAGAAGGCGGCAGAGCATATTGCCGCCGCCACGACCCAGCTTGCCAGCGGCATCACCGAGGCGACCTCGGCCGCCGACCTGTTGCGCAAGGCTGTGGAACAGATCGCGTCCGGTGCGCAGGAAGCGGCGGGGGCCGCGGAAGAATCGCGTCGCGCGGTAACCGGGATCGGGACCCAGCTTCTGGCATCGCGTGAGAATGCGGAAATGGCCAGCCGGAAGTCGGACGCGCTGCAGGCCCTGATCACCGCCGTGACATTCCAGATCACCAGCTCGGTGACAGCCATCGGCACTGCCGCCGAGCGCCAGGCGGCGTCCGTCGTCATGGTCGCGGAGCTGGAACGCCAGGCCGCCAATATCGGCGATATCGTCAAGGCCGTGGCCCGCATCGCCGACCAGACCAACCTGCTGGCACTGAACGCCGCCATCGAGGCGGCCCGCGCCGGCCAGCATGGCAAGGGTTTCGCGGTCGTTGCCGACGAGGTGCGCACCCTGGCCGAAACCTCCGAGAAGAGCGCACGCGACATCCAGGAGATGATCGGCCAGATCCAGGGCGATGTGAAGAACATCGCCGACGGCATCAACAATGCTTCGCAGACCGCCCGGACGGAGGCGGAGAATGGCAAGTCGATCACGGCCCAGTTGGAGCGTATCCGCCTTGACATGGTCGAGATCAAGCGCGGCACCGACGAGATCACCCTGGCCGCCGTTGAGGCCGACCGGGCCGCGACGGAAGCCCAGAAAGGGTCCGAAACCATCGCTGCCGCGGCCGAGGAGCAGTCCGCCGCCTGCCAGGAAGCGTTGAAGACCGTCGAACAGCAATCCGTCGCCCTGGGCCAGTCCGAGCAGGCCGCCACCGAACTGTCCGAACTGTCCGAAGACCTCAAGAATTCCACCGATATCGCCAAGTCGAGCGAGGAGGTCGCCTCCGCCGCCGAGGAACTGTCATCCGCCGTGGAGGAGATCAACCGGGCGGCGACCCAGATCATGACGGCGCTGGAACAGATCGGCCGGGGGGCACAGTCCGCTTCCACCGCCACCCAGCAATCCGTCTCCGCCATCACACAGATCGAAAGGAGCGCGCTTCTGTCGCAAGAACGCGCCAGCCAGGCCCGCGACAAGGGCCAGGCGCTGCAGACCGCCCTGCAGAACAATCGCGCCGCCGTCGAATCCCTGGTCACGGGTGTGGTGACCTCAGTGGAGGCCGGGTCCAGAAGCCGCGATCAGATCAACCGTCTGGGCGAGGTGGCCCGCCGCATCGACAAGATCGTGGATGCCATCAGCACCGTGTCGGTCCAGACCAACATGGGGTGCCGACACGAAAGTGAGTTTTATGTACCGCTCGTGAGAACGTGAAGCGAACGCCTGTCCGTTCTCACGAGCGCCTGGACCTACGTCGGATCACTCCGGCGTCGTGATGCCGGCTTTGGTGTGAAGCCCCTTCCGGAGGCCTTGTTTTTTACCTTCTTCATAGTAATAGTCCCGCGGGTTAACGCCTGTAGGGTATGGACCAGGACGAGACGGGATCGGCGGATTTTGGTTTCCAATGCCAGCGGCTTTGTAACCTTCCTTGTAGCCTTGTGCCCACGCCTCATCAGCCTCGGTTTCCGAAATAGGCTGCTGCGTCATCTTGTAATCCTTTCTATATGTTCTTCGCATCATCGAACAACGTCGCGTGCCCCGAAGAGTGCAGGAGGCCAACATCCAATAGCAAAATGAAAGTGAGTGCCCGATATAGGGCCTCGGTATCATCGGATCAGAAAGTCCGGTTGGGGCGCGAAGGCTGTACGGAAAACCTCTCTGTCGCGGTTTCCATACAGCCGATCAATCCGACAGGGCTTTCCGCGCACGATTCCGAGGCTTCTGCGCGGTTGAACGGATCACGACGGCGAGTGGCGGAAAACACATGATTTGCGCCAGATCGGCCCGCCTGTTCTTCCTATGTTCGGCGGAACGGTACGTAAAAATCACTTTCGTGTCGGCACCCCTATACGCAGCGCCTTGGCTTGTGGGGCGGCGAAGATGCGCCCTTCCCCACTCGGTCTGCCTTCATTTCGGCGATCGAGGACGGCGGTGTCGCGGCGATGGAAGTGCTGGCACGCGACCTCAAGGCCCTGGGCCTCTATTGCGCCCGAAGCTTGAGCTTTGAGGGCGTTGAGGTGGAGCCGATGGTTCATGACCTGACGCCCGAGCAGATCCGCATCTACGACGCTTATGCGGATGCTTTCGTCGTCATCCACCAGAACCTGGAGCGGGCGCTCATGTCGGCCGGCGTTGTCGATCGTGACGGCACAACCCGCAACCGTGCTGCATTGGCGGCAGCGCGCAGTGCCTTCGAAAGCACGAAGATGCGGTTCTTCGCGGCCCTGATCGGCGGCATGGCCGTCCCGACCCTGATCAAGGCGATGGAGGACGATTTTGCCAACGGGCGCGCACCCGTCATCCAGTTCGTCAGCACTGGCGAAGCCTTGATGGAACGACGGCTGTCCGAGATATCGCCTGAGGATTGGCATGATCTTCAGGTTGACGTGACGCCTCGGGAGTATGTGCTGTCCTATCTGCAAGCCGCCTTCCCGACGCAGCTCCACCGCGAGGTCAAGACGGCGGCCGGCGCCATCGTCTCCGAACCGGTGATGCAGGACGGCAGGATCGTCCATTGCCAGGAGGCGCTGCGTCAGCGGGAGCGACTGGTGGAGCGCATCGCCGCCCTGCCCCCGGTCATCGGCGCCCTGGACCAGATCATCCAATATTTCGGCACCGACGTGGTGGCCGAGGTCACCGGCCGTCAACGCCGCATCGTGCGGTATGGGCACAAGCTCCGGGTTGAGAGCCGTTCTGGGCTCGCCAACCTGGAGGATGCCGATGCCTTCATGGCTGGCCGCAAGCGGGCGTTAATGTTCTCCGAAGCGGGCGGCACCGGCCGGTCTTACCACGCCGATCTCGCCTGCGCCAACCAGGACCAGCGCGTCCATTATCCGTTCGAGCCTGGCTGGCGGGCCGACGTGGCCGTGCAGGGCCTGGGACGGACGCATCGGACCAATCAGGCCATGCCGCCCATCGTCCGACCCTTGGCGACCAATGTGGCCGCCCAGAAGCGGTTCCTGAGTACGATCGCTCGCCGTCTCAATGCCTTGGGCGCTCTCACGAAAGGCCAGCGCCAGACTGGTGGCCAGGGGCTATTCCGTCCAGAGGACGATTTGGAGACCCATTATGGCCGGGACGCCTTGCGCCAGCTCTACCGTCAGCTCGTTAACGGTGACGTCGCCGGCGTCAGCATCGAGGCGTTCGAGACGATGACCGGTCTCAAATTGACGACGAAGACGGGCATGAAGGACGAGCTTCCACCGATCACCACCTTTCTCAATCGGCTGCTGGCGCTGCCCATCGCCATGCAGAACGACATCTTCGCAGTATTCCAGGCTGGGATCGAGGCGCGCGTTGAGGCGGCCATGGCGGCAGGGACTTATGATGCCGGCGTGGAAGTCCTGCGCGCTGACAGCTTCGTCGTGCAGCGCCGGGAGACGATTGCGGTGCATGCCGCCACCGGTGCCCGTACCGAACTGGTGCAGGTCCGGGAGCGTCGCCGTGCGGAGATCGTCAGCGCGGAGGCAGTCCTGCACCGTCTGGTGCGGGATGGCGGTCGTCCGATGATCAATGACCGCACCGGGCGGGCGGCTCTGGTGGTCGACGCGCCTACGCTTATGGCCAAGGACGGGAGCTTTTCGCCCCGGCTCCGCTTTATCCGGCCAGCAGAGACCGAGCATATGGCGGCCGCCCAGCTCGCGGAGACCTATTGGCGCGAGGTGGAAGTGCCCGAGTTCCGGGCCGCTTGGGTCGCGGAATGCGCTGAACTTCCGCTGTATGTCGAACAGTGTCGGTACATGGTTGTCGGCCTGCTCCTGCCGATATGGCGCGAGCTGCCTGGATGGACCACGGCGGTCTATCGCCTCACCACCGACGATGGCGAACGTCTGCTCGGCCGACAGGTGCCCCCTGGTTGGCGCACCTTTAGCGACAGTCCGGTGGAGGCCGTCGAACCTTCCAGCCATTGGGACGATATCCGCGTTGGTCGCCTCGCGCTTGAATTGGCCCAGGGCCTGCTGGTGCGACGCGTGAAGGTGATGCACGAACGTCGCGTCGAGATCTCGGGATGGTCCGACACCGACCGCGAGTGGCTGAAGGCCGCCGGCTGCGTGTCGGAGATCATCTCGCATCGGCTGCGGTTCTTCATCCCGATCGATAGGCCGGAGGTGCTGTCGGCAGTCGTGCGCCGGCATCCCGTGGCACGGGTCATCGACGAGAAGGCGGCAGCATAGTTGGGCAGGGCAGGGGAGCGGTCTCATCCGGAGGCCGTTCCGCTCGCCTTCTGGAGGGCGAACGGACGCCTCTCCCTACCTTCCGCGCAACCTTGTTGCCGGGGCTATTTTCCGCCGGCGGCTTTGTCGAACGTTCGACAAATCCGCCTTTGCATCGCGAAGCAAAATAGCCCCGGCAACAAGGTCCTTCGCTGTCGCTTCGGCCGCCAGAGGCGGTGCGCAGCCGGACAGGGGAGGCGTTGCCCGTCGCCACGAAGGCCGCGCGGAGCGGCTGTAGACGGAGACGCCAAAATGCCCGATACCCATACCGCCACCGCCCGTTTCTGCGAAGACGCTGAGCTTTTCGGGCTGCGCCCCGGCGATGACGAGATCGACACCCGGCCGATGCCCGACGATGACCGCTCCCTTGGTGCTGTCCACGACATGGTCGACGCCGTGGTGGCCACGCTCCAGGGCACGCGCATGGAGCCGGACATCGAGGAGCTTGTGTCGGGCGTCGTGAACCTGTTCCACCGCTACGCCGCGCGGCTGGAGAGCCAGTTGGACCGGAACGAACTCGACCAGCGTGCCGCCCAGGAGCGCCAGGACGGGTCGGAGGTGGCCGCCACCGAATTGGAGAAGCTGATCGCCATCGGTCGGACCATGATCGAGCGCCGCAACTGGATGGAGGCCATGCGTGACGAGGCGGCCGAGCTCTTCGAGGTTCACACGGGCAGCGTCTGGCGCCCCCGCACCGGGAGCCAGGTCAACAACAGGCACATGACCGCTGCCTATCTGGACAGCAAGGAGTTCATCGCCGCGAGGCGCACGGCCCAGACACAGACGATGGTTCCCACTGGCACCAAGATCGCTGTGATCGGAGGGCCGGAGTACCAGGATGTCGATGCGTTGTTCAACCGGCTGGACCTGATCCGCAAGCGCTATCCGGACATGGTCCTGCTCCATGGCGGGGCGAAGGGCGCCGAACTGATCGCCGATCGGTGGGCGGCCAACCGCGGCGTGACCCGCATTCCCTTCAAGCCGGACTGGAATCGTCACAAGGGTGCTGCACCCTTCAAGCGGAACGATCTGCTCCTGACCGAAATGCCCCAGGGCGTGCTGCTCTTCAACGGCGGTGGTGTGATCGGCAACCTGTTCGACGGCTGCCGTCGCCGTGGCATCAGTGTCTGGGACCTGCGTACGGAGGTGGGGGCGTGAAGCCCCCTTATTCCTGCGGCCATCGTCGGTGGTCGGCGGGCGGCCGCAAACGGCCGATGGGAGGGGCGTGGGCCGCCCCTTCCCAAACCCCACCCTGCCGCGGCACGCGTGCCGCGTTCCGCCTCGCTTTGGCGGGAGTGCTTAGATTGCTTTCTTAACACTGGTCGGCGGCGGTGGCACCGGTTCAGGACGAGGCGGGGGCGGCGGAGGAGGCGGAGGGGGAGACTGGGTCATCGACGGTTCTCAGGGGTCAGGGTGGTCATGGGCCGCAGATGGTGGAGCCGTCGGCTGCAGCGTCAGCGTTTGCCCTGGTACATCTTGGCTCCCCACGGACCGGTTTCCAGCGTCAGCGGCGCCGGCGGCACCGGCTCCTTCCTTTGGACCACAGGCCCCTGACGACGTTCCGTCCGGATCTCGACCTTGCCGGCCAGGCCCGTCAGTCGTTGCATCTGACTTTTTGAGAGCTTCACACGATACTCCGTTGAGTTGCTCATCTCGGGTCCTTTCCTCACGTTCCAGGAAGATAATAGCACCCACTAAGAGGGTCGCAAAGACTACCGCTGCCGTCAGAAGGCTGAACATCCGAGCGCGGAGTGCCAGCCGGTAAACATTGATCCTTCGCAACCCCTGTGCATAGGCTGCTAGTTGTGAACCGCGCCGGGATTGTCGGCGGCTCCAACTCCTGAGAGGATGGGGCTACGATGAGCAAGACAACGAACAAATTTTCAGCTGAGGTCCGCGAGCGGGCTGTTCGGCTGGTTTTGGATCACGAGAAGGATCATCCGTCGCGATGGGCGGCGGTTTCATCCGTGGCGTCCAAGATTGGCTGTTCGGCCCACACACTTAATGAGTGGGTCAAGAGGGCCGAGGTGGAAAGCGGCAGTCGTGCTGGTATTCCGCTGGATGTGCTGGAGAAGTTGAAGGCGCAGGAACGGGAGATCCGGGAGTTGCGCCAGGCGAATGAAATCCTGCGCAAGGCCTCGGCTTATTTCGCGATGGCGGAGCTCGACCGCCGACCGAAATGATGCTGGATTTCATTGATGTCCACCGCCAGGAATACGGGGTCGAGATCCTATGAGGTGAAGAGCAGCCGGAACCGCGTCAGAGTTCTGGTCCAGCACTGAACCTGGAGGCCATCATGTCCAACGCATCCACTCCGTCCACCATTCGTGTCGATCTCGGCGCGATCTTCGTTTCGCTTGAACTGAGCCAGTCGAAGTGGCTGGTCACATCGCTGACGCCGGGTGGTGGCGAGAAGATGTCGAAGCACTTGGTTAAGGCAGGCGATATCAGCGACCTGCTTTTGCGGTTCGGGGAGCTACGGCGAAAGGCGCAGGCCCGTACCGGGCAAACCTTTCCGATCGTCGTGATCCAGGAAGCAGGGCTGGATGGCTTCTGGGTTCACCGGGCTTTATGTCAGCAAGGGATCGAAAGTCACGTTGTCGACCCGGCGTCGGTAGCGATCTCTCGCCGCCGTCGCCGGGCAAAGACCGACAGGATCGACGGCGAGGCGCTGGTCAGGACGTTGCTGGCCTACAAGCGGGGCGAACCGCGCGTTTGTGCAATGGTCAGGCCGCCAACGCCGGAAGAGGAAGACCGGCGGCGGATCGCACGGGAACGCAAGGTGCTGGTCAATGAACGGGTAGGACACGTCAATCGGATCAAGGGGTTGCTCTACAGCCATGGCGCTGGAGCTTACGAACCGGTGCGCCGCGATCGCCGGGAGCGGCTTGAGGAACTCCATACGGGAGATGGTCGCCCATTGCCACCCCACCTGAAGGCACAGATTTCGCGGGAACTCGATCGCCTTGAACTGGTGCTTGCACAGATCAAGGCGATCGAACAGGCTCGCACCGAGATGCTCACGGCAGAGGCGCGCGCATTTCCCGGCGCCGCTCTCTTGCTGGGCCTGAAAGGAATTGGTGCGGATGCCGCAGCCGTATTGTGGGGCGAAGGGCTTTGCCGGCATTTCGACAACCGCAGGCAGGTCGCCGCCTACGCAGGTCTCGCGCCGACACCATGGCAGAGCGGCCAGGTGGATCACGAGCAGGGAGTTTCAAAGTCAGGTAATCCACGCCTGCGCACAACGTTGATCCAGATCGCCTGGCTGTGGCTCCGCCATCAGCCGGATTCCGCACTGACGCTCTGGTTTAAGGATCAGGTGGCCAGGAATGGGGGACGGCTCAAGAAGACGATGATCGTCGCTGTTGCCCGGAAGCTGTTCGTCGCACTTTGGAAATATACCCGTGCGGGCGTCGTCATTGAAGGTGCCATGCTGAAGACAGGTTGACGTTCCAAACGCTCATGAATTTCTCCGGGGAGGCACCTCCCTCTGGAGCCCGGACGGGCGAACCGAAGATCGGCATGGCTGTCAAACAGCCGCGGTTTGAGAATGGTCTCGCCCAATTGAGCCTTGCCCGCCGCATGCGGGAGGTTGGTGCAGTCGCCCTGGTCGGCTGACCGTATATAAGTTGGATCAGGCCCGGTCTCCGGGCCGCGTCATGGAAGCAGGCTCACGCCGTGGATACCAGATTATGCCACAGGAGCATGACATGAAAAGCTGACGAACATTTCCGTTGATTCTCCTCATATAAGCCGATTTGCGACGTTTTGCCAATCGCCCCGTCAACTGTGCGTCTGCATGCTGCTCGCAAGGCTGATCCGGCCAAACTGTCGGCGCGCGCACAGCGCGATATCGGCCTTAAGGCCGATATCCGGCGGGTGTTCGATGAGAATTTCCAGGTCTATGGGGTCCGCAAAGTCTGGCGGCAGTTGCAGCGCGAGGGCATCCAGGTGGCACGCTGCACGGTCGCGCGGCTGATGCGGGAGATAGGCCTGCGGGGTGCCATTCGCGGCAAGCCGGTGAAAACCACCATTGCCGACAAGGCCTTACCCTGTCCGCTGGACCGGGTGAACCGGCAGTTCCGGGCCGACAGGCCCGATCAGCTGTGGTTGTCCGATTTCACCTATGTCTCCACCTGGAGCGGGTTCGTCTATGTGGCCTTCATCATCGACGCCTTTGCCCGTCGGATCGTCGGCTGGCGGGTGTCCCGGACGGCCGATGCCGGTTTTGTCCTGGATGCCCTGGAGCAGGCCCTGCACCAGCGCCGGCCGGCGGGGAAATCCGGATTGGTCCACCATTCCGACAGGGGTAGCCAAGGCGGTCTCAACCGGTCGTCGCAACAGCCCTTTGAGAGGAGGTTGCGATGGCCAAACGGAAGCGTCGATCAGCCAGATCTGGACGCGCGCCTGTGTTTTCACCTGGACGCCCTGGTATTGCCCGCCGTGAAGATCGCCGGCGCTTCTGGGGTTTGATTGCCCTGGGCCGTTCCAGTGAAGACGCCGCCATTGAGGTTGGGGTATCAGCGCCTGTCGGCTCCAGATGGTTTCGCGAGGCTGGCGGCATGCCCCCTACACATCTTTCCCCGACGGCCCCATGTCCGGTCGGACGCTATCTATCCTTGTCAGAGCGGGAGGAGATCGCGCTGATGCTGGCGCGGGGATGTGCCTTGCGAGCGATTGCACGGCATCTGAAACGATCCCCCTCGACGATATCCCGCGAGGTCCGTCGCAATGCGGCGACGCGTTCGGGCGGGTTTGAGTATCGGGCAACCACAGCCCAATGGCATGCAGAACGAGCAGCGCGCCGGCCCAAGATCGCGAAGCTGGCCTCGAACGAGCGGTTGCGACACTATGTGCAAGAACACCTTGCCGGCCTGGTCCAGCGATCAGATGGAGGCAAGGTCGCCGGGCCGCAGGCGCCCTGGAAGGGGCGACGCCATGGGCGCAGGCAATCACGGCGGTGGGCAACGGCCTGGAGCCCGGAACAGATTTCGCGAAGGCTGTTGCTCGACTTCCCCGAGGACAAGACCATGCGGATCAGCCACGAAGCCATTTATCAGGCCCTCTACATCCAGGGGCGCGGTGCCTTGCGTCGGGAATTGACAGCATGCCTGCGCACCGGCCGGGCGCTACGCGTGCCCCAGGCCAGGACCGGCCGCCGGGGAAAATCCTTCATCACGCCTGAAATCATGATCAGCGAACGCCCAGCCGAAGCCGATGACCGCGCCGTTCCTGGACATTGGGAGGGTGATCTGATCATCGGGCTGAACAGTTCTGCCATTGGCACCCTGGTCGAAAGAACGACACGTTTCACGATGCTGTTGCATCTGCCAGCGATGCCGGGCCATGGCGAAGGGGCACGGCCGAAGAACGGCCCCGCCCTTGCCGGTCATGGCGCCGAAGCCGTGCGCGACGCCATCGCGCGGACCATTGTCCAACTTCCTCAGCACCTCCGGCGATCTCTATCCTGGGATCAGGGGGCTGAAATGGCACGGCACGCGGAACTGAAGGTTCTTGCCGATCTGCCTGTCTATTTCTGCGATCCTCACAGCCCTTGGCAACGTGGGACCAACGAGAACACCAACGGGCTGTTGCGACAGTATTTCCCCAAGGGCACGGACCTCGGCTTGCACCCGCCCGAGGAACTTGATGCCGTTGCCGCAGCACTGAACGGCCGGCCGCGTAAAACCCTCGCCTGGAAAACTCCCGCCGAAGCACTGGACGAACTCATCGCGGAAACGCAAAATCACCCTGTTGCGACGACCGGTTGAGACCGCCCAATATCTGTCCATCCGCTACACCGAGCGGCTAGGCCTGGCCGGCATCGAGCCATCGGTCGGCAGCGTCGGCGACAGCTACGACAACGCCTTGGCCGAAACCGTCAACGGTCTCTACAAGGCGGAGGTCATCCATAGGCGAGGACCGTGGAAATCCTTTGAAGCCGTGGAATATGCAACCCTCGAATGGGTCGACTGGTTCAACAACCGCCGCCTGCTCGAGCCTATCGGAAATATCCCGCCCGCAGAGGCCGAACAACGCTATCATGACGCCGTGAGCATTCAGCAGTTGGCGGCGTGACTCACGAACTTTTGCCGCCGACAATCCCGGCGCGGTTCAGAGGCGGTCCAGCGTCCCGTCCCAACTCCACAGGCTCAGATAGTCGAAAACCGTGCTGCGCGGCGGCAAGTCCTTCGGGATCGCCCGCCACTGACAGCCCGTGCCCAGCACATACATCACGCCGTTGACCACCTCCCGCAGGTCCACACTGCGGTGACGCCCCCCACGCTTGGCCGGAGGAAGCAAAAGCGACACCAACGCCCATTCCGCGTCCGTCAGGTCGCTTGGGTAACGAAGGTGATCCCGATTGTACAGAGGGCGGTTCTCCGGCGTCCACATGGCCTTTGTCCTGATGAGCACGCCAATGAAAGAATCACAGCTGTGTCACCAACCGCAACCATTCCTCTATCACATTGATCCAATTCAAATCCTTCTCGGACGGACACTAATAGCATCAGAAGGACCTAATGCTACGTCGCTCAAAGAACGATGCCGTAAACGCGGCTGAGGCACTGGTGGAGAGGCACGTCGCTAGCCGTATCCGTTTGCGCCGCGCCTTGCTCAGCATGAGCCAATCCGACCTGGCTAAAGCCCTGGGCATTACCTTCCAGCAGGTCCAGAAGTATGAGCGTGGCTCCAATCGGGTCTCTGTAGGCAAGCTCTACCGGCTAGCCGACATCCTGGATGTGCCCATGATGTTCTTCTTCGACGGCCTCGACGCCGAAGGACAACGTGCTCATGCGGGGCCTGACACGCCAGACCATTCCGGCATCCTGTCTCGCCGTGAGTTGGATCTGCTGCGGGCTTGGCGTCGCGCGCCGCCTGAGGTAGCGGACACTGTCTCGGCGCTGCTGAGAGCCCTTGAGCCGGATATGGCGGTTAACATTGTCCGGGGGGCTATCCAGGCCATGGTGACTGCGCCTGCGTCGCAGCCGGTGCTGGCAACCGAACCTGTTTTGGCCGAGGCGGCTCCGGCTACCAATCCTGTTGTTCCAGAGGACGCCCCGCGCCGCCGTGGTCGGCCCCTTGGTTCAACGAACAAGAAGCAGGACAAGCCTCGTCGGCAATTTGGCGCTGTCTGGGATCCGGCCGATATACGCAGTTACGAGGATTGATGTTGGCATAAGGGCGGGGACAACCGAGATATGGCGGATGGTTTGTTTCTTTGGCCTTTCAGAGCAGTTCATCAATCCATGATCAGGGTATAGGTGCCGCCGGCTGTCTCCCGGGTGACCTGAAGGCCTCGCTGTACCTGGAGCTGATCCTGAATTGTGATGCGCTTCGGCTTGTACTTGGGGGGCTGACCCAGGGGCGAGATGTTAACGACGCCAGCATACTCGAACCGGATCTTGATCTTCGTATCGTCGATCAGCACAGCCAGGACATCGCCTGCCGGACATCCGTCATTGGGCAAATGGACGGATGTCATCAACCAGGGCCTGCCATCGCCCGCGATGCTGGTCGACCGGTTCAGGCGTTCTGTCGGTGAGACCTGAACCTTGAAGGAGTAGCCCCACATCGGTGCTTCCCCGCCGCTTGTGCGCGGAGGTTCTTTCAGGGCGCACGCCTCCTTGAGAAGATATTGATCGGGGCCAGGGCCGGGCCCGCGAACGTAGCTGGGATCCTGTGGACCGCCTGTACAGGCGGTCAAAAGGAACGCAAGGGTGGTGACGGCCAATATGCGCAGCATTCTCGGTTCTCTTTCTGGACCTGATTGTCGAACGTTCGACAATCAGGTCTTTAGCGCGAAGATGTAGGTAATGCCGTCTTTCTCGCGCTTGATCGCGCCCTTCTTCAGATCCTTCAGGGCGAAAGTATCCGTGAAGGCGACATATCTCGGGTCCTTCTGCGCTGGATCTGGATGCGGCACCAGGGCCTGAAAGCGCAGTTCGACCTTGCCGCCGGTGATACGCGCGGCGAGTGCCCGGTTACCCTCACAGTCCAGGGTCTTCCGCCAGTCCGGCCCGTCGAAGGCCGTGTCCTGTATCATCAGGTGGATGGCCGGAGAGACGGAAACGGTTACCCGATAATCATAGAGATCGACCTTTGCCCCAGCCGTCGGCGCGGGCTTATTTTTGGTCGCGCATGCTTCCTTCAGCAGTTCGTGCGCGACTGGCTCCGGAGCCAATGCGCCAGATGCCGACAGCGACCCGATGAAGGTCGCAGCGGCGGCCAAAGAAATGAGAAGATGCCGCATAACTCCCCCAAGCCGTAAGCATTAGCAGTTTCTACGCTGTCAGGTGGTAACGGGCAAGACCTGATGGCAGTACAACTCCATGCATCTAGTCAGTTGGCAGCCGGGGCTGGTAGGTCGACCCTTCAGCCTGGTCGGGCCGGCGGCGATGGCCACGAGCGCCTAATGGCGTATCTGTCCGCTTGACGTGCGCCGCGTTGGCCGGTGGACGATCGTCGGTGGCCAGTCGATGGCCCAGGCCGAGACCAGCGGGCGCGAAGAGGCGGGGCCGGGGACTGGGGCCACGCTGCACTGAGACCGAGTGGTCGCCGCGGGGTGGTGGGTATTGAGTTGCCGGTGGGCGCTGTCAGGCCGGGCGGGCGTGCCAATGCGCAGTCCTGGTTCTGGTCTGGGTCAAGCGACACCGACGCCGCCGTGGCCCTGTTCGACTATGCGCCCTGCTGTCGGACAACCATCGCGTCGCACGTCAGGCCCAGCCTGCACCCCTTCTCATGGCTTTCAGCCACGCGGGGGCGCAGGCCCGGCCCGCTACGACGCAATGGTCATTCGCCATCCTGCCGCATGACGTCGGGGCACACGGCGACGCTGGTGTCGCCCCAACCCGGAGAAGCACCCATGTCCACGATCATCGGCACCGTTCGCAAGACTGAAGAAGGCGGCTATCGCGGTTCCCTCAAGACCCTCACCGTTCGGGCGGAGATCGATATCGTTCCCCTGGACAATCCCGGCCCCAACGGCCCCCACTTCCGCATTTTCGCATCCACCGGTTTCGAGGCCGGTGCGGTCTGGCGCAAGACGTCCCGGACCAATGGCACTCCGTATCTGTCCTTCAAGCTGGACGCGCCCGAGCTCCCTCAGACGCTCTACGGCAACCTGGGCCGCCAGCCCGGGCAGGATGACGAGGACGTTCTGTGCCTGATCTGGTCGCGTGACTGATCCGGTGCGCGGGGTCGGCCGCCAGGTCGGCCCCGTGCGTCCCTTCCCGCCGGCGCCGGCAGGGACCCAGTCGCCAGATCCTGTGATGGTGGTGCGGCCCAGCTCGGGGGCGGTGTCAGCGTTGGCGCAAATGCTTGCGCAGCAGAGGGGCGGAGTGTGAGCGAGCAAAGCGGCCGCCTCAATGATGCGCGGTGCCCCCAATTTTGCCGCAAGCGACAAAATCGGCTCCCCCACGCCCCGCTGCGCGGCGCCTCCGGCGTCATTGACCCGTCCGCTTCGCCCGCCCCGCGGGCTGCCCATCTACCACTTCAGCAGATGGAACATCACATCATGCATACCACCGTCTATTCCGTCCTCGACCTCGGCCTCACTGAAGATCAGCTTCTCGCCCATATGGAAGCGAGGCGGTCAGCCGCCGCCAAACGTCCCCGCCGCCCCATGACCCCTGAGGACGAGGCCGAGTTGGACGCGGTGGAGGCCAGTTGGGGGCGGTGAGCCCCCTTTCGTCGGCGGCTCGCCCTTTGGGGCGGGCTGCCTTCTCGCATTTCACTCTTCTGTCGGCATTGAGAACGTAACAAGAACAATATAGGGTCGGTCATCTGGCGGCGTAGGATGCCGCTGTCACCAGGTGCGGATCATGGAGCAGCAAGAGCATGACGCGGAAAGGGCAGGGGACGGCACCGACGTCGCCAAGCTCGCGCGGGATGTCGAGCGCCTGCTGTGGCGCGCGACGGCCGCAGAGCGCATGCTCGCCGGTGTGCTGCGCCGGATGGGCGTTGACCAGCGCCAGATAAACCGGGTTCATGCTGCCCAGGACCTTGACCTTGCCCACGCCGCCGGCGAGGCCAATGTAGTGCATGAGTGGCTGACCGGTGAAAGCATCTGGGGCGAATACGAGGAAGCCATGTGCGGACGATATGCGATCATCGACGCCCCCAGCGATCTGCGGGCACGCTTCGGAACCTCGAACCCCTTGATCAATTTCGATCCGAACTACAACGCCGCACCCACCCAGGCACTGCCGGTGATCCGTCTGCATCCCAAGGAGGGCACCCGGCATCTGGACCTGCTGCAGTGGGGGCTGGTGCCGCCTTGGGCCGATCTAGCCAACAAGGGGCTGCAGCCCACCAACGCGCGGGCGGAGACGCTGCTGGAGAAGCCGATATTCACGCAGCCATTTCGGCGTGGCCAGCGCTGCCTTGTCCCGATGAACCTCTTCTACGAATGGAAGAAGCTGGGGAACACGAAGCAGCCTTATGCCTTTGCGGCCGTCGACCGGTCGCCTTTCGCCGTCGCTGGCCTTTGGGAGGTGAAGAAGGTTTCCGAGGGTGAATTCCTGCGGTCCTTCACCGTCATCACCGGTAAGCCCAATCAGCTCGTGCAGGAGGTGCATGACCGCATGCCGATCATCCTGCCGGAAAGTGCCTGGGCGACCTGGCTGGGCGAGATCCCGAACGCCATGCCCGACAGCGTGTTGAAGACGCTGCCGGCAGAGCTCATGCAGGCATGGAAGGTGGATGCGGCGGTCGGCAATGTCCGCAACAACAATCCCGGCCTGCTGGATCCACTTCCGTGAGTATAGCAGTAGGCATCAGTAGCCCATCGCCCTCAGTCCCTCATTGATGAAATAGGAACCGTTCCGCCCCATACCTGCGAGCTTGGCGCGCTTGTCCAGATGCGGGTTGGGTTGCTGGACATAGTTCAGGATGAACGGAAAGTCCCCCTCAAACTCACCTTTTCCGACCATGGCGGTGGCCAGAACAACATTCACGTCCGCGTCGGAACGGTTCTGCAAATAAAGTCGCAGATCACCGTGCTGGCTCGGATTGGCACCGAGATCGGCGACATGGCGAGTCATTGCGAGTTGTTCGGGGGTGAGGGTGGCCGGCTGTTCGACGGTCATAATGCTTCTCCCAGCAGTGGTGGAAGCGACCAATAATTGGCCCCTGATTCCTACCCGGCAAGCTCTCAAAAGAGGTACAGGCAACAAGGAGGTATTGGGGGGCCGCCCCGCAACAGCGGGGCCACCGTCGTCTCCTTCGGAGCCGCCGGTGGTCCGACCGGTACCAGTTCTAAGGTTCCAACGCGGCCTTCGGGGCCGCGCCAGAACCTAAGAACTGCCGAGCCCCGCAAGCGGGTCTCGGGCTATCGCGTAGGGGTCGGACGGGGTCTGCTCCCGGCCGCTGCGCCCGCCGGCGCCGGCTTTCACGTGGCCAGCGGGTCAGCCGCTGGTGGCCTGGTGCTGACCGTCACCCGACGCCGGCAGGGGTGGGGCCTGGAGGCGGAAGTAATTCAACGCGAAAATCCGGACGGCCGCCGTCAGGGACGCGTTGCCGCGTTTGACGTCCAGCAGGCCCAGGATCTCGGAGAGCGGCCGCTTCTCGGTTTCCGCGATCAGCTCAATAGCATTCCAGAAATCCGGTACCAGGCGCAGCGATGTTCGCCGGCCATGGATCTGGACATTCCGAATAGCCGTTTTCTGCGTCAGGTCGGTGCCCTGAAACAGCGGGTGGGCCGGGGGAGGGGAGGAGGATAGTGCGGGCTTGCGGAGCGGGGGCATAATCTGGCAACGCGAAATTAATGGTGGAAATATATACCATATGGAGAAGCCCACCGCCATCGCGATGAAGGCAAGTTTACTCGTGGTGGGCCAGCGGGAATGTCGCTGAGAAGCGGTATCGGGCTAGCGCCCGACGAGATGTTCGTTGTCATTTTCGGAGCCTGCCGTCGCTCGCGTGGATGCGCTGGCGGGTGGGGTGGGGGCAAATGCCGATCAAGCGTCCAGGCCGCGTCCTGCGCAGGTCCTGCGGCCCCGCGCCGGCCGCAGCCCGGCCACCCTCTCTTGCGCATTTGTCCCCACCCCACCCGCCAGCGCTTGAAAATCCACGCGACGGCAGGCTCCGAAAATGAAGCAAACACCCCCATGATACCCATTTCTCGCTGCGCTCGAATGATATCAAGAAATGCTCTGGCTCACCAAAAATGAGAGCACAAGTCATGCCAAGTTGTGAGGTAATATTACTTTTCTTTATGTTTTTAATTGCTTCTCTCTTTATTGGTGTTTTGTTATAGTAATCGTGTTGGTGTTCTCTAGTTGATGGTGCTTTCCGGTGTTGCTGGATCTTCGGTTTCCTCTCGCGGTTGGCGATGTTGTCGACATCTTGAATGAGCGCGACCCGCGTGCCGGCCGAGGCTGGGTAATCACCCACATCGATGGGGACCTGGCGCTCATGCAGCGACATCCAGACTTGCGGTGCTGCTCAGGCCCAGGGATCGGGCGTCATGTCCGGAACCTCGCACCAACCAGATACAGGCACATTCGCCAGGTCGATCCAGCCGATCTCCTGGCCGAATATGAGGGTGGCGATCATGGCATTCAGTGATCCTGAATTATCCGACTTAGCAGCGCAGGCCCGTGAGAACGCCCTACATGTCTGCGCTCATCTGTTTCCCAACGGATACGTGACCGGTCGTAACTTCTGCGTCGGCAATATCGGGGGCGATGCCGGCGACAGCCTGAAGGTCAACCTGGCCAAGGGCCGGTTCCGGGACTATGCCGACGATACCTGCCACGGTGATATTCTCAACCTGGTGCATCTTGCCAGTGGCGGACACGATTGGTCGCGCACCAAGCAGCGTCTGCGCGAGATCCTGCGCCTGCCGGTGCCGGAGGCGCTCCGGACCAAGGCCAAAGGGCCCGCCAAGTCCACAGTGGAGCTGCAGGCTATGGCCCAGAGGATCTGGCGCTGCACCCGCAACCTGCGTAACAGCGTGGGGGCGCGGTATCTCCTGCGCCGTGGTATCAGCCGGCACCTGTCAAACCTGGCTTTCGACGCCAGTTGCTGGTGGAGCTGGTGGGAGAAAGCCAGCCCGGGCCAGAAGAGTATCCAGCATACGGGCAGGGGGCCGGCGCTGATCGCACGGTTCCTGGATATCCATGGGCGCTTCGCCGGCATCCACCGGATCTATCTGAGCCAGGACGGTGGGAAGGCTGATCTGCCCGACCCGAAGATGTCGCTCGGAAACCTCTATGGCGCAGCCTGCCGCTTGCAGGGGCGGGACGTGACGGTGTTGTGCGCCACCGAGGCGGTAGAGGATGGAGCTGCCGTGGCCATGCCGCTGCCAGACCTTGCCGTCTGGGCTGCGTCATCGGCCGGGCACCTGGGCGAGATGGATATTCCCGTCTGCACCAGGATCCTGCTCGTCGGGGCGGACAATGACGATGCAGGCGACAAGGCATTCGAGTGTCTGGTCGAGCGCCTTCAGGACCGGGATGGTCTCGTCATCATCCGGGCGCGGCCCGTGCTGAAGGATTGGAACGAGGACCTGCTCAAGCTTGGTCCGCAGGCCGTCGCCGCGCGGATCCGCAGCTTCTACCAGCACCTGGTCCAGGAAAGGATCGCCGCATGAGCCGCCATCAACTGGAAGAGGGACGCTACCGTATCGCCGTCGGTTGGGACAATCCCATGCAGAGTTTCTTCGCGACCGTCACCAGTGGGCCGGATGATTACGTCCACCTGTGGGTCGGTGCCTGCCGCGGTGAGGTCCCGTCCATCGACGCCCTGGCGGCCGCCCTGTCGCCCTACCACAGGCTGACCGCTGATATGCGCGTCCGGCTGCATCAGGATCGGGTCGACACACTGGACCGGGGTCCGACCGAGCTGCAGCGCACGCTTCTGAACTTAGTCGATCCGTCTCGCCCCCACCTTCCGGAGGAGTGAATGAAGCTCCCTATCGCCCAGCTCGCCGTCGGTGCGGCGGCGCTTCTTCTGGCCCTACCGGCGGCCGCCTCCAGTTGGGATCCCGATGGGCTGCGCATCGAGGCGTCGCGCAAAGGCACCATCGTCGACATCCATGTCGATGCCGATCGCTACGAAGGCCTGACCCTGGATGCCATGAGCGAACCCGATGCACGCTGGCTTCACGTTGCTGCCGGCTCCACCGTCGGCTGCGGCCAGCTGGAGACCGACGGTGATACCGTCTGCTGGCGGTCTGCCTACGCCGTCTTCCGGAACGGCACCCCCCTCGTCGAAGGCCGCAAGGCCCGCCTGCTGCTCCATGCCGGCTCCATCCGCCAGCCGACCATCACCCGGGTGATCACCGTCCAGGTCCAGGATGGCCAGCTCCGCCTGGGCAGCGTCGAACCCATGAAGGTGACCCCATGAAGATCATCCTGAAAGTCGATGTCCGGGCCGATGCCCGTGGCCACCTCGTCACCATCCAGGCCGGGGCGCGGTGCATGACCTATCTGCCGGCACGCGCGCCCACCCTGGCGGCCGCCGAATGCTGGGCTCTGCTCCAGTGCCTGGAGAACGCACTTGCCTGCGGTGATGGCCAGCACGACTTGGTGGTCCACAGCAGCTTCGTGCCGGATCGTGGCCAGCACCATTGGAAGGTGCTCCAACAGCGTCTCGCCCAGGGGACGTGTTCCCTGGATCTGGTCCACGACCAGGCCACCCCTGCCGGTGCTGGCGCCGGCTGGTTGGCCCGCTGGTTCAACCCCGTCCAGGCCCTGGCCTGAACTCCCGTTCACCCCCAATCCTGGAGAATAAGCATGACCTGCAAGCACTGCGATGGCACCGGCGAACGCTGGTCCGAGGCCCTGGAAGAAATGCGCGCCTGCTTCTGTCAGCCCGGCTCCGACATGCTGACGGACGTCCGGCTGGAGAAGGCGCTGGCATTCGCGGTAGGCTTCATGGGCGGGTTCGAGGGTGATGTCGATCAGGCAGGCCTGGACGAGGCTCTGTGCGTGCTACGCACCGCCCAGGACCAGGGCTACCGCCTGGTCCGCGCCCGCTGATCCGACAGGAGCCTGCCCCATGTCCAGGTCGAAGAGCATGAGCGTCCTTACCGTCGGCTGGCTCAATCCTCATACCAAGCCGCCGGCCGATGCGGTGACCCTTGACGGCCGGCTGCTCTGGACCTGCACTGTGCTCGACCGCGCTTACGAGCGGGCCATCCAGGAGCAGCACATGCCTCGCGTCCGCCCGGGATCTGGCTGGAACCAGGGATGGACGCACATCGCTCCCGAACCCCGCCGCTGGCCAGCCGAACGCAAGGCGGCCGCCCGGCGCCAGAACCTGCGCCGGCGTCTGGAGCGCCGCTACCCGCTCTTCGCGGATCTGCTGGAGGAGCACGAGCTCCGCCGGCGGCCCCATTACTACGACCCTGCGGCGATCAAGGCCGGCACCGACCTTCGGCCGGTAAACCGGCAGCTCGGCCACAATGGTGGCCCGCCGCTCGACTGACGGCGCTCTTTCACACTCCATCCGAGAGCAGACATGACTTACCGCGACATCACGATCGACGAACATTGTGCCCTGGAAGCGT
This sequence comes from Niveispirillum fermenti, assembly GCF_052474395.1. Taxonomy (NCBI): domain Bacteria; kingdom Pseudomonadati; phylum Pseudomonadota; class Alphaproteobacteria; order Rhodospirillales; family Azospirillaceae; genus Niveispirillum; species Niveispirillum fermenti. Next base: position 13,082 of record NZ_CP156680.1, on the reverse strand, counting down.
TCGCGGCCGCCCACGGGCGGAACTGGAGGAACACCTTGGTGCTGGATTACTGGTGCCGGGCTCTGGCTTGGGAAGGCCCCACGGAGGCCATGGGTGCCACCCTGCATGCGCTCCGCAACAGCCATGGGAACCAATGGCTCTACCAGCATTATCAGGCCCGCGCCGGCAGTCCCGCAGAACAGAACCCGACACCGACCCAGTTGGACGTCCTGGAACGGATCCGTGATGGCCGCATCACCAAGGTCAAGCACAGCGACACCATCTATCGGATCGTCGGATTCAACAACCCGTCGGTGGTTGGCCGCGTCGTCTCCCTGCGGTGGGCTCGCTGGCCCCAGGGTCCGTTTCGCGCCCAGACCTGCGAGCTCACGGACGCTGGCATCCGTCTCCTGACCGAGCATCGCCCCACGACGGCGGTGGCGCCGGCATGCGCGGCCGAGTAGCCCGCTGCCGCTTCCCGCCGACGTTGGCGGGTGTTCCTTCTCCGCCTTCTTACATCAGGATCAGCACCATGCAGACCGCTGTCATCGTCTCTCAGACCGCATTCAGCGGCGAGCCTTTCAAGCACGACATCATCACCGACAGGATCGAGGTTCCGGGCGGCTTCCTCTACCGGACTTATGCCCCTCGGATCGCTTCCATCGGGATCGCCACCACCTTCGTGCCGGCGGCCGCCAGGCCGGACAAGGATCTCGGTATCTGATCCTGCTGTCGCGGCCTGACGCCGGCGGAGCCGGTCAGTCAGGCTGACACCCGTTCTCCCATTCATGAGGTTCACCATGCCGCGCTTGGCAGCTCGCGCGAACGCCCTTCTGCACCCTGTCGTCCCCGTCATGCTCGACCCTGAACCCGTGGTCGTGGCCTACGGCGCCGGCGTCGACAGCACGGCGCTGCTGGTGGGCCTCTACAAAAGCGGTCGCAAGGTCGACCTGATCCTGTTCGCAGATACCGGCAGCGAGAAACCGGAGACCTATCGCTACCTGGATACCATGGACACCTGGCTAACGACGCACGGCATGCCGTCCATCACCCGGGTGAAGAACCGCAGCCCGATCGCTGGCGATACCAGCCTGCATGGTGAGTGCATCCGAAAGTCGGTCCTGCCCAGTCTGGCCTATGGCCGGCATTCATGTTCGCTGAAATGGAAGGTGGAGCCACAATGGGCGTTCTGCCGGCGGCACTTCGGCTGGCAGGCCCGCCAGCAGCGGTGGGCGCATGGCCCCACCATTTGCAAGATGATCGGCTACAATGCCGGACCCAAGGATGCGCGACGGATCCGCAACGCTACGGGCAAATGGCCGCCCGGCCACCGGTACGAATATCCGCTGGTCGACTGGGGCTGGGACCGCCAACGCTGCGAGGACGAGATCCGCGCGGCCGGCCTGCCCGTTCCCGTGAAATCCGCGTGCTTCATGTGCCCGGCCAGCAAGGAGGCAGAGGTGGCCTGGTTGCAGGATCATCATCCCGACTTGGCTGCCGTTGCGGTGACGATGGAGGAGCGTGCTCACGCGCGGGGCCTGCGCACCGTCCAAGGGCTCGGGCGCCGTTGGGCCTGGACCAAGTTCCTGCAAGAGCGCGTGGCCCAAGCGGCGAGGGCGGCGTGATGCATATCGTCCACACCAAGATCGGTTTCAACCGCGGGCGCCGGCGTCTCTGGCAGGAGGGACCGCGCCTCGCCTGGGCTGGCTTCCGGCCGGGGGCGCGCTTCACGATCGTGTCCGATCCGGAACGCCGGCGCCTGGTCCTGCGGCTGTCGCCCAGCGGGGAGCGCATCGTGTCCTCGCGGGCCCGCGGCGCCACTGTCCGTCCCATCGTCGACGTTGCCGGCGCCATCGTCGAGCGGGTCTTCGGGTTGAGCGACGACAGGGTCAGGTGCATCTTCAGGGCGGGCGAGATCGAGGTGTCGCTGGCACCGATCGCCGTGGCCAGGGCCAGCAGGGAGGATCGCCTGCGGCGCAAGCTGGTGGAGGGCGTTCCGCTCGCCGTCGGATCGGTCTTCACCGGCGGCGGCGTCCTGGATCACGCTATCCATGCTGGCCTTGCGGCCGAGGGGATTGGGACTGTCTCCAGCTTGGTCGCCGACTTTGATGCCGACGGCCTGGAGGTTGCCCTGTTCGCCAATCCTGCGACCCGCGGCGCAAGGGTATCAGTCGAAGGCCCTATCGACGAGGTGGACACCGCCCAGCTCCCGACGCTGGACCTGCTGATCGCCGGCATTCCATGCACGGCGGCCAGCCGGCAGGGCAGGGCGAAGAAGCAGCAGTTCGCCATGCCGGAGGCTGACACCGAGGCAGGCCATCTCGTGGTCAGCTATTTGGCTACCGTGCGCGCTGCGAACCCTGCGATCGCAGTGCTGGAAAATGTCGTCGACTATGCCGGCACGGCGTCCGCACACATCATCCGCACGCAGCTCGCCCGGTGGGGCTACGAGGTGTTCCAGGTGCAGGTTGCCGGCGGCGCCCATGGCGCGCTGGAGGACCGTCGACGCTGGTCCATCGTTGCCTTCTCACAGGGGGTCGCGCCGGCCGCCTTCGAGGTGGTAGCCACCACCAGCAGGGCCGGGACGCTGGGACAGGTTCTGGAGCGTGTGGCGGCCGATCACGTCAGCTGGCGCCGGCGGGAGTATCTGGAACTTCATGCAGCTCGTCATGCGGCCAAGGGTGGGGGATTCAAGCGCAACCTGGTCGATGGCGAGGCGAGGTCCATCACCTGCATCGGGCGCCGCTACTGGAAGGGCAGGACGACGGAACCCCAGCTCGTGGCGCCGCACGATCCGGAGCGTGCCCGGTTGCTGACGCCGGCCGAGCATGCCCGAGTGAAGTCGCTGCCGGCCGACCTGGCGGACGCGGTCATCTCGGGGCGGAGCCCGACTAGGGCGCACGAGCTCCTGGGACAGTCGGTGGTCTGGAATTGCTTCAGGGATGTCGGCCGAGCCGTTGGCCGGGCACTTCGTTCGGGTGCTGGCCTTGACCAGATGGCAGTTCAGGCGGAGCCGGTGGAGCAGGGCCAGTTGGTCCTGGCCATCTGATCTTGGGGCCAGATCGGCGGCCGGTGTGGCGGTGCTGGAAGGGGAATGTCAGGCAGATCGGCAATAGGGGTATTCCTGGCCTTCGGCCGGTTCCAAGAGGGCAGGGGTCGGTTTGTCCTGAGGCCGGTGGGCACGCGGTTTCTCCAGACATCAGCGCCTGCCGGCGCCGTCTGCTAAGGGGCTTCGCCCCTGGCGCGCAGAAGGGACAAGCGCCGGCTGCGCCGTCGTCGCCGGAGAGGTATCCCCAGGTCTCACTGCGCTCCGCTCCGCTGCGACCCGGCCGGCAAGCCGGCCGCCCTGCGGGTGGGTGATCCCCCTCCTCTCCGGCGATCCCTTCCACTTGCCTCCCCGCCTCGCCGGCTGGCAGCCGCCGATGCATGCGCATCGGCAGCAATTAGAGGATAGGAAGTCAGCAAATGATCAGCACCAGCAGCAACCGCGAGCGTACCAACGGCACGCCCGAGTTCTACCGCGCAAGGGCTGTCGCATTCGCCCTGATTAGGGACCTCGAAGTCCAGGATGATCGGAACTTCCAGTTCGCATTGATGGAAGCCCGTGACAGCCAAGTGGTCCGGGACATCCTTCAGGCGCAGGGGCGTCTGTCATTGCTGTCGCCTTGCTTTGACATAGAGGACGAAGAGGTCGAACAGGATGTAGACTTCGGCATCCTGAAGGAACGTTACATGCGCCGCTTCTACAGCGAGGCGCACGGAGGGATTGTGACGATTACGGTCTCTACCTGCTCCGACTGTGAAGGGTCGAGCTACGAACGCACGACGACGCTCAACGGGTTCCGTCATGACGTCGATGGGCCTGCTAGGACCGTCCGGAAGAACTACCACATTCCCGAGGAAAAGCACCTCAATGAGGACTACGTACAGCACTTCCTTTACGGCCTGTTGCGGACGACGGTTGAGGACTACGCTGCCCTCAGTGCGCGTCTATCCCATACCGAGGCCCTGTACTATGGGTGGGCCGACGATGCCGCTCTGGCAGTGGCCTAAGGAGGGCCGGACCATGATCAAACTGATCACCGGTCCAGACGTGAAAATGGTCCCCGGTTGACGCCGGGGGCCATTGCCGTTGGGCATGTCACTTAGCGGCGGTCTTGATCACATCCTTGGCATAGGTGATCACCTGATCCAGCTCAGCATCGGACAGTTCGAGCAGACCTGCATGCTCGAATGCCTTGCCGATCTCCCGAACGCGTTGATCCTTCAGCTCGCGCCGTTGGGCCTGGAGCGCGGCCTCTTGCTTCGCAATCTCCGCCAACCGTTCAGTGACGGTCATGGACGCGCGTTTCTGCCGTGTTGATGCCATGGTTTGTTTCCCCGGTGATGGTGGGGAGAACCTATCAGGTGGTGATGGCAGAATCCATCGAAACGGGGATTATTGGCGGGCGGATAATTGCGGGGAGGACACCTCCCCTGCACCCCCTCCGGGACGCCAGTGGTATCGCCTTGGGCAACCTGGCGCCGGTGAACTGGACCCGCTTACGGCGGCGACCCTGGGGCCCCGGCCTACGGCCACCCCTAGGCCCGCCCTGCCGAGCGCCCTCGATTGAATGATGGCATACAGGGGTAACCATTAGTCGCCCATCCACATCCCCACAGGGTGACGCAGTCCCCCTGTGGATATATGGATGGCCGCGGTCCCAGTGGCGTCACCCATCTGCGCCCAAGGTCGAGACAAGACGTCCGAGGGTGCTGATATCCACAGGGCCCCTGGACGGCGACTTCGTCACCGTCCAGCCGGGATCTAGCCCGCCCGTCCGTGCACGCGTCAACCGGCGTTCGGACGGGCTAGATCCCTGTGCCATGTGGATATCAGCACCCTCTACTGGCGGCGCAACCGCTTCGACCGGCAACCGGCATTGTAGCGATCGTGAATGGACCCGGCTCCGCTGTTAAGAGGACAGGGAAGGGACGACGTCGGCGCGGATGTTCCCCTCCAGCAAGCCGCCGCGCTTCCCTGGGGCGCCGGCTGCCCCAGACCCCGCCTCTCAGGTCAGATGCAGAGGTAGGGAACGTCCATGGTGGGAGAGTGAAACCATCAATAATTCGACCATGGGGAGGCGGTTTTCTCACACCTGATGCAGCTACGCTGCTCCTATCTTGCTGTTTAAACGTGCATTTTTCGCCATGCGTTGAATGGCGTTCCGCATGGCGACGTATTGCGTTTAGTACAACCCGCAGAAATGCTAAAAGGGTCGTAATGATCGGTTGAGTTGGTGGGCGCCATGTCGGACGGTATCCGGATATCTCGAACAATCCGCATGACAGATGACGAGTGGGATGCAGCGGCCCGGAAGGCGAAGGCCTTAGGGTATCGTGACACTTCGAGTTGGATCCGCGACCTCGTCCAGTATGGAATAACGGGCACATATCCTGCCCCTGAGCAGAGTCCAGGATCGTTCCCCGCGAATCTCGCCGAGAGGCTGATGTTGAGAGCAGTCCTACTATCCTGGAAGGCGCTGGAATCCAGTCTGGACGAAGACCAAGCTGCGGCGATCCGCAAGGAGGTTGATGGTCTGATCCGAAAGCAGAATCTGATCGGCAATGGGGGCGTTAATGGCTAAGAAGGAAACGGCGGACAAAGCTAGCGGTGTTAAGCATTTCATTCGCGGCGGACAGGTTACGCACCACTCGCTTTCCATGTTCTGGCAGGTCTGCAAGTTCCTGATCTTCATCAGTCTGTGGATCGTCATAGGGGTCGGAATCTACCGGTTCATGGACAACACAGACGCCTATCAACGGACCGTCGCCCGGTCCTATTTCTATGCATACTTGCAACACGACTGGTCAGGAAGTTCAGACGGTATGGTCGGCTTTGTCCGGCCAGATGGCTCGCGTGTGGACGTGGCCGCTGGTGAGCTTCTGACCCATCCCGGTGTTCGCCAAGTGGCCGGTCAAGTTAAGGGTGAATTGATTTCCGCATTCAAAGTGAGTGGTCTCATTGCAGCGCTGCTTTGCTGCCTGGTCGCGATCTATTTCACTCTACGCGGTTCATCGCTGGCACGGCGCCGCCACTTGCAAGGTAGCCTGCTTGCCACGTCACCAAAAGCCTTCATCAAGGCCATCAAGAAGCATAATCGCGGCTTCCCGAAGGAGCGGCGAACTCCAGTTGTTCACATCGGTGAACTGCCCCTGACCATGGGCGACGAGACGAAAGGCATCGTTTTCATCGGGGCCGTTGGCGTTGGCAAGACGGTAGCGCTGAACCGCCTGCTGGAGTGGATCCGCGCTAACGGTGATCGGGCGGTCGTGTATGATAAGATGGGCACCTTCGTTGAAGCATTTTATGATCCCAAGAAGGACGTCATCCTCAATCCTTTCGACAATCGTTCACCGTCCTGGAATCTGTTTGATGACGTCCTCCTGCCCACAGACCTTATGTCCATTGCCACAGCCTATATGCCTGACAAATCGCAGGGCGGCGATCCGCTATGGATCCAGGGCGCACGCATCCTTTTCGACAAGGTGGGCCAGCAGGTTCTGCGCACCAAGAATCCCTCCAATGAGCTGCTCATCACCGGCCTTCTCAAGATGCCCATCGAACAGATGGCGAAGCTCCTGAAGGGGACTACGGCATCGTCGCTGGTCGATGCTAAGGCGCCGAAGCAGGCACTTGGGTTTCGCGCCGTGCTGGCAACCTGGCTTGATCCGTTGGACCGCTTGCCGATGGATCGGGAACGGTTCAGCATCCGGCGGTGGCTTGAAGCCGATGACGGCGAAGGTTTCCTGTTCTTACCCTCCCGCGGCGACCTGCATGCCACGATGAGACCGCTGATCACGGCTTGGCTGGAGATCATCGTCAATGGATTGCTGACACTGCCGTCGTCGCCCACGCGGCGCATATGGATCATCACGGACGAGCTGCCAAGCCTTCAGGAGATCCCTTCGTATGAGGCGTTGACGGCGGAAACGCGGCAGAAGGGCGCCTGTCCCGTCGCAGGGATACAGAACTTTCCGCAGATGGAGGCGATCTACGGTGAGAAGCGTGCGAAGGCGATTTCTGGCAACTGGCGCACGAGATTCATCTTCTCCACGGGCGATGGCGATGTGGCGGAGTGGTGTTCGAATCAAATTGGTCAAAGGACGGTGCTGGACTATCGCGAGACCGTGACTTATGGGGCCGTTGATTCCCGTGATTCCGTCGCGCTGAACGAACAGCGCGAGAAGGAGTTGCTGGCGCTTGCCTCTGATATTCAGGACCTGCCCGACGGTCACTGTTACGTTCGCATGCCACAGGGAATACCCATCGGCAAGATCGTCGTACCTTACAAGTCGTACCCGACGGGGGCGCCAAGTTTCGTGTTGAGGCACGAGCTGTTCAAGAAGAAGTCTCTCGCAGAGCGTATGGAAGACGCGGACGGCGAAGGTGAGAGTGGCGAGCAGGCATTGCTCCCGAATATCGAGGCCCGCGGGCAGGGTGCCGGCGGTGAGGTGCAGAAAAGCGAAGCACCGTCGGAGGATGGCAAGCGTCCAGATTCCGAACCGGAGAAGCGGCCTGACACACAGACGCTGCTCAATGACATGGACATCATCTGAGGCATCCAATGCTGTCAGTATCGACACTCAGATCCAGCGCCCAGGCGGCTAGCTACTACAAGGGTGCTAAGGCCGGGGACTACTACGCCAAAGGGCAGGGTAGCTCCGTTGATACCGTCGGCGGCCCCGATGGCGGGCCATCGACGTCTGGCATTGGGACAGGCGTTGGCGGCGGGCCGGTGACCGGTGCGGAGCTGCGCGCTAGCACCTGGTACGGTGCAGGTGCCGCTGCCGCGGGCCTTTCGGGACCAGTCGATCAGGACATGTTTCGCTCCGTGCTGGAGGGTCAGGTACCCGGCGGACCGCAGTTGGGGCGCACCGTGAAAGGTCCCGATGGCGAAATGGAGCGACTGCATGTGCCCGGCATTGACCTGACGTTTAGCGCGCCCAAGTCGGTGTCGGTTCTGGCCTTGGTGAAAGGTGATCGGGCGGTTCTGCAAGCCCACGATGAAGCTGTCACGTCTGCGCTGGCCTACCTGGAGAAGAATGTCCTGGAGACACGTAAATCGGTCGATGGCGTCATAGAAGTCACGACCGGTCAGGACATGATGGCGGCCCTGTTCAGGGAGGAGGCAAGTCGGAACCTGGAGCCCCAATTGCACACGCACGCCGTCGTCGCCAACATGGTGCGGGACGCGGATGGCAGCTGGCGTAGCCTGCATAATCCATCGATCTATTCGAACAAGATGCTGGTCGGGCAGATCTATCGATCGCATCTAGCCAAGTCGCTTACAGCCCTTGGGTATGGGGTGGAGCGAACCAGCGAAGACGGGCTGTTCGAGGTCACCGGCGTGCCGAAGGAGCTGTGCGAGACATTCAGCACCAGGCGCCAGGAGATCAAGGCGCAGCTGAAAGCATGGGGACGGGCTGATGCCACTGCGGCCGCGAATGCCGCTGTCGCAACACGTCGGGCAAAACAGTCTGTCGGACCGGAACGGCTCATGGAAGCCTGGCAGGTCATCACCAAGAAGTTGGGCTATGAACTGGATCAGGTTGGCCGGATGCCAGATCGGAGCAAAGAGACGGCGGCCGCCGTCGCGCCCATTCCAACAATGGACAACAAGGCGCCAACCTTCCTGTCGAGGGTGACGTCAGCGATGACGGTGCTGGTTGCACGTTGGCGTGCCGCGCTGGGTGCAGCGGCGGAGCCGTCCACATCCGACCCGCTTGCTCTTGACGCCGGCATTCGGCGCGACACGGCAATGGATGCGGTGCTTTACGGGTTGGCGGATCTCAGCGAACGCAGCAGCGTGTTCAGCCTGAGTAACTTGAAAGCTGCCGTCCTTAGCTCTGGGCTGGGGAAATTTTCGTTGCATGACATCGACCAGGCCGTTGTCACCCTCACGGAGAAGAACGTCATCTTGCCGGCCGTTCATCCCGAGATGGCCAAAGCGGGAATGATCACGACGGGAGCGGCGCTGGAGACGGAGCGGGAGACCTTGCGGCTCATTGATGAGGGCAGGGGGGCGGTGTCCCCGCTGGCTTTGGCCGACCGCACCAGCTCGATCCTGGATAACATGGGTATCGTAGGAGAAGCTCGAACCGCTGCCCAGATTATCGCCGGCAGCACCGACCGGTTCGTCGGGCTACAAGGGTGGGCGGGGACCGGCAAGACGACGCTCTTCCAGGCTGTGCAGGCTGTCGCAGAAGGTCATGGCAAGCAGGTCCTGGCGCTGGCGCCGCAGACGTCGATGGTCAGGCGCCTCGAAGCAGACGGCTTCCATTCGCGCACGGTTGCGAGCTTCCTGACGAAGTTCGGTGGGGTTGTTGCGGGACGGTATTCCGCGGCTGGCCTCAACGAAATGCGGGAGCGGATGAAGGACGTTGTTCTGCTGGTGGATGAGGCGGGACGGCTATCGACGACGCAAATGCGAGACCTCAACCGCGTGGCCAAGGCGTTGGAAATCCCGCGTGTCGTCTATGCTGGTGATATCAGGCAGCTCGGTGCCATCGACGCAGGTGCGCCATTCGAGCAGGCGCAGGACGCCGGCATGACCACGGCCACATTGACGGAGATCCGGCGGCAACAGACGCCTGAGGCTCGCGACGCTGTTTATGCGTCCATCGATGGCAATGTGGCACGTGCTTTCCGGCTGCTGGGAGAGGGCCGGATCGTTGAGGCGAAGGCCGACGTGACAGGATTGAAAGGTGCAGCGGTCGGCGCCGCTACCCGCAATGCTGTCGCGGAAGCCACTGTAGCGAGCTGGGCAGGTCTGTCATCGGAAGAAAGAGCGACCTCCGTCGTTATCGCGCCGTCAAATGCCACCCGCAGCGCCGTCACGTCGGGGATACGCGATGTGCTGAAGCAGGAAGGTCAACTGCAGGGCGCGGAGTGCACGATCGGCGTGCTGGCTAACACCAACACCACGAAAGTGCGGACCCGCATCGCCGGCAACTATGCCGCTGGCCAGGTCGTGCGCTTCGCGCGTCCAATCCGCAGCCTCGGGATCGCGGCCGGCGACCATTTGGAGGTGCTGCGGGTTGATGCATCGTCGAATTTGGTCCAGCTCCAGACGAAAGCCGGTAATACCGTCAGTTGGGATCCGGACGGGCCGGAGGTGCGGCGGGGCGAAGCGGTGCAGATCTTCCAGCAGCGCCAGCTCGCCCTCATGGCAGGGGAAAAGATCCGCTGGACCGTCAAGGATGCCGACCGGGAGATCGATGGCGGTGCCACGGGCGTCGTCGAGGAGATCGATGATCGGATGGCCACCATCCGCCTTCAGAATGGCCGCCAAGTGTCCCTGGATCATTCGGCCGGCGACTTGCGGCATATCGACCATGATCATGTTCAGACGACGTTCCGGGCACAGGGGCTGACAGCGGGTCGCGCCATTATTGCGATCAACAGCCGTGAACGCTCCCTCAACTCGATCCGGAGCTTCTACGTCAACCTCTCACGCGCGCGCATGGATGTTCGCTTGGTCGTTGACGATCGACATGCGGCTATAAGGTCCATCCTGGCCAATACGGGCGACAAGGCCACCGCGTTGGCAAGCCAGGAGCGGCTCGAGATGGCCGAGGCTCCCCGGTCATCATTGCCGCCGGCGCTGGAATATGCCATCGCCCATCTGGCGGAACGCGAAGCTGTATTCAGCCGCAGCGATGTTCTGAAAGCAGCGATGCAAGCCGGCTTCGGCAGCCACGATGTCGGTGAAATCGAACAAGCAGTGGAGGCTGCGGAGAAGGAGGGGACACTGATCCCTGCCGGCAACCCCAATGGTCCGGGCAAAGGGCGGAGCAACGAACGATACTTCACCACCGCAGAAGCCCTGGTGGCGGAAAAGTCGGCGGTGGACCACATCCGTCGAGGCAAGGGCGCCGTCGCGCCGCTGCTGGACCAGACAGCGCGAGCTGATCTCGTCGCTCAGCATCCGCTCAACGCCGAACAGGCTGCGGCGGCCACCTTCCTGCTCGCCACCTCCGACAGGTTTGTTGCTGTGCAAGGGCTCGCCGGCGTCGGGAAGACGACAATGACTCGGGCGGTGGTCAGCGGTATCAGGCAGGCGGGAAGCCAAGTGCTGGGGCTGGCGCCATCCACCGCCGCAGTCAAGGAATTGTCCGACGGCGCCGGCATTGATGCGGCAACGTTGCAATCGTTCCTACAGGAGTTTGGCTATGTCGCCAGGGGTGAGGCGTCGCCAGCACAGTTGGAGGGTCTGAGGGACGAGTTCGCGCGAACAGTCATCGTCGTGGACGAGGGCTCTATGGAGTCCAACCGTCAGATGGCTGACCTGGTGCGGATCGTCGAAGCAGTCGGAGCGCGGGCGATCACTTTGGGCGACGTGAAGCAGTTGCGGAGCGTGGAAGCGGGCAGGCCTTTCGACATCATGCAGCGATCCGGGATGGCCACCGTCCATATGACGGATATCCAGCGCCAGACAGGGGAGGATCTGCGGGGCGGCGTCTATGCGGCGGCGGAAGGGAAGGTGGCCCTCGCGTTGGCCAAAGTCGGGTCGGACAACATCATCCAGGTCGGAAATGAGGAAACGCCGGCGTCGCGATTGACGATTGCCAGCCGGATCGCCGCCGACTGGCTGGAACTTCCCCAAGCCGACCGAGCCGTGGGCAAGGTCATGATCGTGGCGCCGGCGCGCTTCACGCGGGATGCAATAAATCACGAGATTCACCGGGGGCTTACGGCGAAAGGTGAGATCGGCGCTCAGCAGGCCACCTTGATGGCCTTCAGGAACAAGTCGTTCACCCGGGCGCAATCCACGTTGGCGTCCAACTACAAGGCCGGGGACGTTGTCCGCTTTGTGACCGGCCTTGGTGGTGCTGCCATTCAAAAGGATGAGTACCTCACCGTGGCCCGTGTCAACCAGGCTTCCGGGACGGTCAGCCTGCGACATGGCGACCGGGTGATCGATTGGAAGCCAGGCGATGCCAACCATCGCGCCAAGGTGGCAGTTTATGAGCTGGTGCAGCGGCAGATCGGCGCCGGTGAACGCATTCGATGGACCAACAACGACAAGGTCGCCGGCACAGTCAATGGTAGGCGTGCAGATGTCGTCGAAGTCGATGGCCGCACCGTTCATATCCGCTTTGACGATGGTCGGATCGCTCAGTTCGACGTCAACGACGCGGCGCTGCGACATATGGATTACGATTACGCGCGCACCGCGTACGCATCGCAGGGAGCGACGACGACGGCTGTTTGGGGAGCACTCGCGGCTGCGGACAACAAACTCGCCAACCAACAGTCCTTCTATGTGGTGCTGTCGCGGGCCCGCATTCAGGCCAAGCTCTATGTCGATGACCTAAAGGGATTGACCAAGCTGTTGGAGGCGCAAACCGGTATAGCCAGTTCAGCGTTGGTGGGTGTTGGCCATCCACTGGCTCGGGAGAGCGATATCCTGGATGGTTGGATCGGCAGTATGGCCGGACCTCAGGCGGGTCTGGGTCGGACCCCGCCAATGCAGGGGCCGCAGGCGGGAGCCATGGCGGCGCCGGTGCAATCTGGTGCGGCCGCCGCCATGCCTAGCACCCTTCGGCATTATCATGATGTCGAGCTCAGCTTGTGACGGTGGCGAGGCGGGGAAAAAAATCCTGGGTGAGCACCATCTCTATCCTGCTGCTGCTGCTGCTGCCCTCGCCGTCGTCCGCCTGGGACATCGCCGGTCGGCCGAGGATACTGGATGGTGACACGTTGGCCATGAAGGGCACCAGGGTGAAGCTCTATGACATCGATGCGCCGGAGCGTGACCAATGGTGTCTCGGTCATAGCCTCGTGCAATATCCCTGCGGCGAACAAGCGGCCCGAGCCTTATCCGAAGCAATCGGGACCGAGGACGTCCGATGCCTGAGCCGCGGTACAGACCGGTACGGCCGCATCCTGGGCGTCTGTTTCACAGCTGCGGGCTTGAATCTGAACTCGTGGCTGGTGCGGGCCGGTTATGCAGTCTCATACTACCGGCACGGCGGCTCCTACCTTCCGGAGGAAGCAGAGGCGCAGGCAAACCGCCGGGGGCTATGGTCTGGCTCTTTTGAGGTGCCCGGCGATTTCA
>NZ_CP156679.1:1105000-1299933 GCF_052474395.1 Niveispirillum fermenti | reverse complement strand
CTGCCGGAAGCGCACGCCCTGGCACCAGCCCCCTTCATCAGTGAAGACCAGTTGGCCCATATGGAAATGCTGGTGCTGGCCGATGGCCATTGCCTGCGCGAGCAGGCATTGGCAGCCTGCGCCCGGCCGGAAACGGGACGCGCCGACCTGCGGGCCACCAGCCTGGAAATGCTGTTGAACATGGTTGCGGCGGGTTATGGCTGCACGCTGGCACCAGCGCTGATGGTCGCCGGCCGGTCCTCCCCGGCACCCGGCACCATTGCAAGACCGCTGACGGCTGGCGTAGCGGGTCGGACAATACGCCTGGCCTTCCGGGAAACCTTTCCCCGCCGCCAGGCCGTGGAAGCCGTGGCCCAAGTGATCAGCGGCCTCAGCCTCGGCGCCTGCCGGTAAAGCCGGGCAGGGGAGGGGGCGGGGAAAGGGACGGTGGCGGAATGTAGTCGCCGCCAGAGCGGTTTCCGGTCAACCGAAAACGCTAGCCGCGGACCTTGCGTATCCATTCCACCAGTTCAGCCGGGCTGGAGCCATGGCCGAAGACGCGGACAAACTGTCCGTTCCGGTCCATCAGGTAGATGAAGGCGGAATGGTCCATCAGGTAATCAGCCGTGCCCGCCTCTTCCGCCGATACCTTCTTATAATAGGCACGGTAGGATTTGGCAGCGGTGGCGATCTGTTCGGGCGTCCCCGTCAGTCCGCGCAGGGCCGGATGGAAAAGCGGCACATATTCAGCCAGTTGCGCCACCGTGTCGCGTTCGGGATCAACCGACACGAACAGTGCCTGTGTGTCCTGCTGTTCCGCCGGCGTCAGTTCGTCCAGCGCCTGGCCGATCAGTTGCAGATCGGTGGGGCAGATATCGGGACAGAAGCTGTAGCCGAAATAGACCAGCGACACCTTGCCATTCAAAATGTCCTGCGTGACCGACTGCCCCTTATGGTCGGTCAGGGAGAAGGGGCCGCCGATGGCGGCGCGCCCCTGTCCCTGCTCGGCCTGTGGTGACAGCCGGTCGGCGATCAGGACGATGGAACCCAGTACCGCAGCGGCTGCCAGCAGCACCAGGCCGGTCCAGAATGTCCGGCGACCCATGATCATGCCGCCTTAATGCTGGTGACCTTCATGACCCTTGCCATGGTCATGGTCGCCATGGTCATGCTCGGCAGCGCGGGCACCGGGACCCTGAACGGGAACGGTCACCGTAACATTGCCCGCCTTTTCGAAGGTGAGGGTCAAGGGGAAGCTTTCACCCTGCTTCAGCGGTGCCTTCAGCCCGATCAGCATGATGTGCAACCCGCCGGGCTTCAGTTCCGTCGGCGTGCCCGCCGTCACGGCGATCCCGCCTTCCACGGGGCGCATGCGGGCAATGCCGTCTTCCATCAGATGGGTATGCAGTTCCACCTTATCGGCAACCGGGCTGCTGGCACTGACCAGCTTGTCGCTGCCGCTGTCGATATTGACGGTCAGGAAAGCCGCGCCGGCCTTGGCCGTGGGCGCGCTGGCGCGGGAGAAGGGGGCCGTGACGCTGATTTCCGCCGCGTGGGCGGTGCCGGCCAGCAACAAGCCGGCCAGGGTGGCGGCGAACAGGCGGTGAATGGTCTTGCGCATGATTGAACTCCCTCGGGGGATACCATATGGAATCGGTGGTGGCAGGTGCGGGTCATCGCCCTGCTGGCGGTCCCCGGGCCCCCAATCCCGCCGGGGCCGACACAGCCCGCAACACCGGGCCGGGCGGTGCGGGCGTTACAGCAACCCTCCAGACCAGGGGTACGAACAGCGCCGACAGCGCCGCCGGCAATGACAAGCCCGCCATCATGGCGAAGGGACAAGGCAGGGCATGCGTATCCGCGGTACGCCCGCTACCGCCACCCGCCATGTCATCATCCGGCTGCGGGGCGGTGGTGGCGCAAAGGGCCAGGGTCAACCGACCTCGCCACAACGCCTCGCCATCCGGCATATATCCGCGCGGCACCAGGGCGACCAGCAGCATGACCGGCAGCAACCATGCCGCCGTCCATGCCCGCCACCCATCCGCCTCTGGCCGTGCTCCCCACATCATGAGCTATGCGATGCCATGACCGGGCGGGCCTGTCCAATGTTCTCTTGTCGCAAGCCGGCCGGGCCGGAACAGCAGGAACCCGGCATGTCAATGCAGACTGGCCCCTTGCGGCATCCGGACCATCAGCGGCACCGCGGCCGAAGACAGGGCATAGCCCGCCCCCCGCAGCAGCCGGGCATAATCGACCAGTGATGGTGCCGCCACCCGCGCCGCATGAAGCGGCAGCCAGGTCGATAACAGTGCCTCCACATCGACCACATCACCATTCTGGACCGATCGCATCGCGTTCAGCAGGGCCGCCTCGTCATCGGTCAGGCGCGTACAGGCCGGGCATCCCAACTGGGGTGGGTGGCGGGCGGCATAGGCGAAGACGCGCATCAGGGCGTCGATGCGCAGGGGCGCCCCCTCCACCCCCGCGGACAGATAGACATCGCGCAGCAGCAACGCGGGGCAGCGTCCCCGGCGCGCACATGTTGCCCAATAGCGCAGGCCCCACAGGGCCAGCCGGCCGGACGGGTACAGGGCGACGAACGGCATGTTGGCGGCGATGACCGGATGGGAGGGGCGACGGCGCTGGACGATCGGCACGGCTCTGGCTCCTTGGGGTTGATGCGATGTCGCAACTCTATCGCTATTAATAATCATTCTCAATATAGCAATGTGCCATTGCCAGCGCCGGGGGCCCGGTCCATGCTGGTCTGGAGAGGCGGCAAGGCGGAACGCATGGGCACCTTGATCCTGGCCAGACTGGCAGCACCCTTCGGCATGTGGGAAACCCATGCGCCACACCCATTGCCGGATACGCCCGACAGCATGGCGGCCTTCCACCTTGATTGGCAGCAATGCCGGGGCAGTCAGGCCTTTCCCACAGCCTTGGGCTTCACACCCCAGGCTCTGCAGGGGCCGGCGGGAAATCTGGCGCTGGTGGATCTGCGGCGGGGCGTGGAGCAGGCCCGCTATCTATGGGCGGGCCCCAACCTCGTGAAACTTTATGGCGCATCCCTGACGGGCCGGCTGCTGTCGCAATGCTATCGCGGCCAGGCATTGGCGGATGTCCGGGCTGCCTACCAGCGGATGCTGGACCAGCAGGGGCCGGTTTTCTCCGATCGGCGCTTCCGTATCTTCGGGGAGAAGCTGGGTTATCACCGCCTGCTGCTGCCATTGCTTGACGAGCGGGGGAAAGTCGGATTCGCGATGTTGCTGCTCCTGCCCAAGGGAAACCTGAAATCCTCGGTCGACTGGCGCCCCTACGAAATCGAACTTGAACTGGCCGAAGCATTGCGATCGGAAAGCCGGTGACAAACCATCCTTACCGCTTGGGGCGCAGCCCCCGGTGGGTAAGGGAATCGGGCAATCCTTACACCTCGGGGGCAAAGGCATAAGGCGGCGGCGTTTTATCATCGGGAGGCAGCATCCTTACGGTTCGGGGGACTAAAACCCATGGCTACAGCCATATCCATGTCCCTCTGGCGCTGGCGCCTGCCAAATCAACGGCCCGATTCCCTTACCGCACGGGGGCTTTCATCCTTACCGGTCGGGGGCTGTTGAGATCACCGATAGTCCGAAGACCCCAAGCCGTAAGGAATGCCCCCGGACGGTAAGGATGGCGGCGTGCTGGGCAATGACACCAGCCCCGGAGTCGGCCTTTCCCCCGGGATGTAAGGAAAAGAGCCCCCGATTTGGGATTTCCCACCTCATCACCGGGGGCAGGTAAAGGACAACCTGCCCATGTCCTGTTGCCAATCTCCCCAAAATCCTTGCCGTTATTTTGTTCCAGGATTCTTAAAAGGATTCAGGGGCTCGGAAAGCCGCGGAAAACCTGGCATTTCCGGTGATCATCCTTACAGCCTGGGGTGGGGTGTCCCTACAGGATGGGGGCGTTTGACCCACGCCCCAGGGCGTAAGCCCAGCCCCCGGGCCGTAAGGACGTGGGATTTTCCCAGCCATAGCCCCTTTCCTTACTTGCCTTGGCTGTAAGGAAGGGACTAGCTTGGCGGCACCAGACCAGGGGACCACCATGCCGCCATCCCGCCGCAAGAATGCCGCACCGGAACAGGGACCGGCCGCCTCCGCATCGCCCATGGGCAAGATGGGAACGATCGTACCCTATGTGCCGGGCGCTGGCGATACGGGTGTCGTAATCGAACTGGATGGCAGCCTGGTGGATGAGGAGAAGACCGATAATCTTCCGGCCCTGGACCGGATGGGCCATACGGCCCGCGTCGCCGCCGCGACGTTCGAACGGGATGGCTACAAGCATCTGATCAAGGCGGCTGAGGCCGTCTATTCCTATCCGGCCAACGGCTCCCGCCTGTCGCTGCCGGCGCAGAAGATGCTGAATTTCATGATCCATCTGGCCGGCAGCCAGAATTTCGCCAACAAGCTGTACCGCCTGCCCAAGAAGGTGGTGCGCGGCAACCACAAGGGCAATGAACGCATCTTCGACGCCCTGAAGGAGATTTACGAAAGCAGTCTGGTGGTCATCGGCCCCTTTCGCGGGCGACGCAGCCGGGCCGAGTTGCGTATCCTGTCATCCTATGTCCGGCCGGAAGATGAGGTGGAGATCGACAGCGCGGACATCCATTTCCAGTTCACCGATGCCTTCCTGGAATTGCAGCGCTCCTCCCAGCTCTGGGCGCGCCTGTCAGGCCCGGCCATGGTGAAGGTCACCAGCACTTATGCGCTGAAGCTCTATGAGATCGGGATGCAGCGCTATCAGATGGATCACCCGTCGCTGACCCTGGATATCGAGACGCTGCGCAAGCTGTTGAACGTGCCTGAAGGGGCGTACAAGGATTTCGGTATCCTGCGGACCCGCACCATCGACCGGGCCATGGTGGAGGTCAACCAGCTCGCCCCCTTCAGGGTGGAGATGCCGGAAGACAAGATGAAGCGCCGCGGCCGCAAGATCGAGGAGGTGACCCTGGATTTCCATGCCAAGGAGGAGGAGGAGGCCGCCGAAACCTTCCTGGAGCGGGAACGCAATTCGGCTGGCCGGAAGACCCGGCGTGAGACGGGCGGGACCAAGGCCCCCGCCGCCATCGCACAGACAAGGTCCCTGCCGGAACCGCCGCCCCCCTTACCGGATGCCGATGATGCCGAGGCGCTGTGGGCCGCCGCCCGTCATGCGCTAGGTCAGAAGCAGGTGCCGGGGCCGCTGCTGCGCGATCTCAGCGTTGTGGGGATCGAGGAGACGGCCCGCGGCAGCCGCCGGCTGGTGCTGCGCGCCGGCCACGCCGCCACGGCGGAAACAGCCCGTCGCAGCCATGAGGCGACGATCCGCGTCGTCCTGTCCTCCCTGACCTCCGGCACCATCGCCGAGGTGGAGTTCCAGTCCACACGCATCGGTCGTTGAAACAACCAGGATATCAACAGATGCACATTGTGGCCGGGTCGCGATGTGCTTTCGGCAATCCGGGCATCCCTGTTCCCTGGGCTATGGTCCGCATCCTCCCTTTTGCCCCTTTTCAACAGGGGGCACATGAACCCGGAAGGATGCAGGCGATGGACGTGAGGGATTGCAACGGCAACATCCTGGCCGAGGGTGACAGCGTCACCCTGATCAAGGACCTGAAGGTAAAAGGCGCCAATGTCACGCTGAAGCGCGGCACCATGGTGCGGAACATCCATCTGACCGATGATCCGGAAGAGATCGAGGGCAAGGTAGAAAAGGTGAAGGGCCTTGTCCTGAAGACCTGCTTCGTCAAGAAAGCCTGAACTGTCCACCTGTCGAACAGGAGAGGGGAGGCCAGGTGTGGCCCGGTCCGCTTCCGGCAATGCTGCCGGCCTGTTTCGCGGACCAGGGAGAGGATGATGATGCGGCTTCGGCGGGGATATGCGGACGGACCCTACGGCCAGATCCATTACTGGGACGGGGGCAGGGGCAAGCCGCTGGTGCTGGTGCATCAGGCCATCATGTCGGCCAATGAGTTCGACAATGTGTTCCAGCCGCTGTTGGATCGGGGCATCCGTCCCATTGCGCTGGACCTGCCGGGTTTCGGCCTGTCCGATCCCCCGCCGTTCGCACCGGGCATCCCCGACTATGCCGCTGCCATTCCGCCCTTGCTGGATGCCCTGGGCATCGGGCGGGCCGCCATCGGCGGTCACCATACAGGCGCGCTGGTCAGCAACGAGGCGGCCAATCTCTACCCCGACCGGATCACGGCCGCCATCCTGGGCGGGCCGCTGTTGCTGCCCGACCCGGTGCGCCAGGCCCTGATCGACGATATCGTCGCGCGGGAGAAGGCCTTCACGGCCCTGCCGGAAGCGGCCCATATGGTGGAGGTGGCCAAGGTGCGGGAGCGTTATGCCGCCGGCAGCGTCAGCCATGCCCGCATCACCGACTATGTCGTGCAGGCGATGCAGGCTTTCGCCATGGGAGCCTATTGGTACGGGCACAACGCCAGCTTCAACTATCGTCAGGAAGGGCCGCTGATGGCCCTGCGTCAGCCGGCCCTGATTCTGACCAACACGGGCGACATGATCTATCAGGCCGCCCTGGAGGCCCATCGCATGCGCCCGGACTTCGCCTTCCATGCAATCGAAGGCGGCGGCATCGACATCCTGGACCAGAGCCCCGTCGAATGGGCCAATGCCGCTGCCGACTTCCTGGATGGTGTCGATTACGCATGAGACCGCGCCGGGCTGGGACGGTCACTGTTGACATATAACAACCGCGTTAGTTGACGCCCCGTCAACCGATCCCTATGCTCCGCTCGCATCGACAGCCATTGGCACCGGGGGGCGGAGCATGGAAGGGACGGCGTTGCGGGCGGCGCGGGAAGCGCGCGGGGATACGCAGCAGGCCTTTGCCGACTGGCTGAACGCCAGTCTGGGCCGGCGTTACGACAAGGGCCGGGTTTCCCGCTGGGAAGGCGGGACAGAGAAAATTCCCCAGGCCGTGGCCGAGATTGTCGGCACCCCGGCCCGGCGGCACCGCGACCGCGCCACCATCATCGCCATTTCCAACCAGAAGGGCGGGGTGGGCAAGACCAGTGCCGCCGTCAACATCGCCGCCGCCCTGTCGGCGCTGGGGCAGCGGGTGCTGCTGGTCGATGCCGACCCGCAGGCCAGTGCCACGGTCCATCTGGGCATCTCCCAGGCCGAGGCGTCGGAGGCGGGACGCACGACCTATCACGTGATGCTGAAGGACCAGCCCGTGGCCGGAGCCGTGAACCCCGTCTGCGACGGGCGGTTCCACCTGCTGCCTTCCACCATCCTTCTGTCGGCGGCAGAGACGGAACTGATGGCCGAGCCCATGGGCACCCTGGTGCTGCGGGAGAAGCTGGCCTCCGTCGCTCGCTCATACGATTACATCCTGCTGGATTGCCCGCCGCACCTGGGCATGATGACGTTGAACGCCCTTGCCGCCGCAACGGGTGTTCTCATCCCCGTGCAGACGGAGATGCTGGCCATGATGGGCGTACCCCTGCTGCTGGACACTATCGCCAAGGTCCGCCGCCGCGGTAATCCTGATCTGGCCATCATCGGCATCCTGCCCACCATGTTCACGGCCCGCCATACGCAGGACCGCGCCACGCTTTCCGATCTGACCGAACGGTTCGGCGGCAGCTTGCGCATCTTCTCGCCGGTGCCACGCTCCACGATCTTTCCGCAATCCGTGGCAGCCGCGCAGCCGACGGTCGATGTCTCTTCCGACCCCGCCCTTGTCGCCCCCTTCCGCGAGGTGGCACATTCCCTGCTTCAGGCCGACCAGACGGAGGACGCCCATGTCGCGTAAGCTCGCCCGCACCAATCCGGCGCTCGCCCCGGCCATGCCGGTGGTGCCGCGCGACAGCGGGATGAACCGGCTGTTCGGCACCTCGGCCGATTTTCCCGAACTGGTGGAACTGGACCTGGATCAGGTCCAGCCCAATCCCGACCAGCCGCGACGACATTTCGACCCCCAGGGGCTGCAGGAGCTGGCCGACAGCATCCGCCACAACGGTCTGCTCCAGCCCATCCTGGTGAAGAAGGCCGCCGATGGCCGTTACGTCATCGCGGCCGGCGAGCGGCGATGGCGTGCCCACGGGCTTCTGGGCAAGCCCACGATCTTCGCCGTGATCACCAAGGGCGATATCGAGGAAGTGGCCCTGGTGGAGAACCTGCAGCGCCGTGACCTGGACGCGCTGGAAACCGCTTCCGCCCTGGCCCGGCTGGGGGAGCGGCACAATTACGCGCAGGAGCAGCTGGCGGCCGTCGTCGGCCTGTCCAAATCGGAAGTATCCCGGCTGCTGGCCCTGCGCGGATTGCCGGACAAGGTGCAGGCCGAATATGCGGCCCTGCGCGAGCGGGTGACGAAAAGCCACCTTTATCTGCTGGTCGATACCGAGGGGGAGGGCGCGCGGCTGGCGCTGTGGTCACGAATCAAGGACGGGGCGACCATCAAGGAACTGCGCGCTGCGCGGCAGACCCCGGCCGCCACACCCACCGGGGAAAGCCCCGTGCTTGCCGTGGCGCGCAAGCTGGGCCGAAGCCTGGACAAGCTGTCCGACCGGGCCGGCCGGCTGGCCGCAGAGGAGGTGGCATCGCTGACAGCGTTGCGTGACCGTATCGATCAGTTGATAAAGGGGTGATTTGCGACGTCGCAAGCCTGGGTCGCAAGCCTGGGCCCAATCCCCCGGGCGGTAAGGATTCGGGGTATTCCCCCAAAATGTAAGGATGATGTGATGACGCGGAAGCTGCTGGTGTCCTTTCTGGCCCTGGGCCTGCTGGCAACCCCCGTAATGGCCCAGACGCCGCCAGCTGCCGGCGGCGCGGCGCAGGCCGTCAACGCCAAGGTGGAAGGGTTTCGCAGTGCCCGCTTCGGCATGACGGAGGAACAGATCCGCCAGGCCATCGGCAAGGATTTCAAGCTTACCGGTGACTCCATCCAGAAGGTCACGGACCCGTCGGAACGGACCACGGCATTGCTGGTCAAGGTCAATGACCTGCTGCCCGATACGGGCCCGGCCGTCGTGGCCTATCTGCTGGGCTATAAATCGAAGAAGCTGTTCCGGGTGAATGTCACCTGGGGCCATGAGATCGGATCCCCCGCCAAGGCGGAGCAGATCGTCAACGCGGCCAATGCCCTGCGCAACTATCTGCTGGAACAGGGATATCGTACCGAAGGGCTGGTCCTGAACCACCCGCTGGGCAATGACGGGGTTCTGGTCTTCCAGGGCAGCGACGGCAAGGGACGGCTGACCGAACTGGTCCTGGGCATCGTCAGCCAGCCTTCCGGGAAGCCCGATACGCCGCCCACCGTGCAGGGGGCGAGCATGCGCCTGTCCTATGTGGAAAAGCCGGGTGAGCCCGACATCTACCGCATTCCGGGCGGTTTCTGATCCTATCCTTACCGTTTGGGGGCATCCTTACGTCCTGGGGGAATATTTTGTCCCGCGGCTTGTCGGATCGGGCCGCCGCCGCACGTCTTTGGAATGTGCCACGTTCAGGAAACCGCTTCTCCCGTCATCGCCGCGCCAGCGGAAGGATGGCGGCGAAGAGGGCGGAGCCAATTCCGCCCTGAACCTGACAAGCACGGGCCTGAAGATCAGGTAAAGACGGCGGAGGATGCTTTGCGCACAGAACCAGCGATGCGGATACCGGAAATTGCGCAACGGGGCCCTGCGGCCGGAATTGCACCGGCTAGTGACCGGGATCACAGGTTTAAAACGTCGATACCATGATAAATCGGCCCAACCGTTGGTAGGCAGGATGCCTGTCGGCGTGCGCGCGGCACCATCACCCCTATCGCGTTACTGTCATGGGGATGGCCACGTGTACGGTGTTCAACGGAAATCGTATATGATGCATCCGCTATCGGATGTAATTTCATGACCGGAATGCCGGGACAGCTCCGGAGTGCCGGGACAACAAAGTTCAAGGGAACTGGCAGCATGCTCCTCAAACGTTCTATCGGCCCCGTCGCCCTTTTGGCATTGTCGCTTACGGCTTGCGGACAGGATGGCGGGGGCGCCGGCGCGGGTGGGGGTATGCCACCGGCCGAGGTGGCCGTGATCGCTGCCAAGCCGGCACCCTTCACGGTGACGACGGAGCTGACGGGCCGCGTCACGCCCTACCAGGTGGCCGAGATCAGGCCGCAGGTATCCGGGATCATCAAGGAGCGGCTGTTCACGGAGGGCACGGACGTTCAGGCCGGACAACCGCTCTACCAGATCGATCCGGCCCCCTATCGCGCCGCCCTAGCCCAGGCCCAGGCCGACCAGAAAAGCGCACAGGCGCAATTGACGGCGGTGAAGGCCAGGGCCCAGCGTTACAAGGAACTGGTCGCCGTCCGGGGCGTCAGCCAGCAGGAATATGATGACGCCGTGTCGGAACTGGGCGCGCGGGAAGCCGCTGTCGCCGCCGCCACCGCCGCGCTGCAAACCGCGCGCATCAATCTGGACTATGCCAGCCTGACGGCCCCCATCTCGGGCCGGATCGGCCGGTCCCGTGTGACGCCGGGCGCCCTGGTGACGGCCGGGCAGGAGAGCATGCTGACCAGCGTGACGCAGCTCGATCCGATCTATATCGACCTGACCCAGTCGGCCGATGCCCTGTCGGCCCTGCGCCGGCAGGTGACGGCCGGCAGCCTCAGCCTTCCGGAGGACGGGAAGCTGAAGGTCAAGCTGATCCTTCCCGATGGCAGCACCTATGCCGAGGAGGGCGTGCTGGACTTCGCCGATGTCACGGTGGACCAGGGCACGGGTACGGTGGGCCTGCGCGCCACCTTCCCCAACAAGCATATGGAATTGCTGCCGGGCATGTTCGTGCGAGCCGTGGTGGAACAGGGCACCTATGCCAGCGCCATGCTGGTTCCGCAGCAGGGTGTCATCATCGGACCCGGCGGCCACCCCGTGGCCATGGTCGTGGGCCAGGGCGACAAGGTGGAGCCGCGCCCCCTGAAGACGGCGAAGGCCGTGGGCGACCAGTGGGTCGTCATCGGCGGGCTGGCGCCCAATGACCGGGTGATCGTGCAGGGCGTGATGAAGGCCCCACCGGGTGCCCAGGTGAAACCGGTGCCCTATCAGCCCGCCGCGGCCCCTGCCGCTCCGGCGCATTGACCGGAGTAGCGGATCATGGCGAAATTTTTCATCGATCGCCCGGTTTTCGCCTGGGTGATCGCCATCGTCATCATGCTGGCCGGTCTGCTGTCGATCCTGCGTTTGCCGATCGAGCAGTATCCCGCCATCGCGCCGCCGGCCATCGCCGTGTCGGCCGTCTATCCCGGTGCGTCGGCCGAAACGCTTGAAAAGACCGTCACGCAGGTTATCGAGCAGAACCTGAAGGGCATCGACAATCTGCGCTATATGTCGTCCAGCAGCGATGCATCCGGCAGCGTGACCATCACGCTGACCTTCGATGCGGGGACCGATCCCGACATCGCGCAGGTGCAGGTACAGAACAAGGTCACGCCGGCCCTGTCCTCCCTGCCGTCCGAAGTGCAGTCCCGTGGTGTCACGGTGTCGAAATCGTCGGCCAGCTTCCTGATGGTGGTGGCATTCGTTTCCACCGATGGCCGGTTGAGCGACATCGATATCAGCGATTTCATCGCCTCGCGCATCCAGGATCCGGTCAGCCGCGTCAACGGCGTGGGCAACATCCAGGTGTTCGGCGGCAGCTATGCCATGCGCATCTGGCTGGACCCCGTGAAGATGGCGGGCTTCGGCATGACCTCTGCCGAGGTCATCGCCGCCATCCGTGCCCAGAACGCGCAGGTTTCCGCCGGTCAGGTGGGTGGCACACCCTCCGTGGCGGGCCAGCAATTGAACGCGACCGTGACGGCACAGGGCCGCCTGGCCACGCCGGAACAGTTCAGCGCCATCCTGGTCAAGTCCAACCCTGACGGGTCGTCCGTGCGGCTGGGCGATGTGGCCCGCGTGGAACTGGGGGGTGAGACCTATGATTTCGTGACCCGGTACAACCGGCAGAACGCATCGGGTCTGGCCGTCAACATGGCGACTGGCGCCAATGCGCTGGAAACGGCTGAAAACGTCAAGGCCGCCATCGAAGCATTGCGCCCTATCTTTCCTGAAGGGGTGGATGTCGCCTATCCGTTCGAAACCACGCCCTTCGTGAAGCTGTCGGTGCAGGAGGTGGTGAAGACCCTGGCCGAGGCCGTCGTGCTGGTCTTCTGCGTGATGTACCTGTTCCTGCAAAGCTTCCGGGCCACGCTGATTCCCACCATCGCCGTGCCCGTGGTGCTGCTGGGCACCTTCGGTGTCCTGGCGGCGTTCGGCTTCACCATCAACACGCTGACCCTGTTCGGGGTCGTGCTGGCTATCGGCCTGCTGGTCGATGATGCCATCGTGGTGGTGGAGAATGTCGAGCGCGTGATGGAGGAGGATGGTCTTTCCCCGCGTGAGGCGACGCGCAAATCCATGGGGCAGATCACCGGGGCCCTGGTCGGCATCGGCATGGTGCTGTCGGCCGTGTTTGTGCCCATGGCGTTCTTCCCCGGTTCCACGGGCGTCATCTACCGGCAGTTCTCCATCACCATCGTATCGGCCATGGCCTTGTCGGTGCTGGTGGCATTGATCCTGACGCCGGCCTTGTGTGCCACGATGCTGAAGCCGCCGCAGCATGGGGAGCGCCGGGGCTTCTTCGGCTGGTTCAACCGCAATTTCGGCCGGGCCAACCGGGCCTATGTGAGCGCCGCGGGCGGCATCATGCGCCGGTCCAAGCGTTTCATGCTGGTCTTTGCGGGTCTGGTGGCGCTGTTGGCCTTCCTGTTCCTGCGCATGCCGACGGCCTTCCTGCCGGAAGAGGACCAGGGCGTGGTCTTCGCCATGGTCATGGCACCGCCGGGTGCCACGCAGGAACGCACGATGGAGATCGTCAAGCAGGTGGAAAACCATCTGCTGGACAATGAGGGCCAGTATATCGATGGCGTCTTCTCCGTGGGCGGCTTCAGTTTCGCCGGCCAGGGCCAGAATTCGGCCATCGTCTTCATCAACCTGAAGGACTGGTCGGAACGCAAGGGAGAGGGTACATCCGCGCAGGCCATCGCCATGCGCTCCATGGGGGCCTTCATGGGCCTGAAGGACGCCATGGTCTTCGCCTTCACCCCGCCGGCGGTGATGGAACTGGGCAATGCCACAGGCTTCGACTTCCAGCTTCTGGACGAGGCGGGGCAGGGGCATGAAACCCTGCTGGCGGCGCGTAACCAGTTGCTGGGCATGGCCGCCCAGAACCCCGCGCTGGCCGGTGTGCGCCCGAACGGGATGGAGGATACGGCCCAGTTGAAGGTGGAGGTGGACAAGGACAAGGCCGCCGCCCTGGGCCTTGACATCAGTGATATCAACAGCACGCTGTCGGTGATGTGGGGGTCGACCTATGTTGATGATTTCGTGGATCGCGGCCGTGTGAAGCGCGTGTTCCTGCAGGCCGATGCACCCTTCCGCATGCTGCCGGAGGATGTGGGCAAGCTGCATGTGCGCAACAATCAGGGGGAGATGGTTCCCTTCTCGGCCTTCGCCCACACATCCTGGACCTATGGTCCGCCCAAGCTGGAACGGTTCATGGGCACGGCATCCATGAACATCCAGGGGGAGCCGGCGCCAGGATACAGTTCCGGGGCCGCCATGGCGGCGATCGAGGAACTGGTGGAGCAGTTGCCCGACGGCATCGGGCTGGCATGGACGGGCCTGTCCTATGAAGAGCGGCTGTCCGGCGCCCAGGCGCCTGCCCTTTACGCCCTGTCCCTGCTGGTGGTGTTCCTGTGTCTGGCCGCCCTTTATGAAAGCTGGGCCATCCCGCTGGCCGTGATGCTGGTGGTGCCGCTGGGCGTGCTGGGGGCCGTGGTCGCGGCGACCCTGGCCGGCCTGCCCAACGACATCTATTTCCAGGTGGGCCTGCTGACAACCATCGGCCTGTCGGCGAAGAACGCCATTCTGATCGTGGAATTCGCCAAGGAACATTACGAAAAGGGGATGGATCTGGTGGAGGCCACGCTGGAGGCGGCGCGTCAGCGCCTGCGGCCCATCATCATGACGTCCATGGCGTTCATCCTGGGCGTTACCCCGCTGGCCATTGCGTCGGGTGCGGGGTCGGGCAGCCAGAATGCCATCGGCATCGGCGTGGTGGGCGGCATGCTGTCCGCCACCTTGCTGGCCATTTTCTTCGTACCCCTGTTCTTCGTGGGTGTCGAACGGCTAATGAACCGCCGGGCCCGTGCCCAGAACATTCAGGCCGGGCAGGAGTGAGGATGATGCGCAAGCCTGCTTATCTGACCCTTTTCACCAGCCTGCTGCTGGCGGGCTGCACCCTGGCCCCCGATTACCAGGCGCCCGTCACGGGGATCGCCGGGCAGTATCCGGCGGGCACCATGGCAGCGCCTGCGGCCGACGTCGCTTGGCGGGACTTCTTCCTGGAGCCGGAGCTGCAGGGCCTGATCGAACAGGCGCTGGTGCGCAACCACGATCTGCTGATCGCCGCCGGCAATGTGGAGCGTGCCCGCGCGCTCTACCGCATCGAACGGTCGGCGCAACTGCCCAGTGTCGCGCTGGGTGGCCAGGCCAGCCGTGCCCGCACCGTGGGGCCGGCAGGGGGCATCAATGAACAGATCGGGGTCAATGTCGGTTTCACCGCCTTTGAACTCGACCTGTTCGGCCGGGTACGCAGCCTGTCCGATGCGGCCCGCCAGAGCTATCTGGCCACGGCCGCCGCGCGGGAGACGGCGCGCCTGACCGTGGTGGCGGAGGTGGCGAACACCTATCTGACCCTGCTGGCCGATCGCGAGCAGCTTGCCCTGACGGAACGGACCTTCGCCGCCCAGCAGGAGAGCTATGACCTGATCCGGCAGGCCTATGACCGTGGGGCCCGCAATCTGCTGGAACTGCGGCAGGCCGAAACCCTGCTGGAGACGGCGCGCGCCGACCATGCCGCCTATCGCCGCCAGGTGGCGCGGGATGAGAATGCGCTGGCCGTGCTGACCGGTGGCCCCGTGACCGTGGCGGCCGACCGGGAACTGGGGGCGGACGGTACGTTGCTGATCCCCGCCCTGCCGGAGGGCCTGCCGTCAGATCTTCTTGTCCGGCGTCCCGATATCATGCAGGCCGAGCATACGCTGCGGGCCGCCAATGCCAATATCGGCGCCGCGCGGGCGGCCTTCTTTCCGCGACTGAGCCTGACCAGCGCGCTGGGAACGGCCAGCACCTCGCTGTCCGGCCTGTTCGAGGATGGCAGCAAGACCTGGAGCGTGGGCGCCGATGCCAGCCTGCCGCTGTTCGATTTCGGCCGCAACCAGGCCAATCTGGACGTTGCCAAGGCCGAGCAGGAGATCGCCGTGGCGCAGTACCAGGGCACGGTGCGCACGGCCTTCCAGGAGGTGGCAGACACGCTGGTGGCCCGGGCCACCCTGGATGACCAGATCGCCGCCCAGACGGCCCTTGTCGCGGCCGCTCGGGAAAGCCAGGAGCTTTCCCAGGCACGCTATGACCGCGGCATCGACAGTTATCTGCAGGTACTGGACGCGCAACGCAGCCTTTATGGCGCCGAGCGCACGCTGATTGCCCTGCGATTGGAGCGGTTGGCGAATCTGGTCACGCTTTACAAGGCGCTGGGTGGTGGTACAGGTGATCGCGCAGATTGATGTTTCTGCGTTGCAACAATAAATTCACAAGGCAAGGGGGCGGGCAATCCAGGGATGCCCGCCCCTTTTGTTTGGACGGTCCGATACGTGCTGGCCGTATTCGAGTCGCATCCGTCTTTCGGACGAAAATTAATGTGTGTTATGCCGAAAGTCCTTACGTTCCGCCCTCTTCCGCATGGCTCATAATCGGAATGGCATAGGCTTATCAGCCAAAACTGTGCCATTTAGGCATCAGATATGTTAATCTCCATGTCAGTAAGTTGTTTTTGTCTCTCCGCGCTTCCAACGCAGAGCATCCCTACGCTAATGTCTTCACGGTCTGTCGGGTGCTATGGTAAACAGCCATGGCTTTCGGCGCTGCGGTACGGAAGGGGCGGACCGCGGAACGAATACGCATCAGGGAACGTTTCCCCGGCGCTCTGAATATCCTCGTCAATGTTCGGCACAACCGGACTGGTGTGGGTTGAAGAGGGGAAGCAATCTCGCAAACCTCGTTCGAGGGTGGGAAAATTGACGTATATTTTGGCTGTGGTTCTGCAGATCGCCCTGTCTGCCCTGATTTGCCTGTCGGCACGCCCGATCGGGGATGCCCTGGGGATCATGGACAAGCCCGACAGTCTGCGCAAATTGCATCGCGGTGCCGTTCCCCTGGTCGGCGGCCTGGCGATCCTGTTGCCGGCGATGCTGGTTGGAACCGGGCTTTCCATCATGGATGATGTGACCGGGCACTGGGTCATCGTGCCTGTCATGACGACGCTGTTCGTCATGGGCATGCTGGATGATCGTCAGCACCTGCCGCCCGCCGTCCGTTTGTCCGTCTCGTTGGTCATGTTCTCCGTGGCCATGATCCTGTCCCCGCATCTGGCGCTGACCAGCCTGGATTTCGGTGATGGCACCGTGGTGGATGTACCGCCCTTCCTGGGGGTGATGCTGACCGTGATCAGCCTGGTCGGGTTCCAGTACGCCTTCAACATGAGCGACGGGGCCAACGGTATTGCCAGCGGCACGGCCATGATCTGGGCGTTCTTCTTCGCCCTGGCCGGGGCTGGCACCTTGTCGGTGATCGCTCTGCTGATCCTGGCTGGTGGCGCGGTTTTCCTGATGTTCAACATGCGTGGCCGCATTTTCCTTGGGGATAGCGGGGCCTATGGCATTTCCGCCGCCATGGGGCTGCTGGGCCTTGCCATCACCAATCATCCGGGCAGCGGCCTGGCCAACATGCAGCTCATGGGCCTGTTCCTGCTGCCCGTGCTGGACTGCCTGCGCCTGATCGTGGCCCGCAAGCGGGCCGGGCGGGCGCCCTTCTCCCCCGACCGGGAGCATCTCCACCATTACCTGCTGCGCTGGCTGGTATCGCCCACCCGCACGGCCCTGTTCTACTGGATCATGGTGGCGTTGCCGAACGCTGTCGGTCTGATGGTGGGGGGTGTGTCCGGCTTCATGCTGACCGTGATCCTGACCCTCGCGCTCTATCGTGTCGCCATTGCCCGCACCGCAGCGATCCCGGCACCGGCCGGCGTGATCGGCGGCGAGGCGCGCTGACAGGCTTCCCGATCCCGCCGGGTTCCTCCCGAAGCGGTACTACTGAAAGCGGCCGGGGCCATTTCCCGGCCGTTTTTCTTTTCCCGGCCCTGTTCATGCCGGGTTCAGGCCCCACCTGTCAGGATGCAGTCATCCTTGATCCAACAAGACAGGAGCGACCTGATGTTCTTCCCCCGTATCCTTGCCGCCGCCCTTCTGACCACCACCCTGGGCACCGGTGCCTATGCCCTGGCCCAGGGAACGACCGGTGCCGTCCCCGCGGCGCCGGGTCCCGCCATCGGGGCGGCCGGCCAGCCGCCGCTGCCCATGGCCGAACTGCTGGACAAGGTGGCAGCCCAGGGCTATCGCGATGCACAGGGCTTTGAACGCAAGAGCGACAAGCTGGTAGAGGTGAAGGCCACCAACGCCGACGGCCGTCGCGTGGAGCTTGATGTCGATGCCCGTACCGGGGAGGTGCTGAAGGTCGACCGGGATTGACGAGCGCCCCCCCCACTGGTCCCCGCGGCCCATGAAAAAACCCCGGCACCACAGGGTGCCGGGGTTTTCTCTGTCAGGCCTTGCTGGTGGCCTCGCCGTCCGCCTGTGGCTCGTCGGCGGGCGGGTCGTCCGCATCCATGGTTTTGCGCAGCCTGTTCTCGCCCAGATAGAGCAGGATGGGGGCCGCGATGAAGATCGAGGAGGACGTGGCCAGAACCACACCGAACAGCAGCGCCCAGGCAAATTCCCGCAAAGCCTCACCGCCGTAGAGTGCCAGCGGGATGATCGACAGGAAAATGGCGATGCTGGTGTTGATGGTGCGGGTCATGGTCTCGTTGATCGACCGGTTGATCAGTTCGCGCAGCGGCATCTTGCGGTAAAGCCGCAGGTTTTCGCGCACGCGGTCATAGACCACGACCTTGTCGTTGATGGAGAAGCCCATGATGGTCAGCATGGCGGCAATGGCCGTCAGGTTGAACTGCATCCCCGTCAGCGAGTAGAAGCCGATGGTCTTGGTGGTATCCAGCAACATCGTGATCACCGCCCCGATGCCGAATTGCCATTCGAACCGGATGGTGATGTAGAACAGCATGGCGATGGCCGCCAGCCCCAGGGCGATCATGCCGTTCGTGAACAGCTCGGCGGAAACCGAGGCGCCCACCGCCTCCACACGTCGGACCTCCGTGCCGGGGAAATTCTGCTCCAGCGCGGTGGTCACGGCCTTAATGGCGGCTTCCTGATTGCTCTCAGCCCCTTCCTGCCGCTCCATGCGCAAGATCACGTCGCGGTCGGACCCGAAGGCCTGAAGCGACACGGGGCCGACATCCACCCCTTCCATCACCTGACGCAGGCGGGGGAAATCGGTCGGCTCGGGGGTCCGCACCTCCATCACGATGCCGCCGGCGAAGTCGATGCCGTAATTCAGGCCGGGCTTGAAGAACAGCGCCACCGACAGGGCGGACAGGATCACCGAAACGATCAGGCCGGCATGCCGGCCCTTCATGAAGTTCACGTTCCAGCCATAGGTCTTGAGACTG
This sequence comes from Niveispirillum fermenti, assembly GCF_052474395.1. Taxonomy (NCBI): domain Bacteria; kingdom Pseudomonadati; phylum Pseudomonadota; class Alphaproteobacteria; order Rhodospirillales; family Azospirillaceae; genus Niveispirillum; species Niveispirillum fermenti. The sequence continues at coordinate 1,281,253 of NZ_CP156679.1, read as the reverse complement.
AACGGCCCCTTGACCGGCAGTTCCCGGCGCCGCTTGCGACGGAACCAGATGGCCGTCAGCAGGCGGGCCACCAGCGTGGCCGTGAACATCGAGGTGATGATGCCCAGCGACGTGGTGACAGCGAAGCCCTTCACCGAGCCCGTGCCGACAATATAGAGCAGAACCATCTTGATCAGCGTGGTCAGGTTGCTGTCGATGATGGTGCCCATGGCCTTGGTATAGCCGGCCTCCAGCGCCGACAGGGCGGTCCTGCCTTTGCGCAATTCCTCGCGGATACGCTCGTTGATCAGGATGTTGGCATCCACCGACATGCCCAGCGTCAGGACGACGCCGGCGATGCCGGGCAGGGTCAGCGTAGCTTCCAGCATGGCCAGACAGGCCAGTGTCAGGAACAGGTTGAAGATCAGCGCCGCATTGGCGATCAGGCCGAAGAAGCCGTAGGTCATCCACATATAGCCGAAGACCAGCACGACGCCGACAAGGCAGGAAATCAGGCCGGCCTTGATGCTGTCGGCACCCAGTTCCGGGCCGATGGACCGTTCCTCCACCACCGTCAGCGGGGCGGGCAGGGCGCCGGCACGCAGCAGCACGGCCAGTTCATTGGCCGTCTGGGCCGTGAAATTGCCGCTGATCTGCCCGCGGCCACCCATGATGGGCTCGTTGATCACGGGGGCGGAGATGATGCGCCCGTCCAGCACGATGGCGAAGGGCCGGCCGACATTGGCGCGGGTGATCTCACCGAAGCGGCGGGCACCGATGCTGTCGAAGCTGAAGGACACCACCCAGCGGCCCGTCTGCGGGTCCGCGCTGGGCTGGGCATCGGTCAGGGTCGCGCCATCCACCTCGACGCGCTTGCGCACCAGGATCTGGCTGCCGCCGGCACCCCGGTCGGCATTCATCATCCACTCAAATCCCGGTGGGGCGGCGCTGCCCGGCGCAATGGACGGATCGCCGACCAGATGGAAGGTCATCTTCGCCGTCTGGCCCAGCAGGCGCTTGATACGGCCGGGATCGGTCACCCCGGGCAACTGAACCAGCACGCGGGAGGCGCCCTGGCGGGCTACCATCGGCTCGTTCACGCCGGTCTCGTCGATACGACGGCGGACGATCTCCAGCGACTGGTCCACGGCCTTGCTGACGCGGTTGGCCAGGGCCTGCTGGCTGAAGGCCAGACGCAGCCGTCCGGTTTCAGGCACGATGGAGAAATCGCCAACCTCGCCGGGCAGGGCGCCCTGCGTCATGGGACGCAACGCCTCGGTGGCACGCGCGGCATCGGCCTGATCGGCCAGACGCACGATGATGCCATCGCCATCCACGGCCACGCCCGTCGTGCGCACCTCCGCGCTGCGCATCAGGCCGCGGGCTTCGTCTGTGGCATTGTCCAGCCGTTCGCGCTTCACGGCCTCGGCATCCACCTCCAGCAGCAGGTAGGAGCCGCCCTGGAGATCCAGGCCGAGATTGAAGTGACGCGCCGGCATCCAGGAAGGGATATTGTGCGAGCCGATCAGGCTGGGGATCGACACCAGCACGCCCAGAAAACAGATCAACAGGATGATCGTCGTCCGGGCCTTGGAGAAATTAAGCATAGGCAGGTCCGATCGCGGAGAAACCGGCGTCGGTCACGCCGGCTTTGATCATTGAACGGGGTCAAGAAGACGGATGGAGGGTCAGGCGTCCGACGGCGGGCCGCGCGGCTGGCCGCAGAGCCCCTGTGTCGGGCGGACCGGGCCGTCGGCCGGGCAGGACAGGTCCTGCCTGTCCGTGCCGGGGACGGTCAGCCAGGGGCCGGCCGGCGGCAGGGCCACCGGCACCGGGCCCTGGGGGAAGGGCGCCGGCTTGCCATCGGGGCGATAGGAGCCCTGCACCAGCGCCATCTGTGCCGGCGCCGACACCTGCACACCGCAATCAAGCGGACCCGGCTCGCAGCCGGAGGCGGGCCCGCGAGCGGCGGCCGCCATGGCCCGGCCCAGGGCGCTGTCGCCCATGGCGGCGGCCAGCAGCACAAGGGCTGCCAGCAGCATCAACCGCCAGGGGGCAAGGGACAGACGCACCGGTTCCACCACTTCCAGAGATATCAAAGGGGCAGGAATACGCGCTGGCCGCTCCCCTGGCAAGCAACGACTGGCTTTTGTGGCATGGCTGCCCCGGCTGATATGACATTGCTTATAGTAGTCATGCTTATAATATGTGGAGTTATGAGCGACATCGAACCCATCCCCGCCTTTGGCGCCGCGCTGGCCGACACGGCCCGCCTGTTGCGCCGACGCTTCGACCAGCGGCTGCGCTTCACGGGCAGCACGCGGGCGCAATGGCACGCCATCTTCAAGATTTCCAAGCAGGAGGGGGTCAAGCAGGCCGAACTGGCGGAAGTGCTGGAGGTGGAGCCCATCACGCTGACCCGCCTGCTGGACCGCATGGGTGACGGCGGCTGGGTGGAGCGCAAGCCGGACCCGACCGACCGGCGTGCCCGGCTTTTATACCTGACCGACAAGGCGCGAGAGGCGCTGGTGCCCATGCGCCTTGTCGTCGACGAGATTTACGAGGAAGCGCTGGCGGGCATCAGCCCGGCGGAGCGAGCCGAACTGGTCCGCATCCTGTCCAAGATACGGGCGAACCTGTCCGACCGCACCGCCCAGCCGGACGATCAGACCGGCCAGGGTGCCGGGAAAGGTGATCATCATGAGTGAGATGGAAGAAACGAAGCCCGTGCCCCCGCTGCGCCGGCGCCTGCTTCTGGGGCTGGCCCTGCCGCTGGTGCTGGCCGCCGCCGGCGGCTATGTCTGGGTGACGGGCGGCCGCTATGTGAACACCGACAATGCCTATGTGAAGCAGGACAAGGTGGCCGTGGGGCCAGAGGTGCAGGGCCTGATCGTGGCGGTGCATGTCGGGGAAAGCATGCCGGTCAGGCGCGGCGACCTGCTGTTCGAGGTCGATCCCCAGCCTTATCGCATTGCGCTGGCCCAGGCCGACGCCGCCATTGCCAGCGCCCGGCTGGAGGTGGAGCGCATGCGCGCCAACCTGTCACAACAGCGCGCCGAACTGGCTGCGGCCGAGCAGGACCTGGATTATCGCCGCCGCGACTTCGACCGGCAGTCCCGCCTGGCGCAGAGCGGCTACGCCGCCCAGGCGCGGCTGGACCAGTCCCGCAACGAATTGCGGGCGGCCGAACAGGAAGTGGCAAAGACCAAGCAGGGTGTTGCCGCGGCCCTGGCCGCGCTGGGCGGCAATCCCGATATCGCCACGGACAGCCATCCGATGGTGATGCAGGCGCTCGCCACCCGCGATCGCGCCGCCCTGGACCTGGAGCGCACCGCCGTCCGCGCGCCGTCGGATGGCATTGCCAGCCAGACCGACCGGCTGCGCGTCGGGCAGTTCGCCCTGCCGGGCCTGGCCATGCTGTCGATCGTGGAGACGCAGGCCACCTATATCGAGGCCAATGTCAAGGAAACCGACCTGACCCACATGACCGCCGGCCAGACGGCCACCGTGGTGCTGGATGCCTATCCCGGCCGCACGCTGACGGCGCATGTCGCCAGCATCGGGGCCGGAACGGGGTCGGAATTCTCCATCCTGCCGGCCCAGAACGCGACGGGCAACTGGGTGAAGGTCGTGCAGCGCGTGCCCGTGCGCCTGTTGCTTGCCGACGGGGATCGTGTCCCCCTGCGGGCCGGCCTGTCCGCCACGGTGGAGATCGATACGGGTCAGGCGCGCGGCCTGCCCGGCTTCCGCGCGGCCCAGGCGACGGAACGGTGACATCATGGCAGCCGTAGAAGAAGCGGCGGCCCCTGTCCGGCGAGGATTGCTGACCATTGCCATCATGCTGGCGACGGTCATGCAGGTGCTGGACACGACCATCGCGAACGTCGCTCTGCCCAGCATGCAGGGCAGCCTGGGTGCGGCCCAGGACAGCATCACCTGGGTGCTGACATCCTATATCGTGGCCTCGGCCATCATGACGCCGGTGACCGGCTGGCTGGCCGACCGGATCGGGCTCAAGCCGCTTTTCCTGGTGTCCGTAGCCGGCTTCACCGTCGCCTCCATGCTGTGTGGCACGGCCGGCAGCCTGACGGAGATGGTTGTCTGGCGCCTGCTGCAGGGGGTTTTCGGCGCGGCCCTTGTGCCGCTGTCGCAGACGGTCCTGTTGAACATCAATCCCAAGGAACGCCACGGCCAGGCCATGGCCATGTGGGGGGCCGGCATCATGATCGGCCCCGTGATCGGCCCCACTCTGGGCGGCTGGCTGACGGAAAGCTTCAACTGGCGCTGGGTCTTCTACATCAACGTGCCCGTGGGCATCCTGGCGTTCCTGGGCATCCTCGCCTGGATGCCGGCGTCGGCCACGCGGCGGCGCGGGTTCGATTTCGTGGGTTTCGGCCTGCTGTCCATCGCTGTCGGGTCCCTGCAGCTCATGCTGGACCGGGGCGAGCAGCTCGACTGGTTCGCATCGCCGGAAATCTGGATCGAGCTGGGGATTTCCATTTCCGCCTTCTGGGGTTTCGGCGTGCATATGCTGACGGCGCGCCAGCCCTTTCTGGAACCGAGATTATTCCGGGACCGCAATCTGGTGGCCGGCCTGATCGTGATCTTCGTGGTCGGGGTCATCGTGCTGGCCGCCATGGCGCTGATGCCGCCCATGCTGCAAAGACTGATGGGTTATCCCACCATCACCACGGGCATGGTCATGGCGCCGCGCGGCCTGGGGGTGGTGATCTCCATGCTGCTGGTGGGGCGGCTGGTGCATCGCGTCGATGCCCGCCTGCTGATTCTGGTCGGGCTGTTGCTCACGGCCTGGTCGCTGCACATGATGACGCAATTCACCATTGTCATGGACAGCACGCCGATCATTGTCAGCGGGCTTGTGCAGGGCCTGGGCCTTGGGCTGGTCTTCGTGCCGCTCAGCGCCATCGCATTCGCCACCCTGGCACCGGCCGACCGGGTGGATGCGGCCAGCCTGTTCAGTCTGGTCCGCAACCTGGGCAACAGTCTGGGGGTATCCGTCGTGATCTCCGCCCTGGCGCATTTCACCCAGGTCAACCATGCGGAACTGGCGGCCCATATCTCGCCGTTCAATCCCGCCATCGATGCCCGCCTGGTACAGATGGGGCAGGCCGCCCCGCCGGCGCTGGCGGCGATGGACCAGATGGTCAACCAGCAGGCGGCAATGATCGCCTATCTGAATGATTTCAAGATGATGATGATCGTTACCCTGTGTGCAATCCCCCTTGTCCTGCTGCTGCGCCCTGCGCGGAACGAAGGCGGGCAGGGGCATGCGCCGGTCATGGATTGATCTCGCAACCTGGGGGTGCGCCCCCGGTATGGGTGATGGTCGCCCACCGCTATTCCCAGCAACCGCCGGCTTGACTAATCTGGCGGCCAAGCGAAGGACGAGGCTTATGAGCGACGCGATAAGGCAGATCCGGGCCCGGGCCCGCCGCAAGGCGGCCGGGCTCGTCAGGCTGGAATTCTGGGTTCCCGCTTCCCGAAGGGAAGAGGTGCGGACTGCGGTACAGGCATTGTTGGAAAGCCCGCCGCCCGCTGCTACGGAGGAGCCCGCCGTTCCCGTGGTGCAGCGGCGGCGGCGGCTGATGACGGATATCGACGGCCTGCTGGACTGATAGCAGCGGCCGAAAATCTTGACCGATGGTCAAGGTTTTCGGCACCACGAAGCGCCGGGCGCCGCCATCCCGCGGCTTGCGGCGCCCGGGCATGCGGGCAGTATTGATCAGGACCGTCGGTTCTGATCAATGCTGAAGGCTGTCATCGGCCGGCCCGTGCCTCCTGCCGGGTGCCGCCCCCTTGTGCAAGCCCGGCACGCAGACCCCAGGTGGCCAGCAGCATATCCAGCCGCCCGTCGGACATCATCGACAGGATGGCGTCGTTCAGGTCCTGAACGGCCAGGGCGCTGGCGGGGCTGATCAGGCAGGAGCGCTGCCGGGTGGCCACCGTGATGACGTCGGATCGCGCATGGCTGGCCAGGGATGGTTCCCCTGCCAGGGCATGGGTCCAGCCCAGGCGGGGGAGGATGATGGCGTCCAGCCGTCCGCCGGCCAGCTTGCGCATGTTGGTTTCGGCATTGCGTGCATCGACCCGCCGCAACTCGCCCGTGCGGAACCGCTCCTCCACGGCGGGCGGATACCGGTAGCCCAGCACGGTGCCAAGCTGGGCACCGCGCAGGCTGTCCAGAACAGGCGGCCCCTGGATATGCCGGGCCATGACGATGATATCCTGATCCTGAAACAGGGGACGGGAGAAATGGTCGGCCGGAAGCTCCGGGTAGAATTCGGGCGCGGCCAGGCAATAGGCATCCACCGTGCCCGCCTGCAACTCGCCCTGGATGCGGTTGCGCGGCACGAAACGGTAGACCGGGGTCCGCGACAGCCGGGCCGCCAGTTCGTTCCCCAATTCCAGCAGGAAGCCGCCTTCCAGCCTTTCCTCCCGGACGATGGCGAACGGCGCCTCGTTATGGTCACCATAGGCGAAAATCAGCGGCGCATCACCGGCCATACCCGGTGGCACCCAAAGGATGGCCAGGGTCATGATCAGCGCCCCGACCGCCATCCGCAAAACCATGTAGCGCCCCCCCGACGCGAAACCCGCATTCACTTGAGTTTGGGCATTTTAGTAAAAATGTATGCGATGGGGGAGGATTATCTTGATCCCGACCCGGCCGGCTGTCCCGCTTCCCCGTCAGGGCTTGGGCTTGCCGTTGGTCATCTTGTCCAGCAGGCCCATGAGGAAGGCGGAAGCCACGAAGGTCAGATGGATGATGACCAGCCACATCAGCTTGTCATTGGTGACCTTGTCCGCATCCATGAAGCTTTTGAGCAGATGGATGGAGGAGATGGCGACGATGGAGGCCGCGACCTTGACCTTCAGCGTGCCGCTGTCCAGCTTGCCCAGCCATGACAGTTTCTCGTCATTCTCGCCCAGTTCGATACGCGACACGAAATTCTCGTACCCGCTGATCATCACCATGACGACGAGGCTGCCCACCAGGGTCAGGTCGACCAGGGCCAGCGCGGCGAGGATCAGGTCCGCCTCGCTTTCCCCGAACAGCGCATAGTCGAACAGGTGCCACAGCTCCATGACGAAGCGCAGCGTGAACGCGATCAGCACGACGGCCAGGCAGAGATACATCGGCACCAGCAGCCAGCGGCTGGCGTAAAGGGTGCGTTCGATGAAACGTTCAAGCACGGGGTGACGCTCCGGAAGGGGCTTGCAACGGCGTGGCAATGACGCAAAGCGGGGTTGCTGTCAACTGTCCCGCATTGCAACAGAGGGTGCCCGCGAATTGGGCGCATTGCCTGACCCGAATGCCTGAAAGCTGGGCATTGGCGCGGCCGTGGGCGGGGGAACAGGCCGCTTCGGGCTGGCACGGTGCTTGCTGATACAACAAGCATGGTGGCTAGGGTTCCGGCCGTGCCCGTTATGGGGGCGGTGACTGGTCCGAGAGCTGCCGCCCGGCACCGCCAGCCTGCTGGCCCGGCCGGGTACACGGCGGGATAAAAGCCCGGGAGATCGAGGAGGGTTGGCGCCCCCGTTCGGTCTCCGCCAACCCCCCAAACCGGTTTGGAACCATAAGGGGTTGGATGATGAAGACGCGCCGCTTCCTTGGAAAATTGACCGCCGGGCTGATTGCCGCCTCGCTCTTGTCCGCACCGGCCCTTGCCGCGCCGAAGAAGGATTTCAAGCTGGCCTGGTCGATCTATGTCGGCTGGATGCCCTGGCAATATGCCGACGAGAACGGCATCGTGAAGAAATGGGCCGACAAGTACGGCATCACCATCGATGTGGTGCAGTTCAACGATTACGTGGAAAGCATCAACCAGTACACGGCCGGCGGTTTCGACGCTGTCACCCTGACCAATATGGATGCATTGTCCATTCCCGCCGCCGGCGGTGTGGACACCACGGCCGTGATCGTGGGTGACTTCTCCAACGGCAATGATGCCGTGATCCTGAAGGGCGGGGAGGATCTGGCCAGCATCAAGGGCCGGAAGGTCAACCTTGTGGAATTTTCCGTGTCCCACTATCTGCTGGCCCGCGCGCTGGAAAGTGCCGGCCTGACGGAGCGGGAGCATGTGTCCGTCGTCTCCACCTCCGATGCCGACATGGTGGCCGCCTGGTCCACGCCGCAGGTCACGGCGGTCGTCACCTGGAACCCCCTGGTGGCGGAGATCATGGCCCAGCCGGATGCCCGCAAGGTGTTCGACAGCAGCCGCATTCCGGGCGAGATCATGGACCTGACCGTCGTCAATACCGGCGTGCTGAACGACAATCCGGCTTTCGGCAAGGCGCTGGCCGGCATCTGGTACGAAACGATGGCCATCATGTCGGCCCAGACCCCGGCCGGTGCGGCCGCACGTGCCGCCATGGGCAAGGCATCGGGCACCGACCAGAAGGGTTACGAGGCGCAGCTGGAGGCCACCCGCATGTTCTACAAGCCGGCGGAGGCGCTGGCCTTCGTGCGGGGGGCGGAGCCGAAATCGACCATGCGCAAGGTGGCCGGCTTCCTGTTCGACCATGGTCTGCTGGGCAATGGTGCGCCATCGGCGGAGGCCATCGGCATCCAGTTCCCCGACGGGTCCCTCTATGGCAGCGACAGGTTCGTGAAGTTCCGCTTCACCGACACCTATATGGCTGCCGCTGCCGACGGGACGCTTTGACCGCTTGCCCGTGCCACACCGGCCGATGCCGGGTTTCCAGGGGTGTGAACCCCCTCTCTCCGCGGTGTTTGACGACGCAAACCCGCCCAAGGCGTTCCTGATCCACCGGTTCCGGCCTGTCGCCGGGTCGGTGGCGGGGGCGTGCAAGGGAGTTGCCCCATGCGCCTGATCAACCGAAGGCCCGACCGTGCAAGCTGGATGCTGCTGGCGGCATTGCCCTTCGTGGCCGTGCTGGTGGCCTATGCGTTCGGATCGGCGGTAAGGCTGGCCGAAAACCCGTCCGACAAGCTGTTGCCGGGCCTGGCCGCCTTCGCCGATGCCATCGACCGCATGGCCTTTACGCCCGACCGCCGCACCGGCGACATCCTGCTGTGGCTGGATACGGGGACCTCGCTGCTGCGTCTGCTTTCCGGCATCGCCATCGCCTCTGCGGGCGGGCTGCTGGTGGGGATGGCGGCGGGGCTGCTGCCGCATGTCCGGGCCGCCCTGTCGCCCTTCGTGACGGTCCTGTCCATGGTGCCGCCGCTGGCCGTGCTGCCCATCCTGTTCATCGTTGTCGGGCTGGGGGAGGCGTCGAAGGTGACGCTGATCGTCATCGGCGTGATGCCCTGCCTGATCCGCGACATGATGCTGAAGATCGATGACCTGCCGCGTCAGCAACTGATCAAGGCCCAGACCCTGGGGGCCAATAGCTGGACCGTTGCCATCCGTGTTGTCCTGCCGCAGATAGTGCCGCGCCTGATCGACAGCGTGCGGTTGAACCTGGGGCCGGCCTGGCTGTTCCTGATCTCTGCCGAGGCCATCGCCAGCGAGGCGGGGCTGGGCTATCGCATCTTCCTGGTGCGCCGCTATCTGGCCATGGACGTCATCCTGCCCTATGTCGCCTGGATCACGCTGCTCTGTTTCCTGATGGATCTGGGCCTGCGTGTCCTGCAGCGCCGCGCCTTCCCCTGGTTTCAGGATGCGAGGGCAGCCGCATGACCGCCATCAGCGTCCGCGATGTCTGGAAGGAATATGGTGAGCAGGTGGTCCTGGAACGGATCAGCCTGGAGATAGCGCCCCGTTCCTTTGTGGCGCTGGTTGGTCCGTCGGGCTGCGGCAAGACTACCTTCCTGCGCATGCTCCTGTCGCAGGAAACCGCGACGAAGGGGGAGATCCTGATCGACGGCCGGCCCGTATCGCCCGAGCCCGGGCCCGATCGGGGCGTGGTGTTCCAGCGCTATTCGGTGTTCCCGCACCTGACGGTGCTGGGCAATGTGCTGTTGGGGGCGGAATTGAAGGCCGGCGGCCTGCTGGGCCGCCTGTTCGGCCGGGCCCGGGTCCGGGCGCGGGAAGAGGCCGTGGCCCTGCTGGCGGCGGTGGGTCTGTCCCACGCGCTGGACAAGTATCCGGCCCAGCTTTCCGGCGGCATGCAGCAGCGGCTGGCGCTGGCCCAGGCCCTGATCGCCAAACCCAAGGTGCTGCTGCTGGACGAGCCGTTCGGCGCGCTGGACCCCGGCATCCGCGCCGAGGTTCACAAACTGATGCGCCAGCTCTGGCATGAGCATCCGATGACGGTGGTCATGGTCACCCATGACCTGTCGGAAGCCTTCCACCTGGGTACCCGGGTCATCGCCTTCGATCGCCGCCGCAACCTGCCGGAGGAACGGCTGCGCTACGGTGCCGGCATCACCAACGATATCGAGGTCTGGCCCCGCCGCATCGCCGGCCGGCCGGACCTGGCCCAAGACCCCGAACCGCCCCGCCGGGACGACCTGGCCGCAAGCGAAGGGCAACCAGACCGGGACGACCCGGCCGACGCAGCGTGAGAGGGAGCGGACATGCCCCGCCAGACACCCGAACAGATCGCGGCCAACCGTGCCCGTTACCTGGAACTGAAATCCGCCGCCGCCGGCCGCGCCCCGCTGGTGCTGCCCCCGCCCAGCCCGCGCGACCTGCCGCTGCCCGATGCCGCTGCCATCCATCTGCGGGAGACCCTGCCGGGCGGCTGGTACTGGACCGGCATCATCCGCCGGGGCCGGGTGCTGCGCATCACCAACCCGGGCGCCACGCCGGGCGTATCGCTGCTGGCCTGGAACCTGGCCGACACGTCGGAACGCTTCAACCATGCCGACACGATCAAGATCCAGTGGACGGCGGAGATGCGCAAGGGAAGGGTGCTGTTTTCCGACATGGGACGGGTGCTGCTCTCCATCGTGGAGGATAGCTGCGGCCGGCATGACAGCGTGGTCGGCGGGTCCAATCCGGCCAGCGTCGCTCGCACCTATGGTCCCGACAGCGGCATACGCAACGCGCGGGACAATTTCGTGCTGGCTGCGGGCAAGCACGGCCTGACCCAGCGCGACATCCCCCCCTGCATCACCTTCTTCGCACCCACATCCGTCACCGGTGACGGAAGATTTACCTTCGATGCCGATGCGGTGCAAAAGGATGACTTCGTATCGCTGCGCGCCGAGATGGACCTGATCCTGGCTGTTTCCAACACGCCGCATCCGTTGGCGCAACCGGTCACGCCCCTTCCTGTCGAACTGGTCATCCATGAAGCGGCACCGGCCGGCGACGATGACCTCTGCCGCATGGCGACGGCAGAGGCCGTGCGGGGTTTCGTCAATACCGATGCCTTCCTGTCGGCCTGAGCGGGAGAGGGACAGCCATGACCGGTAACAGCGATTTCACCCCCGTCCTGTCGGATCGCGATCCGGCCGATGCCATCCTGGACCAGATCGTACCTGCCGAGCATCCCTGGTCGGGTGTCGTGCGCAAGGGGCAGGTGCTGCGCATCGTGGACAGCGAGGGCTGCCAGGCCGTCGACACCCTGTTCTATTCCCTGGCCGACTATGCCGAGCGCTACAGCGCCCAGGATACGGTGCTGGCCCAGGGCACGCCCTATATCGGGCCGGGATCGGCGCTTTATTCCAACCGGGGCACGATACTGGCCACCATCATCGCCGACACCTGCGGGCGCCACGACACGTCGGCCGGTGCCTGTTCCTGCGAAAGCAATACCGTCCGGTTCGGGCATCATACCAAGTATATGCATGCTTGCCGGGAAAACTTCCTCATTGCCGTGACCCGTCACGGTATGGGCAAGCGCGATATCGTGCCCAACATCAATTTCTTCATGAACGTTCCCATCGATGCCGACGGGACGCTGGCCATCGCCGACGGCGTCTCGTCGGCCGGGGACTATGTGGAACTGGTGGCTCACCAGGACCTGCTCTGTGTCATTTCCAACTGTCCGCAGGTGAACAACCCCTGCAACGGCTTCGATCCCACGCCGATCCGGGTGCTGGCTTGGGAGGGGTGAGGCCGCCGGCCTGCCCGTTTCCGCCAGCCGCCTGACCTGGGCGCTCCCCCGGTCCTTCCCTCCATCCGACGGGTGGGCGAAGGGCCGGGGCGGCGCCAGAGCCCCCCGAGGATTCTACCCCATGTTCACCAAGGTCCTGATCGCCAATCGTGGCGAGATCTGCGCGCGGGTCGTCAAGACCCTGCGGCGCATGGGCATTGCATCGGTTGCCGTCCATTCGGATGCCGACCGGTTCACGCTTCCCGTCCTGTCGGCGGACGAGGCGGTGCCCATTGGCCCGGCCCCGGCCAAGCAATCCTATCTGGATATCGACGCCGTGCTTGCCGCCTGCCGGGCGACAGGGGCGCAGGCCGTGCATCCCGGCTATGGCTTCCTGTCAGAAAATGCCGGCTTCGTGGAACGGCTGAATGCCGCGGGGATCGCCTTCATCGGTCCGCGGGTGGAACATCTGCGCGACTTCGGTCTGAAGCACACGGCGCGCGCGCTGGCCAGGGCGGCCGGCGTGCCACTGTTGCCCGGCACCGATATCCTGGATGATGTGGAGCAGGCACAGGTGGCCGCGGCGGGCATCGGCTTTCCCGTCATGCTGAAAAGCACGGCGGGCGGTGGCGGCATCGGCATGCAGCTTTGCCACGATGCCGACGAACTGGCGGCCCGGTTCGCCGCCGTGCAGCGCATGGCGACCAGCAGCTTCGGCGATGCCCGCGTCTATCTGGAAAGGTTCGTGGCCGAGGCGCGGCATGTGGAAGTGCAGATTTTCGGGGATGGCAGGGGCGGTGTCGTGGCGTTGGGCGAGCGTGACTGCTCGCTTCAGCGCCGCAACCAGAAGGTCGTAGAGGAGACACCGGCCCCCGGGCTGCCCGATGGCGTGCGCGCACAGTTGCGCGCCGCCGCCGTGGCATTGGGGCAAAGCGTGCGCTATGCCTCGGCCGGCACGGTGGAATTCATCTATGATGTGGCGCGTGGCGAGGTCTATTTCCTGGAGGTGAATACCCGCCTGCAGGTCGAACACCCCGTGACGGAGGCGGTATTCGGCGTCGATCTGGTGGAATGGATGATCCGGCAGGCGGCCGGTGACTTCACCCTGCCGGCGCAGGACGCGCTGACACCGGCGGGGGCCGCCATCGAGGTCCGGCTTTATGCCGAGAACGCGGCCGCTGATTTCCGACCCTCCACCGGGTTGCTGACGGAAGTGTCGTTCCCCGCTGATATCCGCGTGGATGGCTGGGTGGCGACGGGCACGGAGGTGACGGCCCATTATGATCCCATGCTGGCCAAGCTGATCGTGCATGCCGACAGCCGCGATGCGGCCATCGACCGCCTAGCCGCGGCGCTGGCGGCGTCGCGTGTGGCGGGGATCGAGACGAACCTGTCCTATCTGCGGGCCATTATCGGATCGGACCTGTTCCGTCAGGGCAAGGTCGCCACCTCTGTCCTGAAGGATTTTCCCTTCACCCCCGCCACGGTGGAGGTGATCGCACCGGGGGCGCAATCCTCAATCCAGGATTGGCCGGGCCGGCTGGGCTATTGGGATGTTGGCGTGCCGCCGTCCGGTCCCATGGATGAACGGTCCTTCCGCCTGGCCAACCGCCTGCTGGGTAATGAAGAGGGGGTGGCCGCCCTTGAATGCACCCTGACGGGACCGACCCTGCGCTTCAATGCCGGCGCGACCATCGCCCTGGCAGGGGCGATGATGAGCGCGACGCTGGATGGCGTCCCGATCGCCCATGGTGTGCCCGTACCGGTCACGGCCGGGCAGGTTCTGGCGCTAGGCCGTATCCAGGGGCCGGGGCAGCGGACCTATCTGGCGGTGGCCGGCGGCTTCGACGGGCCCGACTATCTGGGATCGAAGGCCACGTTCGCGCTGGGCCGTTTCGGTGGCCATGCCACAGGGTGCCTGAAGGCTGGCGACACGCTGGCTCTGGCCGGCCGGCCCATCGGGGTGGCCGTGGCGGCGGACCTGCCGGTGCTGACCCATGAATGGGAACTGTCCGTGCATTACGGTCCCCATGGGGCGCCCGATTTCTTTCAGGAAGGCGACATTGCCGACCTGTTCGCCGCGACATATGAGGTGCATTTCAATTCGGCCCGCACGGGCGTTCGCCTGATCGGTCCCCGTCCCCGATGGGCGCGCGCCGATGGTGGGGAGGCGGGCCTGCACCCATCCAACATCCACGACAATGCCTATGCCATCGGCGCCGTCGATTTCACGGGTGACATGCCGATCATTCTGGGCCCCGACGGTCCCAGCCTTGGGGGCTTCGTCTGTCCCGTGGTGGTGACCAAGGAGGACATGTGGAAGGTCGGGCAGTTGCGGCCGGGGGACAAGGTGCGGTTCGTGGCGGCTGCGGTGCCCGGTGCCGCCCCTGCCGGGGGGGTGGTGCAACCCCCCACCCGCACCCCTCCCATCCCGTCACCCATCCTGGCCAGGATCGACGGGGCGGTGCCCGTCGTCTATCGCCGGGCGGGGGACGATTATCTGCTGGTCGAATATGGCCCCATGGTGCTGGACCTGGGGTTGCGCCTGCGGGTACATCTGCTTGTAGCCGCATTGCGTGACCGGTCCCTGCCGGGCATCATCGATCTGACGCCGGGCATCCGTTCCCTGCAGGTGCATTTCGACAGTGGCCGCCTGACGCCGTCCGTCCTTCTGGATGTTCTGGCGGAGATCGAGGCCGGGCTGGGCTCCGTCGAGCAGGCCAGGGTACCGTCGCGCATCGTGCATCTGCCGCTGTCCTGGAACGATCCGCAGGTGCGGCTGGCCATGACCAAGTATCAGGAACTGGTCCGCGCCGATGCGCCCTGGTGTCCCGATAATATCGAATTCATCCGCCGCATCAATGGCCTGGACAGCCAGGAGGATGTCCGGCGCATCGTGTTCGATGCCCGCTATCTTGTCTATGGCCTGGGCGATGTCTATCTGGGGGCGCCCGTGGCCACGCCGCTGGACCCGCGCCACCGGCTGGTGACCACCAAATACAATCCCGCCCGGACCTGGACGCCGGAAAATGCCGTGGGCATCGGTGGTGCCTATATGTGCATCTATGGGATGGAAGGGCCGGGCGGATACCAGCTTTTCGGGCGCACCATCCAGGTCTGGAACAGTTGGCGCAGCACCACACCGTTCCAGCCAGGCAAGCCCTGGCTGTTGCGCTTTTTCGACCAGATCCGCTTCTTCCCCGTCAGCGAACAGGAACTGGCCGAGGCGCGGGAAGCCTTCCCCCATGGCCGCTATACCGTTCGCATCGAGGAGACGGAACTGGAGTATGCCGCCCATCTGCGCTTCCTGGCCGAGAATGCCAGCAGCATCGATGCCTTCAAGGCGCGCCAGCAGGCGGCATTCGAGGCAGAGCGGGAAGATTGGAAGGCCCGCGGCCTGGACAGTTTCGTCAGCGACGACGGCGCACCGGCCACCGAGGAGAGAACCCTGCCGGAGGGCTGTGCCGCGGTTGAAACGAGCGTGACCGGTAACGTCTGGAAGATAATGGTCGAGCCGGGGCAACAGATGCTGCCCGGCGATACGATCCTGATCCTGGAAAGCATGAAGATGGAGATGGAGGTGAAGGCCACAACAGCCGGCCGGGTGCGCGAGGTGACGGTGAAGCCGGGCCGCACCGTCAATGCCGGCCAGACCGTGGCCATTCTGGAGGAGGTTGCCTGATGTTGCCGGAGAAATTGACCATCCACGGCCTGACTGCGCTCTACCGTGCCGGCGATGCCAGCCCGGTCACGGTGATCGAGGAGGTTCTGCACCGCCTGGCCAATAATCCCGACCCTGCGGCCTGGATTTCCACCGTGCCGCCGGAGACGCTGCGCGACCGGGCGGCAGAACTGGCCAAGGGGGGCTATGACCCCTCGCGGCCGCTCTGGGGCATTCCGTTTGCGGTGAAGGACAATATCGATGCCGCCGGCCTGCCCACCACGGCCGCCTGTCCCGCCTTCGCCTATGACCCGGCCGATGATGCGCATGTGGTGGCCCGGCTGACGGCGGCCGGAGCCATCCTGGTCGGCAAGACCAACCTGGACCAGTTCGCCACCGGCCTGAACGGCACACGCAGCCCCTATGGCGCGCCGCGCTGCGTGTTCGATGGTGATTATATCTCCGGCGGGTCCAGTTCCGGGTCGGCCGTCGCGGTGGCACGCGGGCAGGTCGCTTTCGCATTGGGCACCGATACGGCGGGGTCCGGCCGGGTGCCGGCGGCCTTCAACAATCTGGTGGGGATCAAGCCGACCAAGGGCCTGCTGTCCGCAGCGGGGGTTGTGCCGGCCTGCCGGTCGCAGGATTGCGTGACCGTCCTGGCCCATTGCGTGGCCGATGGTGAACTGGTTCGCCGTCTGGCGGAAGGGTTCGACGCGGCCGATCCCTTCTCCCGCCCCGCACAGGCAAGGCCGCTGCGCCTGGAGGGGTTCCGCTTCGGCGTGTTGTCGGGGGCGGAAAAGGTATTCCTGGGCGATGACGCGGCCGAGGCGCTTTACGATGCCGCTGTGGCGAACATGACGGCCCTGGGCGGCATCCCGGTTCCCTTCGATTATGCGCCGCTGCGGGAATGCGCCCATCTGCTCTATGGCGGTCCCTGGGTGGCGGAACGGCTGGCGGCGATCGAGGAATTCGTGGAGGTGCAGGCTGATGCCATGGACCCGACGGTGCGTGCCATCATCCAGGGGGCTGCCGGCAAAAGCGCGATCGAGGCCTTTGTCGGCCAATATGCCCTGGCTTTTTACGCCCAGACCATTGCCGGGATGTGGGCGGACCTGGACCTGCTGCTGCTGCCCACCACACCCACCATCTACACGCTGTCCGACATGCTGGCCGATCCCGTGCGCCTGAACAGCAATCTGGGGCGGTATACGAATTTCGTGAACCTGCTGGATTGTGCGGCGGTCGCCGTGCCGGCCGGGTTCCGGCCCAATGGCCTGCCCTTCGGGGTGACCCTCGTCGGGCCCGCCTTCACGGATAATGATCTGGCCAATATTGGTGACCGTCTACATGCAAAATCGTCTCCGGTCACGTATCCGCTCAAGATTGTTCCACCACCCACCTATCTTCCCATCCTGGTGGTGGGGGCGCATCTGACGGGGATGCCATTGAACACCGAACTGACGGGGGTGGGTGGCATCCTGCTGGGGGCGGTGCGGACCGCGCCCGATTACCGGTTCTACGCCCTTGCCGGCACGGTGCCGCCCAAACCGGGGCTGATCCGTGATCCGGGGTTTCGGGGGCCGGGCATCCTGGCGGAGGAATGGGCATTGCCGCCGTCCGCCTTCGCGGCCTTCGTCGCCCGTATCCCGGCACCGCTGGGCGTCGGCAAGGTCGCCCTGTCCGACGGGCGGCAGGTGACGGGTTTCCTTTGCGAGGGGCATGCCCTGGCCGGCGCGACGGAGATCACGGGGTTCGGCGGCTGGCGCGCCTATCGCGCCAGCCTTTGATGTCCGATACGGTCGGGCCACCGGTGGTCAGGGCAGGCGCTTGCCCAGAGCCGCGGTCAGCACGGCGTACCATTGGGCGCCGGTCATCGCCACGGTGAAGGCCTCCGCGGCCGCGCGGATGCGCGCCGGGTTCTGGCTGCCGATCAGCGGTATGGGCCGGGCCGGGTGGGCCATGCCCCAGGCATAGGCCGCCGCGGCGCGGCTGGCACCCTGCGGCAGGGCGATGGCGTCCAGGGCGGCGGCGACCGCCAGTGCCCGGGCATCGTCCAGCCCGCCCAGCAGCCGGCCGCCCCCCAGCGGCGACCAGGACAGCACGGCCAGATTGCGTTCCATGGCCTGGTCCAGAACCCCGTCGAGCAGCGGATCGACATGCAGGGGCGAGAATTCCGGCTGAATGGATACCAGGGGGAAGGGCATGTGGGCCGCCAGGGTCGCCACTTGGGCCGTGGTGTGGTTGGACACACCGGCCGCCTTGATCTTGCCGTCGTGGCGCAACCGGTCCAGGGCGGCGGCCACCTCTGCCGGGTGGGCCAGCAAGTCGGGGCGGTGGACCTGATACAGGTCGATCACGTCCACGCCCAGCCGCTTCAGCGATGCCTCGCACGCCGCGACCAGCCGGCCGGCCCGTGCATGATAGGGGATGGGGGGGAGGATGCCGCCCTTCGTGGCCAGTACAATCCGGTTGCGCAGGCCGGGATTGGCGGCCAGCACGCGGCCCAGCAACGCCTCTGCCGCGCCGAACCCGTCGGCATGGTCCACGCCATAGATATCGGCCGTATCGAACAGGGTGATGCCGGTTTCCAGCGCCGCCATGGCACGCTGCGTGGCGCCGGTCAGGTCGTCACCATGATAGCGCCACATGCCCCAGCCCAATGCCGACACCGGCGGCGCCCCATCGATCAGTGGACGGGCATCACGGTGGATGGTCAGCAGATCCATGGCGGCTTTCTCCGGGCGGCATATCCGGATGTCCTTCTACCCGCATTTCTCCCATGCCGCCATCGCGATGGCTGCCCCCTTGCCAGCACAGGCGCCGGCTAAAATAGTGGGAGGCGGATCGAGTGCAGAAGAGAGAAAGGTCCCGCGATGATCGAGGACTACAACGCCATTCCGCCGGAGGAACTGGTGGCCCGCCTGACCCGTCTGCTGACGGTCACGGAACTGGAAAGGGATTTGTATCAGGGCTCCCGCCTGATCGGCGGCAAGGGTCGGGTGTTCGGCGGCCAGGTGGTGGCCCAGGCCCTGGCATCGGCCATGCGCACGGTCGACCCTGTCCGCAGCGTCCATTCGCTGCATGCCTATTTCATGCGCGGCGGGGACGAGGATTATCCCATTGATTTCCGGGTCCACCGCGATTATGACGGCCGCAGTTTCGCTACCCGCCGGGTGGAGGCGCTGCAGGGCGGCGTGCCCATCCTGACGCTGACGGCTTCCTTCCAGGTGCCGGAAGAGGGTTGCAACCATCAGCGTGATGCCATGCCCCAGGTCCCCCATCCGGAGGACCTGCCCAGCGAATATGCCTTCTTCATGTCGGTGGCGGAACGGCTGCCGCCGGAATCACGGGCGCTGCTGGCCCATCGCCGCGCGGTGGAACTGCGCCTTGTCGATCCGGTGGACCCGACGCGGCCCGTGCCCCGCGAACCGGTACAGCATCTCTGGTTCCGCGTCGTCTCCCCGCTGGCGGACGATCCGGACCTGCATCGGGTGGCCCTGGCCTATATCACCGACATGGGGCTTCTGGGGACCGCCGTGCTGCCGCATGCGATAAGCTGGCTGGGCCGGACGGCGAAATCGGCCAGCCTGGATCATGCCGTGTGGTTTCATGCCCAGGATTTCCGGGTCGATGACTGGATGCTTTACAGCATGGACAGCCCCTGGGCCGGTCAGGGCCGCGGCCTGAACCGTGGCCAGATATTCGACCGTCAGGGACGGCTGATCGCCAGTGCCGCGCAGGAGGGCTTGATCCGCCGCGCGCGGCCTGCATCCTGAGCCAGACGAACAGACTGAAGGGGGAGCGAGAATCCATGGCCCGGCCGACACCGCCATCGCGCGATCATTTTCCGCATTTCCGGACGCTGGACACAAGGTGGATGGATAATGACATCTATGGCCACGTCAACAACGTGACCTATTATTCCTATTTCGATACGGCCGTGAATGGCTATCTGATCGAACGCGGCGTGTTGGACATCCATCGGGGCGGCGTGATCGGCCTGGTGGTGGAGACGGGCTGTAAATATTTCGCCTCCGTCGCCTTTCCCGACCGGCTGGAAATCGGCATCCGTGTCGGCCACCTGGGCAACAGCAGCGTGCGGTACGAGGTGGGGATCTTCAAGTCAGGGGCGGAACTGGCCGCGGCCGCCGGTCATTTCATCCATGTCTATGTCGACCGGGATAATCGCAAGCCCACCAGCCTGCCCGCCAACATGCGGGCCGCACTTGTGGCGCTGATGGCCTGACGCGGTTGTGCCGGCCGGGGCGGGTCGCACCCCGGCCGGCCGGCCGTCACTTGGTCTTCAGGAAGGCGATCACGTCGCGGCGTTCCTGTTCGTTGGGCAGGCGGAAGGCCATCTTCGTGGCGCCCACGGCCTTGTCCGACTGACCCTTGTCGGCCAGGAACTTCTTCAGATAGCCATTGGGATCGGCCAGATAATCCAGCAGGGCCTCCTCCGTCCAGGCCAGGCCGGCTTCGCCGGCATTGTGGTTGATCTCCGAATATTTGTAGCCGTCCACCTTGCCGGCTGTGCGGCCGACGATGCCGTTCAGGATGGGGCCGACCAGGTTGCGGGCGTCAGGGCCGACGCGGTGGCAGGCCATGCACTTCTTGAACACGGCCTCGCCCTTGGCGGCGTCCTGGGCCATGGAAGTGCCGGCGGACAGCACGGCGACACCCGTCAGGGCAAGGGCGGCGAACAGGGACTTCATCAACAGGTCCTCCCAATGGGGGTATGGGACGCCGGATCATGCGGCGGGTGTGCGCATTTCATCGGCTTTGCGGGCATCCGGTCAAGCGGACAAAAGGTCCTATGGTCACCCCGCCGCACCGGTCGGTGCCAGACGCAGCAGCGCATCCTCCACCTTGATGCGACGGTATGTCTCGCGGGCCAGGCCATCCTGTTTCAAATCCTCCCGCCGTGACCGGGCGCGGGCACGATCCGCATCACTGACGTCGCCATCGCGCTCCACAAGCCAGCGTGTGTAGCTGTCGTCCGCCTCCTTGACCGGGCGGGCGGATGCCGGCATCGGGCGTCCGGCCTCGGCAGGTGGCCGGGGCCGGGCCAGGGGGCGCAGCGTCTGGTTCGGGTTGAACTCCGTCCGCCGGTCCCGGCCCGTGATGGTGACGTCCGGCGCCGCCACGCGCCCGGTGGCACTATAGAGGAAGGCCGATGCGATGCGATCCTGTGCGGCCTCCCCCTCTTTCGGCCGATGCTCGACGGCGGCCGGCGGCCGGTCGGGCACCGCCAGGCGGGTGATGCCCCGGTCGTTGATGGCATCCAGCACATCACGCGGGTCCGTTGTGGTCAGGATCACCTCCCGCCGTGCGGGCCAGAAATCATAAGGTGCGTGCGCCCCATGCCCCCGGCCGACATGGAAGGCATAAATCTCCGGATAGACGATGTCGCGACGGGAAGGTCTGACCGCATAGAAGGCCGTCATGGCGGCCTGAAGAAGATGCGTGGCGCCGATGCCGCCGAACGCCTCGTCGATCACCAGTCCGAACCGGTCATGCACGTGCCAGTCCGGGAAAAGCCCGGCGATGGACGCGGCCATTCCATCGATCTCCACATCGAACATTTCCGGCTTCAGCAGGGTGGCGACATGCATTGCGGGCCCGTGCCTCCATGAAATGGCCGGCCGGGATGGGCCCGGCCGGCCAGGGTTGATCATTGCGCAGCGGGACGGGCGGTGCCCGGCCTACTGGAACAGTTTCACGACGCTCTGCATCGTCTGGTAAACGCCATAGATGACGGGGATGCCGACGGCCAGCCAGGCCAGCACCACCTTGGTGTCGATCCCGCCGCTGCCCACATCGCTGTGGTTGCCGGTGACCGCGGCCACGGCCGGTGCCGGCCCGTCATCCTCCTTCATGAACCACTTACGGTCCACGGGCTTGACCAGCGCATTGGCGATCAGGCCCAGCACCAGGAAGCCGGCCAGGATATACATCGTATAGTCGTAAACCTGGGCGCGCGGCACGCCGGCGGCGATCTGCGCCTCGCGGATATAGTTCACGACCACGGGACCGACGATGCCGGCCGTGGACCAGGCCGTCAACAGCCGGCCATGGATGGCACCGACATATTTCGTGCCGAACATGTCAGCCAGATAGGCGGGTACGGTGGCAAAGCCGCCGCCATACATGGACAGGATGATGCAGAAGGCCACGACGAAGCCGATCTTCGAGCCCATATGCGCCAGTGACGGGGCCGAGGCGTAAAGCACGATGCCCAGCGCGAAGAAGGTCAGATAGGTCATCTTGCGACCCATCTTGTCCGACAGTGATGCCCAGAAGAAGCGGCCGACGATGTTGAACAGGGACAGAAGCCCCGCGAAGCCCGCTGCGATACCGGCGATCTGTTTCTTCTGTTCGCCATCCAGGTCAGCGAAACCGAGATCCGGTCGGCCCAGCAGGGCGCCGCCAAAAATCTCCTGCAGCATGGGCGACGCCATGCCCAGCACACCGATGCCGGCCGACACGTTCAGGCACAGAACAGCCCAGATCAGCCAGAACTGCCGGGTCTTGTGCGCATCCTTCACATGCACATTGCCATGCGCGATCATGCTGTTGGTGCTGGGTGCGGGCGGGGTCCAGCCCGTGGGCTGCCAACCCTGCGGCGGGATGCGGTAGCCGAAGGCACCGGCCATCATGAAGACGAAATAGATCAGGGCCAGCACGACGAAGGTTTCCCACACCCCCACCGACGTATCCGTCTTGAAGGCATTCATCAGCATGTTGGCCAACGGGGACCCGATCATGGCACCGCCACCGAAGCCCATGATGGCCATGCCGGTCGCCATGCCGCGCCGGTCGGGGAACCATTTGACCAGGGTGGAGACGGGCGAAATATAGCCCAGCCCCAGCCCGATACCGCCGATGACGCCGGAACCCAGCCACATCAGCCACAATTGATGGGTGTAGATGCCGAGTGCTGAGATCAGCAGGCCGCCGCACCAGCAGAGCGCGGCCACGAAGCCGGCCTTGCGCGGGCCTTCCCGTTCCAGCCAGCCGCCCCAGATGGCGGCCGAGGAACCCAGCAGAACGAAGAACAGCGTGTACATCCAGCCCAGATCCGCGACCTTCCAGTCGCAGGAGGTGGTGAACAGGGCATTCAGCAGACCGGCATCCGCCGGGCATGCGAGGGGTGCCGTCACCCCCAGCGACTGGCTGAGCGGCAGCCAGAACACGCTGAAACCATAGGCCATGCCGATACAGAGATGGATGGCCAATGCCGCCGGCGGCACCAGCCAGCGGTTGAAGCCCGCATGCGCGATGATGCGCTCCCGGTCAAGCAGGCCGGGTTGCCCCGCGCCCTGATCCTGGGTTTGGTCTGCTGCTACCATGCCCTCATTTCCTCCTGCTCGTTCGCCCTGGAGGGGCGGTTCTGGATGGACGCACAAATGCCGGCACTTCTTGGGTCTGGTGCCGGTCGGGAATTTGGACAAAAAGCTTCAGCCGGAGACGCGGGTGCGTTTCCGGTGTCTTTATATTCCGTGCTGATGCTCTTCGACCCCTGGTCCGGCAGGACGCGGCGGCGTGCCGCGACACGAAGCGCATGGGCGCTCACCACGCCTCAAGCCTGGACCCCGCCTGGTCAAAGGGGGGTGGAAAGAACGCTGGAACGGATACCCATGGGCGGGGTCGGGTTTGCCCGGGGGCAGGATCGTCGCAGTGCAGGCGACGGGAACGGAGCACTCCTTATGGTTTGGGTCGCAGGCTTTCCAACGCCTGGACGACGATGGGGCTCAACCCCTCGCCGCCCTTGTTATCGAGATGATCGAAGATTCCGGCTCGCATGCGGGGGTCCCAGAAGCTTCTGATATGATCGGCCACGCCATCGGCCCCTTGCGGGCCCTGGCTGGCGAAGAAGGCGCCGATCTGGTTGGCCATCATGACCAGCTTGTCAGGCGACACGGGGTTGCTCCTCGGCTTTGGTCGAAATGCGGTGGGGATGCGTGAACAGCTCGAACCCGTCGGCGCGGGCCACGGCCACCAATGTCATGCCTGCCCCGTCGGCCAGCGTCACGGCCAGCGTGGACGGTGCCGAGACGGCGGCCAGGATCGGGGCACCGGCCATGGCCGCCTTCTGCACCAGTTCCACCGACACGCGGCTGGTCATCAGGATGGCCCCGTCGCAGGCGTTGCGTCCTTGCCGGGCCAGCGCGCCGATCAGCTTGTCCAGTGCATTGTGCCGGCCCACATCCTCGCGCACGGTGAGGGTGCCGTCCGGGGCCAGAAAGGCGGCGGCATGCACGGCGCGGGTCAGACGGCCCAATGTCTGGGCCGTCTGCATGGCGTCGAAGCCCCTGGCCAGGGCCAGCGGCGTCAGGGGCCGGCCGGGGCCGACGGGCCGCGCGGGCCGGACGGCTTCCGTCAGGCTTTCCACGCCGCACAGGCCGCAGCCCGCGGGCCCGGTCAGCCGGCGACGGCGGGCCGACAATACGCTGCGCGACCGTTTGGACAGCCACATGCGGGCCACCCAGCCCAGCTCCGTCTCGACCAGTTCCAGCTCCTCCACCTCCGTCCGGTCGTCGATGACGCCTTCTGTCAGGCTGAAGCCGATGGCGAAATCCTCCAGGTCGGCGGGGCTGGCCATCATCACGGCATAGGTGGCGCCATCATGCACGATGGCCACGGGCACCTCTTCGGCCACGATGCGGGTCCCTTCCTGCATGGCGCCGTCGCGCCATGCCAGCCGCTTCAGGGGTTTCGCCGGTCCTGTCATTCAGCCGCCTCGGCCGGGTCATGCCCTTCGATGCGGCGGGAACGCTGGGCATGCGCCTCATATTCCCGCTGCCACTTGCTGGGGCCGTTGCTGGGGGCCACCTGGACGGCCGTCACCTTGTATTCCGGACAATTGGTGGCCCAGTCGGAATAGTCGGTGGTGATGACGTTGGCCTGCGTGTCGGGATGGTGGAAGGTGGTGTAGACCACACCCGGCGCCACCCGGTCGGTGATTTCCGCCCGCAGGCTGGTCTCCCCCGCCCGGCTTTGCAGCTTCACCCAGTCGCCATCGCGGATGCCGCGATTCTCCGCATCATGGGGGTGGATCTCCAACCGGTCCTCCCCGTGGAACACGGTGTTGGCGGTTCGCCGGGTCTGGGCACCGACATTATATTGCGACAGGATGCGGCCCGTGGTCAGCAGCAGGGGGAAGCGTGCGCCCGTGCGTTCTTCCGTCGGGATATACTCCGTGATCACGAACTTGCCCTTGCCGCGCACGAACCCATCGATATGCATGACGGGCGTGCCGAGCGGTGCCTTGTCGTTGCAAGGCCATTGGATGGACCCCATCTCCTCCAGCCGCTGGTAAGACACACCCTTGAAGCTGGGGGTGACCCGGGATATCTCGTCCATGATCTGGCTGGGATGGGCGTAATCCATCTTGAACCCCATGGCGCGGGCCAGCAGCAGCGTCACCTCCCAGTCGGCATAGCCGTTCAGCGGCGCCATCACCCGGCGCACGCGCTGGATGCGGCGTTCGGCATTGGTGAAGGTGCCGTCCTTTTCCAGAAACGTGCAGCCGGGCAGGAAGACATGGGCATAGTTCGCCGTCTCGTTCAGGAACAGGTCCTGCACGATGACGCATTCCATGGCGGCCAGACCGGCGGCCACATGATGGGTGTTGGGGTCGGACTGAAGAATATCCTCCCCCTGGACGTAGAGCCCCTTGAACGTGCCATCGACGGCGGCGTCCAGCATGTTGGGGATGCGCAGGCCCGGTTCCCCCGACAGGGGCACGCCCCACAATTCCTCGAACATCTGCCGCGTGGCATCGTCGGAGACGTGGCGGTAGCCGGAGAATTCATGCGGGAAGGAACCCATGTCGCAGGCACCCTGGACATTGTTCTGTCCCCGCAGCGGGTTCACACCCACGCCCGGCCGGCCGATATTGCCGGTGGCCATGGCCAGATTGGCGATGGCCATCACAGTGGTGGTGCCCTGGGAATGTTCCGTGACGCCCAGGCCGTAATAGACGGCGCCGTTGCCGCCCGTGGCGAACAGCCTTGCCGCCTGACGGATGGCATCGGGCTCGACCCCGGCCATCGGCCCGACCACTTCCGGGCTGTTGCGCGGTTCGGCCACGAAGGCGGCCCATTCCTGGAACTCCGCCCAGTCGCAACGCTCGCGCACGAACTCCTCGTCCGCCAATCCTTCCGTCACGATGACATGGGCCAGCGCCGTCACGATGGCGACATTGGTGCCGGGGCGAAGCGGCAGATGCACCTCCGCCTTGATATGCGGCGATTTCACCAGGTCGATGCGGCGCGGATCGATGACGATCAGCTTCGCCCCCTGGCGCAACCGCTTTTTCAGGCGCGATGCGAAGACGGGATGCCCGTCGGTCGGGTTGGCACCGATGACGATGACGACATCGGTATCCTCCACGCTATCGAAATCCTGCGTTCCGGCCGAGGTGCCGAAGGTGGTCTTGAGTCCATAGCCGGTGGGGGAGTGGCAGACGCGCGCACAGGTATCGACATTGTTGGTGCCAAAGCCCGCGCGGATCAGCTTCTGCACCAGGAAGGTTTCCTCATTGGTGCAGCGGGACGAAGTGATGCCGCCGATGCTGTCCTTGCCATATCTGGCCTGGATATTCTTCAGCCGGTCGGCAGTGAAGCCGATCGCCTCTTCCCAGCCGACCTCACGCCAGGGCTGATCGATGCTGTCGCGGATCATGGGCGACAGGATGCGTTCCTTGTGGGTGGCATAGCCCCAGGCGAACCGCCCTTTAACGCAGGAATGGCCCCGGTTGGCCTTGCCATCCTTGTAGGGGACCATGCGCACCAGCTCGTCACCCCGCATTTCCGCCTTGAAGGCGCAGCCCACGCCGCAATAGGCGCAGGTGGTGACGACGGAATGTTCCGGCTGCCCGATCTCGATGACCGATTTTTCCTGCAAGGTGGCGGTGGGGCAGGCCTGCACACAGGCACCGCAGGACACGCAATCACTGTCCAGGAAGGCGTCATGCTGGCCGGGCGATACGCGGCTGTCGAAGCCGCGCCCCTCGATGGTCAGGGCGAAGGTGCCCTGCACCTCCTCGCAGGCCCGCACGCAGCGGGAACAGACGATGCATTTGGCAGGATCATAGGTGAAATAGGGATTGCTCTCGTCCTTGGGCATCGACAGCGGGCTGTCGGCCTTGAAATGGTTGGCCCCGTCCATGCCATAGCGCACCTCGCGCAGGCCCACGGCCCCGGCCATATCCTGCAATTCGCAATCGCCATTCGCCGCACAGGTCAGGCAGTCCAGCGGATGGTCGGAGATGTAAAGCTCCATCACCCCCTTGCGCAGTTGCTTCAGGCGCGGGGTCTGGGTCTTCACGTTCAGCCCCGGCGCCACGGGCGTGGTGCAGGAGGACGGCGTGCCGGCCCGCCCCTCGATCTCCACCAGGCACAGGCGGCAGGATCCGAAGGCGTCCACCGTGTCGGTGGCGCACAGCTTGGGGATCTGCGTCCCCATCTCCATCGCCGCGCGCATGATGGAGGTGCCTTCCGGCACCGTGACGGACTGACCATCGATGGTCAGCGTCACCAGCTTCTCAGAGCGCGACGCGGGGGTGCCGAAATCGGTTTCGTGGATGAGGGTCATCGTGCCCGTCCTATTCCGCCGCCACGGGCAGATGCCCGCGCCGGAAATCCTCGGGGAAATGGTGAAGGGCGCTCAGGACCGGATAGGGGGTGAAGCCGCCCAATGCGCATAGCGAACCGAATTTCATCGTCTGGCAGAGATCCTCCACCAGGGCGATATTCGCCTCCACGTCGATCCCGGCGCGGATACGGTCGATGACCTCCGCCCCCCGCGTTGAGCCGATGCGGCAGGGGGTGCATTTGCCGCAACTCTCGATGGCGCAGAATTCCATGGCGAAGCGCGCCTGCGACGCAAGGTCGACGCTGTCATCGAACACCACGATCCCGCCATGGCCGATCAGGCCGCCGCGCGCCGTGAACGCCTCGTAATCATACTGGGTATCGAACAGCGACGGCGGGAAATAGGCACCCAGAGGGCCGCCGCATTGCACCGCCTTCACGGGCCGGCCCGTGAGGGTGCCGCCCCCGACCTCGTTCACGATCTCGCCCAGCGTGATGCCGAACGCATCCTCGAACAGGCCGCCGAACTTCACATTGCCGGCGATCTGGATGGGCATGGTGCCGCGCGACCGGCCCATGCCGTAATCCGCGTAAGCCTGTGCTCCATTGGCCAGGATGGTGGGTACAGTGGCCAGCGACAGAAGATTGTTGACCACCGTCGGCCGGCCGAACAGGCCCTTGATGGCGGGCAAAGGCGGCTTGGCGCGCACCAGGCCGCGCTTGCCCTCCAGGCTTTCCAGCAGGGCCGTTTCCTCCCCGCAGACATAGGCGCCGGCACCGACGCGCAGTTCGATGTCGAAGCCGAAATCCGTGCCCAGAACCGACGGACCCAGCAGCCCCGCCTTGCGGGCCACATAAAGGGCACGGGCGAAGATGTGGTTGGCATGCGGATATTCCGACCGGGAATAGACATAGCCCTTGTTTGCGCCCACGCCATAGCCGGCGATGACCATACCCTCGATCAGGGCCAGCGGGTCGCCTTCCAGCATCATGCGGTCGGCGAAGGTGCCGCTGTCACCTTCATCGGCGTTGCAGACGATGTAGCGGCGGTCGGCGGGGGATGCTGCCACGGTGCGCCATTTCACGCCCGTGGGAAAACCGGCCCCGCCGCGCCCGCGCAGCCCGGATCGCACCACCTCCTCGATCGTGTTGGACGGCCCCAGTTCCAGGGCGCGGGCAATGCCTTTGAAGCCGCCATGCGCCCGGTAATCCTCCACCGACAGCGGATCGATGATGCCGCAACGGGCGAAGGTCAGGCGGTTCTGCCGGGCCAGCCAGGGGATATCCTCCGTCCGTCCCAGGCACAACGGATGGGTGGCACCCGTCAGGAAGCCGGCGGCAAACAGGCCCGGCACATCGGCGGGTGTCACGGGGCCATAGGCGATGCGGCCGGCGGGGGTTTCCACCTCCACCAGCGGTTCCAGCCAGAACAGACCGCGCGATCCGGTGCGCACGATGGTGATACCGTCGCCGGCCTGCGCCGCGATGGCCTTTGCCACCTTTTCCGCGCCCACGGCCAGGGCCGCCACATCCTGGGGAATGAAAATCCGGGTCATGACCAGCGCACCTCTTCCACGGCGGCGGCCAGCCTGGCCCCGTCCAGCCGGCCCACCGGGTCGCCGTCGATCAGGGCGGCCGGGGCGCAGGCGCAAAGGCCCAGGCAATAAATCGCCTCCACCGTCACATTGCCATCCGCCGTCGTTTCGCCCCAGCCGATGCCAAGGCGCTCCAGCAGCGCGGTTGCCGTCTTCTCCGCGCCCAGGGACTGGCACGCCTCGGCCCGGCAGACCTTGATGACATGGCGGCCCGCCGGTTCGTGCCGGAAATCATGGTAGAAGGTGACCACGCCATGGATTTCCGCACGCGACAGGTTCAGCGCGTCGGCGATCATGGGCACGGCTTCATCGGGTACACAGCCAAACGCCTCCTGCAGCGCATGCAGGATCGGGAGGGTGGGACCCTCCAGATGCAGGTGCCGATGAATGATATCGGCGGCGTGGCGCTCGTCCCAAGGCAATGGGGGGGTCATTGGGAACTCCAGCGGGCAATCACCCTTGCAGGGTTTTCCGAAACGCCCCCTTGATCAATGGGATTGTTTTGTTGAGCGATTGCACATCCTGATCGTTACCTCGGTATGCATCGATTTGCCGGGCTTTCAGACAGGTTATTGTTATGGTTGGTGGATTGATCTGCGCCCATGTTGTTGGTGCATCGGAAATGCATGCGGCGCTGCCGTTAACCATGTTTTTGCTGCAAAGGTCGAAATATTGCCGGTCCTGGCGGTCCCCTTGCTGGGGCCGCGTCATTGCGGCATGGCGGGGGACGGAATCCGCCGCGTGCAATGGCGGTGACGACTGCCTATCCTGCCACGGCTTTGAACATCGGTCGGGAACCGGTGTTCCCCGTCACCACAGGCTGGTATCTGGAATGAGCCGTTTCTGGAGTCCCATCGTTCATACCCTCAGCCCCTATGTGGCGGGGGAGCAGCCCCGGATCGCGGGGCTGGTGAAGCTGAACACCAACGAAAGCCCCTATGGCCCGTCGCCCCGCGCCGTCGCCGCCATTGCGGCGGCCAATGGTGATGCGCTGCGGCTGTACCCCGACCCCACCAGCCTGCCGTTGCGTCAGGCGATCGCCGGCACCTATGGGCTGGATGTGGGGGAAGTGTTTGTCGGCAATGGTTCGGACGAGGTGCTGGCCCATGTGTTCCAGGGGCTGTTGAACCATGACGGCCCGTTGCTCTACCCGGATATCACCTACAGCTTCTATCCGACCTATTGCCGGCTTTACGGGATCACCGCCAGGCTGGTGCCGCTGGACGAGGGGTTCCAGGTGCGGCTGGAGGATTACCGCCAGCCCTGTGGCGCCATCATCCTGCCCAATCCGAACGCACCCACCGGCATCGCCCGCCCGCTGGCCTGGATCGAGGCACTGCTGGACGAGCATCCCGACCAGGTGGTGGTGATCGACGAAGCCTATGTGGATTTCGGCGCCGAAAGCGCCATTGCGCTGGTGCGCAAATACCCCAACCTGCTGGTTGTCCACACTTTTTCCAAATCGCGGGGACTGGCGGGCCTGCGTGTCGGCTTTGCCGTGGGGCAGCGGCCGCTGATCGACGCGCTGGAACGGGTGAAGGACAGCTTCAATTCCTATCCGCTGGACCGGCTGGCCCTGGCGGGGGCCACGGCCGCCTGGCTGGATCGGGAATGGTTCGATCATCACCGCACCCTGATCATGGCCAGCCGGGAACGGCTGACGGTGGCTTTGCGGAAACGGGGATTCGAGGTCCTGCCGTCGGCGGCTAATTTCGTGTTCGCGCGTCATCCGGGTCGTTCGGGCCCCGATCTGGCTGCCGCCTTGCGGGCCAGGGCCATCCTGGTCCGGCATTTCGCCAAGGACCGCATCGGCGACTTCCTGCGCATCAGTATCGGGACGGACGCCGAATGCGACCAGCTGCTGGCGGCACTTGACGGCATCCTGGGCTGATCCGCCGTTCGTCGATGGGGCGGCCGGTTCAGTGTCCCTGCGTCTGCGCCAGACGCTTGGCCGCCGTGATCATGGCAGCGGCCATGGGTGAATGGGGCTCCCGGTCCATCATCACCAAGCCGATCGTGTGTTCGATCACGGGATCGATCAGCGGGATGGCGGCCAGTTCCACGGGCAGGCCCAGGGCCTCCATCAGGACCGTGGGCATGATGGATATCCACCGGCCCGTGCGTACATGCGCGGCCAGCGCCGTCATGGAATTGCTTTCCACCGCCACCTCCGCCTTCACGCCCACACGGTGCAATGCGCGGTCGATGATGCGGCGGTTCTGCATGTCGGGCGACAGCAGGCAAAGCGGGATGCCCTGCAATTCGGCCCAGCGCACCTCCGTCCGGCCGGAGAACTGGCTGTCCGGACCGGTGATCAGGTGATACCGCTCCCGGTAGAGCGGTATCTTGACGAAATTGCCGACCGGTTCATTGTCCAGATAGGTCAGGCCGGCATCGATGGCCAGATTCTCCACCTGTTCGATGATCTTCTGGGAATTCGATGCCAGGATCAGGAAATCCACACCGGGATGCTTGTCGATCACGGCGGTGGTCAGTTTCGGCACCATGGCGAGCGCGGTTGGCACGGCGGCCAGCCGGAAATGGCCGCAGACGGTCTTGCGCAGCGCCTCGATATCCTGCCGCATGGACCGCCAGTCCCCGACCAGCCGGCGCGACCATTCCAGCAGCCGTTCCCCCTCTGCCGTGAAGCCCTGGAACCGCGACCCGCGCACCACCAGCGGCACGCCCAGCATATCCTCCAGATGCTTCACACCGGCCGACAAGGTGGGCTGGGACACGCCGATTTCTTCCGCCGCGCGGCCGAAATGGCGGGCGCGGGCCAGGGCCAGGAACAGTTCCAGCTTGTCGATCATGGCATGCCCCTTCCCGGTTGCCCCCGCATGTCGGCATGGATCGTCCGTCGTTGCAAGGGTTGTGTGCTGAAGCGTGACAGCAATTGGGGGTATATGTCCCACATGGGCAGTGCCGCGGCGGTGGGGGATGGGACCATGCCGTCCGCCAGGTCCAGCCCGTCCAGCCGGCGCAAGAGATCGGCGTCGCGTGACAGGATGTGCAGGGGCACGCGATGTCCCTGGCCGGCTGAAATCCAGTCCAGTGCCGGATGATCGCCCAGGATGAGGATCAGTGCGCCGGGCGGCGCCTGTCCGACCAGCCAGTCCCCCAGGGCGCGCAGGCTGTAATCCAGCGAGCGGGCATAGCCGCCCGCCATGTCCGTATAGTCCGGGCGCAGGTCGGCGTGCGAGAACGCGGTGCCATCCGCCGCGCCGTCGCTGCCGTCCAGCCAGGGCGGCAGCGGTGTCCAGGGTGCGTGGCTGCTGGTCAGCACGATTTCAAGATAGAGCGGGCGTTCATCCTCTGCGGCCGGCCCTGCTGCGGGCCCCGCGGCCGGTAACAGCCGTTCCGGCGTCAGCGTGGCCAGAAGCGCCTGATCGGGCAGGGGTGACCAGCCGAAGGCAGGCCCGGCATAAGGGAAGGCCGCCCTGTCCATGACCTGCTCGAAGCCCCATGCCGGCCCTTCCAGCCAGGGCATGGACAGGCCCGGCATGGCGGCCAGGGTGCGCCATCCGGCGCGGTTCAGGGCGCAGCTCAGGCCGCAGCGCCCCGCATCCAGGACCAGCCGCTGGGCCAGGGGCTGGTCCTGCCGGATGCCGGCGCGCAACGTGCCATGGGCCAGCCAGCTCCGCCCGCCGATGACGGGGCTGTCCACCAGCCCCGACCGGCGATGGAAGCCGGCATCGGTCAGCATGCCATCCAGCGCCGCCAGCCGGGCACCCACGATATCGGCCTGGCGTGGGTCGGTCAGGGCCGAAAGACCGTAGGACTCCACCCAGGCCAGGATAACGGGCCGGCCCCGCAGAAGGGCGAACAGGTCCGCATCCGCAATGCCGGATGACGGGTCCTGCGCCAGATCGGCGGCCATGCGTGCCTGCATTCGCGCCGCTTCCCGCCAGCGGTCCGCCTGTTCGATGATGGCGCCGGCCGGGCCGCGATCGGGTGGCTGCAAAAGCCAGCCCGGGCCCGCCATTGCAGCCAGCAGGCAGGCGATGCCCAGCACCAGGGTGCCGGCCCGCCCGCGGTTCTCCTGCAAGGGCCGCAGCAGCAGCCCGGAAAGCCAGCGGCACAGAAGCAGCAGGCCCCCCGTGCCCGCCAGCAGCCCCAGCCCCAGCATGACCGTGCCCGGTCCCGTCGCCGCGACCTCCCAAAGGGCGGGGATCAGGGCCGGGTCGAACGCGGGTTCGAACCGTCGGCCTGCTGTCATCAGGGCCGCCATGTCGGCCAGCCGCAGCAGCAGGACCAGCCAGCAGCCCAGGGCTACGGCCCAGACGATCCGCGGCCCCGGCCGCACGTGCAGCAGCGCCAGTAAAGCCAGCAGCAGGGGCAGTTCCAGCACCAGCCCGCGATGGGCCGCAGCCAATACATGCCCCGGCACGGCGGGCAGGCCGGTCAGTAGCGATAATGCCGCCAGGGCGGCCAGTGCCGCCGGCCAGTACCGGACCCTATCCGCCATAGCGGTGCAGCCGGGCGCCGTTGGTGCGCAGCCAGTCTCGGTGATCGGTGACATCGCCATTCGTCAGGCTGGCACAGACGGCCCAGAAGCGTGCGGAATGGTTCATTTCCTGCAAATGCGCCACTTCATGTGCGACGACATAGTCAAATACAGGCTCCGGGGCCAGGATCAGCCGCCAGCAGAAGGAAAGCCGGCCACCGGGTGAACAGCTCCCCCAGCGCGAGCGCGTATCGCGCACGCTGACCGCCGCCACGCGGGCGCCCAGACGTTCTGCCTTTTCCTGCGACCGGGCCGCGGCCAGCTTCCGGGCCTCCGCCTTCAGGTAATCGGCCACCCGCCGGGGCACAAAGTCGGCCTCTCCCCCCACCTGCAGCTCATGCCCGCCATCGGCCAGGGCCACCCGTCGCGGTGTGCGCCGCCCGCCCGGCACATGGCGGATGACATGGTCCACGCCCAGGATGGGTATGGTAGCATCAGGCAGGAACGGCATCCTGTCCGGCACGGCAGACAGGCGCTGGTGCAGCCAATCCATGTGCCGTTCCACGAACAGCCGGATATCGGCATCCTGCACGCGCGGCGGGGTGGACACGCGCACGATGTTGCGCGCCACGTCCACCCGCATCGAAAGCCGGCGGGACCGGGCCGACACGCGCACCTCCACCGGCACGGGCACAGTGTCCAGCGCCAGGGTGCGGGGCGGCGTCACGACGGGCTGGCGGCGCTTGGCGCGGGCCGGAGCCTTTGGGGCCAGGATTTTGCGCAGGAAGTTCAAGGCAGGGCGTCGGATTATCGGGGCCGGGGGGGGGGGGCGGATGCGGCAGCCTAAACGATATGTCTGGCGGATCGAAGCCCGAACAGTCGAAGCCCGAACAGGAGCGGGCCCGCCCGTCACCCGACGGCTTTGCCTCGACGTCTTGAGGTCGACACCTTTCACCCGATGTCTTGAGGCCAGCGGGACCGGCGCAGGCAGAATTTTCTTTTGCGCAAAAGAAAACCCCCGTAGCTGGATGCGCCTACGGGGGTATCCTTCAAACCGGAACCACAGGACCTATGTCAAATCGCGGTTCCAGGATGGTTGCTGCGATAATTCAAGTAATCGCAAAGTCTTGCTGCGGTGGGGTCATGCTTTTACACACCCTCCCAGGTTACGGAACGCAGTCGATCACCCTTTCAGGATTGGGCCGCCCACTGCGTCGGGGGCGTCGATATCTTCAAAACAACCCTCCATGTCTTTGTTACGATTTGATGGTGCGCGCTTTCGGTATGGGCGTCAAGCGTTTTTGTGAGGGGTTTTGACGCCCTATCCCAAAGGCCAGAGCATGACGCGGGGTGTTACCACATGGCTCCCGCCATCAATGGTGGCGAGGCCGGAGGGGCGCAATCCCGCAAAAGATTTCGATCCCCTCCCCCGCATGGGGTAGGCTTGCTTCCAAATCGGGGTGCCGGGCGCATCCCGGCCGTCCTTTTAGGAGGAGCAGTGCGTTGAAACGTTTCGGTTCCCTGATGCTCGCCGGCCTGATGCTGGCCTGGACCCCGGTGGTGCGGGCCGCCGATGCCGGTCCCTATGCCCCGGCGACGCTGGCGGTGGCGCGTGAGATACAGGAAAGGGCCCTGGCCGGGTCGGGCGCCTTCGATTTCGTGGAATCGCTGACCGTGCGTGTCGGCCCCCGCATGGCCGGAACTCCGGCGGCAAGGGCCGGCCATGACTGGGCCATGGCGCGGTTCAAGGAACTGGGCCTTGCCAATGTCAGGGTTGAGCCCTTCACGGTGGAAGGCTGGGAGCGGGGCCTGGAATCGGCTGCCATCCTGTCACCGGCGCCACAGCACCTGCATGTCACGGCGCTGGGCTACAGCGTTGCGACGCCGGCGGACGGGGTGACCGGCGCCATCGCACGGTTCGACACGCTGGACGATCTGCTGTCGGCGCCCGATGGTAGCCTGGAAGGCAAGATCGCATTCGTGGACAAGAAGATGGCGCGCTTGCAGGATGGCGGCGGCTATGGGCAGGCGGTCGTTGCCCGCGGCCGCGGTCCGTCGGAGGCGGCGCGCAAGGGGGCGCTGGCGCTGCTGATCCGTTCGATCGGCACGGACAGCCACCGGTTCCCGCACACCGGTACCACCCGCTATTCTCCCGATGTCGCGGCCATTCCGGCCGCCGCCCTGTCCAACCCGGATGCCGACCAGTTGAACCGGCTGCTGGCGCTGGGCGGGCCGGTGACGGTGCGGCTGACGCTGGCCAGCCAGGCCATGGGTCCGCTGTCGGATGCCAATGTCATGGGTGAGATCAGGGGTCGTGAACTGCCGGAGGAGATCGTCGTCATCGCCGCGCATCTGGACAGTTGGGACCTGGGGACAGGCGCGCTGGATGACGGGGCGGGTGTGGGCATCGTCCTGGCGGCGGCCCGCATCCTGAAATCCCTGCCGCAGCCCCCGCGCCGCACCATCCGCTTCATCCTGTTCGGGGCGGAGGAACTGGGACTGGTCGGCGCCCGTGCCTATGCCGCGGCCCGTGCGGGCGGCCCTTCGGGCAGCAAGGAGCGGCACCAGATCGGGACGGAGGCGGATTTCGGTGCCGGTCCCGTGATCACCTTCAACGCCGATGTGCGGCCGGAAGCCAGGCCTGTCATCGATGCCATCGGCCGGGCCCTGTCCCCGCTGGGCATCGTGCCGGGACGTGGCCCCAGCAGCGGGGGCCCCGATATCGGACCGCTGGCCACGGCCTTCGGCATGGCCACCGCCGGTCTGGGCCTGGATGGCACTGACTATTTCGATTATCACCACACGGCCGATGACACGCTGGACAAGGTTGACCCGCGCAAGCTGGACCAGTCCGTCGCGGCCTTCGCCAGCTTCGCCTGGCTGGCGGCGGAAAGCCCCGTGGGTTTCAGCCCGGTGGAACGGACCAGGGAATAGGCTGGGAACGGCGGTCGTGGGGAACACCCTTCGACCGCCGTTCCCGTCAGGGCTGGCGCTTCCGTCAGGGCTGAATGGTGACCGTGACGCTGGTGGGCTGGATGTTCCAGCCGCGCAGGCCCAGTGATGGTGCCCCCGTCCCGCCGGCCGCGGCCGGATAGGTCACCTGGACCTGCCGCGTCTCGCCCGGCAGCAGGGTCAGGTAATTGTCGCTGACATAGACGGGCAGGATGCGGCTGCCATCCGCCTTTCGCGGCGTCAGCTTCGCCATCAGGGCCGGGCTGCCGCCGGGGTTCGACAGGGTCACGTCCAGCACCACTTCACCCTTGCCGTCCACCCGGCCCTGGGCCGAAAGGCTGACGGCCATGGGCGGCAATTCGTTCAGCCGCTGGTGGGCCGGGGCGTCGGCGGCGACCCAGTAATCGTTGCGCGACAGCACGGTGCCGGCCCCGTCCTTCAGTTCCAGCGCGACCAGAAGCAGTCTGTCACGGGCCAACCCTTCCCCCAGGTCCAGCGTGAACGGATGCACCACGCCGCCGGCCGGAATGTCGATGCCTTCGGTGCTGCGCACGGGCCAGGCGGTGGCCCCCACGGGCTGGACACGGGTTTCCAGGGTCAGGCCCGTGCGGGGGACTTGCGTGTTGTTGACCAGCGTGATGCGATGGTCCGGCAGGTCCAACTGTGCATGCACGGGCTCCGATGCCTTCTTGAAGCCGTAGAAGGCGCCGTGCGTGTCATAGTCGTGGCTCAGGATCTGCCACATGGTGCTGGGCCGGGCCGGCTGCGTCATCCAGAGCATGCGGCCGGAATGCCGTGTCCACAGCCCCGCATTGAAGCCTTCGAAGATGGCGCGGTAGCCTTCGTAATTCAGCATCTGCGCCTTGCGCTCGAAATCCTCCAGGCTGGTGGCGGGGCCGAATTTCGTGGCCAGCGCCTGCATGAAGGTGGCGACGTCGCCGTTCCCGCCCTGATGCCAATCATGATAGGCCCAGGTGTCGGAAATGGGCCAATGCTCGCTTTCCGGCACGGCGGCCTTGAACGCCTCCAGTGTGGGGAAGGAGGGCAGGCCCAGTTCCACGGAGAAGCCCCGCGCATGCTCGGTGAAATAGCTGTCGGGCTCGCGGTAATTATAGGGGCCGCTGCCGGCCAGGTTGACGCGGTTGGACGAACCCGTGAAATGCCGCGTGCCGTCCAGATCGAAGATCATGTCGGCCAGCGCCTCGTTCAGGATGGGCTGGGGCACCCCCTCGTTCCGGCCGAACCACAGCACGATGGACGGATGGTTGCGATAGCGTTTCACCGTGTCGGCGGCGTTGGCCATGAACAGGGGAACATCCTGCGGCTCAAGCTGATAGTCCTGCGTGCTGGCCCAGAAATCGTTCATCACCATCAGGCCGTATTCGTCGGCCAGTTCAAAGAACTCCTCCTGCGTATTCTGGCCCACCCAGTTGCGGATGATGTTGACATGTGCGTCGCGGTGCAGGCGGAAATAGGGTTCCAGCCGGTCCTTCTCCACGCGCTTGCGCCAGTCATCCATGCCCCAGTTGCCGCCCCGGGCCGCGATGCGCACGCCGTTCACCTTGATCACCATGTGTGGTGACAGTTCCGCCGCGTCCGCCGGGGTCACGGCGGGGGAATTCTCCGCGCCCGGATAAAGGGAGGCGGCCCAGCCGTCCGGCACACGGCGCAGTGCCTCGTGGGCCACATCGATGATGCGCTCCCCGCGCGCCTTGGCTTCCGTCAGGTCCACTTCCACCCGGCGCAGCCGTCCCTGCTTGTCCATCAGCGACAATTCATAGGTCACCTGCCGGATGCCGAAGCGGATTTCCCTTCTGTCGGACGGCCGGCCATCCGCCGTCACGGCCACCTGCATCCGGTGCAGTGCCGGCTCGCCATAGCCGTTGGGCCACCAGAGCGCCGGGTTGCGGATGGCGAGTTGGGGAAACTCCGCAGGCGTCAGGGCGATCGTGCCGCCACCCGGCGCGATGGCGGCCTGCTTCGTCACGGTGATGCCGTTGAAACTGGCCGTGATGCTGGCGCTCACCGTCCGGTCCGTCAGGTTTTCCACCGGCACGGTGACGCTGATATCCGCCACCGAATTATCGGGGCGGGGCAGGGCGGTGACGATCCTGGTGTCCCCCAGGCGCAGGTCGCCCGTGGCGGTCAGCGTGACGTCGCGCCACAGACCTGTGTTGCGGTCGCGCACCGACGGTATCCAGTCCCAGCCTTCCGCGGCGACGAAGGTCGGGCCGTCCAGCGCCATCATGCCGCCATTCTCCCCCACGCCGGATGTCAGGCTTTCCTCATGCGGCAGGCCGGGATGGGGCGGGGGGCTGATGCGGATGGCCAGCGCGTTGGGCTGGCCTGGCCGGGCCAGACCCGTCACGTCGAATCGGCCGCGGATGAAGGCACCCTTCATCTCGCCCAGACGGTGGCCGTTCAGCCAGACCTCCGCCTGGTAATTCACGCCGTTCAGCGACAGTTGCAGGTGCTTTCCGGCCTGGTCGGACGGGACCGTAAATTCCGTGCGATACCAGTAATCCTGCTTGTTCAGGCTTTCCGGGATGGCCAGATTGTTCAGGCCGTAATCGGGATCGGGATAGACGCCGCGATCCACCAGCGTCGTCAGGACGGTGCCGGGCACCGTTGCCGCATGCCAGGATGCCGCATCGAAGCCCGGTTGCGACACGGCCGCACCATGGGCCGTGATCTTCGGTGCTTCCACCAGCTTCCAGGCGCCCAGTACCCATTCGCCGGGGGCTTTCGGCGCCAGTGCCGGTGTTGCGACCAGCGGCTTGGCGACGGGGGCGGAGAAGGGGGTCCGGGACCTGGGCCGCGTCCAGGGGTCCTGCGGAGCGATCTGCCCGTACATCTGCCGTACCTGTACGGGCCAGGTCGGTGCGCCGCTTTCGAAATTGGTCAGGTCGCGGACGGGCCGGATATCGGCAAACGCCCGCAGGTCCGCCGGTGCCAGGGCACGCGGCACGGCGGAAAAGCCGGCCAGCCGCCCCGCGAACGGCACGGCATCGCCTGCGACGAAGGCGGCCGTCAGGCTGCGGCGCGGCGCCAGCATGAATTGCGCCAGCGCGTCCGGTGTTGCGGCCGCGCCCGACCCCACCTCCCGCCCGTCGACATGCAGGCGGGCGCGCGTGCCGTCAAAGCTGGCGGCCAGGAAGACCCACTGGCCGGGGGACAGGGCCCTTCCGCCGCTGATCACCCTGTCGCCGGCCAGCAGGGCCGGGCGACCATTCTCCAGCATCAGGAAATAGGCCGGGGCGGTGCCGTCGGCGGTGGCGAAGCCGCCCAGCAGCGACCGGCCGCGTCCCACCTCGTCCGCCTGTACCCAGCCATAGAGGGTGAAGGGGGTGCCGGCCGCCACGGGTGCCGGGGCCGGCGCACGATCGTCACGCACCGGCTTGGCCAGCCCGTCGCCGCCGGCCGGGAATTCAACATCATAGGGGCCGAACCCGCCGGGTCCCAGCCCGCCCGCTCCCCCCAGCCCCTGATGGGCCTGGCCGAGCGCCAGCGGAGCGGACATTGCAATTGCCAGCGCTGTCATAAGCGATGCCCGAAGGGCGCGGACCCCAACTGCCTTCTTCATGGACTTTTCCTTCCCTTATCGGCGACTTCGGGCGCCGTTTTGCGGGTCCGCATGGGATTGAAGCCAATGCAGACAGCGATGTCATATTTAATAAATCAAATTTCATAAATAAGGAAGGCGCAATCCCGCCGGCCCAACGGAAAAAGCCGCCGGGGGTCACCCGGCGGCTTGATATCAGGTCATGGTCCGGTGTCGGCGGCGGGGCCGCTGGGGGCTTATTGCACGCCCAGCTCGCGGGTCAGGTGCCTGGCGTCATAGACCGTGCGCAGTGCCTCGGCCATGCCGCGCACATCGACCATCACGGACCGGTTGCGGCGCGGATCATAGCCGTAGTCACCCGACAGGCTGTGAATATTGCCGTCGAAGATCAGGCCGATCACCTCGCCCTTGGCGTTGATGGCGGCGGACCCGGAATTGCCGCCGATGATGTCGTTGGTCGACACCGCGTTATAGGGCGTGCTCATCTGTACCTTGCCGCGGGCGGCCTCCCAGCTCGGCGGAATGGCGAAGGGGGCGGCACCCGTGTCGCGCTCATAAAGCCCGGCGATGGTGGTATAGGGTGCCACCTCCTGGCCGTCCGGCTCCGTCCAGCCCTGCATCTTGCCGTAGGACAGGCGCAGCGAGAAGGTGGCGTCGGGATAGATGCTGTCGCCGTAAAGGGCGAAGCGCGCCTTCGCAATGCGGGCCTGTGCCTGCTCCACCACGGCGTCGACCTCCTCCTCCACCGACTTGCGGGCCTGCCGGGCGGCCTGGTCCACCAGCTTCATCAGCGCGATCATGGGGTCGTCGGAAGCGTCGATGGCCGCCTTGCCGCCCTCGAACAGCCGCAGGCGCTCGGCGGGGTCGCCGAGCTTGCTGCCCTTCACGGCGGCTTCGGCCACCTGGTCGGGTGAACGCTTGCCCAGCACGGCCTTCACGATGGGGTCGTCGGGACTGAACTGCTCGCGCAGCTTGGTCAGCGAGAAGGACAGCAGGGCGATTTCCAGCTCCGCATGCACCGGGGCCGGGTTGGACAGGCGCTGCTTCAGGGCCGGCAGGCGACTGTCGCCATATTCGCGCAGGCGCTCGGGATTGGGCAGCCCCCGCTCGTCCCCGGCGCGCAACAGCAGGCGGGCGAAGGCGGCCAGCTCGCTATCAAAGGCGCGGGACCGTTCCAGCATGATGAAACGCGGGTAAAGCTGGGCATAGCGGGCCTGGGCCTGCTCGATCTGTGTGAAGGCATCACCGACTTCGGCGGCAAGCTTCGGATCGGCGGCGATCTTGGCGCGCAGTTCCTGCTCCGCCCGGACCTTGGCGCCGAAGAAATCCTTGTCGGCCAGGGCAATCTGCCGGCCGCGCCACACCTTCACGCCATTTTCAGTGCCGGAAAGGTCGTCCAGCGCCTCGCGGCGGCGGTCATCATTCTCGCGCCCAAACTCGATCAGGCGGCCACGGCGCTCCTGCGCCCAGAACAGGAAGGACGGGGCGACATTGTCGCGGATGAATTCCAGCTCGGCGATGGTGCGCAGGCGGCTGGTGGAACCGGGGTTGCCGATGACGAAACTGGCCTCGCCCTCCTTGCTGCCTTCGCGGGACCATTTGAAATGGTTGGGGCTGGCGATGGGCTTGCCGTCCTCGTAGACGCGCAACAGCGACATATCCAGGCAATAGCGCGGGAAGTTGAAATTGTCAGGATCGCCGCCGAACGCGGCGGCGGCGGCTTCCGGCGCGAAGGCCAGGCGCACATCCTGATAGCGCTTGTACTTGTAAAGGCTGTAGCGGCCCCCCTGGTAGAGGGTCACGGCGTCGCAGCGCAGCTTGTCGTCACCGCCGGCGCAATCCTTTTCCAGATCGGCCAGAACGGTGCGGCGGGCATTGGCGAAATCCTGGCCCGTCTTGCCGGTGGTCGCGGCTTCCACCTTACCCGTGACGTCGGTGATATCGACCAGTTGGTTGATCTCGATCCCGGCGCACTGCTTCTCCTCCGCCCGGTTGCGGGCCAGGAAGCCGTCGGCCTGATAGTCCTTCTGGGCGGACGAGAGTTCGGCGATGCAATCGGAAATGCAATGGTGGTTGGTCATCACCAGCCCTTCGCCGGAAACGAAGCTGCCCGAGCAGCCGCCGGCCAGGCGGACATAGGAAAGCTGGGCCTTCTTCAACCACTGGGCGTCCGGCGTGAAGCCGGTCGACTTGCCGATGGCTGCCGCCGGCACATTGTCGAAGGTCCACATGCCCTCGTCCGCCTGGGCCGCGCCCACCAGCAGGGCAAGGGTCGCGGCGGTCGCCGCCGCCAGCTTAACCGGCTTCACCATGGTCAATTCCCGTCCTTGTTCCGAATTGTTCTGTGATTGTTGCTTTGGATCGCTGGTCCCCGCAGAACGCGGGAACAAGGCGGGCAAAATGCGCCCAACAGGACCGCCGGTCAACGGTGGCCTGGTGCCGCTTTACAGGGCCGGAATGGTGCCAGCACCCGCCCCGGCGAACCTCCCGGGCGGGCTCTTTCGAAGGGATCAGCCGTTGGCGGCGCGGCGGCGCATGAAATCATCCAAGGCGCCGTTCATCTGCTTCAGCAGGTCGGCCACCATGGGATCGTTCTGGGCATGGCGCCACACAGCCCCCATGCGCGGATGGTCGGCGAAAACGTCCAGCCCACCGAAGGCCGGCAGGAATTTCTCCAGGAAGAAACAGGCCGGCACCATGGCGCAGTCGGCCAGGGTGAAACCGGTGCCCATGCACCAGGGACCGTCGATGAAGGTTTCCAGCCCGTCACGTCCGCGCTTCAGTTCCGCCATCTTCTCGGCCACCAGCCTGGCGTCGCGGGACACGGGGTTCATCTGGCCCAGCAGGCCCAGCAGGGCGGGCAGGATGTAAAGATCGGCCGCACGGCTGATGATGCGGGCCCGCGCGCGGGCCAGATCGTCGCCGGGCAGGATCTTCCTCTCGGGGAAGCGCTCGTCCAGGAACTCGCAGATCACCTCGGACTCGATGATCGCGGTGCCGTCGGTTTCCAGGGCCGGCATCTTGCCATAGGGATTGATGGCGAGATATTCGGGCGATTTCAGCCCCACGCCGGGGGCCGGCACCAGCGGGATGTCCAGTCCCTTGAACCGGACGGCCAGCAGCACGCGGGCGACATAGGGGCTCAGCAACGCACCATAAAGCTTCATTTCAACGATCTCCGGCTTCCGTCACCCGTCCATCGGGTTCTTCATAGCGCGCTAAGGCGCGGGCGGGTAGGGGGCATGGGCGCGGAAAATGCGCGCAGCCCGCGTGCGATAACGCCATGCGTCCGTCATATCCCTGCAACGCGGCGGGGGTAACCAGGGGCCGTTTGCCCCTGTGACAGCCCTGGCCCCATGTTTTCATCCGCCGATCCCATCGATGCCGCCGACCTGACACAGCCGCCCCTGCGCGCGGCCCTGGCGCTGTGGCGGCGCGCGGCGGGCGGGGCGGCCTTGCCCCTTGTCGGGGCGCTGGACCTTGCCGCCATCGATCGCACGCTGCTGCCCAATCTGGCGCTTGTGGCGGGGCCCGCGGACGGGCACGGGCGGCTGTTCGGCCTTTTCATGGGTTCCGCGGCGGCCATCGCCACGGGGCGTGACATCACGGGCCGTTTCCTGGACGAGGTCTATCCCCCCGCGCTCTATGACACGGCGCACCGGTTCCTGCTGGCCGTGGCCCATGGCCGCGCACCGGTATATGAGGAGTTCGCGGCCGGCCCGGATGCGGGGCGCACGGTGCAGGCCGCCTGGCTCGGCCTGCCGCTCGCCGGACCCGACGGGGCCGTGTCGCGCATCCTGCTGGCGCTGGACTATCGGCCCTCCGTCCCGGCCGTGGCAGCGGGCGTCCGGGTGCTGCAGGACCGTTCGCGCCTGCACCGCCACACTGTCCGGCCGGTCCGGCTTTGAGCCCGCAGGCTTGACCCGGCCGGTCCGGCCGGTCATCAAGGACCGTTCCGCCCGTTTGAACGGACCTGTTCTGATGCAAGCCCGCCATGTCCTGTCCCCCGCCTGCCTCTGCCTGCTTGTGGCAATGCCGGCGCATGCCGCCTCCGTGCCGCAGGGCTTTTCCTCCGGGCTGGCGGGCCCGCTGCTGACCTATGTGCATCTGCTGGGGTTGCTGGGGCTGGGACTCTGGCTCGACATGCAGGGCCGCGGAACGCCGGGCGGGGGGACGGTGGCTGCCCTGCTGGCGGGGCTGGGCTTCGCGCTGCTGACGCGGGCCGGCGTGGTGGTGCCCTATGCGGCGCTGGCGCTGGAAGCGTCGCTGCTGGTCCTGGGCGGGCTGCTGGTCGCCGGTGTCACGCTGCCCCGGCTGGCGGGTCTGGCCGGGGCTGCCATTGTCGGTGCCCTGCATGGCATCAGCCTGTCGCAATGGGGCGGGCCCGTCACGCGGCATCTGCTGTTCTGGCCCGGCATGCTGACGGGATGCCTTCTACTGGTAACGGCCGGCGTCGGCCTGTCGGCGACGCTCTATCCGCTGGGGGCGGGCAAGGCGTCGCGCATATTGGGGGTGGTGATCGGGCTGGTGGGACTGCTGATGCTGCTGAATGTCCTTTGAAAGGCCATTCTGTGACCGGTCTGTGGCAAAACCGTTGGATATCCGCCACAGCCCCCGACTTTCGGCCAATTCTATACCATTTCGCCCCCGTTCCGGTTGCTTCCCCCTGCGGCGGGGCGCACGATGGTATTCTCATCCTGCAACAACAAGATGGACGTGCCCGTCATGCCGTCCCCCGCCGGACCCCGATGCGAACCCCTCCCGCCCGTTGATGCCTCCGGTGACGCCGATACCGGCGTTCTGCACCGACGGGGCTTGCTGCGTGCCGGGCTGGGCCTGTTGGCCGCCGGTGCCCTGTCGGGCACGTCCATCGCCAATACGGGGGCCGAGCAGGTCCGCTTCTTCCAGATCGGCACCGGCACGA
The DNA here is from genome assembly GCF_052474395.1 of Niveispirillum fermenti. Lineage (NCBI taxonomy): Bacteria > Pseudomonadati > Pseudomonadota > Alphaproteobacteria > Rhodospirillales > Azospirillaceae > Niveispirillum > Niveispirillum fermenti. The sequence goes on along the minus strand of NZ_CP156679.1, from coordinate 1,236,563 downwards.
CGGGTGGCACCTATTTCCTGATCGGCGGCCTGCTGGCCAATGCCGTCAGCAATCCACCGGGGTCCCGCCCGTGCGAGCGGGGTGGTTCCTGTGGCGTGCCCGGCCTGATCGTCGTGGCCCAGGCCACGTCGGGTGCGGTGGAGAATATCAGTCTGATGCGATCCCGCCGGCTGGAATCGGCGCTGGTGCAGGCCGACATCGCGCATGCTGCGCTGGAGGGGCAGGGTCCGTTCGACAAGGCGCCCTATGCCGATCTGCGGGCCATCGCCAATCTTTACACCGAAACGATCCATCTGGTCGTGCGGGCCGACAGCGGCATCAAGACGCCCGCCGACCTGCGCGGCAAGCGCGTCGTGCTGGGCGAACAGGGGTCCGGCACGCTGGTGACGGCGCGCGCGCTGCTGGCCAGCTATGGCCTGTCCGAGCGCACGGTGAAGCCTTTCTATCTCAGCCCGGCGGCCGGTGGCGACCGGCTGGAGGCGGGTGACATGGACGCCTTCATCATCGTCGGGGGCTATCCCTTGCCCTCGGTCGCCGATCTGGCCCGGCGTGTCCCCATCGCCTTGCTGCCCTTCGACGACAAGCGGGCGGCTCAATTGGTCAAGCGTCTGCCGCACTTCACCGAAAGCCGGATCGAGGCGGATGTGTATGACGGTGTGCCGGCCACGCAGAGCCTGGGGGTGGGTGCGCAATGGCTGGTCCGCGGTGACCTGAAACCGGATCTGGTTCATGCCATCACCGCTTCCCTGTGGAATGAGCAGACACGGTCCATGCTGGATAATGGCCACCCGCGCGGCCGGTCGGTGCAACTGGCCACGGCCCTGTCGGGACTGGCCGTACCGCTGCATCCAGGGGCTGAGCGCTTCTACCGCGAAAAGGGATTGTTGACGGACGGACAGGCCGCGGCCCCCGGCGGCTCCGCCATCCATTGACCCCCCAGTATCCGGAAGATACAACCCGTGCGTCCGGGTTGACCCTGGAATACATACTCCGATAACCTTTTCCGACGCGAATACACCGGGAAGGTCGATGTGCAGCAGCGTTCGGGAATTGATCCGGTGGCCGGAACAGAGACGGCCCTTTCCGGTTCGCTGCTTCGTCGTTTTGTGCTTCACCTCGCCTTATGGTCGATGCTGGTCGTTCTGGTACTGACGGCCATCGGCTATTCCACGATCTACGACCGGACCGAGCGGGAGGCGCTGGGCACGCTGAAGGCCCATCTTCTGGAACGCGGGCGCACGGAAAGCGCCATCTTCCAGTTGGCGGCGGCCAACATGGAAACCTTCCGCGACCGGTTCCTGTCGCTTTACACCGATCCGGCCATCCTGCCTGCGGAAAAGGCGGCGGCGGCGTTCGATCATTATTTTTACAAGGATGCCGATGGCGCGGTCCGCACGCGCCGGCCGTTCTTCGATGGGGTGATCGATGATGACGGCCTTTACCGCCAGGGCATGTCGGGTTTCATCGGCAACAAGCTGCGGGCGGTATCGCCGGAACTGCAACGGCGGATGGTGCTGACATACCGGTTGCTGGGTGAATACGGCCCGGCCTGGAGCAACCGTTTCATCAATACAACCGTCAGCATGCCGGAAAATGCCATGGTCATGTACTGGCCGGCTTTTGCCTGGGGGCTGGAGGTGCGGGCCGATCTGGACATGACGGCCTTTTCCGTCGTGAATTCCACCTTGCAGGAAGCCAATCCCGCGCGCCGGCCCGTCTGGACCCCGCTCTATCACGACCATACGGCCAAGGCCTGGATGGTCACCTACCAGCTTCCCGTCGACCATGCCGGGCGGCATCTGATCAATGCCGGTCACGATGTGCTGGTGCAGGATCTGATGGACCGGCTGATCACCGATCATCTTCCCGGCTCCTACAATTTCGTGCTGGCGGCCGACGGTCATCTGGTGGCCCATCCGCTGTGGATGGACCGGCTGAGGCAGGAACTGGCCACCATCAACCTGGAAAAGCTGGGCGATCCCGGCTTGCTGCGCACGCATGCCCTGATCCGCGACAGCATTGCCGGCCGGGTGACCGATCTGTCGTCCGACGACAATGTCTGGATCGTGGTGGACAAAGACGACGAGGCCTATCTGGCGGTCACGCGGCTGGACGGGCCCGACTGGTGGTTCATCGCCCGCTATCCCATGGCGCTGGTGGCGGACACGGCGCATCAGGCGGCCAGCGCCATCATGCTGATGGGCACGGCCTATTTCCTGGCTATGCTGGGGCTGGTCTTCGTCCTGCTGCGGCGGCAGGTGGCCGCCCCCATTTTGCAGTTGAAGGCCGCATCGGAGCGGGTGGCGGCCGGCGATTATGCCGCGGTTGCGGACGGGACCCAGGCCTTGCCCCTGGAGGCGCGGGACGAGATCGGGCTGCTGGCCCGATCCTTCCGGTCCATGGCCGGGCATGTGCGCGATGCCAACGCCCGGCTGGAGGGGCTGGTCACCCTGCGGACCGAGGCGCTGGAGGCGGCCCACCGGCAATTGCAGGAATGGAGCCTGCACGATCCCCTGACCGGCATCCACAACCGCCGTGCCTTCGAGTCCGATCTGCAATCCATCTTCGATCTGGGCCGGCGGCAGGCCCGTTCAGGCTTCGCCCTGGTCCTGGCCGATATCGATCATTTCCAGGCCTATAACGATGCCTATGGCACGGCCGCCGGCGATCAGGTCCTGCGGACCCTGTTCCGGGTCATTGCCCGGCATGTGGGGCAGGGGGATCGCGTCTACCGGTTGGGTGGGGCGCAGGCCGCCATCATCCTGACCGATAACGATGCCGGCCATCCGGAGGAACGGCTGCGCCGGGTGCTGGATGCCGTGCAGGCGCTGGCCCTGCCCCATCAGCGCAGCCCGCATGGCCAGGTCACCCTGTCGGCGGGCCTGGCCATCTTCGACGCCGCCATGGCCGACCCGGCCGCGCTGGTCCACCAGGCCCAGGATCGGCTGGATGCCGCCCGGCAGGCGCGGCGCAAGCAGCAGCCCGCCGGATAGCGGGCGGATCGCCTGACCGCTTTATCTTGCATGCCCGCCGGCCTATGCTGGCGGTCGGTACTTAACCGAAGAAGATGGCCATGGGCAGCCCCCTCTCCCTGATCCTGGATGGTGATCCGGGCACCGACGACCTGTTGGCCTGGATGTGGGTGCTGGCCCTGCCGAAGCGGGCGCGTGTGCTGGGCATCACGGCCGTGAACGGCAATGTGACCCTGGACCGGACGGCTGCAAACGCCCTGGCCTTCCTGGATTATATTGGCGGGCCGGATATCCCGGTCCATGCCGGGGCGCGGGCGCCGCTGGACCGGGACGATCCGCCGGCGGGCGACGGCGCCTTTTCGGAGACGGGGCTGGGGGAATTGCGCCTGCCGCCTTCCCTGCGGCGGCTGGCATCCCATGATGCGGTCGGCTGGATGGCGCAGACCCTGCGGGCCCATCCGGTGCGCAGCGTCATCCTGGTGGCCACGGGGCCCTTGACCAACCTGGCCCTGCTGCGGCGGGAAGCGCCCGATGCCTATGCCCGCATCGACCGGATCGTGGCCATGGGCGGGTCCTTCGCGCCACTACCCCCCAATTTCGTGCGGCGGGGCAATGTCACCCCCTGGGCCGAGTTCAATTTCTGGATGGATGCCGCGGCGGCGCAATCGGTGCTGAACGGCGGGGTGCCTGTCCTGCTTGCCCCCGCCGATGTGACGCACCAGCTTGTCAGCGACCCGGCCCGGCTGGCCAGGGCCCGCGCCCTGCCGCTGTTCGGGCAGGAGGTCGCGTTGATGCTGAACGCCCCCTACCACCTGGACAAGCCGAAATTCCACACCGATGGCGCCTTTCTGCATGATCCCACGGCCGTGGCGTGCCTGTTCTATCCGGAAATGTTCGAAACGGTGCGGGCCCAGGCACATGTGGTGCAGGAGGGAACGGGCCTCGGCGCCGGCCTGATGCTGCCGGACGGCGCCGGTGGGGTGGAGGTGGCGGTCCGGGTAAAGGATACCGACGCCTTCTATGCCCGTCTGTTTGACGATCTGGCGGCCCATTACGCCTGATCCCGCCCTTGCTTCCGCCGTCTATGCCGCGGGGGCGGGCCGTAGCCCGGCTGCCGACCGGCGCAGCCCCAGAATCTGGCCGGCCACCAGCCCGGCAACGCCTACGGCCTGGATCAGGATGAAGCCGGTTCCCAGCGGCGTCGTCCAGCCCAGGCCCAGCAGGGCGATGCTTCCGGCGACCCAGGCGAGGTTCAGCACGACCATGGCACGGGCCGGCCCCGTGCCAACCCCGGTGCGGCGGCCGGCATAGGCGGCCAGCAGGGCGGCGGGGAACAGAACGATCCCCGCTTCCAGCAGCAGCCAGCGCGGCAGGCCCAGCCAGGGTTCCAGCAGGCCGGCACCCGCCACCAGCAACAGGCCGGAGCCCAGGCAGGCACCGGCGTCGAGCAGCAGCAACTGGCGGGTGAAGGCGTTGATACCCATGATGTTTCTCCATCGTCATCGGTTGCGATGGGCCCATCATGGCCGTGCCGGGCCGGCGCTTGCGATTACCTGTGAGGTAATGGCGCCACCGTCACCCGTCCCGCGCGCCCTCCTGCCTATTGTGCCTTGCTGGCCGGCAGGCTGGCGCCCTTCAGCACCACGTCCGCCGTCAGGGGCAGGTCGGTGGCGGAGGCGCCCAGCCAGACGCGGTAGCGGCCCGGTGTCACGACCCATTGCCGCCCGGCCGTGTCATACATGGCGAGCAGGCGCGGGTCGACCGGCACGGAGAATTGGGCCGAAGCGCCCGGTGCCAGGTCAAGCTTCTGCCAGCCGGCCAGCCGTTTCGGTGCCTCCCAGCCGCCATCGCGGGGGCCGACATACAGCTGGGGCACGGCCTTGCCTGCACGCTGGCCCGTGTTGGTGACCGTTCCCGACAGGGTCAGCGTGCCGTCATCGCCCTGCACTGCTGTCAGATCCTTATAGGCGAAGCTGGTGTAGGACAGGCCATGGCCGAAGGGGAACAGCGGCGTCAGGCCCTTCTTGTCGAACCATTTGTAACCGATCGCTGCCCCCTCATGATAATCCACGTCGAATGGCGTGTCCTGGGGCAGGTCCTCACCGTCCAGTTTGGGCCGGGGCAACTGGTCCAGGCTTTTCGGGAAGGTGACAGGCAGGCGGCCGCTGGCATCCACCTCCCCGAACAGGACGCGCGCGATGGCCTCTCCGCCCGCGGTGCCGGGATACCAGGCTTCCATGACGGCGCCGACCCGGTCCAGCCAGGGCATGAAGACGGGGCCGCCCGTCTGCAGGACGACGATCGTGCGCGGGTTGGCTTTCGCCACGGCTTCGATCACCGCATCCTGCCCGTCGGGCAGGGTCAGGGGGAAATCCATGGCCTCCCCCGTCCATTGGTTGGCGAAGATGATGGCGATATCACTGTCGGCGGCCAGGGCGGCCGCGGCCGCGGGGTCGCTGCCCGGATCGAAACGCACGGCGGCCGATCCGTTGCGGGCCCGGATGGCGTCCAGGGGTGGATTGGCATGGAAGACGACCGGGCCGGGGAAATGCTGCGGTCCCAGCCCCGGCACGGGATTGCCGCCCGGCCCGAATACCGTGGACGAGCCGCCGCCCGCCATCACGCCCTTGTCGGCATGGCCGCCGATGATGGCGATGCGCCGCGCCCCGGCATCCAGGGGCAGCAGGCCATCCTTGTTGCGCAACAGCACGATGCCTTCCTCGGCATCGGCGCGGGTGATGGCGGCATGCGCCGCATAATCGATCCGGTGATCCTCCACATTGACCGGATGGTCGAACACGCCGTTGGCAAACAGCGCATGCAGGATGCGCCGGTTCATATCATCCAGCCGTTCCATGGGCACCGATCCGTCGGCCAGCGCCGCACCCAGCAGTTCGGGGCCGAAATAGGGTTCCTTGTCGAACACATAGCCCGATTCCTGGTCCAGCCCGGCATTGGCCGCCTTGGCCGTGGAGTGGACGGCACCCCAGTCGGACATGACATAGCCCTTGTAGCCCCAGTCCCGCTTCAGCACCTGGTTCAGCAGAAAGTCGCTCTCGCAGGCGTAATGCCCTTCATAGCGGTTGTAGGCGCACATGACGGAGCCGGGATCGCTGCGGTCCATGGCGATTTCGAACGCCAGCAGATCCGACATGCGCGATGCCGCCTCGTCAATGTTGGCGGACAGCACGAAACGCCCCGTCTCCTGCGCGTTCAGGGCGAAATGCTTGATGGTGGAGATGATGTTGTTGGACTGGATGCCCGCGATCTGGGCCCCCACGATGACGCCGGCCAGAAGCGGGTCCTCTCCACCATATTCGAAATTGCGGCCGTTGCGCGGCTCGCGCACCAGATTGAGGCTGCCGGCCAGCATGACGTTGAAGCCCGAAAGCCTTGCCTCCCGGCCGATCATCACGCCGCCCTGCCTGGCCAGCGCCGGGTTCCAGGTGGCCGCCGTGGCGATGCCGGCGGGCAGGGATGTGCGCTCGCGCATCGGTTCGGTCGAATCGCGCTGTGTCGCCACGCCCAGCCCGGCGTCCGTCAGCCATTGCGGCGGGATGCCCAGCCGGTCGATGCCCGGCACAAAGCCTGCCGAACCCATGCGGATGCCGGCGGGCGGGGTATAGTTCCGTTCCTTGAAGGGGGAGCCGAAATAGCCGAAGACCAGTGTCTTCTTCTCCGCCACGCTCATCTGGCGCAACAGCAGCTCTGCCCGGGCCTCTGGGGCCAGGCTGGCATCCATCCAGGGCCGGTCCGACAGGGCGACGGTCGGGGGCGCCGGTTCCGCGGCATGGACGGCACCCGCCGCAAGCGCGGTGGCCAGCATCAGGGTGGACATGAAGGCCCGTATCTTTCTGTCATGCATTCTTGGGGTCTCTTTCTTATTCATAAGGCGTGACGTCGGCCAGGATCGATGGGCATCGCGCTCTTTTCCCGTCCTGGAAAAATTGCTGTCGGGACGTCATGCGCATCCCCGGGGCTCTGCTGCCCCGACCTCCCGATCGTCCGTCCGGCATGGGTCGCGGACGGTTGTAGAAGGACGATATCATCGTCTCGGCCTCCTTGTCAGCCAAAACGGACAACGTTGTCTGATTTCTGTCTGTCGCAGCCGGACAATCTCCTTTGCTGTGCGTGACATCTGGGCAACAGAATTTGGCGCCGCCGCGGGTGCGTCATGTTGCTGATCAGTTAATACATTGTTAAATATTGGTTTTTGCGCCTGCGTGGTGCAGTTGCGGGACCGGCTTTCTTCTCGCGGGGAACGGGGAGGCCATTCACCGCCTGGGACAGTCCATGTCTGCGCTGTCACCCCATATGACAACGATGACATATAGTGCTTGACATCAGGGCGGGTGTCCGTACATTCGGAAACACAAGGATGGGAGCGTGTGGAAAACACGCCGGTGATGGGTGGGGAAACGATCGGCTTCTGAAAGCCAAATTCGGCAATATCCGAACAGACAAAGGCCCCGGGGCGCCTCTGTCTGAACGCCCCTGCGCATGCTGGCGCCAAAAACCACACGGAAATACTTTGCTTATAAGGGAGGATCTCTTGACAGGGATGCATTCTATGCTTGGGCGCGGCCTGGCCGTGGCTCTGCTCGCGGGGGTGTCGCCCCTGGCGATGACTTCCACCGCCCTGGCACAGGCCGCGCCGGCTGCGCAGGACACGCTGGACGAAATCATCGTGACCGGCGTGCGCGCGTCGCAGCAGCGGTCGGTCGATGTGAAGCGCAACCAGACGGCCATCGTCGATGCCATCTCGTCGGAGGATATCGGCAAGCTGCCCGACGTCACCATCGCCGACGCCTTGCAGCGCGTGCCCGGTATCCAGATCCGCCGTGACGCGGGCGAAGGCAGCACGGTGAATGTGCGCGGCCTGCCGCAGGTCATCACCATGCTGAATGGTGAGCAGTATCTTTCGGCCGGCAACCAGGGCGAAGCGAAGCCCAACCTGACCGACGTGCCGGCACAGTTGATGAACGCCGTGGTCGTCTATAAGACCACGGACACCCGCAACGCCCTGTCGGGCGTTTCCGGCACCATCGACCTGCGTACCCGCCGCCCCTCCGACATGCCCTATGGCTTCTCTGCGTCGGGCGCGGTTGAGGGGCAGACCGGCAAGGACACGAAGGAGAAGGATTGGCTGGCCAACGGCCTGCTGGCCTGGCGCGGCGACCGTATCGGTGTGCTGGTTTCCGCCGCCGGCAGCGAGGCCAACCTGGGCAACAATTATTCCGGTCTGGCACCGGGGCCCGGCACGGGCGGCCTCTCGGGCAACAATGACTGGGGTGGCACCGCGCCGAACCAGTTCATCTCGCCGCACGGCTTTGAAAGCTTCAAGAAGGAGACGGAGCGCGACCGCCTGTCCGTTTCCGCCGCGTTCGAGGCCGATCTCGGCGAAGGCTTCACCTTCGTGGCCGAAGGCTTCTACACGAAGATGGACGAATATAACCGCGCGGCCGGCATCAACATTTCCAACCGCTGGTCGGGCGATGCCTTCGGTGTCTGGGCAACCCCCACATCCTCGACCCCGGTTGCCGGCAGTGACTGGCTGGCGGTGGACGAGTACGACATCAATGCCTGGTGGGTGAACTCCTTCTCCGTCAACCGCGTCAACAAGTCGGAATCGAAGAACTACAATCTCGAACTGAACTATGACAATGGCGGCCCGCTCAAGGTGCAGGCGCGTGCCGTGCGCGCCGATGCGGACCGTCTGTCGCTGAACGGACAGGCGCAGGGCGATCTGTCGAACTGGCAGTATGCGCCGGGGCGGTTCAACCTGTTCCAGACGGCCGCCGACCGTACCCGCGGTACCTTCTATCCGGCCGCCATCGCATCGAAATTTCCCGGCCGCTACACCAACGACATCGTTGGCAGCCTGGGTGGGCGTTATGTCGATCCCAATCCGCTGGGCTATGGGCAGAACCCGCAGCTTCATTACGATATTTCGGGCAAGCACCCGGTCTGGTCCGGTTTCGACCGGCCCATCTCGGGCGGTCTGGGTGCCGGCAAGTCGCTGACCGACTATATGGCCAACAAGGACAGCTATGCCATCGGCGCCTTCTCCTCGGAAGGTAACAACGAGGCGACGTCCGACCTGAACGTCTACCGCATCGATACCCAATATGATTTCGAGGAGCCGCTGGGTGGATTCCTGAACAGGGTCGATGTCGGCATCCGCCGCAGCGACCGGTCGGTCTCGATCGCCCAGTTCCACCATTTCTCGAACTTCTATGAGGGTGTCGGCGTCAACGACCAGGGCCAGCCGAACACGTCGGGCTGTTCGGCCCAGTGGAAGGCCATCGACGTCGTCATGAACCAGAACCAGTGCCAGGCGGGTGAGTTCGTGCCCGATCCGGTGACCGGACAACTGGTGTTTCAGGGCTATACGGTCAACGCGCCGACGCGCCTGGACACCTATAACAACGTTATCTGGGTCGATAATCTCGGTTCGATCACGAAGGGCATCCCCGGCTTCTGGGCGATCGATCCGCGTGACTTTGACGATCCGGTCGCCTTCCACAAGAAGGTGTTCGGCGGTGCCGACCGCGTCATCCTGCCGGGCCAGTCCTATGATGTCAGCCTGACGGAAGACAGCGGCTATATCGACACCAACTTCGAATGGGGCCGCCTGTCCGGCAATGCCGGCCTGAAGATCATCCGGACCGAGCTGCTGGTTCGCCAGAACATCACGGGTGACACCCTGAACTATGGCGACACCAATATCGATGCCGGTGATGTCGTCTCCAACCGCACCTATTACGATTATCTGCCGGCCGTGAATGCGACCTACGACGTCACGAACGACCTGCGTCTGCGCGCCAGCTACAGCAAGACCATGCAGCCGCTGGACCTGCTGCGCTATGGCGGGGCGTTGAAGATCAATACGGCGGATGGCGAGGTGCGCCCCGACGGCACGAAGATCCGCGAAGTCACCAGTGCGGAATCCAGCGGCAATCCTGAACTGGATCCGTGGCGTTCGGATAATTGGGACGCGGCCATCGAATATTATATCGGCCGGGCCAGCATGCTGAACCTCGCCGTGTTCCGCATGAACATCAAGAGCTACGTCGTCACCCGCACCACAACTGACGGCCGGTTCCCCGACCAGGACGGCGTGATCCGCCGTACCGTGCCGGTGACCCGCCCGGAACAGGGTGAGGGTGGCCGCGTGGAAGGTGTCGAGGTTGGTGCCAAGCTGTCCTTCAAGGACTTCCTGGACGATGAAAGCTTCTTCTCCAACTTCGGTGTCGATACCAACTATACCCTGTCGCCCAGCGAGCAGACGCTGACCTCGGGCGAGAAGGTGCCGTTCAACGACAATTCCAAGCACCAGTTCAATCTGGTCGGCTGGTACCAGGACGACCATTTCCAGGCCCGCGTTGCCTATAACTACCGCAGCAAGCGCCTTGAGAATGTGTTCAAGGACTTCCCGGTCTATCAGAGCAGCACCCAGTTCGTTGACGTGAACCTGAGCTACAACATCAATGAGCAGATCACGATCTATGCCAACGGCTCCAACGTCACCGGCGAGATCGAGGATTACTTCGTGCAGTTCACAGGGGGACCAACCCAGTTCGTCTGGCAGAACGAGTATGAAAGCCGCTACACGCTGGGTGTCCGCTTCAAGTGGTAACCATCGGCTAGCGTAATTCCGGGGCGCCGTCGGGACGTGATCCACGTCAAGGCGGCGCCTTTTCCTATTCTGCGATCCTCTTTACACTTGTCCGATCATTGCCAGGGAAAATGCCATGCAGCCCGACAATCGTATCCGCGACCTGGTCATTGTCGGCGGCGGCACGGCGGGTTGGATGACGGCCGCTTCCCTGGCCGAGCATTTCCGCGGTTCCGGCCTGAAGATCACCCTGATCGAAAGTTCCGCCATCGGCACCGTCGGGGTGGGGGAGGCGACGATCCCCACCATCCGCCGCTTCTATCAATCGCTGGGCCTGCGCGATCTGGATGTGCTGAAGGCCACGCATGGCACCGTGAAGCTGGGTATCCGGTTCGACGGCTGGCTGCATGACGGGTCCAGCTTCATCCATCCGTTCGGCGTCTTCGGCCAGGACCTGCGCAACATTCCGTTCCATCAATATTGGCTGCGCCTGCGCGCCGGGGGGGAGGCGACGGACCTGGGCGATTATTCGCTGGCCGTGGCGCTGGCGCGGGCCGGGCGCTTCACGACCCCGTCCCCCAACCCGCCCAGCACCCTGTCGGTGTTCGATTGGGCGTTGCATTTCGATGCCGGCCTTTTTGCGCAACTGATGCGCCGGACGGCGGAGCGGGCCGGTGTCCGCCGCATCGATGCCAGGATCGAAAAGGTGGAAACGGACGCCGGCAGCGGCCACATCACCGGTCTTCTGCTGGACAATGGCGACACGGTCCGCGGCGACCTGTTCGTCGATTGCTCGGGCTTCCACGGCCTGCTGATCGAAGGCGCGCTGAAGGCGGGGTATGAGGATTGGAGCCACTGGCTGCTGTGCGACCGGGCGCTGGCGGCACAGGGCCATGTGACATCGCCGCCACCGGCCTTCACGCGCGTCACGGCGCACAAGGCCGGCTGGCGCTGGACCATCCCTTTGCAGCACCGCACGGGCCATGGCTATGTCTATTCCAGCCGCCATATCAGCGACGCGGCGGCGGAGGCCGAATTGCTGGCGGCCGTCGGTGCCGACCTGAAGATGGCGCCCCGCCGCATCACCTTCACCCCCGGCCGGCGCCGGCAGGCATGGAAAGGCAATTGTGTTGCCATCGGCCTGTCCTCGGGCTTCCTGGAACCGCTGGAAAGCACCTCCATCGCCCTGATCGAAACCGGTATCGAAAAGCTGAAGCAGCTTTTCCCGGCCCGGGAGATCGATCCATTCCTGGTCGATGAATATAATGACTGGAGCCGGCGGGAGATGGAGCGGGTCCGCGACTTCATCATCCTGCATTACTGGCTGAACCGGCGCGACGACACGGCATTCTGGCGCGATTGCCGGTCGGTGGCGCTGCCCGACACGCTGGCCGGCAAGGTGGAGATGTGGAAACGCCGCGGCCACATGGTCCGATACCGCTGGGAGATGTTCCAGCCGGCAAGCTGGCTCGCCATCTACGCCGGGTTCGATTGCCTGCCCGACGGTTATGATCCGGGGCTCGACGGGATGGACCTGCCCAGCCTGTCGCGCGGCCTGGCCGGGATGCGCAAGGGCATTGCGGACGCCGTAGCCGACTGCCCGACGCATGAGGAATTCATCGACCGCTATGCCAAGGTCGACCTTTAAACAAGAACAGAGGGCAAGGGGAACGCCATGAAGCCGTTGAACAGGATCGTCGTTGCCGGTGGGGGCACGGCCGGCTGGATCACCGCCGCCATGCTGTCCTTCATGCTGAAGGGGACGGGCACGGCCATCGAACTGGTCGAATCGGATGAGATCGGGACCATCGGCGTCGGTGAAAGCACGATCCCGCCCTTTGTCGTGCTGCTGCGCAACCTGGGTATCGACGAACAGGATTTCATCAAGGCCACCAATGCCAGCTTCAAGCTGGCCATCCGGTTCGAGGACTGGTTTGACAAGGACCGTACCTACTACCATCCGTTCGGTAGTCTGGGCGGGCTGATCGACAGTCATGAATTCTACCAATGCTGGCTGCGGGCCAAGGCGGCGGGCCATCCATCGGAATTGCAGGATTTTGCGCCGGCCACGCTGATGGCCGACCAGATGCGCTTCATGCTGCCGTTCAAGGCGCAGCGCACGATGATCGCGTCGGCGGCCTACGCCCTGCATGTCGATGCCAGGCGCGTGGCCCAGTATCTGCGGCGGTATGCGGAGGAACGTGGCGTCACCAGGACGGAAGGCCGCATCACGCGGGTCCGCACCCGGCCCGATGGCGCCATCGCCGGGCTCGATCTCGCCAATGGCAAGAATGTCGACGGGGATTTCTTCGTCGATTGCACGGGTTTCCGCGCCTTGCTGATCGGCCAGACCCTGGGGGTCGGCTATGTCGACTGGTCGCAGGAACTGCTGTGCGACCGTGCCGTTGCCGTGCAGACGGAAAATACCGAGGACGACGCCGACGTCCACCCCTACACGCTGTCCCAGGCACAGGATGCCGGCTGGCGCTGGCGCATCCCGTTGCAGCACAGGGCCGGCAATGGCTATGTCTATTCCAGCCGCTTCCTGTCCGATGACGAGGCGGTGGCGACCCTGATGCGGCAGGTGAAAGGCCGTGCCCTGACGGAGCCGGCCATCATCCCCTTCAAGACCGGCATGCGAGCCCGGATGTGGGAAAAGAACTGCGTGGCGCTGGGGCTGGCAGCCGGCTTCATCGAACCGCTGGAATCCACGGCCATCCATCTGGTCTACCGCGCGGTCGACTACCTGTTGCGCTTTTTCCCGGACATGGATTGCGATCCGTCGCTGGCGGTGGAATTCAACCGCCGCGTCGCCGCGGAATATGAGGAGGTGCGCGACTTCATCGTGCTGCATTACTGCACGTCCCGTCGTGACGACACGCCCTTCTGGCGGGCCGCACAGCGGACGCCGGTGCCGGCCAGCCTGCGTGCCCGCATGGATCTTTTCAAGGCGACGGGCATCCTGCGCCAGGGCCTGGACGAACTGTTCGGTGCCGCCTCCTGGCAGTCGGTCTATGAAGGCATGGGTGTGCGGCCGGCCCGCTATCAGGCCCTGGTGGAGAAGCTGCCGATGAGCGTGATCACGGAGACACTGGACCGTTCCGCCCCGCTATTGCGGGCGCAGGTGGCGGGACTGCCCCACCATGCGCAGTTCCTGCGCGACCATTGCCGCGCCGAACGGGATTTCTGACGGCCCTTCACCGCCGGGCCGGCGGTGCGGTCGACCGGCGGATGACGACGTGATGGGGCAGGACGCGGTTGGCGGCCGGCGCCGGCTCCCCCGGCTGCCGCTTGCGTGTCAGGATGGATACCAGAATTTCCGCCGCCGCGTCGGCCAGTTCCTGGATCGGCTGCTTGACGGTGGTCAGTGGCGGCCAGACCATCTCGGCCAGTTCGATATCATCGAACCCCACGACCGACAGGTCGCCCGGCAGCGACAACCCACGGTCATGCGCCACCGAAAGCACGCCGGCCGCCATTTCGTCGTTCGAGGCGACGATGGCCGTCGGCGGTTCCGGCAGCGACAGGAGACGCCGGGCACAGGGCAGGGCCGACCGGTAGGTGAACCCACCCTGCTCGACGATTTCCGGATCGGGCTCCAGCCCGTATTCACGCAGCGCGTCGCAATAGCCGGAATAGCGCAATTGCGTGCCCGCATGATGTTCCGGCCCCTTGATGAAGCCGATGCGGCGATGGCCGAAGGCCAGCAGGTGCAGGGTCAGGTCGTTGCTGGCCGCCCGCTCATCGATGCGCACCGATGAGCCGCCCGCGCGCTCATGCTGCGGCGTGACGCGGACATAGGGGATGCCGGCGCGCTCGATGACGCCCAGAACGGTGTCGTTGTCGGTGACAGGGGCCGTCAGGACGACGCCGTCCAGGTTCAACTGGTTCAGCAGTTTGCTGACCCTCTCCTCCACGTCGTCGCCACGATAATCGATCTCCTCGATCAGCAGGTGATAGCCCTGGTCACGGAACCGTGTCAGCAGGCCCATCTGGATCTGACCGGTATAGGGCCCGCCCGGATCGCCATAGACATGGGCGATCAGATAGGATTTATCGCCCTTCAGGCTCTGGGCTGACTTGTTGGGCTGGAACTGCAACTCCGCCATTACCTTCAACACACGTTCGCGTGTTTCGGCGCTGACATAACGTTCATTGTTCATGACACGGGAAACGGTCTTGATCGACGCACCGGCGGCGCGGGCGACGTCAATGATCGTCGGCTTGCGGTCTGCCACGATAAAACACCTGTTGGACGAAGGTGGCGCTTTGGGGCCGGCAGGCCCGACCCCAAAATTTCACGTAATGAAGGGCATTTGCAAGTGCCGGTTAACGTTGTCAGGGCCGATCTGCGCTTGCAGCTTGGGGCCGCAATGGAATGATTGGCCCTGTATCAGGAAAATAATGCGTCAATATTCCGGGCTTGTACGGAATATATAAATCAAAATGCTAACCACCCAACCTATATCGACAATTGCGTTGTATCAATGCGACAGGGTGCCGCCCGTGGATAGGGTGCGCGCGACGAAACCAACCTTGCCGTTTCGGAGCCCCGGACATGCCCAAGGATTGCGCGACCGACACGGATGTTGTCGAGGAACGCCTACGCTTCTTCCGTCTTGATGGCGACGCTTGCGAATTGCTGCGTGCCATCGGGCCGGATATCGCCGCGGCCCTGCCCGCCATTACCGGAAATTTCTATGAAAGGTTGGCGCAGGAACCCGAACTGTCACCCCTGATCGCGGATGCGGGAAAGGTGGCGCACCTGACCCAGGCACAGGCACGGCATTGGGGCGCCTTGTTCAGTGGCCGCTTCGATGATGCCTATTTCGAGCAGGCACGGCGTGTCGGCCGCGCGCATGACCTTATTGGCCTGGCCCCGCGCTGGTATGTCGGCGCCTATGCGCATTTCCTGGAGCAATTGTTCGCGGTCGTTCTGGACCGGGGCTGGTCGCGGCCGCGCACCCGGGCTGCACTGGGGGCCGTCGTGCGGGCCAGCCTGCTCGACATGGAACTGGCCATTTCCACCTATGCCGAGACGGGAGAGGCCAACCGGCTGAAGGCGGAAATGCTGTCGCTGACCGATCGCATCGAAAGCGATATCGACGACACGGTAGCCGGCGTCGTGGAGGAGGCGGAGCGGATGGCGGCCGATGCCGACCAGCTTGGCCGCACGGCTTCCAGCCTGCGCGAGGCGGCATCGGTGATGGCGGCGTCGGCGGCCTGCGCGCTGGAGAATGTCCAGGCCGTGGCCGCCGCGACGGAGCAGTTGGAGAAAGCCAGCCAGTCCATCGCCGGGCAGGTCCAGCGCAGCACGGAAGTGACCGACGATGTCGCCCTGCGCGTCGGGCAGACGGCGCAAACCGTGGCCTCGCTGTCGGACGCCACGGCCCGGATCAGTGAGGTGGTCCGTCTGGTGCAGATGATTGCGGCACAAACCAAGTTGCTGGCACTCAATGCCAGCATCGAGGCGGCACGGGCCGGCGAGGCCGGGCGTGGCTTTGTCGTCGTGGCGGCGGAGGTGCGCAGCCTGGCCCGTCAGACGGAGGAGGCCATCGCCACCGTTTCCGGCCAGGCCAGTGATATCCGCCAGGTGACCGAAGCCACGGGTCATTGCGTGCAGGCCGTGGTGCAGGACATCCGCATGGTCGACGCCATCGCCGCAGAGGTAAGCCATGCCACGGGGCAGCAGCAGGAGGCCACGGCGGAAATCTCCCGCGGGGCGGTGTCGGCCGCGGCACAGGTGCAGGACCTGGCCTGCCGGGCCGACGGCATGCTGGACCATGCCCGCATCACAGGCGATACGGCGGCGCAGGTCCGCGAACTGGCCGGCCATGTGAACGACCGGCTGACAGGCCTGCGCCGCCGCGTGACGGAGGTGCTGCGCCATTCCTCTGCCGGCGATCGCCGCCGGACCCGCCGCGCGCCGGTTTCCCTGACCTTCGAGGCTGAATTCGCTGGTTGCCGCCTGCGGGGACGTACCGTGGACCTGTCGCTGGAAGGCTGCCTGCTGGATGGCAGCCACCCCGACCTGTCGCACGGATCGGAAGGGCGGGTGAGGCTGGTGGGGTTGGGGGAGGCGCGGGCCGTGGTGCGCGCCGTCAGCCCCGCCGGCCTGCATATCCGCTTTGCCGAGGTGCCGAGCAGTATGCAACTGGCCATCGACGGCCTGTTGCGGGCACCGGCACCGGCCCAACAGGCCGCACCCCGCCCCGGCTGACCGCCAGCGTCCGTGACGCGGGGGACACGGCATATTCTGCCGCCCGGTGGCGACGGCCACCGGGCTGGTGAAAAAAGGGTGGGGGATCAGAACGGGCTGATCGCCTCCAGCACCTGCTGGCCCCAGCGGGGCGCCTGCACATCGCTGATATGGCCGCGGCCACCATAGGAGATGCGGGCCTCGGCAATTTTTTCATAGGAAATGGTGTTGGCCGAGGTGATGTCCTCCGGCCGGATGATGCCGGTCAGGGTCAGTTCGCGCACCTCGTTGTTGACGCGCACCTCTTGCTTGCCGTTGACGACCATGTTGCCGTTGGGCAGGACCTGAACGATCAGGGCGGCCACCTGCATGTTGATCTGTTCCTGCCGCTGGATCTGGCCCGTGCCCGTGCTGTTGGACGTGCCGTTGGCACTGACCAGGCTGGCGGCCGACACCGTGTCGGGCAGGATGTTGTTGGTGCTGGCTTCCAGGCCGAACAGGTTGGGGATGCCCAGGCTGTCGCTGCCATCGCGGCTGCGGCTGGTATTGTTCTGCAACTGTGCCCTGTCGTTGATCTGGATGGTGACGGTCAGGATGTCCCCCACACGGCCGGCCCGCTGATCCTTGAAGAAGGCGCGGGCACCGGCCCGCCACAGGGAATTGGCCTGGCGGTCCTGCACCGGCGCATCGGGCATGGGCAGATGCACGGGGCGGTAGTTCGGTGCGCGGGATGGGTCCTCGATCCCCGACAGGGCCGGTGTCCGGCCCACGGCGGCCAGCTTGTCGGTGACGCAGCCGGTGGCCAGAAGCGCGGTGGCGGACAGCAGGGCCAGGGTACGAACGGAGCGGGCGATCGGCGCGGTACGGGCGGACATTTCGGTTCTCCTCAGCGGGCGGCGGTTTTTGCCATGCCCGTGGACGGGGTGATGGGGGCGGCGATCTGGCCGGCGGGCAGGACGGTCACCAGATTGGGGCCGGCCACGATCGCCTCGATCACTCTGTTGGAGGATGTATTCACAATCCGTACCAACTCGCCCATCGCGCCGTCCGTCAGCGCCCGCCCCGATGCCGTCAGCGTCATGACGGAGGATTGCAACTGGATCGTCACGGTCTGGCCACGTCCGACAACGACGGGTTCGCGCACGTCGCGGCCATTGACGGCACGGTTGGGCGCCACCGCACGGCGAAGGCTTTTCCCAATCATTTCAGAGACATCGGTGACGGTTCCCGCCTGGACCCGGTCCCGAGGCTGGCTGATATAGGTGATGTCTCCCTCACCGATCACCTCGCCACCGGCCATGCGGCGGGCCAGCACCGGCAGTTCCACCATGTCGACCACGCGGGCGCCGACGGTCTGGCGGATCTGCTCCGGCCCGGTGGCCGGGATCACGAGATCGGCCGTCAGCCGCGCGCGCTGGGCGTCATAGGCAAGTTTTTCCACCCGGACCGAGGCATCGTTGCCGGCCGGCAGAAAGAAGCTCAGCGTGCGATTATCCAGCAGCAGCTCGATCCCGTCCGCGGCGCCGGTGTCCAGCATGGCGTTGCGCAGCCCGTCCGTGATGGCCTGCGTCGTCACTTCCACAGAGGCACGCTCGACCTGTACGCGGTCCGCCCCGCTGGTGGCGGCCCAGCCGATGCCGTTGGCGGCGGCCAGACGTGTCAGGGTGGGGGCATCCAGGCCCGCCTGCCGCCCCGGCGCCGGGGCGATCATCACGGGCCGCATGGCCTGATCGGCCGTCAGCCCGTCGAACAGGTCCCCCAGCAGAATCTGGTCGCCATGGACCGTGGCGGCCGGCTTCAGCGTGGCGGCGACGGCGGGGCCGGTCAGCAGCGTGGCGGCAAGCAGCAGGGCGGCGAAGCGGATCATGGCGGGATCTCCCTGGGCGGGCTGGGTCGGTGCGGTCAGGTCGGGATCAGCGGAGCTGGCTGACCGACTGCATCATCTGGTCGGTGGTGGAGATGACGCGGGAGTTCATCTCGTAGGCACGCTGTGCGGTGATGAGCTGGGTGATCTCCGCCACGATGTTCACGTTGGAGGTTTCCACCGCCCCCTGCATGATGCGGCCGAAGCCCGGTGCGCCCGGCGGGCCTTCAATGGCGGCGCCCGATGCCGGGGTTTCCAGCAGCAGGTTGTCGCCGATGGCTTCCAGGCCGGCCGTGTTGGGGAAGGTGGCAAGCTGGATCTGGCCGACATTCTGCGGCTCGATCTGCCCGTCGATCTTGGCCAGCACCTCGCCGTTCGGGTTCACGGTGATGTCGATCGTGTTCTGCGGGATCACGATGCCGGGCAGCACCTGATAGCCATCGGCCGTCACGATGGTGCCCTCGGCATTGAGCTGGAGCGAGCCGGCGCGGGTATAGGCTGTTTCCCCGTTGGGCAGTTCGACCTGGAAATAGCCCTGGCCATTGATGGCCAGATCCAGCGTGTTGCCGGTGGGGTTGATGTTGCCCTGCTCGTTGATGCGGTAGATGGCGGCGGCCTTCACGCCCGTGCCCACCTGGATGCCCGACGGCACGATCGTGCCGGCGTCGGAGGAGGTGGAGCCGACGCGGCGCTGGTTCTGGTACAGCAGGTCCTGGAATTCGGCCCGCTGACGCTTGTAACCGGTCGTCGTCATGTTGGCGATGTTGTTGGAAATGGTTTCGACGTTGAGCTGCTGGGCCAGCATGCCGGTGGCGCCGATAGAGAGGCTACGCATGGTTCCGATCCTTCCTGCTGGCTTGCTTACTGAACGCGGGTGAGTTTGCCGATGGCGCCACGGATGCGCTCATGTTCGGTATCGATCAGTTTCTGGACGCTCTGGTAGGTGCGCAGCACATCGATCATCTGCGTCATCTCCACCACGCCCTGCACGTTGGACCCTTCGATGGCCCCCTGGCTGACCTCGGGCTGTGCCACGGCAATTTCTTCCTGGTTGGTCTCGTACAGCCCGCCGCCCAGTTCCATCATCCGCTGCTGATCGGCAAAGGTGACGACCTTGAGCTGGGCCAGGGGGCCGTTCTCGGTGCTGATGCTGCCGTCGCCGGCGATATGGACCTGGACGCTGTCGGCCGGCAGCACGATGCGCTGGTTGTTGGTGTCCAACAGCGGTAGGCCGGCGCGGTCAACGATCTCGCGATCGGCATTGAGCTGCAGGGCGCCGCCGCGGGTGTAGCGGGGGCCGGAAAGTGTTTCGAGAACGAAATAACCCTCGCCGCGCAAGGCGACATCCATCTCGTTATTGGTCACGTTCAACGGACCCACATCGACATTGCGCAGCAGGCCGTAATCCTGGACGAAGCTCATCCGGTCGCCCTGGCGGTCCGGACGCTCCAGATATTCCAGGAACAGCATGCGCTGCGACTTGAAGCCCGTGGTGTTCATGTTGGCGATGTTGTTCGACACCACTTCCAACTGCCGGCGCAGGACTTCCTGGCGGGACAGGGTGATGTAGAGTGAGTTTTCCATCGCTTCCACTTCCTCGTGACACGTGATGGCCGGGGCGGCCCTGTGTTCGGGAAAATGATAAGCAAGGGGCGTGCCATCCCTGGTGAAACGCCAGAATTCTGCGCTTTTCCATTGCGTGGAAGACGGGGGCGGCAAATAATGCCGGCCATCATGATCCTGCCCGATATCCTGGTTCCCGGCCTCCACCTCGTCTTTTGCGGTACGGCGCCGTCCCGTGTCTCTGCGGCGAAGGGCGCTTATTATGCCAATCCCGGCAATGCCTTCTGGCCGACGCTGGCACGCCTGGGCCTGGTGCCGGCAGGCTGGCGCGCGGCCGATTTCGACCGTATGAATGATTTGGGGCTGGGCCTGACCGACCTGAACAAGGTGGAAATCGGCAATGATGCCGACCTGACGCCGGATGGCTTCGACGTGCCGGGTTTCATGGAGAAGATGCGGCATCATCGTCCGGCCGGCATCGCCTTCACGTCCAAGAATGGCGCCCGGCTGTTCCTGGGGGCCGCCGCGCCGATCCCGTGGGGGCGGCAGCCGGTGGATTGGGAGGGGGTCGCCCTGTTCGTGCTGCCCTCTCCTTCCGGCCAGGCCCGCCGTTCCTTCTCGCTGGGCCCCTGGCAGGAGGCTGCCGCCTTTGTCGCTGCAAGACGGGGCCGGTCCGTGATAAGGTAGGGTCTACCTTCCACAGCGGCTTTTCCGGGGTCAGGGGCATGCCCGATCAGGACGATATCGATGCGATGTTCGGCGAGATGGCCAGCGGCGGTTCCGTCCGCGCCTTGCCCGAACAACAGGAAATCTCCGCCGTCTATGACACGGAAGTGGAGATGAGCGTCGTGCTCGGCACCTCCAACATCCGCGTGCGGGACCTGTTGAAGCTGGGCCGCGGGGCCATCGTGGAACTGGACCGTAAAATCGACGACCTGTCCGACATCGTTGTCTCTGGCCGGATGGTCGGGCGCGGCGAGGTGACCATCGTCGAGGACAAGATCGCCGTTACCTTCCGGGAATTTGCCCGCATCAATAATTGAGCGTATTGAACGGGCAGGCAGACTGCCGGGGCTGTGACATTTCCATTTGAATAGGGCGGCGGCCGTAACGGCGCATAGACGCGGGCTGGCTTCTGCCGCCCATTCATGACATCCTTGTCGTCCTGCCGACTGGCCAAAAAAAAGCCGGCTGCGGAAGCGCAGCCGGCAGAGATGAAGGGAGCCTCATAAGGAGGTAAAGTCCCTGACAGTTGCCCTAATGCAACGGTCAAGTCACTTTCTTATAATGCATCCCGGCGCTGTTTAAAAGCCTAAAAAGCGTTGCGGCGGTGTCACACACAAAAAAGTTCATATTTCAGCCGATGCACAAAACGCGGCCCAGCCCATCAGTCACCGCGCACCTCCTCCACCATCTCTTCCAGCCGGCCGAAATCGGGGATGATCAGGCTGTTGCCCTGGCGGATCACGATATTGTCGCGGGCCAGGTCGCTCATCACGCGCGCCACGGTTTCGCGCGTGGTGGAAACGCGGCTGGCAATGTCGGAATGGATGGGCACGGGCGTGATCTCCGCCGACCGGCCATCGGGCTTCAGCCCGGCCTTGGCCAGACGCAGCAATTCGGCATGCACCCGGTTGTTGGCGCCCAGTGTCGACAGGTCCATGATGCGGCCGGTGGAGGTGCGCACGATCTGGGCCAGGCGCCGCATGACGATGGCCGCCACGGTGGGGTTGTTGGTGACTGTTTCCAGGAACAGGCGCGGCGACATGAAGGCCACCAGCGTGTCGGTCAGCGCCACGATGCTGGCAGACCGGGAGCCGCCATCGATGGCCGACAATTCCCCCAGATAGCCACCCGATTCGATATCGTCGAAGGTGATTTCCCGGCCGGAAAGGGAATAGTTCACGACCCGCACCCGTCCTTCGACGATCAGGCAGACGTCGCGGCTGTCGGATGACCGGTCGACGATCTGTTCATGCGGGTGGAAATGCCGCCAACTGCATTGCCGCGCGATGGCGGCCCGCGCGTCGGATGTCAGGCATTGCAGAAGGTCGATCCGGTCGAGATTGGCGGAGGGGGAGTCGCTCACGTCGGGCGTCCGATGATTGGTTCCACAGGATTGTATATCTAGGAGCCGCGGCTGCAAACCGCTACGGTGTCGATCGAAAATGGTTCACGGGGACGAGAAGGAGAAACATCATGGCGAAGCAGGATGGCGGCGGAGAGGCCCAGCAGCGGCGGGGTCCGTTCTCCAGCTTCCATCTGACGCTGGGGGCCCGGCTGAAGGCCTATCTGCTCACCGGCATCCTGGTGACGGCCCCGATCTCCATCACGCTCTATCTGGCCTGGCTGGTAATCGACTGGGTCGACGGGCTGGTCAATAATCTGCTGCCGGCACAGTACCACCCGGACCAGTACCTGCCCTTTACCCTGCCGGGCCTGGGTTTGCTGATCATGCTGGCCTTTCTGATCCTGGTCGGCATGGGCTCTGCCGGTTTCGTCGGCGCGCTGCTGGTCCGGCTGGGGGAAGGTGTGGTGGGGCGCATGCCTGTGATGCGCGGCATCTATTCGGCCACCAAGCAGATATTCGAAACCGTGCTGACGCAGCAATCCGATGCGTTCCGCGAGGTGGTGCTGGTCGAATATCCCCGCAAGGACGCCTGGTGCATCGCCTTCGTCACAGGCGCGACGAAGGGGCAGTTGCGGCAGTCGCTGCTGGGTGCCGGCTATGATGATTGGGTCAATGTCTTTGTCCCCACCACCCCCAACCCCACGTCCGGGTACCTGATCTTCGTGCCGCGCAGTGATGTCCGCCCCTTGAGCATGAGCGTGGAGGACGGGCTGAAGGCGGTGGTGTCGGGCGGCATCGTCATGCCCAGCGACGACGTGCCGCCAGCGGCCGACACAAAGTCGTCAAGCGCGTAATTCAACGACATTAATCCCATCCTGGATTGTATATTGCCACTCCCGTAAATTGATGGTCATAGTACCAATAGGCCATCAATTCACGGGGGAATGGTGATGGGTGATCTTGGTATGGAGCCCTGGCGCGGCCGGAGCATCGCCATGGCGGCCTTGCTGCTACTGGCCGGCTGCGGCACGGCCACGGCGCAGCGTGCCGAACTCGTCCGGGAACTGGAACCGCCTGCGGTCCTGTCCGCGGTGCCGCAGCAGGCGCGCGATGCCGCCGACCCGCGCGGGTACAACCTGTTGAGCCAGGGGGCACTGGCAACAGCCATCCGGGCGGGGCGGGAACTGCATTACGACCTGCCCATCCAGTACACGACGGGCCGCATCTACAACCCCGCCACGGACAGCTACGACACCGTCTCGCTGCGATCCTATGGCGATGCCTTCATGGCTCCGACGATCGTGATGGATCCCGGCCAGACGGTGCGCATCAATCTGGACAACCGGCTGGACCCCGAACCGCTCTGCGGCCGGCAGCCCGATGGCCAGCCCATGCCCATCAACCAGCCGCACTGCTTCAACGATACCAACCTGCACAGCCACGGGCTGTGGGTTTCCCCGACGGGCAACAGCGACAATGTGCTGCTGACCATCAAGCCGCGGGTGAAATTCCAGTATGAATATAATGTGCCGGAGGATCATCCGGCCGGCACCTTCTGGTATCATCCGCACAAGCATGGATCGACGGCCATGCAGGTGGGCAGCGGCATGGCCGGCGCCCTGGTGGTACGCGGGTCACGCCCGCCCACGCTGGTCGGCAATGGCGATCTGGACACGCTGCTGTCCCCCTTCGCGCCTGCCGGTGGTGTCGCGGGAGAGGTGATGCTGATCCAGCAGATCCCTTACGCCTGCTTCAACAACAAGGGGGAAATCAAGACGGATGCCAGAGGCCGGTGGATTTGTGACAAGGGTGACATCGGCAAGGTCGAGAACTTCGCCGCTCAGTTCGACTTCCGCGCATGGAAGGCATCCGGCCGCTACACCATGTTCAATGGGGTGGTGCGCGGGACCGACACATTGCAGGCCGGGCAGCTTTATCGCTGGCGGCTGATCCATGCCGGCGTGGAGGAAACGATCAACCTGCGCATCCGCAAGGTAAGCAATCCGGCCCGGCGCCTGACCCGGATCACCAGCGCCCGCGACCAGGAGGCGGAGGTGAAGGGCCTGTGCGCCGGTGCCGATGTCACCCAGTACGAGGTGGCGGTCGACGGGCTGACCCGGCCGTCGATCTATGCGAAGACCGTCAACAACCTCCAGCCCGGCTATCGAAGCGATATTCTGTTCGTCCTGCCGGAAGCCGGGGATTACTGCGTCTATGACGACGCCGACCAGTCCGGCGACCAGATCGTCGACAATGACAATGCCAAGATCATCGGCTTCATCCGGGCCACCGGCCCGGCCAAGGTGGCCGACAGTGCCGCCTTCGTGCAGGAACAGCTCACACGGTCGGCCGATCGCCTGCCGCCGGATGTCGCCGCGATCGTCAAGGCCGACCTGAACGGCGCCGATGGCATGCGGCTGACCAAATACCTGCCCCATCAGGCGATCACCGAAGCGGAGATCGAGCGTTGGCAGAAGACAGGCGTGGACCCCATCGACATCGTCTTCAACCTGACCGATGAAAGCCCGTCACGGTACCTGATCAATGGGAAGGCCTATGATCCGGCGGTGATGAACCAGACGCTGCTGCTGGGGGCGGCCCAGGAATGGCGCCTGTCGTCGGACCGGGTCAGCCACCCGTTCCATATCCATGTCAATCCGTTCGAGATCATCTCCATCAAGTCCAAGACCACCGGACAGGAACTGACCGGCGGCATCTATGCCGGGATGAAGGGGACGTGGCGCGACACGATCATGACAGGCACCGATGCCATCATTACGATCCGCACCCGGTATAACCGCTATATCGGCAGCTTCGTCCTGCATTGCCACATCCTGGACCATGAGGACCAGGGCATGATGCAGAATGTCCAGATCGTGCTGCCCGGCACGGATGGCAAACCGGTGATGCCCGGTCATCATTGACGGACCGTGGACAGGGACCGGTCAACGTCCGTCCGGCGGCCTTCCTCCCCGGCTGCCGGCGTGACGTTGAAAGGGGCGGGTCGGCTGACCCGCCCCTTTTCCTTTCCGGTCAATGGCCGGCGCGGCACCAAATCCATCAGTTGACCACCGGTGTCATTGCAATTGACACCGGTTTCCATTAGGGTCTCTTCCTGCTGCGGCCGGGTTGCCGGCAAGCCCACGAATAATTTCGCGCAACAGTCGGGGGAAAGCATGGGAAGTGATACGGACGGGTCCGGCGTCAGGGTCGGGCGGGTCAGATGGGTGGTGGTGACGCTTCTGTTCTTCGCCATGATCATCAATTATGTCGACCGGCAGATGATCGGCGTGCTGAAGCCGACCTTGTCGGCGGAGTTCGGCTGGACCGAGTCCGACTATGCCGACATCATCTTCTGGTTCCAGTTCACCTATGCACTGGCCTATGTCGCCTTCGGCCGCATCGTGGACCGGATCGGCGCGCGCTGGGGCTATGCGCTGGCTTTCTCCATCTGGACCGTCGGCCATTTCGCCCATGCCGGGGCCAAGTCGCTGACCGGCTTCATCATGGCCCGCATGGTGCTGGGCGTGGGTGAGGGCGGCGGCTTTCCCGGCGGCGTGAAGGCCGTGGCGGAATGGTTCCCCAAGAAGGAACGCGCATTCGCGACGGGCATCTTCAATGCGGGCACCAACATCGGCGCCATCGTCACGCCGCTGGTGGTCCCGGCCATCACCATTGCCTATGGCTGGGAGATGGCCTTCATCATCACCGGTGTGGCCAGCCTGGTCTGGCTGCCGCTGTGGCTGATCTATTATCGCCGCCCGCGTGATCACAAGGCGGTGGGGGCGGCCGAACTGGCCCATATCGAAAGCGATCCGCCCGACACGACGGAAAAGATCGGCTGGCTGCGCCTGTTGCGCGTGAAGGAGACCTGGGCCTACGCGCTGGGCAAGTTCATGATCGACCCGATCTGGTGGATGTTCCTGTTCTGGCTGCCCGATTTCCTGGGCAAGCGCCATGGGCTGGACCTGATGAGCTTTGGCATCCCGCTGGTCATCATCTATCTTCTGTCAGATGTGGGATCGGTGGCCGGTGGCTGGCTGTCGTCCAGGATGATGCAGAACGGTGCCAGTCTGAACCGGGCGCGCAAGCTGTCCATGCTGATCTGCGCCGTGTTCGCCCTGCCGGTCGGCTTCGCGGCCTTTGCCGATCAGCTTTGGGTGGCCGTCCTGATCATCGGCATCGCCACGGCTGCCCACCAGGGCTTCTCCGCCAATCTCTACACATTGCCGTCGGATGTGTTCCCGCGTGCGGCGGTGGGATCGGTGGTCGGCATCGGCGGCATGATCGGTGCCTTTGGCGGCATGGCCATGGCCAAATATGCCGGTTACGTGCTGGACAAGATCGGCAGCTACACGCCGATCTTCGTGGTGGCAGCCTCGGCCTATCTGCTGGCGCTGGGCATCGTCCACCTGCTCAGCCCGCGCATGGAACCGGCAGTGATCAAGGACTGATACTATTTTGCAGTGATCAGAACCAATTGGTTCTGATCACTGCCCTCAATCGCCGGCGCCACCATTCGTTGGCGCGGGCGCCGCCGCACCAACTTGCGATGAGTTCTACTCACCGCAAGTTGGTATGACCGTGACGGCGGGCGGCCATTGACGGTCATACCGCCAGTGGCCGCCCGTTCTCCGGCGCGTGCCCCCTGTCAAAAACCGGGTTCATCAAAAACCGGGTTCGCGCGCCAGCAGCGTGGAGAGTTTCGGTGTCACCCCCCATTCCTTCACCAGGGCGGCATAGTCGGCAGTCGTCCTGGCATCCGGCCTGGCACCCGTCCGGACCGCGCGCAGCAGGGTGTTGCGCGGCGTGTGTTCGGACGGCACGAATTCGATGATCTCCGTCCGGTAACCTGCCTGGCGCATCAGGCTGGCGCGCAGCGCATCGGTCAGCACATCGGCGAAACGCTCGCGCAGGATGCCGTGGCGCGTCAGCAGCCCATAGGAAGCGGGCGGCTCCCCCTCCCGCAACTGGCGCTGCAGGTCGTGATGGCAGCAGGGGGCCGCCAGCACATGGCGCGCACCCCACGCCACGGCGCGGGCCAGCGCATCGTCCGTGGCCGTGTCGCAGGCATGCAGCGCCAGCACCACGTCGGCCCCGTCCACGGGGGCCTCGGCGATGGTCCCCTCGATGAAATGCAGCCCGTCCCAGCCCAGGCTCGCGGCCAGTTCCGTGTTGCGCTCACGCGCCTGGCGCTTGGCATCCACGCCCGTGAACGCCACTGACAGCCCCCGCACATGGGTCAGGAACCGATAGGCGGCGAAGGTCAGATAGGCATTGCCGCAGCCCAGATCCACGACACGCAAGGGGCGGCCGGCCGGAAGTTCCGCCTCCTTCAGCACGGCGTCCAGGGCGCGGACGAACTCTTCCACCTGGCGATACTTGTCCTGGCGCGTCGGCTTGATGCGGCCATCGCCGTCGGCGATACCCACCGCGCGCCAGAAGGGATCGGCCGGGTCCAGCAGGCGGGGCTTGGCCCGGTCATGGTCCAGGCTGCGCGCCACGGGCGTGGCGCGGCCGCTGCGGCTGACCATGGCCTCCCCCTTTTTCGTGACGCGAAGCTGGACGGTGCCGTCCAGGGTTTCCACATGCCATGTGCCCATGCCCAGCGCCAGAAGCGCATCCACGGCCTGTTCGGCGGCAGGGCCGAAGGCGGCATTGCTGGTATGGGCCTGGCGCTCGTCATAGGCGACGGTCTGCAGGTGCGGACCGGCCTTCAGGGCCACGGGCCGCAATTCGATGCGCCGCCATGGCGGGTCCATGTTGCGCATGCGCCCGCCGGCCACGGCCCGCACCAGCCGGCCACCGTCCAGCAGCAGGGCTTTGATCTCGGCAAGGGCGGGGGCGAGCGGCGTGGCCATGGATCGAATGGTTCCAGGAAGGGGCAGGAAGGGCGGGCGATGCGCATCCTAAGCGCACCGCCCGCGGAACGGTATCCCCCCGCCCGCATGGCACCGTTACAGGCTGGCGGCCAGGGCCTTGGCGAAGATGCCGGCCGTTTCCACCGACAGGCCGGCAATGTTGATTCGGCCCGACCCCGCCATGTAGACGGCATGGTCCTCGCGCAGGTGTTTCACCACGTCCGGCGACAAGGGCAGCAGGGAGAACATGCCCCGCTGTTCCGCCACGCGGGCCAGCACGCCGCCATGGCTGGCCAGCGCGTCGCGGATGCCCAGCAGCCGGTCGCGCATCGTGTCCAGTTCCGCCTTCCAGTCGGCGGCCAGGGCCGGGTCGTCCAGCAGGGTGGCGATGACGGCGCCGCCATGGTCGGGCGGCATGGACCAGTTGGCGCGGGCCAGCGCCAGCACGTTGGACGATACCCGGTCGCTGTCGGCCGCGCTGGCCGTCTGCACGATCAGGGCTCCGACACGGTCGCGATAGACGCCGAAATTCTTGTCGCACGAATAGGCGATCAGCGCCTCGGGGCATGCACCCATGACCAGACGCACGCCGGCCGCGTCCTGTTCCATGCCCAGTCCCAGCCCCTGATAGGCCAGATCCAGGAAGGGAACGATGCCGCGTTCCGACAGGGTCGCGGCAATGGCCTTCCACTGGTCCAGGCTGAAATCGGCGCCCGTCGGGTTGTGGCAGCAACCATGCAGCAGGGCGACATCGCCGGCCTGCGCCTTGTTCAGCGCGTCCATCACCGCATCGAAGGTCAGCGTCTGGCTGGCCGGATCGAAATGGCGGTAGGTCTGCATCTTCAGGCCGGCTGCGGCCAGGATGGGCGGATGGTTGGGCCAGGTCGGCGTGCCGACCCAGACCGTGGCCCCCGGCCGGGTGGCGGCGACCAGTTCGGCCGCCAGGCGCAGTGCGCCCGTGCCGCCCGGCGTCTGCACGCCCGACAGACGGCCGGACAGTTCCACCTCGCCCAGGGCCAGCCGCGCCATATGGCGGGCAAAGGCGACATTGCCCTCCGGACCCAGATAGGACTTGCTGTCCTGGCTTTCCCAAAGCTTGTGCTCTGCCGCCTTGACCGCGCGCATCACGGGGGTCTTGCCGGCGTCATCGCGGAACACGCCCACGCCCAGGTCGATCTTGTGGGAACGGGGGTCGTTGCGGAACAGGCCGATCAGGGCCAGCAGGGCGTCAGCGGGCTGCGGGTTCAGCGGCGCGAAGAAGGACATGGGACAAATGCCTCTTGTTGCGGGGCGGGGTTGGTGGGACGGGCCTCAGCATAGGCCCGTTGCGGCGCAATTACTGTGCGATCTGGAGCCCTTATCACGTAACTTCCGGCCCGGCTGGCGGGGTCGGATGATGATTTATTGCGCCCGCCGTGTGGCCAGCCATATGCCGGGCAACACAAGGGCCGCACCCGCCATATGATAGGCCTCCAGCCGTTCGCCAAGCAGCAGGCCGGCCAGAATCGCGTTGTAGAGCGGCATCAGATAGAGCGTCATGCCGGCCCGTTCGGGCCCGAACACCGCCACCAGCCGGCCATAGACAAGATAGGAGGCCAACCCCGGCACCAACGCCAGGAACAGCAGGGCCGAGATGGTCTCCGGGCTTGGGGATATCGCCACGCCCAGGGCCATTTCCAGGCCGTAGAAGGGCAGCATGGCCATGACGCCGCCCGCACAGATGCCGGCGAAGCGGGCAACAGGCGCCAATTCAGCCGGCCGGTGGCGCAACAGCAGCGAATAGAAGGCCCAGCCCGTGGCGGCCAGCACGACCCAAAGATCGCCCGGTGTGAAGGTCAGGTGCAGCAATGCCGCCGGATCGCCCTTCAGGATAACGGTGATGACGCCCGCCAGGCTGACCGCCACCCCCAGCGCCTGCACCGCCCCCACCTTCTCCCGCCAGAACAGCCGGCCGAACAGCACGATCAGCACGGGGGCGGAGGCGTAGAGCAGGCTGATATTGGTGACGGTCGTGGTCTGGGCGGCCAGATACACGGGGGCGCCGCATACCCCCATCCCCAGCGCACCCAGCAGCAGAAAGCCCCGCCAGTCGGCCCGGATGGCCGGCCAGCCTGCAACCAGTTCACGCCGGATAAAGGGCGCCAGGATCAGCAGGGCCAGCGCCCAGCGCCAGAATGCCATGGCCACGCCGGGAATCTGGCCGGCCATCAGCTTGGATACCAGCACGTTGGACCCGAACAGCAGCGGCTGTCCCACCAGCAGCAGGAACCAGGAGGCGAGGGAGGGCCGGACGGGCATGATGGCAGGCCGATGATGATGGCGCTTCGCCGCTGCATAGGCGCAAAGCCCCATCCGGATCAAGCCTGCGGGAACGGGACCCTGGCCCGCCCGCACCGGCTGCCGGGGTGCAAGGCCTCATGGGTGTTGAGGTATCTCGCTGAGCAGGAAACTGGCCGTGAAGCCGAACAGCACGTTCAGCAGCACTGCCACCACCACAGGCCCCATTCCCTGGGGGCCGCGCAGCACCTCCAGCCCGTTGGCGACGTCCCAGGGCGCACGGCGGCCCTCGAAGACCTTGGCGCCCGCCAGGACGGTGCCGACGAAGCTGAAGACCGGAACGCCGAGAATGAAGCCGCGCATCCAGAGGTCGGTCTGCCGGCGGATGATGGCGGCCAGCCCCGGCCGGCCACCCCGGCCGTCGCAGACCCTGATATCCAGCAGGGCTTTGCCCGGCGTCGTGCCGAACCGTGCCAGGCACAGGGCCTGCCAGAACAGGCTGAGCGGCACGACGGCCATGGCGATGGCGATTCTGGGCAGGCCCTGCAATTCGGGAAAGACCCACCATCGTCCGATCAGCAGCAACAGCAGGTGAACCGTTATCGCCGTCAATCCCTGGTCGATGAACTGGGCCAGATAGCGGGCCAGCACCCCGGCACGCTGCGGCCGCCCCGGATCGGGCAGGGGCAGGTCGGGTCCCGTCGGGTCGGGCGTCAGGTCAGCCACGAATTTCAGGGCCGGCCGCATGTCGGGCAGGTCGCGGGCGCGGGTCCATCCGGAAAGTCCCGGCGCCCACAGCCAGCCCCCCGGCGCGATCCGCCCTTCCTGCAGCATGCGGCGTATCTGAAGGTCGGGACAGGGGCCGTTCACTTCCCCGTCGCCGATATACCACAAGCGGTCCATGCCCACCCCGTCGGTGCCTGCCGGTGGAAGGGGATGGTACCTGCTGTCATCATTTCGTCAAGATTTCGTTAACCATGGAACAGTCGGGCGTTGCGATGTACTTCCTCTGCGATGAACTCGGCCGTGACGCGGATGCGCGACAGATGCCGCACGTCGGAATGCATCACCAGCCAGAAGCTGCGCATCAGCTTGACCTCTGCCGGCAGCAGCCGGACCAGATCCTGTTCCCCCGCCACCATGAAACAGGGCAGGATGGCGACGCCGCTGCCGGCCTGCACCGCGCGGAACTGCGCCACCAGGCTGGCGCTTTTCAGATAGGGCCTGATGTCGCGTGACACCTGCGGGACATAATCCAGTTCCGGGGAATAAAGCAGGTCGTCGATATAGGAAATGAAACGGTGGGCGGCCAGATCGCCCGTACCCCGGATCGGGGCGGCCGTCTCCAGATAGGTGCGGGAGGCGTAAAGGCCCAGTTCATAATCGGTCAGCTTGCGGGCATGCAGGCGACCGGCTTCCGGCTGGGCGACGGTGATGGCGATGTCGGCTTCGCGCTTGGACAGGCTGAACAGCCGCGGCATGGCCACAAGCTGCACTTCCAGGTCCGGATGTGCCGCCCCCAGCCGGCCGATGCGCGGTGCCAGGAAGAAACTGCCGAATCCGTCGGGCGCGCCGATGCGCACGGCCCCCGACAGTTTCGCCCCCGATCCGGCCAGTTGCTCCATGATGGTCAGCGCCATGCCTTCCATGGCTTCCGCATTGCGCAGCAGCGTTTCCCCCTGCTGCGTCAGGCTGTAACCGGTGGCATGGCGCTCGAACAGGGTGGCCCCCAGCGCATGTTCCAGCGATGTCAGGCGCCGGCCCAGGGTCGTATGGTCCACCCCCATGCGCCGGGCGGCCAGGGTCAGCCGCCCCGACCGCGCCACAGCCAGGAAGGATTGCAAATCATCCCAGTCAAACCGGCTGGCCATTCCACATCCATGGGAAAATGCGCACATCGAAACAGGTTTGAATTTGCACGCATGTGCGTATCCACGCAATGTTCAGGGCGTCACCGCCCGTCTTTTGTGCGGTGCGGGCCGGGAACCCGCCGCAGCGCACAATCGTAATAATGATGACGCGGTGGTCCGTTTCGGCTTAAAGAGGGCAAACCCCGCACAAGGCCGCCGGCCGCACCTGCCCGGTGCCGGCCGATGGCCCGGTGGTGGGACACGCATAGCGGGCAATGGCGCAAAGAGGGTGGACCCACGGGGCCGTGCCGGTCCATCCTCCGGGCTGTTCCTCCATTCGCATTCTGGAGAATCCGGGCAAATGAGTGCCACTATCGACATCCGCCACGTTCCCCATGCTTCCCCGACGCCGGCCGATGTCCGTGCGGGGTTGATCGCCGATCCGGGTTTCGGGAAGGTCTTCTCCGACCATATGGTCACGATCGAATGGTCTGCGGAGAAGGGCTGGCACGATGGCCAGTTGCGGGCGCGGGGTCCGTTCACGCTGGACCCTGCGGCGTCCGTCCTGCATTACGCGCAGGAGATATTCGAGGGGATGAAGGCGTATCGGACAGCGGATGGGGAGGTGGTGCTTTTCCGCCCGCTGGAGAATGCGCGGCGTTTTCAACGCTCTGCGGCGCGCATGGCGATGCCGGACCTGCCCGAGCAGCTTTTCCTGGAGGCGGTGGAAACGCTGGTGCGGACCGATGCCGACTGGATCCCGAAGGAGGAGGGGGGCAGCCTCTATCTGCGGCCCTTCATGTTCGCCAATGAGAGCTTTCTGGGTGTGCGCCCGGCGGCCAGCTACATTTTCTGCGTCGTGGCCTGCCCGGTCGGCGCCTATTTCAAGGGCGGGGCCAAGCCGGTGTCGGTCTGGGCCTCGACGGACTATACCCGCGCGGCGGCCGGGGGCACGGGGGCTGCCAAGTGCGGTGGCAATTACGCGGCCAGCCTGATCGCCCAGGCCGAGGCCATCCGCCAGGGCTGCGACCAGGTGGTGTTCCTGGACGCGGCGGAGAAGAAGTGGGTGGAGGAACTGGGCGGCATGAACGTGTTCTTCGTCTTCGACGATGGCACGCTGCTGACCCCGCCGCTCACCGGGACCATCCTGCCCGGCATCACCCGCGACAGCATTATCAGGCTGGCCCGTGGTCAGGGGATGAGCGTGCAGGAAAGCCTCTATTCCTTCGACCAGTGGCGCCAGGACGCGGCCAGCGGCCGCCTGCGCGAGGTCTTTGCCTGCGGCACCGCCGCTGTCGTCTCCGCCATCGGCACCGTCCGCTACAAGGATGGCAGCTTCACCATCGGCGGCGGCACCGACGGCGAGGTCACAAGAAGCCTCAGGACGCGGCTCACCGCCATCCAACGCGGGGAAACGGATGATCCCTATTCCTGGCGGCACAAGGTCGCTCTCTGACCCGCTCCCCGGTTCTCCTCAGTTGTTTTCGCTGCGGCCCTTCCCCATCCGGGGAGGGGCCGTTTTGCGTCCAGAGGCGGGCAGGACCGGATGCATGGGAAATTGCGCACATCGGCGGCGGCGAACTTCGCATGGATGTGCGCAACCCCGCAATGCTACTGCTTTGATCGCAGCGCTGGTCGCAATGGCGCTATAGAATGGCTCCCGGAAAGCCTCGGCCATTGCGATTGAAAGGGAGGATGGGTTTTGAGCGAGGAAGTGCTTTGCACCGTGCGCGGTGCCATCGGTCACATCCTGTTGAACCGGCCCAAGGCGCTGAACGCGCTGACGCTGGGCATGGTGGATGTCATTTCCCCGGCACTGGACGCCTGGGCCGCCGATCCGGCCATCAAGGCCGTGGTGATCCGCGGTGCCGGCGACCGTGCCTTCTGTGCCGGCGGTGATGTGCGCGCCGTGTGGGATGCCGGCCGTGCCCGCCAGCAGGGACAGGGCGACGGATCGCTGACCCGCGCGTTCTTCGGTGGCGAATACCGGCTGAACCGCAAGATCAAGCGCTTTCCCAAGCCCTATATCGCGCTGATGGATGGCATCACAATGGGTGGCGGCGTGGGTCTGTCGGTCCATGGCAGCCATCGCGTGGTGACGGAAAAGACCCTGCTGGCCATGCCGGAAACGGGTATCGGTCTGTTTCCGGATGTCGGTGGCACCTGGTTCCTGCCCCGCCTGCCGGGCCGTCTGGGCCTCTATCTGGGGCTGACGGGGGCACGGGTCACGGCGGCCGATCTGCTTTATACCGGTATCGCGACCCACAGCGCCGCCAGCGCATCGCTGGACGAGATTGAGGCGGCGCTGGCCAATGCCGACGATGTGGAACAGGTTCTGGCCTCCCACGCCGTGCCGATGGGCGAACCGGCGCTGGCCGGCCATCGGGCCATGATCGATGACTGTTTCGACGCGCCTGACATGGAGGGCATTCTGGCCGCCCTGCTGTCGCAGGGCAGCGGCTGGGCCGATCAGGTGGCGCAGACCATCCTGTCCATGTCGCCCACCAGCCTGAAGGTGACGTTCGAGCAGTTGCGCCGGGGGGCCGAACTGGATTTCGACGATTGCATGCGCCTGGAATATCGCATGACGCAGGCCGTCATGGACGGCCACGATTTCTATGAAGGCATCCGCGCCCTGCTGGTCGACAAGGACAAGAACCCGAAATGGAACCCGGCCAGGCTGGTCGATGTGAAGCCGGCCGATGTCGCCGCCTATTTCGCGGTGCCACCGGGCGGGGACCTGGAATTCTGATGTGAAGCCGGCAGCCTGGTCGTGACCGGCGGGCGCAACCAACCAAGGAGGAAACGACCATGGCCACCATCCTGTTCATCGGCTTGGGCAATATGGGTCTGCCCATGGCCCGCAACCTGCTGAAGGGCGGCCATGCGGTGCTGGGCGTCGATCTGGCGCCGGCCAACATCGCCGCCGCCGCCGAGGCAGGGATCGATACGGGCAGGTCCGCCGGCGATGCTGCGGCTGTGGCCGATGTGGTCGTTTCCATGCTGCCGGCCGGCCCGCATGTGCGGGCCGTTTACGGCAATCCGGGCGGCGTGATCGAGCGGGCCCGCCCCGGCACTCTGTTCATCGACAGTTCCACCATCGATGTGGACAGCGCCCGCGCCGTGGCGGCACAGGCGGAGAAGGCCGGCCATTTCATGGTCGATGCGCCCGTGTCCGGTGGCACGGGCGGGGCGGCGGCCGGCACCCTGACCTTCATGGTCGGCGGGACGGATGCCGCCTTCGACAAGGCCAGGCCCTTCCTGTCGCTGATGGGCAAGAATATCGTGCATGCCGGCGGGCCGGGCACGGGCCAGGCCGCCAAGATCTGCAACAACATGGTGCTGGGCATTTCCATGATCGCTGTGTCGGAGGCGTTCGCCCTGGCCGACAAGCTGGGGCTGGAACGGCAGAAGCTGTTCGACATTGCCAGCACCTCGTCGGGTCAGTGCTGGTCGCTGACCAGCTATTGCCCGGTGCCGGGGCCTGTGCCCACCTCTCCCGCCAACCGGGACTATGCGCCGGGCTTCGCCGTGGACATGATGCTGAAGGATCTGAAGCTGGCCCAGCAGGCCGCGGGCAGCAGCGGCGCTTCCACCCCCCTTGGCGCGCAGGCCGCAGCGCTGTATCAGCTATTCTCCGCGGCGGGGAACGGGGGTCTGGACTTCTCCGCCATCGTCAAGATGCTTCAGGGGAAATGACATGACCGGCGTGAAAAGCGGCAATCTCTACCATCTGTTCGAAAGCCGCTTTCCCGCCGATCCCCAGTCCCGGTTCCTGACGGTGGAGGATGGTCCGCGGGCCGGCGTCTGGTACAGCTATGCCGACGTCGCCTCCATCTCCGCCCGCTTCGCCCATGCCATGGCCGGCCTGGGCGTCGGGCGGGGCGACCGGGTGGCCGTGCAGGTGGAGAAAAGCCCGGAAAACCTTTTCCTCTACCTAGCCACCCTGCGGCTGGGTGCGGTCTACCTGCCGCTGAACACCGCCTATCAGAAGGGCGAGATCCGCTATTTCCTGGAGGATGCGGCACCCGCCCTGTTTGTCTGCCGGCCGGAGGATCGGGTCGCCCTGGCCGATCTGGCATCGCAATGCGGTGTGCCGCAGGTGGTGACACTCGGCGTGGCCGCCGACGGCACGCTGCCCGACATGGCCATCGACCTGCCGGATGATTTCGATACCGTAATGATGGCGGAAGACGATCTTGCCGCCATTCTTTACACTTCCGGAACGACCGGCCGGTCCAAAGGTGCTATGACCAGCCATGGGAATCTGGCGTCCAATGCCCTGACCCTGCATGCATTGTGGGGTTTCGTGCCGGGTGACGTGTTGTTGCATGCCTTGCCCATCTTCCATGTGCATGGGCTGTTCGTGGCCACGAATACGACCCTGCTGAATGGCGGGTCCATGCTGTTCCTGTCGAAATTCGATGCCGACAGGGTGGTGGAACTGCTGCCGCGCGCCAGCGTGCTGATGGGGGTGCCCACCTTCTATACACGGCTGCTGACGCATGCCGGCTTCACACATGACCTTGCCGCCCATATGCGCCTGTTCATCAGCGGCTCGGCCCCATTGCTGGCCGATACGCACCGGGAATTCTCCGAACGGACGGGACACGCCATCCTGGAACGGTACGGCATGACGGAAGCCGGCATGATCACGTCCAACCCGCTGGATGGAGAGCGCGTGCCAGGCACCGTGGGCTTTCCCCTGCCGGGTGTTGACCTGCGCATCACCGACGACACGGGCGCCCCCGTGGCGACCGACGGGATCGGGCAGATCGAGATCAGGGGCCCCAACCTGTTCAAGGGCTATTGGCGCAAGCCGGAGAAGACGGCGGAAGACATGCGCGCCGACGGGTTCTTCATCACCGGCGATGTGGGCAGGGTGGATGCGCGCGGCTATGTCCACATCGTGGGCCGGGCCAAGGATCTTGTGATCTGTGGCGGGTTCAACGTCTATCCCAAGGAGGTGGAGACCGTGCTGGATGCCATTGATGGCGTCGTTGAAAGTGCGGTCATCGGTCTGCCCCATCCCGATTTCGGGGAGGCCGTGGCCGCCGTGATCCAGAGGAAGCCGGGCCGTGACGACGTGACAGAAGCCGCCATCATC
Organism: Niveispirillum fermenti; assembly: GCF_052474395.1. Classification (NCBI taxonomy): domain Bacteria; kingdom Pseudomonadati; phylum Pseudomonadota; class Alphaproteobacteria; order Rhodospirillales; family Azospirillaceae; genus Niveispirillum; species Niveispirillum fermenti. The sequence goes on along the minus strand of NZ_CP156679.1, from coordinate 1,199,181 downwards.
GGCCATGTGAAGGGTGAACTGGCCAATTTCAAGGTTCCAAAGCGCATCTGGTTCGTGGATGAATTGCCGCGCAACCAGATGGGCAAGGTGCAGAAGGCGGCCTTGCGCGAACAGCACAAGGCCGCCTTTGCCGATTGATCACGCGGCCGCCAGGCCGGCGAGCCGGCCCAGGGTTGTCCAGTTGCGCGACGTGCCCGACACGCCCATCGCCCGCAGGACCTTGACGGGGTCCAGCGCGGCTCGGCCGGCCCCGTTCAGGAAATGCACATAGAGCCGGTCGCCGGACAGGTGCAGCCGGTCGGGCCCGGTTTCCAGGGCGGCCAGCCGTGCGGCCCCTTCCGCCGTGGGGGCGGCGGCCAGGAAGAAGACCAGCAGGTGGCTGGGGCTGCCGGCCGCCGCATCGGGAAAAGGATTGTCCCGGATGGCGGCGGCAAGCTGCCCCCCGTCCCGCAGGACATGGTCGGCGTGGAAGCCGAACCGATCCTTGAAAGCCCCCTCCAGCCGCCGGGCCAGATCGCCGCGATCTTCCGCCACATCCGCGCCGTCGAACAGGAGGTTGCCGCTTTGCAGCAGGGTGCGCACGCGGGTGAAGCCCATCTCCTCGTAAAGCTGCTTCCACAAGGCCATCTTCACGATCTTGTTGCCGCCGACATTGATGCCGCGCAGCAGGCAGGCGAGGGTGGCCATCGGGTGCCTCCATGATGGAATGGCGATGGCGGGGTGGGGGAAACCCACCCCGCCACCGCTTATTTCCCGTCGATCAGCTTTTGCGTCAGGTAGACGATCTGCAGGGCTGTCACCTCGGCCCGCTGCTTCAGGTTGGCGGCGGCGGAATGGCCGCCCTCGATATTCTCGTAATAGATGACCTTGTGCCCCTGCTCCTCCATCCGGGCCACGAACTTGCGGGCATGGCCCGGATGCACACGGTCATCCTTGGTGGAGGTGTAGACGAAGGCCTCCGGGTATCGGGCATTGGCGCGCAGGTTCTGATACGGGCTGTAACGTGCGATCCATGACCGTTCGGCCGGGATTTCAGGGTCGCCATATTCGCCCATCCACGACGCGCCGGCCAGCAGCGTGTGGTAACGCAGCATGTCCAGCAGCGGCACGGCCACGATCACGGCGCCGAACAGGTCCGGCCGCTGGGTCATGGTGACGCCCGTCAGCAGCCCGCCATTCGACCCGCCCTGGATGCCCAGGCGGGCGGGCTTGGTGACACGGGTGCGGATCAGATCCTCTGCCACGGCCTGGAAATCATCATAGGCGCGCTGGCGGTTCTCCTTCAGGGCGGCCTGATGCCAGCGGGGGCCGAATTCACCGCCGCCCCGGATATTGGCCACGACATAGGTGCCGCCCTGTTCCAGCCAGCCCTTGCCCATGGCCGACATATAGGCGGGCGTCATCGAAATCTCGAACCCGCCATAGCCATAGAGCAGGGTCGGGTTTTCCCCGTCTGCCTTCATGTCCTTGCGATGGACGATGAAATAGGGCACCCGTGTCCCGTCCTTGGATGTGGCGAAGCGTTGCTCCGCCGTGAACGGGCTGGCGTCAAACCGGGCGGGCAGGGACTTGATGGCTTCCGGCGTGCCGCCGCCCGGCAGCAGATACAGCGTGTCGGGCTGCAGGAAGTTGGTGTAGTTGACCAGCACATCGGTGCTGTGCCCGTCGGTGGACACGATGGACAGGCTGCCATTGGCCGGCAGGCCGATCTCCTTGCCCGTCCAGCCGCCGGCCCCCTTGCGGGTTTCCAGCAGCTTGCCGGTGACATTGTCCAGCAGGTCCAGATAGATGGCATCCCTGGCGATGCCGACACCCTGGATGGCCGCCGTTTCGCCCGGCGAATGGATCAGATCGACGCGCGTGATCGTGCCGGCCGCGGCCTGGGACAGCGGCACGGCCACCAGATCGCCCTTCTTCAGGTCCTGACCGGCCACCGACCAGTCGGCACGCAGGGCGACGATCAGGTCGCCATCCATGACGCCCTTCAGGTCCACGCCCAGCGGCAGGGCCAACTTGGCCAGCTTGCCGTCGGTGCCCAGCACGTGCCATTCCTCGGTGAAGAAATCGGGGCCGCGCTGCAGAAGGATCGTGCTGCCCTCCGGACGGTGCACGGCATAGGGGCGGGCCCAGACATCCTTCTGCCCCACTTCCAGCAGGATGGGAGCCGTGGCCAGGTCGGTGCCGCGCTTCCACAGGCGCACCTGCCGGGCATAGCCGCTGTCCGTCATGCTGCCGGGGCCGAAATCGGTGGCGACCAGCAACGTGTTCTGGTCCAGCCAGTCGATGGTCTGCTTGGATTCGGGAAGCTGGAACCCACCCTGGACGAAGCTTTTCGTGGCGACATCGAACTCGCGCACGACGACGGCGTCCTTGCCGCCGTCGGACAGGTGGACAAGGCAGCGGTTGGCATCGGCCCCGAAGCAGTTATGGCCCTTGTAGACCCAGTTCCTGCCCTCGTCCTTCGACAATTTGTCGATATCCAGCACCACGTCCCAATCCGGCTCGGCGGCGCGATAGCTGTCCAGCGTGGTCCGCCGCCAGATACCGCGGACCTGCGTCTGGTCCTGCCAGAAATTATCGACCTTGCCACCTTCCAGCCGGCCATAGGCGATGCGGTCCCGCGCCGTCAGCACCTTTTCCGCCTCGGCCCGCACGGGCTCGAACCGCGGGTCGTTCTTCAGGCGGGCAAAGGTCCGGTCATTATGCTGCCGGCTCCAGTCCAGGGCCTTTTCGCCCTCCACCGCTTCCAGCCAGGCGAACGGGTCCAGCCGGGCCTGTTCATCGGCGAAGGGATGGCTGCCGCCCGGGCTGGTGCCATTGGCCGATACCGGGGTCGCCGTCAGGGCGATCAGGGCCGCTGCCGTCATCAGAAAGCTCCGCAGTTTCATGTACCGCTGTCCCACTGTCCGTTTGCGCCGGGGCCGTCCTAAGCCACCGGTCCTTGGTATCTGCGTACCATCGTCGCGGGTGCCGGTCAGCGGCTGATACAAAGCCGAAACAAATCACCGGCCCGGATGGAAGCGCCCGCCCGTCAGCGGGGCTGGCACGCCCGTCGTTCCGGGCAGCGACAGCGGCAGGCCCAGGCGCGAGCGCACCGCCAGATAGGCGAAGGCCTCCGCCTCCAGCGCGTCGCCGTTCCAGCCCAGCCCGTCGACGGGCGCCACGGGTACGCCCAGGCGGGCGGCGAGGCCGGCCATCAGCACTGCATTATGCCGCCCTCCACCGCAGACCAGCCAGCGCCGGGGTGGTGCGGGCAGGTGGTCCAGTGCCCGCGCGATGCTTTCCACGGTGAAGGCCGTGAGCGTGGCGGCGGCATCCGGTGTCGCCTGGTTGGTCAGCGCCAGCCGTACCCAGGCGTCGCGATCCAGCGATTTGGGCGGCGGGGCGTTGAAATAGGGGTGATCCAGCAGCCGGGCCAGCAGGTCGTGATCAACCGTGCCGCCTGCCGCGATCCGCCCCCCTTCATCATAGGCGGCGCCCGTGCGCGACAGGACAAGATCATCGATCAGGGCATTGCCGGGACCCGTATCGAAGGCCACGACATCCAGCGGGCCTTCCCCCAGCCAGGTGACGTTGGCCACCCCGCCGATATTCAAGATGGCCAGGGGCCGTTCCAGGTTGCCGGCCAGAGCCTGGTGGTACAGCGGAACCAGCGGCGCGCCCTGGCCGCCTTCCTTCACATCGGCGGTGCGGAAATCATGCACCACATCGATGCCGGTGGCGGCCGCCAGCCGGGCGCCATCGCCGATTTGCCAGGTATGCCGCCGGTCCGGGGCATGCAGGATGGTGTGCCCATGGAACCCGATCAGGTCGATCGAACGCGGCGTCAGATCATGCGCGCGCAGCAGGGCCATGACGGCGTCGCCATGCAGGTCGGTCACTTCCTGTTCCACGGCCCCCACATCGCCCCCGCCACCCAGCACGGCGCGCAGGCGGGCCCGGAATGCGGGCTGATAGGGGGTGAAGGTGAAACCCACCGGTTCGACCTGGCCGTGGCCATCGGTGCGGATCAGCGCGGCATCGATGCCATCCATCGATGTGCCGCTCATCAGTCCGATGGTCAGGAAACGCTGCAATGCCATCACGCACCATGTTCTAGGCGTCGGGATGTGCTACCACGCCCAGGGCCGATTGGGCCATTCCCGAACTTCAAGGCTATGGAAGATGAGCACGACCACCACCGTCCCCGCGAGCATCAAGTCCGAATTCCTGCGCGTGATGGTGGAGCGTGGCTATTATCATCAGGCCACCGACCTTGAGGCACTGGACAAGAAACTGCTGGCAGGCCCCGTCACCGCCTATAACGGCTATGACGCGACGGCCGACAGCCTGCATGTCGGCCACCTGCTGCCGACCATGATCCAGCGCTGGCTGGGCAGGACCGGCAACAATCCCATCCTGCTGATGGGGGGCGGCACCACCAAGGTGGGCGACCCGTCGGGCCGGGACGAGACGCGCCGGCTGCTTTCCGATGACGATATCAATGCCAATATCGCCAAGATCCGCACCGTGTTCGATCGCCTGTTCACCTTTGGTGACGGCGCCCCCGGCACGGCGCGGCTGGTCAACAACGCCGACTGGCTGGACAAGCTGGAATACATCCCCTTCCTGCGCGATGTCGGCCGGCATTTCACCATCAACCGCATGCTGACTTTCGACTCGGTCAAGCTGCGCCTTGATCGTGAACAGCCGCTGACCTTCCTTGAATTCAACTACATGATCCTGCAGGCCTATGATTTCGTGGAACTGAGCCGCCGCTACGGCTGCTTGCTCCAGACGGGCGGCAGTGATCAGTGGGGCAACATTGTCAATGGCGTGGAACTGGGCCGCCGCATCGCGCAGGTGGACCTGTTCGGCTTCACCTGCCCGCTGCTGACCACGGCGTCGGGTGCCAAGATGGGCAAGACGGCGGCCGGTGCGGTCTGGCTGAACGAGGACCGGCTGTCGAACCTGGATTTCTGGCAGTACTGGCGCAATACGGAGGATGCGGACGTTGTCCGCTTCCTGAAGCTGTTCACCGAACTGCCGCTGGACGAGATCGCGCGCCTGGGCGCCCTGGCAGGGGCAGAGATCAACGAGGCCAAGAAGATCCTGGCCACCGAGGTGACGGCCCTGGTGCGCGGGCGCGATGCCGCCGAACAGGCTGCGGAGACCGCCCGCCGGACGTTCGAGGAAGGGGCCGCCGCCGAAGGGCTGCCCACCATCGAGATGGGCGCGGCCGCCCTGGCCGACGGTGCCTATCTGGCCGACCTGATGGTCCAGGCCGGCCTGTCGGCCAGCAAGGGCGAGGCGCGCCGCCTGATCAAGGGCAATGGCGTGAAGGTCAATGACGGCGCCGTGTCGGACGAGGCATACAAGCTGTTCGCGTCTCATGTCGGCGATGACGGCCTCATCAAGCTGTCGGCCGGCAAGAAGCGCCATGCGCTGGTGAAGCTGGTGTGATCCAGTCACGTCTTCCTGGTCAGGCGGGAAGAGGTGACTGATCGCCGGGAGAAGGTGGGACGGTGCTCGCGACACCGGCCCATCCGCCCGGATGCCGGATGGATGCAGATCGTGGCGTGCGGCGCAGGCTGCCGCCGTCGCGTCTGACGGGCTCAGCCGGAAACGGGAGAAATAATATAGACTTGCACGCGCGTACCGATCGGCGTGATCCCTTTGTCATGCGTGACAATTCTGTATATGTTCTCCCTATCATGATTGACGATCTGATCGACGAACCGTATCCGACGCGCCCGCCCGCGACCGCGCACCGCCCCTATCTGGAGGGTTTGAATCCCGTCCAGCAGCAGGCGGTGGAGGCGCTGGACGGCCCTGTGCTGGTCCTGGCCGGTGCGGGCACCGGTAAGACGCGCGTGCTGACCACCCGGCTGGCGCATCTGCTGCTGTCCCGCCGGGTCAGTCCATGGAACGTCCTGACGGTGACCTTCACCAACAAGGCCGCAAGGGAGATGCGGGACCGCGTGGATAATTTGCTGGGCGGGCAGTCGGAAGGCTGGTGGATGGGCACCTTCCATTCGCTGGCCGCCCGTATCCTGCGCCGGCATGCCGAACGGGTCGGCCTGAAGCCCAGTTTCACCATTCTGGACACCGATGACCAGATCCGCCTGATCAAGCAATTGATGGAGGCGGAAAATATCGATGCCAAGAAATGGCCGGCACGCCTGCTGCTGTCCATCATCGAACGCTGGAAGGACCGGGCACTGACCCCGGACAAGTTGAAGCCGGAAGATGCCGGCGATGCTGCCAATGGCCGCATTCTCTCCATCTACAGGCAATATCAGGACCGGCTGCTAAGCCTGAATTGCTGCGATTTCGGTGACCTGCTGCTGCATAACATCACGCTGTTCCAGCAGCATGCTGACGTACTGATCGAGTACCAGAACCGCTTCAGATATATCCTGGTGGACGAGTATCAGGACACCAACGTGGCCCAGTATCTCTGGCTGCGGCTGCTGGCGCAGTCGCACCGGAACATCTGCTGCGTGGGTGATGATGATCAGTCGATTTATGGCTGGCGCGGGGCGGAGGTGGGGAACATCCTGCGGTTCGAGCATGATTTTCCCGGCGCCCAGGTCATCCGCCTGGAACAGAATTACCGCTCCACCGCCCATATCCTGGGGGCAGCGCACGGCATTATCGCCAATAATCAAGGCCGGCTGGGCAAGCAGCTCTGGACGGAGACCGATGGCGGGGAGAAGGTCCGCGTCCGCGGCCTTTGGGATGCGGAGGAGGAGGCCCGCTGGGTCGGTGAGGAGATCGAGGCGCAGCAGCGCAAGGGTGTCAGTCTGGGCCAGGTGGCCGTGCTGGTCCGCGCCGGCTTCCAGACGCGCGAATTCGAGGAGCGGTTCATCACACTGGGTCTGCCCTACCGTGTCATCGGGGGGCCGCGTTTCTATGAACGCCAGGAAATCCGTGATGCGCTGGCCTATCTGCGCGTGCTGGCCAGTCCGGAGGACGATCTGGCGTTCGAGCGTATCATCAACGTGCCCAAGCGCGGCATCGGGGCCGCCACGATCCAGCAGCTTTACATCGCAGCCCGCGCCATGGGCGTGCCGCTGATGGAGGCGGCATGGAAATTGTCGCAGACCGATGAGCTGAAGCCCAAGATGCGCAGCACACTGTCGGCGCTGTTGCAGGATTTCTTCCGCTGGCAGTCGTTGATCGACCGGGTGCCCCAAGGGGAACTGGCCCGGACCGTGCTGGACGAAAGCGGCTATACCCGCATGTGGCAGGAGGACAAGAGCCCCGAGGCGCCCGGCCGGCTGGATAATCTGAAGGAATTGATCAACGCCATGGGCGAGTTCGAGAACCTGACCGGGTTCCTGGAACATGTCTCGCTGGTGATGGAAAATGCCCAGGGGTCCGGCGACGAACAGGTATCGCTGATGACCCTGCACGGCGCCAAGGGGCTGGAATTCGACGTGGTGTTCCTGCCGGGATGGGAGGAGGGCGTCTTTCCCAGCCAGCGGACCCTGGACGAAAACGGCATTGCGGGCCTGGAGGAGGAACGGCGGCTGGCCTATGTCGGCATCACGCGCGGCCGCCGCCGCGTCCATATCAGCCATGCCGCCAACCGTCGCATCCATGGCACATGGGCCACGGCCATTCCGTCACGCTTCGTCGATGAATTGCCGGCGGAGCATATCGAGACGGAGAATAATCCCGGCATCGGCGGTGCCGGATTCGGCGGTGCGATGCGCGAAAGCGCCTATGGGGGCGGATTCGGTGGTGGCTGGAAGAATGCCGGGGGCTTCGGCGACCGGTTCAATCGCATGGGCCAGAAAGCAGCCCAGGCCCCGGCGCGCGGCGGCCGGCTGATCGAGGGCACGGCCGTGGATGTGACAGCCCGCCGCCGGCCCGACCGCGCCTTCAATCCGGGCGACCGCGTCTTCCACCAGAAATTCGGGTACGGCACGGTCAAGGCTGTGGAGAATGACAAGCTGGAGATCAGCTTCGACGTGGCGGGCATCAAGAAGGTGATGGACAGCTTCGTGGTGCCGGCCGATCAGGCCGGCTGATACAAAGTTGCGGTGAGTTGAACTCATCGCACCTTGGTTGGCGCGCCCATGCGCGCACAAGCCCAGCCGCCGGATGGCGGCGCCCGGCGCATGAAGGAGGCATTGATCAGGACCATAGGTTCTGATCAATGCAGATACGTATGAACCCGCGCCGGACGGGGTGTCCGGCGCGAAGGAATGGGCATCACCGGCGTTCGGCGGCGCTGGCATCGCGCGCGGCGCGGAACTCGCTGTCGCCGCTCCAGTTCGGCCAGGCCGTGCCGTCCGCCAGCCCGCGCCCCACGGCGTATAGCAGGCCAAGGTCGCGCTTCGTGCCATCCAGGTTCCAGTCAGCCGACCATTCGTCGGATTGCTGATGGTACTTGTCGCGCGTATAGGCGTCACGCCATTGCCGCCCGGCATCCACGCCGCCTTCCAGCAGGTCGATCCCCGGTCCGAAGGACAGGGCCGGTACGCCGCGCTTGGCGAAGGGGAAATGGTCGGACCGGAAGAAGCCGCCGGCCTCCACCTTCGGGTCGGGCGTATAGGTGCGGTCCCGCTTCCTGCCTTCCGCGATCAGCAGGTCGAGCAGGTCCAGCCTGGCCTGACCGGAAATGGTGAAATCGCGGGCGGGGCCCGGCCCGACGATGGAATCCATGTTGATGACACCAACCGTCCGGGCCAGCGGCCAGACAGGATTGTCGGCATAGTAGGAGGAACCGAGCAGGCCCTTCTCCTCCGCGGTAACGGCCAGGAACACGATGGACCGTGGGGTGGGCGGGGCGGCCTTGAAGGCGCGGGCCAGTTCCAGCATGGCGGCGATGCCGGTCGCATTGTCCATGGCGCCGTTGAAGATACGGTCGCCCCGTGCATCGGGCTCGCCCATGCCGATATGGTCCCAATGGCCGGAATAGATCACGGTCTCATCCGGCCGCTCGGTTCCCGGCAGACGGCCCAGTACGTTCTTCGATGTGATCACCCGGGCCGTCACCTCATAGTCGGCGGACAGGGTGGCCTTCAGCGGGATGGGCTGGAAATCGGCCTTGCGGGCCGCGACGCGGGCCTTCTCGAAATCCAGGCCGGCGGCCTTGAACAGGTTGACGGCCACATCGCGCTGTATCCACGCTTCCATGGGCGTGTGGGCGGCGCGTGGTTCCTGCCGGACGATGTCGAACATGGTGTTGGTGTTGGAACTGGCCACCGTGGCCCAGCCATAGGAGGCCGGGGCCGTCTCATGCACAATCAGGACACCGGCGGCGCCCTGGCGGGCGGCTTCCTCGTACTTGTAGGTCCAGCGGCCGTAATAGGTCATGGCCTTGCCGCCGAAATCGCCGTCGCCCCCTTCGAAATCGGGATCGTTCACCAGCACGACCAGGATCTTGCCCTTCAGGTCCATGCCTTTGAAATCGTCCCAGTTCCGTTCCGGTGCCTTCACGCCATAGCCCACGAAGACCAGTGGCGCGTCGGTCAGCGATACGCGCTTGTCTCCGGTCAGCGCGGCCCGCACGGCCACCTCCTGTCCCTGGTTCAGGGTGAGGGTGTGCCCGCCCGCGGTCAGGGCGACGGACGGACGGCCTGCGATGTCGGCCATCAGCAGCGGGACGTCCTGGGTCCAGCTGCGTTTCCCGTCCGGACCCGGTGTGCCGCCCGGTTCCAGCCCGGCCGCCGCCATGCGGTCGATGAGGAATTCGAGGGTCCGGGCCTCGCCGGCCGTGGCCGGTGCCCGCCCTTCGAAGGCGTCGCTGGACAGGGTGCGCACATCGCCGGAAAAGCGGCCCATGTCGAAGTGCGGTTCGGCGGCGAAGGCGACGGTCGACCAGAGCGCAGCCGTTGCGAGAAGCAGATATTTCATGCGGCGGGATACTCCCTTGGGGATGTCGTTGGATTGCCTTTGATGTCCCAAGCTATACGCCCGATCCCGCGCAGCGGCCAAGCCATGCGGGTTCCACGCCGTGCCGGTCCGGATCAACCCGCCGGGGCCTGCCATTCCAGGAACAGGTCCGGCCAGCGCCGCAGCGGATTGTCTGCGGCGATGCGATCACCATGCCCGAACCCGTGCCCACCCTTCGGATAGAGGTGCAGCTCCGCCGGCACGCCGGCCCGGCGGCAGGCCGCGTGGAAGGCCAGGCTGTTCTCTGGAAGCACCGCCTGGTCATCCGTGGCGTGGAGCAGAAAGACGGGGGGCGTGTCGGTGGTCACCTGATGATCGGCAGACCAGCGTTCCACCATGGCCGCCGTCGGGCTGGGGCCCAGCAGGCGGTCGCGGGAGCCGCGATGCGCCATGGATGTCCCCATCCCGATGACGGGATAGATCAGCGCCAGCCGGGCCGGTCGCGCCGGCAGCCGGTCGGCCTGATCCACGGCGGCATAGGTTGTGTCGGCATGCCGCGTGCCCAGCATGGCGGCCACATGCCCGCCGGCGGAAAAGCCCATGACGCCCGGCGCCCCGCCGTCGATGCCGAATATCCCGGCCTGGCTGCGGATCACGCGCATGGCGCGCTGGGCATCCTGCAGGGCAACGGCGGGTCCGTGTTGCGGCACCTCCCCCGGCAGACGGTAGGTCAGGACGAAGCAGGTGAATCCCCGTGCGGCCAGCAAGGGGCCCACCTCGCCCCCTTCCTTGTCGACCACGACCCGCTGATAGCCGCCACCCGGAATGATCAGCAGGGCGCGGCCATCGGGCCGGGCCGGGCGGTAAATGGTGAGAAAGGGGCGTGTGATGCCCTCCATGTAGCGGTCGGGCCGTGCCGGATCGTGGCTGCGCGCCACCATCCGCTGTTCCAGCGGAGCACCTTCGGAGCCCGGACCAGTGCCGCCGGGCCAGATCTCGACCCTTTCCGTCGTGCCTGCGCCGGCCGTGCGATCCAGTCCGGTTGTTGTTGCCAGCCCGGCCGCCATCATTGATCCGCGCAACCAGTCCCGCCGCGACACCGCCATGCCCGTTCTCTTCCGATGCTGTTGGTAACCGGTAGACAATCTGCCCGTCCGGTCCGCACCTGGCAAGGGCGCCCGCGGCTTGCCCGCGACACCCCGCCACATCGCCGACACGGCCGGCGGCACATAAACTTACATAGAAAATACATCTTTAAAGGAGGCCAGTATGGGCCGGATCGTTCCCCGACTGAAGGACGACCACGCGGAACTGAAGCGGGTACTGGAGGATGTGCGGCGTCAGGGCATTGGCACGCCGGACGGCCAGCGCACGTTGCTGGCGGCGCGGGACCTGTTCATCGACCATATCCGGCGGGAGAATGAGGAGTTCTATCCTGACTATCGCCGCTTGGCGCTGCGTGATCCCGTTCGTGCCGCCATGGCGGAACAGTTCAGTGCGGAAATGGTGGAACTGGGCGGCCGGGTCCTGGCCTTCTTCGACAAATATCGCGATGGGGGATCGGGCCTGGAATTCGCCGTCGATTTCGGCCGCATGAGCGCGCTGTTGCAGTCGCGTCTGCACAAGGAGGAAGCGATCCTTTACGCCCGATACGAGGAGATGGCCAGCCGCACGGCGGCGTGACGCTCACATGACGGACAATCAGGCGCCGGGCACCGGCATGTCCGGCTTGGGCGGCCGGGGCGGCTTGGGCGGGGCGGTCAGGGCCGCGATGCGGGAGGCGTACTTCTCCGGCTCCCCCTTGACCAGCAACGGCAGTTCGGCCGACAGCGTGTCCAGCAGCTTGGGCAGCCAGTTCTCGTCGGCCTTGGCGAAGTTGCCCAGCACCCAGCCATGCACCCGGTCCTTGTCGCCGGGATGGCCGATACCGATGCGCACGCGCCAGTAATCCTTGCCGATATGGTCGTCGATGGAACGCAGGCCGTTATGCCCGCCATGCCCGCCGCCCTGTTTCACCCGAATCTTGCCGGGTGCCACATCCAGTTCATCATGCAGGGCGATGACCTGGGCGGGGGTCAGCTTGTAGAAGCGCATGGCCTCCCCGACCGACTGGCCGGACAGGTTCATGAAGGTCTGGGGCTTCAGCAGAAAGCATTTCTCCCCGCCGGCCACCCCCTCGGCGATCAGCCCCTGGAAGCGCCGCTTCCAGGGGCCGAAGCCGTGTCGGCCATGGATGTCATCCACGGCCATGAACCCGACATTATGCCGGTGCCGCTCATATTCCGGGCCAGGATTGCCCAGTCCGACCAGCAGGCGCATGTGTCAGGTCCCGATACGCTGTCGCAAAAGGGCTGGGATCAGCCCTCGCCCTTCACGGTCGGGGCGGCGATCGTGGCGACGGTGAAGTCGCGATCCTCGATCGTGGGGCGCACGCCTTCCGGCAGCGTCACGGAGGAAATGTGGATGGAGGCGCCGACCTCGGCACCGGCCAGATCCACCGTGATCTTCTCCGGGATGTTGCCGGCGCGGGCGAACACCTCGATGTCGTGGCGCACGACGTTCAGCACGCCGCCCTTCTTCAGGCCAGGGCAGGTATCGGCATTCAGGAATTCCACCGGCACCTTCAGGGTGATTTCGGTGCTGTCGCTGACGCGCAGGAAGTCGATATGCAGCGGACGGTCATAGACCGGGTCCAGTTGCACGTCGCGAGGCAGCACGCGGTGCGTGTTGCCTTCCACCGTCACGTCGAACAGGTGGGTGAAGAAGCCCGGACGATGCAGTTCACGGATGAACTTGGCATAGTCGACGGCGATCATCACCGGCTTTTCCTTGTTGCCGTAGATCACAGCCGGGATCTGGCCTTCACGGCGCGTGGCCCGGGCGGTCCCCTTTCCGGCCCGGTCGCGGGCCGTGGCGGCGAGCGCGATAATCTGGGTCATGGTACTCTCCTAGTACGAAAAAAGACCCGGTCGCGGCTTTCCGCGTCGGGTCCGGTAGTGGCGCCAGCCTCCAGGGGTGCTGTACGCCGTCGAAAATGGTGCGGCCTTGTAGGCGTAAACCGGCCCGGAGTCAAGGTTGAGCACCGTTGCGCGCTGCCGATGGCCGGCCCGCGCGGCGGCAAAGGGGCGGCCGCTGGTGGCCGCCCGCCTGCCGGTCAGAAGCGATAGCCCAGGGTGCCCACCACGGAACGGCGTGCGCCCAGGAAGCAGTCGCCGCGGGCCAGACAGGTAGAGATGTACTTCTCGTCCGTCAGGTTGTTGATGTTGAGGCTGAGGCGCCAGGCATCCTGCTGATAGGAGGCCATCAGGTCGGCCAGCATGTTGGCCGGTGTGTTGATGATGATGGTGCGGGCACTGTTCTGATCGGTCTGGCTGCCGACATAGCGCAGGCCGCCGCCCAGCTTGAACTCCGCCCCATTGGCCAGGGGGAAGGCCCGGGTGACGAAGGCGGAGGCCATGTGGCGTGGGGAGGAACTGGCAGGCTTGCCGATCTCCGTGGCCACATTGCTCCTGGATGTCTTCGCGTCGGTGTAGGTGTAGCTGGCGCTGACGGTGTAGAGCGCGAGCAGCGTGGCCTGCGCCTCCAATTCGAAGCCCTGGGCCTTGATCTCCCCCGTCTGCACACGGTCCAGCGGGTTGGTGGGGCTGGTCGTCACGCGGTTGGTGTCGCGCAGGTCGAACAGGGCCGTGGTCACAAGGGTCTCCGGCGTTGGCTGCCATTTCACGCCGGCTTCCCACTGCTTGCCGATCTGGGGATCGAACGCCTCGCCCGCCAGGTTGGTGCCCGCCACGGGCAGGAAGCTTTCCGAATAGCTGACATAGGGGGCGATGCCGCCCGGCGCCTCATACAGAAGGCCGGCGCGGTAGGAGGTGGCGGTATCCTTCTTCTTCGTCTTCACGCCGGCCGGCGTCAGGGTCGATGACCGGGCATTGTCACGGCGCAGGCCCAGCAACAGGTTCCAGCCCTGCCACTTTATCTGGTCCTGCAGGTAGAAGCCCAGCTGCTTCTGCTCGGTCCTGTTGCCCTTCGTGCGGGCCGGCGCCGCGAAGCCCGGTGTATAGACGGGATCATACAGGTCGATGGGCGTGGTCAGGCGGCTGGTGATCTGCTGCAGCTCCTGGCGATAATCCTGCCAGTCCACGCCGGCCAACAGCACATGGCTGAGCGCGCCCGTGGTGAAATCGCCCTGAAGCTGGCTGTCGGAGGAGAGGGTGCGCACCTCGGGATAGGAGCCGGAAAGGTAGCGGCCGACGGTGCGCTGCGGCCCCGTATAACCCGCCTGACCCGCCGACAGGAACGGGTTCAACGGGTTGCTGAAGGAATTGGAATAGATGGTCTGATAGGTCACCTCGCTCCAGGCGGCACGGAAATTCTGGCGGAACACCAGGCCATCCATCACTTCCTGCGCCAGAAAGGCCGACAGGTTGGTTTGCTTCGTCTTGTATTCATCGAAATCCGGCTCCCCGATGAAGGTGCTGAAATCGATCTTGCCATTGGCGTTGTCGTAAAGCGTGCCCCACCAGGGGAAGAACTGGGTTGTCAGGCCCGTATCGTCCCGCTGATGATAGAGCTGGATCGTCGCTTCCGTCCGGTCGGTGGGACGCCAGGTGAGTTGCGGCGCGATGAACCAGCGGTCGTCATCCACATGATCCACCTGGGTGTCGGCATCGCGCAGCAGGCCGGTGATACGGAACGCCAGGGTACCGGCCTCGTCCAGGGGGCCGGTCATGTCGACCTGCACCTGCTTGCGATCATGGCTGCCATAGGACAGCAGAACCTCTCCGGCTGCCGTGAAGGCGGGGCGCTTGGATGTCAGGTTGATCACGCCGCCGACGCTGCCCTGGCCGTACAGCACGGACGCCGGACCCTTCACCACCTCCACCCGCTCCAGCATGTAGGTGTCGGCGCGGGCGTTGTTGTAGGAATCATAGGCCGTGCGCATGCCGTCCAGATATTGCAACGGGCGCGTGCCGCGAACCTGATAGCTGTCCACACGGCTGTCTTGGCCATAGGCGTCCGACCGCACGCCGGAACTGTACAGAAGCACATCCTGAAGGGAGAGGGCGCCGCGTTCCATCATCTGTTCCGCCGTAACGATGGCGATGGATTGCGGCGTGACGGCCACGGGCGTGTCGGTCTTGGTCCCGCCGCTGCTGCGGCGTGCGCGTTCCCCGATCACGACGATCTGGTCCCGCCCGATGCCATCGGCATCCGCAACCTGCAGGCCCGCATCGGGTTCGGCCCCCAGCGCCGGCAGGCTGCTTCCCCCCAGCAGCAGCGACAGCAATGCCAGCCGCGCGGCTGGCCGTTGCCTGGACAAGATATTCATATTCCGGCTCCCCCAAATCTCGCACATGCGAATTATTCACATCTCGTTGTATGGGCTTACCATGAATATGAAAATCATTCTTAACCGCATATGACCCTTGCGGAAGGCTCATGCGGGGGTGCGCAAGGGTAATCCCCCGCCGGCCGTGCCAGGCCAGCGGGGGAGACGCTGCACCATCACCGTGGCTTGTAACGTTCCTCCAGCGCGCGGGCGCGGGTGTGGAGCGATTGCGACACGCCGTTGATGAACACCTGTTCGGCCAGCACCGTGGGTTCCAGCGGGTCACCGCCCCAGAGGACCAGATCGGCGGGCTTTCCGATGGCGATGACGCCGCTGTCGGGCGCACCGAACAGGGCGGCGGGACGGCTGGTGATGGCGGCGATGGCCTTGTCCCGCGGCAGACCATGCGCCACGGCGGTCCCGGCCTCGAACCGGACCTGATTGGCGAAATGGCCATCGGCGCTGCCCGTGATGATCACGGTGACGCCGGCCTTTTCCAGCAGGGCGGCATTGTCCAGCCGGGCGCGCTGGGTTTCGAAGCGGCCGGGCAGGTTCGTCGTGGGCTTGATGATCACGGGAACGCCGGCCGCGGCGATCTCCGGTGCCACGATCCACCCTTCCTCAGCCCCCAGCAGCACGATGCGCAGTTTCTCCTCCCGCGCCAGACGCAAGGCCAGGCGGATGTCGGCTGCGCGATGAGCCGCCAGGAACAGCGGCGCCTCGCCCCGCGCGACGGGGACCAGGGCGGCCAGATCTTCCCGCGACAGGCCGTATTCGCGTGTCGCGCCCTGGTTGAAGGCGGCCGTGTTGGCGGCGAAATGCCGGGCATCCTCCAGCGCTGATTTCAGGATGGTGACTGTCAGGCTGCGGCTGCCGCCGGCATTCCTGGCGGCGCTTTCGCCCAGCGGCAGGGCCACGCCGATGCGCGGACGCACGATGATGTCGGGGGCGGCACCCAGATGGATCAGGGCCGGCTGGCCCTGGAACAGCGGCTCTTCCACATGGCCGGCGGTTTCACCCTCATGGACATGGGCGCCGTCGCCGAAGGCCACGGCCGGCATGACGACGGCGCGTGTCACGCCGCCGGCACGGGCCAGCGGGATCAGCGTGCTGGCGGGGTTCACGGAATATGAGGGGTCGTAAGCCACGGTGATGCGGGGATTGTCGGCCCGGCTGTCGTTGGTGGTGGGCACGGCGCTCACCTCTTCGACCCCGATATCGCTGCTGGACACGAACAGGCCGGGGGTCACCACCTTGCCCGTACCATCGACCAGCGTGGCGCCGGCCGGCGCGATGACCCCGGCGCCGGCCGCCACGACGATCCCGTCGCGGATGACCAGCGTGGCATTGCCCTGTGGCGCGCCATTGCCCGTCATAAGGGTGACGCCCTGGATGGCGATGGTCTCCGCCCGGGCCGCGCCGAGGGCCAGCGCCACCAGCGCGGTCCCCAAAAGGAACTGCTTGAACCCGCGCATCATTCGGCCCCCCGCTGCATGAACACGTCCGGACCGGTCTGGCCCAGTTCGAAATCGGATCGCGGCGCCGTGGCCGGGCGGCTGCGGTCATACTGGACCACGCCGTCGATCAGCACGAGATCGGCCAAAGTGTAGATGGAGAAGGGATTGCCGCTCCACACCACGATATCGGCCATCTTGCCGGGTTCCAGCGTGCCGACCTTGTCCGCCACGCCGATGCTCCGGGCGGCGTTGGCGGTGACCCAGGTGATGGCCTCCTCCTCCTTGATGTCCAGGCCCAGGTAATTGCCTTCCGCCATGGCCTGGGCGGCTTCCTTGGTCAGGTGCTGGATCAGCGTGTCGTCGTCGGAATGGATGATGGCGCAGGCCCCGGCGCGGTGGACGATGGCGGCATTGGCCGGCACCCCGTCATAGGCTTCCATCTTGAAGCCCCACCAGTGCGCCCAGGTGGCGATGCAGGCATCCCCCTCCTTCAAAAGGTCGGGGATCTTGTAGGCTTCGACGGCATGGTGGAAGGCCGAGACGCCATAGTCGAACTCCTTCGCCACATCCAGCATCACGGCCATCTCGTCGGCGCGGTAGCAATGGTTGTGGACCAGGATGTCGCCGCGCAGCGCGTCGGCCAGCGTGTCAAGCTGCAGGTCGCGCTTGGGCGGGTCGCCCTTCTTGTCCTTGGATTGATGGTAATCGTCCCATTTGCGGCGATATTCCGCCGCCTCCACCCACGCCTTGCGGTAACCGGCGACATTGGCCATGCGGCTGCCCGGCGCGCGGCCCTTGCCGCCATAGACCCGCTTCGGGTTCTCCCCGCAGGCCATCTTCAGCCCGTAGGGCGCGCCGGGGAACTTCATCTCCTGCACCGACCGGGCGGGCACGTTCTTGACCGTCACGGACCGTCCGCCGAACAGGTTGGCCGAGCCGGGCAGGATCTGCAGCACCGTGACACCGCCTTGCAGGGCGCGCTCGAATCCGGGGTCCTGCGGCCAGACCGAATGTTCGGCCCAGACCTGCGCCGTGTTGGGGTCGGTGATCTCGTTGCCGTCGGAATGGGCCTGCACGGCGGGCGAGGCATAGACGCCCAGGTGGGAGTGCATGTCGATGATGCCGGGCGTGATCCAGCGCCCTGTGGCGTCTATGACGGTGGCACCCGCGGGCACAGGCAGGCCCGTTCCCACTGCTTCGATCCGGCCGTCGCGGACGATGATGGTGCCGCCATCGACGCGCGTTCCGGCACCCGTCAGCAATGTGGCCCCCGTCAGCGCCACCAGCCCGCTGGGCTGCGGCACATAGCGGCTGGGATACGGGTCGCGGTTGGCGGACGGGTCCAGGCCCCGCGCCAGTTCCTTGCCATCCTTGTCCCGTGATTGGTTTGCCGCCTGGCCCGTGGTGCAGCCCGCCAGCACCAAAGCCAGCCCCGCCACCATCCAGCGTCCGGTCCGCGACCGCGCCATAGCCCCCGCTCCATTGTTGTTCTTGAAACGAAGGCGTCAGTGTGGGTCGTGCCGGCGGGGCACGTCAACGGATCGGGGTGTAACGGCTTTGTAACTCTTTGGTTGCTTTGTGTATCCGGTGGGCCACCGGCGACCGCTTCATGCCGCACGACGGCCGGAAGCGGGTGAGGCCGAAAAGCAAAGCCCCCGCCCTGATGGGCGGGGGCCTGGCGGGCAACAGGCCATTGAGCCTTGAAATCGATCAGTCGAACAGGCTGGACACGGAGCGTTCGTTGCTGATGCGCTCGATGGCGTCGGCCATCAGGCGGGCGATGGACCGCTGGCGGATGTTGCGGGAATTGCGCACCGCTTCCGTCGCAACGATGCTGTCGGTGATGACCAGTTCGTCCAGCGGCGACTTGGCCACACGGTCCACGGCCCCACCCGACAGCACGCCGTGCGTCACATAGGCGCGGACCGACACGGCACCCCGCTCCTTCAACGCCATCGCGGCGTTGCACAGCGTGCCGGCGCTGTCGACGATATCGTCGATCAGGATGCAGTCACGGCCCGTCACATCACCGATGACGTTCATCACCTCCGATACGCCGGCGCGTTCGCGGCGCTTGTCGATGATGGCAAGATCGGCGTCGAGCCGCTTGGCGATGGCGCGGGCGCGGACCACACCCCCCACATCGGGGGAGACGATCATCAGGTTGTCGACCCGCACGCTCTCCTTGATATCCTTGGTGAACTCCCCGCCCGCGACCAGATTGTCGACCGGAATGTCGAAGAAGCCCTGGATCTGGCCGGCATGCAGGTCCATGGTCAGCACGCGGTTGGCGCCGGCCGTGGTCAGCAGGTTGGCCACCAGCTTGGCCGAAATCGGCGTGCGGGGGCCGGTCTTGCGATCCTGCCTGGCATAACCGTAATAGGGGATGACGGCCGTGATTCGGCGGGCAGACCCGCGCCGCAGCGCGTCGATGGTCACCAGCAGTTCCATCAGGTGGTCGTTTGCCGGAAACGAGGTCGACTGGATGACGAACGCATCCTCGCCGCGCACATTCTCATTGATCTCGACAAAGATCTCGTTGTCGGCGAAGCGGCGGATCGTTGCCTTGGTCAGCGGGACTTCAAGGCAATGCGAAATGGCTTCAGCCAAAGGCTGATTGCTGTTCCCGGCGATCAGCTTCATGGTCGTGCTGCCCGTCTGTGGTGGTGATCAAGGGTGGACGGCGGCACCACCCAGGGTGTCGCCAAACCTTCACGAAGGCGGGCGCACCATAACCCCGACCCCTGGGACTGTAAACGCCGCGACCGTTGCACCCTACAACGGTGTGACCGTCGGCAATCACATGGACGCGAATGCGAACCGGCCCCTTCCACCAGGGCGGTGGAAGGGGCCGGTGGCAGCCAGGGGCCGGTGGGTGGGCGGACGGTCCGGTGTCTCCAGAACCGCCGGGCGGGTCCGGCCCCGGCGCGGTGGGCGGCTTTCGCCGCCCGGGTTCCCGGTGCTGATGGGGAGGCGCCGGGAACCGCTCCCGTCAGTGCCGGACCTCGCGGGCCGCTTCCTTCAGATGGCCGGCCACCTGCTGGGCCTTGCCCTTGGCCTTGTCGACCGTGCCTTCGGCTTCCAGCTTGCGGTTGTCGGTTGCCTTGCCCACGGCCTGCTTCACACTGCCCTTCGCTTCGTTCAGCTTGCCCTTGATGATCTCACCGCTCATCGGAGTGCCTCCGTCGTGTTGGATGGGTCGGCCGTCTTGGCGACCCTGTGACCCATTAACGGCAAGACACCGGGATTGTTTCGCGGCTTCCTTGCAATGTCACAGAGGCGGGCGGCGGAATGATATTTCGAACAATGTTCAAAATGCCGTCGGTTTGCCCTTGTCCCGCCATGCCGGCCTGATTAACTCTAGGACATAAGCGGGTTTGCAGGGCTGCCCGCCCGATGTCCGCACCGTCCTGATGGAAGCGCGGGCCGAGAAAGGTAGGAGGGCATAAAGGACGATGTGTCGCTGGTTGGCCTATGCCGGTATACCGATCGCCATGGATACGCTGCTGTTCCAGCCGCGTAATTCGCTGATCCGGCAGTCCCTGTCCGCCCAGCGCAGCGTGGCTGTGACGAATGGCGATGGCTTTGGTCTGGGCTGGTACGGCGACCTGCCGCGGCCCGGTCTTTACCGCGATACGATGCCGGCCTGGTCGGATGCCAATCTGCGGTCGCTGGCCGAACAGATACGCTCACCCTTGTTCTTCGCGCATGTGCGCGCCTCCACCGGCACGGCGACCTCGCGCCTGAACTGCCACCCCTTCCGTTATGAAGACTGGCTGTTCATGCATAATGGCCAGATCGGCGGCTGGGCTTCGGTGCGTCAGGATGTGGAGGGCATGATCCGCCGCGATCTCTATCGCTCCCGGGAGGGGTCGACGGACAGTGAGGCCTTCTTCCATCTGGCGCTGGGCAATGGCCTGATGGCGGACCCCGTCGCCGCTTGCGCGCGGACCGTGGCCCAGATCCTGGACCTGATGGCGCGGGAGGGGGTGTCGGAGCCGTTCCGCATGACGGCGGCCTGTACCGACGGCCGCCGGCTTTATGCCCTGCGCTGGTCCAGCGATGGCCGGTCGCCCAGCCTTTACTGGACGGCGGGGCGCGTGGAGGGCTGCCGCGATGGTCTTGTCGTCCTGGGGGAGGGGCGGCAGTCCGTCATGGTCCTGTCCGAACCGCTGGACGAGGATGCCAGCCACTGGAACGAGGTTGCCGAAGGCAGCTTCCTGGTGGCCGAGGGCGGGCATGTCCAGGTCTTTCCCTTTGATCCGCCCGGTTGAGGAGTTTCCGGCCCCATGCGTTTCCCGATTCTCGCTGCCATCCTTGTCATGCCGTCGCTGGCCCAGCCATCGCTGGCGGCACCCGGTTCCCATACCGCGCCCTACAAGGAATTCCATGACGAGATGGTCCGCTTCTATGCCGGCAATTACGACCGGCTGGCCCTGCGCCTGTCGGTGCAGCCTGCGGACAAGGCGGGGCCGCTGGACCTGCCGGTGACCATGGTCATTTCCACGCCCGAAGGGCAGATGCCGCTGGTGGTGGATGGCGATGACCAGGAGGTGGAAATGCCCTTCCGGCCCGACTGGGTCGCGGTGCGTGCCACGGTGACCATCAATCAGGCGGAAGGCAGCTACAAGATGCGGGCCCAGATCGGCATGAAGCTGCCGGCTGCCGCCGCCTTTCCCTATGCCGATGTGAAGCAGGCCTTCGACCAGTTCGGCAAGCTGATCGACCGGGAGGCGGGCGTCGTGTCATTCCTGGCGCCGTCGCCCCGCACATTGCGCGTCGTATGCGGTCCCGACTGCACGGCGACACTGGACGGTG
Source organism: Niveispirillum fermenti (assembly GCF_052474395.1). NCBI lineage: Bacteria > Pseudomonadati > Pseudomonadota > Alphaproteobacteria > Rhodospirillales > Azospirillaceae > Niveispirillum > Niveispirillum fermenti. Next base: position 1,177,749 of record NZ_CP156679.1, on the reverse strand, counting down.
CCAAGGGCCGCCGTGTCCTGAAGGCTGACAATCGCGGCCGCATCAACATTCCCAACGACCGCAATCTGGCGCGGGAAAATCCCACCCTGACCTTCAGCCATCCCGTCTCCTACACAGTGTTGACCACGAAGGGCTGATATCGGGGGGGGGCGCCAGCCGGGCGCATTGCAGATAATTCATGCCGGTGAAAGCCGGGCGACAGCCGGTGGACGTCAATCCAGGCTGGTCGGGGCGGGCAGGTGGTCTATCTTGGCAAGGATGGCCCCGGTTTCCCCCTTGCCGGATGGAAGGATGTCCCATGTTGCTGCGCCAAGCCCCGGACCTTTGCGAACGTGATGTCACCCCGCGTGCGGTCTATCTTGATCGTCGGCGCCTGCTGGCCGGTGTCGGCGGCCTGATGCTGGCGGGCAGCGTCCCGGCCGGCGCGGGGCCCATGCCGGGCATGCGGAGCCCCCTGTCGACGGATGAACCGCCGACCAGCCGGAAGGACATTACCGGCTACAATAATTTCTACGAGTTCGGGACCGACAAATCCGATCCGGCCCGCAATGCTGGCCGTCTCACCACCCGTCCCTGGACCGTGAAGGTCGACGGGATGGTGGCCAGGCCCGCGACTTTCGATCTGGACGACATCCTGAAGGCGGTGACGCTGGAGGAACGCATCTACCGCATGCGCTGTGTCGAAGGCTGGTCGATGGTGATCCCCTGGGTCGGCTTTCCCCTGTCGGCCCTTCTGTCCAAGGTGGAGCCGCTGGGATCGGCAAAATATGTGGCGTTCGAAACGCTGGTGCGTCCGGCGGAGATGACGGGCCTGGGCGGCTTCATCAAGGTTCTGGACTGGCCCTATCGCGAAGGGCTGCGGCTGGACGAGGCGATGCATCCGCTGACCCTACTGGCCACGGGGCTTTACGGGGAGAGCCTGCCCAACCAGAATGGTGCCCCGCTGCGGCTGGTTGTGCCCTGGAAATACGGGTTCAAGGGCATCAAATCCATCGTCCGCATAAGCCTGACCGACAAGCAGCCCGCCACGAGCTGGAATATGCAGGCGCCGCAGGAATACGGCTTCTATTCCAACGTCAATCCGGCGGTTGACCATCCCCGCTGGAGCCAGGCCACGGAGAGGCGCATCGGAGAAGGCAGCGGCCTGTTCGCCAAGCGACGGCCGACATTGCCCTTCAACGGCTATGCCGAGCAGGTGGCCGGACTGTATGCCGGAATGGATCTGCGGAAATTCTACTGATGGCGCCGGCCAGACCCCGCCCGCCGCCCCGGATGCCCACCTGGCCCGTCTATCTGCTGGGTCTGGTGCCGGCGGTCTATTATTTCTGGCAGGGAATATACGGCGACCTGGGGGCCGATCCGCTGAAGGTGCTGGAACATGCCCTGGGGGAATGGGCCCTGCGTTTCCTGATCGCCGGGCTGGCCGTGACGCCGCTGCGGCGCGAACTGGGCATCAACCTGCTGAAATACCGCCGGGCCCTGGGCCTTCTGGCGTTCCTTTATGTGCTGCTGCATCTCGGCGTCTATGCCGTCCTGGACCAGGGGCTGGACTGGCGTTCCGTCGGTGCCGACATTCTGAGGCGGCCCTACATCACGGTGGGGATGGCGGGTTTCTTACTGTTGCTGCCGCTGGCCGCCACCTCCTTCAATGCCGCCATCCGCTGGCTGGGCGGCCGCAACTGGTCCCGGCTGCACAAGCTGGTTTATCCGGCCGCCCTGGCGGGAGCGCTGCATTATGTGATGCTGGTGAAATCCTGGCCGCTGGAACCGCTGGTCTATGCTGCCATCGTGCTGGCCCTGCTGGGCTGGCGCCTGTGGCGCGGCCGGTCGCACCGTGCCCCCTGACCAGGGATGGTCATTCCAGCAGGCGTCGGATGGCCAGCAGGTCCATCAATGTTTCCGACAGGGCCTGGCGCACGTCCGGTGACAGCGGGGCGCGCCGTGACGTCGCCGTGACAGGGGAGGGGGCCGGGCCAGGGGAAGAAGCCGGGCCAGGGGAGCGGACGGGGTCGTCCTCGCCTTCCCCCTCGGCCGGGATATCGGGATCGGCATGATCCGCCCCCCCTGCCTCGTCCGCCGGCTCGTCGGCATCGAACAGCGACGGCATGCGGGTGCCGGGCGGCGGCAGGCCGGCCAGACCCCGCGACTCGCGCAGCAATTTCTGCACGCCCTTGATCGTGTACCCGTCCTGGTAGAGCAGAGACTGGATGCGGCGCAGCAGTTCCACATCGTCCGGCCGGTAATACCGCCGGCCGCCGCCGCGCTTCATCGGCTTCACCTGGGGAAACTTGGTCTCCCAGAACCGTAGCACATGCTGCGGCACTTCCAGCTCGACCGACACCTCGCTGATGGTCCGGAAGGCGGAGGCGGACTTGGCAGCCCCCGGTTTGGCCTTCGTCCCATCGCTCGAAAGGTCGGTCATCGACAGGGTCAGCCTTTCCCGCCGCTGGCGGCCTCGAACCGTTCATTGATCCTGCTTTTCAGCACGTGCGAGGCGCGAAAGACCAGAACGCGGCGCGGCAGGATGGGCACTTCCTCCCCGGTCTTGGGATTGCGGCCGATGCGCTGGCCCTTGGACCGCACCGCGAAACTGCCGAAGGAGGAAATCTTGACCATGTCACCATTGGCCAGCGCGTCGGATATCTCATTCAGGACGCTTTCCACCAGATCGGCCAACTCATTCCGGGACAGGCCCACTTCCTGATAGACGGCTTCGCTCAACTGCGCGCGGGTGACAGTGTTGGTCATGTTCGTCCTCCCCGATTTATCGAGCGATGACGGTACTTTGACAGGAGAAATCCGTCAATTCAGATGGTTGGCGGGAATTGCTGATCCCACCCCGCAAAAGAAGGGGAAACCCGCAAACAGGCTGTGCCGTTGATAACGGGCTCAGAACCGTACCAGCGCCCCGCCCCAGGTGAAGCCGCCGCCCATGGCTTCCAGAAGCAGCAGATCGCCGCGCTTCACCCGGCCGTCATGCACGGCTTCCGCCAGGGCCAGCGGGATGCTGGCGGCGGAAGTGTTGCCATGATGGTCAACCGTGACCACCACCCGTTCAGCCGGAAGCCGAAGCTTGCGGCCTGTGCCTTCGATGATGCGGCGATTGGCCTGATGCGGGATCAGCCAGTCGATGGCGTCTGCCGCCAGACCATTGGCGGCCAGGGCTTCCTTCACCACCTCGGCCAGATTGACGACGGCATGCTTGAACACTTCCTGACCGCGCATGCGCACATGGCCGACGGTCTGCGTGCTGGACGGGCCGCCATCGACATAAAGCAGGTCGTGATGGTTGCCGTCGGAATGCAGGTGCGTGGACAGGATGCCCTGGTCGTCGGCCGTGCCGGCACCTTCCTGCGCGCGCAGGACCACCGCCCCGGCCCCGTCGCCGAACAGCACGCAGGTGGTGCGGTCGGTCCAGTCCAGGATACGGGAGAAGGTTTCGGCACCGATCACCAGAACCGTCTTCGCCTGACCGGCCTTGATGAAATTGTCGGCGACCGACAGGGCATAGACGAAACCGGAGCAGACGGCCTGCACATCGAAGGCCGCGCCGCGGGTCATGCCCAGCCGCGCCTGCACCTTGACAGCCGTGGCGGGAAAGGTGTTGTCGGGCGTGGCCGTGGCCAGCACGATCAGATCCAGTTCTCCGGCCGTGATACCGGCATGCGCCAGGGCCGCGACAGCGGCCTGATAGGCGAGATCGGAGGTCAGTTCCCCATCGGCGGCGATGTGGCGGGACCGGATGCCGGTGCGCTCGGTGATCCATTCATCGGAGGTGTCGACGATCTTCGCCAGATCGGCGTTGGTCAGCGCTTTTTCGGGCAGGTAGGAGCCGCAGCCCAGGATCACAGACCGGATCGCCATTACTTTACCGCCGTTTCGCTACCCGTTGCACTGTCGTCCCTGGCCTTGTCGGCGGCGGCGGTCAGAGCCGCCTGCAATGCCGCCAACTGGTCACGGATCTTGTCGTTGAAACCATGGCTGGCCATGTTGAAGGCCGTTGCGATGGCATTGGAGAAGCCCACGGCGTCGGTGCCACCATGGCTTTTCACGCAGATGCCGCGCAGGCCCAGGAACATTCCGGCATTGTATCGCCGGGGATCCATGCGCTGACGCAGTTTGTTGAACGCGCCGGAAGCCAGGACATAGCCCAGCTTGGCCAGAAGCGAGGACCCGAATGTCCGCTTCAGGAACTCAGCGTAAAGCTTGGCGGTGCCTTCCGCTGTCTTCAGGGCGATATTGCCCGTGAAACCGTCGGTGACGACAACATCGACCGTGCCCAGCCCCAGATCGTTGCCTTCGATGAAGCCGTGGAAATAGGGTGCAAGCGGCGTGGCGCGCAGCGCGGCGGCGGCCTCGCGAATCTGCTCATGGCCCTTCTGTTCCTCCGACCCGACATTCAGCAGGCCGATGGTCGGGTTCAACAGGCCCAGGACGGTCCGGCTGAACACCGTGCCCATGACGGCGAACTGCACGAGATTGTCGGCATCGCATTCCAGATTGGCGCCCAGATCCAGCATCACCAGCTCACCACGCTGAGTCGGCATGATGGAGGCGATGGCCGGCCGGTCGATCCCCGGCAGGGTCTTCAGCACGAATTTGGCGATGGCCATCAGCGCGCCGGTATTGCCGGCCGATACGATGCAGGCGGCCTCACCGGCCGCGACCGCATCGATGGCCAGCCGCATGCTGGAATTGCGCCCAGAACGAAGCGCCACCGACGGCTTTGCATCCATCGCCACGAAATCTGGCGTGTGCCGGACCGTGGATATGGATTTCAAAGCCGGGTGGCGTTCCAACAATGCGTTGATGCGCGCTTCGTCACCGACGAACAGGAAATCGACGTTGGGGCAACGCTCCCGTGCAAGGTCAGCCCCTTCGACAACCATGTCGGGGGCATGGTCGCCACCCATGGCGTCCAGAGCGATCCGCAGGCGCGTCGTCACGTCCTTCGATGTCCTCAATGCCGCGTCAATCTGGGCCCGTCAGGCGCAAATCAGGCCGCGGCCGGGGCGGTCGCGGTCACTTCGCGGCTATCGTAATGGCCGCAGGAGCCACAGACATGATGCGGGCGCTTCAGCTCACCGCAATTGCCGCACTCGTTGTAGGCGGCGGCGGTCAAGCCATCGTGCGAGCGGCGCATGTTGCGCTTCGACTTGGAGGTCTTCTTCTTGGGAACGGCCATGATCGTAACTCACAATGTTTTAGGCGGCCGCAAGGGCCGCCCGGACAGAGGCGCTTGAATACTGGATATGGTTCCGGAGGGCAAGTGCGAAACCCTGCTCAAGAGGGCTTCTTTAAGCGGGACAGGGCCGCAAATGGGTTCTGGCGGGGCGGTTCGGCGGGCTCGTCGCCTGTCAGGGACAAGGTATCGGGGCCCACATCCTCCAGAATTGGGGTGAATTCGACCCCGTCGCGACGCGGATAGGGATCAAGGGCCAGGGACAGATTCTGGGCTACCAGTTCGCCGATGTCGATACGCCCACCCGGCATAGGTTCCGGGAAATCCTCCTCGGCCCCCAGATACTGGAAATGGTCGCTTTCCGCGTCCTCTTCCTCCTTGGGGATCAGGTGGTCCGGCGCATAGAGGGCGCTGAACTCCTCCTTCACATGGGCGGGCACGGGCTCCAGCGTCACCACGCAGCGCTGGACGACATCGGCCTCCAGTTCGCCGGTCACCTTGATGAAATCCCCCCTGACGCGGCGCAGGCGCAGCTTGGCGGTCAGGCCCGAAAGGGAAATCAGGTCGAATCGTGTGGCCAGGGCGGCGCATTCGGCATCGCCGGCGGTGACGACCTCATACCCGCCGCTGGTGGTCACCTTGTCGGCGATGACGGTACGGGATAGTTCCGGGGTGCGGCTGGGATTGTTCATGACGAAAACTCCGGACGGCCTGCGGCCAGGCACTATGTCTGATGTTTGTGGTCGGGGATCGCTGGCGGCCATCCCCGACACCTTAATATATAAGGATGCGCCAGGGCGACATCGCCCCGGCACATCGGATGGCAATCCTCAGGCGGCGGCGAACTCGACCTGTCCGGCCAGCAGCCTGTCGATGGGGACGCTCTCCAGATGCGCCAGTTGCCGGCGCACATAGTCGGCCATCGCGGCCACCTGTGCCGGTTCGGGCAGGGTGGAGCCGAACAGGTTGCGGTCCAGCGCCGATTCCAGCACGGACGGGTCGTCACCCGCGGCGATCCCGGCATCATAGGCGGCGACGCGGCCATAATAATGGCTGGCCAGATCCTTCACCTTGTCGCCGATCTTCATGTCGCTGACACCCAGTTCGCGCAGGTTGAAATCCATGTCGGCGAACATGAAATCGAACAGGGCCTGATTGAAATCGGCTGTCGCCTTGCCGCCCATGGCCAGCCGGCGCATGACCAGCCAGGCATGCAGCGCCACCATCTCGAACCGCCCCTCCAGCGTATCGGGCACGCCCTGGTCGGCAAAGAAGGGGGGCTGGCGCGACTGGGCCACAATCGCGCCATAGAGGGCGGCGATGGTGCGTTCGCGCCGGGGGCGCTGGAACAGGCGACTGAACAAGGCGGGCCTTCTCCCCTGGCTTTCACAGGCTCGTGGATATGGATACTGCGGACATTGACATTGCGCCAAGGCCGGTGCCAATGTCACCGGCCAGATAGGGGGCGGCAGCCTTGCCGTCAAGCCATGGCGGGTCGTATTGCCGGTTCCCGGCGGGCGGATTGCCGGTTTCCGGCTTGCCGGCCGCTGGTCATCGGGGTTCTGCCCCGTGCATGGTCTGGCGGGGGCGCCCGTAACGCCGCCGGTCACTACAGGTTTGAGAGACGTCACGTTGATGCGCAAGACCCATGCAACCGCCCTGTTGACCTTCGCCTTTTTCGGCCTGGGCCTGACGGGCTGCGCCCCCATCGTCGCCCAGCGCGGCAATCTGGTGGAGGATTCGCGGATGGCGCAGATCCAGGTCGGCCAGACGACGCGCGAGCAGGTCCAGTATGTGCTGGGCACGCCGACCACCACAGGCACGGTCGACGGTTCCACCTGGTACTATATCGGCCGCCGGACGGAGCAGACCGCCTTCCTCGACCCCGAGGTGACGGCACAGCGCATCCTGCGCGTCCGTTTCGACGCCGGTGGCACGGTGCAGGAGATGACGGAGATCGACGGCAACGATGCCGCCTATGTTGCCCCCGTGGCCCGTGTGACCCCGACCGTGGGCCATGATCTCGGCTTCTTCGAACAGTTGCTGGGCAACCTGTCCAAGCCTGCGCGCAAGAAGAAGAAGGACGACGGAAAGAGCCGCTGAGGCGGCGTCATCCCGTCCGCAAACGGTCCCGCAGCAGAAGGACGCGCGTGCCATAGGACCGGCCGCGCGCCTCGTCCATCCAGGTATGGTAGCGGCCGATGGCGCGGGCGGGATCGGAGGGCAGGCTGTCCAGGGCCTCGCGCAGGATGCCGGCGCCGATGCGCAGGTTGATTTCCGGGTGCAGCAGGTGGCTGATATCGGGAACCCGGTGCCCGTGCCAGCGGACATTCACCTGCATCCATCCCAAATCTGCGTCCCGCACCTGATCGGCCGGCAGGCTGTGGATCAGGGCCATGGCCGCGTCGAAATCATCGGGATAGAAGGACTCCATCCTGGTCCGCACGGCATAGGGCCAGGGGCCCGTGCGGCCGCGCCTGTCCAGCCGGCTTTCGACATAGGATACGGCGTAGAGAAGATAGGGGTCGATCCGGGCCAGCCGCCCCGCCCGTTCCCAGATCGTACCCGTCAGCGTGAACGCGCGGGCCGGCCTCGCGGCCAGCAGCAGGCCGGCGGCACCGGTCAGCAGGGCGCGGCGGGCCAGCAGGGTGGGGCGGGAAGAAGCGGGATTGCGGCATGTCGGCTTCATGCAGCCTGTAATACACCAAATCCTGGTGATCGTAACCGGTCGCCAGCCTCAGTTGCCGGCGCGGCCATCCGGCAGCCTGGCGACGCAGCATGTGCCGCGCGGTGGCAGTCGCCGCCGAACCGGGACCGGATCTGTCCAACTCATCAGGTTCCGGTATTAGCCCAGGGTTGCCCGGCCGTCCAGCCGGGCTCACCGCTGCCGGCGCCGGCTGCTGGGCTGGGCATGGGCCCATGCCATGCGCAGCCCAGCAGCCAGTTCAGCTTCCGTCAGGCCCGACAGCGTGCCCGTGGTCCATCCCTGCCGGCCCCAGCCATTGGGAACGGGGATGAAGGCATCGGGTGCAACGGTGCATTTCAGCGCCTGCTCATCGGGTGTGAACCTGAAATTGGCCGTCAATCCGTCTGGTGCCAGCGTCACATAGGTGCGGGCCACCTTGAAGGCCGCGCGGTCGAAATGCGGATGTTCGGTTGTTCCCGGCAGCCCCAGTGCCAGCCGGCGCAGGTCCGATCCTGTCACCATGTCTTCTCCCCGTCTCCCACTGCTTTAAATAAGGCAGCGTGCCGGACAGGAAGGGGCGGGGCAAGGGACCATGATCCCTGCCGCTGCTTCCTTGCACCTTTGCGTGGAATTGGCTAGCGTCTGCTTCGCAATTGCGGGACAGGGGTGGGCATCGTGGGTCATCCGGCCAGTGCGGCGCATGGCGCCCCGCGTTCGTCATTCGGCGTGCTGTTCCTGTCGGCCATCGGTGTTGTTTTCGGCGATATCGGCACGAGCCCGCTCTATGCCATGAAGGAGGCCTTCGCCGGCCCGCACCCGCTGCCGGTCGATGAGCTGCATGTGCTGGGCGTGCTGTCGCTGGTCTTCTGGACCGTGCTGCTGGTGGTATCGGTCAAATATGTCGCCATCATCATGCGCGCCGACAATGAGGGGGAGGGCAGCAGCTTCGCCCTGCTGGCCCTGTTGCAGAAAACCCTGGCCGACAATCCGCGCCTGTCGGTGCTGGCCGGTGTGCTGGGGGTCTTCGCGGCGGCGCTTTTCTATGGCGACAGCGCCATCACCCCGGCCATATCGGTCCTGAGCGCCGTGGAAGGCCTGAATGTGGCGGCGCCGGATCTGGCACCCTGGACCGTGCCGATCGCCATCGCCATCCTGGTGGCCCTGTTCGCGATGCAATCCAAGGGCTCCGCAGCGCTGGGCGGGGGCTTCGGCCTGCTGATGGTCCTCTGGTTCAGCGTCCTGGCCGTGCTGGGCGTGACCAATATCGGGCGTGCACCGGAGGTGCTGGCCGCCCTGTCGCCGCATCATGCCATCGCCTTCATCGCCCATGACGGCTGGATTGGCTTCCTGGCGCTGGGGTCGGTGGTGCTGGCTGTGACGGGGGCGGAGGCGCTTTATGCCGACATGGGTCATTTCGGCCGGCTGCCCATCCGGCTGGCCTGGTATCTGCTGGTCTGGCCGTCGCTGATGCTGAATTATTTCGGCCAGGGGGCGCTGCTTCTCTCCGACCCGGCCACGGCGGCCAATCCCTTCTTTCTGCTGGGGCCGGCCTGGGCGGCGCTGCCGCTGGTCGGGCTGGCGACGCTGGCCACCATCATCGCCAGCCAGGCCGTGATCTCCGGCGCCTTTTCCGTGACGCGGCAGGCGATCCAACTCGGCTACCTGCCGCGGATGAAGATCATCCATACCTCGGAAAAGGAGATGGGGCAGATCTATGTCCCGCTGGTCAACTGGGCGTTGATGCTGGCCGTGGTGGCCCTGGTCCTGGGCTTCGGCAATTCCACCAACCTGGCTTCCGCCTATGGTGTGGCGGTGACGGGAACCATGCTGATCACGACGACGCTGGTGGCGCTGCTGGCCTTCCATCATTGGGGCTGGAACGGAAAGATGGCACTGGCTTTCTTCGGCCTGCTGCTGGCTGTGGACCTGGCCTATTTCCTGGCCACGGCCACCAAGATCACGCATGGGGGCTGGTTCCCGCTGGCTGCGGGCATCGTGGCCTTCATCATCATGACGACCTGGAAGACGGGCCGTAGACTGCTGCAGGCCAAGCTGCGGGCCAATGCCGTGCCGCTGGAGGAGTTCCTGGCGGGCATCGCCGGCAGCGGCCGGGTGACGCGCGTGCCGGGCACGGCCGTTTTCCTGACCACCAACCCGACGGGCGTGCCGCTGGCCCTGCTGCATAATCTGAAGCACAATCATGTCCTGCATGAACAGGTCGTCATTATGACGGTCAAGGTGACGGAGCGCCCCCGCGTGCCGGTGGGCGAGCGGCTGGTCTCTCAGAAGCTGCGCGACGATGTCCACCGCGTCACCATGCATTGCGGCTTCATGGACGATCCCGACATTCCCAAGGCGCTGGCCAATGCCCGGCGCTCGGATCTGGGATTCGATTATGAACCCCTGCGCTTTTCCTATTTCCTGACGCGGGAAACCATCGTGCCTTCACCGGAACCCGGCATGGCCCGCTGGCGGGAGGAACTGTTCGCCTTCCTGATGCGCAGCGCCACGACCTCGGCCGACTTCTTCCATCTGCCGCTCAATCGCGTGGTGGAACTGGGGGGTCATGTCGAGATCTGACGCCGGTGACGGGCGGGCGTTGTGCCCGTCCATTGCCGGAAGGCGCGGTTGAAGGCGGCCGGCTCGGCAAAGCCCAGCAAGGATGTGATGTCGGCGATGGAAAGGTCGGGCCGGGCCAGCGCCTCCTGTGCCATTTCCAGCCGCAAACGGTCCTTGATGGCCTGGAAGGATGTCCCCTCCTGCCGCAGCATCCGGCGCAAGGTGGCCGGGGAACAGCGCAGCGTGGCGGCCACCCGGTCCAGTCCCGGCCATTCGGCCGGTGGGCGCCGGCGCAGCATGGCGGCCACCCGCCGGCCATGGCCATCGGGGTTGCGATACTTCACCAGGAAACTGTCGGGCGCCTGGTTCAGGAAGGATCGCGCGGTGCGGGCATCCTGCGCGACAGGCAGATCCAGCATGCCCGCATCGAACCATAGCCGGCAATGCGGCCGGTCGAAGCGCAGGTTGGCGCTGAACAGCACCTGATACTCCCCGGCATGGCCGGGCGCCGGATAGGGCAGTTCCGCCTCCAGGATCGCGATGCGGCGGCGGGTCAGCCAGCAGGCCACGCCATGGATATAGACGAACAGTGTCTCCACCGCGAAGACGGGCACGGGCCGGTCGGGCCGGGTCGGCATGATCTCCAGCGCCGCGCGGCCGGCCTCCCGCCGCACGGCGACGCGCAGGTCATCGAAGGTGGTGTTGTAGGCACGGCAAAGCAGGGTCAGCGCGCGCCCGAGCCCGCCGGTGCCCAGGGTCAGCAGGCAGGACAGCGCGAAGCTGCCGATCTTCATGCGGCGGCTGTCCAGGCCGAAGAACTCGTCATCCAGCACCTGTGCCACCCCGCGCAACAGGGCGGCATAGGCGCCGACGGGCACGCGCGCCGATGCCTGTGCCAGCAAGGCCGGGGCGATGCCGGCCTTGCGCATCACCGGGGCCGTGTCCAGCCCGCGCGCCTGCATGCCCGCCAGGGCTGCCTGCACGAAATGGATCGAAACGCTGCCCTTCTCCATGCCCGTCGGCATCCCCTGCGGAATTGATATAACCGGTCAGGAAATTTGATCAAAACGGTTATGGATGATCGGAAGCGGCAAGTCTACGCTGTCCCGGACAAGCAATAGGCTTTGAGGAAACCGCCATGACCGCCGATCCGATCGTCATCGTGTCCGCCGCCCGTACCGCCATGGGCGGGATGCTGGGCGAATTGTCGGGCCTGACGGCTGCCCAGCTGGGTGCCGCCGCCGTGAAGGAAGCCGTGGTCCGGGCCGGCATCTCCGGCGAGAGCGTGGACGAACTGCTGATGGGCAACGTGCTGCAGGCCGGACAGGGCCAGGCGCCGGGCCGTCAGGCGGCGCTGGGCGCCGGCCTGCCGCTGTCGGTCACCTGTTCCACCGTGAACAAGATGTGCGGCAGCGGCATGAAGACGACCATGCTGGCCCACGACCTGATCCTGGCCGGTTCCGCCGACATCGTGGTGGCCGCAGGGATGGAGAGCATGTCGAACGCCCCCTATCTGCTGGACCGGGCGCGCGGCGGCTATCGCTATGGCCACGCCACCATCTTCGACCATATGGCGCTGGACGGTCTGGAGGATGCGTATGAGCGCGGCCGTGCCATGGGCACCTTCGCGGAGGATACGGCCAGCCATTTCGGCTTCACCCGGGAGGCACAGGACGCCTATGCCCTGGAAAGCCTGCGCCGTGCCAAGGCGGCCGTGGAGGATGGCACCTTCGACGCGGAGATCGCGCCCGTGACCGTGAAGGGCCGCGGCGGGGAAAGCGTGGTCGCCCGTGACGAGCAGCCGGGCAAGGGCCGCCCGGACAAGATCCCGACGCTGAAGCCCGCCTTCCGCAAGGATGGCACCGTGACGGCCGCCAACAGCAGTTCCATCAGCGATGGGGCGGCGGCGCTCGTGCTGATGCGGGCCAGCGAGGCGGATAAGCGGGGCCTGTCGCCGCTGGCCCGCATCGTCGGCCATGCTGGCCATGCCCGCGCCCCGGCCTGGTTCACCACGGCCCCTGTCGGTGCGATGCAGTCCCTGTTCGCCAAGACCGGCTGGACCGCGGGCGATGTCGACCTGTTCGAGATCAACGAGGCCTTTGCCGTCGTGGCCATGGCCGCCATGAAGGAACTGGACCTGCCCCACGACAAGGTCAATGTGCATGGCGGGGCCTGCGCGCTGGGCCATCCGATCGGTGCGTCGGGTGCCCGTATCCTGGTGACGCTGCTGCACGCGCTGAAGAAGCGTGGGCTGAAGCGTGGGGTCGGCAGCCTGTGCATCGGTGGCGGCGAGGCCACTGCCATGGCCGTGGAGATGCTGTAATCGGGTAGTCAGCCTTCACGAAGCCTGCCCACCCCGCATGGGCGCATGATCGATAACGCCCCACCCGGCTTCCGGCCTGCCGCCGTGATGCCGGCAGGGTGCCGGAAAGGACATTCCATGCTTTTCACCGAAGAACAGGTGATGGTGCGCGACATGGCGCGCCAGTTCGCGCGCGAGCGCCTGGCCCCCGGTGCGGCGGAACGCGACCGCGAAAGCCGGTTCCCCGCAGCGGAACTGCGGGAAATGGGCGAGCTGGGCCTGTTGGGCATGGTGGTGCCCGAGGAATGGGGCGGGGCCGGGGCCGACGCCGTTTCCTATGCCCTGGCGATCGAGGAGATCGCGGCGGGTGACGGCGCCATATCCACCATCATGAGCGTGCATAATTCCGTCGGCTGCGCCCCCATCCTGAAATTCGGGAACGCGGAGCAGAAGGAACGCTATCTCCGGGAGATGGCGGCCGGCCGCCTGCTGGGCGCCTTCTGCCTGACGGAGCCGCAGGCAGGCTCCGACGCATCGGCGCTGAAGACCCGGGCCGTGGCCGATGGCGACCATTACGTGCTGAACGGTGCCAAGCAGTTCATCACGAACGGCCGGCATGCCGGCGTCGCGCTGGTCTTCGCCGTCACCGACCCGGCGGCGGGCAAGAAGGGCATCTCCGCCTTTCTGGTGCCCACCGACAATCCCGGCTACAAGGTCGCGCGGCTGGAGCACAAGCTGGGTCAGCGCAGTTCCGACACGGCCCAGATCCTGCTGGAGGATGTGCGCGTTCCGGCATCGGCCATGCTGGGACATCCGGGTGACGGCTATCGTATCGCGCTGGCCAACCTGGAGGGCGGTCGCATCGGCATCGCGGCGCAATCCGTCGGCATGGCCCAGGCCGCTTTCGAGGCGGCCCGCGATTATGCCCGCGACCGCACCTCCATGGGCGTGCCCATCATCGAACATCAGGCCGTATCCTTCCGCCTGGCCGATATGGCGACCCGGATCGAGGCGGCCCGGCAACTGGTCCTGCATGCCGCGTCGCTGCGCGGGGCCGGCCAGCCCTGTCTGAAGGAAGCGTCGATGGCCAAGCTGTTCGCGTCGGAGATGGCGGAGCGTGTCTGCTCCGATGCGATCCAGACGTTTGGCGGTTACGGTTATGTGGATGATTTTCCGGTGGAACGCATCTATCGCGATGTCCGGGTCTGCCAGATCTATGAAGGCACCAGCGACATCCAGCGCCTGGTCATCGCCCGCAACCTGTGATGGGCCGGCCGGTTCCGGCACCGCAGGCCTGTTCTGTCGGCTCGTGATGCCGTCGCCCGGTCGGGCAAACGGCATCACGGCAACGGAGCCTATGGTGCGGCGTCCGTCACGGCGCAGCCCACGATCAGGGCATCGCAGCGCAGCACTTCCAGGATCGTGTCGGTCGTGCTGCCCATCAGGAAATCCAGCACGCTGCCGCGATCGTCGGTGCCCAGCACGACGAGGTCGGTGTCGTTGGCGGCCACATAATCGCGCACCAGATCAGCCGGTGCGCCCTCTTCCGCCAGGACGCGCAGCTTTCGCGCGGCATCCGGTGCAAGTTCGGCCGATGCCACGAAGGCCGCCGCCTCTTCCTGTACCGATGTGCGATACTGGTCGCGCATCTGGTCCTGATCACGCACGATACCGACGAACGGCGTCTGGAAGGCGTGCAGCAGGGCCGTGGATTGCTGCGGGAACAGATGTGCCGCCATTTGCAGGGCGCGACGCGACGGGGCGGCAAAATCCGTGGTGACCAGCACGTTCTGATAGGTCTCCCGCGCCCGGTTGCGCACGACCAGCACGGGCGCCGGCGCCCGGCGGGCCAGCTTTTCCACACTGGTGCCCAGGCTGAAGCGGCCCAGCACCTCGCTGCGGGCCAGGCCCGTGATGATCAGGTCGCAGGCCCGCTCGCTGGCGACGCGCTGCACCGTTTCCGACACGTCGCCCTTTTCCACCATGATGGCAACGGGACCGGGTGCGCGGCGCAACTCGGTCTCGATCTCCCGCGTGGCGACCTGTACCGGGTCGTCGGGGCGGCGCCAGGGAAGGACCGTGTCGCGCTCGTCCTGCATGTCCTGCCGGTCGGGCTCGACCACATGCAACAGGATCAGTTCGGCCTGCCATTCATTGGCCAGCAGCAATGCGCGGTCCAGGGCGCGGTCGCACCGGGCGGACAGGTCCGTGGCCAGAAGCAGGCGACGCGGGCGGGCGGCCATGGGCGGGGTTTCATTCGTCATGGGGTCTCCTCCTGTCGTTCATAAGTAATGTCTTTTGCTCAGATTTCATCCCCGAACAGACGCCACCGGCGCAGCAACGCCTTTTCCCCTTCCAGCACGGCCATCAGCAGCACGCCCGTCAGGATGATGACGATGCCATCGGCCAGCGGAACGGGCCGCGTCGCGAACCACGCCTGCATGACGGGGGTGTAGGTGAAGGCGAGCTGTGCGGCCACCACGATGGCGATCACCAGCAGCACGGCCGGCGTGCCCAGCACGCCGCGCCAGGTGACCGACCCGACATGCAGATAGCGGACATTGAACAGGTAGAAGATTTCCAGCACGACGATGGTGTTCACCACCATGGTCCGCGCTGTTTCCACATCATGTCCGCGGTTCAGGGCATAGAAGAAGATGGCCAGTGCCCCGCCCAGGAACAGGAAGGAAACCAGGATCACCCGCCAGACCAGGAAACGGGACAGCAATGGTGCATTGGCCGGCCGTGGCGGCCGTTGCATCACGCCGGGTTCGGACGGTTCGAATGCCAGGACAAGGCCCAGCGTCACCGTCAGGATCAGGTTGATCCACAGGATCTGCACGGGCGACATGGGCATGGTGAAGCCCAGCAGGATGGCGGCGATGACGGTCAGGGCCTCGCCGCCATTGGTGGGCAGGGTCCAGGCGATCACCTTGCGGATATTGTCATAGACGGTGCGGCCCTCATGCACGGCGGCGACGATGGAGGCGAAATTATCGTCCAGCAGCACGATTTCCGCCGCCTCCTTGGCGGCTTCGGTCCCCTTGCCGCCCATGGCGATGCCGACATTGGCCTGTTTCAGCGACGGGGCATCGTTCACCCCGTCGCCCGTCATGGCGACGATGGCCCGATCGGCCTGAAGCGCCTGCACGATACGTAGCTTATGCTCCGGGCTGGTGCGGGCGAAGACATGGGCGCGCTCGGCCACCTGCTTCAGCGCCGCATCGTCCATCCGGTCGATATCGGCGCCCGTCACCACCTCCGGCCGGTCCGCCAGGCCCAGTTGCCCCGCGATGGCGGCGGCCGTGGCGCCATGGTCACCCGTGATCATCTTCACCTGGATGCCGGCCGACCGGCATTCGGCGATGGCGTCGACCGCCTCGTCGCGCGGCGGATCGATGAAGCCGATGATGCCGATGAAGATCAGGTCCGTGTCCAGATCGGCGAAGGACAGCCGGTCCAGCCCGGCCGGAACCGGCTTCATCGCGAAACCCAGCACACGTTCCCCCTGTGCCGCGGCGGCTTCGATCCTTTCCTGCCAACAGGGAGCGTCCAGCGGTTCCGTCCCGTGGGCACCGGCCTGACCGGCGGCCTTGGCCAGCAACTGTTCGGGCGCGCCCTTCACGAAGATCACCCGTTCACCGGGGCCCTGGTGCAGGCTGGCCATGAATCTGTGCTTGGCGTCGAAGGGGATCTCGTCCACGCGCGGCCATTCCCCGCGGACATGGCCGGGATCGAACCCGGCCTTCATGACCAGGCAGACCAGCGCGCCTTCCATCGGGTCGCCATCGACATGCCAGGCGTCGGGACCCGTCTGGCGCAATTGGGCATCGTTGCACAGCAGGGCCGTGCGCAGGAGCGGTGCCGCCAGGGCCAGCAACTCCATGTCCTCGTCCCGGCCGCTGACACGGAAGCTGCCCTCCGGCCGATAGCCGGAGCCGCCGACCATGATCTCATGCCCGGCCGTGACCAGCCGGCGGGCCGTCATCTCGTTGCGGGTCAGCGTGCCCGTCTTGTCGGAGCAGATGACGGAGGTGGCGCCCAGTGTCTCCACCGCGGGCAGGCGACGGACGACGGCATTCCGTGCGGCCATGCGCTGCACGCCGATGGCCAGCGTGATGGTGATGACGGCCGGCAGTCCTTCGGGCACGACGCCCACGGCCAGCGCCACCACGGCGATCAGTGCCTCTTCCCAATGGAACTGCCGCACCAGCACGGCGAAGATGAACAAGGCCACGGCGGCGCTGACGGCCGTCCAGGTGAAACGGCGGCCGAACTCGTTGATCTGACGCAGCAGCGGGGTCGTGATCTCCTGCACCTGGCTGATCATCCGGCTGATATGGCCGATCTCCGTATGGGCGCCCGTCGCCACCACGATGCCCATGCCCTGGCCGGCGGCGACCATGGTGCCGGAAAAGGCCATGCAGAACCGCTCCGCCAGCGGGCTTCGGGCATCCACCAGAGCTTCCCGTTTCTCTGACGGCACGGATTCGCCTGTCAGGGCGGCTTCCTCTATCAGCAGTGCGCGGGCCCGGGTCAGGCGCAGGTCGGCCGGAATGCGGTCACCCGCTTCCAGCAGCACAATGTCGCCGGGGACCAGGTCGGTGGCCGGAATGGATTGCCGCCTTGCATCGCGGATCACCTGGGCGTGGGGGGAAATCATCGACCGGATGGCGTTCAACGCCTTCTCGGCACGCCCCTCCTGCACGAAGCCGACGATGGCGTTCACCGTGACCACGGCCAGGATGACGACAGCATCGATATGATGGCCCAGCGTGGCGGCGGCCACGGCGGCGGCCAGCAGGAAATAGATCAGCGCGTTGTTGAACTGTGCCAGCAGCCGCATGATCGGATGCTTTCCGGGGGCTGCCGGCAGCTGGTTGGGCCCGTTGACCCGCAGCCGGCGCTGCACCTCCGCCGCGTCCAGGCCGCTGACGCTGGTAGCCAGTGCTGCGAACACGTCCGCTTCCGGCAGGGCATGCCAGGCGATCGGGTACTCTTCGGGCGTCGGTGCCGCCGGCTTCTCATTCATCGCAAGGGGTCCGTTCTCTGCCGTGGTTTCCGGGGCCGGTCATCAAGGACTGGCATTATTCATCCGGGAAACTTACCAGGGCAGGGCGGAACCCCATTGATCCTGATCAAAAGCCGGGGGGATTTGGTGGCGGCCGTATCGGCGTTCGGCTGCGGCCGTCCGTCGCCGGTGATGGACAGCGCGGGTCAGCGGCTAACGGCTGTGAAGGCACGAAAGAAATTTGATATGAACAGAATACAACATTTAAATGTAAAGCAATTGGGAAAGGGTGCGTGAGGTCCCTCTCCCAAGCTGCGATCATGACGTAGGGCCCCCGCGGCATTTCCTTGCACTTTGGGTTCTGTCCCTTTGGTTTCGGGGGCGTTGGATTCTGTTGCGAGCGACGATTGCCGGGAAGCTTGGCAATACTCGCGTGCTGATCGGTTCCCGATGAGAATATGGCCCCGCCCCCGTATCGTCTGAGTGGAGCCTGTTCAGTTGGACTAAGTGGCGCGTGCGTCGTTCAGCCGGTGCTGATGGCAGCCGTACGGCGGCGCGGCGCGGGGGGCGGGTCGCGGCGGATGGTATCGGCCATCCGACGCAGCCAGCCGGCAATGTCCGAAGGCATGGCGGCTTGCCCGGACGCCCAACGGCGCACCTGACGTTCATCCATGTCTAGCATGGAGGCTAAGCCCCGCTGGGACCAACCCAGCAGGGCCAAGCATTCCCGGATTTCGTCGGGGGTCACAGGACCCCCATGGATTTCAACATGGCGACGATGGCGACGATACCGGTGACGACCGACGTGACCATGGCGACGGAAGCGGTGAAGGGGGCGAAGCCGTGATCGCGGCGCAGTTTGTCAGCCTCCGCCAGCAGCTTGCGTTCTTCCGCCATCAGCTTTTGCTGTTCGGCCATCAGTTTGTGCTGTTCGGCGACAAACTTGCGGGTTTCCTCCAGCGAGCGGTCAGTGCGCGCCAGTTGTTCCGTCAGGTCTGCGGACATATCGGTCATCGGGGCTTTCCCTCAATCTGGCTGGGGCCATTCCCTTGCCATGTCCGCATAATGCGGACAATTATGGGCAGGGTCAAGTAGAAAAGCGACTGGCTGCGCTCCCGATCCGCACCCAAAATCCGCACCCAGCCCCAAAAAGCACGAAAGCCGCCGTCGTTTCCGACGGCGGCTTTCCGTGTAACCCATTGGTAGGGTTAGCGAGAGAATGGTCGGAGCGACAGGATTCGAACCTGCGACCCCTAGACCCCCAGTCTAGTGCGCTACCAGGCTGCGCCACGCTCCGACCTCTCGTGCGAACCACGCCGGGGAACCCCGCCGTCGTTCGGGCGCGGACTATAGCCACCGACTTCCAGGGATGCAACGCCTCTATCAACAAAAAATCGCATGATTGTCGTTTTCCGGTCTGCCCTGTCCGGTACGCGGGGCTGCGGCCCGCCGCCCGCGCGGGACAGCGAGGGGGCGGGGGGCTACCATCGGCGGCCCAGCAGCGAAGGAAATCCAGGGATGGAAGCGCCTGTCCTGACCTATGTCACCGCACCCGATATCGAAACGGCCCGTCGCATCGGCGCCGCCCTGGTGGAGGAGCGGCTGGCCGCCTGCGTCAACATCCTGCCGGGAATGGAAAGCCTTTACCGCTGGCAGGGGCGGGTGGAGCAGGCGTCGGAGGTGGTGTTGATCGCCAAATGCCGGGCCGGCGGGGCCGGGGCGCTGACGGCGCGCGTGCGCGCCCTGCACCCTTATGAACTGCCTTGCATCGTCACCCTGCCCATCACGGGCGGGCTGCCGGCCTATCTGGCCTGGCTGGTGGCGGGCAGCACGGCGCCGGCCCAGGCCACCCCGGAAGGGGAGGGGGCATGATGCCGGCGGAGCAGCGTTCGGCCAGACTGTCGCTGGCCTATTCGAATATCGGTCACACCACCATGCATGTGATGACGGGTCTTTACCTGACCATCGTGCTGGAACTGGTCCGTGAATGGCAGATGGGGTACGAGGATCTGATCCGGCTGTGGACCTTCGGGGCGCTGCTGATCGGCCTGGGGGCGCCGCTGGCCGGGTGGCTGGGCGACCGCTGGTCGGACAGCCGCATGATCGTCGTCATGTTCGTGCTGTCGGGCCTGGGGGCGATCGGTGCCGCCCTGGCCGACACGCCCGACCAGATGATGTGGGCCCTGGCCGTCATCGGGCTGGGCGGCGCCATCTATCATCCCGTCGGCATCTCCTGGACCATGAAGAATGCCGCCAACCGTGGCCGTGCCATGGGTGTGCTGGGCATTTTCGGCAGTATGGGCGTGGCCGGCGGCAGTATCGTGGCCGGCGGGCTGGCGGCATTGTGGGGCTGGCACAGTGCCTTCCTGGTGCCGGGCCTGATCTGTCTGGTCTTTGCGCTGGCGCTGGGCTGGCACATCGCCCGCGGCGCCATCATGGATCGGCGGGCCGACATGGTGGAAAGCACGGTTCCCGGCCGCCGCGAGCTGGTGCGCGCCTTCATCATCCTGTCGGTGACCATGATGTGCGGCGGCGTCATCTTCCAGTCGCTGCTGACCATGTCGCCGAAATGGTTTGAACAGGCGGTGGGCACCGATCTGGCGGGCAGTACGCTTGGTGTGGGCGGCCTGGTCACGGCCGTCTTCCTGGCCGGTGCCCTGCCGCAGTTCCTGGGCGGGCTTCTGGCCGACCGCCTGCCCGTCAAATGGATCTATATGGGCTGCGCGCTGTTCCAGATTCCGCTTTATTTCCTGGCCATGCAGGTGCTGGGCTGGTCCTCGATCGTGCTGGCGGCGGGAATGGTCGCGCTGATGAACATGCAGATCCCGGCGGAAAACCTGTTGCTGGCCCACTATACGCCGGCCCGTTACCGCGGCATCGCCTATGGGTCTAAATTCGTGCTCAGCTTCGGTATGGCGCCGCTGGGCGTGCAACTTGTCGCGTGGGCCTATGGGCGCACGGCGGGTCCGGAACTGGTGTTCGCGGTGCTGGCCGTGCTCTCCTCCATGGTGTTGCTGTCCGCCTTCCTGCTGCCGCGGGAAGGAAAGGGGCCGGATGGCGCGGTCCAGGGCAAGGAGGGGCTGTCCCCGGTACCGGTGGCCGGCGCCGGGGACTGATCATCCCCGCACCCCGGCCATATGGACAGCCGGGGGCGGGCTGATGCGGATCATCCCTCCTGCGAGGCCGTCAGGGCACGGTCCAGGTCGGCGATGATATCCTCCACCGATTCCAGGCCGATGGACAGGCGTACCACATCCGGCCCGGCCCCGGCGGCGGCTTGGCCTTCTTCCGTCAACTGCCGGTGCGTCGTGCTGGCAGGGTGGATGATCAGGGACCGGGTGTCGCCGATATTGGCCAGATGGCTGAACAGTTCCACCGATTCCACGACGCGCACGCCCGCATCGTAGCCGCCCTTGACGCCGAAGGTGAAGACGGCGCCCGCCCCCTTGGGCAGGTAACGCCGGGCCAGTGCGTTGTAGGGGCTGTCTTCCAGCCCGGCATAGTTCACCCAGGCCACGGCCGGGTGGGTAGACAGGAATTCCGCCACCTTCTGCGCGTTGGTGCAGTGGCGCTCCATCCGCAGGGCCAGCGTCTCCGTCCCCAGAATGCCCAGGAAGGCGTTCATGGGGGCCATGGCGGGGCCAAGGTCGCGCAGCCCGATGGCGTGGCCATAGATCGTGAAGGCCAGATGCCCGAACGTATCGGCGAAGCGCAGCCCGTGGTAACCGGGCTCCGGCTCAGACAGGGCGGGGAACCGGCCGTCCCGGCGCCAGTCGAATTTGCCGCTATCCACCACGACGCCGCCCACCGACGTGCCATGGCCCGTCAGGAATTTCGTCGTCGAATGCACGACCAGCGTGGCCCCATGCTCGATGGGGCGGCACAGATACGGCGTCGCCATCGTATTGTCGACGATCAGCGGCACACCGGCTTCGTCCGCGACCTTGGCGATCGCGGCGATGTCGCTGACCACGCCGCCGGGATTGGCCAGGCTTTCGATGAAGATGGCGCGTGTCTTGGGCGTGACGGCCCGGCGGAAATTCTCCGGATCGTCCCCATCGACAAAGACGCAGTTCCAGCCGAAGGCGCGCGGGAAGCTGTTGGCGAACTGGTTCAGCGAGCCGCCATAGAGCTTCCTGGCGGCGATGAATTCGTCACCGGGGCGCATCAGGGGGAACAGGGCCAGGATCTGGGCGGAATGGCCTGACGCCGTGCAGGTGGCGCCCGCCCCGCCTTCCAGATTGGCGATCCGTTCTTCCAGCACCGACACGGTGGGGTTTGTCAGGCGCGAATAGATGAAGCCGACCTTCTGCAGGTTGAACAGGGCCGCAGCCTCGTCCACATCCTCGAAGACATAGCTGCTGGTCTGATAGATCGGCGTGGCGCGCGCGCCGGTTGCCGGGTCGGGGGCCGCGCCGGCATGGATGGCGCGGGTTTCAAATCCGAAGCTGCGGGGTGTTTCGTCGCTCATCTGGCGTTCCTCTGCGATGTCACATCAGTTTCTTGGCCGGTTTCACGGGCCGGCGCTTGGCGGTGATGATGTTGGAATTGACCCCCTGGCGCCCGATCTCGCCGTAAAGCCTGGCATATTCGATCTTGGGGCAGCGGTTCATGATGACGGTGGCCCCTGCCGTCTCTGCCCTGGCCGCCGCCTCGTCGTTGCGGATGCCAAGCTGCATCCAGATATAGGGGATGCCCATGGCGGCGGCTTCTTCCGCCACCCGGCCGGCCTCGGCGGTGTTGCGGAAGATATCCACCATGTCCGGCTTTTCCGGCAGGTCGGTCAGGCTGGCATAGGCCGGCTGTCCCAGCACGCTCTTGCCGGCCAGCGCCGGGTTGACGGGGATCATGCGATAGCCTTTGTCGGCCATGTATTTCATGACGTAGAAGCTGGCGCGCACCGGATTATCGGTGGCGCCGACGACGGCGATGGTTTTCACCGCGTTCAAGACGCCGCGGATGAACTCGTCAGGGTAGAAATCGTGCTGCATGCATCCTGGTCCCGGCCATGGGGAGGACAGGGAACGACAAATCGCCCGTCTTTTCAACAGGCTCGATTGGCACAATGTGCTGTTTCACTGTATTTTTATGTTAAAAACGCACGCCGAAAGTCCTGGCTGCTCCCTATGGGCGGGGCAGGCTACACTGGTTGGTCTGTCCGTGAACAACGGGAATAAGTGAGAGGAGACCGGCCCATGGCGCGACACCTGTCTGGCAATCTCCGGCTGCCGTCCCTGGATGTTGCGGCGTTCACCGCCCTGCTGGATGAATATATGCCGCAGGTCCGGGACGATGGTTTCGCCGTGCGGGAAATGGGGTGGGGCCGGTGTGTGATGGATGTGGGGGCCTCGCCGCGCACCATCCGGGCGGGGGGCACCATTTCCGGCCCCACCATGTTCGCGCTGGCCGATGTGGCATTGTATGGTGCCGTGCTCAGCCAGATCGGCCATGTGCCGCTGGCGGTCACCAGCAACATGACCATCCATTTCCTGAAGAAGCCGCCGCCGCGCGCCCTTGTGGGCGAGGCCCGGATATTGAAACCGGGCAAGCGGCTTGCCTACGGCGAGGTGCTGATCCATTCCGATGGCGACCCCGATCCGGTCGCGCATGCGACAGGCACCTACGCCATTCCGGCCGCGACGCCGGCCTGAACCGGATTTCCCTTGCCGGGAAAGCCGGTTCGCGGGCGGCGGGCCTTCAGGCCGGGATGATCAAGGTTTGCGCTTCTGCTTGTCCTTCTGCATCTCGTGCGTGACGACACCGGCGCCCGCACCGGCCAAGCCGCCCAGGGCAGCACTGCCGACATTGCCGCCCAGCACGGCACCGCCCGTGGCGCCGATCAGGGCCCCGCTGGCCGCGCGCTGTTCCATGCTGTTGCCACAGGCGGCCAGCAGGCCCGCCAGGGCCACGGCGGCGGCGCCCGCGCGGATCGTCGCGATGGTGGACATTCGAACCTCCTCTTAACGGTTGCACCGGACAAGCAACACCCGTGCAGGTTCCAGGTTCCCTCGCATGGGGCCGATGCCACAACCGCATGCCAGGGAAAGGTCGGGGCATGCGCAGGAGATTTGAGGTAAAAAAGTCCAATAATATCAAGGTGTTTCGGATTGAGGTACTATAATACCGTTCCCCAGCCCATTGTTCATGCTGCATTTTTTGCTTGCCGCGATGCGGGTTTGGCCGTAAACCACCCACCGCTTCGGTGCCAGCCCGGTGGTTGGCGCCTTCATCCGTTCAAGCCCGAGTGCTCCGATGAAGACCTTTAACCTGAAGCCGTCCGAGATCGAGAAGAAGTGGATTCTGATCGATGCGGAGGGCGTTGTGCTGGGTCGTCTCGCCAGCCAGATCGCCATGATCCTGCGCGGCAAGACCAAGCCCACCTATACCCCGTTCCTGGATTGCGGTGACAATGTCATCGTCATCAATGCCGAGAAGGTCGTCCTGACCGGCAACAAGCGCCAGGATGCCATGTTCTACTGGCACACTGGCTATCCGGGCGGCATCAAGGGCCGTTCCGCCGGCCAGATCCTGGACGGCCGCTTCCCCGAGCGCGTCATCCTGAAGGCCGTCGAGCGCATGATCCCGCGCGGCCCGCTGGGTCGTCGCCAGATGTCCAACCTGCGCGTCTATGCCGGTGCCGAGCACCCGCACGCCGCCCAGGAGCCGGCGGTGCTGGACATTGCCGGCCTGAACGCCAAGAACAAGCGGAGCGCCTGATATCATGGCCACCATCAACAGCCTCGCTGACCTGAAGGCCGGCGCCGCCGCCGCTGTCACTGCCGCCCCGGATGCCCCGGTGGAGCCCAAGCTGGACGCTTTCGGCCGCGCCTATGCGACCGGCAAGCGCAAGGACGCCGTCGCCCGCGTGTGGCTGAAGCCCGGCACCGGCAAGATCACCGTGAATGGTCGCGAACTGGCGGTTTACTTCGCCCGTCCCGTGCTGCGCATGATGATCAACCAGCCGTTCCAGATCACCAGCCGGATCGAGCAGTTCGACGTTATCGCCACGGTTTCCGGTGGCGGTCTGTCGGGTCAGGCAGGCGCCCTGCGCCATGGTCTGTCCAAGGCCCTGACCTTCTTCGAGCCGGGCCTGCGTCCCTCGCTGAAGGCCGCCGGCCTGCTGACCCGCGATCCGCGCGTTGTCGAGCGTAAGAAGTACGGCAAGGCCAAGGCCCGCCGCAGCTTCCAGTTCTCCAAGCGCTGATGCGCCTGGATCCTGGCAAGCCTGGGTCCAAGGAATGGAGAAAGGGCGTTCCCGTGTGGGAACGCCCTTTTTCTTTTGGCCGGCCGGTGCCGGCCTCACATGCCTTCATAGTCGATGGTCCAGGGCTCCTTCTCCGCGTCGGCCAGCCATTCCCGCATGGCGGGCAGGTCGTGGATGGCCTCGACATAGGCGCCGGATACGGGGTCCAGTGCCACGCCCCAGGTGCGCAGGCGGGAACAGACGGGCGCAAACATGGCATCCGCGATGCCAAAGCCCCCGAACAGGAAGGGGCCACCCTGACCGAATCGTGCCCGGCAATCGGTGAAGATGGCCAGCACCCTGTCGATATCGGCCTGGGCCGCCGCGACCCGGGCCGGCCGGTCGTAGCGGCTGCGCATGTCCATGAACAGGTTGCGCCGCAGGTCGGGGAAGCCGGAATGCATTTCCGCCGCGACCGACCGCGCCACGCCACGGGCGACGGGGTCCGTGGGCCATAGCTCGGCCTGGGGGCACAATTCGTTGACATACTCACAGATGGCCAGGCTGTCCCATACCGTCACTGTGCCATGGTGAAGCACAGGTGCCTTGCCACTGGGGGCATGGGACAGCAGCCTGGCCTTCGTGTCGGTCTGGCGCAGCGGCACCACCTGTTCGTCAAAGGCCAGCCCGGCCTGCCGCATGGCCAGCCAGGGGCGCAACGACCACGAGGAATAGTTCTTGTTGCCCAGGACCAGGGTGAATGCGGGGGAGGGGGCGGCCGTCATGGGAGGTCCTGCTTCACCGTTGCTAAGAAAGGGCTGGAAGAGTAGGGCTGAAGGCCTGTGGCCACCAAGCCCGATTTGAGCGGGCTGCCCGATGGCCGAACCTGACAGCGCCTGATCCCTGAAGGAAGCCGCGACCGTGACTGCCCATTTGCTGACAGAGACCCCCGCCGACGCCGTGCCCGTGACCCTGCTGCGCAAGGAGGGGCTGGAGGAATGGCTGGCCTCGGTTCCCCAGGCGCAGGCGACCTGGGTCAAGCGCGTGGGCTTCACGGGGGCCGCCGGCTCCACGGCGTTGGTGCCGGGAAGCGACGGGGGCCTGGCTCGCGTGCTGGTGGGCATTGGCGAGCGGGTGGACATCTGGTCTCTGGCCGGGCTGCCTGCGACCCTGCCGGCCGGCAGCTATCTGCTGGAAACCGCCTTGGAAGCGGCGGCGGCCACGGCCGTGGCGACGGGCTGGGTGCTGGGCACCTATCAGTTCACCCGCTACAAGAAGGCGGGCCGGGGCTTTGCGGGACTGGTGCTGCCCGCCAATGCGGACGGGGCGGCGATAGCGCGGTTCACCAGAGCGGCCTTCATGGTGCGCGACCTGGTCAATACCCCGTGTGAAGATATGGGCCCCCCGCAACTGGCCGCAGTCGCCGCCGGTCTGGCGGCGGAATTCGGGGCCAGTTGCAGTGTCACCGTCGGTGACGACCTGCTGACGGCGAACTATCCCATGATCCATGCCGTTGGCCGGGCTGCGGTACGGCCCCCCTGCCTGATCGATCTTGTCTGGGGTGATGCCACGCACCCGCGCGTGACGCTGGTGGGAAAGGGTGTGTGCTTTGACACCGGCGGCCTGGACCTGAAGCCCGCATCCGGCATGCTGATCATGAAGAAGGACATGGGGGGCGGTGCGCATGCACTGGGTCTGGCCCGCATGATCATGGAAGCGGGGTTGCCCGTGCGCTTGCGTGTTCTGGTGCCGGCCGTGGAAAATGCCGTGGCGGGCAACGCCTTCCGTCCCATGGATATCCTGCCCACGCGCAAGGGCCTGTCGGTGGAGATCGGCAATACCGACGCGGAGGGCCGGCTGATCCTGTGCGATGCGCTGGCGGAAGCCGATTCGGAGAAACCCGCCCTGCTGCTGGATTTCGCCACCCTGACCGGTGCCGCGCGGGTGGCTCTGGGCCCCGACCTGCCGGCCCTGTTCAGCAATGACGATGCCTTGGCGGCCGACATCCTGACCGCGGGCATGGAGGTCGGCGACCCCATATGGCGGCTGCCGCTCTGGCAGGGATACCGGCCGCAACTGGACAGCAAGATTGCCGACCTGAACAACGCGCCTGCCGGCGGCATGGCGGGCGCCATCACGGCGGCCCTTTTTCTGGAACAATTCGTATCCAGGGAGACGCCATGGGCACATCTGGACCTGTTCGCCTGGAACAATTCCAGCCGCCCCGGCCGCCCAGAGGGCGGGGAGGCCATGACGCTGCGCGCTGTCTTCGCCGCTATCGCTGCCCGTTTCGGGAAGCTCTGAGGCAATCCCGCGGCCGGCCAGCCGCAGTCCAAACGGATAGCCTCTGTTCCGCTGCGGCTAATCCGCTTGACTCTGTGCGGGGATCGGTGTTTTCTCGATCCTGACCCGAAAAATTCGGGGTTCCATACCTCCAAAGGAGAGACACAATGTCTTCGAGCGATGTCAGCCTGACTTCCAGTATGCGCAGCAACCTGCTGCTGCTGCAAAAGACCAACCGCCAGGTCGAGTCCATCCAGACCAAGCTGGCGACGGGCAACAAGGTCAATTCGGCCCTGGACGGCCCCAATTCCTTCTTCGCGGCCAAGTCCCTGTCGACGCGGTCCAGCGACCTGTCGAGCCTCAAGGAATTGATGGGGCAGGCGATCAGCACGATCCAGGCCGGCGACAAGGGTATCACCGCGATCGAAAGCCTGGTCGAGCAGGCCCGCGGTCTGACCACCACCGCCTATTCCAATCTGGGTACCGACGCTGCGTCGGTCGCCACGCGCAAGTCGCTGGCCGACCAGTTCAACCGCATCAAGGAGCAGATCGACAAGATCGCCCAGGACAGCGGTTACGCCGGCAAGAACCTGCTGACCGGTTCCGGTCTCAGCCTGGACAGCACCTCGGAAAGCCGCACTGCCGTCAACTCGGTGACGGGTCTGTCGAACAGCCGGGTCACCAACGTGGTCCGCGCCGACACCTATTCCGTGAATGTCAGCGGCACCGGCGCCATCACCGCCAATCTGGGCGACATCGCCAAGGCCGAGGATGCGCGCGGCATCACCTCGCTGAAGGTGTCGGGCACGATCTCCTCCACGGCCGGCAACTTCGCCGATATCAGCATCGAGATGCGCGGCAACACGGGCCGTGAGCGCACCGTCGTTGTGACGGAGAACGGCGAATCGCGCACCATCAAGTTCTTCGACAATACGCAGAACGCGGTGGCCAGCACGACCACGGCTGGTGTGAGCGGGACCAGCCAGCAGTCGAAGGTGACGATCAGCGGCGCGGTCGAGGTGGGTGACACCTTCACGGCCACGGTCAACGGCACGGCCTACACCTACACCGTGACGCAGGATGATCTGGACGCTTTCAACAGCGGTGCGGGCACGGGCGACAACCCGGCCGATCGTCGCAAGGTCGTGGCCGAGGGCCTCTACAACGCGATGGTTGCCGATACCACGAACTTCAACGACTCCGGCACCGCCCTGGCCAATGGTGACGATACCGGCGCCCGCTTCAACGTCGCCTATAATGATGGCGAGGAACTGTTCATCGGGTCCGACTCGACGGCGGGCACGGGTGTGTCCTTCACGGTGGGTGCGTCGGCCAGCAACGCGGCTGAGAAGGCCGTGTCGATCACCTTCTCCTCTGGCACCACTGTCAGCTTCACGATCGACCGTACTTCGCTGGAAGCGTTGAACACCTCCGCCAATGGTACGTCGACGATCGAAAAGAATGTCGACATCACCCTGTCGGCCACCAACCTGAACGGTGTCACGGTCGAGCGGTCGGGTACCAACGCCCGCGGTAACGCCAAGCTGTCGGACGGTGAGAACTCCCTGAACTTCGACAGTGGCACGGTCCGCGTGACGGTGGATGCCAAGACCATCAAGGGTGCGGCTTCGGCCCAGAGCTCGGCAAACCTGACGACCGTGCAGCGCACGGACGCCAATACCGAGAACGACCTGTCGGTGCAGTTCAATTCCGACAACACCAGCAACATCCAGGTCGTCAGCCGGAATGTCCAGACGGATGGTCAGGGTCTGCGCGTCGACTATGCCCAGAACGGTTTCCTGGACCGGTCGGACATCGACAACGCCGTTGCCAGCCTGGATTACGCGAAGGCCACCTTGCGCAGCGCCTCCCAGTCGCTGTCCACGAACCTGAACGTCATCCAGACCCGTGAGAACTTCACCAGCGAGTTCTCCAACGTCCTGACGGAAGGCGCGAACAAGCTGACCCAGGCTGACCAGAACGAGGAAGGTGCGAACCTGCTGCTGTTGCAGACCCGCCAGCAGCTCGGCACGATCTCCCTGTCGCTGGCCAACCAGGCGCAGCAGTCGATCCTGCGGCTGTTCTAATAAGCCCAGGAGCCTGATGGCTAAGGGAACGGCGGGCTTCAAAAGCCCGCCGTTCTTGATTCCGGGATTGTCACCGCCGATATCCTGTCCATGGCGAATATGCCAGGGCTGGTGCCCCGCCTTTTTTCGTGACCTGGCGGTGACGGTGGCTTACTTCCTAGTCATTGCCGGGGTGGTCCGTCCCCTGCTGCCATACAGGGAATATTGCTGTGCCTTTGAAACTCGTTCTGCGACCTGGTGAAAAGCTCATCGTGAACGGTGCCGTCATTGGTGTCGGCGACCATCCGGTGTCGCTTTTCTTCTATAATAAGGTGAATTTCCTGCGCGGCAGGGAGATTTTGAAAGAAGAGAACTGCGATACGATTGAAAAGAAGCTCTATTTCATCATTCAGTTGATTTACATCTTTCCCGAGGATGCAGAACTTAACCTCATGAAGTTCGGCATCATCCTGGATGAGGTCCGGTCAGCGCGGCCCGATGATGCCGAACTGTTTGATGAGGTACAGCAGCTTGTCCAAGGCGGGAATTATTATCGCGCGTTGAAGATATGCCGGAAGCTGTTTCCGGCCGAAGGGGGGGAGACGGCCAAGGGTGAGAAGCCGGGCAAGGCGCCCGTCGTCGTCACCAAGGTTCGCCGCCGGTCACCCCCCACCACCTGACGCCGGCTCCCTCGCCGGCGGTGCGTGCGCTGCCCGTTTGTGTGCGGCCGCTCAGCCGGTGACAAGCCCGTCCCGGTCGACAAGGATGGTCCGGCAGGTATCCACAGGTCCCACCTGCCAGACAGCGGTTGCCCAGGACCAGCCGACCCCGAATCCCGACAGCAGCAGGTGACGCCGGTCGGACCGTAGCGACGGGCCCAGCGTGTCGCAGATGGCAAGCGGTATGGAAGCCGAACTGGTATTGCCGCGATCGGCCAGGGCCATGACCATCTGGCCTGTATCGGCACCGATCTTTTGCCCCAGCCGGCGTACCATCATCTCGTTGGCCTGATGCAGCACGACATGGTCCATCATCCTGATATCGCAGTCGGCGGCGGCCAACGTGGCAGCGATGGCCTTGGGCACTTCCCGCAGGGTGAAGGCGAAGACCTGTGTGCCATCCATGAACAGCTTTCCCCCATCGGGCCGCCGTGCCCCGCCACCCGGCTGGATGAGATAGGGCGCGCCGGTGCCATCGGTGCCGGCATCGATGGTCAGCATGCCGGCGCCGGGATCGAATTCCAGCGCGGTCACGCTGGCGGCATCCCCGAACAGGGGGGCCACGGAGCGGTCGTCACGGTCCAGGGTGCGGCTGGTCGTGTCACCGGCCACCAACAGGCAGCGCCCCCGGCCCATGCCGGACAGTAGCGAGGCGGCAAGCCAAAGGCCGTAGACATAGCCCGAGCATCCCAGCCCCACATCGAAGGCCGCACAATGCCGGCCCAACCCCAGGCGCTGCTGCAACAGGCAGGCCGTGGCGGGCAGGGGGTGGTCAGGCGTCTGCGTGACCGTGATCAGCAGGTCGATCGTCCCGGCCAGCCACCCGAGATCCGCCAGCAGGGCATGGGCCGCGGGCACGGCCAGGTCGGACATGCATTGGTCTGGACCGATGATATGACGCTGCCGGATACCGGTGGCGGCCGCGATCCGGCGGGCCTGATCGGCCCCGAACCGGGCGGCCATCTCCGCCTCGCCTTCGACCGTGGTGGGCAGGGCAGAGACGATGCCGCGCAAGGCGATGGCGTGGATACGGGCCTGAGCCATGTCGATCCCTCAGCAGGTGATGCCGCCATCGATGGTGATGGTCTGGCCCGTGATGAAGCGCGCGCCGTCACCCAGCAGGAACAGCACGGCGGGCACGATATCCCCGGCCGTGCCCAGGCGTGCCATCGGCGTGCGCCGGACGATCTGTTCGCGTTGCCCGGCAGAAAGGGTGTCGGACATTTCGGTATCGAGATAACCGGGCGCCACGCTGTTGACCGTGATTTGCCGCCGCCCGACCTCCCGTGCCAGGGCGCGCGTCAGCCCATCCAGCCCGGCCTTTGTTGCGGCATAGGCGGCCAGACCGGTATAGCCGCGCTGCCCGATGATGGAAGAAATGTTGATGATCCGCCCGCCGCCGGGCCGTGACAACATATGCCGCAACACCCCGCGCGCCATTTGTATGGCGCCCGTCAGGTTGGTCTGGATCAGGCTGTCCACCTCCACCAGCGGCAAGGTGGCCAGGATGCCCTCCCGCGCGATACCGGCATTGTTGACCAGGCCCCAGGGGGGGCCAAAGCGCTGCACGGCGGCCTTGACGAATGCCTGCGTGGATGTCGCGTCCCCGATATCCGCCACCTGCCAGAACAGACTGTCCGGATGGGCAGCCATCAGGCCGGGCAGGGCATCGCCCAGGGTGCGGCTGCAAGTCGCCACGGCATACCCCTCCTCCAGCAGGGCACGGGTTATGGACAGGCCCAGGCCACGGCTTCCGCCGGTGACGATGACGGGGCTTTTCATGCATCCTCCGCAAGGCGTCGTTTCTTGCCGGCTGCCGACAAGGGGAGCTGGTTCAGCAGCCGCAACCGCCGGGGCCGGGATGGCGGGGGCAGGTCAGACAGGGCGGCCTGAACCCGCGTTCTCCAGCCATCATCACCTTCCCAGGTGGGGGCAACAATGTCGGCGGCCACCAAGTATCCGGTGATGGGGCTGGGAATGCCATAGGCCACGGCGTCACTCACGCCGGTCAGCGACAGCAACCGCGCCTCGACCAGCGCAGGGTTCACCTTTGCCCCGCCAACATTGATCACAAGATCGTTCCGGCCCCGGAACAAAACCCTGTCGCCAACGATCTCCACAAGATCGCCGGTCTCCTGCCATGCCTCGCCCACCCGCACCTGCAAAATATCATTCCGGATACGGAATGAATAGGGACCAGGAGGGTCAGTCAGCCATCGGGCCGGAAAGCCGGCCTGTCCGTCGGCCACGGTGAACAGCCGTCCCCATTCCGTGCCTGCATAGATGCAGCGTAGCGGAACATCGGGAAACCGGGCGCGCAGGGCATCCAGCAGGGGCTGGTCCGCCGCCTCCCCGCCCAGCGTGATGCGCTTCAGGGGCGGTGTGGCGCCGGACAGCAGCAGCAGGCGCCAGAAGCTGGGCGTGGCGCTGATATGGCTGGCACCGCCTTCCAGAGCCAGTCGCACCAGCGTGGCGACATCGGCGGCGGGATCGGCCAGCAGGGTGCCGCCGCCGCGCATCGCGGTCAACAGCACCTGAAGGCCAGCGAAGCCGCAGGGGTCATATGTCAGCAGCCAGCGCCCGCCGGCCCCCCGCGTCGCTTCGATACCGGCCAGCACGGCATCGAACGGGCGGGTCACTCGCCTTGGCGTGCCTGTGGTGCCCGAGGTTTCCAGCAGCAGCAGGCGCTCCCGCCCCGTCATGGCCGTGGGCGGGGGCAAGCCGCCGCGCAGCAGGGCGACGGGCTGTTCGCGCTGCCAGCCCGCAACCAGGGTGGCCACCAGTCGCGGCAGATCGCCGCCGCCGGCCACAAGCGGACCGGATGACAGGCTGGCCGCCAGGTCTGACAGATCCGGCCAAGCCCATTCCCGGCCGCCGCAGACAAGGCGGAAACCGGGGTGGGTCCAGGGCGGGGTCAGGGCAGGTCGCATGGTGCCATCATGCGGCAGGGCAGGGGGGCAATCCAAGCCCTCTCACGGTCCACGCGCGGCATCCCAGGCCCAGATGATGCCGCCGATCAGCGTGAGCAGGCCGATCACGGTCACCAGGCCCCACAGAAACTGCTTGAACTCCCCTTGCTTCCAGGCACTGCGGGCCAGAAGCAGCAGGTAGAGGGCGACGCCGCCGGCGATCCATTGCCACACCGTCGGCATTGGCTACGCTGCCGTATAAAGGGCGGCCAGTTCGCCGGCGGTCGTGAACTGGCGGAAGCCCTGGCGGAACGGGTCCTTGCCCGTCTCCCCCTCCAGCGCCACGATCAGGGTGGCGAGGTCCAGGGAGTCGAAGGGCAGCGGGCCTTCCAGGAAAAGCGTATCGGCCGTGATGATCGCCGGCGCTTCGCCCTTGTCGGCCAGGATGCGGCCGACCTCGCGCCCGATCAGGGCCAGCATCGCGTTCTTGTCGGTCAATGGAAACTCCGGATCAGGGCGTTGACGCGGCTGGCCGCCTCCACATGCGGCATGTGGCCGGCACCATCCAGCAGGTGATAAGGGATGCCGGCGGGGATCAGGCCGGCCGCCGGGGGCGGCACGATAGTGTCCCGCCGCCCCCAGATGAGCTGAACGGGCGCGGCCGGTACCCAGTCCCGCTGAACCAGCCGTTCCGACAGGTCGGCGCGATTGGCATCCAGCAGGGATTTGATGGCTGCGCGGTTGGCCGGCTGCGACAGGCGCAGGGCCAGCGCGCGGGCCATCGGCTCCACCAGGGCACCGGGTTCGGCGAACAGCGCGCCGGCGGCCAGGCGTGCCTGTTCGATCGATCCCGCCTCGGCCAGCCTGTCCAGGAACAGGTGGTCCAGGTCACTGCCCAGGCCGGCACAGGCGATCAGGGTGGCCCGGCCCACCAGGGATGGCCGCTGATGGGCCAGGGACAATGCCACGCGGGCGCCCAGCGAATGGCCGACAATGTCCACACGCCCCACCCCCCAGGCATCGATCAGTCCGCCCACCCAGCGCGCCAGATCATCCACATGGCCATGACCGACATCCAGCGTGCTGGACCCGTGCCCCGGCAGATCCGGCGCCAGCACGGCACGGTCGGCGGCCAGGGCCGTCAGGTTGAACTGCCATGTCAGCGCGTCGCCGGCCAGCCCGTGCAGCAAGACCAGCGGCGGGGCATCCCCGTCGCCGGGTCCCAGGCGGCCGCCCATCAGCCAGGCCGCCGGGCCACCGGCCAGGTCGACCACCTGCCGCCGCGTGCGGCCGGCGGGGATGGCGGGGCGGGGCAGGCCGGACATCAG
Source organism: Niveispirillum fermenti (assembly GCF_052474395.1). Classification (NCBI taxonomy): domain Bacteria; kingdom Pseudomonadati; phylum Pseudomonadota; class Alphaproteobacteria; order Rhodospirillales; family Azospirillaceae; genus Niveispirillum; species Niveispirillum fermenti. The sequence goes on along the minus strand of NZ_CP156679.1, from coordinate 1,143,521 downwards.
GCCAGATCGGCGCCCGTGAGGGCCAGAAGATCGGAAACCGTCCGGGCCTTCGCCAGGTCCTCGCCTGCGACGACATGGTCGAAATGCTCATCGACCAGGGCGATGAAGCTGATCACGGCTAGGCTGTCCCAGGCCTCCAGGCTGTCCAGCGGCGCATCGGGCGCCAGGGTGCCGGCATCCAGTTCCAGCATCTCCTCCAGGGCGGCCAGGAATTCGGCGCGGGTCATCATCATGCTCCTTCACTATTGCAGGGGGGCAGGGTCTTCTGCACCACCTCCCGATTGATCGCTGCCCATTCGGGATGCGCGCGCATGGCACCATCGGCATCCCGCCAGCCAAAGGCTGGATTAACGGGCAAAAGCCATTCCAGCAAGTGCCGTACCAGCAGGAGATCCTGTTCCGTATCGACGCACCAGCGCCACGGGGCGTCAAGGTCCGGATCGGTCAGCCAGGACAGGCGGAACCGCTCTGGCCGGCGCCAGATGAAGGGCAGGACATGCTCACGCTCGAAATCCTCCTGCGCGTCGGTCCAGGCAGCCTGCAACGCGCCCATGGACACCAGTTCCGCGTCCAGCCCGCGCGGATAGCGCGACACGTCGATGGCGGCATAATCCGGCGGGGGGGTGGTGCCATCATGCAGCGCCACGAGCGTATCGACCAGGGCGGGGTCGATCAGCGGGCAATCGCCTGTGAAGCGCACGGCGATGTCGGCCCCCTGGCCATAGGCGGCGCGGTAGAATTGGTCCAGCACGTCCGTTTCGCTGCCGCGGAATACGGGAACGTCCAGGGCCGCGGCGTGATCGGCCAGTGCATCGTCGCCGGGCCGGTCGCTGGTGGCGAGGCACAGTCCATCCAGCCGGCGGCAGCGACGCAGCCGTTCCACCTGATGGGCGATCAGGCTTTTGCCCGCGACCTGCATCATGACCTTGCCCGGCAGCCGGGTGGAACCCATCCGGGCCTGGATGACGCCGATCACGCGCGGGGCGGCCTGTATCATGGGGCCCGGCCCAGCATGGTCCAGTCCACCGGTTCGCCACGCTTCAGATCGCGGGCGGCCGTGCGGCCCAGTATGTCGGGCAGGTGCTTGGGGGCGAGACCCAGGCCCGGCCGGATGGACCTTACATCCCCCTCGCCCAGCACGGTGCCCGCTGGCACGTCGCGGTTGACGTAAAGGGAACGGCGAAAGGTCCTGCCGCCCGCCTCCGACGGTTTCAGGGCATAGGAGATGCTGCCAAGGGCGGCGTGTGCCATGTGGCAGGCATCGGCCATGGCCCGGAATTCGGCGGGCTCCAGCGAAAAGGCCGCATCCGGCCCCCCATCGGCGCGGGCCAGCGTGAAATGCTTCTCCACGATGACGGCCCCCAGCGCCACGGCTGCCACGGGCACGGCCACCCCCATCGTATGGTCCGACAGGCCTACCGGCAGGCCGAAGGCCGCCGCCATGTGCGGGATCGTGCGCAGGTCGCAATCCTCCACCGGCGTCGGATATCCCGATACGCAATGCAGCAGCGCGATGCTGCCGGCCCCGGCCGCCTGTGCCGTGGCCACTGCTTCCGCGATCTCTCCCAGGGATGCCATGCCCGTGGACATGATCAGCGGCTTGCCCGTGGCCGCGGCCCTGCTGATCAGGGGCAGGTCGATCAGTTCGAAACTGGCGATCTTGTAGGCGGGCGCCCCCAGCCCTTCCAGCAGGTCAATGGCCGTGGGGTCGAAGGGGCTGCTGAAAATAGCGATGCCGGCCTCACGGGCATGGGCGAACAGCGCCTCGTGCCAGTCCCAGGGAGTATGTGCCTCCCGGTAGAGCTCATGCAGCGACCGGCCGGCCCAAAGCCCGCCCTCCAGCCGGAATTCCGGCCGGTCGACATCCATGGTGATGGTGTCGGCCGTGTAGGTCTGGAGCTTCACCGCATCGGCCCCGGCATCCCGGGCGGCATCGATCAGGCGTCGGGCGCGGTCGATATCGCCATTATGGTTGCCGGACATTTCCGCGATGAGAAAGGGCGGCTGGCCGGGCTGGAAACGGTTGGGAAAGCGGGTCATGCGGGATGGCCGGATGGGGAAGGGCATCCGATGCTAGCACCGACAGGGGGGCGGGCGGAAGCGGTCAGCCCAAAAGGTCAGCCGCCGGCAGGCTTGCGCCGTTTCTTCGGTGCCGCCGCCTCCACATCGTCCAGATAGACGATGAGGTTCAGCGCGCCGCCGATCACCTCCACGAACTTGTTGGACATGGCAGGCAGGCGGATCTTGCGCTCGATGCAGTAATTGACCAGCGATGCCGCCAGTTCGGCGGCGTTGCGCTTCACCTGGTGATGCTCGCCGTCATTGTCCTCGATCGTCAGCGTGGCGGACACGGGCTCTTCCGTCAGGGCCAGGCCGACGACCTGTCCGACGGGAATCTTCACCCGCTGCTTGCGCAACAGGTCGATGATGGCCTGGATCGATTCGCGTTCGGTGAAGCCGAGCGTGCGCATCTCTTTCACGCGCGTGCCCTCCGTTTCCACAATAAAACCGTGCGTACCGTAGAGCCCGGGTCGCACGCATCCTAGGGTTTTTTCGTCTTATAGCCTTGAGGTCAGGTTTGCCGGAGCAGGCCGGCAGTGAGTGCATCGTGGAAATGACGGATACGATCCTCGTTGCGGCCCAGAAGTGCGGCCCCCTCGGCATGGTGCAGGCCGGCCCCCACGGCGGCACAGACCGCCCTGTCTTCGGACAGAAGTTCTTCGTTCAGGGCCGCCAGATGGGTGGTGACGGCCGCCAGCGCCGCCCGGCTGGCCCCCTCACGGGCGGGGGCCAGGCACAGGCGATAGCGCAGGGTGAAGCTTTCGGGCCCGGTGGGTTCCAGCGTCTGGACGCTCATCATCCGGCCGGCGGTGATGCCGATGGCCAGATTGGGGAACAGGAGCAGATGGACATAGCCTTCCATGCCCGCAACCGCCTGCACCGGGGCCAGGCCCAGCCGCTTGCCCGCCCCCTCCCACCAGCGTTGCGCCTCCGCCCGGATGCCGGCATAGCCCGTGGAATGCGGGCCCGTGCCTTCCACGCGCCAGGACCCATCCACCACGGTGCGGAAGCTGTCGGGATGCACGGCATCGACGTGATAGACCTCCAGCACATTCTCCACCCCCACCTTCCAGTTGGCGGCCCAGGTTTGTGCCGCCTGGGCGAAGGGGGCGGCCATGCCGTCCGACAGCGCTTGCAGCAGGTCCCGGTAGGGGCCCAGCCAGTCGGCCAGCGATGGCCCGCCGGGCGTGACGCGCACGAACAGGAAACGGCCGGCCCGGTCCAGTTCATAGCGGCGCAGGGCCAGCCCCTGCCGGGCGGCCCGGTCCAGGCCGAAACATTCGGCATTGCCCGGAACGCCCACGGGCACCCCGTCCCGGTCATAGGTCCAGCCATGATAGGGGCAGCGCAGGGGGCCGCCCGCCACACCCTGTTCCCCCATCCGTAACCGGGCGAACCGGTGGGAACAGACATTGCGCAGGGCACGCACCTCGCCATCGAAATCTTGTACCAGCACCGGTTCCCCCGCGATCTGCCGGGCCAGCCAGGAACCGGGGGCCGCCAGTTCATCGGTGAAGCCCACGAACTGCCAGCTTCGGGCGAACAGGTCGCGCTGTTCGGCGGCGAAGATCGCCGGGTCGCGGTAATCGGCTGCGGAAAGGGCGGCAGGGCGGGCCAGCATGTGGGGAGCGTCCAGGGCAGGGAGCAGACAGAAGGGAAATGGCGGGTGCCATCCGCACCCGCCATCATGTGCCGGGCAAGCGGGACCGGGCAAGCGGGGAACGTCGATATTCAGTTCTGGCCGGTCCGGGCCGGCCCCGCCGCCAGCCGGGCCAGCAGGGCGGCGGCCACCCGATCCGCCCCCAGCCCGTCGATGCCATCCATCGTGATGCGACGGGACAGGTCCAGCCGGCGTGCGGGGTCGGCCCATAGCGACAGGGCCATGGTGGCAATGGCGTCCGCCGCGGCGGCGCGGTCGCCGCGGCCGTCGATGACGGCGGCCCAGCCGCGGGCCCGTGCATCCTCGCCCGCGGGAGCCTGATTGTCGGCCACGATGGCCAGCAGGCAGGGTGTGGCCAGCGCCGCCAGTTCGGCCACCGTGCCGCCACCGGCCGTTATGGCCAGCCCGCACCCGGCCATCAGCGCGCCGATCCGGCGGCTGTCCACATGCAGGGCGATGCGGCCGGCATGACGGGCACAGGCTGCCGTCACGCAATCCAGCGCCGGATTGCTGCCACCGGCTACGACTTCCAGCCGTACACCGGGCGGCAGGGCAGGTGCCAGCCGCTTGACCACCGGCACGGTCAGTCCGGCCGGATCAGACCCGCCGAAGGTCAGCAGGATGGTGTCGCGTTGGTCCGGTGGCGGCCGCGATGCATTGGCCGCGCGACGGATCTCCGCGCGCAGCAGCAGGAAGGCGGGCCCGAACAGGCGCCCCGCCCCCGGTGCCCGGCGATCATAGGGCAGGTCGGCGGCACGCGATGCGGGGTTCCACACCATATCGGCATGCAGATCGGTGTCGGCCAGATCATCCAGCGCCAGCACGGCGCGGAACCCCGGCCGCACGGTCCGGCGCCAGCCGGCATCCAGCCAATAGCTGTCCACCACCAGAGCCGCCGCGTCCAGCCGGTTTCCCAGCGCCAGGGTGGCCGTGGCGTCGTCGCCGTCCAGCAGGTGAAGATCGATCCCTTCATCCCGCAGCCGACCCGCCAGGGCGGGGGTGATTTCCATGCAGGCGAAGGCGGCACGGGCCCCTTGCGCCCGCAAGGCCTCTGCCAGCGCCAGACAGCGCATGACATGCCCAGTACCCTTGGCCGGGCTGGCATCGGCGCGGATCAGGATCAGCGGCATGGGCGCCTGTGCTGGATCGGTACGGGGCAGGAGGAATGCCGACAAATGTCTGAAATCCCTATCATGGCCGGCCGGCGCACGGCAAGGTTCCCCCTTTGCAGCACCTGCCGGACCGGTGTAGCTTCTACGGCCATGCCGACCATCCGCAATCTGACCCTGTCACAGATCATCCGCCGTGCCCGGCAGGATCATCGGAACCTGCCCTATGACCTGCTGCCCCTGTCGGGCGGACCAGGGCGGCGGCGCTGGCTGGCATGGCTTGCCACGCTGGGCCGTCCGCGCATGACGTCGCCGCCGCAGCAGGAAGCGCGGCGCCTGCATGAACAATTGCTGGATCGGGGCTATACCGAGCCGCTGGCCCTTTTGACCGCCGGGCAGGCCATGGCGGCGCGCGACTGGTTCGACGACCAGGACTGCCACGATCCTTATCGCCCGCATCTCGGCCGTTTCCGGCACGGCGCCGTGCCGTCAGAGGAAACGAACATGGGCTATTACAGCCAGGATCAAATCCTGGCGGCACCGGGTCTGTGGGCCCTGTTCAACCATCCGCTGGTGCTGGATGTGGCTGGCCTGTTCCTGGGCTGCAAGCCAACGCTGGACAATATCGGGGCCTGGTGGTCTTTCACGGCGCGCACCCAGGCCAAGGGCACGCAGTGGTTCCATCGCGATTGGGACAATATTCGCGGCTTCAAGCTGTTTGTGTATCTGAGCGATGTGGGGCCGGATGACGGGCCGTTCGAGTATGTTGCGACCTCGCAACGCGATGAACGGCTGGTGGAGATCAACCGTCTGTCGGACGAGAAAGTGGCAACTGTCCTGGGAGACCTGCCGTCCGTTTCCGTCACGGGTGCGGCGGGCACGGTCTTCCTGGCGGATACGTTCGGCGTGCATCGCGGCAGGCTGCCGCTGGCGCGATCCCGATTGCTGGCGACGGCGCAATATGGTGTCTGGCGCACGCCACACAGCGCCCCCCAGCCTTTCATGCCCCGCCGCGACGGCTTCGATCCCTATATCAACCGTGCCCTCATGCGGTAAGCGTCCGGCTTGGAGCCGGGGCGGGGTTTATGTTCTAGTGGGGCCAGAGACAAGGATCGGGACAGCCAAGCATGAAGGCCATCATCGAAGGGGTGCGGATCGCGGGTGTGCGGGCCGTCGTGCCGCGCCAGCGCCATTCCTTTGTCGAAACGCCGGGGATTTTCACGCAGGAGGAGGCGCGCAAGCTGCATGCCGGCATCGGCGTCTATGAACGCCGTGTGCTGCCGCCGCCCTATTGCGCATCCGACATGTGCCGTGCCGCCGCCGAGGGGCTTCTGGAACAACTGGGCTGGGACCCGGCGTCCGTCGATATACTGGTCTTTGTCAGCCAGGATGTCGATTACGTGCTGCCCGTCACCGCCGCTGTGCTGCAGCGCCATCTGGGCTTGCCGACAAGTGCGGCCTGTTTCGACGTGACGCTGGGCTGTTCGGGCTTCGTTTATGGTGTGTGGATGGCGTCGAAGCTGCTGGGCGGTTCCACGGCCAAACGGGCGCTCGTCCTGTGCGGGGACAATTCCACCCGCTGGCTGCATCCGCAGGACAAGGCCACCCTGCCGCTGTTCGGGGATGCCGGGTCGGCCACGGCGCTGGAGATCGACCCCGCGGCGCCGGCCATGCATGTCAGCCTGGGAACCGATGGCGGCGGGGCGAAGCACATCTTCGTGAAGGCGGGTGGCAAGCGCGATTGCCTGATCCCCACCGATCCCCCCCGGTCGGAAGCGGAGATGGAACGGCTCTACCGTGATGCGCGCCTGCATCTGAACGGGGCGGAGGTATTCACCTTCACATTGCGCGCCGTCCCGGGCCTGCTGAAGGAGGCGATGGCGGATGCCGGGGTGACGGTGGACACGCTGGACTTTGTCGTGCCGCACCAGGCCAACAAGATGATGCTGGACCATATCCGCAAGAAGATCGGCTGCGATCCCGGCAAATACATCATCGACATGGAGAAGTACGGCAACACCAGCAGCGCGTCGGTGCCTTTGGCCATCTGCTCGCGGCTGGGCGGGGAACTGACGGCGGGGCCGCGCAAGCTGCTGATGGCCGGGTTCGGTGTCGGCTGGTCCTGGGGAACGATCCTGGCCGATATCGGCCCCATTCCGGCACCGGCCGTGGCCGAACTGCCGGCGGATTACCCGGCAATGGTGGTGTGATCCGGTGCCGGGCTATTCCACATCCTGCGGGTGGCTGCCGCTTTCATAGACGCGCAGGTTCAGCACTTCCTCGCGCGTGCGCCGCATGGCCTGGCGCGGCCGGTCCAGCCAGTTGGAGATCAGCGGACCGCCGATGAAGGAGACGCCGGCCGCCTCGCAGAACTCTCCCATGGCACTGTCCATCACCCCTTCCACCGAGGTACGCAGGCGCAGCTTGGCGGCCGTGGTGGCAAAGCGCAGCATGTCCTGTCGCAACCGGTCGCCGGCCGTTCCCGGCGGCAGGGCGGTGCAGGCCACCTTGGCGCCGGCGGCGGCAACGGCCGGCAGGTCGCCGCTGCCGGCTTCCAGCATCACCATGGTCATGCGGCCGAAGGGGCGGAGCAGGGACACCATCTCCGCCAGCCGGCCAACCGGCACACCCGAGGGGGCTCCCACGATGTGGTAGGTCAGAAAGGGACGCATATGGCCGGGGATTTCCAGCAAGGCCGCCTGGAACTCCCGCCGTCGGCCGATGACGGCCAGACTTTCGAAATGCACCGGCAGCGACAGGAAGAAGCGTACCCGCTGATCGTGCAGTTCCAGCGCCGACACGACGGCGCTGCGCATGACCTGGATATCCATCTCCAGAATCGGCGCCGGGTCTTCCGGATTTTCCAGGCAATCATACCCCCAGACGGGGGAGCGTTCGGGACGGGAACGCATGGGCCGTGCCATGAATACCGAGACCGTTCCCGTGCGTGTATCCCAGAAGGGGGCATACTTGATTTCCAGCGGCCCCCAGTTTTCCTGGGAATTGTAGCGATAGCCGTTCCAGGGCTTGGTGGAGGACTGGTCGGCGGCCACATCCTCCCGCGCCTGCGTGGCGAAATTGTCAAGCATGTCGCACAGGCGGGCCGGTTCGAACATCACATCCGAGTTCATCTCGTAGACGGCGGTATGGACGACGATCGACTGGGCGTCCGCCTCTCCCAACAGCATGCGTTGCAGTTCCTCCAGAATCTTGGCGCAGATCAGCCGAGATTCGGAAGGGCCAAGGCTGGCGAAGACCACGACATAGGATTCATTATTGTACCGGAACCAGGCGTCCGCCGGCTTCAATTGCTGGCGCAGCAGGCGTTCCGTCAGTTGATGGACGCGATCGGCGACGGCCCCCCAGCGGTTTCCCAGTTTCTCCCGGAGGCTTTCCAGCCCCACCAGATGGATGCTGCCCGCCTGTGTGGGGTCATTATTCTTGAAGATGCGACGCAGGGTTGGGCCCAGTTCGGAGCTGGAGCCCGTCGTCTTGCCGACCTTGCCGGAGTGGGGGGAGAAAATCTGCCCATAGTGTGCCGCCGGCCGCGCTCGTCGGGGCCGTCCACTCCCTTCTTCAGGCTCACTGACAGCAATGCTCTCAGTATCTTCCCGATGCTCATCGGCGTTTTCTTTCTCCGCGCTTCTTAAGCATATTATGGTCTTCTAAGTGTTAAGTAAACGTAAAATGCTTAAAATTCTATCGATCTGCATAATACACTACACACACAATCACTTTGTGTCATGTGATTCATTCAGGAGGGTGCTTAATATTGTCTTGATTTATGGAAATTCTATACTTTTATACATAGTCATTTCGGCGTTAATTAGTTAATATTGGCTGTCTTATATTTAAAGTTATCGGACATTCGACCGGAGGAAACATTCAGGCTATAGCTTTCGCATAGCCGATCGAACGTTCGGAAATTGATTGGCATTTCCGGACTGCTGCGCGACATTCCGACGCGCAACCATTCGCATCCCGACAGGGCATGTTAGTGGTGGATCATCATAAATCGAATAGCAGATATGCGTTAATATGAGATTTTCTACAACTTTACCCTGTCTGGGATGCGGCCAACATCATCAACCGGTCACGTTTGCGTCCATGTCGCGGAACAATCCGAAACGGTGACGCACGGCGGCCCAATCGGCTGCCCGCATTTCAAACAGATGCACGTCGCGCGGGGTGCCGTCCTTCAGGGCATGGTCCTTCAGCACGCCGACATGGCGATAGCCCAGCAGTGCCTGTCCCTTCAGCACCCGCGGGTTGCTGTCGAAAATCTGGTTGACCAGCTTGCGCAGGCCCAGCGTGTGGAAGCAGTGATTGAGCATCGGGGCGAAGTTCAGGGCGCCGATGCCCGTCCGCCCCCGCCTGTCGCCCATATAGACGCCGATGGTGCCGATCCGCCATTCGGCATGGGTGACCGTGATGCTGCCATACCCGACATCCACACCATCCACCTGGATGATGCGGTGGACATAATCCGCGCGCGCGTTGGATCGTTCGATCCAGGCGCGCTGCCGGTCGATGTCATCCGGCACATCGCTGAAGGATTGCGCGGCGATTTCGGGCAGCCGGCGCCAGGCCAGCAGCAGGGCGGCGTCATCGGTCGTCGGGGGCCTGAATGTCAGCGACGGGCTCATGCGGGGACGCACTCCGGGTCCAGGATGGCGGCCAGGGCGGCATGAAAATCGCCGATGCGCTGTTCGCGCCAGCCCAGCATGCCGGGACCGGTGGCAGCGCCCCTTGCCTGCTGCACCTGCTCGCACAGCGGCCTGTCCTCTTCGATCACCTGGCGGGCAGAGCTGGACAGCATGCTGGCCAGCCCCCGGCGGAAACTGCCGGCCCGCCGGTCATCCGGCTGGTCGGTAGCCAGATATATCCGCCATTCCAGCCGGCTGCACCCCACGGACAGGGGCACGATGCGATGGACGATGACCATGGCTCCGTGAAAGCTGGAAACATAAAGATCGGGGAAGATGAAGGTATGGTCGTACCGGTTCTGGTCGCTGAACCGGCGCAGCCTTCCCCGTGCGACCAGCTTGTCCCACCATCCGGCTGTGCTGTCCGACAGTTTCCAGCTTGACCGGCTGTGCGGGCCGGCGCGCCACGTTTCCAGGTGCCGGCGCCAGTCGGCATCGACGGCCGGGTGGATGGTCTGCGGATGCACCGTCGATCCGTGGAAGTCATCCAGCGTGTTTTCGGCCAGAATCTTCCAGTTCGCGGCGAATTCCAGGCTGTCCGAGGCAACCGGGCTGTCGTCCATCACCAGGGACAGCCGTTCCAGTTGCGCGGCGAAGGGCAGCAGCCAGTCGGACAGGGGCGGCGCGTCGGGCGTCTGCCGGCAGAAAACAAAACGACCGCAGGCCGTGACGGCGGCGTCCCCGGCAATGTCGGGATCACCTGCCAGCCCGGCGAAGCGCCAGGGCAGGCATGTGGACAACGCCGCATCCTCGGCCCGATGGGCCGCCGGATCATGGAACCAGCCGGGGGGCAGCAGGGTGCGCCGGGGCGGGGCCAGATCATAGCTCAGCATGCGCCCTCCCGCCCGGCGGAGGGACGGTGCAGGATCACCCCGTTGGTCCCGATCACGGCGCCGTCGGGCAGATGCGTGCGCCCGGCTGCCATCCAGCCAAGCGGAATGCCCGCATCGGCCGACGGATCGGCATGGACGAAGACCAGGCCATGGGTTGCGGTCACGGCGATGGGGGGAAGGGCAAGGGCACGGCGTCCGGCCTCGTCCAGATGGAAGTCGGTATCGTTGAAGGGAATGGCACGCGGCACACCGTCGGCATCATAGACCCAGGCGTGGTAGGGGCAGCGCAGGGGACCCTTGCCGGCCGGTTCCGTCAGCATCCGGGCGAAGCGGTGCGAACAGACATTGCGGAACCCGCGCAGGTCGCCCTGGAAATTCCGGACCAGCACAGGGATCGCGCCGGCCCAGCCCGCGATCCACCGGCCGTTGCCGTCTACATCCGCCATCCTGCCCAGCAGTACCCAGCCGGTCATGCCGTGCGGCCCCCGTCCACCACCATGGCCGTGCCCGTGATCCAGCGCGCAGCGTCGGACAACAGGAAGCAGATGGCGTTGGCCACATCGTCTGGATGGCCGAAGCCCAGGGGCTGCAGCTTTTCCAGATTCGCAATCTGATCAGTATTGAGCTTCTCGAAACCGCGTTCGATCAGTTCGGTCATGACGATGGACGGCACGACGCAATTGACGCGGACGGCATCGGGCAGCATCTCTGCCGACAGGCCCTTGGTGGCGGCGATGATGCCGCCCTTGGCCGCGGCATAGACGACATTGGCCGGCGAGGCTGCCGTGGCCGCCGTGGAGGAGATATAGACCAGGCTGGCCTTCTCCGCCTTCACGCCCTTCTGCCGCAATCCCTTCGCCAGGGCCAGGGAGGCGCCGAGGTTGGTCCGCATCACCTCGTCGAAGAAATCGGCCTGGAAGATACGGATGGGGCGCAGGGTCTGGATGCCTGCGCAATGGGCCAGCCCGTCGATGGGGCCGCTGGCGGCGGCCAACGTCTTCATCCAGCCCGGAATGGCATCGACGGCTGACAGGTCGAAGGCCGAAGCGTGATGATCATGGCCGGCCAGTGCGTCCAGCGTCGCGGCCAGGCGTCCGGCGTCGCGACCCGTCACGGTCACACGCGCGCCCAGGCGGGATGCCAGCACGGCCGTGGCCCGGCCGATGCCGGCCGACGCGCCCGTGACCAGGATGTGGCGGCCCGACAGATCCATGGGGTTGGTGATGGCAGGCATGGGACTATCCCCTGACGATGCGGAACAGGGCCGTGACGACCCTTTCATGGTCCGCCATGGACATGGCGGGATAAAGCGGCAGAGACAGGCAGCGCGCATACCACGCCGCGGCGCCGGGCAGGTCCAGGTCGCCATAGAGCTTGCGGTAATAGGGCTGCGTATGCACGGGGATGTAATGGACCTGGCTGCCGATGCCATCCCGGCGCAGGGCCCCCATGAAGCCGGCCCGGTCCAGGCCCAGGGCCGCGAAATCAACCAGCACCGCATAAAGATGCCAGGCGGCCTGCACCCCCGCCACGCGACCGGCCGGACGCAGCACCGGGGCCAGCGGCGTCAGGGCCGCGTCGTAGGCATCGACCAGCGTCTGTCGCGCCCGCATGAAGGCATCCAGCTTGCCGAGCTGCGACAGGCCCAGGGCCGCCTGGATGTCGGTCATCCGGTAATTGAGGCCCAGGTCAGGCATTTCGTAATACCAGGGATTGGGCGTGCCGTCGGCAGCCAGGGCGGCGGCCGGATTGGCGAAGGCCGAGGGTTCGCGCACCATGCCGTGGCAGATCGCGGCGCGTACCCGCCGGGCCAGCGTGTCGTCGGCGGTGGTGACCATGCCGCCTTCCCCCGTGGCCATGGTCTTGACCGGGTGAAAGGAGAAGCAGGCCAGATCGGACCGGTCGCAGGCACCCACGGCCACCGGTCGCCCGTCATGTCCCGTCAGGCGGGTACCGACGGCATGGGCCGCATCCTCCACGATGGCCAGCCCCTCCCCGGTGGCCAGGGCGGAGAGCCCGGCCATGTCCGCCGTCTGGCCGGCAAGATGCACCGGGGCCAGGGCCCGGACCCGCCAGCCGCGCGCCCTGGCCCGGTCCAGGGCGCCTGCCGCGTCCTGCGGGCGCATCAGGCCCGTGTCGGGATCGACATCGGCGAAGGCCACCTGCGCCCCGGCAAGGCGCACGGCGTTGGCCGTGGCCAGGAAGGTGATGCTGGGCACGACCACGGCATCCCCCGGACCCAGGTCCAGCGCCAGCATCGACACATGCAGGGCGGCCGTGGCGCTGGTGCAGGCCACGGCATGGCGCGCACCGACCTTTTCCGCGAACGCGCGCTCGAACCAGCCCACATTGGGGCCCTGTGTCAGCCAGTCCCCCCGCAGCACCTGCTTCACGGCGGCGATGTCGGCCTCGTCGATCCATTGCCGCCCATAGGGCAGGAAGGGCCCCCTGCTCATGGTCACGGGTTGCGTTCCAGCAGGACGCGCATGGCGGCGGCGGTCAGCCATTCGGGGTTCGTGTCGCTGCGGTAATTGAACCCGTCGGGCACCGCCCCCGCCCCCTGCTTGGCATAGGGGCCGCGGTCCCACCATTTGAAGGCCGGCTCGATGATGAAACGGTCGGGCAGCTCGACCGTCTGGCGGGCATCATCCTCGGTGATCATGATCTCGTGCAGCTTCTCGCCGGGACGGATGCCGACGATGCGATGCGGCAGATCCGGCGCCATGGTGCGGGCCAGATCCACGATGCGCATGGACGGGATCTTGGGCACGAAGATTTCCCCGCCCTGCATCATCGCGAAACACGAGGCAACGAAATCCACCCCTTTGTCCAGTGTGATCCAGAAGCGGGTCATGCGGGTGTCGGTGATGGGCAGTTCCTTCGCCCCTTGTGCAATCAGCCCGCGGAAGAACGGCACCACCGACCCGCGCGAGCCGACGACATTGCCATAGCGCACCGCCGCGAACCGCGTGCCCACGGACCCCGACAGATTGTTGGCCGCCACGAAGATCTTGTCCGACGCCAGCTTGGAGGCGCCATAGAGGTTCACGGGGCTGGCGGCCTTGTCGGTCGACAGGGCGACGACCTTCTTCACCTTGTTGGCAAGGGCGGCCTGCACCACGTTCTCCGCGCCGTTCACATTGGTGCGGATGCATTCGATCGGGTTATATTCCGCCGTGGGCACATGCTTGAGCGCCGCGGCATGGATACAGTAATCCACCTCCCGCATCGCCATGGAAAGCCGCTGCTGGTCGCGCACGTCGCCGATGAAGAAACGCAGCACGTCGCGGTTGTCCATGTCGGCGAACTGCTGCTGCATCTCGTACTGCTTGAACTCGTCGCGGGAAAAGATGACAAGCCGGCGCGGCTTGGCATGTTTCAACAGAAAACGGGTGAATTGCCGGCCGAACGAGCCGGTGCCGCCAGTGATCAGGATGGACGCCCCCTTGAACAGGACGGGGGCGCGGGGGGAAGGCGTGGTCATCGTCGTGGCGGGTCCGCTGGCGGCCAATTGATGGGGCCATGCTAGCCAGTTTGGCCCACCGGGTTAAGCAATTCCGTCGAAAGGACGTTTCGGGCTGCGCATCCGGGTTGGAGCGGCTGGCGCCGATGAGTTAAGCTGCGGCCCGCCCGCCTCCGACGGACCGCCGATGGACCGCAAGAAGAACAAGAATGCCGACTCGCCCGCCCGGTTGCTGGACGGGGCGGTTGCCTGCCATCAGCGGGGCGACCTGACCGGTGCCGTGGCCGGCTATCGCGCGGTGCTGGCGCAGGTTCCCGGCAATGTCGATGCCGGTCACCTTCTGGGTCTGGCCCTGTGGCAGTCCGGCCAGCAGGAGGAGGGACTGCGCCGTGTCATGGCGGCAGCAGCAGCAGCACCCGGCGCTGCTGCGATCCAGAACAATCTGGGGGGCATGCTGATGGCCCTGCGGGAGTTCCGGCCGGCCGAGCGCGCCTTTCGCGCCGCCCTGGCCGCCCGGCCGGAACTGGTGGATGCGCAATCCAACCTGGCGGCCGTGCTGCTGGAACTGAACCGCCCGGCTGAGGCGGAGGAGGCGGCGCGAAAGGCGCTGGCCGCCGCCCCCGGTCGTGCCGATGCCTGGTCCAACCGCGGCGTTGCGCTGCTGGAACTGGGCCGGTTTGCGGAGGCGGAGAAATGCCAGCGCAAGGCGCTGTCGCTGGACCCGAAGCTTGCCGTGGCGCATGCCAACCTGGGCACGCTGCTGCGCCGGGCCGGCAAGGACGGGCAGGCCGTCGACAGTTTCCGCCGGGCCGTCGCGCTGGATGGTGACCAGCCCGTGGCCCGGTTCAACCTGTCGCTGGATCATCTGGCCGTCGGCCGGCTGGCGGAAGGCTGGGCCGATTACGAGCTGCGTTTCCGGGCGCGCCAGCGGCAGGCAAAGCGCAACCTGGACATTCCGTTCTGGCAGGGCGAGATGCTGGCGGGCCGTCACCTGCTGGTCTGGCCCGAGCAGGGGCTGGGGGACGAGATCCTGTTCGCCAGCGTCCTACCCGACCTGGATGGCATCGACGGGCCGGTCAGCGTGGAATGCGATGCGCGGTTGGTGCCCTTGTTCGCCCGCTCGTTCCCGCATCTACGCGTCGCGGCGGCGGGCGGCGTGGCGTCGGCCGACCTGCAGATTGCCGTGGGCAGCCTGCCGGGGCTGGCCCGGCCGGTGCTGTCCCGCTTCACGGGCCGTCCCTGGCTGACGGCCGACCCGGCCAGGGCCGCATCATGGCGTCAGACGCTGGCCGGGGCGGGACCGGCGGCCCTGACGGTGGGGTTCTGCTGGCGAAGCGGTCTGAAAAGTGCCGAACGGCAGGGACTATATCCGTCGCTGGCCGATTTCGCGCCGTTGTTCGCCCTGCCCGGCATCCGCTGGGTGCCGCTGCAATATGATCTGGACGAGCCGGGCACGGCGGCGGAGCTGTCTGCGGGACTGCCCGACGGCATCGACCTGTATCGCCCGCCCCTTGACCTGCGTGACGATCTGGACGGGGTCGCGGCGCTGATGGCGGGGCTCGATCTGGTGGTCAGCGCCGCCACGGCGGTGGCGGAACTGGCGGGTGCCTTGGGTGTGCCGGTCTGGCGCATCGGTGCAGACGACGACTGGACGCGGCTGGGGGCCGCCGTGCGGCCCTGGTATGGCAGCACGCGCTGTTTCACCCTGAGGCAAGGCGGCACCCATGGTGCGTTGCTGGCGGGCATGGCACGGGAACTGCGCGCCTTGTTGCCGGATGCCGTGCCGGGGCCTGACCCCGCCACCTTGCCGCCACTGCCGCCCGATGCCCTTGAACGGGCCACGGTCCTGGTCAAGGACGGGCAGCCGGCCGCGGCGGTGGCCCTTTGCCGCGACATCCTGGCCCGCCGCCCCGATGATGCGGCGGCCTTGCACCTGCTGGGTCATGCCCTGATGCGGGATGGACGGCCGGCCGATGCGCTGGCTCCGCTGGAACGGGCCGTGGCGCTGCGGCCCGGCGATGCGCTGGCGCTGACCCGGCTGGGGGCGGCGCTGCGAGGGCTGGGACGCACGGAAGCGGCCCTTCAAACCTATCGGCAGGCTGCCCGCCTGTGGCCCGACAATGCGCTGATCGCCGTGAATATCGGCCTTTGCCAGTTGGAAGGCGGCGAACCGGAAGCCGCAGCCGCCACCTTGCGCGCCGCCATCGCCGCCGCACCGCAGACGGCTACCGCCCATGACGCACTGGGGCTGGCGCTGCTGGCGCTGGGGGACGCGGCGGGCGCCGCGGCCGCCCACCGGGCCGCCCTGGCCATCGATCCCCGTCTGCTGGCCGGGTGGGTCAATCTGGCCGCCGCCGCCAAGGAGGCGCAGCGGTACGCCGAGGCCGTGGACGCGCTGGAACAGGCGCGGCACCTGGACCCGGACCGGGTGGAGGTCTGGACCAGCCTGGGTTATGCCCTGTTCCGCACGGGGCGCGCCGCGGCGGCGGAGGCGGCCCTGGACAGGGCGCTGTCGCTGGTGCCCGACCATGTCCCCGCCCTGATCGACCTGTCCCGCATCCGGGAGGCGCAGCAGCGGCCGGCGGAGGCGCGGGCCCTGCTGGACCGTGCCCTGTCGCGGGAGCCTGGCGACAGGCTGGCCCGCTGGAACCGGGCGCTGCTGGCGCTGGCACAGGGCGACCTTGCAACGGGCTGGTCCGATTATGCCATCCGGTTCGCGGCCGGTGAGGTGGTGCCCGACCGCCATTTCGCCATCCCGGCCTGGCATGGCCAGCCGTTGGCCGGCCGGCGCCTCCTGGTCTGGCGTGAGCAGGGTCTGGGGGATGAGATCCTGTTCATGGGGCAGGTCGCCGACCTGCTTGGCCGTGGAGCGGAGGTGGTTGTCGAATGCGATCGCCGGCTGACCGGGCTGCTGGCCCGGTCCTTCCCCGCGGCACAGGTGCGGGCGGAGACCGCCGATCCGCGTGATGCCGATTTCCAATGCCCAGTGGGTGGCCTGCCGGCCCTGCTGCGGCCGGCGCTGGCGGATTTCCCGGGTGGCGCCCCCGCCTGGATGCGGCCAGACCCGGCACTGGCGGCCGCAATGGCGACGCGGCTGGGCGGCCTGCCGCCCGGACTGCGGGTCGGCTTCTGCTGGCGGTCACAGTTGCAGGCGGGGGACCGGGCGCTGTCCTATCTGCGGCCGCGCGACCTGCTGCCGGTCCTGACCCTGCCGGGCCTTGTTCCCGTCAGCCTGCAATATGACGGTGGCGCGGCGGAGATCGCGGAACTGGCCGATCAGACGGGTGTTACGCTGCACCGGTTCCCCGACATCGATCTGAGAGATGATCTGGAGGCGGCGGCGGCGCTGATCGCGGGGCTGGACCTGGTGATCACGGCAGGCACAGCCGTGGGGGAAATGGCCGGCGCAGTGGGTGTGCCCGTCTGGCGTTTCCAGGCCACGCCGGACTGGAGCGGCCTGGGTACGGCCGTGCGGCCCTGGTTTTCCTGCATGCGGCTGTTCACGGCGGCCCGCGTCACCGACACGGTGCCGCTGATGCGGCGGGAACTGCTGCACCTGCTGCGGGTGCCGTCACCGGGCGCACCGGAGCAGGTCCCGGCCCCCGCCGCGACCACGACCGCTCCGCCACTGCCGCTTGAAACGGTGATGGATTTCCACCGGGCCGGCGATCTTCCGGCGGCGGAGGATGGGTATCGTGCTATCCTGGCCGCGCAGCCGGATGATCCCGATGCCCTGCACCTTCTGTCGCAGGTGCTGTTCCAGACGCGACGGGCGGTTGATGCGCTGCCGCTGGTCGATCGTGCGCTGGCACTCGACCCGGATTTCGCTGCCGCTCACAATACGCGCGGCAGCCTGCTGAAGGCGATGGGCCGCTATGCGGAGGCGGAGAAAGCCTTCCGCCAGGCGCTGGCGCATCGCGTCGACTTCGCGGAGGCCTGGACCAACCTGGGCGCCACGCTGCTGGAACTGCGCCGCCCGCAGGATGCGGAAAAGGCCCATCGCCGCGCCCTGACCCAACGTCCCGTCTATCCCCGCGCCCAGGCCAATCTGGGCATCGCCCTGCGTCACATGGGCCGCTACGGCGAAGCGGTGGAATGGCATGAGAAGGCGCTGGCCACGGCGCCCGATCTGGCCGATGCCTGGAGCGATCTGGGCCTGTGCCGGGCGGCGCTGGGCGATGTGGATGAGGGGCTGCGTTGCCAGGATCGCGCCCTGGCCGCCGCCCCCGATTATGCGGAGGCGGAGGTCAACCGGTCCATGCTGCTGGCCGGGCAGGGCCTGGTGGAAGCGGCGCGGGCCGCGCTGTCCGATGCGTTGGCCATCCGACCCGATTTCCCGCGCGCGCTCTACAATGACGGGCTTTTGGCCCTGGGGCAGGGGGACATCGACACCGGCTGGCAGGAGATGGAGGCCCGGTTCGACAGCGGGGAGGTGGCGTGGAGCGGCCCGCTGGACAAGGCCCGCTGGGAAGGACTTGCCCTGGCCGGTCGTCGCCTGCTGGTCTGGCGCGAGCAGGGGCTGGGGGACGAGATCATGTTCGCCCGGCATTATCGCGGCCTGGAGGGTTTGGGGGGAAAGGTCAAGGTCTGGGCCGATCCGCGCCTGGTCGGCATCCTGGCCCGCAGTTTTCCGTTCCTGACCGTGCTGCCCGACGGCACGCCGGTTGAGATCGAATGCCATACGCCGGCCGGCAGCCTGCCGCTGCTGCTGGAGCAGGAGCCCGCCCAATGGGACCCCGCGCCCTATCTGGTGCCGCGTGAGGACCTTGCCGAATTGTGGCGGCAACGGCTGGCGGAACTGCCGCCGGGCCTGCGCGTCGGCCTGTGCTGGCGCAGCCAGTTGCAGACGGCCGACCGGGTGGCCGGTTACACCGCCCTGGCGGACTGGCTGCCCCTGCTGTCGGCCCCGGACATCCAGGTTGTTTCCCTGCAATATGATGGTGCGCTGGCGGAAATCGCTGCGGTGGAGGCGGACCACGGTGTCCGCCTGCATCGTTGGGAAGGGGTGGACCTGCGCGACGACCTGGAAACGGCGCTGGCCCTGACGGCCGGGCTTGATCTGGTGGTGACGGTGGCCACCGCGGTGGGAGAGATGGCGGGCGCGCTGGGCGTGCCTGTCTGGCGCCTTTCGGGTCCTGTGGACTGGACGCGGCTGGGCACGGATGTCCGGCCGGGCTTCGGGTCCATGATCGTCCTGAACGTGCCCGTGCATCTGCCCGCCGCCTCGCAGGTGCAGGCTGTCATGCGGCGGTTGCAGGACCTGAAACCCAGCCACCCGGCCCTTCCCGATGGTGACCCGGCCGGGTGGCTGGAACGGGGCATCGCGTTGCAAAAATCGGGTGATCCCGCCGGTGCCATGCCCTTCTACCAGGCCGTGATCGGACGGGAGGGGGAGCAGCCTGTCGCGCTGCACCTTCTGGGGCTGGCCCTTCAGCAGATCGGTCGCGGGGCGGAGGGGCTGGACCCGATGCGCCGTGCCCTGGCCGCGGCCCCGGATTATGTGGCGGCCTGGGTCAATCTGGGTAACCTGTGGCAGGAACTGGACCAGCCGCGGGAGGCGGAGGCCGCCTATCGTCAGGCACTGGCCCTGCAGCCCCGCGATGCCGGTACCTGGACCAACCTGGGCAATGCCCTGCGCGCCCAGCGACGCTATGCCGATGCGGTGAAGGCCCACCAGCGCGCCATCGCGTTCGATCCCGCCGGCCCCGCCGCCCATGGCAATCTGGCCGTGGTCTGGAAGGAGATGGATGCCGCCGGCAAGGCCGTCGCGGCCTATCATCAGGCACTCGACCTGGGGGGCGACGAGGGGATGCTGCGCGCGGGCCTGGGGGATGCCCTGCGCCTGCTGGGCGATCTGCCGGCGGCGCGGCGGCAGTTGGCGCGGGTGCTGGACCGTGATCCCGGCAATGCGGAGGCCTGGAACAATCTGGGGCGGGTGCATGAGGCGGCAGCGGACAAGGCGGCGGCGCGTGGCGCCTATGATCAGGCACTGGTCCTGGCCCCGGACCTGCCCTCGGCCCTCTATAATCGCGGCTTGATGGATCTGGCAGCGGGGCGCCTGGCCGCCGGTTGGGCAGGCTATGCTGCCCGGTTCCGGGGGACGGAGACGATCCGCGGCCGGTCGCTGCCGCTGCCCGTCTGGGATGGGGGCGACCTTGCCGGCCGGCGCCTGCTGGTCTGGGGGGAGCAGGGGCTGGGGGACCAGTTGATGTTCGCGTCCCTTTACCCCGCCCTGCTGGCGCGTTGTGCCCATCTGGTGATCGAAGCCGATGCCCGGCTGGTCTCTCTTTTCACCCGCGCCTTTCCCACGGCCACGGTGCGTGCGCCGACGCCGTGCCCGGCCGATGCCGACCTGGCCGTGGCGGCGGGGGACGTGGCCCGGCATCTCTGGCCGCACCTGTCCGCCCAGTCCCCCACCCCCTATCTTCAGGCCCGGACGGACCGGGTGGCCATCTGGCGGGACCGGCTGGCGGCCACGGGGCCCGGGCTGAAGATCGGCGTCTGCTGGCGCTCAGCCCTGCTGACGGCGGAACGGAAGGGTGATTATGCCCGCCTGTCCGATCTGGCGCCCCTGGCCGCTGTGCCGGGTGTGACGCTGGTCAGCCTGCAGCGGGGGGAAGGGGTTGCCGGCTGGGATGACGGTGACGTGCCATTGTTGCGCCTGCCCGACCTGGATATGGATGATGATCTGGAAGGACAGGCGGCGCTGATCACGGCCCTGGACCTGGTCATCACGGCCCCGACGGCGGTCGGCGAACTGGCGGGCGCGCTGGGTGTGCCCGTCTGGCGCCTGTCCCCGCCCGACTGGACCAGTCTGGGCACGGGCGTGCGGCCCTGGTTTCCCGGCATGCGCCTGCTGGGCCGGGGGTGCGGGATGGGGGGCGCCGTGGCTGACGCCGTGCGCCTGCTGCTTAGCGCCAGGCGTAGTTGAAACTGACGGAGATTCGCTCCGCATCGGCCTGGTTAAGCGTCACCTCGTGCCGCAGCCAGCTTTCCCACATCAGCAGCGTGCCGGTGCGGGGGGCGACGGGAACGGATGGCTGCATTTCCCGCGCTGCCTTGGGCTTGCGCGGCGGGGCGGCCATCATCAGCGCCAGGCGCGGATCCTCGAACCGGATCGCGGAGGCGCCATCCGGGATGTCCACGTAATAGGTGCCGCTGATCACGCTGTTGGGATGGATGTGGGACCCGTGGAAACCGCCGGGGTCCAGCACGTTGATCCAAAGATTGTCCAGTTCCAGCTTCTTCGATCCCAGGTTCCATTCCTGAAGCTTCGCGAACGCCTTGGCATGGCGGTCCAGGTGCGCCTTCAATTGCTTGAAGGCCGGGAACCGCCAGGGCAGATCGTCCAGCGAGGAATAGGATGTGTAGCCCGTATAACCGTTCTTGGCCGACCATTTGCGGCCCGCCGCGTCATCTTCCGCCGCGGACCGGCAGCAGGCGGCCAACTCATCGTTCAGCCCCTCCATCCCGTCCAGGTCGGCACGGTAAAGGCGGGTCGCGAACAGGGTTTCGATCTGGGGGGCGCCGGGCTCTGTCATGATGGCACAAGGCTTACGGTGCGGCGGCGGGGTCGTCAATGCCCGCCTGGCCGGGTGGCATGGCGAACCCGCCGCCGGGCATGACACCCGCGCGCGGGGCGCCGTTGTGCTGGCCGGCATCTGCCCCTAGGGTCTGGTCCAAAGAGGGGGCCTCGGGGACGGAGGCCGCCCGGCAAGACCAGAAGGTGGGCCCATGCCATTCACCGCGAAAATCCTGCTTCTCGGCTCCGGCGAGCTGGGTCGCGAATTCGTCATTTCCGCCAAGCGCCTGGGCGCGCAGGTCATTGCCTGCGACGCCTATGACAATGCCCCGGCCATGCAGGTGGCAGACGGGCGCGAGGTGTTCCCCATGCTGGACGGGGACAGGCTGCGCGCCACGGTGGAGAAGCACCGGCCCGACTTCATCGTGCCGGAGGTGGAGGCCATCCGCACGGAGATGCTGGCCGAGCTGGAGGCCGACGGCTTTACCGTTGTGCCCTCCGCCCGTGCCACGCAGATGACCATGAACCGCGATCGTATCCGCGAACTGGCGGCCGTGGATCTGGGCCTGCGCACCAGCAAGTACCGCTATGCCGAAAGCCTGGAGGAGGTGACGGCCGCCATCGCCCACACGGGCCTGCCCTGCGTGATCAAGCCCGTCATGTCGTCATCGGGCAAGGGACAGAGCACGGTCCGGGAGGAAGCGGGGCTGGAAGAGGCCTGGAACTATGCCGTGGCCAACATGCGCGGCGACCGGGCCAAGGTGATCGTGGAGGAGTTCATCCCCTTCGAGTATGAGATCACGTTGCTGACCGTGCGCACGCGCGATGGGGTGATCTATTGCCCGCCCATCGGTCACCGTCAGGAACGGGGTGATTACCAGGAAAGCTGGCAGCCCATGGCCATGCGCCCGGAACTGCTGGCCGAGGCGCAGCAGATGGCGCGCAAGGTCGTGGACGACCTGGGCGGCTATGGCATTTTCGGCGTGGAGTTTTTCGTCACGGCGACGGAGGTGATCTTCTCCGAACTGTCGCCGCGCCCGCACGATACGGGGATGGTGACGCTGGTCTCCCAGAACCTGTCGGAATTCGACCTGCATGCCCGCGCGATTCTGGGTCTGCCCATCCCGGCGGTGGAACTTTACGGCCCCTCGGCCAGCGCTGTGATCCTGGCCGATCGCCTGTCGCAGGAATTTTCCTTCACGGGTCTGGCCAATGCCCTGTTCACGGGGCGGCCGGACCAGGCGGTGGATGTGCGCCTGTTCTGCAAGCCGACGACGCGGCCCTATCGCCGCATGGGTGTGGCACTGGCCCGCGGCGCGGATACCGATGAGGCCCGTGCCACGGCTTTCGAGGCCGCGTCGCGCATCCGCATCGACTATCGCGGATGACCCGCATGCCCCCGCTGGATGGCGCCATCACCGGCATCCGGGCCGGCAGCCCGGCCTTTCGTCGGGTCAGTCTGGCGCTGTTCGCGGCGGGCTTTGCCACCTTCTCCCTGCTCTACCATGTTCAGCCGCTGTTGCCGCTGCTGGCCGATACGTTTCGCGTCGCCCCGGCGGAGGCGGCGCTGGCGCTGTCGCTGGCCACGGGCTTCCTTTCCGTGGCCATGCTGCTGGCCGGTGCGCTGGCCGATGTGTATGGGCGGCGTCCCGTCATGGTGGCGTCGCTGACCCTGTCGGCCCTGTTGACGCTGGCCACGGCCATCGTGCCATCCTGGCATGGATTGCTGGCGGCGCGGGCTCTGCTGGGCATCACCCTGGCCGGGCTGCCGGCCGTGGCCATGGCCTATCTGGGGGAGGAGATGGACCCCGGCGCCCTGGACCCCGCCATGGGGCTCTATATCGCGGGGTCGGCGCTGGGGGGCATGGCCGGGCGGCTGGTGATGGGTGTCGTTGTCGATTTCCTGCCCTGGCAGGTGGCGACGGCCGGCATCGGTGCCGCGGGGTTGCTGGCGGCCCTGGCCGTCTGGCGCTATCTGCCGCCATCCGCCGGTTTCACGCGGCGCCCGGCGCGGCCCCGCGCCATGTTGTCCGCCCTGCTGGTGCCGCTGGGGCAGGGGCGGTTGCGGCTGCTGTTCCTGCAGGGTTTCCTGCTGATGGGCGCCTTCGTCACCATCTACAATTATATCGGATTCCGCCTGCTGGCGCCGCCCTTCGACCTGCCGCAATCGCTGATCGGGCTGATCTTCGCGGCCTATCTGCTGGGCATGGGGTCATCGGCCTGGGTCGGCCGGCTGGTTGCCCGCCATGGGCGTGGTCCTGTCATGGCGGCCGGCGTGCTGATCATGGCGGCCGGCGTGGCGCTGACGGCGACCAGTCTGCTGCCGCTGGTGGTGGCCGGCATCGGGCTGTTGACCTTCGGTTTCTTCGGTGCCCATTCCATCGCCAGCGGCTGGGTCGGGGCGCTGGCGCCGGTCACGGGCAAGGCGCAGGCATCCTCGCTCTATCTCTTCTCCTATTATATGGGGTCCAGCCTGGTGGGGGCGGGCGGGGGTGTCATCTGGGCGGCCATGGGCTGGACGGGTCTGGCGCTGGTGGTGGGCGGCCTGCTGTGCCTGTCGCTGCTGCTGATCCGTATCCTCTCACGGGCCGGATAGGAGACGGCATGGAAACCATCGTCAACGTCATCCTGCCCGTCTTCGGCCTGGTGGCGATCGGTTTCATCACGGGGCGCCCCCCGCTGTTTCAGGCCGATTTTGCGCGGTCGCTGTCGAATTTCATCTTCTATCTGGCGCTGCCCTGCCTGCTGTTCCGGTCGATGGCCGCCCGCGGGTTGCCGCACGGGGATGAGTTGAACCTGATGGCGGCCTATTATCTGGCGCTGACGGTCCTGATGCTGGGCAGTTTCCTTTATGCCCGGCAGGTCCATCGCGAAAGCCTGGCCGGGGCTGCCACACTGATGCTGGGGGCCAGCTTCTCCAACACGGTGCTGGTCGGGGTGCCGCTAATCCTGGCCGCCTATGGCCAGGCCGGCCTGCAGCAGATGCTGCTGCTGGTGACCTGTCACTCGGCCTATCTGCTGGGGGGCGCCACCGTGCTGGCCGAGGCGTCGCGCGCGGCCCAGGGCGGGGCCGGCTTCCTGCGCATCACGATGCAGACGGCGGGTGCGCTGGCGAGGAACCCGGTCATCGTCTCCATCCTGGCCGGGCTGGCCTTCGGGTCGGTCGGGGGCACTATTCCGGTTCCGTTGGACAATATCATCCGCATGCTGGGGGACGCGGCGGTGCCCTGTTCCCTCTTCGCGCTGGGCGCCAGCCTGGTGGGGCTGGAAGCCCGGGGCCTGCTGGGCCGGACGAGCATGATGGTGGTGGCCAAGCTTCTGGTGCTGCCGGCCCTGGTCTTTGTTTCGGGCCGTTACATTTTCGATCTGCCGCCGCTGACCCTGGCTGTGGCCGTCACCACCGCGTCCCTGCCCAGCGGCATGAACGTGTTCCTGTTCGCCCAGCGCTATCAAACCCTTGTGTCACCTGTGGCCAGCGCCACGCTGCTGACCACCTTGCTATCGGCGCTGGTGACGGGTCTGATCATCGAATATTTCCGCGCAGCCACAGTGGTTCCGTTGTTACACGGGTAACCGGCCCTTTCCCGTAATATTTCGTTACATCTGAGAAACCATGTGTGACTTCCCGCCATAAGCCGACGCATGTAATGTCCGGCTCAGGAGGACGGGGGAAACATGGCCATGCCGCTTGCGGGCGGGCGGCCATGAGCGGTTGCCCTCGCCCGGAAGCCACGCCCGACGCCGTGGCCCCGATGATGGTGATCAAGATGACGGTTCAGCGCCTGCACACCCCGATTGGCAATGACAGCGCCCCCCCGATGCCGGGACCCCGGCATATGTCGCGGACGGCTGGACGTCCGCCGTCGCGCCTGAAATGGATCATCCTGGGCACCATCGTCCTGGTGGCGGCCGGCATCGGCACCTACCTGATGCTGAAGCCGGATGGCAAGCCCGTGGCCGGGGACAGCCCCGTCGATACCTCCAGCATCCTCACCGTGACGACGGTGACGGCCCAGCCCGGCGACATCCCCCGGCAATTGCTGGTCACGGGATCGCTGGCGGCGTGGGACGAACTGCCTATCGGGACCCAGACCTCGGGTCTGGCCATCACCCAGGTGCTGGTGGAGGAAGGGGACCAGGTCAAGGCCGGTCAGTTGCTGGCCCGTTTCGATGACGCCGTGCTGCGCGCCGACCTGATGTCGCGCGAGGCATCGCTGCGCGAGGCGCAGGCCCTGGCGACCGAGGCCGATGCCAATATCCGCCGGGCGGAGGAACTGGCGCGCACGGGCGCCATTTCCACCCGCGACCTGGATGCCCGGCGCTCCACGGCGCTGACGACCAAGGCCCGCGTTGGCGTGGCAGAGGCCGCCCGCGCCCAGGCCGCAGCCCGGCTGGCCCAGACGGAAGTGCGCAGCCCCGCCGACGGTACCGTGTCCCGCCGCAATGCCCGCCTTGGTGCCGTCATGTCGGCCGGCGGGACCGAGCTTTTCCGCATCATCCGCGATGACCGGGTCGAACTGCTGGCCGAGGTGCCGGAGATCGACCTGCGCCAGTTGGCCGTGGGGCAGACGGCCGAACTGTCGGCCGTGGATGGCAACGGCAAGCCCTTCACGGGTGCGGTGCGCATCATCTCCCCCATTGTGGAGACCAAGACCCGGATCGGCACGGTCAAGATCGAGGTGCCGCACGATCCGGGTCTGCGCCCCGGCATGTTCCTGACGGCGCGCGTGCGTACCGGCACGCAGAACGCGCCCTTGGTGCCGGAGGAAGCCATCGTCTATCGCGACGCCAAAAGCTGGGCGATCGTCATGGACCCGGCCGTCGATGACAAGGGCCACCATCTGGTGACCGCGCGGGAAGTGCAGACCGGCCCGCGTGCCGATGGCCGGGTGTCCATCCTGTCCGGCGTACAGGGCGGGGAACAGGTCGTGCTGACGGGTGCCGGCTATCTGAAGACGGGTGACAAGGTCATCGTCACCGACAAGCCGGCCGACGCCGTCAACCCGCTGCCGCAGACGAAGTAACCGCCGCTCCAGAGAAAGGCACCGGACCCATGCGCCGTGGCAATATATCGGCGGTCGCCATCCGCCATCCCGTTCCACCGATCGTCCTGTTCATCATCCTGACGCTGGCCGGTCTGGTGTCGTTCATGACGCTGGACATCACCAACAATCCCGACATCGACTTCCCCATCGTCAATGTCGGGGTCAGCCGGCCGGGCGCCGCCCCGTCGGAACTGGAACAGGAGGTGACGAAGAAGGTCGAGGATGCGGTATCGAACATCACCGGCATCGACCATGTGACCTCCACCGTCACCGACGGCTATTCCAATACGACCATCGAATTCAAGATCGGCTACAACACCGACCGCGCCGTGTCCGATGTGCGCGACGCGATCAGCCGCATCCGGTCGGACTTGCCGCAGGATATCTACGAACCGCAGGTGCAGCGCCTGGAAGCCACGGGCGACGCCATCCTTTATTATATGGTCACGTCCAAGCACCGCACGGTCGAACAGCTTTCCTGGCTGATCGACAGTGACATCGCCCGCAGCCTGAAGCGCGTCAGCGGCGTGGGCGAGGTGGAGCGGATGGGCGGTCTCAGCCGTGAGATCCGCGTCAACCTGGACCCCGTGCGCATGATGGCGCTGGGTGTCACGGCCGGCGAGGTGAACCAGCAGCTCCAGGCGCTGAATGTCGACATGCCGGGCGGCCGGGGCGAACTGGGTGCTGCCGAACAATCCATCCGCACCCTGGGCCGGGCCCAGAGCGTGGAGGAACTGCGCAATATCGAAATCGCCATTCCGGGCGGCCGCAAGGTACGCCTGTCCGATATCGCCGATGTCGTGGATGGCACGTCGGAGCTGCGCAATGTCTCGCGCCTGGACGGTGTGCCGGCGGTCGGCTTCGCTATCAGCCGCGCCCCCAATTCCAGCGAGGTCACCGTCTATAACGGCGTGAAGGAGGCGATTGCCCAGCTTGAGAAGGACTATCCCGACCTTACCGTCAAGCTGATCATCTCCAACGTCAAATTCACGATCGACAGTTATCTGGCCTCCATCGAGGCGCTGGTCATCGGCGCCATGCTGGCGGTGGGTGTCGTCTGGTGGTTCCTGCGCGACATGCGTGCCACGCTGATCTCTGCGCTGGCCATGCCGCTGTCCACGATCCCGACCTTTCTGGTCATGGATTTCCTGGGCTTCACGCTGAACGGCATCACCATGCTGGGCCTGGCCCTGGTCGTCGGCATCCTGGTCGATGACGCGATCGTGGAAATCGAGAATATCGTCCGCCATATCCGGCAGGGTAAGCGGCCCTATGCGGCCGCGCTGGAGGCGGCGGACGAGATCGGCCTGGCCGTGGTGGCCACCACCATGACCATCGTCGTCGTGTTCCTGCCCGTGTCGTTCATGCCGGGCATTGCGGGGCAGTTCTTCAAGTCCTTCGGCATCACCGTGGCCGTCGCCGTGCTGTTCTCCCTGCTGGTGGCCCGCCTGCTAACCCCGCTGATGGCTGCCTATCTGCTGACCCCGTCGCAGAAGGAGGAACATGAGGGCGGGCGCTGGGTGCAGCGGTACCTGGGTGTCCTGCATTGGTGCCTGGGCCATCGCAAGACGACGCTGTTCGCCGGCATCGCCTTCTTCCTGATGTCGCTGGGTCTGACGGCCATGCTGCCGTCCGGCTTCATCCCGGCCCAGGATATCGGGTTTTCCAACCTTCAGATCGAGATGGCGCCGGGCGTCAACCTGGAACAGATGGACGCCACATCACAGCGGGCCGCCGCCATCCTGGCCGCCCAGCCCGAGGTGGAGACGACCTGGGCCCGCAACGGACGTGGCGGCCAGGTGCGCAAGGCCTCCATCATCGTCCTGCTGAAGCCGCGGTCGGACCGTGTCCACCAGAAGGAGTTCGAGAACAGGGTCCTGGCCGAGTTGCAGAAGCTGCCGGGCGCGCGTTTCAGCTTCAACTCCACGGGCGGCTTCTCCAACCGCGATGTTTCCATCATGCTGACCAGTGAGAATGGTCCGCTGCTGGATGCCCACGCCAATCAGGTTCTGGCGGAGATGCGCTCGCTCCCCATCCTGAAGAACGTCACGTCCACGGCGCCGATGCAGCGTCCGGAAATCCAGATCAAGCCGATGTTCGACCGGGCGGCCGAGCAGGGCGTGTCGGTCTTCTCCATCGGTCAGGTGGCCAAGGTGGCCACGCTGGGTGAAATCGACACCAACTCCGCCAAGTTCAATCTGGGCGACCGGCTGGTGCCGATCCGCGTCCAGCTCGACCAGGCGGCCCGCGGTGACCTGGATACCATTGCCAACCTGCGGGTGCGGACGAACACGGGTGAAACCGTCCCCCTGTCGGCCGTGGCCCAGCTTGAGATGGGCGCCGGTGCCGTCCAGATCGACCGTTTCGACCGCGCCCGCCGCATCTCGGTGCAGGCCGACCTGAACGGGGTGGAACTGGGCGATGCCATGAAGGCCATCAACGCCCTCCCATCCATGAGCCACCTGCCGTCCGGTGTCACCAAGCCGGCCTATGGCGGTTCGGAACAGATGGCCATCCTGTTCATGGGTTTCGCCGTGGCGCTGGGCACCGCCTTCCTGCTGATCATCGCGGTGCTGGTGCTGCTGTTCCACAATTTCTTCCAGCCGATCACCATCATGACGGCGTTGCCCCTGTCGCTGGGCGGGGCAGTGGCCGGGTTGCTGATGTGCGACATGGCGCTGTCCCTGCCGGCGCTGATCGGCATCCTGATGCTGATGGGTATCGTGACCAAGAACTCCATCCTGCTGGTGGATTATGCCATGGCCGCGATGCAGGACCACGGGATGAACCGGCACGACGCGCTGATGGATGCCGGTGCCAAGCGCGCCCGCCCCATCATCATGACCACCATCGCGATGGCGGCCGGCATGGTGCCCATCGCCCTGGGCTGGGGCGCGGATACGGAATTCCGCCAGCCGATGGCGGTGGCGGTGATCGGCGGTCTCTTGACCTCCACGCTGCTGTCGCTGGTCTTTGTGCCGATCATGTTCACCCTGATGGATGATTTCCAGCACTGGCTGAGCCCCAAGCTGGGCCGGTTCCTGACACCGAAGGAGGAGGTGCCCCTGCGCCCCCACCCGGTGGACGGCGAATAACCGGGTCATTCCTGTGTACCCATGATCGACGACGCCCGGATGGCCCCGCCATCCGGGCGTAATCTTGTTACGTGGATTCGCCGTATTCTTGTAATAACCGGCCGGCAATGCATGTCTGGCATTTGCCATTCGGCTTCTGCCGGGGCTTGCGGGCGGGGGGATGGCATCCTATTCCGGCAGCCGACAGGCCGCCATCCGGTGCGGCCCCAGCCTGTGAAAGGACCATCCGGTGAGCATCACCCGCCTGCAGCCCGGCCGCCGTATGAGCGAAGCTGCCATCCATGCCGGCACTGTCTATCTGGCTGGCCAGGTGGCCACCGATGTGACGGCCGACATCAAGGGCCAGACGGCCCAGGTCCTGGCGCAGATCGACGCCCTGCTGGCCGAAGCCGGCTCGGCCAAGTCCAAGATTCTGTCCACGACCATCTATCTCTCTGCCATTGGCAATTTCGCCGCCATGAACGAGGTCTGGGACGCCTGGGTGGACCAAGCAAACCCGCCGGCCCGCGCTACGGTGGAAGCCCGTCTGGCCGCCCCCGGCTATCTGGTGGAAATCGTCTGCATCGCGGCGGTCTGATTTCGAGACGCGACGAACGGCGCTCTGGCGGTGGGCCGTTCGTCGCGCTATCTGAACCGCTTGAACGGCGGCCCCCGGCCCGCCGCCCCCGAAAGACCCGGAGCCAGACCAATGCCCGACGATAACGCGCGCCAATCCTTCAGCCTGTTCCCGCTGGGTCCTGACACGACCCCTTATCGCAAGCTGACCAGCGACCATGTCTCCACCGTCGACTTCGATGGCGAGACGATGCTGAAGGTGGAGCCCGAGGGCCTGCGCCTCCTGGCCGAAACGGCCTTCTCCGACATCAACCATTTCCTGCGCCCCGGCCATCTGGGTCAGCTCCGCGCCATCCTGGAGGACCCGGAGGCATCGCCCAACGACCGGTTCGTGGCGCTGGACCTGCTGAAGAATGCCTCCATCGCGTCCGGTGGCGTGCTGCCCATGTGCCAGGATACGGGCACGGCCATCATTATGGGCAAGAAGGGCCGCCGGGTCTGGACCAAGGGCGCCGACGAGGCGGCCCTGTCCGAAGGGGTGGCCGATGCCTACGCCAGGCGCAACCTGCGCTACAGCCAGGTCGCACCCCTGTCGATGTATGAAGAGAAGAACACCCGTACCAACCTGCCGGGCCAGGTCGAGATCTTTGCGGAGGGCGAGGATGCATACAAGTTCCTGTTCATGGCCAAGGGCGGCGGGTCGGCCAACAAGACCTTCCTGTTCCAGGCCACGCCGTCCGTGCTGGCGCCTGACCGTCTGATCCCCTTCATTGAGGAGAAGATGGCCTCGCTGGGGACGTCCGCCTGCCCGCCCTATCATCTGGCCGTGGTGATCGGCGGCCTGTCGGCCGAACAGAACCTGAAGACGGTGAAGCTCGCCTCGGCGCGCTATTATGACAGCCTGCCGACGGAAGGGTCGGAAAGCGGTCATGCCTACCGTGACCTGGATATGGAAAAGGCGCTGTTCAAGGCCGCGCAGGGATTGGGCATCGGGGCGCAGTTTGGTGGGAAGTATTTCTGCCATGATGTCCGCGTCATCCGCCTGCCGCGCCATGGCGCCTCCTTGCCCATTGGCATCGGCGTTTCCTGCTCGGCCGACCGCCAGGCGCTGGCCAAGATCACGAAAGACGGCATCTATCTGGAACAGTTGGAGACCGATCCCGCCCGCTTCCTGCCGGAAGTGGACGACGCGGCGCTGTCGGGTGAGGTGGTCAAGATCGACCTGACCCAGCCCATGGACCAGATCCGCAAGGTGCTGAGCCAGTATCCGATCCGAACCCGCGTGTCCCTGACCGGTCCGCTGATCGTGGCGCGCGATAGCGCGCATGCCAAGCTGCGGGCCCTGCTGGATGACGGGCAGCCGCTGCCGGATTATTTCAAGAACCATCCGATCTATTATGCCGGCCCCGCCAAGACGCCGGAAGGATACGCTTCGGGCTCCTTCGGCCCGACAACGGCGGGCCGCATGGACAGCTTTGTGGATCAGTTCCAGGCGGCGGGCGGCTCCTTCGTCATGCTGGCCAAGGGCAACCGCTCGCCGGCGGTCAAGAATGCCTGCCAGAAGCATGGCGGCTTCTATCTGGGCTCCATCGGCGGTGCCGCCGCCCGTCTGGCCCAGGACTGCATCAAAAAGGTGGAATGCATCGCCTATCCCGAATTGGGCATGGAAGCCATCTGGCGCATCGAGGTGGAGGATTTCCCCGCCTTCATCATCACCGATGACAAGGGCAACGATTTCTTCGAGGCGACGAAGTGACGATATCCGCCGCCGGGCCATTCCCGGCGGGGGGATGATGGCGATGAAAAGGGCGCTCGGCATCCACCGGGCGCCCTTTCTTTGGCCGATTTGCGCTACTATGGCGGGCATGACACGCCTGTTTCTCTGCCTGCTGGCACTCCTGTCCCTGTCTTTCGATGTCCAGGCTGCCGGGCGCTTTCAGGCGGACTGTTTCGATGTGGCGGCCGTGGGCCGGTTGACCGAACAGGTGGCCCTTCCGCAGACACCGGACGCGGAAGAGATCTTGCCGGATGCTGTGTTTCGGATGCGCTTCCAGGTGGAGCAGCATTTCACACCGGACGCTACGGAGCGGTGGCTGCAGGTGCACGCCGTGCAGCATGTCGGCTTCAGTCCGGCCATTCGCCATTTTCTGATTCTGGCGCGCCGGGGGCCGGGGACGGACTATGGCTTGTCCGGACTGGTGGCCAGCGTTGTCCGTGACCGCGATGGCCAGTTCGTCATTCCGCTTTCCCGGCTGACGGCGGACACCCTGCAGGGCCAGGGATCGGCGGCGTTGGCCACCCGCCTGATCCGCTATCGCGCCGGGGAGGCATGATGGCTGGCCACCAATCGGCAATTGCACATAGATCGGGTGATGGAAGAGCCTGGCCTGGCCGTCCCCGACCTAGTCGCCGCCCTGTCGGCCGCGCACTGTCCGCTGCCGGCGATGGGCGGACGATAAGGCAGCCTTCATGACAGCAGCGCCATCGCCTGTTCGCAGAATGCGGCCCGTTGCCGCTCATATTCGATGCCGGCTTTCAGGACCAGATGGCGCAGTTGCTGAGCGCGGTCGGTCGGGGGCGGGGTGAAGTCCCGCTTCTCGATGTCCTCATAGGTTTTCAGCCGCTCGCGGTGATGCCGCGTCAAGGCGGCCAGATTGTCCGGCAGGGCCGTCGGGCCGACCACGGCTTCCGCCCGCAACCGGACCATCATCTCGTCCCGGATGGGCAGGGGTTCCTGGCTTTCAGCCGTCCAGCGGGCCAGTTCCGCGCGGCCCGCCGGCAAGACCCGATAGGTGCGCTTGCGTCCCCGTGCGCCGTCCACGGCCCGGCCCTCAATCCAGCCCGCTGCCTCCAGCCGGGCCAGTTCGCGGTAAATCTGCTGATGCGTGGCCTGCCAGAAATAACCGATGGACCGGTCGAAGCGCCCGGCCAGTTCCGATCCGGCGCCGGGACGTTCAATCAGGGCAGTCAGCAGGGCATGGGGCAGGGACATGCGGAAATTCCGGTGCTTGGGGGCGGGAGGGGCCTTCATAGGAGCCCCCTCCCGGCAATGTCCAATCAGGTCTTGGCCTTGAAGGCCGCGATGTCCTGGCCGACGCGCCGGCCCATCTCCGCCGCCAGGGCCTGCAATCCGCTCAAGGGCCGGATCATCACCTCGAACTCCCGGATCAGTCCCTGCTCGTCGAAGCGGATGAAGTCGATTCCCTTCACTTGGCGGCCCTCCACCGTCGCGCTGAATTCCAGCACGACATTCAGCCCATCCGCCGTCACGGCCGTGCGGTGATAGGTGAAGTCACCGAATACCTGCATGACGTTGCCGATCGCCATCAGCAGGGCATCCGCCCCCTGATAGGGCGTATGGGCCACGGGCGACCGGAACACGGCCTGTTCATGGGTGATGCTACGCAGGGCGTCGATGGACTGTTTGGCGACGATGTCGTGCCAGATGGCCAGGGAGGCGGCGGCGGCCGGATGCAGGCCGGTATGGGTGGTCATGGTCTTGATCCTTCTCATACAGAATTCAGAGGGTGGCCGCCAGGCGCGTGCCCTGGTTGATGGCGCGCTTGGCGTCCAGTTCAGCTGCGACATCGGCCCCGCCGATCAGGTGGACACGGACGCCGCGCGCCTCCAGATCGGCCTGCAGGGCGCGCAGCGGCTCCTGGCCGGCGCAGATGACGACATTGTCCACCTCCAGGACCTTGTCCTGGCCGCCGATGGTGACATGCAGGCCCTCATCGTCGATGCGGCGATAGGTGACGCCGCCGATGGTGGCGACACCATGCATCTTCAACACGGTGCGATGGATCCAGCCGGTCGTCTTACCCAGATTCTCACCCAGCTTGCCTTCCGTGCGCTGCAGCAGGAAGACCTGTCTTCCATTATGCACCACTTCCGGCTTGGCGCAGCCGCCGGCCCGGCGATAATCGGGATCGACGCCCCATTGCTTGAAGAAACGGTCGGTCGACGGCGCCTCGTGCCGTTCCACCAGATAGGTGCTGACATCGAATCCGATGCCGCCGGCACCGATGACAGCCACCTTCCGGCCCACGGGCACCTCGTCGCGCAGAACGTCCAGATAGCCCAGCACCTTGGGGTGGTCGATGCCGTCGATGGCCGGCTTGCGCGGCACGACGCCGGTGGCCAGCACCACCTCATCGAACCCGCCTGCGGCCAGCAGGTCGGCATCGGCCCGCGTGTTCAGGCGGACGGTGACGCCCTTCAGGTCCAGTTGCCGGCGGAAATAGCGCAGGGTTTCGTTGAACTCCTCCTTGCCGGGAATTTTCTTGGCGATGTTGAACTGGCCGCCGATCTGCGCTGATGCTTCAAACAGGGTGACCTTGTGCCCGCGCTCCGCTGCGGTCACGGCAAAGGCCAGACCGGCCGGACCGGCCCCGACAACGGCGATCTTCTTGG
Organism: Niveispirillum fermenti; assembly: GCF_052474395.1. Lineage (NCBI taxonomy): Bacteria > Pseudomonadati > Pseudomonadota > Alphaproteobacteria > Rhodospirillales > Azospirillaceae > Niveispirillum > Niveispirillum fermenti. The sequence goes on along the minus strand of NZ_CP156679.1, from coordinate 1,109,059 downwards.
GCGTGGGCGTGGGGGCGATGACCAGCTTGGTTTCGTGGCAGGCCCGCGGATTGACCAGGCAGGAGGTGATCTTGCCACTGAACGTGTGGTCCAGGCAGGCCTGGTTGCAGGCGATGCAGGTATTGATCTCATCGGCCCGGTTCTCGCGCGCCTTGATCACGAAATGCGCATCGGCCAGGAAGGGCCGGGCCATCGAGACCATGTCGCAATAACCCTCCGCCAGCAGGCTCTCGGCCACCTCGGGCGTGTTGATCCGGTTGGTGGCGATCAGCGGAATCGACACCTTGCCCTTCAGCTGCTTCGTCACCCAGGCAAAGGCCGCGCGGGGCACAGAGGTGGCAATCGTTGGGATGCGCGCTTCATGCCAGCCGATGCCGGTATTCAGAATGGTGGCGCCGGCTGCCTCAATGGCCTGTCCCAGCCGCACCACCTCTCCCAGCGTCGATCCGCCCTCCACCAGATCCAGCATGGACAGGCGATAGATGATGATGAAGTCAGGGCCGACTTTTTCCCTGATGCGGCGAACGATCTCGACAGGCAGGCGGATGCGGTTCTCATAAGGCCCGCCCCATTCATCGTCGCGATGATTGGTACGGGCTGCGATGAACTCGTTGATCAGATAGCCCTCGGAGCCCATGACCTCCACCCCGTCATAACCGGCCATCTGGGCCAGGGCGGCGCAGCGCACGAAATCGGCGATGGTCTCCTCCACCTCCTCCCCCGTCAGGGCATGGGGGACGAAAGGGTTGATGGGCGCCTTGATTGCTGACGGGGCGACGAGGTCCTGCTGATAGGAATAGCGGCCGAAATGCAGGATCTGCAGGGCGATCTTACCGCCCTCCCTATGGACGGCATCGGTGACGATCCGGTGATGCTCGGCTTCCTCCTCCGTCGCCAGTACCGCGCCAAAGGGGGCAGGGCGCCCGCGTTCACTGGGGGCGATGCCGCCGGTGACAATCAACCCGACCTCGCCGCGTGCCCGCTCGGCATAAAAGGCGGCCATCCGCTCAAAGCCGTTTGGCGCCTCTTCCAACCCCACATGCATCGATCCCATCAGCACGCGGTTGCGCAGGCTGGTGAAGCCAAGGTCAAGCGGCTGAAGCAGGTGGGGGTAGGCCGTCATGTCGTTATCCTTTATGCAACTGGTTGAGTAAACCATGATTGCCTATTGGATCATCCGCAACCTGTTTCAGAACATGGCCGGACGGATACCGCCTGCGTGCCTCTCATGGCCGGCGTTCCGGGCCTTCCTGAAGAAAGTGTCTGAGCAGTTCAGATTTTTGTTGCGCATGAGTGAAGGTCTGTCCTATACCCCGGCTCCCGCAGCGAGGCGGCCCTGGTGGTTGTGGCGGTGCGGGCGGTTCTTGGTGGTTTTAAGCCACTGACATTGTTGGAAAAGATCATCGTGGCTGTGGGCATTTTTGCCTGCGTCTGTTGGCTGGTTTGTTTTGTCTTTGTTGTTTTGGGTCGTCTGTCTGGGCGGTTTAAAAAAAAGACGGGACGGTGAAAAAAACTGGTTGACGGGGTTTGGTGGAGCGAGTAGAAAGCGCCCCACCGACGCGCCGGAGACGCTCTGGCGGCGATGGTTGAATGATCCCTGGATTTGGGGCTTGACGGTTTAGACCGGAAGGCCTAGATGAGAAGGGGTCGGGCGGTGGCCTTGGGGTCGCTGCCATTGATGCCTTCCTCTTCTTTATGTTGGGGTTTGGTTGGCCGGTGTTGAGCCGGTTGGCGGGTGTCGTTTGGCTTGCCTTGTGGCGGCCAAGGTTCTTGGACAAGTGAATCTGTTGAGAAGGGATGCGCAGGCGGCGGGTCTTTATGAGCTGGAGGGTCTGGTTCGTATGGATACGTATGGCGCTTGAGCATCCTGGTACATGTTGCTCTATACGCCATCCACGCTATTGACCTTATCGGGTCTATGGATGGTGGATGGGTTAGGGCAGACGATTGGGAAGTTTGGCGTTTTTTCGTATCCGTCAACGAGGTTTGTTTGCTTAGGCGAGCGAGCCGCATAAAACCTGAGAGTTTGATCCTGGCTCAGAACGAACGCTGGCGGCAGGCCTAACACATGCAAGTCGAACGCATTGGTCTTCGGACTGGTGAGTGGCGCACGGGTGAGTAACACGTGGGAATGTACCCTTTGGTTCGGAATAACGTCTGGAAACGGACGCTAATACCGGATGAGCCCTGTGGGGGAAAGATTTATCGCCAAAGGAGCAGCCCGCGTCTGATTAGGTAGTTGGTGGGGTAACGGCCTACCAAGCCGACGATCAGTAGCTGGTCTGAGAGGATGATCAGCCACACTGGGACTGAGACACGGCCCAAACTCCTACGGGAGGCAGCAGTGGGGAATATTGGACAATGGGCGGAAGCCTGATCCAGCCATGCCGCGTGAGTGATGAAGGCCTTCGGGTTGTAAAGCTCTTTCGCACGTGACGATGATGACGGTAACGTGAGAAGAAGCCCCGGCTAACTTCGTGCCAGCAGCCGCGGTAATACGAAGGGGGCTAGCGTTGTTCGGAATTACTGGGCGTAAAGGGCGCGTAGGCGGCTTGTCAAGTCAGGCGTGAAAGCCCCGGGCTTAACCTGGGAACTGCGCTTGAGACTGGCAGGCTAGAGTACCGGAGAGGTGGGTGGAATTCCCAGTGTAGAGGTGAAATTCGTAGATATTGGGAAGAACACCGGTGGCGAAGGCGGCCCACTGGACGGTAACTGACGCTGAGGCGCGAAAGCGTGGGGAGCAAACAGGATTAGATACCCTGGTAGTCCACGCCGTAAACGATGTCGGCTAGACGTTGGGGCCCTTAGGGTTTCAGTGTCGCAGCTAACGCATTAAGCCGACCGCCTGGGGAGTACGGCCGCAAGGTTGAAACTCAAAGGAATTGACGGGGGCCCGCACAAGCGGTGGAGCATGTGGTTTAATTCGAAGCAACGCGCAGAACCTTACCAACCCTTGACATGCCTGGACCGCCACAGAGATGTGGTTTTCCCTTCGGGGACCGGGACACAGGTGCTGCATGGCTGTCGTCAGCTCGTGTCGTGAGATGTTGGGTTAAGTCCCGCAACGAGCGCAACCCCCACTGTTAGTTGCCATCATTCAGTTGGGCACTCTAGCAGAACTGCCGGTGACAAGCCGGAGGAAGGCGGGGATGACGTCAAGTCCTCATGGCCCTTACGGGTTGGGCTACACACGTGCTACAATGGTGGTGACAGTGGGCAGCGACCATGCGAATGGAAGCGAATCTCCAAAAGCCATCTCAGTTCGGATTGCACTCTGCAACTCGGGTGCATGAAGTTGGAATCGCTAGTAATCGCGGATCAGCACGCCGCGGTGAATACGTTCCCGGGCCTTGTACACACCGCCCGTCACACCATGGGAGTTGGCTTTACCTGAAGCCGGTGCGCTAACCTTCGGGAGGCAGCCGACCACGGTACGGTCAGCGACTGGGGTGAAGTCGTAACAAGGTAGCCGTAGGGGAACCTGCGGCTGGATCACCTCCTTTCTAAGGAAGAACCTTCCCTTTGGACGTAATCCCGGGCTTATCCGGGACATCACCTTGGTGATGGGTCCGCCGTCTCCGCATCCCTTCTCATGGATCAGATGATAGGGCCTGGTGCTTGATCGCACCGGGCTTTGTCATTGGGGTCACCGCTTGACTTTTCCCGAGAGATTGGGGGCGTAGCTCAGTTGGGAGAGCGCGTGCTTTGCAAGCATGAGGTCGTCGGTTCGATCCCGTCCGCCTCCACCAAGCTCCGTTGCGTAACGTTGAGTTTGAGGCGGTGGTGAGGATCCATGGGAAGCAACAGATCGGTTGCCTGAAAGGGTGACTGTAGGCAGCAAGGGCTGCCGGTTCTTGGACATCGTGAAAATGGTTTTGTGAAGTGTGACCGAATGGGTTCCGCTTTGCAGGGGATCTGGCCTCTTAGCCGAGAAGGTCTGGTTCTGTCGTCATTCTGCGTCAGCGGGATGAGGGACACCTGGAGAGCGGATAGTGCTGTTTGTTGTGTTCATGATGTGTGGGCTTGTCCCTGCGCGTGAGCGTGATGAATGGATCAAGC
>NZ_CP156679.1:0-1100000 GCF_052474395.1 Niveispirillum fermenti | reverse complement strand
GAGCCGTGAAGCCCGCTTGGTGAGGTGTCTGTCGGTTGGGGATGGGGGCTTGGACATCGTTGCACCTTGATCATAGGGCGCACAATGCGCCCTCTCCCCAGGCCATTTGCTCCAGCCTTCCGATACAGCCCACCCGTCATCTGACGCCGAAGGATCGCAACCCATGTGTGCGTCTTGCACATGTTGGATTGGGTCTTGGCGCGGTGCCGATATCTAACCATCTATGGGGCTCCTATTGAATAGGGGCTCGTCGGGGAGCCCGGAACCTCCATTCGAACGTTACCACTTGGCAGCAGCCGGCCACCGACCCATATGCACCGCCCCTTTACCATCATTATCGGCATGGCGCAGATATCGCCCTGAACCGCGCCGGGATTGTCGGCGGCAAAAGTTCGTGAGTCATGCTGCCATTTGCTGAATGCTCACGGCGTCATGATAGCGTTGTTCGGCCTCTGCGGGCGGGATATTTCCGATAGGCTCGAGCAGGCGTCGGTTGTTGAACCAGTCGACCCATTCGAGGGTTGCGTATTCCACGGCTTCAAAGGATTTCCACGGTCCTCGCCTGTGAATGACCTCCGCCTTGTAGAGGCCGTTGACGGTTTCGGCCAAGGCATTGTCGTATGAATCGCCGACGCTGCCGACCGACGGTTCGATGCCGGCCAGCCCCAGCCGCTCGGTGTATCGGATGGACAAATATTGGCTGCCCCGGTCCGAATGGTGAACCAGTCCGGATTTCCCCTTCGGTCGGCGCTGGTGCAGGGCCTGCTCCAGGGCATCCAGGACAAAACCGGCGTCGGCCGTCCGGGACACTCGCCAGCCGACGATCCGCCGGGCAAAGGCGTCGATGATGAAAGCCACATAGACGAACCCGCTCCAGGTGGACACATACGTGAAATCAGAAAGCCACAGTTGATCGGGCCTGTCCGCCCGGAATTGCCGGTTCACCCGATCCAGCGGACAGGGTAAGGCCTTGTCGGCAATGGTGGTTTTCACCGGCTTTCCACGGATGGCACCGCGCAGGCCCATCTCCCGCATCAGCCGCGCGACCGTGCAGCGCGCCACCTGGATGCCCTCGCGCTGCAACTGCCGCCACACCTTGCGCACCCCATAGACCTGGAAATTCTCTTCGAACACCCGGCGGATAGCGGCCTTCAAGCCGATATCGCGCTGTGCCCGCGCCGGCAGTTTGGCCCGATCAGCGGCGCGGGCCGCATGCCGACGCACAGTTGACGGGGCGATTGGCAAAACCTCGCAAATCGGCTCGACCCCGTATTCCTGGCGGTGGGCATCGATGAAGCCCAGCATCATTTCTGTCGGCGGTCGAGCTCCGCCATCGCGAAATATGCCGATGCCTTGCGCAGGATCTCATTCGCCTGGCGCAGCTCACGGATCTCCCGCTCCTGCGCCTTCAACTTCTCCAGCACATCCAGCGGAATGCCAGCACGGCTGCCGCTTTCTACCTCGGCTCTCTTGACCCATTCATTCAGCGTGTGCGCCGAACACCCGATCTTGGATGCCACGGATGAAACTGCCGCCCATCGCGACGGATGATCCTTCTCGTGGTCCAGCACCAGCCGAACAGCCCGCTCGCGGACCTCAGCCGAAAATTTGTTCGTTGTCTTGCTCATCGTAGCCCCATCCTCTCAGGAGTTGGAGCCGCCGACAATCCCGGACCGGTTCAATCCGTCCGGAAGACCGCTCCGTGGAAAGGTAGATCATACACCGTAGCCAAGCATGGTTCTCCGGTCGGCCCCTTCATTGACCCGAACAGTTGCTTTGTGTTTTCGAAATGTCAGTAAGATGTGTGATCGCCGGCCGGGGCATGCCCCGGCCGGCGATCCGTCCGGAAGACCGCTCCGTGGAAAGGTAGATCATACACCGTAGCCAAGCATGGTTCTCCGGTCGGCCCCTTCATTGACCCGAACAGTTGCTTGGGGTTGCAGCCCCGTACGTGCAAGGCAGGGAGTATGAAGATGGCACAACAGGACTCTATCATCGCCCTGGACGTCAGCAAGGCCCGTCTGGACGGGTTGGATGCCGAGACAGGAGAGGCTTTCCAAGTCGAGAATGCCGAGGCTGGTTACAGTCTCCTTCGGCGACGGTGTGGCAAGCGCGCCGTGCAGGTCGTCCTGGAAGCCAGTGGTGGCTATGAGCGGCCGGTCATGGAGGCTTTATCGAAAGCCGGCATTCCCGTCCGCCTCGTCGATCCTCGCAAGGTCCGGCATTTTGCCAGGGCGCATGGACGCTGGGCCAAGAATGACCGGCTGGATGCCCGGATGATCGCCGCCTATGCCCAGGCGATCCCCGGAGCCGCCTACCAACCCGATCCGGAACGGGAGGTCCTGGCGGAACTGGCCACCTACCGGCGCCAGTTGCTCGACGAGCAGACCATGGTCAGGAACCAGGCCCAGACCCTGGCGGATCCGGAACTGCGCCGCTTGGCCAAGCGGCGCCTGGATGCCATCGCCCTGCTGATCCTGCGCCTCGACAAGCGCATTGCCGAGCAGATCGCGGCATCCAAAACCTTGAAGGTCAACGACAACCTGCTCCAGTCCATTCCTGCTGTCGGGCCGGTGCTGGCGGCCACCCTGCTGGCCCATATGCCGGAGTTGGGCACACTGACACGACATCAGGTCGCCGCCCTGGCCGGCGTTGCCCCGATGGATAACCAGAGCGGCAAACGCGATGGCCCGCGCAGCATCTACGGTGGAAGGCCCGTTGTCCGAACCGTCCTTTACATGGCTGCCGTCGTCGCCAGTCGGCGAAATCCACCCTTGGCCGCCTTCTATAAAAAACTCATCGCCGCTGGAAAGAAGCCAAAGGTTGCCCTCGTTGCCATCATGCGAAAGATCGTCGTCCTCGCCAATGCCATCATCCGCGATCAGAGAACTTACGCCGCATGAAAACAGTTGCTTGGCTACGCGCCATGTGGCGCGCGGCGGCAGTCGCCGCCGTCCAGTTCCCGATGAGTTGTACTCACCGGGAACTGTATTAGGAGATCACAAATGACAGAGAACGAGAAGATTGTCCGCTCGGCCTATGAAACCGCCGAGCGCCAGGATGTCGAAGCATTCATCGAATGCTTCACAGCGGATGGCACGCTCTCTCCGTCGTTCCGGCCTTCGTGGGAATGACGGGGAGAGCGCTTCAGTATAGGCCTGACATATTCTAGTTCGGACTACTGGCATGTTCGGACACCATTTCTCGCCGCGATGGGGCTATCAAACTCGGTCCGGTCGCTCACTGCCTAAAGCATTGCCCCCATATCCCAAGGGGCGAACTCCTCGTTCCCGTAACCGAGGCGCTCGCTGCGCGTTCTTTTTCCGGATGCCGTCTGGATGATGTGCTCGAAGATTCGAGCGCCGGCGGCCTCGACTGTTTCCTCTCCATCGAGGATTGTTCCGCAATTGACGTCCATATCATCTGGCATCCGTCGGAAAAGATCGGAGTTGCTGGCCAGCTTCAAGGAGGGTGTTGGCTTGCAACCGAAGGCGGAGCCACGTCCGGTGGTGAAGCACATGACGGTGGCGCCCCCCGCTACCTGGGCCGTCGCGCCGACGGGATCGAAAGCCGGTGCATCCATGAAGACAAGCCCATGCTCGGTCACCGGCTCAGCGTAGTCATAGACCGCCATGAGGTTGGTGGTGCCACCTTTGGCGATGGATCCCAGCGACTTCTCGATGATCGTGGTAAGTCCCCCCGCCTTGTTCCCCGGTGAGGGATTGTTGTTGATCACCATTCCGTTGCGAGAGGCGAACTCCTCCCACCATTTCACGCGGGCGACGAGTTTTTCGCCGACCTCCTTGCTGATGGCACGACGGGTCAGCACATGCTCTGCGCCATAGCATTCGGTCGTTTCCGACAAGATGGCGGTGGCGCCCTGGGCGACGAGAAGATCGACCGCGACGCCAAGTGCGGCATTGACGCTGACACCCGAGTAGCCGTCCGAGCCGCCACATTGCAGGGCTACCTTCAACTCGCTTACCGGCACGGGTACGCGGCGGACCTTGTTTGCCTGCTCCAGGGCGGCTTCCACACGTTCGATGCCCGCGCGAACGGTTGCAGCGGTCCCACCCGACTGTTGAATGACCAGCGCCTCTCCCGAAGCACCACCAAGCACAGCGGAGAGATCGCCAACTTCGCAACCCAGGCCGACGATAATGATTTGCGCGAAGTTCGGATGCGCCGCGTAGCCCGCAATGCAGCGGCGAAGCGCCTTGATACCCTCCACCTTGGCGTCGAGACCGCATCCGCGCTTATGCGTCAGCGGGACGACGCCATCGACGTTCGGGTAGTTGTAAAGTCGCCCGCGGAAGTGATCGGCAATCATGCGGACGACCGTTGCCGAACAGTTCACGCTTGAGATCACACCGATATAGTTCCGGGTCGCGATGCGGCCGTCGTCACGCACGATCCCCTCGAACATGCGTGTTTCGGTCGCGACAGGGGTCGGACGGACCTCCGAGCAGAACGAATAATCGCGCGTAAAGTCGAGCATCTCCAGATTGTGAAGATGTATATGCTCACCGGCTCTGATGTCGGCAGAAGCGGCACCGATCAAGGAATTGTATCGCTTGATCTCCTCACCCTTCACAAGTGCTCGTCGCGCGATCTTGTGGCCGGCGGGAACGTCATCTTGCACGACAATTCCATCATATACGCGCTCGCCCTTGGCGATGGGCCGCAGTGCGATCAGGACATCGTCTGCGGCATTCAGCGATAGTACCGCTGGTTTTCCCAATGAGTGCGTCGTTGCGGAGTCCGACGCGCCTGAAGGAGACACGATTTCCTCTGTCATTGTCCATTTCCAGGATTGTAGTCTCCCGTCGGCGCAGAGACGAGGATGGCGCCGGAGCCGAATTTTTCGCTCCGCACCTGCCATCAATGCTCAGCGCGCGCTGGAAACTAGAGTGATGTAGGGTCGGCCCTCGATTTATCTTGACCGTGTTGCTTGGTTACGCGTTCCAGGCGGCCGCTACTGTCAAGCTTGTTACAATGGCTGGATTTTCGGCAACTGGCTGGATAACCTGCCTCCACGCACAGACCCCCATCGCGGTTTGACACCCATGACTCAGCATGAGGCTCCCATGGCTTGTGACCACGCTCATATGCCGCGGCCGCTATGATCCGGCGTTCGGGTTCGGTATCGGGAACACCAGGCCAGCATCAACCGGCGACCTCATTCGAGCGCATGCCGGTTCCGGGCGTCGAAACGGACCTCCTGCAATGGTTGCCGCCGGAGGTTCGGGAAGCGGTCGCGCACGCGGCCGTGCGGCGGCACGTTGGTGCCGGTGGGTTCATCTTCCAGCATGGCGACACGGGTAGCGCCATGTATCGGGTCCTTGAAGGAACGGTTCGTCTCTCACTGATGCGCGTAGATGGCCATCAGATGATTTATGCACTGCTCGGACCCGGCGAATGCATTGCTGCCAGTAGTCTGATCGACAACCATCCTCTTCCGCAGACAGCAGAGGCGCTCGATGATGTCCAGCTTCAGGTGGTGAGTGCGGCCGCATTCGCCAAACTGAGGAGGGATCATCGGGAGTTCGATGACGCTCTGCTACATCTGCTCGCCCGCCGACTTCGGACGCTCAGCATCCAAATCGCGACCGCCAGACTGGCCGACCTGACAAGTCAGATTGCTCTTCGGCTTCTGGAACTGGCCAGATGCGATGCGCGCGGACGGCTCGTCGTCACGGTAACGCATACGGATCTTGCCATGTTTGTAAGTGTATCACGGCAATCCATCCATAGAATCCTCAAGAGCTTCGCCGCCGATGGGCTGATTGCGTTGCACTATGGGTCGATCGAGCTGCTTAACCTCGAAGGACTAAGGGCCAGGGCGGAATTCTTATGATCATCGGACATCCGCTTGCGTGATTAACCGATTACGTCCATTGATATGGTGCTGGCCAGCGGAACCAGTTCGTAGGTCCGCGCGGTGGCTTGGTTGTTCGACACGTCGCCGCTGACCAAGCGCCTTCCTGAAGCCATGGCCGATCCAGCTGCGTGGATGAGGTGCGCCGGGATGTTATCCCGACGCACCTGTCGTCCCGTTACTCGTCCCGGACGCTGTTGCGCAAAGTCCCGAAGCCGTCGAGTTCGACCTCGACGATATCGCCATCCTTCATCCACAGAGGAGGGGTGCGCGCTCCTCCCACCCCGGCTGGCGTGCCAGTCACGATCATGTCGCCCGGTTCGAGGGTGAGGCCTTCGCTCAATGTCGCGACCAATGTCGCCACGTCGAAGATCATGTCATCGGTGCTGGCATCTTGGACGACTGCACCATTCAGGCGTGTCCGCAGCCGCAAGCCCTTGCATCCCGCAGGCAGTTCGTCGGCGGTCATCAACCAGGGACCAAACGGTCCGCTGCGATCGAAATTCTTGCCGATCGTCCATTGCGGTGTGCGCATCTGATAATCGCGAACGGACACGTCATTGAACAACGAGTACCCGATGACATGGTCAAGCGCATCGGCATGGGCGATGTGCTTTCCGCGCTTGCCGATCACGGCGACGAACTCGCCTTCATAGTCAAGCTTGTTCGATATCCGTGGCCGTTCGATGATGTCACCGTGCCCGATCAAACCAGAGTGGAAGCGCGCGAAAACCACAGGATAGTCCGGAACCAGTGCTTCGAATTCGGCGGAATGATCAGCATAGTTGAGACCGATACACAGGATCTTGCCTGGACGGGCCAGCGGCGGGAGCAGGAACGCGCGCTCCAGATCGATCGGCTTTCCCTTCAGGCACGTCATGGCTGCCGCAGCCAGTGCGGCAGGGCCTTGGGCAACAAGTTCGTCGATATCCCCCGGGAAGCCCTCGTCATGCACGGTCAAGCCGTAAAAGGCGCCATTGGTACCGGCGGCCGCCACACCTTGCAGGCCGTCCAAAACATATCTTGCCAGTCGCATCTTTCGTACCTCGTGGGTCAGTGAGTGCCGTTTGAGGACCGCCGCGCCGTGTCTGCGCTGTGGCTCGGCTATAGGTCAGAAATTATAATTTCTGTGCGCAGGACTATAGGTTGCCATTTGCAAGCACGCAACCACGCATGGCTTTGGGGCGGCAATCACGCTGGAGTGCCATTCATGCCAAGGGCCGGTCTCGCTCCGCAGTAGTCGCTGAATATCAAAACAAAAATGCCCCAAATGTGACAAACTCTACATTGGTGGCGAAGGGGCGGCGTGTAGGCTTGTTCCCCATCGGACAGGCGCCCAGAGACTGCCGATAGAAGGGTCTGAACCCAGCATTCAATATGCGGGTCGTCAATAATTTATAATTACAGGGGGTAACACGATGTACAGTGAGTTGGAATTTTCCGTCCCGACATCGGGGTCGCTCTCCACGCGCCTCCTTTCAGGGGCCGCTGCACTGGCAGTGGGTGTTGCCATGACCGGTCCGGTGGCCGCCCAGACATCCGAAGCGTCGCAGAACGCCCAAGCGTCCTCTCACGAGAGCGCTCTGGAGGAAATCGTGGTGACGGCCCAGCGCCGGGTCGAACGCCTTCAGGACGTTCCGGTCGCGGTCACGGCTGTGAGTTTTGAGGCAATGCAGACGGCCGGCATCGAAAGGATTGCCGACTTGCCGAAGCTGGCACCCAGCCTCACCTTCGTTGAGGTCGCATTCTCACAGAATCTGGGCATTCGCGGCATTTTCAGCGGCGAGAACCAGGGCCTTGAACAGTCGGTCGGCACCTATGTCGATGGCATTTCGCGCGGTCGCCCGTTCCAGGCGCGTATCCCCTTCCTCGACGTTGCGCGCGTGGAGGTCCTGCGCGGTCCCCAGTCGATCCTGTTCGGCAAAAACAGTGTCGCGGGCGCCCTGAACGTGACGACTGCGCAGCCCACCTCCGATTTTGAGGGTTATGCGGTGGGGGAGGTCACCCACTTTGATACGAACCTCAAGAGCTATTCGGCGGAAAGCGCCATTTCAGGTCCACTGACGGAAGCGCTGCGTTTCCGCGTGGCGGCACGCTACAATGACAGTGACGGCTTCATGAACAATAACCAGACGGGCAAGGGCTTCCCGTCGCTGAAAGAACGCCAGGTCCGCGGCATTCTGACCTATGATGTGACGGACGATCTTACCGTCTCCCTGAAAGGCGAATACGACTATTACAAGCGCCTGGGACTGCCGGAAGAGACCGCCGATGAAAGTCCCGCCACTGCCGGTCCCTTCAAAGGGCTGACCTATGCGCAAATCCTGACGCAGTTCGGGCAGCCGACGAGTGTGCTGGACAATGTCAGCAATTGGCAGGGTTCCGCAATTGGAACCCATTCGATCAACCGCGCCAAGGAATTTGTCCTGACGGCCACCCGGACGTTCGATCCCTTCACACTCACCGCAATATCGGGATATTCAGGCTACAAATATCGCGATCTGTTCGACGCGGACTTCACGGCGGCCAACGTCTTCTATGCGCAGGGCCAGGAAGAATATGACCAATTTAGTCAGGAAATTCGTCTGGAATCGAATGATGGTGGCGATATTGACTATATTGGTGGCGTATATTTCGAAAACAACGAATATACCTATGACGAAGCGGCACCGTTTCCGACGGGCAGCATCATCGTCCCGATCTTCAACGGTGTATCGCCGGGACTGGGCAGCCTGCTCGACAACGCGGCCATCGTCCGCCATGTCCACCAGTCAAACAATACGGCGAGTGCCTTCACCCAGGCCACCTATCATTTCAGCAGCAATCTCCGTCTGATTGGCGGCCTGCGCTATTCCTGGGGTGAAAAGCGTGCGACGCGCGATGTCGGCTTCACGCAGAACGGTTTGCCCGCCGGCCCGGGCACGCTCGCCGCCTACTCGAACATCTTCAATGCCAATAGGCATACGATCGGCGGCAAGCGGATCGACAAGGCGTTGCTGCCATCCGTGACGCTGGAGGGAAATCCGGCTGCCGATGTCATGGCGTATGTGTCCTGGAAACGGGGAGCGAAGTCGGGTGGCTTCGATGCCCGGTCGAACAATCTTCCCTACGCCGCGCCCGGTTTGCCGGCGAACGCAATCGGTGCCTTTGAATTCAAGAACGAGACCAACGACGCGTTCGAGGCAGGCACCAAGATTTCGATCGGCCGGAAGGCCGAAATCAATCTGGCTGCCTATTATCAGGATTTCAAAAGCCTGCAGATCAGCCTCTATGATGGCGGTCTCGGTTACAATGTCGGCAATGCGGCCAGCGCCAGGATCAAGGGGCTGGAGGTTGATTCGCGCTGGAGCATCACGCCCAACCTGACGGCCCACGGTGCCTTCGCCTATACCGACTTCGAATTCGGGACCTTCTATGGTCTATGCTATGTCGGCCAGATCCCCGACGCGCCGGACGGTATGCACTGTAATTATAAGGGAAAAAATAACCAGTATGTTGCCAAGTGGAATGGCAATATCGGCCTGACCTGGGAGCAGGACATCTTCAATGACCTGCTCTTGTCATTGAATGCCGATACCAGATTCTCCGGACCCTACTATACTCAGGGTGATCTGAATCCGCTTCAGCGGCAGAAAAGCTACGCGATGGTGGATGCGCGCGTGGCCATTGGGTCGAATACGAAGGACTGGGATGTCAGCTTCAGTGCGCGCAACCTGACGAACCAGCATGTTGTCGCCTTCGCCTCCAATACGCCGCTGGCAGCCGCGATTTTTGGTGCGCCAAGCTATCTGCATGTCCCGCTTCCGCCGCGCAGTTTCGTTGTGCAGGTCCGCAGCAACTTTTGATGCCTTGGGGGACGACGATGGTTGAGACAATTGAGGACAGCATCAAGCGGCTGTTGGACATCGAGGCGATACGAACGCTGAAACATCACTATGCCCGGCTGTGCGACGCAGGCTACCCGGCGGATGAATTGGCGGCGCTGTTTACAGAAGATGCCATTTGGCATGGCGATCCTTTCGGCAGATATGAAGGACGCGAGGCGATTCGCACGTTCTTCGCCGCCGCACCGGAGGCATTGCTTTTTGCTGCCCACTATTTGACCAATCCCGTCATCGAGGTGACCGGGGATACCGCGACCGGGACTTGGTACCTGTGGGAGCCGGCGGTCGCCCGCCGGACCACCCAGGCCTATTGGCTGATGGCCGGCTATTCCGATCAGTATCGCCGCGACGCCGGCGGCTGGAAATTTGCGAACATGACGCTGTTTGTCAAATCCTTCACGCCCTACGAACAGGGGCCCGGCAAGGTTCTGATCGCAAGCGATTTCGGCTGAGACGGCCGAACGCGGTGACGCAAGGGCATCGCATCTTTCGACTGTAGCGCTCCTGGAGATGAAAAATGCGCACTCGCATAACGGACCTGCTCGGCATCCGCCGGCCCATCGTTCAAGGCGGCATGCATTATGTCGGGCTGGCGGAACTCGCGTCCGCCGTCTCGAATGCCGGCGGGCTGGGCATCCTGACCGCGCTGACCCAACGCACGCCGGAATTGCTGGCGCAGGAGATCAGCCGCTGTCGGGCCATGACGGACCAACCGTTCGGCGTCAACCTCACCTTCTTGCCCACCTTCGCGACGCCGCCCTATGCGGAATATGTCCAGGCGATCATCGAGGGCGGGGTGGGCGTCGTGGAGACTGCCGGACGGAGTCCGGAAGCCCACCTGCCTGCGCTTCGGAAGGCCGGGGTGAAAGTCATCCATAAATGTACTTCGGTGCGACACGCGCTGAAGGCCGAACGGATCGGCTGCGATGCAGTCAGCGTCGACGGCTTTGAATGCGGTGGACATCCTGGCGAAGATGACATCCCCAACATGATCCTGCTTCCTGCTGCTGCCGCCGCGCTCAAGGTACCATTCCTCGCGTCTGGCGGCATGGCCGACGGGCGGAGCCTGGTCGCTGCCCTGGCACTGGGCGCCGACGGGATGGCGATGGGAACGCGGTTCCTCGCCACGCGCGAAGCGCCGGTTCACGAGAATGTGAAGCAGGCCCTGCTCAAGGCGACGGAGCTTGATACCCGGTTGGTCATGCGCTCGCTGCGCAATACGGAGCGTGTGCTCAACAATGCTGCTGTCACCTCGCTGCTCGAAATCGAGCGCCAGCGCGGCGACACGCTGACCATTGACGATATTCATGATCAGGTGGCTGGCGTTTACCCCCGCGTCATGCGTGACGGGGATGTCGAGTCCGGTGCCTGGAGTTGCGGCATGGTCGCTGGCCTGATCACTGATATCCCATCCGTTCAGGATTTGCTTGATCGGATCATGGAACAAGCCTCGTGGATCATTCAGCAAAGGCTCGCCGGGTTCATTGGGGCCGAGCCGAGCGAACGACGGCTCGAAGAGGTGGCTTGAGCGGGGCAGAGCGCCCGTCGGACAGAGGGAGCGGCAGCGGCCTGCGGCCCTGCTTCTCTTCCGTCGATCGCCGGCAGGCGCCACCCTGGCCGTGCGCAGGAGCAAGTTTGACATGAAGGAAGCTGTGGATATGATCGGTTCGCGACCAACCGCCCCGACGGCGGACCCTATGTCGTCGCTGACCATAGGGTCACTGCTCAACGCCGCCCTGGTGGGCAGTGCCGAACGGAAAATCGTCTATCGGGATCAACCGCCGATTTCCTACCACGACCTGCGGGAGCGTGTCGGACGGCTGGCTTCCCTCTTGCGTGATCGTGGTGTCGGGCCCGGCGATACGGTTGCGATGCTGGACTGGGACAGTGATCGCTATCTCGCCAGCTATTTCGCCGTTCCAATGATGGGGGCGGTGCTGCAGACGGTGAATGTCCGCCTGTCCCCGGATCAGATCCGATACACGCTTCAGCAAAGCCGCGCCCGCATCCTGATTATCCATCGCGACTTCGCGCCGCTTGTCGAGGCCATCCGGCATGACCTTCCCGATGTGCGCGACCATGTTGTGATCACGGAGGGAGCCCGCGATGCCTTGCCGGGCTGGGCGGGCGGCTCTTATGAGGATCTGCTGGCGCGTTCGCGGGCTGATTTTCCGTTCGATGAGACGCTCGACGAGAACAATGTCGCGACGACCTTCTACACGACCGGCACGACGGGGCTCCCGAAGGGCGTGTGTTTCACGCATCGCCAGCTCGTTCTGCACAGCCTGTCGGTGGCGGCGGCACTCGGCGCCGATGGCCAGATCGGCTATCGCGATGTCTATATGCCGCTCACGCCCATGTTCCATGTTCATGCATGGGGGTTTCCTTATGTCGCGACGATGCTGGGCCTGACCCAAATTTACCCGGGACGCTACGAGCCGTCTTTGATCGTCGATCTGCACCAACGACACGGCGTTACGCTCTCACACTGCGTGCCGACAGTGCTGCGCATGGTGATGGACACTGCCGACAGCCAAGGGATCAAGTTTGACGGCTGGAAGATGCTGATCGGGGGCTCTGTGCTTTCACCCGATCTGCTGGCGGCGGCGCAGGCTGCCGGGCTGCGGGTTCTTGCCGGCTATGGCATGTCCGAGACCGGTCCGGTTGTGAGCCTGATGCGGGCGTCGGTGCCGCCGGAGAGCGGCCATAGTGCCGCGCGCAGCGGATATCCGATCCCGCTTGTAACGGTCTCCGTTGTCGATGATGCGATGCAGCCGGTTCCCCGCGATGATCGCAGCCATGGCGAACTGGTCGTGCGGTCGCCATGGCTGACGCCGGGCTATGTCGGCGATGCGACGGCCTCCGCGCAGCTATGGCATGGCGGCTGGCTGCACACCCAGGACGTCGCGACGTTGCACGAAGATGGCGCGCTTCAAATAAGGGACCGCATCAAGGATGTGATCAAGAGCGGCGGTGAATGGATCTGTTCGCAGACACTGGAGACGCTCATCCTGGCAGAACCCGACGTCGCGCAGGTCGCCGTCGTCGGCGTTCCCCATCCGCAATGGCAGGAACGCCCCGTGGCATTCATCGTCCCGCGAGCGGGCGCCCGGCCCGACATCACGCGCATTCTGCTGACCGTCGATGCGGCCGTGGAGCGGGGCGAGATCAGTCGTTACGCCAGGCTCGATCACGTCGAGATCGTCGAGGATCTGCCGCTTACCAGCGTTGGCAAGATCGATAAGAAGGCGATCCGGGAATGGTCGCAGTTGGGATGAGCGGATTCTTCGTGATTTCTCAAAGACGCGTCGACGCTGGTACTGGTCCAAGACCAAGGCCCCGCCATATGCGCCGCCTTGTCCGGGGTAAATCGGAGCTGACAAATGGATTCCGTGAGAAGCAGGCTTCCTGATCAAAAGCCATGTCTTAACGGCTGGTCGGTGATGCCGTCGCCGGTCGCGATCGAAGCCTATGCCAAACTGGGCTGGAACAGCGTTACGATCGACATGCAACATGGCTGGTGGGACTATGCCGGTGCTGTCACCGCACTGGCCGTTCTGCAGGGGGCTGCGGTTTTTCCCTTTGTCCGCGTTCCGATAAATGAGCCCGGTGTAATCGGGCGAATGCTCGACGCGGGTGCCATCGGCATCATTTGCCCGATGATCAACTCGGCCGAGGATGCCCGGCGCCTGGTTCGCCATGCGCTCTATCCGCCTCTTGGGGAGCGGTCATCCGGCCCGGTGCGTGGTGCGCCATTCCCGCCGCCGGACAATGACCGGCACCGCGACGCCAATCGGCACCTGATTCTTCTGCCGCAGATCGAGACCCGCGAGGCGGTGGACAATGCCCAGGCGATCATGGACACACCGGGTATCGGCGGCATCTATGTCGGTCCCGGTGATCTGGGCCTCTCGATGGGCCTTCCCGCGATGCTTGACCGGCCGGAACCCGAGCTGCTCGGGATATACGAAACGCTGGCGGCCGCCGCCAAGGTGAGGGGCCAGATCGCCGGTATCCACAATCACAGCGCGGATTATGCCCGGCGGATGGTGCGGCTTGGCTTTGATTTCGTCACGGTTGGCAGCGATCTCGGTCATATGTTGATGAATGGCCTGAGTGATGTCCGCCGGTTTGCGGAGGCCCCGGGCGGGACGGCCTCGTCTGCCTATTGATGCGGGAAAGGACCGTCCCGGCCTAACTGCCTGTGGGCACTCCGGCCAGGAAGCCCGCCAGCATGTCGGCCAGGAGCACGGGTTGCTCCTGCTGCAGCCAATGACCGGCGCCGGCGATGAAATGCGGCGTGAGCGGCCTTGGGGTCAGGCGCGCGCACATCGCTTCGATGGCGCCGGGTGCCTGATAGGCCGCCCAGTCTCCCTCACCGGCGGCAAACAGCGTTGGACATTCGATCTGGCGACCAGCGAACAATCCAAGGCCGCGGGCCATGTCGCCGCGCATCGCACTTCGATACCACTGCATGCCACCCTGGAAGCCGGTCCGTGCAAATTCATCCGCGACAACCGCCAGATCGGCCGCGTCCAGCCATGAACATTTTCTGACCACCTCATCAGCGGGCATGTTCGCGGCGGCGATCTCCGCCATCGTCCGGTTCGTCGGCATGATGTAGTAATCGGGCATGAGGGCAAGCTGTTCTGCGCTCCACCCACCGAGTGGGCGAGGGTGATTGCCTGACCAGTCGGCGCTCTTGTGATGATAATAGCCGCGCAGCATGTCCGACACACCCTGCGGGCATTTCCACATCTCGTGGTTGGCCTGGGGACCGGCGTAATAGAGCAGATAGTGCCGCCGTGGAACGGCAAGTGCCAGAAGCGCTGCATGGATCATGTCGTCTTCCGGCGGCGGTCCGAGGCGCGTGCCCAGCGCGGGCGCTCCAGCAAATGGGGTGCCCAGCAGCGCCAGTCGCCGGAAGAGGTCGGGGCGCACCAATGCGCAGGTGCCCGCGACGAGCGAGCCGAAATCATGGCCGATGACGGCGTCCACACCGTTCAAGCCAAGCGCCCCCAATAGCGCGACCATGTCACCAGCAAGGTTGAGAAGGGAATAGGGCTCGATGGCATCGTCGTAAGAGACCGGATCCGGCGTGGTCCGACCATAGCCGCGCTGATCGGGTGCGATCACATGATAGCCGTGCTCCGCCAGCAGCGGCATGACCCGTCGCCAACAAAAGGCCAACTCAGGGAACCCGTGGAGCAGCAGGATGGTGCCCCTGGGGGCCGATGCGTGCCCGGCCTCCAATAGGTGCATGTGGAGACCGTTCACATTCTCGACGATCCGAGATCTTATACCGGAGGGCAGAACAGCTGGTGACAAGGGACCGATCGCATGCATCGCCATGGTTATCCGTTCTCGTCTTCTGCCCTTGATGTCGGCAGCTTTGTCGGTGACCAATCCAGAAGCCGGCAAGCCGATGCAGCCTATCCACAGCCAAAGCAGAACCTGCCCCGGCATATGCCCGACCGTCACCGCGCCTTCTCGATCTTCTGAATAGGCGGACAGAAGGCCGCGTTCTGTCATCTTTGTTACAAAGAGTTCGACAGCAACCGGCGGCGTGCCAGGAAATTTAGAACGATATGTTCTGGAGCCAGTTCATCCCGGCGTCAGGGTGTTCGCCACGGATCAGCGCATTGAGAAAGGCGCATTCATAATTATAGGCGGCGACAGCGGACTCAATATCGCCGCGTTTCAACGCATCGGCCAACCGGAAATAGTTTTCCATGATGACGATCCGGTGGGGAACGAGCGAGGCATATTGGGCAACGAAACTGATCCAGTGGACGACCTGCAGCCGGCGTGATGCCTCATCCAGCAACTCGGATCCGCAGAAGGCGTTGATGCGACGATGAAACTCCAGCAAGGCCGTCACAATTCGTGCATTTGAATCCGCCGATGGCAACGGCTCCAGCGCAGCACGCGCATGGGCCAACGCCGACTGCAACGCGGGCTGTTCGCGGAGCAGCCGCGCGGCCTTACGTATCCCGATGAGCGTGAGCACGCGGAATACCTCATGCCATTCCTCCGTCTCGCCACGCGACATACCTTTGACCCGGGCACCTTTCTGCGGAAGAAGCTCGATCACGCCTTGGCCGGCAAGCAGGTGAAGGGCCTCGCGCACCGGCACCAGACCGACATCGATCTCCTTGACGATCTTGTTGGCGTTCAGCTTTTGACCCGGCTGATAGCGGCCATTTACCAGGCCCAGCACGATCTCTCGAAGTGCGCGATCCACGCCCGCGCGACCGGTCGGTCGCGCAAGGAATGAGATCATCGTGTCCTGTTCTTGGTCCGCCAACGATTTCCCTTTCCACGTTTGCCTCAGATGCCGTCATAGGAGGTCGTCCGTCTTTGGGAATTTATATATACCTGCGATGAATATGTCGATATGCGCCGAAAAATTCCCTGGACAACAAAAAATTTATAAATAACCATGACGCATGGCACCAATCCACCTGTCATGCGTAATGGGGGAGCATCGATTTTATAGAAGGCTCTGATGCCATAATCTGTGGCGAATGATCCGCAGAAGCCGTTTCACAAGGCGACGATCGAAATGCTCGGTCGCAGGTGCGCCAATTTGTGCAGCCGGGATCGCGCGCCTGATGTCGCGCCTGTCCACTCCGTGGCGGCTCGACAGATCAATGGCGGGTCACATCAGACATTGGTGGAAATGCGGGTTTTCATTGCCGGGTGAAGGGCACGGGGAACGCCTTCACCGACCCTCATGGTGCCATCTCCCGACCGGAGCAACAGACCAGAAACACCACCGGAATTCGAGTAAAGGAACGACCATGGATCTTGATGATCTCTGCTGCGGATCGATTTCGCAAATCGCGCCGCTGATCGAAGACAAGTCGGTCTCGCCCGTCGAGCTGACCGCCGCAATGCTTGAGCGTATCGAGCGGATCAATCCTGATCTTCATGCCTATGTGCATGTTGATGCCGCTGGGGCCTTGCGGGCGGCCGAACTGGCCCAAGCCCGGATTCTTGCCGGCGATTATCTCGGTCCGCTTCATGGCATTCCGCTTGGCATCAAAGACATTTTCGACACGGCGACGATGGTGACCGCGTGCGGCTCCGCCCAGTTACGCGGGCGCATGCCGGAACATGACGCCCATGTCGTTGATCGCTTGAACGCGGCCGGGGCCGTCATGTTGGGCAAGCAGGCGACGGCGGAGTTTGCCTTTATTGGCTACCCGCCCCAGGTCGCGCCCGCACCTGTTAATCCGTGGGCTGCAGACAGGACGCCTGGCATGTCATCGGGGGGATCGGCGGTGGCTGTAGCGGCCTCGCTCTGCTTCGGGGCCTTCGGTTCCGACACAGGCGGCTCGATCCGATTTCCAAGTGCCGTGAATGGTATCGTTGGACTGAAGCCGACCTTCGGCCGGATCAGTCGGCGCGGCGTGCACCCATTCGCCACCACCCTTGATCATGTTGGTCCGTTCGCGCGATCGGTGACGGATGTCGGCCTGCTTTATCAGGCCGTCGCCGGCCACGACAATGGTGATCCCTTCAGCGCGGCAGCCGAGATTGGCGATCCGTTGGCGACGATTTCAGGGAACGTTCGCGGCCTGCGCCTCGGCATTGATGTCCGTTACCTTGAGACTTATGCCGAGCCCGAGATCGTGCAGGCGACGCTGGCTGCCGTCACACGGCTTGAGGAGGCGGGCATGGTGGTGGTGCCCGTCGACCTCTTGAAGATACCAGAGGTTTGTCACCATTGGCTCGGGGTGGCGGGGTCCGAGGCCTTGCAGGCATATGGGCGCGAGCGGTTTCGACAAAATATCGGACTGTTTGGCAGAAACGTGCGCGAACTCATGACCGTTGGTGATCAGACAACCGTGGACGACCTACTGCGTGCCGCGGCCGCGCGTCGTCGGACGAACACCTTATTGGACGTCGCGTTTGAACAGGCTGACTATCTGCTGCTCCCGGGTATCGGATCGCGTGTTCCGCCTCTGGCCATGTTGGCGGTGGAGCCGGAGGTTCCTGCAGAAGCGGTTGCGGCTGCCATCGCTTTCTCCGCGCCATTCAACTTCAGCGGTCATCCGACCCTGTCTCTGCCCAACGGGCTCGACCCGGAAGGACTACCCTACGGTTTGCAACTTGTTGCTCGGCCATTCGACGAAGCGGGTCTTCTCCGGGTCTCTTATGCAGCAGAGCTGAGCGCTCCTAGCTTGCCCCGTCCGCGATGCCTGAACTGATGGTGTGGATGCCCCTTCACCTGGGGATGGTTGGTTTCCAGGTTATGGTTTCCGACTGGCGTCACACTGGAGGTCATGATGGGGGCGACATATTTGCTGGCGATCTGGCCGAATGGCTGGAAGACAAGGGCATGGACCATGTTCGCGGTGCGCCAAACCACCCCCAGACCCAGGGAAAAATCGAACGCTGGCACCAGACCCTGAAGAACCGCATCCTGCTGGAAAACTATTTCCTGCCCGGTGACCTGGAAGCCAGAATCCAGGGTTTCGTCGACCATTACAACCACCGCCGATATCATGAAAGCATCGGCAGCCTGACGCCTGCCGACGTCTATTACGGCCGTGGCTCCGCCATCCTGGAACGGCGGGCCAAAATCAAGAAGCAAACCATCCAGCACAGGCGCTTGTGCCACCAAAGCCAAGCCGCCTAGCATTACAGTTGCGTATTTTTTGAAGTTCTAAATCAATGGGCGACCATGATTCGAAGGATCATGGAATGTCAGGTTCGCTTGAGGACACGCTTGGTTTTTGGTCGGTTTCGTTGCGGTCTGTGAAGGACCGCATCCGGCCATTATTCACGCAGGATCGGGTTGCGGACTCGGCGGGCTTGTTCCTGGACGGGCTGTTGGGAGCAGAACAGCGCAAGACAGGATGGATGCGGGCGGAGGCTGCGGGTGACCCTGGTCCCTGGCGGCAGCAGGCGATCCTGGGTCGTGGCCGGTGGGATGCCGATGCGCTGCGGGATATCGTGCGTGACTATGCGCTGGAGGCGCTGGCCGATGATGACGCGGTGCTGGTGATCGACGAGACGGGTTTCCTGAAACAGGGCAAGGCGTCGTGCGGGGTGGCGCGGCAATATACGGGTTCGGCGGGCAAGATCACCAACTGCCAGATCGGTGTGTTCGCCTGTTATGTGTCCCGGCACAGCCATGCCTTCATCGACCGGGCGCTGTACCTGCCCAAGGCCTGGACCGACGATGCTTTCCGGCTGGCGTCCGCGCATGTCCCGGAGGGCACGGGCTTTGCCACCAAGCCGGCGCTGGCCATGGCGATGATCGAGCGCGCGGTGGCGGCGCAGACACCGTTCGGCTGGGTCGCGGCCGCCAGCGTCTATGGCGTCGGCAGCCTGGAGATGCTCCTGCGCCGGCGGGGCAAGGGCTATGTGCTGGGCGTCAAGGCCGATCACCGGTTCAATTCCTGGGGCAAGCCCAGGCCAGTCGGCGGCACGGCCCAGAGCATCGCCGGGGGGCTGGAACCCAGCGACTGGCAGCGCCTCTCCTGCGGGGAGGGCACAAAGGGACCCCGCCTGCATGACTGGGCCTATCTGGAACTGGCCGACCTGGATGCCGCCGAGTATAGCGACAATCGCACCGGCCCGTGGACCCGCGGCCTGCTGGTCCGGCGGCACATCGCCGATGGCGAACTGGCCTTTTTTACCACCTGGTGCCCGGCGGGCACTGGCATCGAAACCCTGGTCCGGGTCGAAGGCCACCGCTGGGCCATCGAGGATAGTTTCGAGACCGCCAAGAACGAACTCGGCCTCGACCATAACGAAACCCGCTCCTGGCATGGATGGCACCGGCATGTCTCGTTGGTCATGCTCGCCTTTGCCATGCTGGCAACCATCCGACATCACCTGAACCGCCAGACACCCCAAAAAACGCTCCAATGGGCGCGGCGGTGGACACCGCCGCCCCACCCCTGATCCGATGGTCCATGCAGGAGATCAGGCGCATCGCCACCAGGATGGCACAGCGCTAGATCCAGCCTGCCACCATCATCGCATGGTCAATCTGGCGACGCGCCCACCAAGCACACGCAAGGGACGCCCATATCAGAAGAAATACGCAACTGTAATGCTAACATCATCCCGCAACGAGCCAGAGCCTCCGTTCACAAAATCAATCCACTGTCCCATTTGTTTCGACGACGGACAATCCGGGGACGCCAACGACAACCGCATGGGCTTTACCCAACGCGACGGGACACTCAGCGCGACCGCCTATGACGCGCTGAACCGCCCGGTCAGCATCACCCGTCCCGGCCTCCCCATTACCAGCCACGGGCTGGATATCCTGGACCGGGTGGTGGCGGAGAAGGCGGGGGCGGCGACGGTTCGCATCCATGTCTATGATACAGCCGGGCGCAAGCTCTCGGCCGGCGTCAGCCTATCATGCCAAGATATGGGCGTTGTGTGATGCCTTGATCACGGTTTCGGCGGTGTCGGACCGGAACCGGTGCCCATTCTCCTATTGAGCCAATTCCGGCTCAAAGGGAGGATGCCATGGGACGCTCGCAATTCGACCCGGGGGCCAAAGGTCGCCTGCCCTGGAATGCTGGTCGGCGGATCGGTGCCAAGCGCGCCTTGAAGCCACAGCAGGTCTGGGCCATCCGTTTCTGGTTGGACCACCAGCAGCGGGTGCGTGATCGCGCTCTATTTGATCTGGCTATCGACAGCAAGCTGCGCGGATGCGATCTCGTCAAGATGAAGATCGGCGACATCGTGCGCGGTGGAGAAATCCGGTCACGTGCGCTGGTTGTTCAGAAGAAGACAGGTCGGCCGGTCCAGTTCGAACTGTTGGAGACAGCCCGTAAAAGCCTTCAGGCCTGGCTGGAACGTCGGGGCGGGACGATTGCCGATTATGTCTTCCCCAGCCGGGTCGACCATACAAAACCCATCAGCACCCGCCAATATGCGCGCCTCGTTGAAGAATGGGTGATCGGGATCGGCCTGCGCCGCGAGGATTATGGAACCCATTCCCTGCGGCGAACCAAGGCTGCCCTCATCTATAAGCAGACAGGCAACCTGCGCGCTGTACAGATCCTGCTGGGCCACACCAAAATCGAGACAACGGTGCGCTATCTGGGCGTCGATGTCGAAGACGCCCTGCAACTGGCGGAGACAACGGAGATATAGAGGGGGTGTTCAAGGTAAGGGCTTCGGGGCGGGCGGGAATGTCCGGAATCCCGGTGTGGGTGCGAAAACCCGCTCGTCCGCTTCCGGCCCCATTCCAGCCGGAAGGCGAAAAAAAGCCATCGGATTTTGAGGGGGAGTTACCCGATTAGATATTCACGGATAAATTGTCATGCCATCGGTTGAGGCGCGCCCCCGCATCCAACATGACACAGCAAAAGCCCCGTAACCTCAATAGGTTATGGGGCTTTTGTTTTTGGATCCGGTTCCTGGCTATCGCCCGGAATCTATCAAAATCAACAAGTTAGCTACGCAGGTTCAAATCGAGGGTGCCGACACCCGCATCCAACCTGACACTGCCGGCACCCTGTGGTCACGAGTTGGAGCCTCCGGCAAGCCCAGCGCGGTTCAAGCCCCGCGCGCAATACAGGTCTAAGCACAGAACTCCCAGCGTCGTGACGGGGTCACCTCTGATTATGCCCCCGCGGGGCATGGTCGTTGGTCAGGTGTAGGCCACGGCGCTGATTTCGATCAGTTGGTTTGGGAAGACCAGGCTGGGCACGCCGAGACAGGTTCCGGCGACCCGGTGCGTGCCCAGATACTCCTTGAACTGCGCAATGCACTCACCGAAATCCCGCTGCGGGTTCGTCAGATAGATTTCCATATAGGCGATGTTCGATCTGGACACGCCATAGCCGGTCAGCACGCGATCCAGATTCGACAAGGTCTGCCGGGTCTGCGCCTGGATGTCGTCGGGACCGACGAATTCTCCCTGCATGTCGTGGGAGAACTGGCCGGAAATATGAATCGTGCCGTTCACGGCATAGGCCTGGGTAACGCCGAATTCCTTTTCCCAGGAGACGCCGTGATCGAAGGTGCGGACGATGTTGGTCATTGTGTTGTTTCCGTTGGCTTGACAGGCCGCGACAACGCCCAGGGATGGGTGGCGGCTTCCCGGACAGTAAGGGAATATTTGGCGAACGGATTTCCCTACTGATTAGAATTGACGCCACATCGGGCACAACGTCTCTGTCCTTCCATTGATGTCTTGTGTTGCAACATACTGAATAATTTCATTATATGAAAACTCATGAAGTTGGAAAGCTGGGGTGCGGCATGCTACGGGCAAACATGAACGACATCCTGGTCTTCATGGCGGTTGTTGACGCGGGCAGCTTTGTGGCCGGTGGCCGTTCCATGGGGCTGACGCGGTCGGCGGCCGGTAAGGCCGTTGGCCGGTTGGAAGGGCGTCTGGGCATCCGGTTGCTCAACCGGACCACGCGCAGCCTGGCCCTGACCGATGAAGGCCGCGTCCTCTATGACCGGGGGCAGCAGATCCTGTCCGCCATCGACGATGCCGAAGCCAGCGTTGCCAGTCCCGCCGGCACGCCGCGCGGCGTGCTGCGCATGACGGTTCCGGACGCTTTCGGCCGTTTGATCGTGCTGCCCTTGTTGGCGAAGTTCCTGCGCACCTGGCCCGATATCCAGGTGGAGGTGAGTTTCAGCGACAGGGTCGCCGACCTGCTGGAGGATGGCTTCGATCTGGCCGTCCGCATCGGTCTCAACAGCACCGATAACCGGCTGGTCTCCCGCGTCATCGCCAAATACAAGGCCATCCTGTGCGCCAGCCCGGCCTATCTGGCTGCCCGGGGACGGCCTGAATGCCTGGACGATCTGGCGGCGCATGACTGCCTTTATTTCAGCAGCGGATCGCGTCGTCAGGCCTGGCGGTTTCGTGACGCGGACGGTGTCTGGGTGCGTGCGCAAGGGCGAAGCCGGCTGCGACTGGACAGCGGGGAGGCGATCCGCGATGCGGCCCTGGCCGGGTTGGGCATCGGCTTCCTGCCGGATTTCCTGGTGGCCGGCCATCTGGCCGCCGGCAGCCTGTGTCCGGTGCTGCCCGATCTGGAGATGGATGAAGTGTCCATTGTGACCCTCTATCCAACCAAACGCTTCCTGGAACCGCGCGTCCGGCGTTTCATCGACCTGATGGTCGCTGAACTGGGCGGCTGACACCCATCCTTTCAAAACTACGGAGACGATCATGCTGCAAGCCGTCAACCGGCCCGGTGCCCGCCCCAATCCCGCCCATAGTCAGGGCATGGTCGCCACTGGCACCCGCACGCTCTATGTGGCGGGGCAGGTCGGCATCGACGGGGACGGGGGCGCCGCCGACGGGATCGAGGCGCAGACCAGGGCAGCACTGGTCAATGTGGAATCCGTGCTGACGGCCGGCGGCATGGGCATGGCGGATGTCGCCAAGCTGACCGTCTATCTGACGCAGGAGGAGGATATGGCGGGCTTCGTGCGCGCCTTCACCCCCTGCCTGCCATCCCCGCCACCCGCTGGCACGCTGGTTTTCGTCAAGGCCCTGGCCTCGCCCCAGTATCTGGTGGAGATCGAGGCCATTGCCGTGCGGTGAGGATCAACCGGCTTTCTGCGGGCGATCGTGATTGCCGGGGTCGGACAGGCCCCGCAATTCCCGAAGGCTGGGTACGAAGAAGTCGGGCAGCAGGTCGATATCGTCCGTGCCCGGCAGGGCGTAGCCCGACAGATCGGTGCGGCCGTGGGCGCGCAGGACCTCATCATCAATGAAGAAGTTCCCCGTCGTTTCCGTCGCCGGTGCGGTGAGGATCAGGTGCGCGGCGTCGGCCATGATCTCCGGCGAACGCAGGGGGCGGCTATCCTGTGCGGGTTTGAATTCGGTCATGGCGGCGGTGTCGATGGCCGTGCGCGGCCACAGCGCGTTGACGCCGACCCGTCCCCGATATTCCCCCGCCACGCCCAGAACCACCAGGCTCATGGCATATTTGGCCATGCTGTAGGCAACATGGGGACCGAACCAGCGTTCCTCCATGTGCAGGGGTGGGGAGATCGACAGGACATGCGGGTTCGGCGCCCGCAACAGATGCGGCAGGCATTTCTGCGTCACCAGGAAGGTGCCGCGGCCATTCACGCCATGCATCAGGTCAAACCGCTTCATGGGCGTGTCCAGGATGCCGGTCAGTCTGATGGCGCTGGCATTGTTGATGCAGATATCGATGCCGCCAAACCGGTCCACGGTCTGCGCCACGGCCTGTTCCACCTGCGTCTCCTCGCGGATGTCGCACAGCAGGGGCAGGGGCTGGCCGCCGGCGGCGCGGATGGCATCGGCGGCGGTGTGGATGGTGCCGGGCAGGGTGGGATGGGGGTCCGCCGTCTTGGCGGCGATGGCGATGTTGGCGCCGTCGCGTGCGGCCCGTAACGCGATGGCCAGGCCGATGCCGCGCGATCCACCGCTGATGAAAAGCGTCTTGTCCTTCAGGGAACGGGTCATGAAAGCCTCTTGAAGTTGCAAACGATCACCAGCCGCCGGTTTCCAGCCAGGCCTGCGCCATGGCGAACCGGTCCGATCCCCAGAACGCCTCCCCGTCGATGACCAGGGTGGGAGAACCGAAGATGCCGGCGGCCATGGCATCGGCCGTGACGGCCTTGGGGGCATCGCGAAACCCATCGCTTTGAAGAGCATCCACGGCCGCAGCGCGGGGCAGGCCTGTCGAGGCCACGATATCCAGCACCGTTTCGGCGACGGAGATGTCCCGCGCTTGCGCCCAGTGGGCGCGATAGAGTGACAGGACCAGTGCTTCCACCCGGTCGGGCGCCCATGCCCTGGCCCACAGGACGGCACGGGCCGCGTTCAGGGGCGGAAAGCTGAAGCGGGCGTTCGGGGCCAGGGTCAGGCCGTGGTAACGCAATGACCGCCCGATATCGTGCCGCATATATGCCCCCTTGAGCGGGGTTTGCAGAGGCGGCGGCAGGCCCATGGCCTCGATCACGGTCATTTTCAGCAGGATCGGATGCCAACGGACCTCACGGCCAAAGCGGCGGGCCAGGGCGCCGACCTGCTCAGCCCCGATCCAGCCATAGGGGGAGATGAAGTCGAAATAGAATTCCAGCGTCGGGGAAGGCACGCATCACCCGTTCGACAGCAGGTCGCGCAGGACATATTTCTGCACCTTGCCGGAAGCCGTCTGCGGGAAGGCATCCATGAAGTGCCAGCGGCGCGGGACCTTATAGCCGGCCAGCCGTTCGCGGCAGAACGCCTCCAGCCCCGTGGGGTCGGCGGC
This sequence comes from Niveispirillum fermenti, assembly GCF_052474395.1. Taxonomy (NCBI): domain Bacteria; kingdom Pseudomonadati; phylum Pseudomonadota; class Alphaproteobacteria; order Rhodospirillales; family Azospirillaceae; genus Niveispirillum; species Niveispirillum fermenti. Next base: position 1,075,002 of record NZ_CP156679.1, on the reverse strand, counting down.
ACCGGGTGCCGTCAGCAGCACGCAGGCCGCCACGCTTTCCCCCATATCCCTGTCCGGCAGGCCGACCACGGCCACGTCGCGGATGGCAGGATGGGTCATCAGCACATCTTCCACCTCGCGCGGATAGATGTTCTCGCCACCCCGGATGATCATGTCGCGCAGGCGGCCCAGAACCCGGCAATAGCCCTGTCCATCCATGCTGCCGATATCACCGGTATGCAGCCAGCCATCGGCGTCGATGGCCGCCGCCGTTGCGTCCGGTGCGTTATGGTATCCGGTCATGATGCCGTAACCCCGTCCGCAGATCTCGCCAGTCGCGCCAAGGGGCACAATATCGCCCGTCTCTGGGTCGATGATCTTCACCTCCGTCTGCGGCAGAGGCCGGCCCACGGTTTCAACCCAGGCGGGGTGGCCATCATCGACCGCCGTATGTGTCAGATAGGGTGATGCCTCCGTCTGGCCGAAACCGATGGCGACCTTCACGCCCAGGATTGTTTCGGCGTCGCGGGCCAGTTCCGGCGGCACCGGCGCCCCACCCAGCGTGACCAGTCGCCAGCTTGACAGGTCGCGGGGGTTTCGGGCCTGTTCCTCCAACATCCGGATCAGCATGGTGGGCACGCAGATCATGGTGGTGCCGCGCTCCTGTTCGAACAGGTCCAGCATCAGGCCGGCATCGAAACCGGGGGCCATCACCTGGGTTCCACCCGTCTGCAGCGCACCTAGCGTGGCCAGCCCGCAACCGGCCGTGTGAAACATCGGCATTGCGTTGATCCAGATGTCGCCCGGCCCGGCCCCGATCGTCTGTGCATAAAGCCTTCCGTTATTGGCAAGCCCGCGATGGGTCAGGCAGGCGCCCTTGGGGAAGCCGGTCGTGCCCGAGGTGTATTGGATCTGGGCCACGGCATCCGGTGACACGGGGGGCAGGGTTCCGTCGGGTGCCGCCGCCAGGAACGCATCCCAGGTCGATAGCGGGATCACATGGCGCAGGCGGGGCAGAGCGGGGCGCACGCTGTCGATCAGATCGCACAGGTCGCGGCCACGATAATGGTCCTGAACGATGATGCCGCTGGCCTGCGACTGTTCCAGCACATAAGCCAGTTCCTGGGCCAGATAGGCTGGGTTGACAGTGACCAACACCAGTCCCGCCAGAGCGGCGCCATATTCGATCAGGGCCCATTCCGGCCGGTTGCCGGCCCAGACCGCCACATGCTGCCCCGGTTCGAAATGCCGGAGCAGGGCGCGCGCCACCCGTTGCGCACCGGCGGCCAGTTCATTGAAGGTCCAGCGCCGCCGCGCGCCCCGGTCGACCTGTCCGTCGATCAATGCCAGGGCATCGCCATAAAGATGGGCGGCACGCAGCAGGGCTTGTCCGACAGGTTCTTCGATCAGGGGCACGGAGGGGTCGGCGGGGCAATAGGAACTGGTCAGCAATCGGCTGCCATCGGGCCGGTCAGGCATGGTGGATCTCCCTTTATCTCAGGGTTCCTGGTCGCTGCCCCTCCTATGCGGGGAAAGTGCCAACGTGTCAAATATGAAATTTTGTGCAAATAATGAAATTTTGATGGATGGCCGTTGCCTGATTCTGGAATCCAGATATTTCATTATCTGCACATGATACAGATATTGACGCGACGGCCGTGGGGCCGGATAGTGGCCACAACAACAAGCGGCGGCGATGACCGCCCGCGATCGGAGGACGTAATGAACAAGGGGAAGCAGTTGGCTGCCGGCGATCGCCGGCGGGTGAGCCCGGTTGCTGTCGGCACGATGCTGGGTCTGGTGCTGCCCATGTTGGCGCAGGCGCAGCAGCCGGCCGAACAGACCGGCAATGAACCCGAACTGCTGGAAATCGTGGTTACCGCCCAGAAGCGTGAACAGCGGCTGCAGGATGTCGGCCTGACCGTCACCGCCTTCGATGGGGACCTGCTGGCCAGCCAGGGGGTGAACGCGGTCACCGATCTGGCCAAGATGGTGCCTGGCCTGGACGTGACGCCCAGCCCCAGCGGTTCCCCGGTCTATACGCTGCGCGGCGTCGGCTTTTTCGAAAGCTCGCTGAGTTCGGCCCCCGATGTGGCGATCTATCTGGATCAGGTGCCGCTGGCCATTCCGGCCTTTTCCGCCCTGACCGCGTTCGATCTGGAGCGGGTGGAGGTGCTGAAGGGACCGCAGGGCACGCTGTTCGGCACCAACGCCACCGGCGGGGCCATCAACCTGATCGCCGCCAAGCCCACGCGACAGGCCCAGGGCGGCATCAAGGCCGAATATGGCCGCTTCAACACCGTCCGCCTGGACAGTTTTGTCAGCGGGCCGATCACGGATGATCTGAACGGCCGCGTGGCGGTGAAGCTGAACCGCGGCGATGCCTGGCAGCGCAGCTACACCCGCGACGATACGATGGGTGAACTGGATGATGCGGCGGGGCGGATGCTGCTGGATTGGCAGGCGTCGGATGCGCTGCGGGTTGAACTGAACCTGAATGGCTGGTTGAACCGGTCCGACCCGCAGGCACCGCAACTGGCACGCAAGACCCTGCCGTCCGATCTGCAAGCACCCATCGGGTCTTCCGGCTTCGGCGGGACGGTGACGGCGGCGCTGCCACTGCTGGCGTTGCCGGCCGCCCCGCGTGACGCCCGTGCCGCCAACTGGTCACCCGACTATCGCCCCTATCGCGATGATCGTTTCTATCAGGCCGCGCTGAATATCAGTTACGACCTGACCGAAGATATCAGCCTGACCGCCCTGACCGGGTACAGCGACCTGCGGCAGCGCAAGGCGTCATCCTATTCCGGGACCGATCTGCCGGCCTTTGATCAGGCGTCGAATAATGCCGATGCCGATGACGTCAGCCAGGAATTGCGCCTGGCCAGTACCGATGCGGGCGCGACCCTGCGCTGGATGGTCGGCGCCAATTACCAGCGGACGGGCAGTTACGAGAATATCGACGCCATCTACCCGCAGGCATCGACCGGTACGCGCGACGGCTTCTCCGCCAACAGCTTCGACAGCCGGCAGGTTTTCAAGCAATGGGCGGCCTTCGGCAATCTGGAATATGATGTCGCGGACGACCTGACGCTGAAGGCCGGCATCCGTTATTCCGACAGCAAGCGCACGGCCGTCAACCGCGCCTATGACACGCCGGGCTATGTGGAGCCCAACCCGAACAGTCCCGGCCTGACGCGGTTCTTCAACATCGTGATGCCGGCCGTCTACGTCCCGATCTTCTGTCCGGGCGTGACGTTCACTCCCGTGGTGCCGGGCCAGTCCATCTCCATCAACCCGGATACCTGTGTGTCGGGCGACTATCACGGCACCTTGAAGGAAGACAATCTGCCCTGGAGCCTGGGTCTGGATTTCAAGCCGACGGATGGCCTGCTGCTTTATGCCAACGCCTCGCGCGGGTTCAAGGGCGGGGCCTTCCCCATCGCCAATGGCGCATCGCAGGAACAATATTATCCGGTGCCGCAGGAAAAGCTGACAGCCTATGAAATGGGCTTCAAGTCGACCGTGGTGGACCGTCGTATCATGCTGAACGGTGCCGCCTTCTATTACGATTATGCCAACAAGCAGACGCGCGGCAAGACCGTCGATCCGTTGTTCGGCGCCCTGGAACAACTGGTCAGCATTCCCAAGTCACGGACCTATGGTGCTGAACTGGAACTGACCACCGTGCCCACCCGGGGGCTGACGTTGCGCACCGCCGTCACCTGGCTGGATGCCAAGATCAAGACCTATGACGGGATCGTCGGGGCCAATAATGTCGGCGGATTGCTGTTCCCCACGCGGGCGTCGTTCGCGGGCACGACCCTGCCTTTCGCCCCGGAACTGGCCCTGGCAGTCAGCGCGGATTATGAATTCCCCCTGGATGACCAGCGTGACGCCTTTCTGGGTGCCAGCCTGCGGGCACAGAGCAAAAGCTACGGCTCCCCGCAATTGTCGGCGCAGGATCGGGCGGACGCGCGCATTGACGGTTATGCGACGCTGGACCTGCGCGCCGGTCTGAAGGCGGCGGACGACAGTTGGACAGTCTCCGTCTGGGGCCGCAACGTCACCAACACCTTCTACTGGACCAACAGCCTGCGGGCCTTCGACACCATCGTGCGCTACACCGGGCGCCCGGCCGAATATGGTGTCACACTGGGCTACAATTTCTAAAAAACCGGCGAGGGAGAAGACGACATGGCGAGCGCACGTGGCATTCCGGTGCGGGACACCATCCTGTGGGTCGAGGATACGGCGGAAGCGGACCTGCCCGTGATCTTCTGCCTGCATTCGCTGTGGCTGGACGGGTCGATGTTCGACGCGCTGGTCACGGCGGCGGCGGGACGGTTCCGTGTTGTCCGCCCGGATTTCCGGGGGCAGGGCAGCAGCGCCCCGCACACAGGCGATGTGGTCGACATGGATTGCTGTGCCGACGATATGAACGCCCTGATCGACATGCTGGGTCTGCGGGCGGTTCATCTGGCAGCCGCGTCGATGGGCGGTGATGTGGCGGTACGCATGATCGCCCGGCGGCCGGACCTGTTCGCGTCGCTGGCCATGCTGGGATCGTCGGTCCGCGACGAACCGCCGGACCAGCTGGCACATTTCACCACCTTTCTGGAAGGGGCGCGGCGGACCGGCTTTATCGGTGAGAGCCTGGAAGTGCTGATGTCCATCATGTTCGGCGCCACGACGCGGGGGCGGGCGGAGGCGCAGCCGATGCTGACACCCTGGCGCAACAAGCTGGAACTGACGCCGGCATCGCGCTGGCCGGCGCTGATGGGGGTGCTGAACCGTTCCAGTGCTGTCAGCCTGCTGCCGGATATCCGCTTGCCGACCTTGGTCATTTCAGGCGCGGAGGATATTGCCCGTCCGCCGGATTGGGGGCGGGAGGTGGCTGACGGCATTCCCGGCGGTGAACAGATCGTGCTGGAGGGGGTGGGCCACACCCCCATCCTGGAAGCCCCTGACACCGTCATTCCCCTGGCCCTCCGCTTTTTTGCGGATGCGACCGCCCGATAGGAGTGGGTTCGATGATCTTCGATGGCAACTATACGATGACCATCGCCGGCAGGCCGGTGGTCAGTGACAAGACCCTGCCCGTGGTCAATCCCGCGACTGAGCAGGTGATCGCCCATGTCCCCGATGCCAGCCGGGCCCAACTGGATGCAGCCGTGGAGGCTGCGCGCGCGGCGTTTCCCGCCTGGTCCGCCCGCCCCATGGCGGAGCGGCAGGCATTGGTGGCGGCCATCGGCGACTGTCTGTTGGCCAGCAAGGACGCTTTCTCGGCCCTGCTGACGGCGGAGCAGGGCCGTCCACGGGCGGGCTGCGACTGGGAAGTTGCGACCTGTGCCGATTGGTGCCACGCCGTTTCCACCTTCACCCTGCCGGTGGAGGTGCGGGAGGAAGCGGGAAGGCGGGTGGAAATCCGCCATACGCCGCTGGGTGTCGTGGGCGCCATCACGCCCTGGAATGCGCCCATCCTGATGGCCATCTGGAAAATGGCGCCGGCCCTGCTGGCGGGCAATACGCTGGTCCTGAAGCCGTCACCCTATACACCGCTGACGACGCTGCGTCTGGGGGAACTGTTGCGTGATGTGCTGCCGCCCGGTGTCGTCAATATCGTCACCGGCGGCAACGATCTGGGCCAGTGGATCACCGACCATCCGGGCATCGCCAAGGTCTCCTTCACCGGATCGACGGCGACGGGCAAGCGCGTGATGGAAAGTGCCGCTCGCACCCTGAAGCGCGTGACCCTGGAAATGGGTGGCAATGATGCCGGCATCGTCCTGCCGGATGTCGATCCCAAGGCCGTGGCGCCCGCCCTGTTCTGGGGCGCCTTTTTCAACAGCGCCCAGGTCTGTGTCGCCATCAAGCGTCTTTATATCCATGCCGATATCTATGATGATGTGGCGCGAGAGCTGGTGGACTATGCCCGGACCATCCGCATCGGCGACGGGTCGATGCAGGGCAGCGACCTGGGGCCCGTGCAGAACCGCATGCAGTTCGACAAGGTGAGCAGCCTGATCGAACAGACCAAGGCGGAAGGCCACCGTTTCCTGATCGGTGGCGAGGTGCCGGAGGGGCCGGGCTATTTCATACCCGTCACCATCGTGGACAATCCGCCGGAGGATGCGCGGGTGGTGACGGAAGAGGCGTTCGGCCCCATCCTGCCGCTGCTGAAATATGATGATATCGAGGATGTGATCCGCCGCGCCAATGACAGCGAGAGCGGCCTGGGCGGGTCCGTCTGGTCCAACGATATCGATCAGGCCCGCCGCATCGGCGAGCGGTTGCAGACAGGGACCGTCTGGATCAACGAGATGTTCGCCTTTTCCCCACATGCGCCCTTCGGCGGGCATAAGCAATCGGGCGTGGGCGTGGAACATGGCATGGCCGGCCTGCTGGAATTCACCAATATCCAGACCATCACCAGCCGGCCGCTGGCTGCTGCTGCCGGCTGAGGAGACATTGAGATGTGCAACATCTGTACGCCCGAAATCGGCGAGCTTTTGAAAGACGCACCCAAGAACTGGGGCAAATGGGGGCCGGAGGATGAGGTCGGGTCCCTGAATTACTTAGGCGCGCCCCAGGTTCTGGCGGCCATGGCATCGGTGCGGTCGGGCAAGCTGTTCACCTTGCAGGTGCCCATGGCCGACCCCAAGGGCGACCCCGTCTGGCCCGGCCGGCGGGGGGCCGAACGGTATCAGATCATCGACGAGGGGCATTGGATCGGCGGCAAGGGCCCGCAATTCCCCGGCGGCCAGCATTATGCCGATGACGCCATCTCCGCCTATCTGCAAGGGTCCACGCAATATGACGCACTGGGCCATGTCTGGTACGACGGGCAGCTTTATAACGGCTATGACGCCAAAACCACCATCGGCGGCTTGCAGAAGGCCAGCGTTCAGGCCATCGCCGAACGGGGCGTGGTGGGGCGCGCCGTGCTGCTGGACATCGCGCGGCTGCGCGGCAAACCCTATCTGGACAAGGGCGAGACCTTCAGCCACCTGGATGTGCTGGCGGCGGCGGCCGCGCAGAAGGTGGAAATCCGCAAGCGCGATATCATCGTCATCCGCACCGGCTTCATTGAATCCTATTACAGCGCCGGGGCCAGCGCCTTCTTTGCCGATTTTGTGGAACCGGGCCTGACCTATTCCCCGGAACTGGTACATTGGTTTCACGAGATGGAAATCCCTAATCTGGTCACCGACACCATGGCGAACGAGGTGACCCTGGACCCGGTCAGCGGCGTGATGCTGCCGCTGCACGGCGCGTTGATGCGGAACCTGGGCGTGGCCTTCACCGAGCTGTGCAACCTGTCAAAGCTGGCCGCCGACTGCGCCGAGGATGGGCAGTATGATTTCCTCTATGTGGCGGCGCCGCTGAAAATCGTCCAGGGCACGGGCGCGCCCGTCAATCCTGTCGCCATCAAGTAGAATTTTCCCAAAAGGAAGCATCATGCCCGATAAGGATATGGAGCGGCCCGTCGCCATCGTGACGGGCGGGTTGCAGGGGCTTGGCCTGGGGATCGCCCAGGCGCTGATCGGCGGCGGCTTCCATGTCGCTATCATCGACCTGCCGGACAATCCGGTGCTGCCCGATGCGCTGGCATCAGCGGCCTGCCGCTATTACCCGATGGATATCGCGCAGATCGATCGGCACCAGCCCGTCCTGGATGCCGTCGCGGCGGATTTCGGCCGGCTGGACTGTCTGGTCAATAATGCCGGGATTGCGGCGCGGCCCCTGACCGACATTCTGGACCTGGATGCCGCCGCTTTCGACCGGTCGGTGGAGGTGAACCTGCGGGGCACCTTCTTCCTGACCCAGGCCTTCGCCAACCGGCTGCTGGCATCCGGTCCGGCCGATGCCGGCAGCTACCGCTCCATCATCACCATCACCTCCATCGCGTCGGAGATCGTGTTCACCGACCGCTCGCAATATTGCGTGACGAAATCGGCCCTTTCGATGATGACCGGCCTGTTCGCGGCCCGGTTGGCGGCGGACGGCATCCATGTGCATGAGGTGCGGCCGGGCCTGATGCGCACGCCGATGACAGCCAAGGTCGGCAGCGACACCATCGAACGGCTGCTGGCCAGCGGGCGCGTGCCGATTCCCCGCTGGGGAGAGGTAGAGGATGTGGGACGCACGGTCCTGTCGCTGGCGTCCGGCGCGCTTCCCTATATGACGGGACAGCCCATCTGGGTGGCGGGTGGCCTGAATGTTCCCCGTCTTCTCTAAGCGGCTTGCGTTCGACAGCCTGCTTCCGATACGCCATTCCAAGCGAATATGTTTTGATTTATGTAGGTCGCATGGAAAACGGCTACACCCTTCAGACTGTCGAACGCGCGCTCTCCTTTCTGGAGTTCGTCGCCGCCGCGCCGCAACCGCCCAGCATCCGCGACGTGTCCAAGGCGCTGAAGCTGAACATCACCACCTGCTACCACCTTCTGCGCACCCTGATGGCCCGTGGCTATATCGAGCGCAATGACGATGGCGGACTGGAACTGGGTGACGGGATCGGCATGCTGGCCCGCGGTTACCGTCGGTCGCAGAGCACGGAGCAATCCCTGTCTGATATCGTCCGCCGCCTGTCGGCGCAGACCCTGGAGACCTCGTTCCTGTCCTTGCGCGATGGCAACAATGTCGTCCTGAAGGTACTGGTTGAAGGCACGCAGAAGTTGCGCGTATCGGGCCTTTATGTGGGCCTGAAGGGGTTTGAATATCGTCGCGCGTCGGGAAAGGCGGTGTTGGCGCACCTGGACGACGCAGCGCGGGAAGCCATGCTGGCAGAAGCCCTGACCCCGCTGCCGGAACGTCAACGCAAGAGCGTTGTGAAGGCGCTGGAAAAGGAACTGCCGCAGATCCGGGTGCGGGGCTGGTCCGCCGATGACGGGCAGACGGAGGATGGGATCGTCGCCGTGGGCGCCCCGGTCTTTGATGCGGCCGGTACCGTGCTGGGCGCGGTGGGCATTGTCACTCCCACCTTCCGCATGGACAAGTCGCGCGAGGCTTTCACCGATGCCGTGATGTCGGCGGCGGCGGAGGCAACCCGGCTTCTGGTCGAAAAGACCTGACGCCCGGCCGGCACGGCGCCGGCCGGACGCCCTTTCATCGCGGCGATGGCAGCAGGCTGTCCAGGAACCGGGTGGCACTGTCCAGCGCCTGACCCGCTTGCGGCAGGATGTCCGTGAACATCGGCCAGACATGGAACATTTCCGGCCAGACCTCCAGCGCGATGCGCACCTGGTTTTCCGCCAGATGGGCGGCCAGTTGGAACGCGTCGCTCAACATCACCTCGCTTTCGCCGACCTGGATCATGACGGGCGGCAGGCCCCGAACATCGGCGAAGACGGGGGAAGCATCCGGATCATCGGCGGGCGTGGTGCCCAGGGCGCAGCGGGCCATCAGCAGCAAGATCTCCCGGTTGCACAGCGGATCGATGCCGTCACGAGTGGTGTAGGACACGCCCGTCATTTCCAGGTTCGCCCAGGGGGAGATGGCCACGCCGCCGGCGGGCAGGGCCAGACCCAGGCCGCGCGCCCGCACCATGCTGGACACGACCATGGCACCGCCGGCAGAATCGCCGGAGATGACGATATTGTCAGCACCCCCTTCCTGCGCTACCAGCCAGCGCCAGGCCGCGACGACATCGTCCAGGCTGGCCGGAAAGGGATGGTCGGGGGCCAGCCGGTAATCGGGCAGGAAAACCCGTGCGCCCAGCCGCTGCGCATAATGGCCGGCAATGCCCAGATAGCCGGACGGCCCGCCACTGATATAGCCGCCACCATGGATATAGAATAGCACGCGACCGCCGCGCGCCTTGTCCGGCGTGACCAGCATGCCCGGCACGCCGCCCATATCCACCGCGGTGCTGACAATCCCGGCGGGCGGCCGGTTGCGGGCCAGTTCACGATTGTAGTCGGCGCGGATGTCCACCAGCGGCCGTTCCGGCGTCTCCCCCAGCAGCAGGGGGGCGAGTTGCATGGCCGCCTGTTTCCAGTCTTCCAGTCGTTGCAGCATGATCTCGCTGAGCGGCATGTCGTTTCCTCCTGTTCAGGTGCCGGACGTTGCCGGCGTGGCGATGGCGGTGTAACGGGTGGTCAGATATTCATCGATGCCTTCCGTCCCGCCTTCGCGGCCCAGGCCCGATTGTTTGATCCCGCCGAACGGGGCGGCCGGATCGGAGAGGATGCCGGTATTGATGCCCAGCATACCCGTTTCCACCCCGCCCTGAAGGCGTATCACCCGGTCCAGGTCGCGGGTGCAGGCATAGGCGGCAAGGCCATAGCCGCTGTCATTGGCCATGGCGAGGGCATCTGCCTCCGTGGTGAATATCTGAATGGGCGCCACGGGGCCGAAGATTTCCTGATGCAGGAGGGGCGCATCGGCCGGAACCTGCGTCAGGATCGTCGGGGGATAATAATAGCCGTGGCCCGCCGGCATCTTTCCACCCAGCACAAGCCTGGCCCCCCGCGCGGCCGCATCCTGGACCAGCCCGTGCGTATTGGCTCTGGCTGCCGCCCCGATCATCGGCCCGAGATTGTCTGCGGACAGCGCGGCAAAGCGCTGGACCAGCCGCTCGGTGAAGGGGGCGGCGATACCGTCCTGGACCAGGAAGCGGTTCGCCGCCGTGCAGGCCTGACCCAGATTACGCAGTTTCGCCTGCACGGCGCTGTCCACGGCCCGGTCCAGGTCGGCATCGTCGAAGACGATGAACGGATTGTTGCCGCCCAGTTCCATGGAGGTGCGCAGGATGCTTGCCGCCGCCCCTGCCAGGAGCAGGCGGCCGACGCGCGTGGACCCGGTGAAGGACAGTTTGCGCAACCGCTTGTCGGCCAGCAGGGTGCCCACGACGATATCCGCGCGGGTCGTGGTGATCAGGTTCAGCACGCCTTGGGGCAGGGCGATCTCCTGCATCAAACGGCAGAATAGGATTGCGGTCAGCGGTGTCTGTTCCGCCGGTTTCAGGACCATTGTGCAGCCGGCGGCCAGCGCCGGCCCGACCTTGCGGGTGATCATCGCCAGCGGAAAATTCCAGGGCGTGATCAGCAGGCAGGGGCCGACCGGCCAGCGGCTGATGATCTGCCGCGACCCGCCACCCGGTGCCTGCTGCTCCCGGCCATGGATGCGCACGGCCTCCTCGGCAAACCAGCGCAGGAAGCCGGCGGCATAATCGACCTCCGCCTGCGCTTCTGCCTGTGGCTTTCCCGTTTCCAGGCTGATGACCCGTGTGAACCGGTCCCGGTCGGCACACAGCCCTTCATAGGCCCGGTGCAACAGGTCCGCGCGCTGCCGGGGCGGCAGTGCCGCCCATGGGGCCTGTGCGCGGCAGGCGGCATCCAGGGCGGCGGTCGCATCCGCCGCATGGGCATCGGCCACCTGCGCGATCTCCTTCCCCGTTGCCGGGTTCTCTACTGTGATGCGGCGATTGTCCGCCGCATCGCGCCAGTCCCCATCAATCAGCAAGCGCAGGGGCAGACAAGACAGATCATCATGGGAATGTCGATGTCCCGGCATGGCGATCACGCACCCTGTCGGCGGGCGGCCGCGTGCGGTCCGGCGGGGATGCCCAGACATGCGTCCTGTCCATCGAAAATGCGCAAGGGCGCGAAGGCGTCGGCATCGCTGATCACCTCCAGCACCGTTACCTCATCGGATGCCAGCGCCAGTTCCAGGGCGGGACCGAAGGCGTTGGGATCATCGATCCGGTGCCCCTGCGCGCCGACCGACCGCGCCACCGCGGCGTGATCGACCTCCACGAAACGGATGCCCGTCGTGCTGCGCCCGAAGCCCAGATTCTCTCCATGCCGCTGCATGGCCAGTTGCGAGTTGTTCAGGACGATCAGGGTCAGCGCGATGCCTTCACGCACCGCCATTTCCAATTCGCCCCAGACATGGGCAAAGCCGCCATCGCCGACCAGACCCACAACCCGCGCGCCGGGCCGGGCCAGTTTTGCCCCCATGGCGAAGGGCAGTCCCCAGCCAAGCCCGGCCAGACCGCGCGGCGTCAGGAAACGCTGCCCCGCGCGGCGTGCCGTCAGGTATCCCGTGACCCAGACGGAGGAGTAGCTGGCATCGGCCACGACGATATCGTCCGGCCCGATCAGGCTGTCCAGGTCCCCCATCAGGCGCTGTGGCAGGATCGGTTGGGTATCAGCCTGCAATTGCGGTGCGATGGCGTCGCTGCGCCGGTGCCGTGCCGCCGCGATTTCCGCCATCAGCGCACCCGCCCCGTCCCGCCGCTTGGTCAGGTCCTGCCGCTGCAGGGCTGCTGTCAGGTCCAGGATGGCGGCGCGGGCGTCGCCCACCAGACGCAGCGCCTCATAATTGCGCCCCACCTCGGTCCCGTCGATATCGATATGGATATAGGAAGCGCCGGGCGCTGTCAGGCTCCAGGCATCTGTACCATTCTCGTTGGTCCGGGTGCCGATCAGCAGCACCACATCCGCCTTGGCGATCAGATCCCGGTGCGCGGATGCCGGGCCGTTGCGCCCCAGCAGGTTGGCAGCGACGCCCAGCGACAGCGGGCCGGTTTCATCCACCGCACCCTTGCCCATGTTGGTGGTCGCCACGGGCAGGCAGCCTGTGCTGATCAGGCGGTCCAGCGCGTCCACCGCCTGTGCCGTATGGACGCCGCCACCGACGATCACCAGCGGCGACCTGGCATTGGCCAGCAGTTCGGCTGCCCGTTCAATGCTTTCCATATCGGGGCGCGGACGGTCCAAGGGGAAGAGGCCCAAGTCCTGCCTGCGTGCGACATCCGGCGCCCGTGACGGCTGCTGAAGCATGTCCTTGGCCAGCAGCAGGACGACGGGACCGGGGCGCCCGCTATTGGCGGCGATCATGGCCAGATCGATATAGTCGGCGGCCCGGTCGGGATCGTCCAGCCGGCGAACCCATTTCGCAACCCCGGCGAACAGCGCGAAATGGTCCAGTTCCTGAAAGGCGTTGCGGTCGCGTTGGGAGGCCGGAACCTCCTGCACCAGCACCAGCATCGGGATGGATGCTTTCAGCGCCTCTGCCATCGGCGCCACCATCAGGGCGGCGGCGGGGCCGTTTTGCGCCGCGACCACGCCAATCCGGTTTGAAACGCGCGCATAGGCGTCGGCCATGGCGCCGGCGGCATTCTCCGTCCGGTACAGAAGCTGGCGGATGCCGGCATCCTCGGCTGCCAGCATCAGCGCAGTCGGATTGCTCTGCCCGAAAATGAACTCGACGCCGTGGCGCACAAGGGCGGAAGCGACGGCTTCCGCGACAGTAACTGGCATTGGGATGTCTCCGTTTCATCGGCCATTTGGTGACTTCGCCCCGTCGTGAGTGTCCACGGCAGCCTGACGACGGACTGGTCAGGAAAGGGGAGGTCAGGGATCGAGGCCGTTGCGATTTCAAATATCAAAACAGTTTCGTTATTTGACATGTTTTCGAATGCTTGTAAAGCCGCTGCGGTCAAGATTTTCAGACGGGTGACCGCTCTTTCCTCATTCACGAAACGGGATCGACACAGTGGCGAACCATGAGCGTCGTGTCAAAATCACTTAATAATATCAATGAATTGAAAGATTCATCGTCGGCTGCTGATTGCGGGTCCAGGTGCTGGGAAGCGGAAAAATCGCATTTCGATATTTTACATACTAACAAATAATGAAATTATCTGACGGAACGGCGGGCGGCTCTGCCCACCGCAAAAATCACAAGCAAATGATGTCTCGGGAGGGAACATGTCTATGCGGCATTGTAATGTTGCCAGCCGCACCGCCTTGCTGGCGGTGCTGGGCCTGTCCGGCGCCATGTCGGGCGTTGCGATGGCGGCTGAGGAGCAGGCGCTTCAGTTGGACGAAATCATCGTGACGGCGCAGAAGCGCGGCGAGAATATCCAGGAAGTGCCGATCTCCATCACGGCCCTGGGGGGTGAGGCGCTGGAGATGCAGGGCGTGCGCAACGGCCTGGACCTGACCCGGTCGGTGCCTGGTCTGCAGATCAACAATCTGTTCCAGTCTTCCAACCCGACCATCTTCCTGCGTGGCGTCGGTGTGAACGATTATAATGCCGCCTCTTCCGGCGCGGTCGGCGTGACGGTGGACGATGTTTTCCTGAATTCCGGTGTCGGCCAGTTGTTCGCCGTGTTCGATGTGGACAGGGTCGAAGTGCTGAAGGGACCACAGGGCACGCTTTATGGACGCAACACCACGGGCGGTGTCATCAATTACACGACTCGGCGGCCGACCTTCGCCCCGGATTTTTCCGCGTCCGTCACGGCGGGCCGGTTCAACCAGATCTTCTTCGATGCGGCCGGCGGTGGCGCCCTGATTGACGATACGCTGGCGGCACGGGCATCGCTGACGGTGAAGCGGCGCGATGGCTGGGCCACGAACCTGCAGGACAGCCGCGACATCAACGGTATCGAGACCTATGCGGGCCGCCTGCAATTCATGCTGACGCCTTCCGCCGATCTGGAAATCCATAACAAGATCGAAGGGGGCAAAAGCAAGTCCTCGGCGTTGGGACACCAATCCATGGGCACTGTCAATGCCCGCACAGGCAAGCCTTGCACCGGTGAGGAAATCCTGGCGCGCACGACTTGCGCGAACCCCATCACCCGCTACATCGCCAACCAGGATATCGATGCGCTGAACACCAACGTCCTGGACAATTACGAGAAGCTGGACAATTTCGCCGACCGGCTGTCGGTGATCCATGATGGTGATGATGTGAACGTCACCTCCATCACTGCCTATGTCTATAATAAGCGTGATTTGAATCAGGACATCGATTATTCCCCCTATGCCGTGGCCGAACTGCCGCTATGGAAGGAGAGCTCGCGTCAGGTCAGCCAGGAACTGCGCTTCACCTCCAATGGTGAAGGTCCGTTCAAATGGGTCGCCGGGCTTTATTACCTGCAGGAAGAACTGTCCAGCCTGACCAATCTCAGTGCATTGCGGGAACTGAACCCCGACCGCACCAAACCTTATTTCAATCCCGCCAATTCGGTCCTGACGGTGGAACGCGTCTTTACGCAGCGAACCAGCAGCAAGGCAATTTTCGCGCAGGCCGATTATGAACTGACGGACAAGCTGACGGCGACCGCCGGCCTGCGTTACACGGATGACCGCAAGAAACTGAGCTTCATCACCTATGGCGGCCCCGTAAACCCGGATACCAGTTCACGGGCCCGGTTGCGGGATCGGCTGGTCGGCTTTGTCGATGCCAATCCGTCCAACCTGACCATCGACCTGCCCAGCCGCACCGTCACCGACCTGAAGAAGCCCACCTGGCGTTTGGCGCTGGCTTATGAACTGAACGATGAAACCAATCTCTACTCCAGCTATTCACGCGGGGTGCGGGCCGGTGGCTATAATACCGGCGCCCTGTTTAGCGGGATCGAGTTCAACGCCGTGGATTCCGAAAGCATCGATGCATACGAGGCCGGGCTGAAGACCGACCTGATGGATCGCCGCGTCCGCCTCAACATGGCCGGCTTCTATTATGATTATCGTAACTTGCAGGTCTTCAGCCTGGAGCCGAACCCGGCAGGCGGCGTGCCCTTGCAACGTTTACAGAATGCCGACGCCGACATCTATGGTGCCGAGATCGAAATCCAGGCCCGGCCGGTACAGGGGCTCGACCTTGCGTTCGGCGCCGCCTATGTCCATGCCACCTACACGAATTTTATCGATCCGATCCGGGGCAACTTCAAGGGCAACACCCTGGATAAGGCGCCGCGCCTGCAGATGAACGGCAGCGCCACTTACAGCGCTGATCTGGGCCCGGACTGGACAGGCCGGCTAGGGGCCGACTTCTCCTACCAGTCCAAGGTCAATTTCAGCGCGACCAATCAGGCGCCGATGGTTGGCGACCGGCATGGCGAGGTCAATCTACATGTCGGCATGGCCCACAGTTCGGGCATCGATTTCACGCTGTTCGTGCGGAATGTGGCGGACAAACGCTATCTGACCGACATGAACGACTTGTCGAGCCTGGGTTTCTACTTCCCCGTCTACAACGAGCCCCGCACCTATGGTCTGACGGTTCGCTACAAGCTGTGATTGGCCGGACGGTGACTGATTTGAGTGGAGGCAAGCTTCCCGATCCGGTGATGAAATAATTAATCAGATAATCACCGAAAAGTTGTCATACCATCGGTCGAGGCGAGCCCCCGCATCCAAGGCCAAACCCCTGAAGGACAACGTCTTTCAGGGGTTTTTGCTGTCTGGCCCAAACATCCGCCAAAACCCCGCAGGTAACATATAGGTAACAACAGAGAGTGAATTTGGGCGTAGGGAACGGCGATCCCGCACTTCCAGACGTATTAGCGCCAGGAGCTTTTGTCCCCGGTTCGGTCAGATGGCCTGCCAACGTGAGCCGTGCTGGCCCTCGTTATCCAGAACCAGCCGCACCGCGCGTTCGCGCACCTCAGAGAAAACTTGTTCGTCGTCTTGCTCATGATGCTCCATCCTACTCAAGAGTTGGAGCCTCCGGCAAACACGGCGCGGTTCAGATCGTCGAGGTCGTGACCGAAAACGGACGAACGTGTCCCGGCCCATTGAAAGGGTGGTTCAGAAGGTACCGGCCAACCGTCAGCGGGCGACGGCATAGCCCTGCATGCCGCGCGGGTTGGCGGCCGCGCGGATGATCTGATCGTCGCCGTCGCGATCAAAGGCGCAAGCGGAAAGCCGGCCTTCCGACCAGTCGCCGCCGACCGTCACCGCATGCCCCCGGCGTCGTAGTTCCTGAAGCGTATGCTGCGGATAGCGTCCTTCGACGATCAAGGTCCCCAATGCCGCTTCGCGCGGCCAGAAGCTGGCCAGCATATGGTCGGTGTGGAAGGCCGGGGTCTCGATCGCCGCCTGCAGAGGCAAGCCGCAATGCCGATGATAGAGCCATAGCAGCAGCGACCATTGGTCCTGCTGGTCGCCGCCGGGTGTTCCGAACGCGAGATAGGGCCGTCCGTGCCGAAACGCCATTGAGGGGGTAAGTGTGGTACGCGGGCGCCGCCCCGGGCGCAGGCTGCTGGCCAGACCCGGTTGCAACCAGAACATCTGCATGCGGGTGCCAAGCGGAAATCCCAGCGCCGGAACCACGGGGCTGGACTGAAGCCAGCCACCCGACGGTGTGGCCGAAACCATGTTACCCCAGCGATCGACCACATCCACATGGCATGTATCGCCCGTTAGTCGGGGGCCGTCCTCGGCTGGGAGCCTGTCCATGTTGGCGGTGCGGGCCATGGTCGGTTCCCCGCCGCCGGCGGCGGCCGACGGTTGGCGACCACCCGGCGACACGACGGGAGGGAAGGGAGTTTGGCGGCCGGCGATCGCCCCAGGTCGTAATGCCATGCTGGCCTGGTCGGAAATCAGGGCCCGGCGTTCATCGGCATAGCCGCGGCTCAGCAGGGTCTCCAGCGGCACATCCGGGTCGTCGCCATAATATGCATCGCGGTCCGCCATGACCAGCTTCAGGGTTTCGGTGACAAGATGGACGAAGTCTGGGCTGGTTGGCGCATATTGCCCGATATCGAACCCGTCCAGGATGCGCAGCGCCTGTAGAAGCGATGGCCCCTGGCTCCAGGCCCCGCATTTGTAGACGGTGTAATCGCCCTGATCGACGCCGCATGCCTGTTCGATCGGGGGCCGCCAGCCAGCCATATCCGTGGCGCGCAGCAATCCGCCATGGCGGCGGCCGCTGACATCCATGGCCTCCGTGGTGCGGCAAAAATCGTCCATGATTTCTGCCACCTCGCCTTCGTACCAGTAGCGCAGCGCGGCATCGATCTGCCCCTCACGCGAGGAGGAGGCGCTTTCCGCTTGCCGCAGCAGGCGCTGGTAGAAATCGGCCAGCGCCGAATTGGCGAACAGGCTGCCGGCCTGGGGCGTCTCGTCGTTGTGCAGGAAAATGGCTGCGGAACTGCGCCATTCATCGACGAACAGATCCCGCACTGAGGCGATGGTGTTGGCGGTGTTGGACAGAAGTGGGTGCCCGTGCCGTGCATAATGGATGGCCGGTTCCAGAACCTGGCGGAGCGGAACCGTGCCCCAGTCGCGCAGCATCGTCAGCCAGGCCCCGAAGGCACCAGGGACGCAGGCCGCCAGCAGACCGGTTGCCGGGATGAGGTCGAGGCCCAGGGATTGGAAATGCTCGATCGTTGCAGCGGCAGGCGCTACGCCTTGCCCGCAGATCACCGTGGGTGCTTCGTCATCCGTGCGGGCCACGATGATGGGGGCGTCGCCGCCGGGGCCGTTTAGGTGCGGTTCTACCACCTGCAGGGTGAAGCCGGCTGCTGCTGCGGCATCGAAGGCATTGCCGCCCGCTTCCAGGAGGCGCATTCCGACCGCCGATGCGATCCAGTGGGTCGAAGCGACCGCGCCGAAAGTTCCACTGAGCTCAGGCCGGGCCGTGAACCGCTTCATCTAGTCTAAACCCCTGTTTGGATTTGTTTGCATGAATAGGGGCGAGTATCCTCAAGAGGTTTCAGTAGCGCCAAGACCTCTTCCTCATCGACCTCATTCAGCATTGTAATAGCGAAGGAATTGCCCAAGACCTGTTGCGTGATACAGCGCTCCGCGAGCATCATGGCCATGATTGCCGGCCGCCGCGCGGCCTGGGATGCTGGAAAGCGATGATCGGGAGAAGATGCGTTGGAGCTCCGCCAGCTTCGTTATTTCAAGGTGATCGCCGATGCGGGCAGCTTCGCGGCCGGCGCGCAACAGCTCCGGGTGGCGCAGCCCGCGCTGAGCCGTTCCATTGCCAAGCTGGAGGATGAGGTGAAGCGCAGCCTGTTCATCCGTCACAGCGCGGGCGTGACGCTGACCGATGTCGGAAGACGGGTTTATGAGCATGCGGAACGTGTGCTGGCCAGCGTGCGCGACCTCATGGACGGTGTCGCCGCCGAGGAGACGGAACTGAGCGGCATGGTGAAGTTGGGCGCGCCGCGTTCCATCCTTGCCCAGTTGGTCATGCCCGTCGCTGCTGATTTCCTGCGGGCGCATGCCGGTTGCCAGTTAGACTTAGTGGAGAATTCCGGTGCGCGCCTGAAGGAGCAGGTGCTTGAAGGTACTCTGGATCTGGCTGTCCTGCCCCACAGCATCGATGCGGGAATGCACCTGACGCCCCTGGTGCGCGAGAAGATCTGCCTGATCTGCCGGGTAGAGGACCGGTCCGCCTTCGGGCCTGTGGTCGCGGTGGAGGAATTGCTGACCCTTCCCTTGATCTTGACCGGCTATCCCGACAGTTTGCGGCTGTTCCTGGAGCGCCAGGCACCGCACCTGGCCGACCGGTTGAAATTCAGGAGCGAGGTCAACAGTTCCACATCCCTGGTCGATCTGGTCCTGAGGGGGGTCGGGTTCGGTGTTGCCCCCTGCTGCGTGGTGGCACAGTCCCCCGCCGGCCTCTCCTTCGTGCCCGTTGAAAATCTAGGGGTCGCCTGGGTGATTGCGACCAACTGGCAGCGCCGGGGGTTGCGGGCCGTCCAGCAGGTGGAGGCCATGCTGATCGAGAGCGTGAAAGCGCAATTGGCCCAGGGTAGCTGGCCGACGGCACAGCCACCGCTATAGGCACCTGGGACTCGGACGCCGCCAGCAATGCCGGACGCTCATGGCATGCATTGCCCAAAGCTTTTGGACGCTCCGCCGCCCGCCGCGATAGGGTCGCGCATCGCGGGAAGGATTGAAAGGGGCTGGTGCGATGGCGCAGGTCGAGGTCAATGGTGTGTCGCTGCGCTATGATGAAAGCGGCGAGGGTGAACCCTTGGTGCTGCTGCACGGATTCAATGCCGATCGCCGGCAGTTCGACTGTTTCCGGCCGCATCTGGGCGACGGCGTCCGTGCCATCGCCTCTGATCAGCGGGATGGGCCGGACAGCCCGTTCGATGCCCCCTATGCGATGGTCGACCATGCCGACGACGCGGCCGACCTGATTGCACAGCTCTGTGGTGGTGCTGCCCATGTCTTCGGTACATCCTATGGCGGCGCCGTCGCCATGACGCTGGCCATCCGGCATCCGAACCGGGTGAAGACCCTGACGCTTGGCGCCACCGCACCCTGTTTCGACCAGTTCAAGGCGCCAGACGTGGCGTCGGTCGCGGATCGGGGCCCGGATGCGGTCCGGCTCTTCGTGTTGGAACATTTCTTTACGCCCGACGCCATCGATCATGATCGGGCGCTGATGCAGGCGGTGGCCGACAGTTTCTGCGAACGGTCACCGGAGGCGGGAACCCGGCGCATGGCGGCGCTGAAGGGACATGACGTGCGGGACCGGTTGTCGCATATCCGCGCGCCGACCCTGGTACTGCAGGGTGAATTCGACCCGATCATCTCGCTGGAGGTCAGCCGGTCTCTGGCCCAGGCGATCCCTGGCGCGCGTCTATCCATCCTGCCAGGGGTGCGGCACGGCATTTCGATGGAACGCGTTGTTCATATCGCCCATCTGGTCCGAACTCACGTCCTGGCTCCGGCCTGACCACAGCCGTTCCCGCATGCTTGAGGAACATCAAAGCCGGCCCTGTTTCCAGCTGGCTGAAAGCAGGGCTAGGCCTGAAAGCAAGCCTGCCGCTTCTCCTGGAACGCGGCGATTCCCTCGGCCGCATCCGGCCCTTCGGCGCAAGCAGTCAGCGCCTGCACTTCCAGTTCCAGATGGGGTTCAAGGCCAGTCATCGGCGCCTCCAGCAGCAAGGCCCGCGTCCGCTGAAAGGCTGGCAAGGATAAATGCGCAAGACGCCCGGCCGCGGCCATGGCAGTGGCCATCAACAGATCGTCTGGGACGACCCGCGTCACCAAGCCGATCCGTTCGGCCTCCACTGCATCGATCCTGTCGCCCAGCAGGAGGAGGCGTTGCGCTTGGCGCAGACCGATCAGCCGGGGCAACCACCAACTGACCCCCACGTCCGGAGACAGCCCAATGGCGCTATAGGCACCCACGAAGGTCGCCGACGCAGCGGCGATGGCCACGTCCCCCATGACGGCCAGGCCCAGGCCCGCCCCGGCGGCGGCCCCATTGATCGCCGTGACCAGCGGCTTGCGCATCCGGGCCAGTCGCACCTCTGCGGCATGGACCGGCCCGGTCAGCCGTTGCATCAGCCCGGATGCCTCCGACCCGGCCTGGGCAAAGGCGTCGATATCGCCGCCTGCGCAGAATAGCGCCCCGGCACCGGTCAGCACGACGGCGCGGACGGCAGCATCAGTTTCGCACGCCGTTACGGCGGCCAGCAGCGCATCCGCCAGTTCGATGTTGATCGCATTACCCCTGTCGGGCCGGGACAGCGTGATCGTGGCGATCGCGTCCGTCCGTTTCAGGTCGAGGCACATGGATGGGCTCCGGATATCGTTATAGTTCGGCGTTAAGGCCCAGATTCCTTGCCTCGGCGGCGGCGAGCACGGCGGTGCAGGCGGCCAGATCCTGGGCAGCGATGCCCAGCGACTTGTAGATGGTGATGTCGCCGCCGTCGGTCCTGCCCGGATGACGGCCGAGATGGACTTCGCCGATCTCGGCAGCGATATGGTCCCAGCCGACCTGTCCGGTATGCACGGCGCGGGCCAGTTCCCCAGCCTGGGCCAGAGCCGACGGGCGGTAGTCCACGAAATAGCGGGCTTTGCGAACACCTTCTACATCGATTTCGGCGGCGGATTGGACGCTTGCCCCAACCAGATTGACATGCGCGCCGGCGCTGATCCATCGACCCTGCAGGATGGGCTCCGCAGAGGCGGTGGCCGTGCAGATCAGGTCGGCCCCTTCGACCGCTGCCTCCACCGACCCGCAGACGGTGATGGGCGCGGCGATTGAAGGTTGCGCCCGGACGGCGAAAGCCCGTGTCTTTTCCAGGTCGCGGCCCCATAGCCGGACGCGGCGCAATGCATGGACCAGGGCCAGCGCCTCCAGATGGGCGAATGCCTGCTCACCGGTTCCCAGCAGGGCCAGGTCGCCCGCATCCGGCCCGGCCAGCACGCGGCTGGCCGCCGCTGTCGCCGCCGGCGTGCGCAGCGCAGTGATCTCGGCCGCGTCCAGCAGCGCCTCCAACTGCCCTGTCACACTGCTGAACAGCAGCACGACGCCGGTGTGGGAGGACAGGCCCCGCACGGCGTTGCCGGGCATCAGGCACAGCAGCTTGGCGCCCAGCACCGCCGGATGTTCCATGAAACCGGGCATCAGGGCAAAGGCACCTGTCTCCCCCGGCAGTGGCATGACCGTGCGCAGGGGAAGCCTTGCCTCCCCCTTCGAGACCGACATCATCGTGTCGCGCATCAGGTCGATGCAGGCGGCCAGCGGCAGTGCCGTCCGGATGGCCTCCCGCCCCAGTATACGAAAAGGGGCCGGCGGTGTTCTCATGGCACATTCCCTTGCAGGATACTGACCAGATGGCCGTTGTCGAGATGCCCGCCGGACAGGATGCAGACCACGGGGCCGGGAAAATCCCGATCCAGGGCGGCGGCTACCGTCGCGGCACCTGCGCCTTCCGCGACCAGATGATGGCGTTCCAACATCAGCCGGATGGCGCTTGCCACCTCGGAAAGCGATACCACAGCCGTGCCCGCCACCAGCGCCTTGGCCAGCGGCCACATGGAAGGCAGGACGGCCGGCCCGCCCATGCCAGTGATGAAGGTCCTTGGATTGAAATCGATGGTCACGGGACCGCCCGCCTTCATGGCTGCCGTCAGCGGCGCCCCGGCTTCCGTCTCGCAGGCGATGACCCTGGCGTCCGAACCTGCGGCCCGCAGGGCGGCCGCGATGCCGACGGACAGGCCGCCACCGCCATAGGGTGCCAGGATGGTGGTGACACCGGGCAGGTCCTCCAGGATCTCCAGGCCGATGGTGCCGTTGCCGGCCAGCACGTCGGGATCGGTCACGGGATGGATGAAGGAAGGATCGTCGTTGGGCTGCGCCAGCATGGCCCACCAATCGCCATAGGGTACCGCAATGACGCGGGCACCCAGCCGCGTCAGCGCCTCCACCTTGCTTGACGCCGCCGTTTCGGGGACATAGCTGGTGATGGGGCAGCCCAGCGCCCTACCGGCATAGGCCAGTCCTTGCGCGAAATTGCCGGCACTGGCGGTAAATATCCCCGACCGTGCCATGTCGCGCCGCTGCAGCAGGGCATTGGCACCGCAGCGGATCTTGAAGGACCCGATGGCCTGCAAATTCTCACATTTGATATAAATGTCGGCCCGGTCCGCGACGTGCAAGCGCAGAAGCGGCGTATGGAAGGCCAACTCCCGGATGCGTTCGCGGGCCGTTGCGAAGATCTCCGGGCGAAGATCAATAGACGCACGCATGTCTCACGCCGATCCGCTGGCGATGGGCGCCGGCTGCGGCACGGCGGCCACGTCCAGCAGGCTGTGCACCTTGCGGGAATTGCGGCTGACCAGGCCCAGCCGGGACAGGATCGGTGATAGGCGGATCATGCTGTTGCGCAGCCACAGCTTCGTCGGATTGTCCGGCACCATGATCGAACTGCCATCTGCGGCCGTCGCCTGGTTAGCCTCAATGAAGGGGCGTGCCAGACGCTCATATTCCTTGAAGGCCGCCTCGTGGCTGGTGTGGCTGGCCAGGGCACTGGCCAGCACATAGGCCCCGACCAGCGCGATGCTGGTGCCCTGCCCGGAAAAGAAGGACGGCGCGAAGGCTGCATCGCCGACCAAGGCCACCCGACCCCGCGACCAACTGGGCATGCGGATCTGCATCATCGTGTCGAAATAGAGATCGTCGCTGCGATCCAGCCCCTTCAGCAGGCTTGGCACCATCCAGCCTTCGGCCGCAAATCCATCCCGCAACGTCTGGCGCTGCCAGCGGGCATCGCCCAGCACATCACGCGACGGTTCTGGCATCTTCATCACCATGATGCCATGGATACAGGCTTGGTCGCCGATCGCGTACAGGCCAGCCATCTTCTGGTGCGCGTTGAAAATGCAGCCTTCACGCACCATGCCGAACTCGTTCGGCATGGTGAAGACGCCGAAACAATAGCCGAGGTAACGGCTGAACCGCTCCTCCGGTCCGAAAACCATGGCGCGGGTACGCGAATGCAGGCCATCGGCGCCGATCACCAGATCGAAGCTGCGTTGTTGCCCGCTCTGGAAGGTGACGGCGACCTCGTCGGGACCGTCCTCCAGCGCCGTGACATGGTCGGAGAATATATATTCGAACTTGTCGCGCGTGAGGTCGTGGAGGATCGAGGTCAGGCTGCCACGCGGCAGTTCCACATCCTTGTGCGCCTCGGCCCCCATCAGCGAGTCCGGGTCAATGGAGCCAACCTTACGGCCATCCTGCCGGATGAAGGTGAATTTGCGGGTGTGGACATGCGCGGCCTTCAGTGCCGGCAAGATGCCCATGCGCTCGATCACGTCGATCGCCGTGCCACGGACATCGATGGCGTAGCCGCCCAGACGGATGGTCGGCGCCCGCTCCACCAGCGTGACGTCGAACCCATGCCGATGCAGCCAATAGCCCAGCGCCGGACCCGCGATGCTGGCCCCGGAAATGAGAACACGTCGTCTGATCCCGTTCAAAGCACCGTTCCTCGTTCTGGTGGGATGGTTCGATAAGGAGGCCGGGCCCCCTTTTATCCGACGCTATCCGCCGGCCGCCGGCGCCGTCCAATCCTACCTGCTCATGCGGACTATTCCCCCGCGGCATCGCCCCCCTATGTCGGGAATGAATAGGGACGATGAAGAGATGGTCTTTGCCGTGGCGGTGGGTGATGGACAGGATCAGGCTGAACTCGGCACCATGCATCATCCTGGAAGGAAAATATCCGTGGGAACACGTTTCACGCTTTTTGCGCTGTTCGTCGTGTCGGTACTGGCCTTCCTTGACAGGCAACTACTGAACATCCTGGTGGCACCCATGCGTGCTGACCTGCAGATCAGCGATGCCCAGTTCAGCCTGTTGCAAGGTGCCGCCTTCGCCCTGACCTACTGTCTGGCCGCGTTTCCCATCGCCTGGCTGTCCGACCGGGTCAGCCGGAAGACGGTGATCATGGTCAGCGTCGCCGTCTGGAGCATCGCCACGCTGCTGTTCGGCCTGGCCAGCGGCCTGGGGCTGCTACTTGCCGCGCGCATGGCCGTGGCGCTGGGTGAGGCTGGCCTGTCGCCGGCCGCTATCTCCATCTTACGCCAGAGCTATCCCGTGGACCGGCAGGCCTTTGCCATGGGAGCCCTGACGCTCAGCGTCTATGTCGGTGGCGGGGCGTCGCTGGCCATCGGCGGCCCCGTGCTGGATTGGCTGACGACTCAAGCGTCGGATCCAGCCCCCGGCCTGTCCTGGTTGTCGGAACTGGCACCGTGGCGCTGGCTTTTCGTCGCCTGTGCGGTCCTGGGTATCCTGGGCGTGGTCCTGATGGCGTTCGTTCGCGAACCGGAGCGCCAGCCGGTGCCCAAGGAAAGTACGTCACTGGCCGCCTTCCTGACCGTGATCAGGGACGAGCGCGCCGCGATCATGGCCTATCTCCTGGCCTTCACCGCCATCGCGGCACTGGTCACCGCGGCCACATCCTGGACACCCACCCTGTTCATCCGCGACCACGAATGGAGCGCAAGACAGACCGGGGTCGCCTATGGCGCAGTCTATCTGGTGTGCGGGGCCATCGGCGCGCTGGGCGGCGGCAAGCTGATCAGTGATTTGGCCGCGCGCGGGCATCGCGATGCGCTCATCCGGATAGTCAGGGCATCGATCCTGCTGCTGGGCGTGGCGACCATCGCCTCCTGTTTGGTTCCCTATCCACTGGCGGCCCTGGCTGCGGTCGGTGCGGGAATGCTGGCGGTGGGGGCGGTGATCGCCGCGGGCCCCTACGGGTTCCAGGCGCTGTTCCCCCGACAGTTCAGCGCCCGTGCGGTGGCCCTCTATTTCCTGGTGCCGGGCACCATCGGCACGGTGCTGGGCCCATCCTCGGTGCCGTTGCTGGCGCGGCTGCTGGGCGCGCCGGAGAAGATCGGGATGCCGTTGGCCTTATGCGCGGTCGTGACGATGGTTTGGGCCTGGGCCTGCCTGACGATCTTCCTGCGCCTCCAGGCGCGCCGGCCGGCCCATGCAGCCGCCACCCCCTGACGGGTGGCATTCAACTCTTCAAGTGCCGCGTCCAAACACCACGCGCCGAGCCATCGGCGCGTGGTGTTTTTATTCCGGCTAATGCCGCTCCGGTATGGGAGAGACAGAGTGGACCTACAACTTCCGCGCAAAACATGACAGATGATCCCGATGCCCTCCCATTCCCTATACCTCACGTGAATGGATTGGATGAACACACGGTGTTGGCATACCGGCGCGCTTTACCGCCTATTTGGCAGCACATGATCGACCAGGAAGCATCCAAGCATCCGGCGACGTCTCTCAGGGGGACACGGGAATGAAGGTTTCAAGTTTCAAATCGGCACCATCGCGGCGATCGTGGCGGCCCATGTTCATATCGGCATCGGTGTTGGCAATCCTTGCCTCCTCCAACGCCAGGGCACAGCAGGCCGCTGGCGAAAGCGATATGCTAGAGGAGATCGTGGTCACCGCGCGCCAGCGGTCGGAAAACCTGCAGGACACGCCGTTTTCCATGGTGGCAGTGACCGGTGACAAATTGCAGGCGCAAAATGTGGTCAGCACCATGGACCTGGACAACAAGGTGCCGGGCTTGGTGCTGCGCGCCGACAATACCCGCCCGCAACCGTTCATCGGCATTCGCGGCGTGGGAGACATCTCGCGCAACCCCGGCATCGACAACCGAACGGGCATGTATCTGGACGGCGCACCGCTGGGCCGGTCCTCCTCCATCAACTATCCGATCTTCGACATCGAAAGCGTCGAAGTGCTGCGTGGCCCTCAGGGCACGCTGTTCGGCAATAATTCCCTGACGGGCGTCATCGCCATCCAGTCGCAGAAGCCCAGTTTCCAGGACAGCAGCCGCACGACGGTCTCGACGGGCGAGCGCAACCTTTTCGCCGGCTCCGGCTATGTGAACAAGGCGGTGACGGATGATCTGGCCGTGCGCCTGACCGCAGCCGGCAGAAGCCAGGACGGCTACTACAAGAACGCCTATGACGGGTCGACGGCCGGCGGCGGCACCAACTATGCGGGCCGCGTGCAGGTTCGCTATGTGCCTACCCCCGACACCACCATCGATTTCTCGGCTGACGGTGTGCGCGCCAAGGACGAGATACTGCTGGGCGTTGGCAAGTTCTCTACCGGGCCCATGGCGGGAATGGCGGATTATACGTTCAATGCCAACACAAAGCCGTTCCGCGACCGTACAATCTGGGGCCTTGGCCTGAATGTCGAGCAGACCCTGCCCGAGGATTTTGTGCTGACTTCGATCAGTTCCTATCGCCGGTCGCGCGACAGCTTCAACTATGATGGCGACGGCTCGCCAGCAGCGATGATCAATGTCGGCTTCCGTTATGCCGACTGGGCGCTGAGCCAGGAACTGCGCATCGCCTCGCCCAAGAACCCTCTCTACGATTATGTGGTCGGGGCCTTCTATTATCATCAGAACCCGAGCGAGGTGCAGACGGTCCGGTTCGGGCCGGACTATCCCGTGGTCCCGGTGCGAGGCTCCATCATCGGCGGTACCGGCGTTGTCGCCACCGACCAGGCGGCCTTGTTCGCCCATGGAACGCTGCGCCCAACCGAATGGTTGGCACTTGACGCTGGGCTTCGCTATCAGCGGACCACCAAGTCGGCCGACAAGGTGCAGGACAATACCGCGATCCTGCTGGGCTATCCACCGTTGAAGGCGCATTTCGGCCTGTCCGACCCCACGCTGAACCCGATGGCCAGCGTTACCGTCAAGCCGACATCCGATATCAGCATCTATGCGCTCTACAGCACAGGCGACCGGGCCGGCGGTTTCAACATGGACGTGGTCAAGACGCTGAGCGGTGCCACCTTCGACGCTGAATTTGTGGTCAATTACGAAGCCGGCGTGAAGACCGAGTTGTTTGGCCGCCGGCTGCGCCTGAATCTTGCTGCCTACCGGCAGAGGTTCAAGGATTTCCAGCAGGCCCAGAACATTATCGACCCCAACCCGCCGGCCGGTACGCTGCCCACCGTCATCAACGTCATCACCAACGCCGCCCGCGTACGCAGCCAGGGCATCGAGGCTGATTTTGATGCGTCCTTGCTGCCCGGCCTGCGGCTGTCCGGCGGTGTCGGGTTCAACCATGCCTATTTCAAGTCCTTCCCCGATGGTGGTGGGCCGGGCGTTGACTATACCGGCAGCCCGCTGGTCGAGGCGCCGCGCTTCCAGGGGTCTCTGGCGCTGGACTACCGTCACCAGGTGACGGAGGATTTCGATGGCCGCATCTCGCTGACGGCAACCAACCGCAGCAAGGTCTATTCCCAGCCGGGATCCACCGTCGCGCCGTTCAATGACGGGCGCTATCTTCAGGATGGCTATACCAGCGTCGGCATGCGGCTGGCGCTGGAGCGCCGCGACGAAGGCCTGGAACTGGCGCTGTGGGTCCGCAACCTGACCGACGAGCGGCATGCCGACGGTGCATCGCCGGTGGCGGCGGGCTATCTGTTCAAGGGCCTCAACGAACCGCGGACCATCGGCGTGGACCTAACGCTGCGTCTCTGACGCCGTTTGCGGACTGTCGCAGCCTCGGCGGCAGTCCGCGCATACAGGAAGGAAGTGGGAAATGAAGGGCGTCCGACTGGACCACGCGACCATCAACACCGACGATGTGGCGGCCAGCGTGGCCTTCTACGGTCATTTCCTGGGGTTGAAGCCGGGATGGCGACCCGACTGGGGCGTCGGTGGAGCTTGGCTGTACGCCGCCGACGGCGACTATCCGATCCTGCACCTGCTGGAAACGCCGCGAAACCAGGGGGTCAGCATGTTCAACCATGTGGCCTTCCGGGGAGAAGACCTGCCGGCCTATATCGCCAAGCTGCGTGAGGCCCGCTGCTGGTTCGAGGCGCGGCCGGTCGATCAGACGCCTTATACCCAGGTTCACCATTTCGACCCCAGCGCCGTCCGCATCGAAGTCATCTTCGAGGAGCCGTTGGGGGCCGACCGGGTGACCTCCGACCCGGATATCGTGCCGGGCCGTGGAATATTGGCCTGACAAGGAGGTCGAGGACATGGCAACCGGAGATGACCGGGCGGAAATCGCCCGGCTGGAGAAGGCGCGTGCGCACGCTATCGTCGTGGCCGACCACGCCATGCTGGCACGGATCACCGATGACGATTACGTGCATGTCGAGGCGTCGGGCAGGACCCGGGACAAGCAAGCCTTCCTGGCCGGTGTCGCCCCTGATGGCGGCCGTTTCGACCGGTATGAATTGATCGAAACAATAATCCGCCTGTTCGGTGATACCGCCGTCGTGACCGGTCTGTTTGAGAACTGTTTCATCAGCGGGACGGCCCCGGGGCGTGTTAGGCGGGGGCGCCATACCCGCGTCTATATCCGTCGCGACGGCATCTGGCGTAACGTATCGCACCATGCCACCGCCATCACATCTCCTTTGCCGGAAGCGTGAAATGATGCGCGGTCCGCTGACAGGCATACGGATTGTGGAATTCGCCGGACTGGGTCCGGCTCCGTTTTGCGGCATGATGCTGGCCGACCATGGCGCGGATGTCATCCGTATTGACCAGATCGGGGCCGGGGGCTTGATCCAGAAGTCCGAGCGAGACGTCCTGAACCGGTCGCGCCGCACCGTCGCGATCAACCTGAAAACGGAGGAGGGCGTCGCACTCGCCCGCGTCTTGTGCCGTTCTGCGGACGGTATATTCGAAGGATTCCGTCCGGGAGTGATGGAGCGACTGGGGCTAGGACCGGACAAGCTGCTTGCCGACAATCCGAAACTGGTCTATGGCCGCATGACCGGTTTCGGCCAGGACGGCCCTTGTGCGTCCATGGCCGGGCACGACATCAACTATATCGCGCTGTCCGGTGTGCTTCATGCGTGCGGCCGGGCGGATGAGAACCCGACGCCGCCCTTGAACCTTGTCGGCGATTTTGGCGGTGGCGGCATGATGCTAGCCTTCGGCATGCTGGCGGCCCTGCTCCACGCCCGTACCACGGGCAAGGGGCAGGTCGTCGATTGCGCCATGACCGAGGGCAGTGCGGTGCTGATGGCGATGATCTACTCGCTGCGCGCCGACAATCTCTGGCACGACGCGCGGGGTGCCAACCTGCTCGACGGTGGCGCCCCCTTCTATGACAGCTACCGGACGGCCGATGGCGGGTTCATCGCCGTCGGGTCGGTCGAACCCGCCTTCTATCGGGAAATGCTTCAGCTGGTCGGATTGGGCGATGATGCTGACATGTTGGAGCAGCACGACCCCGCCCTTTGGCCCCGGCAGAAGGCCAAGCTTGCTGCTGCCTTCCTGACCCGGACACGCGACGAATGGTGCGCGCTTCTGGACGGTGCTGACGCCTGCGCCACGCCGGTCCTGTCGCTCGCCGAGGCGCCGCATCACAAGCACAACGTGGCGCGCAGCGCCTTCCTGACCGTGGATGGCATGGTGCAGCCCGCACCCAGCCCCCGTTATTCGCACACACACACGGACATGCCCCGGCCGATGGAAAGCGGCCCGTGCGCCACTGCTGCGCTTCTTGAGGAAATCGGCCTTGGCGGTCCCGAGATAGACCGCCTGCGCCGGGAAAACATCGTGGCGTAGCCACGGGAAACCACGTGGCGCCGTTACAGAACGTGTCGCCACAAAATACCAGGGAGAACGACCTTGTCTGCAACAAGAGAAGTGCTTGTCGCTGGCGTGGGCATGGTGCCATTCGCCAAGCCGGGGAAAAGCCCACCCTATGATGAAATGGGCGCGGCTGCGATCAGGATGGCCCTGGCCGATGCCGGCATAGATTACGGCGCGGTGGAACAGGCCTATGCAGGTTTTGTCTTCGCCGGCAGTTGCGCTGGCCAGCGTACGATCTACAAGGCCGGCATGTCGGGCATTCCGATCATCAATGTCAACAATAACTGCTCCACCGGCTCCTCGGCCCTGTTCCTGGCTCGGCAGGCGGTCGCCAGTGGCATGGTCGAATGCGCCCTGGCCGTCGGGTTTGAGGAGATGGACCCTGGCCCGATCCCCGACGCGTTCCCGCAGCGCATCAGCCCCTTTGCCGATTTCGACACGGCGTGCGACACGCTGGTCGATGTCGATCTGCCTCTGGCGTTACGCTATTTCGGCGGCGCCGGCAAGGCGCATATGGAAAGATACGGCACGACCCTGCGGGATTTCGCCGAGGTCCGCGCCAAGGCCAGCCGCCATGCGGCCCGGAACCCGCTGTCGGTCTTCCGCAACGTGATGACCGCGCAGGATGTTCTGGACGCTCCGCTCATCTGGCCGGGGGTGATGACCAAGCCCATGGCCTGCCCGCCGACCTGCGGAGCCGCTGCCGCTCTGGTCGTCTCCCGCGACTTCGCCAGGAAGCACGGGCTTGATCCCAAGGTCCGCATCGCGGCACAGGTGATGACCACCGACCACCCGGTCACGCTGCAGTCACAGGACATGATTCAGTTGGTCGGCAGGGACATGACGGAGCGCGCCTCCGCCCAAGTCTATGAGCAGACGGGTGTCGGGCCAGAGGATATCCGCGTCGTGGAGTTGCATGATTGCTTCGCCCATAACGAGGTTGTCACCTATGAGGGACTGGGCCTGTGTCCGGAAGGCGGCGCCGCCCGGTTCATCGCCGACGGCGACAACACCTATGGCGGGCGTGTTGTCACCAACCCGTCCGGTGGTCTGCTTTCCAAGGGGCATCCGCTGGGCGCCACCGGTCTGGCGCAATGTTTTGAGCTGACGCACCAATTGCGCGGCAGTGCCGGCGGGCGCCAGGTCGAAGGAGTCCGCCACGCGCTGGCCCATAATCTGGGCCTGGGTGGTGCCTGCGTCGTCACCCTTTACGAACAATGCTGACGGGTGCGCGATGATCGAGAAATCGTGGATCGGCCGTGAGCTGAAGACATCCGTCCTGGAGATCGAACGGGGACGGCTGCGGTCCTTTGCCAGGGCCATCGGGGAGACCGATCCGGTCTATCAGGATGTCGAGGTCGCGCGGGCCGCTGGATACCCCGACCTCCCGGTTCCGCCCACCTTCCTGTTCGCCGCCGATCTGGACAGCGGTGCCCTGGACGCCATGCTGGCGGATATGGGCATCCCCATCGCCCGCATCCTGCATGGCGAGCAGGGCTTCACCTACCACCGGCCGGCCTGTGCCGGGGATGTGGTTACGGTGACGTCCCGCATCGCGGACATCTATGACAAGAAGAACGGTGCCCTGGACTTCATCGAGAAACGGTCCGAGGCCCGTAACCAGCATGGCGCGCTGGTCGCCGAAATGCGGACCGTCATCGTCGTCCGCAACTGATACCTGTTGGAGTCCGGTCATGAGCACAGAAATCCCTTCCGGCTTGACGCCGGGGCGGGAGTTGCCACCGCTTGCCCTTGAACCTGTCAACCGCGCCCTGCTGGCGATGTTCGGCTGCGCGTCGGGCGACCTGAACCCTATCCATCTCGATATCGATTTCGCGCGCAAGGCAGGCATGCCTGACGTCTTCGCGCAGGGCATGCTGGGCATGGCCTGGATGGCCAGGGCGATCACCGCCTGGGTCCCGCAGGACCGGCTGCGCAAGTTCGACGCCCGGTTCCTGGGCATCACCCATCTGGGCCACCGGATCACGGTCACCGCAACGGTGAAGGATCTGGTGACTTTTAATGGAGAGACCTGCGCACGGGTCGAACTGCGCAACACCAACCAACATGGCCAGACCCGTATCGCCGGCGAAGTGCTGGTTGCGGTCGGCTGACCATCACAAACATCCCTGGGAGGGAGCAGCACATGTCTTTGAAACTGGAGGGTAAGGTCGCCCTGGTGACCGGATCAGGCCGCGGCATTGGACGGTCCATCGCGCTGAAGCTGGCCGGCGAAGGCGCTCGCTTGGTTGTCAACGATCTCGACGCCGAACCCGCAATGGAGACGGTGGAGGCGATCCGTGCGGCAGGCGGCGAGGCCATCGCTTGCGCCGGCAGCGTCAGTGCCCCCGACTTCGCCGAGCGTTTTGTCGGGACGGCCGTCGAGGGCTTCAAGGGCCTGGACATCATCGTGAACAATGCGGGCTACACCTGGGACAGCGTGGTCCAGAAGATGACCGACGAGCAATGGTACGCCATTATCGACGTTCATCTGACGGCACCGTTCCGCATCCTGCGCGCGGCACAGCCCGTCATCCGGTCGCTGGCCAAGGCTGATGCCGAGGCGGGCCGGCGCAATGTCCGCAAGATCGTCAACATCTCCTCCGTCGCTGGGCTGTTCGGCAATGCCGGCCAGACGAACTACGCTGTGGCCAAAGCCGGCATCACCGGCATGACCCGGACGCTCGCCAAGGAATGGGGGCGGATGGATACGACGGTCAATTGCGTCGCCTACGGCTTGATCCGGACCCGCCTTACCGAAGCCACGGCCGACACAAGGAGCACCGCGACTATCGACGGCCGCGACATCAGGATCGGCGTCAATCCGGACGTCATGGAGATGATGGCGCGATCGATCCCCCTGGGACGCGCCGGCACTGCGGAGGAAGCGGCGGGTGCTGTCTATCTCTTCTGTATTCCGGAAAGCGACTACGTCTCCGGCCAGGTGCTGATGTGCACCGGCGGCCTGACGGGAATATGAGCCGCCATCGCCCGTGCATCACAGGATGAGGATCGGCATGTATATCACCCAACCCCTCCACCGTGCGCTGCAGCAGCATCCGGACCGGACCGCCCTAATCTGCGGTTCCCGACAGACCAGCTTCCGCCAATTGGCCGACCGCGTCGCCCGGCTGGCGGGCGGGCTTCGTGGGCTGGGCATGCAGGATGGCGACCGTGTAGCCATCCTGGCCTTCAATTCGGATCGGTATTTCGAATATCTGATCGGCGTGCCCTGGGGCGGGGGTGTCATCAATCCCTGCAATACGCGGTGGAGCGTGGCGGAACTTGCCTATTCGCTCAATGATTCTGGCTCCCGGATATTGCTGGTCGATGACATGTTCCAGGCGCTCGTCCCCGACCTCCGGGCCCTGTGCGGGAGCCTGGAGGTCGTCATTCATATCGGCGACGCCACTACGCCCCCCGGTATGGTGCCGTATGAGGCGCTGATCGCCGGCTCCGATCCGATGGCCGACGCCTTGAGAAGGGACGAGGATCTTCTCGGCTTGTTCTATACCGGCGGCACCACCGGGGCGCCGAAGGGTGTGATGCTCAGCCATGCCAACTTCATGTCCTCGGCCCTGGCCCTGGCTGCCGAGGGCATCATTGTCCCGGGGGGCGTCTTCCTCCATGCCGCGCCCATGTTCCATCTGGCGGATCTGGGCTGTTCCAGCGTGGCCTGGATCCTGGGGAATGCCCACAGTTTCATCCCCTGCTTCTCCCCGCCAGCAGTGGTGGAGGCCATAGAGCGTGACCTTGTGACCGATACGCTGCTGGTGCCTACCATGGTCCAGATGCTGGTCGATCACCCGGTCATGGCAGAGGGCAGGGACATCAGCAGCCTGCGCACCATCCTCTATGGTGGCTCCGCGATTTCCGAGGCCGTCCTGGACCGGGCGTTGGCAACGCTGAACAATGTCTCGTTCTGCCAAGCCTATGGCATGACCGAGCTGGCGCCTGTGGCCACCATCCTGGCCGCCGCCTATCATCTGCCTGAAGGCCGAGGGGGGGACAAGCTGCGGTCCGGCGGGCGGGCCGCCTATTGCACGGAAATCCGCGTGGCCGATCTCGCAAACAATCCTCTGCCGGCAGGCGTAAAAGGTGAAGTGCTGGTCCGTGGCCCCAATGTGATGAAGGGCTACTGGAACAAGCCCGAGCTGACGGCCGCCGCCCTGCGCGGCGGATGGATGCATACCGGCGATGTGGGCTATATCGACGGGGATGGGTTCCTGTTCATCATCGACCGCTTGAAGGACATGATCATCAGTGGCGGCGAGAATATCTATTCCGCCGAGGTGGAGAATGCGTTGGCCCGGCACGCGGCTGTTCAAACCTGCGCCATCATCGGCATTCCCAGCGACAAATGGGGGGAAGCCGTTCATGGCTTCGTCATCCTGAAGCCCGGACAAACCGCCACTCAGGATGAGTTGATCGCCCATTGCCGACAGATGATCGCCGGTTACAAGTGCCCGCGCAGCATCGAATTCGTTGACGCGCTGCCCCTGTCCGGCCCCGGCAAAATCCTCAAGACTGAACTGCGCAAGCGGTTCTGGAACGGCCGCGACCAACAGGTCTCCTGAGAGCAGCGGCGCTCCCCCAGTCAAAAATCAAAACAATGGAGGGATTCCATGCCCCCGAGGCTCTATCAATTTCCCTGGATGGATGCGGATATCGAGGCGTTCCGGGAACAGGTCAGTCGCTATATAAGGGCCGAACTCGCCCCCGGGCTTCCCGAATGGCGCAAGCAGGGCTACATCCCGCGCACGGTGTGGCGGGGCATGGGCGCGCTGGGCTTCCTGCTGCCCGAATTGCCGGTCGAATATGGTGGGGCCGGCACCAGCCCGGCCTATCAGTTGGTGTTGCAGGATGAACTGGCCAAGGCCGAGATGCCGGGCACCCTCACCGTGCATGCCATCGTGGCGCACTATATCCTCGACTATGGCACGGCGGCGCAGAAGGCCCATTGGCTGCCCAAGCTGGCCAGCGGAGAGCATCTGGCCGGGATCGCCCTGACCGAACCGGGCCATGGGTCGGACCTGAAGGCGCTGCGCTCTGCAGCCCGGCGCGATGGTGACGACTATGTCGTCAACGGTTCAAAGATTTTCATCACCAACGGTTCCACCGCCAGCATGCTGGCCGTCGCCTGCCGGACCGATGGTGAGGGCGCGCGCGGCATCTCGCTGATCCTGATGGAGACGGAAAACCAGCCCGGCTTCAAGGTCGGCTCGCGGCTGGAAAAGCTGGGCCAGCACGCCTCCGACACGGCCGAGCTGTATTTCGACAATGTGCGTGTGCCTGCGTCGAACCTCCTGAGCGAGGCGGAGGGGCAGGGCTTCGCACAGATCATGAGCCAGTTGCCGTTCGAGCGTCTGCTGATTGCCGTGCCGGCTGCCGCCCAGATCGAACGGGCCCTTGACCATACGATTGCCTACACCAAAGAACGCCGCATGTTCGGGGGCAGCCTGTTCGACATGCAGAATACCCGTTTCAAGCTGGCGGAGATGGCGACCACGGCCCACATCGTCCGCGGCTTCGTCAATGACTGCGTGCAGCGGTTGGTTGACGGCACGCTCGATAATGAAGCCGCCTATATGGCGAAATGGTGGTGCACGGAGCAGCAATGCCGCGTGACTGACGAGTGTCTCCAGTTGTTCGGCGGCTACGGCTACATGGTCGAATATCCAATCGCCCGGCTGTTCGCCGATGCGCGCGTACAGAAAATCTATGGCGGTGCCAATGAGGTGATGAAGGACCTGATTGCGCGCAGCCTTTAGCGGTTTTCTGCCGACCGGAAAGCTGTCTGTACCCGTTCGATGAGAGAATTGATGTTCCACCGTCTGCGCCAGTTGTTCGATCCTTATATCGCCCTCATGCTGCTGGTCGTGGTCATAGCCGCTATCCTGCCGGCACGGGGGCAGGGGGCCGCCATCGCGGGAATGTTGGCCGACGGTGGAATCGTTTTTCTGTTCTTCCTGTACGGCGCGCGCCTGTCCCCCCAAGCGGCCTTGGGCGGGCTCATGCAATGGCCGCTGCATCTTTGCGTCCTGACCAGCACCTTCATCTTGTTTCCCCTGCTGGGCAAAGCGCTTGAATATCTGTCGCCGGCCAGCATGCCGCCGGAGATCGTGACCGGCTTGATGTTCCTCTGTGTGCTGCCGTCGACGGTTCAATCGTCCATCGCCTTCACGTCGATCGCGCGCGGCAATGTGCCCGCCGCCATATGCGCGGCATCGGCATCGAACATGCTGGGCGTCTTCATCAGCCCGCTGCTTGCGGGCTGGCTGTTGAAGACACAAGGCCTGGAACTGTCGTTCGGTATCTTCCGAGACATCACATTGCAGCTTCTGGTGCCGTTCCTGGCTGGACAGGTGCTGCGGTCCTGGATTGGAAGATGGGTGGAGACGAGGAAGAAGCTTCTGGGCTATGCGGATCGCGGCTCCATCCTGCTGATCATCTACGTCGCCTTTTCCAAGGGTGTCATGTCGGGTATGTGGAGCCAGTTCGAATTAGCCGACCTGCTTGTTCTTGTCGTCATGCTATCTGGCCTTCTGGCCTCGGTACTTATCGTCACCAGTTTTGCTGCACGCCGGATCCTGCGGTTTCCTGTCCAGGACGAAATCGTCCTGCAATTTTGCGGTTCCAAGAAATCACTGGCCAGCGGTTTGCCGATGGCCAGTATTCTGTTTGCCGGACCCCAGGTCGGCATTGTCGTTCTGCCGCTTATGCTGTTCCATCAATTACAACTGATTGTCTGCGCCATCCTTGCTCGACACTATGCGACCCGCCGCGACGATATCGGGGCCAATCTGTGAACGCGTGCCGGAAGCGTACTGGCAAAGACTATGCGGATCGCATCAGGATCGCTTCGCTGACATGGCCGACGCTGCAATCAAAGCGGCACCGACGAGAATTGCCGCATCAACGGCCCACGCGACCGGATCCTGTGCGTCGCCGCGCCAGTTTATCACATGCATGATCGCAAGTGCCGCCATCAGTGCTGCCGCAGACCAGCGGAAGGCAGCTTCGAAGACAGCGACAGGCAGGGCAGTGCCCGCTGTCCCGTAAGCTAGCCCCGTCAGGACCATCCATGCAAACAGAGCGTGGTCACCGGCGCCGGCCAACGATATGACGGCTGTGAACGCGAAGATGGCCGGCTGGCCCCAAGCCGTCGCCGCCCAGAACCGTTCCCACGCGGGAACGGGGCGCCCCTGGTCGCGCCGACGTGCGAACCAGATCGTCATACCGCTCGACGTGACGACACACAGTGCCAGTCCAAGCACACCATAGGCGATTTTGGTAGCAAGGCCGCCGAACCATCCAAAGTGGAGCGGCGGCAGCGACAGCAACGCGCGCGATCCGATCGACCTCGGTTCTGTCCTCGGTGAGAATATCACTTGGCTGTCCGCATCGAATATATAGCGCTGGTCGTGTGTCAGCCGGCCCGCTTCCTCGAAGATCACGGAGATGGTCTGTCCCCGCGTGCCGGGGTGCTGGATTTCGATCGACTGGATCTGTGCCGCCGGCTCCTGCGCGCGCATGAACGCCATGATTGGCGCTACCGATGGCATGGCGGCCGATGTCTTGTCTTCCCGGCTTTCCAGCGGCCCGACGATCTCGGTGAGTGCCCGGCGGAAGTCGCCCTTATAGGCGGTTGCCGCCATACCGCCGAACATGAGGAGGAAGGCTCCGAGTACGGCGCCGGTCAGCGTCACAAGGATGAAGAAGGGCATGCCCCATGTGCCCAACCGGTTATGCAGGTCGGCTTCCTGCACGCGCAACGAACCGCCGCGGCGCAGTGTGAACGCTTCCCTGAAGATGTGAGGATGCGCGAGCACCCCCGACATGAGCAAGGCCAGGAGAGCGACGCCGATCAGGCCGACCACGGCAAGGCCGGCGAGGCGTGGGAGATGCAGATTGGCATGAAGTGCCACAAGAAAGTCAGTAATCGGATGGGATACGGGTGCGATCAGTCGCCCGCCCCTGTCCGCCACCCATTGATTACCCTCGCCTTCGACCGAACCGCCCACAAAGACAAGACGGGGGGTGGCGCTTCTGGGGAGCAGGACGGAAATCGCCCGCACGGCGCTCCCGGCCTTGGCGTGGATTTCGGACAGCCCGCGATCAATGGCATCTGGCGAAACGGTAGTCAGCACGGGCCCGGCAGGCTGTTCCCAACGCTCCAACTCCTGCGCGAACACAACGATCGTGCCCGACAGGCAGATCAGGTAGATCAGCGCCGAGATCGCAAGGCCCAATACGGAATGGCCTGACAGAATGGCGCCAATGAGCGAGGTGGGCAACAGCCGCCTGCGGCCTTGCTTTGCAGGGAGAGGCGCGTTCATACGAGCATCTCTACCGCGATCAGGAGGCCTGAGGCGCCGATGGTCGCGCACAGGCCCAGAACAGGCCGGCGCAGGCGCGCTTCGCTCAGCACCCAGATGACGAGTCCCGCCCATATTATAGGCAGGACAAGGGCGCCGATCGTGACCCGGTTGACGGGCAGGCCGATGGGAAGACCGGCGGCGGCGGCCCCGATTGCTATCGTCGTGATCATGGCGAGGAAAAAGGCCGCAAAGCCGCGACCCCAACCATTCCCGAACGCTTGGGGGCTGGCGTCCTGTGTGACGATGCGCCCGCGTGTGTTGCGAGGTGGACGCCGTTCGGTGTTGAGCGCGACCAAGCCGTAGCCACACAGGCCAAAGGCCAGCGTCGCGATCGTCAGGCCGATCAGCGGGCCCAATACCGTTGTGAGCAGATAGAGTGAGACCAGCAGCGCGGTCCAGCCCGACGCCACGCGAGCGCGCCCGCGCCGTTCACTGTTCCTCCAACCTGATCGCAGGAGTGCCAAGGCGAGACCCATCGTGAGCAAACCACTCACGAGGGCCGGATATATGGAATCCAACAAGGATGCACCTCAGTTGAGAATAGATCGCATCCAGTCTAGCTGTGGTCGCTGGGGGCTGCGTCTTTATCGGTGCCAATAAATAGCAGATCGATGCCACACTGATCGGTAGCGGTGGCGATAACGGCATGGCGTGGATAAGCTATCCCGATGGAGATAGCAAAACCCCGCCAGCTTCAGGAGATCACGCTTCAGCCGGAAGCCGCCGATCGGGTCGATGGCCCGATCATAATGGCGGTCGCCGGGACGGTCGAGGCGGAGCGCTTTTCGGTGCCGTTGCATCGCCATGGTCGCGGGCAACTGATGGCCTCAATGCGCGGATTATTGGCGGTCGATGTCGGGAACGAACATTGGGTCGTCCCCGCCAGCCACACCGTCTGGGTGCCGCCGGGCCATCTCCACACCGTTGCCTCTCATGGTGTCTTCCAGGGCTGGAGCGTCTTTGTGGCGGAGTGCGCCTGTCTCTCCCTGCCGTCTCGACCCCGCACATTCCGGACATCGGCGCTGCTCCGCGAAGCCGTCCTTCGTGCCGCAGCTTGGAGCGGCGACATGCTCGACACCGCTCAGCAGCATATTGCCGCCGTCATCCTGGACGAGGTGCGGTTTGCGCCGGCCGAGGCACTGGGCCTGCCCCTTCCGGCTGAAGCCCGACTGATGCGGATAGCGCGCGCCTTCATCACCGACCCTTCGGACGGGCGCGATCTGGACGCCTGGGCGGCGTGGGCGGCCGTGAGCCCACGGACGTTGAGCCGGCGTTTCGTGCAGGAAACGGGTTTCACCTTCACCGCGTGGCGACAGCGTGTCCGCCTGCTGCGCGCGCTTGAGATGCTGGCGGCGGGTGAGCCGGTCACGACCGTGGCGATGGACCTTGGCTATTCAACCACCAGCGCCTTCATCGGCTTGTTTCGTAAGGCGTTCGGGATCACGCCAGCCGCCTATCGCCGAAGTCTCTGACAGGCCCAGGGCTTTGGCGCGGCAGCGCTATTAAATGGCGGCTCTATGATATCGCCGCCGGTCTCTATCCACTATACGACCCTTGTGTATTGATAATGACTATCATTATCGGAAATTGGGGGTTTCCATGTTGAAGTTCTACGGCGGCGCGTCACTCGCCGCCCTGCTGATCGCCACGCCTGCACTGGCACAAGAGGCGATCTCGGCTGCAAAAGGCGAGACCGCCGCAACTATCGGCCCGGCCCGCGATCAAGCGGAAATGGCCGACATCGTCGTCATCGGGAGGCGGGCGGCGACGCCGTCGCTGGGCGCGCTCGGCGACCGTCCCATCCTCGACAGCCCCTTCTCGATCAGCACCTATGACGGTGCGTTGCTGAAGGACATACAGGCGCGATCCCTGACCGACATGCTGCGTCTGGAACCGTCGGCGACGACCTCCCTCGCGGATGTAACTGAGGGCACGAATTTCCTCCTGCGCGGCTTCTCGGTCTCGACCTACTACATGGACTCGGTCCCGGGTCTCGGCGGCAGCCGCTCGGACCCACCGCTGGAGCTTTACGACGGCGTGCAGGTTCTCAAGGGCGCAGCGGGCTTCCTGTTCGGGTTCACTTCGCCCGGCGGCATCGTGAATTTCGTCAGCAAGCGGCCGCGCTCACAGCCTTTCCTGTCGGCAGAAGTCGGCTATACCCAAGACAGCCTTTATCGCGGCCATGTCGATACCGGTTACTCGACCACCGATGGTCGTTTCGGCACACGCCTGAATGCTGCCGGCGAGCGTGGCCAAAACCGCCATCTCGACACCGGGGTTCGCCGCCATTCGATCGGCCTCAACAACAATTTCCAACTGACACCGACCACGACGATCCAGCTCGACGGCCAGCACAGCCGGCGCAAGCTGCTGGGCAGCGCGTTCGGCATCCAACTGTCGCCCGGGCTTGCCATCCCTGATCCCATCTCCGGAACGACGAGATTGGGCGCGAAGTTCGGGGGCTATCGCTATGAAATCGACAGCGGCAACCTTGCGGTCATCCAACAAATCGGTGGTGACTGGACCGCCCGTCTTGACGGCGCACTCACCCGCAACGTCTTTTCCTTCTACGACACGGCGCGGCTCCTCACCAATGGTGTCGGCGATACGCTCTATGGCAATTTCAAGGTCAACCAGCGCACTGTCACCAAGGCCGGCCAGCTTCGCATCTCCGGATCGATTGAAACGGGGCTGCTTGATCATGCGATCACGCTTGGTCTCTATGGCCAACGGCAGGAGACGCTCGCAGGGCGCGCGAGCAATGGTCTCAGCACCACCGGCACGTTCCTGCCTGGTGGCAATATCTACCAGGACTTTCCCGACATCGCTGACCCCGGCTTCGAGCTTCCCAGCCTCAAGCGCGGTTATCGCTCGCAGAATCTGACGGAGAAGGCCGCTTTCCTCAGCGATACGATCAGCGTTGGCGATCACTTGCAGGTGCTGCTTGGCGGTCGCTACATCTGGCGCGAACAGACCAACCTCAATCCTGCTGGCGCGGTCACGCGGCGGGACGAGCGTGAGAAGTTTACGCCAACCACAGCGCTGCTGTGGAAGCCCACGGAGAAAATCACCGGCTATGTCTCCTATTCGGAATCGCTCCAGGCGGGCGGTACCGCTCCGGCCGGATCGGCGAATGTCGGGGAGGTCATGCAGCCGATGGTCAGCAGGCAGTATGAAGTCGGCGTCAAGGTGCAGGTCGGGGCGCTGCTCGCGTCCGCCGCCACGTTCCGGATTGAGCGCTCCTTTGAGTTCCTGATGACCCGGCTTGGCGAGTTGCCCCTCTATGTCCAGGACGGGACGCAGCGCCATGATGGCGTCGAGTTGTCGGTATCGGGCCACGCCGGGGAGGCGTGGCGGTTTGTCGGCGGCGTTCAACTGCTCGACGCCAAGATCCACGACGGGCTCCCTGCCCTGGTTGGCAAGGAACCACCAGCAGTGCCCGAGTTCCAGGCCAAGCTGTTGGCGGAGTATGCGCCGCCCGCCCTGGACGGGTTTGCGATCAACACCACGCTCAACTATACCGGAAGCAGTGCGTTCAATACCGACAACTCGCTTTCGATCGATGATTTCTTCACGCTCGGCGCTGGCGCCCGCTACCGCTTTGACGCAAATGGAACGCCTGTCACCGCGCGGGTCGCGGTCAATAATTTGACCAACAAAAAATACTGGATGCCCAGCAGTTTGCTCATCCCGGGTGCGCCGCGCAGCATCACGGCATCGCTTGCGGTCGATTTTTAAGCCCCGTCAATTCCAGGAAGCGCGCAAGGGTTGGTGGGGCTGACAGGCGGGATAATACCCCGCTTGCTCGGCCCCGTCGCCCTTCAAATATATCTCAAGCAGATCTGCGGGCCCGCGTGGCGGCATCCAATGATCTTTTGGCGCGCTGAAGGAAGTCTGGGCAGGCGCGATCCGATAAAGTGGAGGAAGATAATTCAGTGACGTAGGGCTTGTGATGACTTTGCTGACAACACGCGATCACCTGGAAGCTGTCATCGGGACACCGCCGACGATGGTGATGGCCAAGACCATAGACCATCTCGATCCCGGAGCGCTCTCCTGGCTGGCGGCGTCCGTCATAATGGTCGCGTCGGTTGCCCACGATGACGATGTCGATGTCGTGATCGGCGGCGACGCCCCGGGTTGGGCCACCGGCGATCAGGCTACGCTCATTCTGCCCGCCGCCTCTCTAGATGAGGCCGGATGTCTGGTGCCCGGGACCGGGTTCGGATCAATCTTCCTGGTTCCCGGTCTCAATGAGATCATGCGGGTTAACGGTCGTGTCGCGTCGAACGACCAAAGCGAGATCAGGGTGAGGATCGACGAATGCTACATCCACTGCGGCAAGGCGTTGATCCGATCGGACTTCTGGTCGCCTATGTCGGCGAAGCCCGATGAGGTATCGCTGGATGCGCTCGTTGGCGCGTGCCGTTTCCTGGCCCTTGCAACCTGCGACAGCCATGCGAACGCTGACCTCAGCCCCAAGGGGGATCCGGCCGGCCTGATGGTTCGGCTGGATGATGGCGCGATCCGCTTCGCCGATCGTCCCGGCAACCGGCGGATCGACAGTTTCCGCAACATGATT
The DNA here is from genome assembly GCF_052474395.1 of Niveispirillum fermenti. NCBI lineage: Bacteria > Pseudomonadati > Pseudomonadota > Alphaproteobacteria > Rhodospirillales > Azospirillaceae > Niveispirillum > Niveispirillum fermenti. Next base: position 1,031,438 of record NZ_CP156679.1, on the reverse strand, counting down.
GAGCAGCCGCGTGTCGCAGCGGCCCTGATCGTGCCCGGGCTGCATCAGTTGATCATCGTCCGCGGCCGCGCGGGGATCACGGACGATCTGTCCGAGCGCGAGGCCTTTACTGTCGGCGATAAGGTGCCACAGCTTGTAACCGTGGTCGACGATGCGCGCATCGAACTGCGCGACAGCCCAGCGTTGCGGCGGGCAGCGGCCTGGCCGGCTCCGCCGCCACCTGAGGGGCTGAAGGCCGGCAAGATCGCTGCCGGCCACCTCAAGCTGTCCAAGGCGGTCGGTGCGAAGCTGGCCGGCTATGTGATGTCGGTGCCAGGGCTTGTCGAACGCGAACTGGCGAAGGATTACAAGACCAATCTCTACTGATCTAGGCGTGATGTGAGCCGTGGGTGAGAGGCGTTTCGCCTCGGCGAGCCGCTTCAACCTCGGGGCAGGCCGCAACACGCCGATAGTGGCATGACCCCCAAAGGACCGGTCCCGCAGCCAGGACAGCCGCCGTGCTGGCCGGCAGACGGACGCGGCTGCCCTCGGACAGGCTTTCAAATTGGGGGCTCTACCTGCCCAGTGCTTTGTCGATCAGGTGGATTGCGTATGCCGGGAATCTGCTGCTCGACGGAGCCCATTGTGCTGCCTACGTCCTGGCCGAGGAGATCGCGTTGATCAGAGAGCCGGGACTGCATCGCATGTTTAGCACGGACGGCGTCTGGAACGGGATTTTATAATTTTCATACAAGCTAAAATCGATAAATGGAGACTGAATTGTCTTCAAAGCCCAGAACCGGACGTGTCGTATTGGACTTCTCCTCTGATCTTTTGCCGTTGTCGGTGAGGATTGGCAAGCGCATTGCCCATCGAGGACTGATCGTTGGTGAGTTCGATATTCCGGCCAATTCCGGAACCTGGGTCGGCGTTCCTCATCTGAGCATAGTAGTCCATCAAGGAGAGCCCTTTGAACTGAGTTTGAACCGCGCCGGGATTGTCGGCGGCAAAAGTTCGTGAGTCATGCTGCCATTTGCTGAATGCTCACGGCGTCATGATAGCGTTGTTCGGCCTCTGCGGGCGGGATATTTCCGATAGGCTCGAGCAGGCGTCGGTTGTTGAACCAGTCGACCCATTCGAGGGTTGCGTATTCCACGGCTTCAAAGGATTTCCACGGTCCTCGCCTGTGAATGACCTCCGCCTTGTAGAGGCCGTTGACGGTTTCGGCCAAGGCATTGTCGTATGAATCGCCGACGCTGCCGACCGACGGTTCGATGCCGGCCAGCCCCAGCCGCTCGGTGTATCGGATGGACAAATATTGGCTGCCCCGGTCCGAATGGTGAACCAGTCCGGATTTCCCCTTCGGTCGGCGCTGGTGCAGGGCCTGCTCCAGGGCATCCAGGACAAAACCGGCGTCGGCCGTCCGGGACACTCGCCAGCCGACGATCCGCCGGGCAAAGGCGTCGATGATGAAAGCCACATAGACGAACCCGCTCCAGGTGGACACATACGTGAAATCAGAAAGCCACAGTTGATCGGGCCTGTCCGCCCGGAATTGCCGGTTCACCCGATCCAGCGGACAGGGTAAGGCCTTGTCGGCAATGGTGGTTTTCACCGGCTTTCCACGGATGGCACCGCGCAGGCCCATCTCCCGCATCAGCCGCGCGACCGTGCAGCGCGCCACCTGGATGCCCTCGCGCTGCAACTGCCGCCACACCTTGCGCACCCCATAGACCTGGAAATTCTCTTCGAACACCCGGCGGATAGCGGCCTTCAAGCCGATATCGCGCTGTGCCCGCGCCGGCAGTTTGGCCCGATCAGCGGCGCGGGCCGCATGCCGACGCACAGTTGACGGGGCGATTGGCAAAACCTCGCAAATCGGCTCGACCCCGTATTCCTGGCGGTGGGCATCGATGAAGCCCAGCATCATTTCTGTCGGCGGTCGAGCTCCGCCATCGCGAAATATGCCGATGCCTTGCGCAGGATCTCATTCGCCTGGCGCAGCTCACGGATCTCCCGCTCCTGCGCCTTCAACTTCTCCAGCACATCCAGCGGAATGCCAGCACGGCTGCCGCTTTCTACCTCGGCTCTCTTGACCCATTCATTCAGCGTGTGCGCCGAACACCCGATCTTGGATGCCACGGATGAAACTGCCGCCCATCGCGACGGATGATCCTTCTCGTGGTCCAGCACCAGCCGAACAGCCCGCTCGCGGACCTCAGCCGAAAATTTGTTCGTTGTCTTGCTCATCGTAGCCCCATCCTCTCAGGAGTTGGAGCCGCCGACAATCCCGGACCGGTTCACACAGGATCTTTCCCTCGGCCGCGACAACGAGCCGATCCGGATAGACCCGCAGGCTGACGGGCCGGTTCGCGAACGAGGCCGGCACGCTGTAGCGGTTGCGCTCGAAGCTGATCAGGCAGGTTGGTGAGACCCGCTTGCTCTGCTCAATGAACCCGTCAAACGGGAGCGGCACGGGCATCAGCGCGGACCGTTCCTCTGCCCAGATATCGGCAAGGGTACCGGCGAGATGGCCATGCGGAATCTCCCGCCACAGGGCCAGACAGCGTTGTTCCAGCCAAGCGTTCAGCACGGCAAGGTTGGGGAAATCCGGCATCGGCTGCCATAGCCGTGGCCGTGCGTCCTGCACATTTTTCTCGACCTGCCCTTTCTCCCAGCCAGACGCCGGGTTACAGAACGACGGCTCGAAGACATAGTGGTTGGCCATGGCCAGAAATCGCAAATTGACCTGGCGCTCCTTGCCACGCCCGACGCGGTCAACCGCCGTGCGCATATTGTCGTAGATGCCGCGCCCCGGCACGCCGCCGAAGACGCGGAAGCCGTGCCAATGGGCGTCGAACAGCATTTCATGGGTTTGCAGCAGATATGCGCGGACCAAAAATGCCCGGCTGTACGCCAGTTTGATATGCGCCACCTGCAATTTGGTACGATGACCGCCCAGCACGGCGTAATCCTCGCTCCAGTCGAACTGGAAGGCCTCGCCGGGGCGAAAACTCAGCGGAACGAAAACGCCGCGTCCTGTTGTCTGTTGCTCGCGTTGCCGCGCTGCGCGCCATTCACGGGCAAAGGCCGCAACACGGTTATAAGAACCGGTGAACCCCAGCGCGATCAGATCGGCGTGCATATGTTTCAAGGTTCGGCGCTGCTTGCGCGATTTGGAGGCCTCGGCCTTGAGCCAGCCTGCCAACTTGTCGGCGAACGGGTCCAGCTTGCTGGGACGTTCTGGTGTCGAGAACTTCGGCTCGATCGTCCCCGCGTTCAAATACTTCTTGATGGTATTCCGCGACAGGCCGGTCCGACGCGCAATCTCCCGGATTGCAACCTTCTCACGCAAGGCCAAACGGCGGATGACATTCAAAAGTCCCATGTCGATCACTCCAGTGCCCCCCGTCGCTCATCGCGAAGGGGGAACGGTCACATGGGTCAATTCTCAATGGAAATAAGCCGCCATCCCGGGTCAATCCCGCGTGGAAATCAACAGGCAGTGGAGCGGGCCTGGGCCGCCGGCTGGATCGAGCAGATCCTGCGTCAGGAGGGCATCAAAGTCGATCCGGCCGCGCGCGAGCACGTCTGGTCGGCCCTGGCTTCGCTGGCCTCGGCGCCGCCGGCACAGCGGACCCTGACCGGGCTGGCGGCGCTGCTGCAAGCGGCACCGCTGAAGCAGGCGCTGCGGCCCTATTGTCTGGGCGGTGCTCATGGCCGGCTGCTGGATGCCGAGGCCGAGCGTCTGGGTGCTTCGGATGTCCAGGCCTTCGAGACCGAGGGGTTGATCGGCACGGCCGCCGCCCTGCCGGTGCTGACCTATCTGTTCCACCGCATCGAGGCCCGGCTGGACGGGCGTCCGACCTTGCTGATCATCGACGAGGGCTGGCTGGTGCTGGAGGAGGAGGGCTTCGCCCGCCAGCTGCGCGAATGGCTGAAGACCCTGCGCAAGAAGAACGCCGCCGTGATCTTCGCCACGCAGTCCCTGGCCGATATCGAGCGCAGCCCCATCGCGCCGGTGCTGATCGAGAGCTGCCCGACGCGGCTGTTCCTGCCCAACGAGCGGGCACTGGAGCCACAGATCGCCGGCATCTATCGCCGTTTCGGGCTGAACACCCGGCAGGTCGGCATCATCGCCGCGGCCACGCCCAAGCGCGACTATTACTGCCAGTCGCCCCAGGGCAACCGGCTGTTCGAGCTGGCGCTGGGCGAGGTGGCCCTGGCCTTCACGGCCGTCTCCTCCAGGACCGACCATGCGGCCATCACCGAGACGCTGGCCCGCCAGGACAAGGCCGGTTTCGCCGCGGCCTGGCTACGCCGGCGCGGCCTCGACTGGGCCGCCGACCTGCTGGCCGATGGGGAGGATGCATCATGAGAGCTTGTCACCGCTGGCTGGCCGCCGCTGCCGTCTCGCTGGCGCTGGGCGCGGAGGCATCCGGCCTCACCGTCTACGACCCCAGCAACCATGCCCAGAACCTGTTGCAGGCGGCCCGCGCCCTGGAACAGATCCATAACCAGGTGGCTTCCCTTCGCAACCAGGCGCAGATGCTGCTGAACCAGTCCCGGCATCTGGCCGGCCTGCCGCTGTCGCTGCAAACCGACATCGACGGCACCTTCGCCCGCATCCAGGGGCTGCTGCACCGGGCCAACGGCATCACCTACAATGTCGAGACGCTGGAGCGGCAATTCAATGAGGCCTATCCCGACCGCATTGATCCGGCCCTGCCGGATGCGCGGCTGCTGGCCGATGCCCGCCACCGCTGGGACCTGTCGCTGACCGGATACCGCCAGTCCCTGACTGTCGGGGCCGGTGCCGTGGAGAACCTGGCGACCGTGCAGGCCCGCACCAGCACCTTGGTCGATGCCAGCCAGTCGGCCGTCGGCGGCCTGCAGGCGGCGCAGGCTGGTAACCAGCTGCTGGCCGTGCAGTCGCAGCAGCTGGCCGACCTCACGGCCCTGCTGGCGGCCAATGCGCGGGCCGACGCCCTGGCGCAGGCCCGGCTGGCGAGCGACGCGCTCCAGGCACGGGAACAGTATCGGCGCTTCCGGCAGATCGAACCCTATCAGCCCCAGCCCGTCCGCATGTTCACCGAATGAGGGAGGCCAGGATGCGCGGGACCAGGATCGTCGCCTTGCTCTGCCTGTACACGGCCCTGCTGATGCTGGGCGCGGTCGGGGCAGGCCTGCTGGCCCGGCGGCCGGAACCGCCGCCACCGACAGCAACGCTCGTGGCACCGGAGGTCGCGGCCCTGCATGCCGAGTTGCGGCGCTGCCGTGAATTGGGGCTGGCGGCGGCAGAGGATGAGGGTTGCCGGGGCACCTGGGCGGAGATGCGGCGGCAGTTCATGGGCCGGGGGGATGCGCCATGAACAATACCGGCATCATCGACCATTTCCTGGCCGTCTTCACCCGCTATATCGACAGCGGCTTCGGCCTGCTGGGCGGGGAGGTCGCCTATCTCAGCTCGGCGCTGATCGTCCTCGATCTGACCCTGGCAGGGCTGTTCTGGGCCTGGGGGGCAGACGAGGACATCCTGCACCGGCTGGTGCGCAAGACGCTTTCCATCGGCTTCTTCGCCTTTCTCATCGGCAATTTCAACCAGCTGGCCCGCATTCTGTTCGACAGCTTCACGGGCCTGGGCCTGAAGGCCGGCGGCTCGACCCTGGACGCGGCCGGCTTCCTGCAACCGGGAAGGCTGGCCGATGCCGGGCTGACGGCGGCGCAGCCGCTGCTGGACGGGGCCGAGGCGCTGATGGGCTTCGGCAGCTTCTTCGAGAATTTCGTGCTGATCATCGTGCTGATGCTGGCCTGGCTGCTGGTGGTGGCGGCGTTCTTCCTGCTGGCCATCCAGCTCTTCGTGACGCTGATCGAGTTCAAGCTGACGACGCTGGCAGGATTCGTGCTGATCCCCTTCGCGCTGTTCGGTCGTACCGCCTTCCTGGCGGAGAAGGTGCTGGGCAACATCGTCGCCTGTGGCGTCAAAGTGCTGGTCCTGGCCGTCATCGTCGGCATCGGCTCCGGCCTGTTCGGGGAATTCGCCGTCGATTTCGCCGGCCGGCAGCCGACCATCGGCGAGGCCATGTCCATGGTGCTGGCCGCCCTGTCTCTGTTCGGGCTGGGCATCTTCGGGCCCGGTATCGCCACCGGCCTGGTATCCGGGGCGCCGCAGCTCGGGGCCGGGGCTGCCGTCGGCACCGGTCTGGCCGCCGGTGGCCTGGGGGCTGCCGCTGTCATGGGCGCCGGGCTGGCGGCCATGGCGGGTGCCGGCCGCGCCGTCGGTGCCATGGCCCAGGGCGGCGCCCGTCTCGCCGGGGGCGCCCAGACTGCCTACCGGCAGGGTGGCAAGGCCGGTGCCGCCGCTTCCACATCACCGTTGCGCCAGGCGGCGACCAGGGCCGGTGCGGCCATGCGGGACAGCTATCGGGCCGGCAGTGGCACTGCTCCGGCGCCATCCCCAGCGTTTGCAACTACCGAACCCGGCCCACCGGCCTGGGCACAGGCCATGAAGCGCCGGCAGACCATGGCGCATGGAGCGGCCCTGGCTGCGCACAGCGTCGCTTCCGGTGATGGCGGCGGCGGCTCGGCCTCGGTTCCCCTCCAGCAGGATGACAAATGATGAACCCGTTCCGCCGTGCCAGTGCGCATTACGGCCGTACCCCACAGCCCGAGACGCCCTATCAACGGGCGGCCCAGGCCTGGGACGAGCGCATCGGCGCCGCCCGCGTGCAGGCCCGCAACTGGCGGCTGATGGCCTTCGGCTGCCTGGGCCTCGCCATGGGGCTGGCTGGCGCGCTTGTCTGGCAGGTCTCGCGCGGCACCATCATCCCCTGGGTGGTGCAGGTGGATGGCCAGGGTGCCGCCCAGGCCGTGGGACCGGCCGTCGCCGACTATAGTCCCACCGACGCCCAGGTCGCCTGGCACTTGGCCCGCTTCATCGAGCAGGTGCGATCGCTGCCGGCCGATCCCGTGGTGCTGCGGCAGAACTGGCTGCGCGCCTATGAGTTCACCAGTGACCGGGGGGCCGCCGCCCTCAACGACCATGCCCGCGCCGACGACCCGTTCGGCCGTGTCGGCACTCAGCAGGCCGCCGTGGACATCGCCAGCGTGCTGCGCGCGTCGGACGAAAGTTTCCGCGTCGCCTGGACCGAGCGCCATTACCGCGACGGTGCCCTGGCGGCCACGGAGCGCTGGACCGCCATCCTCACCATCACGATCCAGCCCTCCCGCGATGCCGACCGGCTGCGCCGGAACCCGCTGGGCATCTATGTCACCGCCTTCAGCTGGTCGAAGGAGCTTGCACCATGATGCCGCCGACACTTCCCCTGGCGGGCTGCCTGCTGCTGGCAACGGCCCTGGCAGGTTGCACCGCGCCGCCGCGCCGGCCCCCCGTCATCGCCTATGACGATGCCGTTCCGGCCGCGCCAATGGCAGAACCGTCCCGGCCCGTCGAACTGGTCGAGGTGCCGACGCCCTTGCCGCTGCCCGGGCAGTTGAAGCCGGCGCCGGTGACCGCCGAGCTGCCCGATCCCGCCAGCCGGGTGGCGCTGGCCAATGCCGCGGCCAGGATAGAGCCGGTGCGGGACGGCTACATCAACGCCATGCAGGTCTATCCCTATAGCGAGGGCGCCCTCTACCAGCTCTACGCCGCCCCGGGGCAGGTGACGGACATCGCTCTCCAGGAAGGCGAGCGCCTGGTCGGCAGCGGTCCGGTGGCGGCCGGCGACACCGTGCGCTGGATCATCGGCGACACCGAGAGCGGCAGCGGCGCGGCCAGGCGTATCCATGTCCTGGTCAAGCCGACCCGACCCGGCCTGGTCACCAACCTTGTCATCAACACCGACCGCCGCACCTACCATCTCGAACTGCGCTCGACGGAGGAGACCTACATGGCCTCGGTCTCCTGGCTCTATCCGCAGGACCAGCTTATCGTGCTCCGCCGCCGCAACGAGGTTGCCGAGGCGGCTGATCCCGTCGCCAGCGGCATCGACGTGACGGCGTTGAATTTCCGTTACGTCATTGATGGCGACGAACCGCCCTGGCGGCCGCTGCGCGCCTATGATGATGGCCGGCAGGTCTTCATCGAATTCCCCGCCGGCATCGCCCAGGGCGAGATGCCGCCGCTGCTGGTCATCGGACCGGAGGGACAGGGCGAACTGGTGAACTACCGGGTGCGGGGCCGGCACATGATCATCGACCGGCTGTTTGCGGCGGCGGAACTGCGGCTGGGGACGGAACCGCAGCAGGTGGTCCGCATCGCCCGCAGAGACGGGAAGCGGCCGTCATGAGCGGGGCGGCACCGATGGAGCCCGTGGACCTACGGCTGCGGCCGGATCCGCCGCGCGTTGTCCGCCTGTCGCGCCGGGTGGTGTTGCTGGCGGCCCTGGTGGCAGGGCTCACACTGGGCGCCATCCTGGTCATGACGCTGCGCGAGCGGCGTCAGGAGATCCTGCCGAACCGGCACAATATCGACAGTCACGCGACGGCGGACGGCATCGCGGGTCTGCCGCGTGATTATGGTGACGTCCCCAAGCTGGGTCCGCCGCTGCCGGGCGACCTGGGCCGGCCGCTGCTCGCCTTGCAACAGGGCGCGTCGGCGGACGCAGCATCGGCGATGCCTCTGCCCGATCCGCGACAGCAGCCGCTGATCCAGGAACAGGAGGCGGCCCGGATGAGCCGCCTGTTTGTCGGCGGCAACAGTCGGTCCCAAGAGACCACGAGGCCGGAGCAGACTGCATCAGCCATTTCCGATGGCGGCAGCGCAGCGCCGACGCTGGCACCGGATCGGCAGCAGGCCTTCCTCGACGCGCCGGTCGACCAGCAGGTTGTCAGCCGCGAACGTCTGGCCGATCCCCCATCGCCATACCTGCTCCAGGCTGGCGCCATCATTCCGGCGGCCCTTGTCACTGGCATCCGGTCCGACCTGCCGGGACAGGTCACCGCCCAGGTGACCGAAAACGTCCATGATAGTCTGACAGGCCGCCATCTCCTCATTCCCCAGGGGGCACGGCTGGTCGGGCGCTATGACAGCCAGGTTGCCTTCGGCCAGAGCCGGCTGCTGCTGGCCTGGACGCGCCTGATCCTGCCGGATGGCCGGTCGCTTCTGCTGGAAGGGCTTCCCGGCACCGATCCGCAGGGGCAGGCCGGATTGGAGGATGACACCGATTATCATTGGGGCGGACTGTTCAAGGCGGCGCTGCTGTCCACCCTGCTGGGCATCGGCGCCGATGCCGGCGTGGATGATGAGGAAAGCGCGCTCATCCACGCCTTGCGCAGGGGCGGCCAGGACACCGTCAGCCAGACCGGCCAGGAAATTGTCCGCCGCCAGCTCTCCATCCAGCCCACACTGACCATCCGGCCGGGCTTTCCGGTCAAGGTGATGGTGACCCGTGACCTTGTGCTGGAGCCCCTGATCGCGAATGGGATCAACCGCCATTCGGCTTCCAGGGCGGATACCGTTCCTTGAGCAGCGTCAGGAAGCGCTTGCGGACCGGGTTGTCATTGGCCTCGTTCCAATAGGCGCTGCTGCGAACAAGTGTCGGACTGGTACCATCATGGAGCTCCCGGTAGACCACGCCAGGCACCTGCAAGCCGGCATAGGCTTCCGTCAGCAGCGTGACGCCTCTCCCCATGCCGACGAGCGTCAGCAGGCTTTCAAGGCTGACATCTTGCTGACAGATACCCAAAGCATCGCCGGGAGAGACAACCTTGCTTTTCAGGAGGTCCAGCAATTCGGGGCCGGGATCGCGGCGGCTGATCTGAATAGTTTCGCCTTTCAGGTCCGGCCAGGAAAGCTGTGAACGTCCGGCAAGCAGGTGCTGTTCGGGCAGTGCCGCTACAATCTGCTCGGTCCACAGGGGTAGCAGGCTGCAATCGTCCACTGGCGCCTGCCCAAGCAGAAATGCGATATCGATTTCGTAGATCGCCAGTCCTTCCAGCAATTGACGGCGGCTGCCCTCCTTGATGCCCAGCTCCACGTCTGGAAAGCGCAGAAGGAATTCTTGCAGTATCGGCCGCAGTGGGCTGCTCGCGAAGGAGGTGCAGAGCCCGGCGGTCAGACGGCCAGCTTGGCCCTTGCCGACCTTGCGGGCTGCATCAATGATTTCCGTTATGTTCCGCAACACCTGCGCGGCGGCGCGCAGAAAGGTCAGCCCCATCGGCGTCGGCCTGACACCCTTGTTCGAACGTTCGAACAAGGTGATGCCCAGGTGGCTCTCCAATTCCTGGATCGACCGGCTCAGAGTGGATTGCTGGACACTCAAAGTCTCTGCTGCGCGACGAAGACCTCGTTGCTCCATGGCAGCGACAGCTGCACGCAGATGGCGGAGGTCGATCATTATCTTCCTATCTAAGTGTCTGTCCGGGAGGGTATTGAACTGGTTCAATGAGATAGGAAATGGGTTGCAGGCGGTGACGCTGGCGTGATTCTGTCCGTCGTTGAAACAAATGGGACATCGGGTTGATTTTGCGAACGGAGGTTCTGGCTCGTTGCGGGGTGATGTTAAGCGACCTGCCCACGCCCGCGACCTGCTGGCGTGCAACTGCATCGAGGCGTTCGAAATGCGGAAGGTGATAGTCCCTGGGCGTATAAAGTGTGACTGCAATTCTTCCTGTCATCGCGCCCAAATTGCATCGACCAGCAGCCGAGTCCGACTGGGCTACGCGCCACGAGATGCGAGGTTACAGCCACGCCGAACCAGACCCCGGTGAGGTCCAATCACCAGGGTCTGGTCTCAGGTGGTAGCCCCTGCGAGTATAGTATCCTCATTGAAGAGCTTCCCCATTGTATCAATCAACGAGGGATCATTCAGGTCGAACAGGGATGCGTTGCCGCCGATCCACTGGAAATCATGTTTCAGGCGGGTGATCAGCCAGTCGTTTCCCTGTTTGATGAACCGGACCTCGTACCAGCCATATTGCGCATTTTCGGAGGCACCGAAATCGGTCTGCCTCCAGTGGCGAGAGGTCATGTAGACCAGCGCGTCTGCATGGTCGCCCTCCACATTGATGTCCCAGTTGGAGTAGCTGTGGTGGCGCCGGACGGGGGCCAGGATTTGGCTGGCGAACAGCGTAAACAGGTCCGGGTCGACTTGCACGATGGGCTGACCGGTGAGGCGCTGGAAATCGACGGTGATGGGGTCGGTAAAGCAGGACCGGTAGGCAGCCCAGTCGCCCGTGTCCAAGGCGCGGCCGAACCGCAGCATCACCTTCTTAACCGCTTCGCGTTCCCACAGGTTCACGACCATCTCATCCCTGGTCATATCGTTCCTCCTTGTCGTTGCTTTTTGAAATTCGGTCACCAGGCCCGCACGCCGCCATCCACGGCGATGTCGGCCCCGGTCACGTAACTGGCATCCTCGCTGGCCAGGAAGGCGGCCACGCTGGCCACCTCCTCCGGCTGGCCCATCCGGTTCAGCATGGCGCGACCCAACTGCACGCGCGACCAGTCGGGATCTTCCTTGATCATGCGCGTCTGCGTCGTCTCGATGGTGCCTGGCGACAGGCTGTTGACGCGGATGCCATGGTGGCGGCCTTCCATCGCCAGTTGCCGGGTCATGGCCAGCACTCCGCCCTTGGCCGCGCAGTGCGCCAGCCCCGGCAGCCGCTCAATCCCTACCCAGGCCGACATAGAAGCGTTGTTGACGATGGCGCCACCGCGCTTCTTCAGAGCCGGCCAGGCGGCGCGTGTCATGCGGAACACAAGGTCCAGTTCCTGGTTGATGGTTCGCGCCCATGTGGCGTCGTCCATCTCCTCGATCCAGGCGAAATAGGCCATGGCGCCATTGTTGAACAGGACGTCGATGCCGCCGTGATGCCCGATTGCGGCGGTGACGACGCGCTCGCAATCCTCTGCGCGCATCAGATCGGCCGGGCTGACGGAAATCATGCTGCCGCCTTGCGCCTGCACCTGCCGCAGGGTCTCCTCCGCGCCTTGCGGGTCGATGTCACACCCCACCACGTTGGCGCCTTCCGCCGCGAAGCGCAGGCAGGAGGCGCGTCCGATGCTGCCGCCGGAGCCCGTGATGATACAGGTTTTCCCGGCTAGCCGGCCCGTCACTGGTCGCATTGGCATCTCCATGGGGGCAGGGGGCGCCGTCACAACGGCATGAGCCCTATATTGGATGCACTTATGTCATGGTTGATACGTGAACGTCAATCTGGTTCCAGGGGTTGAGTTATGATCCGGCCATGAAACCTGCCGGAATTTTGAGAAATTTTGTTTTTTATCAGATAGATGTATGCTCATTCTGCCTTTAGGGAAGCTGATGTGTTCTGGATAATGATATTGCGTCACACCAGATGTGGATACATTATTGGAGCTGCGGGCGCGGCCGGAAATGACATCCGGATGGTGTGCCGCTGGCTCTCAAACCGCAGGCCCGGAGGGGCATATCGATGAAGAGTTTTGATGTCGTAATCGTGGGCGCCGGGCATGGCGGGGCGCAGACCGCAGCCCTGTTGCGCCAGAACGGGTTCGGGGAGAGCGTTGCGATCATCGGGGATGAACGCGAACTCCCTTATGAAAGACCACCGTTGTCGAAGGAGTATCTTTCCGGCGAGAAGGGGTTCGAGCGCATCTTGATCCGCCCCGCCGGATTCTGGCGGGAACGCTCGGTCGACATGCTGCTGGGCCGGCGGGTGGCCGCCGTCGATCCGGTCGGCCGCGCGCTGACCCTGGATGATGGCGAGGCGGTCGGCTATGGCCGCCTGGTCTGGGCGGCCGGTGGCGCTCCCCGCCGGCTTTCCTGTCCGGGGCATGAGCTGGGCGGTATCCATACCATCCGTACGCGCGCCGATATCGACCGCCTGCAAGCCGAACTGCCCGGCGTGGACCGGGTTGTCATCGTAGGTGGCGGTTATATCGGGCTGGAGGCCGCCGCCGTGCTGGTGAAGCGGGGCAAGCGCGTCACAGTGCTGGAGGCGCAGGACCGCGTCCTGGCCCGCGTCGCGGGAGAGGCGCTGTCCCGGTTCTTCGAGGCCCAGCATCGGGCCCACGGCGTCGATCTCCGCCTGAACGCCGTCCTGTCAGAACTGGAAGGCGGGGAAGGGCGGGTGACCGGCGTGCGTCTGGCCGATGGTTCACGCATTGCCTGCGACATGGTGGTGGCCGGCATCGGCATCGTGCCGGCAGTGGCCCCGCTGATCGCGGCCGGCGCGCGCGGGGGCAATGGGGTGGAGGTCGACGCTCAATGTCGCACCAGCCTGCCCGACATCTTTGCCATCGGCGATTGCGCGCTGCATGCGAACCCCTTCGCTGATGGCGCCTGGATCCGTGTGGAATCTGTGCAGAATGCCAACGACCAGGCGGCCGTGGTGGCCAGGGTGCTGACGGGTGGCGACGCCTGCTACCGGTCCGTGCCCTGGTTCTGGTCCAACCAGTACGATCTGAAATTACAGACCGTCGGCCTGTCTGCCGGGCATGACGCCACCGTCTTGCGCGGTGATCCGGCCACGGGTGGTTTCACGCTGATTTACCTGCGGCAGGGCAGGGTCATCGCTCTGGATTGCGTCAACGCCACAAGGGACTATGTCCAGGGCAAGGCCCTGGTCGTCGGGCAGTCCCTGGCGTCGCCAGCCCTTCTCGCCGATCCCGGCATCCCGCTGAAGCAACTGGCGGCCGCACCGGCGCAGGTCGCCTGACCAGCGTTCCAGCTTGGACTTGACCTGCAAAACTGGATACACTATGACTTTGCTGGGTTGAGTGCGGCTGTATGCCTATGGTCTTTGAATCGCGAGAACGAAATGAGGTCTTGTCTGGTCGGTTCCGGTAATATGGATACACTGATGCGCTAGATGCCAGGACTCACCTCAAAAGTGCGCGCTGATAGGACGTATAAGTCTCAATTCCGGGTAACCGGCTTCCAAGCAATAACACATGAAGATCTAGGGGAGGATATGAGCATGAAGAGGTTCCGCCATTGCCTGCTATTGGGGACGGCCATCGCCATCGCCCCTGTCCAGGCCCAGGAGGCGCCCGCCGGAGTTGACAGCGCGGGCAGCGCCCTGGCCGGCGAACTGGAGCTTGAGCCCATTGTCGTCACCGCGCGCAAGCGCACGGAAAACCTGCGCGACGTGCCCGTGTCGATTACCGCGCTGGGCGGCGACCTGCTGACCGAGGCCAAGATCAATCAGGTCGTGGACCTCAGTTCGCGCGTGCCGAACTTCACGGTCTCCACGGGCTCCAATCTGCCTTTCGCGCTGATCCGTGGCTTCGGCTCGGGCAACAACATCTCCTTCGATCAGGCGGTGGGCAAGTTCATCGACAACGTGTCCTATGGCCGCGACCAGGATATCCGCCTGCCCATGTTCGATGTGGAGCGAGTGGAGGTGCTGAAGGGGCCGCAGGTCCTGCTGTATGGCAACAGCGCCACGGCCGGCGCGCTGAACATCACCACGCGCAAGCCCGGTGCGGATTTCGCGGCCGACGGTTCCGTCAGCTACGAGGGCTACCATGACGAAGTGACGGCGCAGGGCGGCGTCACCATCCCGCTGACGCCCGATGTCGGCCTGCGCCTGTCCGGCTTCTTCCAGAACCGCGACAACGGCCCGACCTACAACCTACTGACCGACCGGGACGAACCGCAACTGCGCAACCACGGCCTGCGCGGCATCCTCCAGGCTGACCTCACCGACGATCTCACGGTCTCGCTGAAGGCCGAATATGGCCGCGTGAAGGAGCGCGGGGTGGGGGCCGAGGCCATCAGCCAGCCGATCTTCCCGCATCCGACCTTCGGCCGGGTCCTGATGTTCGACGATGCCCGGTTCGACGGCCGCACGGCGATCACGTCGGAGGGGGCACCCTTCTTCCAGAAGGCCTTCGTCGGCCTGGAGAACCAGACCTACCAGGCGGATATCAGCTACGACCTGGGCAAGGGCTCGCTGGATTCCACCACGGCCTTCCGGACGCTGGATTTCGCGCAGTCCCTGCCGTCGGCCTCGCCCGTGCCCGTCCTGAACGCCTTCCTGACCTACCGGTACAAGCAGTTCAGCGAGGAACTGCGCTACACGGGCAGCTTCGACAAGCTGGATGTGACGGCCGGCGGTTATTACCAGCGCGATACGTTCGACGTCTGGTCGGCCATCGATTTTAACATGAACGGGTTCGGCGGGCTCAGCGCCTTCTCGCTGAACAACAATCTCGACCAGACCACCAACAGCTATTCCCTGTTCGCTGACGTCACCTACCACTTCACCGACCGGTTCAGCCTGGAACTGGGCGCGCGGCAGAGCTGGATCGATAAGCGGGCGGATCAGTTCCTGGTGCCCGGCATGGTCGTGCCCGGCAAGACCTTCGGTAGCCGGGCCGATATCCTGTCCGTCAACCGCATGCTGGACGGGCTGTTCGTGGCACTCAACAACGGCGTGCCGCCGCATGTCTTCACCGGCCTGGAATATGATGACAGCTTCTTCCAGCCCCAGGCCGTCATCCAGTACGAGCTGACCCCCGACAGCAACCTGTTCCTCAAGTATGTGCGCGGGCAGAAGGCGGGCGGCTTCGACTACTTCTATGCCGGGGACGCGGCGGGTCCCACCCCGGCCGGCGCGCAGTTCGCGTCGGAGCGGGCGGAATCCGTGGAAGCCGGCCTGAAGGGCACCTTGCTGGACCGGCGGCTGGACTACTCGCTGGTGGCCTTCCGCACCACCTTCACCGACCTGCAGGCGTCGCAGTTCGAGACGGTCAGCTTCGTCGTCACCAATGTCGGCAAGGCGCGGACGCAGGGCCTGGAGCTTGACGTCAACTATGTCCCGATCCGGGGCATGCGGGTCAGCGGCTCCGCCGCCTATCTGGACGCCAAGTACCTGGACTATCCAGGGCAGCCCTGCACGCTGGAGCAGAAGCTGGCGCATGCGGCAGTCCATGGCACGCCCAATGGCTGCGTGCAGAGCCTGTCCGGTGCGCCCACCCAGTTCAGCTCGAAATGGACGGGGGCGCTGTCGGTCGATTACACCCATCCCGTGGGCGCGGAGACCGACATGGTCGGTGGCGTCACCCTGTTCGCCCGGTCCGGCTACAACGCCTCGCCCAACAACGAGCCGCTGCAGCGGCAGGGCGCCTATGCCAAGATCGACGCGCATGTCGGCGTGAAGCTGGGCAACGGGTCGACCACCCTGTCACTGTTCGCCAAGAACCTGACGGACAAGCGCACCCTGGAATTCGCCACCCTGTCGCCGTTCAGCGGCGATGCCCAGACCGGCGTCTATTCGCTGGGCCGGGAGATCGGCGTCCGCGTGGGGTTCGAGTTCTAAGGCGATTGGGGCCTGATGGGAATTGCCCCAGGATGGCTCCTGCGTGTCTCCCCCCGAAAATGGGGGAGACATGCGAAGCCATGCCATGAAATCCGTTCGGCCTCAGATCATCCCTCTCAGCCCTCACCGGCGTGATGGCCGATATTACCGATCCGGAAGCTCATCATGAAATCATCCCACCTGTTCCTGGCCGCGGCCCTCCTTCTGGCCCCGGCATCCGGCCGCGCCACCGAACCGGCCGTGAAGGAGCCCGCGCCGGTGGAGAACCCGGTGCTGGCCCGCTCGCGCAATGCCATGGTGCTGACGCTGCTGGGCACGGCCGGCGGCCCCCTGGCCCGGCCCGACCGGGCACAGCCCGCCAACCTGCTGCTGGTGGATGGCAGCGCGTATCTGATCGATGCGGGAGAGGGGACCGTGGGACAGCTGGCCAAGGCCGGTGTGACCACGGGCGACCTGCGCGCCGTCTTCATCACCCATCTGCACACCGACCATACGGCCGGCATTCCCGGCCTGTTGATGTTCCGGTGGAGCTACCTGATGGCTGGGATGCCCCTGCCCGCCCTGCGGCTGGTCGGCCCGCCGGGCACGGCGGAGATGACGGACGGTGCCGTCGGTTTCGCCACCTGGCCGACAGAGACGCTGCGCGCCCAGGCGCCGAAGACCCCGCCCGTGGCGGCGGTGGCGGCGGCCGTCAACGCCTTGCCGGGCGTGATCTACCAGGATGACAAGATCAAGGTCACCGCCGTGGAGAACACGCATTACGACGCGGTGGCGCTGAAGGAGGGGCCGCAGGGCCGCCATCTCTCCTTCTCCTATCGCGTGGACAGCCGGTTCGGTTCCGTCACCTTCACGGGCGACACGGGACCCGGCAAGGCCGTGTCGGACCTAGCCAGGGGAAGCGACCTACTGGTCAGCGAGATCATCGACATCCCCGCCATGGCCCGCTTCGTCGCCAGGGCTGCGTCGCTGCCGCCGGGCGCCGACAAGGGCATCATCGCGCATATGGAGCGCGAGCACCTGTCGCCCGACGCCGTGGCCCGGATCGCCCGCGACGCCGGGGTGAAGAAGGTCGTGCTGTCCCACATCGCCAACCCGGACCTGGACCCGGTCCAGACCGAAGCGCTGGGCACCGGCGTGTCGAAGGGCTTCGACGGTCCCGTCGTGGTCGGCCGGGACCTGCTGACACTCACCGTCGGGGCGGAGGACGCACCGGCCCCGTGAGGGCCGCCGCATCATCCGACATGTCATCGAAAAGGCAGGGCGTGACCCGTCGGGTCACGCCCTGCCTTTTCCGTCACTTGGACGGCCATCACAGTGCGCGCAACTGGCCGCCATTCATGATCAGGGTCTGGCCGGTCAAGAAGGCGGCATCGTCCGACGTCAGGAAGGACATCGCGCCGACCAGGTCGCCAGGCGTGGAGGGACGCTTGATGGCCTGGGCCTGGGCCGACAGGTCGAACATCTTGCCGTCTGGGAACATGGAGAAGGTGTTGGGCGTCTTGGTCAGGCCCGGCGCGATGGAATTCACCGTGATGCCGCATTCCCCCAACTCGCTGGCCAGCGCCCGCGTCAGCCCGATGACGGCCCCCTTCGAGGCGATGTAATGGGCGAAGCCGTCGATCACCAGCCCGACCGTGTCGGAGGAGATATTGACGATGCGCCCGTAGGCATTGCTCTTCATGGCCGGCACGAAGGCGCGGCAGGTCAGGAAGAAGCTTTCCACATTGACGGCCATGACCAGCCGCCATTGCGCTAGCGTGATCTGTTCCAGCGGTTCCCGCGGAGTGAAGCCGACATTGTTGATCAGGATGTCGCAGCGGCCGAACCGATCCAGCACCTGCGCCGCCAGCGCTTCCACCGCCGCCTCGTCCGTCACATCGACGCGGGCATAGTGTGCGTCGCCGGCGCCGAGATCCTTCAGCGCGGTCTCGAACCCCTGGATGTCCTGGCGGTCGACACCGACGACGGTAGCGCCCTCGGCGGCCAGGCGCTCCGCGAAGGCGCGGCCGATGCCCTGGGCCGCACCTGTGATCAGGGCGACCTTGCCCTGCTTGTTGCAATGAAGCGGTGTCACGCTGTTTCCTCCCGTCTCTTTATGTTCAAGGCTGGCGCAGGAAGGCATCGACGAAGGCCAGCAGCGCCTCGGGCTTTTCCTCGGCCGGATAGTGGCCGCAATCCTCGATGACCAGCGAAGTCACATCCTCGGCGATGCTGCGCCATTCCAGTTCGACCCCATCGCCCACGCACAGGCGCCCGGCGAAGGTCGCGACGGGAATGGTGATCTTCGGTCCGGTCCGCCACGCCTGGTTCTGCGGAATGCTGATATCCAGGGCGCGGTAGAATTCGAAACTGGCACGCAAGGCATCGGGGTCGCGCAGCAGATCGATATAGAATTCCTTTGCCGGAGCGGACAGGGCGTCCGGGCGTCCGGCCTTGGTGGCGAACTGATGGCCGAAATAGATATGCTCGCGGCCGGACACCAGCAGCTCGTTGACCCCGCGCAGCCGGTTGAAATTGAAATGCGATAGCAGGTCGCTGGGAAACCGGTCCGCCGGCAGCAGCGGCGGGGAAGCTGAGACGCCCGGTATCATGGCTTCACCCACGATCAGACGGCGCAGCCTCTCCGGCGCGCTCCGGGCCATGGCGAAACCGGTCCACATGCCGATATCGTGTCCCAGGAAATCGAATTCTCCATATCCCAGCGCATCCATCAGCGCGAACATGTCCAGCGCCTGGCTGCGGCTGTCATAGCCGTCCATCGGTCTGTCGGAAAGGTTGACCCCGCGCGGATCGGCCACCACCAGCCGCCGGTGCGCAGCCAGTGCCGGCATCAGGTGGCGCCAGGCGAACCAGCATTGCGGCCAGCCGGCCAGCATCAAAAGCGGCGGCCCATCGCCGCCCTGGACGACGTGATGGCACAGACGGCCGCTATCCACCCGGACGCTGGTGAACAGGTCGGTGAAGCCGGGCGGCAGGTCGGGAACGCCGGTGACCGTCCCCTTCCCCGTGACGGGCATGGTTTTGCCGGTCATTGAACACGCTCCTCGCCGGAACCGGGCATAAGCACCTCGAAATCATCGAAGCACTCGCCCTCGCCATAGGTGCCGCCGAACAGGGCGACGGCATCGGCTGCCAGACGGACGTCGCCGGCCAGGAGACGCATTGCGTCGTCGCTGTACCGACAGCGGAAATGCACCAGCGGTCGACGTTCCGCGCCACCCAGCCCGGCCAGCATCGTGCCCCGCAACTCCGGCGCGTCCAGCAGCAGCGAAGGTGCCGCGATGGTGACGGACAGCATGCCGAAATGGCCCGTGAAGCGTACGGCGCCCGCGAAGGACAGATCGTGCGCGCCGGCGTCCAAGGCAAAGTACAGCTGGTCGCCGTCGGCCGGCCGGACACCGTCATCCAGGCTCAGGCGGCCATCGGGCAGCCGCGCCACATAGGCGGCAAAGGATCGCTTGATCGACCAGAGAAGACCGGCCTGGGCCATGGCATGCACTCCTGTCAGATCACCGGCGTCACCAGTTCGCCCAGCGGGCCGATCTCCATCCGGATGATGTCGCCGGGCGCCAGATAGGCCTTGTCCTTGCGCCCATGGGCGACGCCGGCCGGCGTGCCGGTGCCGATGATGTCGCCGGGATAGAGCGTCATGATCCGCGACAGGTGCTCGATGCACTGGGCCACGCCGAACACCATCTGTGCCGTGGAGGAATCCTGCCGCGTCTGGCCGTTCACCGACAGGCGGATGGGCAGGTCCTGCGGATCGGGCACGAACCGGGCGGGGACCAGATAGGGGCCGACGGGCGCGAAACCGTCGAAGCCCTTGTGCATCACCCAGTCGACGCCGATGGGCGGGCGCTTCTCGATCCAGTCGCGGGCCGATACATCGTTGAAATTCAGATAGCCGGCAACGACGGACAGGGCCTCGGCGGCGGGCACGTTGGCGCATTCCACGCCGATGACCACGCCCAGTTCCGCCTCGTAATCCATCATGGCGACGCCCTGGGGCGCCTTCACGGGGGCGCCGGAGCCGCGCAGGGTGTTGTTGTGCGGCTTGATGAAGCTGAACGGGTATTTCGGCACCATCGGGATCGGCATCTCGTTGATGTGATCATGATAGTTGGCGCCGATGCAGACCAGCTTGCCGGGCACCGCCACGGGCGGCAGGAACTTCGCGTCCGTCGCCTGGATGGCGTCAGCGAAGGCATCGGCGGCCGGCAACGCGGCCTCAATGGCGGCCGACCAGCGGGGCCAGTCTGCCAGCAGCGGGCCCAGGCCGGTCAGCGGACCCGGCGCTTCGCCCAGGATGGCGGCGACGGGAACTAGCCTGCCTTCTTGCTCCACGACGGCCAGCGGTTGCCCGGCATGGGAGATCACGGCCAGGCGGTAAAAGCGGCTCATGGCATATCCACTTCGTTCGTTCGGGGCGCACGCATCCTTCCGCCCCGTTGCCGGGACGGTCGGACAGGCGCCATGCATGGGTTCAAATGGTTCAGCCGGCGGGGACGAAGCGCAGGGGCAGCCGCTCCACCGACAGGCGCGGCCAGGTATGGCGCTGGATCGGGCCGGCCAGTTCGAAGGATTTCGTGCGCTTCAGCAGTTCTTCCAGCGTCATCTTCATTTGCATGCGGCCCAATGGTGCGCCGAAGCAGGTATGCATGCCGCGTCCGAAGGCGAAATGCTGGCGGCGCGGGCGGTCCAGGATGAACTTGCCGGGGTCCTCCCAGCGGGTCGGATCCAAGTTGGCCGACCCATAGTTCAGGAAGACGGAATCCCCCTTGCGGATGGTCACGCCCGCCACCTCGACATCGCGGGTGGCCTTGCGCGGCATTTCCTGCTGCGGGGATTCCAGGCGCAGCCCTTCCTCCACCGCGTCGGGGATGCGGTCGGGATTCTCGCGCAGGAACTGCTGGATCTCCGGCTCGCGGGCCAGACGCAGGACGATGTTGCCCATGCCGCTGGCCGCCGTCGACTTGCCGGCCAGGATGATGGCCATGACCAGCTGGGTGATGGTGAAGTCATCCAGCTTCTGGCCGTTCACCTCCTCCGTCACGAAACCGCTGATCACGTCGTCGGACGGGTTGGCGCGGCGTTCGGCGATCAGGCCCTGGATATAGGGGAAGACCCGCATGACCAGTTCCTGCGGCAGGTCCTTGCCGGCCCCCACGGTGCCGGCCCCCGTGGCCTCCTCCATCTCGCGCGACCAGTCATTATAGATCGACCAGTCCTCCTTCACGCGCAGGAAGCTGCACAGGGTGCGCATGGAAATCTGGTAGGCGTATTCCTGGGAGAAATCGGCCGTGCCCCTGGCGATCATCCCGTCGATCAGGCCGACGGCCACGGGGCGCATCTTCTCTTCCATCGCCTTGATGGGGCCGGGCATGAAGAACTTGTTGATGACGCGGCGATAGCCCGTGTGTTCCGGCGGATCGACCATCAGCGGCAGGATGCGCGGCGCGCCCTCCGGCACGGTAACATTGCTGAAGGTGGCATGGTCGGTGGCCGCCCGCTCGATCTCGGCGGCGCTGAAGATGCCCCACATGTTGTTGCCGCCGCCCTTGCCCTCCATCAGGGCCACGGGCGCGCGCGACAGCAGGTCCGCATAGACGCGGCTGCCGTCCCAGTCCCGCCCGTCGGCCAGCGCCTCGAACGCCTCGGTGGGTCGCCAATTCTCAACCATGCTTTTCCTCCCGACGAAACTTGTTAAAGTGTATCCACATGTGTTTTTGACTGTCCAGGAGATTCGGCACCGCCATGCGGGACTCCCGGATCGGAATGGGGAATTGTGTATCCCGATAAGGAGAACTCATCGGGTTCCGGTTCGGCGGCAACGTCCGCCGCGGGGCACGGGCCAACGGTACTAGCGACCGGCCGCCGCCCGCAGATGCGGCAGCATGGCGCGCAGTTCCGCCACGAACAGGCCCGGCTGTTCCCAGGCCGCGAAATGCCCGCCGCGTGCCACGGTCGCGTAATAGGCCAGGCGCGTGAACCGTGCCTCCAGCCAGCGGCGGGAAGCCAGGATCGTCTCCCCGGCGAAGCCGCTATAGGCCGCAGGCAGTTCGACAGGCGGAGGCGGAGCCGGCGGCATGGCGCGGCGCAGTTCCCAATAGAGGCGGGCAGCCGAAACACCGGAATTGGTCAGCCAGTACAGCATGATCCCGTCCAGCATCCGGTCCATGGACAGGACCTTGGTGACATCGCCCTCATGGTCGCTGGTCTCGCTGAACTTCTCGTACATCAGGGCAGCCAGGCCCACGGGGCTGTCGGCCAGCATATAGCCGATGGTCTGCGGCCGTGTGCTCTGATGCTCGAAATAGCCAGACTGCTCGGCGAAGAAGCGCTGCGCCCGGGCCAACCAGGTCCGTTCCTGCGCGTCGGCCGCCGCGATCTCGGCCGGCGTGGGCTGGAAGAAGGACATGTTCAGGTGGATGCCCAGGCAGCCGGGCGGGCGCATGTGGCCGATGGCCTCCGCCACGGCGCTGCCCAGGTCGCCGCCCTGGCAGACCCAGCCCTCATAGCCCAGCCGGGCCATCAGCGTGGCGTAGGCGGCCGCGATGCGCCCGATATGCCAGCCGGTGCCCGCCGGCTTTCCGGAAAAGCCGAAGCCCGGCATGGACGGGATGACCAGATGGAAGGCCGGCGCGCCCTCGGCGCCATGGGCGGCAGGGTCCGTCAGGGGACCGATGCAGTCCAGGAATTCCAGCACCGATCCCGGCCAGCCATGGGCCAGCAGCAGCGGCGTGGCATCCGCGTCCGGCGAGCGAACATGGATGAAATGGATGTCGACGCCGTCGATCTCCGTCCGGAACTGTTCCAGTTCGTTCAGACGGGCCTCGCACCGGCGCCAGTCATAACGGGTCAGCCAGTGCAGGTGCAGGGCCTGCAGGGCGGCCAGCTTCGGCCCCTGGCTGTCGTCGGTCACCGTTTCCGGTCCGGGCCAGCGCGTGCGGCGCAGCCGGTCGCGCAGATCGTCCAGTTCTGCATCGGCGATCCGGATCTGGAAGGGACGCAGGGCGCTCATGATGCTTTCTCCAGGGGCGGTTTCCAGCGCCGCAGTTCCGTCGTCCCCTCATAGGGTTGTGGCGACGGGAAGGTGATCAGTTCGATCAGGGCACCGAACGGGGCCTTCAGGAAGCAGAAGCGGTTGCCGGGCCCGCTTTCGTTCGCGATCAGGTCCCAGGGCTGGTTCAGCAGTTCCGCGCCGGCGGCCACGGCCCGGTCGATGGCGGCCTGCATGTCGTCCACATAAAGGGCGACATGCTGCCAGCCCGTGTCGCAGCCGCGCAGGGCCGGGCGCGGCGCGGCCACCTGGTCGTACTGGAACAGCTCGATGCCGGGACCGTTGGCCATCCTGTACATGCGGATCACGGCGATGCGCAGGCCCGGCGGCCCCTGCATCATGTGTTCCACGGCCGGCCCCTCGAAGGGCGGCATGGTCCGGTTCAGCGTTTCATAGATGAACTGCGCCCCCAGCCCGTCGATCAGGAAGCGTTCGGCGCTGGCGATGTCCGGCACGGTCAGGCCGATATGGTCGATGCCGCGGATGCTGTTGGCCGTCATGTCATTCCCCTGGGTTTTCACGGGTGCGCGAACAGGGGGGCGAGGTCGATATAGATCCACAGCCGGTCGATCAAGGCCGCCTCGTTGCGGTGCAGATGGCTGGCCACTGGCAGCGGCACCTCGCGCCCGCCGGGCAGGATGTAGGTGACGGTGGCCAGTTGCACGACCCCCTCACCATCGGTGAAGCGCGCATGCGCCTCGTGCCGCATCCCGGTCAGGTGGGTCAGGAAGGCGCGCAGCCCGTCGCGTGCCTCCTCCCGCGTGGTGGCGGGGGGATTGTTGGCGAAGCGCATGTCGATACGCTCGGCGAAGGAGGCGGCCAGTGCGTCGGCATCGCAGGCGTCCGCCGTGCGGAAGAAGGCCGACACCCAATCTTCCGCGCCGGCGGGTGCCGACGCGGTGTACGTCCCGTTGGTCATGGTCCGCCCCCTTACAGCGTGCCGGCCAGCTTCATGGCGCGGACCTTGGCCAGGGTGGCGGCGACGGCGCCGATATAGTCGCCCTTCATGCTCTCGCCATGGTCGCGCTCCGCCTGCGAGCCCTCGGGGCAGCCGGGGAAGACCAGGCCGAAGGTGAAGGTCAGCAGCAGGCCGTTGTCCGACGTGCTGATGGTGTTCTCGATGAAGCCGCCGCCGTCCATGCGCTCGAAATGCACCTGGGTCGGCGCGCGGAACAGGATCTTCTCCTGCACCTGGTGTCCCTTGAAGATGACCTCGCGCAGCAGCCAGCCCTCGCCGCGCTCCAGCACCTCGCACTTGGCCATGCCGGGCACGAAGGGCAGGGCGTTCTCGGCCTTCATTTCCAGGCCGCGCCAGACCTCCTCCTGCGTCAGGATGATCTCGGCCCCTTCGGGGTTGACGGCGATGGCATGGGACAGGGTGAACATGGGCTTCCTCCTTGGATGGATTGTCTGGTTCAGGCCGGGGCCTGCTAAGCAGATTTTCCGAACGCCGCCCACAGATGGGCGGGCTCGGAAAATCTGCAAACCATGGGAGCGGCAGGTTCCTCCAGGCCGGGCCACACATGGCCCGGCCTGGAGGAACCTGCTTAGTCGGCCTTGGTCGTCAGGCCGATGCCCCAATGCGTGGCGGGCACCTCGGTCAGGATGACGCGCACGGATTTCTCCGGCACATCCAGCGCGTCCATGGCCGCCTGGGCCAGGCCCCGCATCAGGTCGCGCTTCTGCCGGTCGGTGCGCCCGGAGATGATCTGCACATTGATCAGCGGCATGGCGGCACCTCCTCAGCTGTCCGGCGCGATTGTGACGGTCAGGCCGTCCATGCCGTCGCCGAACATCACCTGGCAGGCCAGGCGGGAATTGGCCTTGCGGTTGTCGGCGCTTTCCAGCAGGTCGCTTTCCTCCTCGCCGGGACCCGGCAGCAGGGCGGCGAATTCCTCGTCCACGAAGACGTGGCAGGTGGCGCAGGACAGGCAGCCGCCGCACAGCGCCAGCAACTCGTCGATCCCGGACGCGCGGATGCTCTCCATGATGCTGACGCCGGCCTCAGCCTCGACCTGGTGAATTTGTCCGTCGCGCGTCCTGACATTCAAAACGGCCATTCGTTTCCTCCCCTTCGTGTTATTTGCCCAGGCGGCCGGCAAGTGTCGCCACATGCTGCCCCAGGAAGCGGGCGCCATCCAGGTCCGCGGCACCCGGCTGGCGGCTGCCATCGCCGTCGGCGATGGTGGAGGCGCCATAGGGCGAACCGCCCTTCACCGCCTCCAGGCCCATCTGGCCCGTGAAGGAATAGGGCAGGCCGGAGATCAGCATGCCGTGATGCAGCAGCGTGGTCAGCATGGAGAACAGGGTCGTCTCCTGCCCGCCATGCTGGGTGGCGGTGGACGTGAAGGCGGCGCCGATCTTGCCGATCAGGGCGCCCTTCATCCACAGCCCCCCGGTCTGGTCCCAGAACTGCGCCATCTGCGCCGGCATGCGGCCGAAGCGGGTGGGGGCACCCACGATGATGGCGTCATAGTCCGGCAACTCGTTGATGTCGGCGACGACCGCCGTCTGCTCCAGCTTGAAGCCGGCGCCGCGGGCGATGTCGTCCGGCACCGTCTCGGCCACGCGCCGCAGGTCGGCGACGGCGCCGGCCGCGCGGCACCCTTCCGCGACGGCGGCGGCCATCGTCTCCGTGTGGCCATAGGTGGAATAATAGAGGACGAGGACCTTGGTCATAAGGGCTCCGCTTGGATTGGGGGGGGCGGGGCGCCCGATGGGCGCGGGGATCGGTAAAAGTGGACACACTATTGATGCGCGACGAGTTCTTGTCAATAAGACTTATACGTCCTTTTCTGTAGCTGCCAGGAGAGCGGACGGCAGGCGATGCCAGCCCTTGACGTCGGCGGAGCCGCCGGTTACGTTCCGATCATGACACTCGAACCCGCCATCTTTCAGCCCATTGACAAGGCCGACAAACGCCGCACGGCGGTGGAAGTGTATGAAAGTTTGCGGGAATTGATTCTGTCCGGCGACGTGAAGCCCGGTACCATCCTGTCCCAGGTGGAGGTGGCGCGGGTCTTCGATGTCAGCCGCACGCCCGTGCGCGAGGCGATGCGCATGCTTCAGGAGGGCGGGCTGCTGGTGGGGGAACCCAACCACCGCAGTCGGGTGGTCGGCTTCGACCCCAAGGATATCGAAGCGCTCTATATGAAGCGTGTCCTGCTGGAGGCGTTGGGCGTGGCCATCACCACCCGGCGCATGACGCCGCCGCTGATGGTCCGGCTGGAGGAGACGATCCGCGGGCTGGAGAGCGAGGAGAGTCACCGCGATTTCGAATGCTGGCGCACGCTGCACCGCCGTCTGCACCAGCTGATCGTGTCGGAATCCGGTTCCTCCATGACGGAGGATCTGGCCGGGCTGGAATTGCGGTCGGCCCGCTACCAGTCCGCCAACAAGGGGGCGCATCTGCCCGGCTGGTGGCAGCGCGGGGAGGCTGAACATCGCAGCCTGTTCGATGCCATCGCCAAGGGCGATGCGGCGCTGGCCGGCGAGCTGGCGGCGCGACACTTGGCGCGCACGGCGCTGGAACTGCTGGCGGCGCTGGCGCCGGAATATGACACGGCCCGCCTGCGCGACAGCCTGCATTTCGCCATCGCCGGCGCGCGCGGCGTCGCGGTGGCCGACGGGCGGCGTTGACGCGCGCCTGACGGTGGGCTGTGCGTCCCACGGGTGCCGTCCATGGCCGCACCCGCTTCCCTGCTTGCGCCTTTCACCCCGCTGTGGGGCATGGGCACCTTCTTCCCGGCTTTCTCCACCGTCACCCCGGCGAAGGCCGGGGTCCAGGCGTAGAGCGGCGTCAGCCGCAACATGACCCATATCGGCGCTGATCGCGCCTTATGCTGGGCCCCGGCCTTCGCCGGGGTGACGGTAGTAAGAGCGGAATTGGTCTGCTCAATCACTTAACTTAGCGCGTGTGGGCCTTCGCCGGGGTGACGGTTGGAGAAGCTGAAATCTGGTGCCCATGGCCTCCCGCCGGCCCTTCGCCGGGATGAAGGGGAGGGGCAGTCGCCCCCATTACCTCCATCCCATCACGCCCTTCATAAGTGCGTACACTTTCAGCTTGCGTCACGCCGTAATGGGACGTATACATCCCAATAGGCCCTGTCATAGGAAAGATGTTTCGATGGCCTTTTCCAGTGAGACCCGGCATTTGCGGAACTATGTCGGCGGCCGCTTCGTGGATGGCGGCCGACCCTTCGATGTGGTCGATCCCGCGACCGGTAAAGTGCATGCAATTGCCTATGAGGCGAACCGCCCCATCGTCGATGCCGCCGTGGCCGCCGCGCGCCGGGCGGTGGAGGGGGAATGGGGGCGGATGACGCTGGCGCGGCGGCGTTCCATGCTGGTCGCCGTGGCCGAGGGGATCGAGAAGCGGTTCGACGATTTCCTGGCGGCCGAAATCGCCGACACAGGCAAGCCGCACGGCCTGGCCCATCACCTGGATATTCCCCGGGGTGCTGCCAATTTCCGCGTCTTCGCCGATGTCATCGCCAACCTGCCCGCCGAAAGCTTCGAGATGGACACCCCGGACGGGGGCAGGGCGCTAAACTATGCGGTACGCCGGCCGCTGGGTGTGGTGGGTGTGATCTCCCCCTGGAACCTGCCGCTGCTGCTGATGACCTGGAAGGTGGCGCCGGCCCTGGCCTGCGGCAATGCCGTGGTGGTGAAGCCGTCGGAGGAGACGCCGTCCACCACCACCCTGCTGGGCGAGGTGATGAGCGCGGTCGGTATGCCCGATGGCGTGTTCAACGTCATCCACGGCTTCGGCCCCGACAGCGCCGGGGAGTTCCTGACCAGCCATCCCGGCGTGCGCGCCATCACCTTTACGGGGGAGACGCGCACCGGTGCCGCCATCATGCGCGCGGCGGCCCCCACGGTGAAGGCGCTGTCCTTCGAACTGGGGGGCAAGAACCCGGCCGTCGTCTTCGCCGACGCCGACCTGGACGCGGCCGTGGCCGGCCTGTCGCGGGCGGTCTTCCTGAACACGGGCCAGATCTGCCTGGCGCCGGAGCGGATTTATGTGGAGCGGCCGGTGTTCGATGCCTTCGTGCGTGGCATGAAGGCCCGGGCCGAGGCGCTGAAGCCCGGCCTGCCGGAGGAGGCGGGTGTCGATTTCGGGCCGCTCATCTCCGATGAGCATCGCCAGAAGGTGCTAGGCTATTACCGCATGGCCGTGGAGGATGGGGCGCAGGTGGTGACCGGCGGCGGCATCCCGGCCCTGTCGGGAGAGGCGGCGGGCGGCTTCTTCGTGGAGCCCACCTTGTGGACCGGCCTGGCCCATGACGCCCGCGTCTGCCGGGAGGAGTTGTTCGGCCCCTGCGCCGCCATCATCCCCTTCGACAGCGAGGAGGAGGCGGTGCGCATGGCCAACGATACCGAATACGGGCTGGCGGCGTCCATCTGGACCACGAACCTGTCGCGCGGCCACCGCGTGGCGGCCGCCATGGAAGTGGGCATCTGCTGGGTCAACAGCTGGTTCCTGCGCGACTTGAGGACGGCCTTCGGCGGCGCCAAACTGTCGGGCGTGGGCCGGGAAGGGGGCGTGCATTCCGTCAACTTCTATTCGGAGCCGACCAATATCTGCATCCGGCTGTAATACCTGATCCCGGTGAGTGGAATTTACCGGGATCAGGTTCGGCGGCGACTGCCGCCGCTCGGCACAGGCCGCGTATCCAAAGCCCACGGATGTGGGCACCGGCGATTGAGGCCCGGGGATCGGTTGCGATCGCCGGGACATGGCATAAGGCCGCAACCGAGGGAGGACATGAGAATGACGGAAATAGCCGAGGCCAGCCGCGAAAAGGTGGAACCGGTCCTGAACACCCGCTTCTATTCGCACGCGACGCTGGAATGCAAGGACATCAAGCGCACCCGCCAGTTCTTCGAGGAATTCTTAGGCTTCGAGACGGTGCAGATGGCCAACGTCTCCTTCTGGGCGCGCCTGGGCGGGGACCAGATCATCGTAGTCGTCCAGGGGCCGCGCAAGGCCGAGGGCGAGATGCCGTTCCTGAACCATAATGGCCTGGACGTGCCCACGGACGCGGACGTGGACCGGTCCTGGGAACTGGTGAAGGCCAATGCTGAGAAATGGGGCCTGCACAAGATCACCAAGCCCGTGGTCCAGCATGGCACCTACTGCTTCTATTTCTGGGACCTGGACGACAATGCCTGGGAGATCCTGTCCAACCCCAAGGGTGGCTATTCCTGGGGCTTCGAGATGGGCGACCAGGAAGGGGCCGGCCATATGAGCCGCAAGTTCCAGCGCCCCAAGACCGGCGCCGGTGCCGGCCCGGACGGGGAGGCTTGAGATGGGTGCCGACCTTCACGACATAAGCTATGTCCGCATCGGCGTGTCGGACCTGGACGAGAGCGTCGAGTTCGCCACGCGCATCCTGGGCCTGGAACTGGTGGACCGGGACGCCACCTGCGCCTATCTGCGCGGGGACAACCGCGACCACAACCTTGTCTATACGAAGGGGGTGAATTCCGGCCATGTGCTGGGGTTCGAGGTCAAGAGCATGGAGGCGCTGGAAACCGCCGCCGTGATGTTCGAGCAGGCTGGCGTCACGGTTCGCCACGGTACGTCGGAGGAGCGCGAGCAGCGCCGCGTCGGCGGCCTGATCACCATCCAGGACCCGACCGGCAACAATATCGACCTGGTAGCCCGCCCGGCGGCCAGCGGCCGGCGCTATTTTCCCACCCGCGATGCCGGTATCACGGATTTCAGCCATGTCGGCCTGCGCACGTCCGACCCGCGCCAGGACGAGGCATTCTACACCAGGCTGATGAGCGCCAAGGTCAGCGACTGGATCGGGGATGCGGCCTTGCTACGCATCGACGAGGTCCATCATAAGATTGCCCTGTTCCCGTCCACCTATGCCGGCGTCCAGCACATCAATTTCCAGACTGAGAGCCATGACGACATCATGCGCTCCTGGTACTTCCTGCGGGACAACAATGTTCGCATCGCCTTCGGCCCCGGCCGGCACCCCACCTCGGGCGCGCGGTTCCTGTATTTCTACGGGCCGGACGGCATGGTCTATGAATATTCCACCGGCGTGCGCCTGATCACGGCGGAGGACGAGAAGACCTATGTCCCCCGGCAATTCCCCAAGGCCAAGGCCAGCTTCTGCAGCTGGGGCTCCGTCCCCGACATCAGCGAGTTCAGCGCGGTGGTGAAGGCGGGGGAGAAGGCGGCACCCCATGCCGCCTGACAACGCCCTGGCCGTGCGGCTGGCCGCGCGGGCGCTGGGGCGGCACGGGCTGGCCCATGCCTATGGCCATGTCAGCGCCCGTGTCGATGGTGGCCATTTCCTGGTGTCGCCGCCGCAGCCGCTGGGCAGCGTGGCGGTGGGCGATCCCGGCGTGGCGGTGCCGCTGGACGGTCCGCTGCCGTCCCGCGCGCTGCCGGAGGTGCGCATGCACCGTGCCATCTACCGGCGACGGCCCGATGTCGGCGGCATCTGCCGGTTCCAGTCGCCGGCCCTGATGGCGCTGTCGGCCTTGGGCCGGACGCCGCGCGTCCTGCACGGGCTGGGCGCCTATTTCTCGCCGTGTCCGCCCCTGTGGCCCGGCACCGCTCTGGTCCGCGACGATGACAGCGCCGGGGCCGTGGCCGGGATGCTGGGACCGGGGCGGGCCATCGTGCTGCGGGGCAATGGCGCCGTCACCGCCGGCGCCTCGCTGATGGAGGCGGCCTGCCTGGCCTTCTTCCTGGAGGATGCCGCCCGCCTGGAGATCGCGCTGCTGCCGGCTGCCGCCGGCGGGGCGGAGCCCATCCCCTATACGGCCGACGAGGCGGCGCAGCGCGCCGTGGGGACCGGCGGCCTGTTCGAACGCATGTGGCACTTCCTGTGCGCCGGAGATTCCGAATGGCAATTGCAGAACTGAACCGCGCGATGAGCGATGTCGCGCGCGACGAACAGGCGGCCGCCCTGCGGCGCTGCCACGAGACGGGGGCGCCCATGCCGGCGCTGCGCCGGGCCTTTCCCGACGCCACCATCGACGACGCCTATGCGATCCAGGCGGCCAACACCGCCTGGTGGGAACGGCAGGGCCGCCGCGTGGTGGGGGCCAAGATCGGCCTGACCGCGCGCAGCGTGCAGCGGCAGCTGGGCGTGGACCAGCCGGATTTCGGCCATCTGTTCGCCGACATGGAGGTGGAGGATGGTGCCGTCGTACCGGCAGGCCAGCTGATCCAGCCCAAGGTGGAGGCGGAGATCGCCTTCGTGCTGGACCGGCCGGTGGACACCGCCCGGCTGACGGCTGCGGAACTGATCGGCTGCGTGGCCCATGTGCTGCCGGCGATCGAGATCGTGGACAGCCGCATCGCCAGCTGGGACATCGGCATCGTCGACACCGTGGCCGACAACGCGTCTTCCGGCCTGTTCGTGCTGGGCACCCGGCCCGTGCCGCTGGCGGCGGTCGACCTGCGGCTGTGCGGCATGGTGCTGGAGAGGAATGGCGATCAGGTCTCCTTCGGGGCCGGTGCCGCCTGCCTCGGCAACCCGCTGCACGCGCTGGCCTGGCTGGCGCGGCGCATGGCGGCCCTGGGCCGTCCCCTCAACGAAGGGGATGTGGTGCTGGCTGGCGCCCTGGGGCCCATGGTGGCGGTGGAGCCGGGCGACTTCGTGGAGGCGCGGATCGAGGGGTTCGATCCCGTCCGTGTTTCCTTCGCCGAAAATACCAAGTCCTGATGAGTGGTACTCATCGGGACCTGGTTCGGCGGCGACTGCCGCCGCGCGCCTCGTGGAGCGTAGCCAAGCCACCGGATGGTGGCGCCGGCGATTGAGGCCGGTGATCGGTTCCGATCACCGGGACCTGGGAATAATCCGGGAACAAAAAGGGGTTCGACCTTGTCCGACCTGATGGAAATCGCCGCGCGGCTGGATGCCGCCATGTTCAACGCCACCGCCACGCCGCAACTGGGCGATACGCTGTCGGTGGCGGATGCCTATCGCGTGCAGGAAGCGTCCATGGCGCGCCGCTATGCCCGCGGCGAGCGCCGCGTGGGCATCAAGATGGGCTTCACCAGCCGCGCCAAGATGGCCCAGATGGGTGTCGACGCGATGATCTGGGGCCGGCTGACCGACGCCATGCTGGTGGAGGATGGCGGGGCCGTCCGCTTCTCCGCCTATGTCCACCCGAGGGTAGAACCGGAGATTGCGTTCCTGCTGAAGGCGCCCCTGCCGCGCACCGTGACGCCGGCCGGCGCCCTGGCGGCGGTGGGCGGCGTGGCGGCGGCGCTTGAGATCATCGACAGCCGGTATGAGAATTTCAAGTTCTCCCTGACCGACGTCATCGCCGACAACAGTTCCTCGTCGGGCTTCGTCATCGGTCCCTGGGCCGATCCCGCCATCGACCTGTCGAACCTGGGCATGATCATGGAGATCGACGGTCAGCCCCGGCAGATCGGGTCTTCCGCCGCCATCCTGGGCAACCCGCTGCGCTCGCTGGTGGCGGCCGCCCGGCTGGCCCATGACGCGGGGGAATCGCTGGGGGCCGGCGACATCGTGATGGCCGGCGGGGCGACGGCGGCGGAGCACCTGTCCGTTGGCAACCATGTCCGGCTGGTGGTCAGCCGGCTGGGCAGGGTGGAATTCCGGGTCGGATGATCGCCTTGTTGGATTTCCCGGTCCGGCCCCGGTAAGGTACGGGCGCATGTCTCCAGGGACGGACGAGGAGCACGTGGACAAGATCGAGTTCAGGAGAAGATTGCAGATGTTTTCGCTCCTGGAGGCACCCGGCCATCTGTTGCGGCGCAATCACCAGCGCTCGTACGAGATTTTTGTGCGCGTCGTGGGCGACGATGTTACGCGCCAGCAAATTGCCCTGCTGGTGGCTCTGGCCAAACAGCAGGGTGCCTCCCAGAGCGACCTGGTGGAGGCAACGGGCATCGATAAGAGCACGATGAAGGAGATGATCGGGCGCATGGTGTCACGCGGCTGGGTGGAGCGCGAGCGCGACCCGCAGGACAACCGCGCGTGGGTGATGAAGATTACCGAGGGGGGCTGCGTCCTCCTGGCCGAGCGTCTGCCCAGGGTAGAGGAGGCCCAGCGCCAGATCATCGCCCCGCTGTCCCCGGTCGATCGCGAGATCTTCCTGCGCTGCCTTCGCCTCATGGCTGGGATTGACGCGGATCCGGGTCAGGATGTCTCCGAGGACGGAAGCATCTGATGTCGCCATTGTGTCAGCCATCAGCTTTTGCTGGACAGAGATTTGCCTCTTGATACGCTAGTCCGGTTGGCTGTGGCTGAACGGGAAGGCGCTTTGGACGCCGCACAGGCGGTATTCGCCGCTACCCCCCGCGACATTTGTTGCACCTGTCCGGGTACTATGACCCCGCGTTGGGTTTGCTGTCTCGGACAAGCTACGCTGCAACACGAAATAGCCCGTTGCGGTTTTCGGCAGCCAGCAGTTTCAGCATTCGGCACTCCCTAATTGTGGGTCGCAAATGGAGAGCAAATCCTGCCCCCGCATCCAATGCTCAAGCCGCTGAACTCGCAAGAGATCAGCGGCTTTCGTCGTTTCTGGGCCAACCTGCCATAGACCCCGCAGGTAACTGAACCGGTCCGGGATTGTCGGCGGCTCCAACTCCTGAGAGGATGGGGCTACGATGAGCAAGACAACGAACAAATTTTCGGCTGAGGTCCGCGAGCGGGCTGTTCGGCTGGTGCTGGACCACGAGAAGGATCATCCGTCGCGATGGGCGGCAGTTTCATCCGTGGCATCCAAGATCGGGTGTTCGGCGCACACGCTGAATGAATGGGTCAAGAGAGCCGAGGTAGAAAGCGGCAGCCGTGCTGGCATTCCGCTGGATGTGCTGGAGAAGTTGAAGGCGCAGGAGCGGGAGATCCGTGAGCTGCGCCAGGCGAATGAGATCCTGCGCAAGGCATCGGCATATTTCGCGATGGCGGAGCTCGACCGCCGACAGAAATGATGCTGGGCTTCATCGATGCCCACCGCCAGGAATACGGGGTCGAGCCGATTTGCGAGGTTTTGCCAATCGCCCCGTCAACTGTGCGTCGGCATGCGGCCCGCGCCGCTGATCGGGCCAAACTGCCGGCGCGGGCACAGCGCGATATCGGCTTGAAGGCCGCTATCCGCCGGGTGTTCGAAGAGAATTTCCAGGTCTATGGGGTGCGCAAGGTGTGGCGGCAGTTGCAGCGCGAGGGCATCCAGGTGGCGCGCTGCACGGTCGCGCGGCTGATGCGGGAGATGGGCCTGCGCGGTGCCATCCGTGGAAAGCCGGTGAAAACCACCATTGCCGACAAGGCCTTACCCTGTCCGCTGGATCGGGTGAACCGGCAATTCCGGGCGGACAGGCCCGATCAACTGTGGCTTTCTGATTTCACGTATGTGTCCACCTGGAGCGGGTTCGTCTATGTGGCTTTCATCATCGACGCCTTTGCCCGGCGGATCGTCGGCTGGCGAGTGTCCCGGACGGCCGACGCCGGTTTTGTCCTGGATGCCCTGGAGCAGGCCCTGCACCAGCGCCGACCGAAGGGGAAATCCGGACTGGTTCACCATTCGGACCGGGGCAGCCAATATTTGTCCATCCGATACACCGAGCGGCTGGGGCTGGCCGGCATCGAACCGTCGGTCGGCAGCGTCGGCGATTCATACGACAATGCCTTGGCCGAAACCGTCAACGGCCTCTACAAGGCGGAGGTCATTCACAGGCGAGGACCGTGGAAATCCTTTGAAGCCGTGGAATACGCAACCCTCGAATGGGTCGACTGGTTCAACAACCGACGCCTGCTCGAGCCTATCGGAAATATCCCGCCCGCAGAGGCCGAACAACGCTATCATGACGCCGTGAGCATTCAGCAAATGGCAGCATGACTCACGAACTTTTGCCGCCGACAATCCCGGCGCGGTTCAAACCGTCAACTGGCGGGGTGGGCTGCGTTCTACAAGGGACTATCGGGAATTTCGTGCTCGGCTGGGCCATAGTGATGCGAAAGGAGCTTCACAATGGCACGACGCAAGGAACCGATTATCCCCGACGCTCTTCTGGACCAGTTGCTGGCTGGCGGCGACGCGAAGGCCGCTTTTGACCAGAACGGCCTGCTTGACCAGTTGAAGAAGGCGCTGGCGGAGCGGGTGTTGAAGGCGGAGATGGACCACCATCTTGCCGGCGACGAGAGCGGCAACCGCCGCAACGGCTACGGCCGCAAGACGGTGCTGACGGATACGGGGTCAGTGGAACTGTCGGTCTCGCGTGACCGGGCCTCGACCTTCGATCCGCAGTTGATCGGCAAATATCAGCGCCGGTTCCCCGGGTTCGACGACAAGATCATCTCGATGTACGCGCCGGGCATGTCGACGCGGGAAATTACCGGCCATCTGCGGGAACTGTACGGGATCGAGGTGTCGGCGGACCTGATCTCAGCGGTGACGGACGCGGTTCTGGATGAGGTGGCGGCCTGGCAGACCCGGCCGCTGGAAGCGGTCTATCCCCTGGTTTTCCTGGACGCGCTGCGGGTCAAGATCAGGGACGAAAGTCTGGTGCGCAACAAGGCGATCCACATCGCCATCGGCGTGCGGGCGGACGGCACCAAGGAGGTGCTGGGCCTGTGGATTGAGCAGAACGAGGGGGCGAAATTCTGGCTGCGGGTTCTGAACGAGCTGAACAACCGGGGCGTGGAGGACATCCTGCTGGCCGTGGTCGACGGGCTGAAGGGCTTTCCCGAGGCCATCGCTGCCGCCTTCCCGGAGACGAGCGTGCAGACCTGCATCGTCCATCTGCTGCGCCACAGCATGGAGTTCGCCTCCTGGAAGGACCGCAAGCCGGTCGCCGCCGCCCTGAAGAAGGTCTATGACGCCCTGGATGACAAGGCCGCCGAAGCGGCACTGACAGAATTCGAGGAAGGCCCCTGAGGTCAGAAATATGAGGCTATCGGCAAGGCCTGGCGCCGTGCTTGGCAGGAGGTCATCCCGTTCTTTGCCTTTCCCCGCGAGGTCAGGCGCATACTCTATACAACAAACGCCATCGAGGCCCTGAATTCAAAGCTCCGCCGGGCCGTCCGCGCCAGGGGGCATTTCCCCAATGACGAGGCGGCGCTGAAATTGCTGTTCCTGGTCTTGAACAGGGCCGAGAAAGAATGGAAGATGCCCGCACGTGAATGGACGGCAGCCAAGGCGCAGATGGCCGTCCTGTTCGGCGACAGGTTCACAAAGGCGATGAACGCCTGATTTCAAACCGCCCAGCCGAGCACGGAATTCCTGATAGTCCCTCGGAATGACCAGCTCCGCCCCCCTGTGGGATCAAGCCGGCACCGGCGTTGCCTCATGTCATGGCTATGCTGTGGTGGCGATCCGCGCGAGAGGAATTTGGCGCGGCTGACCTTCCTCCATGGTTGCATGCGGTTGGAAGACGTTCTTGGCCGGATCAGAGCCAACTCGATGGAATATCTGCATGAACGGTCTGCTCATTCGCTGAGAAATGCGTATCCCACGATGTTCCTCGTGGGGTGAGGCCCTGCACATCATCAAAATACGCTGACGCCTTGCGCAGGATTTCGTTCGCCCGGCGCGGGTCAGTCGGCTCTGACGTGATCAGCCCCCCTATGACGACGGCAGGTTCGCATCGAGGAAGGCCATCATCACCTGATTGAACCCGTCCGGGTTGTCACAGTTGGCGACATGGCCGCTGTCCGGGATCTCGACGAAACGGCTTTGGGGATCACGGGCCAGCCAGCGCGGGATGATCTGACGGATGTTGCCCAGGGCCTCATGCTCCCCACGGGCGATCAGGATCGGGTGCCGGATCGCATATCCGGGCACGTCATGCACGGCGCCGGCGATGCCGCCGCAGATGGCCAGGATGTCGCTGCGGGAGAGCGGGGCGATCATCTCCTGCAGCCGGCGCTGGGCCGCGGGCTTGATGGCGGATTTCTCCATCGATGTCTGCTTGAACTTTGCCACCGGATAAAGCCGCATCAGCAGGGGGAACAGGCGCAAGGCCCACCGTTCAGCGCGGGTCGGGCCGATGGTGCTGCAGGTGCAGCCCAGCAGCACCGCCGCCCAGCATCGCTGCGGATGGCGCCGCAGCATCTCCTGGCTGACATTGCCGCCGATGGACTGGCCGACCAGCGCCACTTGTTCCTCGCCCATATGATCCAGCAGGGAATTCAGGTCGTCGGCCGCCAGGCCGGTCGCGAACGGCCGTCCATAGGGGCGGGAAAGCCCATGGCCGCGCGGGTCCCAGCGCAGGGTGCGATAGCGGGTCTGCAGGGCCGCCACCTGATCATCGAACATCCGGTGGTCCGTGAAGGCGCCGGGTGTGAGGACGACCAGAGGGGCATCCGGGGGACCGCCGATCCAGTAATGGATATGGCAATCCCCCGTGTCGAAGATGTGATGGGTCTCCGATGCCACGGCCATGTCAGAACCGGTACCGCAGGCCGGCCTGGAAGGTGCGCGGCTCGTTATAATAATAGGACAGGAAATTGTAGGTGGCGCCGATATAGTTCACGCCATCCACGATGTAGGTCTTGTCCGTCAGGTTGCGGACACCGGCGAAAAGCTGGATGTCCCCGTCCCGCATCGAAAAGGCCAGGCGGGCATTGGCGATGGTATAGGCGTCGCGGTGCAGCAGGGGGCTGTTCAGGATGTTGATGAAGGTGGCGGAGCGGTAGGCCACGTCGCCATCCAGTTCCAGCGCCCGGCCGTCGCCCAGCGGCAGCGTATAGTTCGCGTTCAGGCTGGCCGTGAATTTCGGAGCGTTGGGCAGCGTCTTGTCCGCGAAATCGCCGATGATCGGGTTGGTGAAGGAAGCGAACCTGTCACGGAACAGTGAAACCTGCCCCGACAGGGTCAACCCGTCGGTGACACGCCCCGTCAATTCCATTTCCGCCCCCCAGGAGGAATAGCGGCCGGCATTGGTGAAATAGGAGGTCGGGCTGGGCGGCGTGCCGACAAAGGCCAGCAGGT
The DNA here is from genome assembly GCF_052474395.1 of Niveispirillum fermenti. Lineage (NCBI taxonomy): Bacteria > Pseudomonadati > Pseudomonadota > Alphaproteobacteria > Rhodospirillales > Azospirillaceae > Niveispirillum > Niveispirillum fermenti. The sequence goes on along the minus strand of NZ_CP156679.1, from coordinate 993,211 downwards.
TGGTCTGGTAATCCTTGAAACGGTTGTAGAACAGGGCCGTGTTCAGGGTCAGCCGCCGGTCCAGATGGCTGGATTTGTAGCCCAGCTCATAGGTCTCGCTGGTTTCCGGGGTGTAGGGGGTCGCCACGGCGGCGTTCGCCGCGCGCGGGTTGAACCCGCCGCTCTTGAACCCCGTGCCATAGCTGGCATAGAGCATCTGGTCGGGCGTGAGCTTGTAGTCGAGGCCGATGCGCGGCAGCCAGCGTGACCAGCCGTCACCCAGATCATAGGCGAAATTGGCCGTGGGGAACACATCATTGACCAGACTGGACACGTAATCCTTCTTGTCGCGCGTGAAGCGCAGGCCGCCGCTGATCGACAGCCTGTCCGTCGCCTGCCAGACGGCGTTGAGATAGGCGGCATAGCTGCGGTTCTCCAGGTCCGTGGTCTGGATGTAATTGTTGGCGATCGGCACGTAGAAGCCGGGTGCGGCCTGATAGGGCAGCGTGTTGGGCACGCCGATCACCGATTGCGTATGTTCCTTGAAATAGTAGAGGCCGCCGACAAAGGACAGGTCCGGTCCGATCTCGAAATTCGTCTGGAATTCCTGGGAGAACTGGCTGGTCTCCTGGTCCTGGTTGGACGACATCAGCAGATAGGGGAAACTGTCGTAGTCGAACGCCTGCGCGAACTCCAGCTTGCGGTAGGAGGTGATCGACTTCACCTCCAGGCTGTCGCCCCGCCAGGCAAGCTGTCCATTGAAGCCGTAGCTGTCCTGGTCATTGCGCACGGGCGTGTCGGCCCGGCTCTCACGGGGGCGGAGCGGAAGCTGTGGCGTGAAGGGTGGGGTGTTGGGCGGAAAGGCCACCGCGACCATCGGCGTGGGGGCGGCCGGCGTGGACCGGTCACGCATGATGTCGAAGGTGACGCGCGCCGTCAGGCTGTCAGTCAGTTCGGCCAGCCCCGTCACCTGACCGCCGATATAATCGCGGTCCTGCAAATCCTTGCCCGTCAGCAGGTTGTCGACGAACCCGTCGCGGGTAACGCGCAGCATGCTGGCCCGGATGCCGGCACGATCCTCCACCAGCGGCACGTCCAGCGACGCCTTGCCTGAGAACAGGGATTTCGACCCGCCGGTCAGGGTGATCTGGCCGCCGGCCTCCGACAGGTCGGGGTCTCTTGTGTGGACCTTCAGGGCACCGCCGCTGGTGTTCTTGCCATAAAGCGTTCCCTGTGGGCCGCGCAGCACCTCCACACGGGCGATGTCCACCGTCTCGAACAGCGCGGCCTGGGCCCGGCCGATATAGGCGTCATCCAGGTAGATGCCCACGCCGGGATCGAACATGAACAACTGGTCGCTTTGCCCGACGCCGCGGATATAGACCGAGGCATTGTTGTTCGATCCGCCGAACGCATAGAAGGTGGCGTTGGGAATCTGTGACTGGATGTCGGCGATATTGGCGCTGAGCCGGCGGTCCAGTGTCTCTCCGCTGACCGCGGTGACCGCGACCGGCACATCCTGCAGCCGTTCGTTGACGCGCCGCGCCGTGACGATGATCTCCGCCAGCACATCCTCCTGCGCGTGCGCCGCAACGGGGCACAGGACCAGCGGCAGGGCCGCCACGCACAGATAACGGGCTTGTTTCACCATGACCTCCCTCGGGCTATTTATTTTGTCCAGAATACATAAACGATCGTTCGCATATATGTCAACGGGTCTGCATACGCCGGTGGTCGGATATCGAAAATCCTTGCGCAACTTCGGCTATCATCCCATGAATCAGGGCGTCCGGGCCTGTTCCCACAGGCTCCGATCAGCCTTTTGGGACCTGTTGCCGGGTCCCCCTGAACCGATCCGGTATCGCTGAGACGAGATGAAATCGCCGACCTCCCCCCGATCGACAGCATCGCGCCGGCAGAATGGGGCCGCCCCCCCGCCACGGGAAGCCGAAGATGGCGGCCCGGTCGATCGCCGGCGCAACAATTCGCGCGCGCAGATCAAGCGCATCGCTTCCGAACTGTTCTTCCGGCACGGTTATGAGGCGACATCCATCCGTACCATCGTCGATGCCTGCGGGCTGACCCCCGCTGCCTTCTACAATCATTTCGCCACGAAGGAGGCTCTGCTGCGGGAGATCGTGGAGGAGGGGCACGAGACGGTCGGCCGCATGATGGCGGACGCGCTGCAGGCCGCATCCGATGGCGCGGCCGATCGCCTGCGGGTCATCGTGGCGGCCTATGTGCGCTTCCATACGCATCATCAGGTTTTCGCCCTGGTTGCGAATGCCGAATATACCTCCCTGCCCGAGCCGCATCTGTCCGTGATGCGGGCGGAGCGCATCCGCCTGCGCCGGATCTTCGAGGAGGTCATCGAGGACGGGCAGCGCGCCGGTACCTTCGTGCTGCCGGCCGTCGGTACGGAATCCGCCGCCAAGATCGCCGCCATCGCCATCGGCGACATGTGCCTGCGCGTTGCCGAATGGTATCGTTCCAACGGCGCGCTCAGCAGCGGGGAGGTGGAGCGCGCCTATGCCGAATATGCCCTGCGCCTGGTGGGCGCCGGGGTCGCGTCAGCCTGACGCCGGTTCCGGCCGCAGGGTAAGGGGGGACGGCAGTGGGCGGGCCGTGGTGACGCGGATGGCGGAGGCCCCGTCGCCATCATGCACCCGGTTGTCGGCCACGATGCCAGCCGTGCCTGTGCCCAGGGGCGACATGTCGTTCAGGTTCGGGTCCAGATGGGGATAGTTGGCGCTTTGCACCTGCAGGCCCAGCCGGTGGCCGGTCCGCAGCCGCCAGGCGATGTCCCCCATGGGAATGGTGATGGCGACAGGCTGGTCCGGGACCAACGGTACTTCCCGGTCGAACCCTGCGCGATAGCGCAGCCGCAGCGTCCCGTCCGTGACGGGCAGCGTCGTTCCGTCCGGCGCGATGTCCAGCAGCCGGCAGACAACGTCCGTATCGACGCAAGAGGAGGAGAAGGTCAGGGCGGCCTCCACCGGCCCGATCAGGTCCAGGTCGGCCGGGACGGGCGGGGTGGCATAGCGCAGCAGGTCACCCCGCCCGTTCAGCCGGCGCTGGTCGATGGGACCCATGGCCAGCCCGCCCAGGCCCAGCGTGCGGCCGCCGACCGTAGGGGTTGGGTCGGCCGGGTCGTAGCGGTAGGCATGCTCCCCCGGACCGGACAGGGGGATATCGACCGTCACGGTGTCAGCGGGCGGCCAGGCCGCCGCATCGCGCCATTCCCCGGCATTGGCCAGGAAATAGCGCACGGGTGGGATCGCCACATCCGCCCCGTCCAGGTAGCGGCGGAAAAAGGCGATGTGCCGTTCGGCGATTCGCGCGCCGGCGCCGGAGGCGGCCAGCCCGAAATTCACCTCCCCATGCTGGGAAGGCAGATTGCCGCCATGGCTCCAGCAGCCCATGACCAGATGGGCATCGCCGCGGCCCAGCGCCCGTTGTTGCCGGAACATCGCCACCGTCGACTGCGCGAAGACATCGTACCAGCCGCCAATATGCAGGGTGGGTATATCGGTGATGTCCGGCAGGATGCGGGCAGCATTGGCCGGGTTGGCCAGATCGTCGAAGCGGATGGGAAAGCCCGGTAGCCGGAACAGCCCGATATCCCGCAAGGGCCGATGATCCATCAGCGCGCGCGGGTTCTGGGCGGCGCGCAGCACCTCGGCGACGGCGTCCTCGGGCAGGGGTGCGCCCGATGCCTGCCGGCGCTGCATCCAGTCCAGCGCCATGAACGCCACCCAGGACAGGATATGGTCCAGGCGGAAGCCGCCGCCCATCTCCACCTGCTCGCCCTGCGCAAAGGAGGCGATGGCCGGCGCGATGGCCCGCAGGTGCGGCGGTCGTCGGGCCGCCGTGACCAGTTGGGTGATCCCCAGATATGACGGGCCCGACATGCCGACGGCACCGGAACACCAGGGCTGGCAGGCGATCCATTCCACGCTGTCGTGACCGTCGTCGCCCTCCTGCTCCCACATCAGCGGCCTCCAGTCGCCTTCGGAACCGAAGCGGCCGCGCGTATCCTGCACGATGGCCGCGAATCCGGCCGCCGCCGTGTCCTGCGGCCGCAGGAAATCCGCATTGAAGGCGCGCCGGTCGTATGGCGTGCGGAACAGGATGGCCGATACCGGCCGGTCGGTGACAGGTCGCCAGATATCGGCGCGCAGCCGCACACCGTCCCGCATCGCCATCACCACATCGCGCTCGACCTGAAACCCGTCCATCGGCGGTTCTCCCTTTCTTTGATCCTTGCCGGGAAAAAGGCGTTTGACAACGTCATTTCCAGAATATACACAAACGATCGTTCATATAAATGAAAAAGCCGGCATGAAGGCGGGAGCCGCCGGCCACACGACCAACCTCAACCATTGAGGGTGACAGCAATGGCCATAGAGGCATCAATCATCGGGGTCGGGATGGCCAGACATGGCTATCGCGCCGACCAGGGCTGGCGGGATCTGATCTTCGAGGCGGGCAGCCGCGCCATCGCCGATGCCGGCATCGACCGCGCGGCCATCGGGGGCGGGCTGGTGTCCGTCACCTGCCCGGAGGCGTTCGAACAGCAAAATCTGGGGCCGCTGGCGGCTGAGGAACTGGGGCTGACCGGCGGTTCCTATGCCCAGGTGGTGGGCGCCTGCGCGGGGGGAACCATGGCCTTCCTGCATGGGGTGGACATGATCCGTTCGGGCCGCAGCGACTATGTCATCGTGATGGGCGTGGAGAAGATGTCCGACGTCTATTCCGTGTCCGACGCGCTGCTGTCCTATCCCGATCAGGATTTCGAGGCGCCGGCCGGGTTCGACTATGTCGACACCATGGCGCTGATGCATGCCCGCTACATGCAGAAATATGGTGCCACGCCGGAACAGGTCGCGGCCTTCGTGCGGCAGGACCGCTGGTACGCGGCCCGCAATCCCAATGCCATCGATTACCGCCGGCCCGCCCTGTCCATGGATGACATCATGGGGTCCGGCTGGGCATCCCGGCCCATCACGCGGGCGGAATGCGCCAGGGGCTGCGACGGGGCGGCGGCGCTGGTGTTGTCGCGCGCCACCGCCGGCCACCGCCGCGCCATCCGCGTGGCCGGCGTGGCGGCGGCCACCGGCCCCAACGCCATGGGGGCCAAGTTCGGCGCCTGGCCGGGGGGCGAGGATATCGCCGAGGCGGTGCCCACGGCACTGGCGGCCCAGCGCGCCTATCGCGCGGCGGGCATCGGTGCCGGCGATGTCGATCTGGCCCAGGTGCATGATTGCTTCAGCGTGATGGGATCGCTGCACTTGGAAGGGCTGGGCATCTTCCCGCGGGGGGAGGCGGCGCGCGCCGTCGCGGCGGGGGAGACCGCACCCGGCGGCCATTGCCCCACCAACACCGATGGCGGGCGCATCGGCCTGGGCCATCCCACGGGTGCCACCGGCATCAGCATCCTGTGCGAGACGGCGACCCAGCTTCGCGGGGAGGCCGGGGAACGGCAGATCGCCGACGCCCGGATCGGGGTGGCCCAGTCGATGGGCGGGAACAACGCGCTTTCCGCCGTCGCCGTGCTGACAGGAACCTGACCATGACACAGATGACCACTGCCCGCCCTGTCGTGGCCGGCCCGGCGCGGGCCTGGCGGACAAGGGCCGCCCGCTATGCCCTGACGGGCAGCCATTGCCGGCAATGCCAGGCCTATGCCTTCCCGCCTGCCCGCCGCTGCTTGCAATGCGACGGCACGCCCGAGCCGCATGCCTTCTCCGGCCAGGGTCGGATCGTCTGTCTGGCGGAGGATCACTCGCCGCTGGCGGGCCATGGGGGCCGGTCGCGCCGTCCCTTCGCCATGATCGCCCTGAAGGAGGGACCGGTGCTGATGGCCGAAATCGTCGATGCCGAATATGAGGAGCTGTCCCCCGACCAGCCCGTGGAAATGGTGGTCCGTAAATGGCGGCCAGAGCAGTCGGGCCTGCCGCTCTATGGTTTCAAGTTCAAGGTGGCGTCATGAGCCGGCCGGTGGGGATTATCGATATGTCCTTCGCCGCCCCGGCTGGCCGGCTGGCCACGACGGATATCGAGGCTGTCTGGCAATCGGCGTCGGCTGCCAGGACGGGGGTGAGGGAGCGCACGGTGCTGGACGCCGATGCCGATGTCATCACCCTGGCGGCAGAGGCGGGGCGTAACCTCGCCCCCCTGCCGGCACCGGTCGGGGCCGTGTTCTTCGGCACGCAGACCTCGCCCTTCCTGTCCCGGTCAGCGGCCGCCATCCTGGCGGACATGCTGGGGCTGACGCCGGCGGTCTTCGCCACGGATGTGCAGTTCGCAACCAGGTCCGGCACGGCGGCGCTGGCCCTGGCCATCGCCTGGGTGAAGGCCGGCCTGTCCGACCGGGCGCTGGCCGTCGGCGCCGACGCGCTGTGCCTGCACGCTGCCCCCGGCGACCCGCTGGAGATGACGGCCGGGGCGGGGGCCGTGTGCGTGCTGGTCGGCACCGAAAACGTGGCGGCGCGGTTCGAGGCGCTGGCCTCCACCGCGTCCGATCTGGCCGACGGGTTCCGGTTGCAGGGTGACGATTACCTGCGTACCGGCGGTGCCGGTCTTGCCGGCAGCGGCCTGGGCGACATGCGGCATATGGGCGGGGCCTGGACGGCGCTGGGCCGCAGGCTGGACGCGGATGCCCGCTTCGATGCCGTCGCGGTACAGCAGCCCGACGGCCGGGCTGCCGACAGGCTGGCCAAGGCCCTGAAGATCGACCCGGCCCTGGTCGGCGGCGGTGCCATAGCGCCGATGCTGGGCGATTTGGGATCGGCCTCGCCGCTGGCGGCGCTGCTGCTGTCGCTGGAGGGGCGGCAGCCGGGTGACAGGGTCGGGCTTCTGTCCTATGGCGCCGGGGCGGGGTCGGATGCCATGTCCTTCATCGTGGACCGGCCGCTGGATGCCGGATCGGTGCGCCGCGCCATCGCGGGGCGGCGGCCCGTGGATTATGCCACGGCCGTCCGCCGTGAAGGACGCTACCGCACGCATCAGCATCCGCTGGGTGTATTCGAATGAGCGCGGTGATCCCCAACGGCCGCCCGGCCGTGGTCACCGGGGCCGCGCGCGGCATCGGCCGGGCCGTGGCGGAACGGCTGGCGGCCCAGGGCACGCCGCTGCTGCTGGTCGACCGCGATGGTCCAGGCCTGCTGGAAAGTGCGGATCTTTGCCGGCAGGCGGGGCTGGTCGTGGAAACGCTGGTCGCCGACCTGCGCGACCGTGAGGCACCGGCACGCATCGCCGATGCCGCCCGCCGGGCCCATGGCGGCGTTGCCGTGCTGGTCAACAATGCCGGGATCGAGTTCCGGGGCGACATCCGGGCCCATGATGACGAGATATGGGATCGCGTGCTGGACATCAACCTGTCCGCCGCCTTCCGGCTGGTGCGGGCGCTGGCCGATGATCTGGCGGCGGCACCGGGCGGGGCGATTGTCAATCTGGCCTCGGTGGCGGTCGTCGGCTTCGCCGGGCAGGCCGCCTATGACGCCTCCAAAGGGGGGCTGGCCACGTTGACGCGCTCGCTCGCCATGGAGCTGGGTCCCCGGGGTGTTCGCGCCAATGCCGTGGCGCCGGGCTTCATCGACACACAGATGCTGCGCGATACGCCCGATCTGGCCGGGATGGCGGAACGGTTCGCCAGCACCCTGCCGGCAGGCAGGCTGGGCACGGCGGCGGAGGTTGCCTCTGCTGTCACCTGGCTGGCCTCGCCCCGCGCCTCCTACGTGACGGGGCACACCTTGTTCGTCGATGGGGGATGGATGCGGCGATGATGGACATGGGAGAGGACATGAAGGGCCGGCCCGTTCTGGTGACGGGGGCGGCGCGCGGCATCGGCCTTGCCATCGCCCGCGCCTTCGGCCGCCGGGGGGCCCGCGTCGCGGTCAATGACCGGGGGGAGGACGCGGCTGCGGCGGCGGCATCCCTGCTGCGTGGCGAAGGGCTGGATGCATTCGCCGTTGCCGGCGATGTCGCCGACGAGGCGGCCTGTGTCGCCATCGTCGCGGCGGCCTGTGACGGTGATGGGGGGTTGGCCGCCCTGGTCAACAATGCCGCCATCGGCCGGATGGCCCCGCTGGCCGATCACCGGCGCGGCTATTGGGACAAGGTGCTGGCCGTCAATCTGCTGGCCCCGTTCCAGCTTGTCCGCGCCGCGGAGGCGGCGCTGGTCCGGGCCGGCGGGGCCGTCGTGAACATCGCGTCTGCCGCCGCCTATGGCATGCACAACCAGTATTCCTACGACGTCTCCAAGGGCGGGCTGATCACGCTGGGCCGGTCGCTGGCGCTGGAACTGGGGCCGCGCGGGGTGCGCGTCAACAGCGTGTGCCCCGGCTATGTCGATACCGACATGCTGCGGGCCGATGACGGCCTGCGGCAGCAGGCGGAGAAGATGGCACGGAGCCTGCCGCTGCGGCGGCTGGCCCGGCCGGATGAGATCGCGGAGGCCGTGGTCTGGCTGGCGTCGGATGACGCCGCCTATGTCACGGGCCACGCGCTTTTCGTGGATGGAGGCTGGATCAGGCCATGACAACAGACAATCAGTTGAACGGGCAGTTGAACGGGCAAACCGTGCTGGTCACGGGTGCTGCCGGGGGCATCGGTACGGCGATGGCGCGTGTGCTGGCGGCGCGGGGTGCCCGTCTGCTGCTCACCGATCATGACGGGGAGCGGCTGGAGGCGCTGGCAGACGGAATGAACGCCGCGCATTTCTCCGCCGATCTGCGCGACCGTGACCAGATCGCGGCGCTGATGGAATGGGCGCATGGCCAGGGCGTCGATGCCCTGGTCAACAATGCCGGCATCGTCAGCAAGGCGAAGCTGGCGACCTTCCCCGACAGCGACTGGGACCGGGTGATCGAGATCAACCTGACGTCACTGCACCTGCTGACCAAACATTTCGCGGCCGGCCGCATCGCGCGGGGCGGGGGTGGCGGCATCGTCAATATCGCGTCCATGTCCTACAAGGGCATGACGCAGCAGGTAGCCTATGTCGCGTCCAAGGGGGGTGTCGTTTCCCTGACCAAGGCGGCGGCGCTTGAACTGGCCCGCCACGGCATCCGGGCCAACGCCGTGGCGCCGGGCATGACGGAAACCGACATGACCAACCCGGCCGATGGCAGCCAGGACAGCCTGCGCGACCGCATGCTGGCGCAGATCCCGCTGCGCCGCTACGCAAGGCCGGAGGAGATCGCCGCCGTCGTCGCCTTCCTGCTGTCGCCCGACGCCGCCTATATCACGGGCGAAGTCATCCATGTCTCAGGCGGGGCGAGGCTTTGATGACGCGGGACTTCACGGGCAAGACCTGTCTGGTCACGGGGGCGGCGGGGGAGATCGGGCAAGCCACGGCCCGGTTGCTGCGGGCGGGAGGTGCCAGATTGTGCCTGACCGACCGGCTTTTGGACCCCATCGCCGCCCTGGCGTCAGACCTGGACCCGTCGGGGGCGGAGGTGGTGGCCATCGCCTGCAACCAGACGGAGGCGGGTGATGTCGACCTGCTGTTCGCTACCCTGGCGGAGAGGCTGGGCGGGCTGGACGGTGCCTTCATCAATGCCGGTATCGGCCGCTATGGCGCGCTGCTTGAGGTGACGGCGGCGGACTGGCAGCGGCATGTCGATGTCAACCTGACGGGCAGCTTCCTGATTGCCCAGGGGGCCGCGCGGCTGATCGCGAAGGGTGCGCGCGGCGGGGCGCTGGTCTTCAACGCTTCCACGGCGGCGGCGCACGCGGCGGAACTGTTCGGGGCCTATGGTGCCTCGAAGGCCGGGCTGCGCATGCTGTCGCGGACGCTTGCCGGCGAGCTGGGTCATCACGGCATCCGGTCCAACCTGATCATGCCGGGGGTGATCACCACCCGCATGACCTCGGGTCTGCTGGCCGATCCCGGCATCAACGGCGATGTCGTGGCGGAAACGCCGCTGGGCCGGCTGGGCCGGCCGGAGGATGTGGCCGAACTGGCCGCCTTCCTGCTGGGCGACCGCGCCGCTTTCATCACGGGGGCGGAGATCCTTATCGATGGCGGCCAGACCCTGCACGGCTATCCCCGCTGGTTCAGCCGTGCCCCCGATGACGCCCCCAACCAATGGAGCCTTCATGCAAAACGCGGATGAAGCCGTCCTTCTCCAGCGCCGCGATGGCGGGGTGCTGTGGCTGACCATGAACCGGCCGGCGGCGCTGAACGCCATCGACCGGGAACTGGGCCTGGACCTGCTGCGCGCCTTCCGGTCGGCCGAACAGGACGGGACGGTGCGGGCCATCGTGCTGACCGGGGCCGGCCGTGCCTTCTGCGCCGGCGATGATATCGCGGGGCTGAAGGCCTTCCTGGATGGCGACATGGACCATCCGCGCGCCGCCGTCGATCCGGCCGACCGGTCCAGCCTCTACATGCGGGTGGCGGCCCTGATCACCCGCTGTCCCAAGCCGGTGATCGCGGCTGTCAACGGCCCGGCCTTCGGTGCTGGCACGGAACTGGCCTGTGCCGCCGACATCCGCTGCATGGCCCGGTCGGCGCGGATGGGCAGCGGCCTGGTCCGCATCGCGCAGGTAGGCAATGCCGCCTATCTGGGCCATGTGGTCGGCCATGCACGCGCCTTCGAGATTTTTGCCACGGGTCGCGCCGTCGATCCGGTGGAGGCATGCTCCATCGGTCTGGCCAGCCATGTGTTCGAGGATGCGGAATTCACCGACCGCGTCGGGCAACTGGCGCGGCAACTGGCGGACGGACCGACCCGCGTCATCGCCATGCAGAAGCGGTTGCTGGGCGCGTCGCGTGGACGCGGGCTGGACGAACGCGCGGCACTCCAGGAAGCTGCGCATCAGCGCTGCTTTTTCGAGGCCGGGGACGCGCGGGAGGGTGCGCGCGCCTTCATCGACAAGCGTCCGGCCGCCTTCAAGGGAACCTGACGAGATGAACGATTGGAGCTGGACCGACCCGGCCGTCCCCGACCGCGACAGGATCGTGCTGCGATATGTGCTGGAACGCTGGGCGGCGGAACGGCCGGACCAGACCTATGCGGTCTTTCCCGGCGGTGCGCGCTGGAGCTTCAGGGAGACGGCCGACCGTGCCCGGCGGTTCGCCACCGGGCTGGCCCGGCTGGGCGTGGGGCGCGGCGATCGGGTGATGTCCTGGCTGCCCAATGGTCCGGATGCGCTCTGCACCTGGTTCGGGGCCAACTGGCTGGGGGCCGTCTATACGCCCATCAACACGGCCTATAAGGGATCGTTGCTGCGCAATGCCATCGACATCGCCCGGCCCCGCGTCCTGGTCTGCCATTCCAGCCTGGCGCCGCGCCTGGCCGATGTGGGGCTGGACCCGGCGGTCAGGGTCGTGCTGATCGACGCGGTAGGGGATGAAGGCCCGCACCGGGGCCGGTCGAGCCTGGATGGCGACATCGATGAAGCTTTGCTGCGGCTGGCGACGCCGATCGAGCCGTGGGATGAGCAGGCCATCATCTACACCTCGGGCACCACCGGCCCGTCCAAGGGGGTGCTGAGTTCCTATTGCCATGGCGCCACGGCGGCACTGGCCGCGTTCGAGGATGTCGATGCAGAGGGGTTGCGCTATCTGATTACCCTGCCGCTGTTCCATGCCGGCGGCACCATTGGCACCATCGGCACGCTGCTGCTGGGCCGGTCCATCGCCCTGCCCGAACGGTTCGAGACGGCGCGGTTCTGGGACATGGTGCGGCAGACGGGGTCCACCTGCTGCACGCTGCTGGGCGCCATGGCCACCTTCCTGGTGAAGCAACCGCCGGATGCGGGTGACCGCGACCATGGTCTGCGCTGGGCCTATATCCTGCCGCATGGCACCGCCGCGCGGGATTTCGCGGCGCGGTTCGGCGTGGCAACCCGCACCTTGTTCAACATGACGGAGATTGCGGTTCCCATCCTGTCCCCCCTGAACCCGGCCGATGCCGAAAGCTGTGGCCGGGCGCGGGCCGGTGTGACCCTGCGGGTGGCCGACGCCCATGACCGGCCGGTGGCGGCGGGGGAGGTGGGGGAACTGCTGATCCGGCCGGACCGTCCCTGGTCGCTCTCGCACGGCTATGCCGACAACCCGACGGCGACGGCGTCGGCCTGGCGCAATGGCTGGTTCCACACGGGCGACCTGTTCCGCCAGTCGGACGACGGCGAGTTCTATTTCGTGGACCGGGCCAAGGATGCCATCCGCCGGCGGGGGGAGAACATCTCCTCCTACGAGGTGGAGCGCGAATGCCTGTCGCACGCGGCGGTGCGCGAGGCGGCGGCCTATGCGGTGGCCAGCGACTATGGCGAGGACGAGGTGATGGTGGCGCTGTCGCCGGCACCCGGCCATGCGATCGACCCGTTCGCGGTGATCGCCCATCTGCGCGACCGCATGCCCTATTACATGGTGCCGCGCTTCATTCGGGTCATGGCCGAACTGCCCAAGACGCCGACGGCCAAGATCCAGAAGCCCGACCTGCGGGCCGAGGGGCGCACGCCCGACACCTGGGACCGCGAGGCCCATGGGCTGATCATCAAGGGGGAGAGGATCGGTGGCTGAACGGCCCGTGATCGATATCTGTGCCGTGCATGGCGACCGGGAGGTGTGGGAAGCCTACCTGACCGGCTTCGCCCTTGCGGCACCCGACTATCTGCGGCGCTTCTCCGCCCCCCTGGCGCGGCGCGCCGGGGTGGAGGAGGGCGATTATCTGCGCCGTCTGGCGGCAGACCCGCTGGCGGCGGTCCATCATCTGATCGATGCCGGCACCGGCTTCGACATCGCCGACGAGACCTATATCGAGCGTCTGCGGGCGGCCGGTATCGGCCATCAGGTGCTGCACGGCTTTCCCTGGCGCGGGCGCGGCGGGGTGGATGCCAACCGGTCGATCGCGGCGCTGGCGGCCAAGGCGCCGGACCTGCTGACCGCCTGGACCGGCGTGTCGCTGCGGGCACCGGCCCAGGCGGCGCGCGAGATGGAAAGGGCGGCGGCGGAATGGAACATGCGCGGCGTCTCCGTCTCCCCCTTCTGGGAGGGTGTGTGCGCGTCGGACCGCAGCCTGGACCCGATCTATCGCACGGCCAGCCGGCTGGGCTTGCCGGTCTGGATCCATGCCGGGCAGAATTTCAACAATACGCTGCCCCTGGATATTTCTGATGTCCGGCATATCGACCGGGTGGCAGCCGCCTTTCCCGATCTGCGTATCGTGATCGGTCATGGCGGCTGGCCGTGGATGGCGGATAGCGTGGCCATCCTGCAAAGGCATGCCAACGTCTGTCTGGAATTTTCCAGCCACCGGCCCCGCTTCATGGCGCGTGCCGGATCGGGCTGGGAAGGGGTGCTGCTGCAGGCGGGCGGCGCCCTGCGGGGCCGGGTGATGTTCGGGTCCGCCTTCTGGGTGTCGCGGCTGGACGCGGCGGCCCTGGCGGCGGAGGTGGCGGACCTGCCCCTGCCGGACGGGGTGGCCGATGAATGGCTGCACGGCAATGCCGCGCGGCTGCTGGCCGGGGCCGGCCGGCCGCTTTGATTGACAGGGATGGCGCGGTGGCGGCGGGTGCGCGGATGCGCCTGCGGACCCTGGTGCCTGCCGATGGAGGATGTGAGATGGCAGAGGCTTATATCGTGGACGCGGTTCGCACGGCCGGCGGGCGGCGGGGCGGGCGTCTGAAGGACTGGCATCCCGCCGACCTGGGCGCCGCCGTTCTGGACGCGCTGGTGGACCGCACGGGCGTGGACCCCGCCGCCATCGATGATGTGATCATGGGCTGCGTCAGCCAGGTGGGGCAGCAGAGCTTCCATATCGGGCGCAATTGCGTCCTGGCGTCGAAGCTGCCGGCCAGCGTTCCGGCCGTCAATATCGACCGGCAATGCGGTTCCTCCCAGCAATCGGTGCATTTCGCGGCCCAGGCGGTGATGTCGGGCACGCAGGATCTGGTCATCGCGGCGGGCGTGGAATCCATGACGCGGGTGCCCATGCTGACGGCCACCACCCTGGCCGAGGCCCATGGCTATGGCTCCCCCTGGAGCGACAGCATCCGCGCGCGCTTTGGCGTTGACGCCTTCAGCCAGTTCACGGGGGCTGAGATGATGGCCGAACGCCACGGCATCGGCCGGGCGCAACTGGATGCGTTCGCCGTGGACAGCCATCGCAAGGCCGCACAGGCCACGGCGGCGGGGGCCTTCACGCGCGAGATCATCCCCCTTCCGGTCACCGGCCCCGACGGAACGGCCGAATTGCATGCCCGTGACGAAGGGGTGCGCGCCGATGCCAGCCTGGAAGGGGTGGCGGGGGTGAAGACCCTGACGCCGGGCGGCACGGTGACGGCCGCCAATGCCAGCCAGATTTGCGACGGGGCCGCCGGCTTGCTGATTGCCAGCGGCGCGGCGCTGAAGACGCATGGCCTGACGCCGCTGGCCCGCATCCGCCATCTCTGCGTCACGGCCGGCGATCCCGTCATCATGCTGGAGGAACCGATTCATGCCGCGCGCAAGGCGCTGCAGCGGGCCGGCCTGTCCATCGATGATATCGACCTGTTCGAGGTGAACGAGGCCTTTGCCGTGGTGCCGCTGGCCTGGCTGGCGGCGACGGGGGCCGACCCTGCCCGCCTGAACGTCAATGGCGGCTCCATCGCGCTTGGCCATCCGCTGGGCGCCACGGGGGCCAAGCTGATGGCCACGCTGGTCCATGCGCTTGCCGCGCGGAGCGGACGGCGGGGGCTGCTGACCATGTGCGAGGCGGGCGGTATCGCCAACGTCACCATCATCGAAGCGATGTGAGGATCAGACATGGAACTGAAGGACATCGCCGCCATCGTCACGGGCGGCGCCTCGGGACTGGGCGCGGCGACGGTGCGGCGGCTGGCGGCCGGCGGCGCCCGGGTGGCCATCCTGGACCTGAACGACGCGCTGGGCACCGATCTGGCCGCTGAGGTGGGGGGCGCCTATTTCAAGACAGACGTCACCGATGACGATGGTGTCGACGCCGCCCTGACGGCGGCGGAGGGGCTGCACGGCACGGCGCGCATCCTGGTCAACTGCGCCGGGATCGGGCCGCCCATCAAGACCGTGGACCGGCAC
This sequence comes from Niveispirillum fermenti, assembly GCF_052474395.1. Lineage (NCBI taxonomy): Bacteria > Pseudomonadati > Pseudomonadota > Alphaproteobacteria > Rhodospirillales > Azospirillaceae > Niveispirillum > Niveispirillum fermenti. The sequence goes on along the minus strand of NZ_CP156679.1, from coordinate 978,183 downwards.
GGCACGCCGCATCCGCTGGCGGATTTCCGGCGCATCATCGACATCAACCTTGTCGGCAGCTTCAACCTGCTGTCGAAGGCTGCGGCGCGGCTGGCCGGTGCCGATCCCATCGGGGAGGAGCGGGGCGTCATCATCAACACTGCGTCCGTCGCCGCCTTTGATGGACAGATGGGGCAGGTGGCCTATGCCGCGTCGAAGGGCGGCATCGTCGGGCTGACACTGCCGGCGGCGCGCGACCTGGCCCCACTGGCCATCCGCGTCGTGACCATCGCCCCCGGCCTGTTCCTGACGCCGCTGCTGGCCAGCCTGCCGGCGGCGGCACAGGAATCGCTGGGACGGCAGGTGCCGTTCCCGCCGCGCCTGGGCGATCCGGCCGAATATGCGCAGATGGTGGAAAGCATCATCCGCAACCCGATGCTGAACGGCGAGACGATCCGCCTGGACGGCGCCATCCGCATGGCACCCCGCTGAGCGGCAGGGAATGACAAGAACAGGGAGGAAACCCATGGACCGCGATTCCGCCATACCCGCCGCAGGGGATGCCGACGGCCACGGAACGCCCGGATACAGGGCACTGGTGCTTGCCATGCTGCTGCTGGTCTACATCTTCAACTTCATCGACCGCCAGATCCTGGGCATCCTGGCCGTGCCGGTGAAGGCCGAGTTGGGGTTGAGCGACACGCAGCTGGGGCTGCTGGGCGGTATCGCCTTCGCGCTGCTCTATTCCACGGCGGCGGTGCCGCTGGGCTGGCTGGCCGATCGGACCAGCCGTACCTGGGTGATCACCGGCGCCCTGGTCGTCTGGAGCGGTTTCACGGCGCTGTGCGGGGTGGCGCAGAATTTCTGGACGCTGTTCCTGTGCCGGCTGGGGGTGGGTGTGGGCGAGGCGGGGGGCGTGGCCCCGTCCTTCTCCCTGATCAGCAGCTATTTCCCGGCCCGGCAGCGGGCCCGGGCGCTGGCGGTCTATTCGCTGGGCATTCCCATCGGGTCGGCGCTGGGCGTGCTGTTCGGCGGCTATATCGCGGCGCATATCGACTGGCGGGCGGCCTTCATCGTGGTCGGTCTGGCCGGTGTCCTGCTGGCCCCCCTGTTCCGGCTGGTGGTGCGCGAACCACGCCAGCGCCAGGCGGCGACGGCTGTCGCCGCCGACCTGCGGCTGGGTCCCGTGCTGGCGACGCTGGCGCGCAAGCCCAGCTTCTGGCTGCTGGCCTTCGGGGCCGCGTCCAGTTCCATCGTGGGCTATGGGCTTGCCTTCTGGGTGCCATCCGTCCTGCAGCGCAGCTTCGGCCTGGACCTTGTCGGCACCTCGCAATTCCTGGGCGCCCTGCTGGCGGCGGGGGGCATCGCCGGCGTGATGCTGGGCGGCGTGCTGGGTGACAGGGTGGGGGCCGGGAACCGCCGGGCGCTCGCCCTGCTTCCCGCCCTGTCCTTCCTGGTCGCCGTGCCGCTTTTCACCATGGGCATCATGTCGCAGACCTTGTCGTGGGGCATGTTCCTGCTGATGCTGGTGCCCATGGCATTGGGTTATGTCTGGCTGGCGCCGGTCATCTCTGCCGTGCAGCATCTGGTGCATCCGCGCATGCGGGCGACGGCGGTGGCCAGTTTCCTGTTCATCAACAATCTGCTGGGTCCGGGGCTGGGCACCTTCATCCTGGGCTGGATGTCCGACCTGCTGCTGCCGCTTTATCCGCAGGACGGCCTGCGTTATGCCATGCTGTTGAGCCTTGGTTTCTACCTGCTGGCGGCCCTGCTGATGGCGCTGGCCGCGCGCACCCTGCCACGGGATTGGGTGGAATAGCGCCCAAGGGGCACAGACCATGAGTGGCGATTTTTTCGGAGAAAGGCTGGAAGGCGATGTAGCACCTGCTTATTGAAAAACATCCTCACTAAAATTTGCATGGACGTTATTCAGGATAGATTGTCCGCATGACCCTTGAGGTTCTGTCAAAAACCTTACATTAATGCGTGGTAAGCCGGTTCAGATCGGGTCTATGTAGGGTGGATCTTTTCCGGGGGCGAATGGTAATTATATTATTGCGATAGGTGCATGGTTGAAAAATTTTCGCACCAACGGAATTTTAGCCATTACAGTCCTGATCTCGGCTGTATCCGATCCGGCGATGGCGCAGGATGCTGGTCAGATATTGCGTGATGTGGAGCGTAATCTTCCACGCAACGAGCCAGCCGCTCCCTCTCTGCCTTCCCTTGCTCCCCCCGCACCGGAAGCCGAATTTCTGAAAGAGGGAGAGACGGTCCGCGTAACTGGTTTTCGAATTGTTTCGACCCTGATTCCGGAGCAGGAACTGCAGGCACAGTTGACGTCCTATATCGGGCGTGACTGCACCTTGGGCGATCTGCGTGAAGCGGCAGCGAAGATCGCCCGGTATTACAGCAAGCATGACTATCTCGCGCGGGCGGTGCTGCCCAGTCAGACGCTGGAGAATGGTATTGTCACCATCCAGGTGCTGGAAGCCCGCGTGGGTCGGGTGCTGATCGATCCCAGCAGCAATACCCGTCTGGACCCGGACCGGGCCGCCGCTTTCATCCATGCGCAGAATGCCGCCGGGGAGCCGCTGCGGCCGAGCGCGATTGCCGAGGGCGTGTCCAACCTGACGCAGATCCCCGGCATGCAAGCCCTGGGTGTGCTGGACGCGGGGGAGCAGGATGGCACGACCGATGTTCGCCTGAAACTGCTGGAACCCAAGCCGGTGAACACAACCCTGCTGGTCGATAACAGTTCGGTCCGCGAAATCGGTGATGTCCGTGCCCTGGGCATGATGACAGTATCGAACACACTTGGTGTCGGGGAACAGCTCGCACTGACCGGCCAGATCACCAAATCCTCCCGCTACATGCAGGTGTTGGTAGGCGCGCCGGTGATGGACGGCGCGTATTGGTTTGAAGCCATGGCTGGCGCCCTGCGGTACGAGGTCGACAGGAAGTATAATGCTGCGACGCCGAAGGGCGATGCGCAGACGGTGGCGTTGAATGTGCGCTGGCTGGGGCTGCGGACTTCGTCGGATCCGGTCAATTTTGCGCTGGGTGCCGAACATAAATGGACCAATGACCGGGTGGCCGGCCTGGAATCTTCCGATAATGGAGTGGCGGCGGTTACGTTTGCCGCCCATCGCCGCATGCGTGACGCCTGGATGGGCGGTGGGGCCTTTGTCCTGGATGGACAGGTGAAGGCGGGTTTTGTCGATTTGTCCGGAAACCGTACCAACAAGGAATTCGACAAGGCCACTGCCCGTACCCAGGGCTATTATGGCAAGGCCAACTTTTCGGTGGCGCGGTTTCAGAACCTGTGGACCGATGGTGATGCCCGCATCACGCTGTCGGCCCAGGTGGCCACGCGCAATCTGAACAGTGCCGAACAGTTCACCCTGGGGGGGATTGGCGGTGTGCGTGCCTATCCTGTCAATGTGGGCAATGGTGACCAGGGTGCCTTGCTGAATGTCGAGTTTGGCCACCGCGTCACCAATGATCTGCGCCTGTCGGTACACTGGGACGCTGGTGTCATCGAACAGCACAAGAACACCTGGGATGGGTGGCAGGATCTTTCCTCTCCACATAATCAGTATGTGTTGCAGGGGGTTGGCGCAGAGGTGCAATGGACGCCGTTCCGCAATGTTCAGGCGCGGGCCTCTGTTTCGCATCATGTCGGCAATGATGGCAGCCGGCGCGTAACCAGTGCGGACTTGGATAGCCGGCGGAGAGACCTGCGGGCCTGGGTTCAAATGGTCGTGACGGTGTAAGGAGCGGATGATGAAGACCGGCCCGGCCCCCCGCATCCGCCCCGTTCTGCGCTCCCGCCTGTTGCTCTGCACGGCCATGCTGTCAGTGGCACAGGCGCTTACGCTGCAGGCCATGGCCGGTTCTGCGGCGCCTGATGCGCTGCCCACGGGCGGACAGGTACAGTCCGGTGTCGCCAGCATCACCACGTCCGGCGCGGTGATGAATGTCCAGCAGACAACGGACAAGGCCATCATCAGTTGGCAGCAGTTCAATGTCGGCTCCGGCGCGTATGTGCATTTCCAGCAGCCCGATGCCCAGTCGATGACGCTGAACCGGGTGCGCGGTGCCGGACAATCATTCATCGACGGGATGATCACCGCCCCCGGCACGGTCATCCTGGTCAATCCCAACGGGGTCGTGTTCGGCAGTGGTGCCACGGTCGATGTGGGCGGCCTTGTCGCTTCTACCCTGGACATTGCCAATGAGGATTTCGAGAAGGGCCACCTTGCCTTCGGTCGGGGCGGCTCCGATGGCGCCATTGTCAACGAAGGCAGTCTGAAGGCGCGTGGGGGTTCCGTTGTTCTGCTGGCCTCGCAGATCACCAACCGTGGCCTGATCCGGGCGGAACTGGGATCGGTCATCCTGGCAGCAGGCGAGACGGTGACTCTGACGCCGGATGGCGGGGTCCCGCTGAAGGTCGAGGCATCGCTGCTGCGGGCGGAAATCGAGGCCGGTGGCATCATCCAGTCGACGGGTGGTGCCATCTATCTGACCGCGGAGGCATTGAACCGTGTCAATGCCGGTGTGATCAAGGCGACCGGCGTGATGGAAGCCACCGGCCTGTCCTCAAAGGGTGGCCAACTGGTGCTGGAGGGCAGCGGCCCCATCACTTTGCAGGGCGCCACGCTGACGGCCAGCGGCGCTGCGGGCGGCGGTACCGTCCTGGTCGGGCGGGCCGATACCGCCTCCGTCACCATGGATGCCCAAAGCCGCATCGATGCGTCCGCTACCGACACCGGCAAGGGGGGCACAGTCATCGTCAACAGCGAGGACACCCATGTACAGGGTGTACTGCTGGCCCGTGGCGGGGCGCTGTGGGGTGACGGTGGTTTTGTCGAGACGTCGGGCCATGAATTGGCGTTCGATGGGGTGCGGGTTGATGTCGGGGCGCCAAAGGGCAAGGGCGGTTCCTGGCTGCTGGACCCGTTTGATCTGACTGTTAACGCAGCCTATGCCGCGGCCATTCAATCGGCCCTGGCTATGGGCAGCGTGACGCTGCAGACCACCAATACCAGCGTGACCAGCACCGGAGTGGCAGCAGGCGGTACTACCAATGCCAGCGGTAATGGCGATATTTTTATCAATTCCGGTATTACCTGGACCTCGGCCAATTCCCTGACGCTGGACGCCTATCGTGGCGTCACTGTCAATGCCGCCATGTCCGGCAGCAGCCTGTCGGTTGTCACCAATAATGGTGGTACCGGCGGGCGCTTTGCCGCCAACGCCCCGGTGGATCTGACGACGGGCCTGGACATCAATGGTACCGCCTATACGATGATCACGTCGGCGGCGGACTTGGCAGCCATCAGTGCGACGGGTTCCTATGCCCTGGCCAGCAACCTGACGCTGTCCGGCGCCTGGACGCCCATCGGGTTTAACAGCACCGGCGCCAACGCCACGCCTACATTTGCCTTTGGGGGCACGCTGGAAGGGCTGGGCCACACAATCAGCGGGCTGACCCTGAGCCAGGCCGGCTGGTCCAATATCGGGCTGTTCAGTTCCGTCGGCAGTACCGGGTCGCTGGCCAATCTGGTGCTGACCGGCGCCACCATCAGTGGTGGGGTGCCGACGTCGGCCACGACGGCCTGGGGTTTCCTGTCCGGGCGGATGTCCGGCACCGTTTTCAACAGTTCCGTCAATGGTACCATATCGGGTTCCCGCCTTGTTGGCCTGGGGGGGCTGGTGGGTGTGCTGAATGGCGGCACCATCCTTAACAGCAACGCCACGATCACATCGGCAAACGGCTCCGGCATATCAGCCATGGGTGGTCTGGCCGGGCAGGCCACGGCCAATTCCTACATCAGCGACAGTTACGCCAATATCAGCTTCGTCCTTGGCGTGTCGAATGTGCGCGTCGGCGGGGTGGCGGGCGACGCCAATGTACTGACCGTACTTAATTCCTACTCCACCGGTACGATTACCGCCACCACCAGCACCAGCAGTTTGACGCAGTATATTGGCGGGCTGGTCGGGATCAACACCAACGGCACGATCGCCAACGCCAATTCAGCGGTCAATATCGGGCTCCAGAATGCGTCAACCCGCATTGGCGGCTTGGTCGGCAGCAGTTCAGGTCTTATCACCAACTCTTATGCGACGGGGAATATCACCCTTGGCGGCACCGGCAACCAGTATGTTGGTGGCTTGGTTGGCGTCAATTCCCAGACAACCGCCACCGTTGTCAGTGCCCGGGTTTTCAACAGCTATGCGACCGGCGATATCGCGGTTGGTAACCCGGCGGCAACTGTGGCCTCCGCGCAATATGTCGGGGGGCTTGCCGGGCATATGCAGAATGGCATTGTCAGCGGCAGCTTTGCCTCTGGCACCGTTTCGGTTGGTCGTTCCGCCACCTATGTCGGCGGGCTGGTCGGATCGGCAGAGGCCTTTAACCTGACTTCATCGTCGGTGCTGGGTAGCTTTGCCACCGGGCAGGTTATTGGGGGCTCCGTCTCCAGCAATGTCGGCGGGCTGATGGGGCGTGTCTTTGGCAGCATCCTCATCGGGGCCTATTCGACCGGCAGTGTGACGGCCGGCGTCGGGTCCACCGCTGTCGGCGGCCTGATCGGGCAAGTCGCCACCAGTGGTACGGTTTTAGCCACGGTTGCCAATGTCTGGTCCAGCAGCCCGGTGACGGCGGCCACCGGCGTTTCCGTGGGCGGTCTGGTCGGCCTCATGGCCAGCAGCACGGTGCTCAACGCCTATTGGGATACCAGCAGCTCTGGCCAGTTGAATGCCTATGGCACCAGTTCTGGCGGCAGCTTCTCCGCGACCGGGTTCAGCGGTGCGGCTGCCTTTGCCTCCGCTACCTACAGCAGTTTCGATTTCACGTCCGTTTGGTACCAGATCGAGGGTGCAACCCGGCCCTTCCTGCGGGCGCAGAATTGGACCACCATTGCCAATGCCCACCAGTTGCAGGCCATCGCCATCAACCCGTCTGGCACTTACGTCCTTGGTAAGAACATTACCATGGCGGAACTGGCCAGTGCCTCCAGCCTGTGGAACATGGCCACCGGCTTCGTACCCCTCAGCCTGTCCGGTTCGCTGGATGGTAATGGATATACCATCAGCGGCCTGACCATCAATCAGACCGCCTCGGGCAGCCTGGGCCTGTTCAGCACCATCGCCAGCACCGGCTCGGTTTCCAACCTGGCCCTGACCGGGGCATCGGTTTCCGGTGGTGGGAATAATCTCGGTCTGCTGGCCGGGGTGAACCAGGGTACCGTCAGCGGCGTGATGGCCAGCGGCACCGTTACCGCCCTGGGCAGCAGTATCAGCTATGTCGGCGGCCTGATCGGTTCCAATAGCGGCACGATCAGCGCCAGTTTGGTGACTGCCACCGTCAACGCCAGCAATAGATTGAGCTTTGCCGGCTTGTTGCTGGGGCATAATAGCGCGACGGGCCAGGTCCTGAGCAGCGGGGCGGTAGGCAGCCTTTTGGGCGGCAACAGCGTACTTGTCGTTGGCGGGTTGGTCGGTCTGAACGCCGGTAATGTCTCTGGCAGCACCGTGCTGGCCCGCATCCTGGTCGGCGACAATGCAAGTTCGGTTGGTGGCCTTGTTGGTACCAACCAAGGCACCATCAGTAGTAGCGATACCAATGGGACGGTGCAGGCGGGTAACGGTGCGATACAGGTTGCCGGTCTGGTGGGCACCAACAGTGGCGCCGTCAGCACATCATATGCCATCGGCTCCATCAGTGTCGGTTCTGCCGCGATGCATATCGGTGGTCTTCTGGGCGGCAATGGTGGAACTGTAACCAATTCCTATGCCAGTGCGTCCGTGCAGGCCGGCAATGGAGCAGAGCATGTCGGTGGGCTGGTCGGGTACAATGACGGCACGGTCATCCACGCTTATGCGCTGGGTGGTGTGTCGGTCAATGGCACGGGCACGAATGTCGCCGGGTTTGCCGGCACCAATGCCGGTACCATAACCAATGCCTATGCCGTTGGCAGCGTGGCGTCGGGGAGCGGCTCCAGCAATGTTGCCGGTTTTGCCGGGTTCAACAGCAGCCTCATTGCCACCGCATACTGGGACCGCTCCACCTCGGGTCAGACCGTTGGCTTTGGCGCGGAAGACGCCGCTTTCACAGCCATTGTCGGGTTCAGCGGAACCGCTGCCTTCAGCTCCGCGACCTATAACAGTTTTGATTTCACCAATAGTTGGTATCTGGTCGAAGGCTACACGCGCCCCATCCTGCGCGCGGAATACAGCACGACCATCGGCAATGCCCACCAGTTGCAACTGGTGAACCTGAACCTGTCCGCCAGCTATACACTGTCCCGTGATATTGACATGGGGGAGGTGCGCCGCGCATCGGGCGTGTGGAACACGGCCACGGGCTTCCTGCCGATCGGTTTCAGCGGCAGCGGTAGCAACGCCACGCCGGACAGCTTCACCGGCACCCTGGATGGCCAGGGCCACGCCATCAACAACCTCTATATCAACAATACCGGCATCAGCAATGTCGCCCTTTTTGCCTCGGTGGGCAGCGCTGGTGTGCTGACCAGTGTCGGTGTTTATGAGGGCACGGTTGTGGGCGGCGGCGGCAATGTCGCCCTGCTGGCCGCGACCAATGCCGGCACCATCCTCAGCGCCTATGCCACGGGTACATTGAGTGCGACCAGTGCCGCGCAATATGTCGGCGGGCTGGTTGGTGCCAATACCGGCACCATCAGCGTCGCTTATGCCACTGCCGGTGTTACGGCTGGGGCCAGCGCCACGGCTGTCGGCGGGCTTGTCGGCTATAATACCGGCTTCATCAGTACTGTCTTTGCCAGCGGCGAGGTGTCGGCCGGGTCTGGAGCGGTAGGGGCCTTTGTCGGTGACAATGCCGGCACCATCGCCAATATCTATTGGGACAGCAGCACCAGCGGCCAGACGGTGGGGGCAGGCGGCGGTACCGGCAGCTTTGCCGGCACCGATGTCAGCGGCACTGCCGCCTATGCCACGGCCACCTATAGCGGGTTGGACCTGACCAATACCTGGTACATGGTCAATGGCTATACGCGGCCCATGCTGCGGATGGAATATTCCAAGACCATCAGCAATGCCCATCAGTTGCAGCTGATCAATCTGGACCCGACGGCGCAGTATCAGATCATCGCCGACATCACGATGAGTGAACTGACGCGCCCCGGCAGCCTGTGGTCGTCCAAGGGGTGGGTGCCGCTCGGGTTCAATACGGCGAACGCCAACAATTCGCCCACCTTCTTCAATGGGGTGCTGAATGGTTGGGGCCGCACCATTTCCGGCCTGACCATCGCCAATGCCGACTACAATAACGCGGGGCTGATTTCTTATATCGGGACCACCGGTGTAGTTTCCAGCCTCACCCTCAGCAATGTTTCCATCAGCAGTGCCGGTTCCAACCAGAATATCGGGGCGCTGGCTGGCAATAATGCGGGCACGGTGACCAATGTCTTCGTGTCCGGTGCGCTTGACCTTGGGGCTAACAATAATGCTGTCGGTGGCCTTCTTGGCATGAACGTTGGCCGCGTTGTCAACAGCGCCGCCAATGTCAGCCTGCGTTCCGGGCAGACTGCATCCAATGTCGGTGCGTTGATTGGTCAGAATATCGGCTCGCTCTCCAACGTTTATGCCTCCGGCTCTATTGTCGTCGATCTAAATTCCTCGAACGTTGGTGGGCTGGTTGGTTTCAATAGCGGTGGAACCATCGTCAAGGCTTACAGCACAGCCAGCATCAATGCCGCACCGAACGGTACCGCCATCGGTGGTCTGGCCGGTAATAATACAGGGTTGATTTCCGCAACCTATGCGGCCAACAGCATCAGCGCGCTGGCGGGCACAGGCGTTGCTGGTCTGGTGGGTGGTGGCAGCGGAAGCGGTACGGTCATTGATAGTTTCTGGGATGTCACGAAGTCTGGCCTGACGGCGGGCGTCAGCAACAGCAATATATCCGGCACGGTCACGGGCCTTTCCACATCTGAATGGTTCAGCAACGGCCCGCTGGCGCAGTCGGTCTTCAGCAGCAATGACTGGGTGCAGGGCTATCCCTATCCGATCTTGAAGGCGCTGCCCTACATCACGCTCACCGGTTCGGGCGCCGGTACCTATGGTCAGGCTCCGGGTTCTGTCAGTGTTGTTAGCGCGATTGACCAAAATGGAAACAGCATTACCAGTGGCATTTCCACGGTGGGGCTTACCTGGGCGCCGGCTTCTGGTAATACTTCGGTTGGTACTGCCGTTATGGGCGGCTCTGGCGCCACCTATTCAGGCGGGCTTTATCAGTTCGCCTATAACGGGAACCTGACCATCACGCCTGCCGCGCTGACGATCACGGCCAGCGGCGTGACCAAGACCTATGGCACCAGCGTCAGCGTTACTGCATATACAGCCTCCGGTCTGGTGACGGGTGACAGCATCGCCTCTGTTATTCTGACCCCCAGCGGGGGAACCGATGCTACAGCCGGCGTCGGCACTTACACGATCGATGCTTCCGGTGCGACGGGCACGGGTCTTTCAAACTATTCAATCACCTATGCCAATGGCACATTGGTAGTCGATCCGGCAGCTTTGACGATCACAGCCACTGGTGCAACGAAGACCTACGGCAATTCGATCAACCTGACGGGCTTCACCAGCTCTGGTCTGGTAAATGGCGACAGTCTCAGCGGTGTTAGCATCACTTCTGGTGGTTCCGGCACGCTGGCCAATGCCGGCAGCTACAGCATCGTGGCGTCGGGCGCGGTTGGCACGGGTCTGTCTAACTACTCGATCACCTATGCTGACGGTACGCTTGTGGTGAACCCTGCGGCACTCGTGATCACGGCAAGTGGCGCGACGAAGACCTACGGCAATTCGATCAACCTGACGGGCTTCACCAGTTCTGGCCTGCTCAACGGTGACAGCATCAGCGCCGTCAGCCTCACCTCTGGTGGTTCTGGCACGATTGCGACTGTCGGCAGCTATTCCATTGTGGCCAGTGGCGCGACAGGTACTGGCGTATCGAACTATTCGATCACCTATGCAGACGGTACGCTTGTGGTGAACCCGGCGTCGTTGACGATCACGGCGTCGGGAGCGACCAAGACCTATGGCAGCAGCGCGAACCTGACGGGCTTCACCAGCAGCGGCCTGGTGAACAGTGACAGTATCAGCGGCGTCAGCCTGACCTCTGCCGGCAGCGGCACGTTGGCGAATGCCGGCAGCTATTCCATCGTGGCGGCCGGTGCGTCCGGCACGGGCCTGTCGAACTATTCGATCACCTATGCCGAGGGGACGCTGACGGTGAACCCGGCGTCGTTGACGATCACGGCGTCGGGAGCGACCAAGACCTATGGCAGCAGCGCGAACCTGACGGGCTTCACCAGCAGCGGCCTGGTGAACAGTGACAGCATCAGCGGCGTCAGCCTGACCTCTGCCGGCAGCGGCACGTTGGCCAATGCCGGCAGCTATTCCATCGTGGCGGCCGGTGCGTCCGGCACGGGCCTGTCAAACTATTCGATCACCTATGCCGAGGGGACGCTGACGGTGAACCCGGCGTCGTTGACGATCACGGCGTCGGGAGCGACCAAGACCTATGGCGGCAGCGCCAGCCTGACCGGCTACACCAGCGCCGGTCTGGTCAATGGCGATGTGATCAGCGGCGTCAGCCTGTCTTCCAGCGGTGCCGGCACGTTGGCGAATGCCGGCAGCTATTCCATCGTGGCGGCCGGTGCGTCCGGCACGGGCCTGTCGAACTATTCGATCACCTATGCCGAGGGGACGCTGACCGTCAACCCGGCGTCGTTGACGATCACGGCGTCGGGAGCGACCAAGACCTATGGCAGCAGCGCGAACCTGACGGGCTTCACCAGCAGCGGCCTGGTGAACAGTGACAGTATCGGCGGCGTCAGCCTGACCTCTGCCGGCAGCGGCACGTTGGCGAATGCCGGCAGCTATTCCATCGTGGCGGCCGGTGCGTCCGGCACGGGCCTGTCGAACTATTCGATCACCTATGCCGAGGGGACGCTGACGGTGAACCCGGCGTCGTTGACGATCACGGCGTCGGGAGCGACCAAGACCTACGGCAGCAGCGCGAACCTGACGGGCTTCACCAGCAGCGGCCTGGTGAACAGTGACAGTATCAGCGGCGTCAGCCTGACCTCTGCCGGCAGCGGCACGTTGGCGAATGCCGGCAGCTATTCCATCGTGGCGGCCGGTGCGTCTGGCACGGGCCTGTCGAACTATTCGATCACCTATGCCGAGGGGACGCTGACGGTGAACCCGGCGTCGTTGACGATCACGGCGTCGGGAGCGACCAAGACCTACGGCAGCAGCGCGAACCTGACGGGCTTCACCAGCAGCGGCCTGGTGAACAGTGACAGCATCAGCGGCGTCAGCCTGACCTCTGCCGGCAGCGGCACGTTGGCCAATGCCGGCAGCTATTCCATCGTGGCGGCCGGTGCGTCCGGCACGGGCCTGTCAAACTATTCGATCACCTATGCCGAGGGGACGCTGACGGTGAACCCGGCGTCGTTGACGATCACGGCGTCGGGAGCGACCAAGACCTATGGCGGCAGCGCCAGCCTGACCGGCTACACCAGCGCCGGTCTGGTCAATGGCGATGTGATCAGCGGCGTCAGCCTGTCTTCCAGCGGTGCCGGCACGTTGGCGAATGCCGGCAGCTATTCCATCGTGGCGGCCGGTGCGTCTGGCACGGGCCTGTCGAACTATTCGATCACCTATGTTGACGGTACCCTGACAGTGAACCCGGCCCCGTTGACGATCACGGCGTCGGGAGCGACCAAGACCTATGGCGGCAGCGCCAACCTGACCGGCTACACCAGCGCCGGTCTGGTCAATGGCGATGTGATCAGCGGCGTCAGCCTGTCTTCCAGCGGTGCCGGCACGTTGGCGAATGCCGGCAGCTATTCCATCGTGGCGGCCGGTGCGTCCGGCACGGGCCTGTCGAACTATTCGATCACCTATGTTGACGGTACCCTGACAGTGAACCCGGCGTCGCTGACGATCACGGCGTCGGGAGCGACCAAGACCTATGGCGGCAGCGCCAACCTGACCGGCTTCACCAGCAGCGGCCTGGTGAACAGTGACAGCATCAGCAGCGTCAGCCTGACCTCCACCGGCAGCGGTACGGCGGCGAGTGTGGGCAGCTACACGATAAGTGCGGCCGATGCGTCCGGCACGGGCCTGTCGAACTATTCGATCACCTATGCCGAGGGGACGCTGACCGTCAACCCGGCGTCGTTGACGATCACGGCGTCGGGAGCGACCAAGACCTATGGCGGCAGCGCCAACCTGACCGGCTTCACCAGCAGTGGCCTGGTGAACAGTGACAGCATCAGCAGCGTCAGCCTGACCTCCACCGGCAGCGGTACGGCGGCGAGTGTGGGCAGCTACACGATCAGTGCGGCCGATGCGTCCGGCACGGGCCTGTCGAACTATTCGATCACCTATGTTGACGGTACCCTGACCGTCAACCCGGCGGCCCTGACCATCACCGCCAGCGATGCGACCAAGACCTATGGTGACGGCATCAACCTGATAGGCTTCACCAGTAACGGTCTGCTGAATGGTGACAGTGTCGACGGATTGACTTTGTCTTCCGTCGGTTCCGACGTCACCACCAATGTCGGCAGCTATACGATCACCGCGTCCGGTGCTTCCGGCGACGCGATGGCAAATTACTCTATCACCTATGTCGACGGCACCCTGGCCGTCACGGCCAAGGCGCTGACGGTGACGGCGGCCAATGCCACCATGGTCTATGGCAGTGGTATTGCCTTGACCGGCTATGCCGTTGATGGCCTGATCAATGGCGATAGGATCACCGGTGTTTCCCTGAGCAGCGACGGGGAGATGGGGCGTGCCGGGGCTGGCACGTTTGCCATTAACGCTTCGGCGGCTACGGGTGAAGGCCTTTCGAATTACGCCATTACCTATGCCAGCGGCACATTGACGGTTGAGCGGGCGGAACTGACCATCACGGCTTCCAATCAGGTGAAGGCCTATGGCCAGGAGCTGGCGCTGACGGGCTTCACTGCTTCGGGTCTGGTCAATGGCGATACGATCTCTGCGGTCGCGCTGTCCAGCGACGGCGCTGCGGCGAATGCCGTGCTGGGTGTCTATTCGGTCAGGGCCAGCGGGGCCACGGGCACCGGTCTCAACAATTACAATATCAGCTACGCTGACGGGTCGCTGACTGTCGGCAAGGCGGTGCTGACCATCACCGCAACCAACGCCAGCAAGGTTTATGGCGGCAGCACAAGCCTGTCCGGTTTCTCCGTATCCGGCCTGCTGGGCGGGGATAGTGTCAGTTCGGTCACGCTGTCCAGTGCGGGTCTTGATGCCACGGCCGCGGTCGGCACCTATGTCGTCACGGCCAACGGGGTCAGTGGCACGGGCCTCGACAATTATGCCGTATCCTATGTCAATGGGTCACTGACCGTGACGCCGGCTCCCCTGACCGTGACGGCCGGCAATGCCAGCAAGGTTTATGGCAGCACGCCCGGTCTGACCGGCTTTAGCGTCGCCGGGCTGCTGAACAATGACAGCATCGCGGCAGTCAGCCTGTCCAGCGCCGGTGTTGACGCCACCGCCGCCGTTGGCACCTATGCTGTCCGGGCCAGTGGGGCCAGCGGGTCCGGCGTCGGCAACTACACCATCACCTATGTCGATGGGCAGATGACGGTGACGCCCGCCTCGTTGACCATCACCGCGGATAGTACCTCCAAGATTTACGGCACCAGCGCCAGTCTCAGCAATTTCACCAGCAGCGGCCTGCTGAATGGTGACCGGGTCGACAATGTCGCCCTGTCCAGCAGCGGCGCCGATGCCGGGGCCACGATCGGGACCTACCGGATTTCCGCCTCCGGGGCATCGGGTTCGGGTCTGGATAATTACACCATCACCTATCTGGACGGTAATCTGACGGTCGACAAGGCGACGCTGACGGTCACTGCCAATGATGCAAGCCGCACCTATGGCACACGTGGGGACGGCTTGGCCGGGTTCAGCACGTCCGGTCTGGTCAATGGTGATCAGGTGACAGGTGTCAGCCTCACAGGGCCGGCGATTGATGTCACCACGCCTGTCGGCCGCTATGACATCACCGTGTCTGACGCGACCGGCACGGGTCTGGGCAACTACACCATCCTTTATGCCAGCGGCAGCATGACCGTCACACCCGCAACCTTGACCATCACCATGGCGAACGTTGTCAAAACCTATGGCCAGACGGTGGATCTGTCAGGGTACAGCGTCGCGGGTCTGGTCAACAGCGACGCTGTCACAGGCGTCAGCCTGTCCAGCGCCGGTACGGTCGCCACAGCATCAGCCGGAACCTATGCCATCAATGGCGGGGGGGCCAGCGGCACCGGCCTGGACAACTATACTGTCAACTATGTCCCCGGAACGCTGGCCGTCAACCGTGCCCCGCTGACTGTTACTGCCGGCAATGGCAGCAAAGTCTACGGTCAGACAGCCGGCCTTACAGGCTTCACCGCTGCCGGTCTGGTGAATGGGGACAGCGTGACGGGTGTCAGCCTGTCCAGTGCCGGCAGTGCGGCGACGGCATCGGTAGGCACCTATGGTGTGACGGTGTCGGCGGCTGCCGGGACGGGTCTGTCCAACTACACCATCACCTATGCCAACGGCACCCTGTCCGTGACGCCGGCAGCACTGACCATTACGGCAAGCGCCGCTACCAAGACCTATGGTGACAGCCTGTCTCTGACGGGCTTTACCAGCAATGGCCTGGTCAACGGCGACACGGTGGGCACCGTGATCCTGACGTCCAGCGGCACGGCAAACACGGCCGCTGTCGGCGCCTATACCGTTACCGCATCGGGTGCCGACGGTATCGGTCTGTCCAACTACACGATCATCTATGCCAATGGCATCTTGACGGTGAACCCGGCCGCCCTGACCGTCATGGCAGGAAATGCCAGCAAGGTGGCCGGGACCGCTCTGGTGCTGTCTGCCTTCACGACCAGTGGTCTTCTGAATGGTGACAGCGTGCAGCAGGTGACCCTTGACAGCCCTGGCGCACCGGCGGCAGCGGTGGCCGGCAGTTACGTCATCACCGCTGCCAATGCCACCGGCACGGGACTGGGCAACTACGTGATCCAGTATCAGACTGGTACCCTGACCGTCACGGCACCGGCCCCCGTTCTGACGGCCAGCACGGTTCAGCGTCAGGTGGTGGCGGCCATTGTGCCGACTGCCAGTCTTGCGGCCCCCACCACCAGTGTCGCGCCGACCAGCACGGCAACGACAGCAAGTACCACATCGACAAGTTCAACCAGTTCGGCGTCCAACTCTTCTTCCTCTTCCCCGACGTCCACCTCGTCGTCCGGTGGAACCTCGGTGGAAGCAACGGGCACGACCGGCGGATCCACCGCGACCGGCCAGAACCTGCCAATCGCGGTGGCTGGATCGGAAGGCGGCGGTGTATATGAACAACTGCAAATGACCTCCGACCCCATCAAAGGCGCTGAACAAGATGAGCGTAAGTAACAATGTCGACTTCTCCATCCCTGTGGTGGAGCGTGCCGGCGCGGTGTTGATGGAGATCGGGCGTCGGGTGCCGGCATTTGCCCAGGGTTTGCACCTGCAATCCGCGGGCAAGCTGCCAGAGGCGCGCAACATCTTTCTGCAATTGACCGAGCGGCCGGAACTGACGGCCCCCAGCCTGCACCAGTTGGGCGTGATCGCCGCGTTTGAAGGCGACAATATACGCGCCGCCGGCCTGTTCGAACATGCGTTGAAGCTGGAGCCTGAAGAACCGCTTTATTACTGCTCGCTTGGCACGGTGTTCGAGCGGATTGGGGATATGCCGCGTGCCGCAGCGGCGATGGTCAATCTGGCCGTGATGCTGCAGACCAAAGGCCGCCATGCCGACGCAATTCCGCTTTATCACCGTGTCCTGCATCTGTCGCCGCTGAATTACTCGGCCTGGGTCAATATGGGGACCGGGCTGGCGTGGATGGAGCAGTCGCGTGAGGCCATTGTTCCCCTGATCATCGGGGTCATCCTGTTCGGCCGTGTGCTGCCGGAAGCGCGCGACCTTGGCAACCAGCTTGTGGACGAAATGGGCGACAGGCTGCCCGAACTGACAGCAGCCCTGGCCCAGTTGCCGGACGGCATGCCCGATGGAAGGCTGGAGCGGCTGGAGGAGGTGTTGCAGACGCTGGACAAGGCGCTACGCACGGCCGGGTTCATCGATGCCACCGTCATGGCGCTCAACGTGGCGCTGAAACTGGCGCCCGGCAATGCGCTGGCCCGCTGGAACCATTCACTGGCCTGTCTGGCCCGGGGCGATTTCGCCACCGGCTGGGCGGATTACGAATGGCGCTGGGTCTGGGATCAATTCCCGGAACCGCGCCGTCTGTTGTCCGCCCCCCGCTGGCAGGGGGAGACGCTGGAGGGCAAACGTGTCTATGTCTGGGGTGAGCAGGGGTTCGGTGACATTCTGCAATTCACACCCCTGGCCCGCATCCTGAAGGAACGCCATGGCCTGGCCGAGGTGATCCTGGAAGTGTCGGCCCCGCTGGTCCGTCTGATATCGTCGGTTCTGGAGGGGCCGGGCTTCCGTGTCGTGTCGCGCCCGGACAATCCGCATCAGTTCAGCATTGATGATACACCCGACTATCATGTGCCGCTGCTCAGCCTGCCGCATATGCTGTCGCTTCGGGTTCCGGATCTGCCGCTGCTGCCCGGCTGGCTGACCCTGCCAGCGGCGGAGGTGGCGCGCGGTGCCTCATTGTTGCCGCCACGTCAGGAGGG
Source organism: Niveispirillum fermenti (assembly GCF_052474395.1). NCBI lineage: Bacteria > Pseudomonadati > Pseudomonadota > Alphaproteobacteria > Rhodospirillales > Azospirillaceae > Niveispirillum > Niveispirillum fermenti. The sequence goes on along the minus strand of NZ_CP156679.1, from coordinate 960,423 downwards.
CAAGCGCCGGATTGGCGTGGTCTGGGCCGGCCGGCCACAGCATTCGGAAGATGCGCGCCGGTCCTTGCCGCTGTCGCTGCTGGGGTCCATTCTGGATGCCGTGCCGGATGCACAATGGATCTCTTTGCAGGTAGGTCCGCGGGCGGCCGACTGTCTGGCCTTCAAGGGAAGGCTGCATGACATGAGCCCGGTTCTGCAGGACTTCATCGACACGGCAGCGGTGATTGCCAATCTGGATCATGTGGTGGCCGTGGATACAGGTGTCGGCCATCTGGCCGGGTCCATGGGTACGCCTGTGTCACTGCTGCTGGCACATTCGGTTGACTGGCGCTGGGGCATCGGGGGGGAGCGCTCTCCCTGGTACCCTAATCATCGTGTCCACCGGCAGGCAGCATTGGGCGATTGGAAAAGCGTGATCACCGCCCTGCGCGAAGAACACGCCGCACCAATCACTGGTGACGAACCAAACCTGGCCCCCCGGCGCAGGAAGTCCGGCAACGCGGCTGACAAGTGATCGATGGCAGGGTGACTGCGGGTTCCTATGCCCTCCCGTAGCTACCACCACCCCCGTGTTTCGATGACTGATGCCAGATCCCGGTGAGAGCAACTCACCGGGATCTGGTCCGGCGGCGACCACCGCCGGTTTGTCCTGACCGGAAGGCCGGAGACTTTCGTTTTCATCAAGAGTTGGCGCCGCGTGCGCGCCTTCATGCGGCGCGGCAGAGGGCTCCTTCACTGTCGGCTGGTGGATCCCGGTGCCGTTTCGCCCGGCCGGGCCCGGCCCGTCCCCGGCAATGTGACGCGGTCCCGGAAATGCAGCAGTTCGGCCACGAAGCTTCGGACCAGCCGGTTCTTCTGTGTGTCGGGGCGGAACAGCAGATAGGATTTGAACTGCACATCCGGCTTGAACGGCCGGAATACCAGCCCCCGGTCCGCATAGCCGTCGGCGGCAGCCGGGTTGACCAGACCTACCCCGACACCTTCCAGAGCCAGGGCGCAGATCGTGCCGGCGCTGGGGGTTTCCACGATGATTTCGGGTCTGGCACCGGCATTTTCCATGATCTCGGTGATCCTGTGGCGGGCCCGGTCTTCCGGTGCCAGCGCGATGAAGGGCTGACCGTCCAGATCGGACGGCCCCACCATGGACCGCGTCGCCAGCGCATGGCCGGGCGGGATCGCCAGCACGGCCCGGAAACTACTGAAGATACGATGCTCCACCCCGGAAAGGTCGACCTCGTCGGCGGCGATGCCGATATCGAACTGCTGATTGGCGACAAGGTCGCGTACCGACGAGGATGACAGGACCTGAAGGGTGATGGCGATATGCGGGTTCTTCTGCCGGAAGGTGTGAACGGCCTTCGGCACAAGTGTGGAACCGAACGCTGCCATGCTGGCGATGCGCAGACTGCCCGATCCGAAATCCCGGATGCGGGCGGCCGATGCGCGCAGGCGGTCCAGTCCGATGAAGCTGCTGTTCACGTCACGGAAGAACATCTGTCCTTCCGGTGTGGGCACCAGCCTGCCCTTTATCCGGTCGAACAGCCCGAAACCCAGGCTTTCCTCCAGCTCCACCAGCGCGCGGCTGACGGCCGGCTGGGTGATGCGCAGCAGTTCGGCTGCCCGCGATGCCGAACCGCTGATCATCGTGGCGCGATAAATTTCCAACTGGCGGAAATGCATGGCAGTGGGTCCGGGATGGGGAGGGGTATAAGGTCTATGCATGGACCTGTGTGATCAGGTCAATTGAATTTGTACCCTTATGCCCACACATTCGTGTAGTCAACATCACGAGGAACGTCATGCGCGACCTGTCCCGGTGCGTCATCCACCCCGCCGTTTCGCACGAAGGTTTCGCCAGTCTGGGCGTGCCGACCTATCGCGCTTCCACCATCGTTTTCGAGGACGCCAAGTCCTATACGAACCGCAAGTATCGGGGGCCGGACGGCTATACCTACGGCCTGCATGGCACGCCGACGACCCGCACCCTGGAAGCACAGCTTTCAGCGCTGGAGGGGGGGGAGCGGACGGTGATCGTGCCGTCGGGTCAGGCGGGTATCACCATCGTCTTCCTGACGGTGCTGCTGCCGGGCGACCATGTGCTGATCCCGGATACGGCCTATCCGCCCTGCCGGGGTTTCTGCGAGAATTACCTGAAGCCGCGGGGTGTGGAATACACGGTCTATGATCCGCTGATCGGCGCGGGGATCGCGGCGCTGATCAAGCCGAATACCAGGCTGATCTGGATGGAAAGCCCCGGTTCCACGACCATGGAATTCCAGGATGTGCCCGCCATCGTGAAGGTCGCGAAGGATCGCGGCATCCTGACCGGATGCGACAATACCTGGGCCACGCCGCTGCTGTTCAAGCCGCTGGCCCATGGGGCGGATTTCTCGTCGGAGGCCCTGTCCAAATATGTCGGCGGCCATTCCGACCTGCTGATGGGGTCGATCAGCGTCAAGGATGTGGCCCTGTTCCGCCGGATGAAGGACACGATGCGCATGATCGGCATCGGCGTGTCGCCGGATGATTGCGGGCTGGCCCTGCGCGGGTTGGAGACGATGGGCGTGCGCATGCGCCATGCCGGTGCGGTGGCGACCGAGTTTGCCCGCCGTCTGGTGGAACTGCCGGCGGTGGAGCGGGTGCTGCACCCGTCGCTGCCCACCTGTCCGGGGCATGAGATCTGGAAACGGGATTTCGCAGGCGCGTCCGGCGTCTTCTCCGTCGTGCTGAAGCCGCCGGCCAACGCGGTGATCGAAGAGGCATTCGGCGTTCTGAAGACCTTTGCCATCGGCGCATCCTGGGGCGGCACGCGCAGTCTTGTCGTGCCCATGGCGATCAAGGCCGACCGGGTGGCGACCAACTGGACCGACGAGGGCCTGATCCTGCGCATCTCCATCGGGATGGAAGATCCGGAGGACCTGTGGACCGATCTGGAGGCGCTGTTCGCGGCGCTGGCCATTCCCGTCCTGGGTGGTTGAGGCGACAAGCGGGGAGGGCGGGCCCATGCGAGGGATCGGCAAGCGGCTTCTGGCGGGGGTGTGCCTGTTGGCACTGGCCGCCTGCGGCCAGCCGGCGGCGGAGCGGAAGCAGACGGCAAGTGGCCCGGCGGGCGGCACGCTGAAGGCCGTGCGTGATCGCGGTTACGTCAATTGCGGGGCCAGCACGGGCACGGTGGGATTTGGCGCACCGGACAGCCATGGCTATTGGCGCGGGCTGGACATCGAGACCTGCCGCGCCGTGGCGGCCGCCGTGCTGGGCGACAAGGACAAGGCGCGCTTCGTGCCCCTGACGGGGCAGCAGCGCCTGACCGCCCTGCAAAGCGGGGAGATCGACATTCTGCCCCGCACCACCACCTGGACCCTGTCGCGCGACGCCAATGGCGTGAATTTCACCCTGCCCAATTACTACGACTATGACGGGATCATGGTCCGCCGGGACAGGGGCGTGACCAATTCGCGTGAACTGGACGGTGCGTCGGTCTGTGTGCAGACCGGATCGACGACGGAGGTGACCTTCACCAATCTGATGGCGTCCGTGGCGCCGAACCTGAAGGCCGTGATCTTCGACAGCACGCAGGCGACAAGGCAGGCGTTCTTTTCCGGCCGCTGCGACGCGCTGATTACGGATGCGTCGGGCCTGGCCTCGGTCCGCGCCACCATGGCCAGCAACCCGGACGATTTCATCATCTTCCCGGCGGATGGCAAGCTGTCCCCCCTGACACCGGCCGTGCGGCATGGCGACGACCAATGGTTCGACATCGTGAAATGGTCGTTCCAGGCGCTGCTGATGGCCGAAGAACTGGGCATCGATCAGGCCAATGTCGATGAGATGCGGCAAAGCCAGGACCCGACCATCCGCCGGTTCCTGGGCGTGGAGCCCGGCAATGGCGCGGCACTGGGCCTGGACGAGGAATGGACGTACCGCATCGTCAAGCAACTGGGCAATTACGGTGAGATGTTCGACCGCAATGTCGGTGCCGGCAGCCCGCTGAAGCTGGATCGTGGTCCCAACCGCCTGTTCCGCGATGGGGGCCTGATGGTTCCCATGGCATTCAATTAAGGGGGGCGGGGATGACGAGCCTTTCCGCCCTTTTCCATGACACCCGCACCCGGCACATCTTGCTGCAGGCCCTGCTGCTGACGGCGGTTGCCGGTGGTGTCGGCTGGCTGGTTCACAATACCGCCAGCAATCTGGATGAACGCGGCATTACCGGCGGCTTCGGCTTTCTGGAACGGGCCGCGCGCTTTCCCATCGCGGAAAGCATCATCAATTACCGCCCCACCGACAGTTTCGGGTGGGCCTTCCTGGTGGGGTTGGGCAATACGCTGTTCCTGGCCGTGACCGTGGCACTGACGGCGACCTTCCTGGGCCTTGGCGTGGCGCTGGCCCGTCGGTCGGCCCACCCGCTGACCAGCGGGGCCGCCACGGCCTATGTGGAGGCGATGCGCAACACGCCGCTGGTCGTGCAATTGCTGTTCTGGTACGCGCTGCTTACCCTGGGTCTGCCCAATATCCATGCGGCCTTCATGCCCCTGGACGGTGTGATCCTGGCCGATCGGGGGCTGTACCTGCCCCGGCCTGTGATCATGGGTGACAAGGGACCGTTCCTGGTTTCGCTTTTGCTGGGGCTGGCGGGTGCTTTGGCCGCATGGCGGTATGGCCGGATGCAGCGGTTGCGCACGGGCATTTCCAATCATTATGGCCGGATCGGCCTGGTTTCCGCCCTGCTGCTGGCGGGTCTGGCCTGGGTTTCCTCCGGCCTGTCGCTTGTGCTGGACCGGCCCGTCATCGGGCGGTTCAATCCGACAGGCGGCATCGGCCTGTCGCCGGAATTCACGGCGGTATTCGCGGGCCTTCTGCTCTATTCCGCCGCGTTCATCGGGGAAATCATCCGCGGTGGCATCGACGCGGTGGACAAGGGCCAGTGGGAGGCGGGGCGGGCGGTTGGCCTGACTGAACGCACGATATTGCGCCTGATCATCGTCCCGCAGGCCCTGCGTGTGATCATCCCGCCCATGACCAGCCAATATATCAACATCACCAAGAACACGACCCTGGCCCTGGCTGTCGGTTACCCCGACATCGCCCTGGTGGCGGCCACGACCATCAACCAGACAGGCCAGGCGGTGGAAGGCATCCTGATCCTGATGCTGGTCTTCCTGACCATCTCCATCACCGCCTCACTGTTCATGAACTGGTACAACCGGCGGATCGCCCTGGTGACGCGATGACGGATATGACCCAACCCACGCCCGTCTTCGTGCGCACGGCACCCACCCCGGCCCGCGCAGCCCCCCTGGCCGAACGCCGGCCCCTATGGCGCCTGCTGTTTGGTGACATGGTCAGTGCCGGCATGACCCTGATCGGGCTGCTGGGGCTGGCCTGGATGCTGCCGCATCTTCTGTCCTGGGCCGTGATCAATGGTGTATGGGCCGGCGCGGGCGCTGAATGCCGGCAGGCCGGCGCCTGCTGGGCCTTCCTGGCCGAAAAATATCCGCAGATCCTGTTTGGCATCTATCCCCCGGCCGAACAATGGCGGCCCATCGCCGTCTGCGTCCTGATCCTGGGTCTGGGATTATGGAGCCTGCCGCCGCGTAACTGGACGAAGCTGACGCTGGGCCTGTGGGTGGGCGGCATGCTGGGCAGCCTTGTCCTGATGGGCGGCGGCGTTCTGGGGTTGAGGCCGGTGCCGACATCGGCCTGGGGCGGGCTTCCCGTCACGCTGCTGCTGACCGTCTGGTCGCTGGGGCTGGGTTTTCCGTTGGCCGTGCTGCTGGCGCTGGGCCGGCGGGCCAGCCTGCCCGTGCCCCGATACCTCTCCATCGGCATCATCGAGCTGATCCGGGGCCTGCCGCTGCTGTCGCTGCTGTTCATCGCGTCGATCCTGCTGCCCATCATGCTGCCGGAGGGGGTGAGCATCGACAAGCTGGCCCGTGCGCTGGCCGCCATGACCCTGGTATCGGCCGCCTATATCGCCGAAGTGCTGCGTGGCGGGCTGCAGGCCATTCCGAAGGGCCAGACGGAAGCGGCTGCCGCGCTGGGCTTGAACTGGCGGCAGACGACCCGCCTGATCGTGCTGCCACAAGCGATTGCCAAGGTCATCCCGCCGCTGACCAGCACCGTCATCGTCATGGTCAAGAATACCAGCCTGGTCCTGGTGGTCGGCCTGTTCGACCTGTTGAGCGCGGGCCGCGCAGCACTGGCCGATCCCGACTGGCCGGCACCGTTTGCCGAGACCTACCTGCTGATCGCGCTGATCTATTTCACGATCTGCTTTTCCATCTCCCGCTATGCGCGCTGGCTGGAAACGCGGATGTCCAAGGGGAACCGCCGATGAACGCCGTGGAACTGTCCCGCGTCAATAAATGGTATGGCGACTTTCATGTCCTGCGCGACGTGGACCTGACCGTGGCCAGGGGGGAGCGGATCGTGATCTGCGGCCCGTCCGGGTCCGGCAAATCCACCCTGATCCGCTGCATCAACCGGCTGGAGGAACATCAGGCCGGAAAGATCGCGGTGGAGGGCACGGAGCTGACCGGCGATGCCCGCAGCGTGGAGGCGGTCCGCCGCCGTGTCGGCATGGTGTTCCAGCAGTTCAACCTGTTCCCGCACCTGACCATCCTGGAGAACTGCACGCTCGCCCTGACCCAGGTGAAGCGCATGCCCAAGGCACAGGCGGAAGAGATCGCCATGGCCTATCTCACCCGCGTGCGCATCCCCGATCAGGCGCGCAAATTCCCCGGTCAATTGTCGGGCGGTCAACAGCAGAGGGTGGCCATCGCACGCGCCCTGTCGCTGTCGCCGGAGATCATGCTTTTCGACGAACCGACCAGCGCGCTTGACATGGAAATGGTCAAGGAGGTGCTGGACATCATGGTCGAACTGGCCGGTGAGGGCATGACCATGCTGTGCGTCACGCACGAGATGGGCTTCGCCCGGCAGGTGGCCGACCGCGTCATCTTCATGGATGCCGGCCAGATCGTGGAAGCCGCAAAGCCGGCTGATTTCTTTACAAATCCGCAGCATGAGCGGACCCGGACGTTCCTGGGCCAAGTGCTGCATTGACGGGAATGACAATGCCAGCCCGACAGGCACCGCCATGATCTCATAAACCCGCCATCACCCCGACCGCATCGGACCTTTTTTCCACGGAAGCCCGCCTTCCGTGAACGGGCAAGCCTTGCCCGAAGCCCCAGGCGCGTTCCGAAGACAGCCGCAAGAGCCGTCGTCAAGCCACCGACCAACCAGATCAACAGGGAACCTTCATCATGGGAAACAAACTGAAGCATCTGACATTCACCGGCGTCTCCGCTCTGGCGGTGCTGGCGGTATCGCCCGCGCTGGCGCAGCCGGCGGACCTGGAGGAGATCATCGTCATCGGCTCACGCTTCGAGCCGCGTATCGTGACGCAGAGCCCGACACCGATCGACAGCATCTCAGCCGATGAACTGACGCGCGGCGGTGCGCCCGACCTGCAAAGCATGCTGAAAGTGGCCGTGCCCAGTTTCAGCACGCCCCGCCCCGCGGCGGCGGGCTCATTGGACTTCCTGACGCCGCCCACCATGCGCGGCCTGTCCACGGGGCAATTGCTGGTGCTGATCAATGGTAAACGCCGGCACACGGCGCCGGACCTGAACGGCAGCAGCCAGATCGGCCGCGGCGACGTGGCCTATGATTTCAATTCCATCCCGGCTGCCGCCATTTCGCGGGTGGAGGTGCTGCGCGACGGTGCGGCCGCGCAATATGGCTCGGATGCCATTGCCGGCGTGCTGAACGTGCAGCTTGCCAGGGGTACGGACGGGTTCGCGTCCGCCCGGTTCGGTCTCACCGAGAAGGGCGATGGTGAACATACTGAAATCGCCGTCGCCAAGGGGATCGAACTCGGCGATGACGGCTTCCTTCGCCTGACGGTCCAGTATCAGGATCATAATGCCAGCGACCGCGCCGCGCCCGATACGCGCCAGCAATATTTCGGCCGCAACGCCGCCGGGGCCCTCGTCATGCCGTCGGGCAATTACGGGTCGGGTACCGGATTGACCCCGTCCAGCGGTACGCTGGACCCGCGCGAAGCCACGGTGGACCGTGATATCTGGAAGTTCGGTGACCCGAAATATGAAAACCTGTCCCTGTTCCTGAACGCGGAAAAGCCGCTGACCGATGGCATCACGGCCTATGCGTTCGGGGGTTACAGCCGGTTGAAGGGCAACAGCTTCAATTTTTTCCGCCGTGCCGGCCAGGATGAGACGGTACGGGCCATTTATCCCGACGGGTTCCTGCCCTTGCAGGAGATCGAGATCACCAACGGTTCCGGTGCCTTCGGTCTGAAGGGTGATGATCTGGCGGGGTTCGGCTGGGATCTGTCCAGCGCCTATGGCGGAATGTCAGCTTCGTGAATGGCCAGCCGCTGCGCATCCGGGCCGTGTCTGTGAACCATCCCACGGCCCCGCTGATCGGCGCCACGGCACTGAAGCCGGAGAAATCGGACAATATCTCCACCGGCGTGGTGTTCTCCATGGATGGTTTCGATGCCACGGTCGATTACTACCGCATCAAGATCGAAGACCGCATTGCCATGTCGTCCAACTTCCAGTCCACGACCCTGACCAGCATGCTGGCGGCCCAGGGCTATCCGGGGGTGGGGGCGGTTTCCTTCCTGACCAACGCCGTGGACACCACAACCAAGGGCGTGGATGTGACCCTGCGTTACCGCCACGATCTGGATGAGTGGGGCACCCTGACCGGCATGCTGGCCGCCAATTTCAACGATACCAAGTTCGACCGTATCGCTGGCACGCCCGCCCCGCTGGCCGCCATTGGAATCAATACGGTCCTGTTCGACCTGTCGCAGCAGGTGCGTTTCACCGACAGCATGCCCAAGGACAAGATCACCGCCAGCCTGAACTGGCAGAAGGATGCGCTGCGCCTGAACCTGTCCGGCACTCGCTATGGGGAAGTGGCGCAGGTGGCCCTGACCAACCGTACCCCGGCCCAGGTGGCGGCCCTGACCCCCGGCTACAAGGTGAAGCTGGTGCCGGCGGCGCCCGGCTCGGCCAATTCCGACATCATCCAGTATTTCCGTGCCGACATCGTGGTGGATTTCGAGGCGGGCTATGACCTGACCGATGATTTCAGCCTCTCCGCCGGTGTGTCGAACCTGTTCGACAAATATCCGGGAAAGCAGATCGCCTCGACCGCTGCCTCCGTTGCCGCCGGCACCAATGGCGCCGACAATAACGGCATCTTCCCCTACGCCTATATCGCGCCCTATGGCGTCAACGGCCGGTCCTTCCATGTGAAGGCCACTTACCGGTTCTGATCCCCAGCCCTTCAGGAGAAAGACCATGCGTATCCATCGCCTGCTGCCGGCCGCCGCCCTGTCGCTGCTGCTGACCGTTCCCGCCATCGCCCATCCCAAGCTGGTCGCCGCCGATCCGGCGGCCGGCAGCACCGGTCCGGCCCCGTCCACCCTGTCGCTGTCCTTTTCGGAGAAGCTGACGCCGGGTGCGGCCACCGTCACCCTGTCGCCCGCCCCCGGCGGCGGGGTTATGGTGGCCGACGGGGCGGACGGACAGTCGCTGACCGTGACGCCCCAAGGTCCCCTGGCTGCCGGCACCTACAAGGTGGACTGGACGGTGGTGGCCGCCAATGGCCATCAATCGACCGGAAGCTATCAGATCACCGTCAAGTAAAGGGACCCGAGCCATGCGCCCCCTCCGCCTTGCCATTCCCGCCCTGGCCCTGCTTCTCGCCGCCCCGGTCACCGCGAAGGACAAGGCGGAAGGGGACAGGACCGTCGCCCTGTTGCAGGAACTGATCCGGTACGACACCACCAACGCACCGGGTGACACCACGAAGATCGCCGCCTATCTGGAAAGCCTGTTCAAGCCGCATGGGGTGGAGACGGAGATTATCACCGCCCCCAACGGCAAGGCCGCGCATTTCATCGCGCGGCTGAAGGGCGATGGCAGCCTGCCCCCCGTCCTGCTGGCCGCGCACACCGATGTCGTGCCGGCCCAGCGGGAGAACTGGACCGTCGACCCGTTCGCCGCCGTGATCAAGGACGGGTTCGTCTATGGCCGCGGCGCCCTGGACAATAAGGGTTCCGTCGCCATCTATGCCCGCGCCGTGCTGCGGCTGCTGGAAGACAAGGTGAAGCTGAAGCGCGACGTCATCTTCCTGGCGGAGGCGGATGAGGAGCAGGGACAGTACAATACCGGCTGGCTGGCGCAGCACCATTGGGACAAGATCGACGCGGCCGTGGCCCTGAACGAAGGGGGCGGCATCCTCACAGGCGCGGACGGCACGGTCCGTCAGGTGAATGTCTCTGTCGCTGACAAGCAGACCTTGAATTTGAAATTGGTGGCCAGGGGACCGGCGGCCCATTCCTCCTTCCCCCTGCCGCCGCTGACGACCGCCAACGGGCAGTTGATTGACGCCCTGCAAAAGATCGCCTTCGCGGAGACGCCGATCCGGCTGCTGCCGCAGACCGTCGCCTATTTCAAGGGCCTGGCCCGGATCTATCCCGGCCCGCTATCGGTGGCGGTGGAGAAATTGCTGGCGGCACAGGACGATGCGGCAAGGCTGGTCGCGGCGAAGGCCGTCATGGCGGCCCGTCCGGATGATGCGGTGACCCTGTCTGCCCTGATGCGCGATACGATGGTCGTTACCATGATCAATGCCGGGGTGAAGCCCAACGTCATCCCCGGCGAGGCCGAAGCCATCATGAATGCCCGCCTGATGCCGGGTGTCGATGTCTATGAATTCGTCGACCAGGTGAAAGCCCTGATCGGCAATCCCGCTATCGAGGTGGAGATCGTGAACTCACGCCCCAAGGAGGAACAGGCTGCCTTCTTCCGCGTGCGCAGCGCCATTCAGCCATCTTCCATCGAAACCGACCTGTTCCGGGCGCTGGAGGATCAGGCCAGACGGGTCTCGCAGGCAGAGGTGCTGCCCATGATGCTGCAGGCCTCCACCGATGCCGGGGCCTGGCGGTCACGGGGCATACCCGTCTATGGCATCTGGCCCTATCCTGTTGATCCCGACACGATGAGCCGCATCCACGGCCATGACGAACGTATCGCTGTGAAGTCCATCCATGAGGGGGTGGACTATGTCTATGGTGTGCTGAAACAGGTGGCGGCTGCACGCTGACCATGTCCCAGCCGGGAATGGCGACAGAACCTATGCTTTTGCGCTTTTCCGGAAATTTCCGGCGACAAGGCTGGGTCGGTTTGACACCGAAGAACCAACCCAGCCATATGCCCATATCGTTTCCTGCGTTTGGGTTCACGATTTTTGATGAGGATTCATCCATCAATATCAATGACTTTCCTTGATATCAGGGTGCAATTGTACCGTTTTCAATACAATCCGGGATATTTTCTTGGGGTTTATTTGCAGGAAAAATTTTGTATCCGAACGTATAAGTTCATATCCATTAATAAATATTAATTTGGTGTCCGGTGTTCGAATTAAAATCCGTCGACGAATGATTATAACCTTCCGATATGCTGAAAACGTCGAAAAGCTGCCGTAGGATTTATTTCGTTCGGTGGTGGTGCTTTCTGACGATCGGGGGGTAGCGATGTTGTTCGGTGGCAATCATGATGCGGAGGCGGTGCTTGCCGCCCTGAGCAAGGCGCAAGGCATTGTCGAGTTCACGCCCGATGGCGTGATCCTGGGTGCCAATCCCAACTTCCTGAAGCTGGTGGGCTACAGCCTTGAAGAGATCAAAGGCCGGCACCACAGCATGTTCGTGGACGAGGCCACGCGGAAGAGCCGCGATTATGCCGATTTCTGGCGGGCCCTGGGCGAAGGCCGCAACAGCGAGGTGCAGATGATCCGCCGCCTGGCCAAGGGCGGACGAGAGATCTGGATCCATGGCTGCTACAATCCGATCTTCGACCGGCGTGGCCGTGTCACCAAGGTTGTGAAGGTGGCGGCCGATGTCACGGCGGAATGGAAGCGTTCGCGTGAGGTCCATGGGCAGCTGGAGGCACTGGACCGTTCCCAGGCCGTCATTTCCTTCAGCATGGACGGCACCATTCTGGATGCCAACGAGAATTTCCTTAAGGTGATGGGCTACAGGCTGGATCAGGGGCAGGGCCGCCACCACAGCATGTTCATGGACCCGGCCGAGGCGGAGAGCCCTGCCTACCGTGCCTTTTGGGACGGGTTGCGGGCGGGGCGCTTCAGTCAGGCCGAGTTCAAGCGGCTGGCGGCTGGCGGACGCACGGTTTACATCCAGGCGACCTACAACCCCATTCTGGACGGTGACGGCAAGCCCTTCAAGGTTGTGAAGTTCGCTTCCGACGTGACGGCGGCTGTGGAGGCCCGTCACCGCAAGGAAGAGACACTGGAGGCCGTCCAGGCCTATTTGGGCGAGATCGTCTCCGCCGTGGAGCAATCCAACGACAAGGCCGAGAACGCTTCTGCCGCATCGCAGCAGACCTCCGTCAATGTCGCAGCCATCGCCAGCGGTTCCGAACAGCTCGACGCCTCCATCCAGGAAATCGCGCAGAGCATGACCCGGTCCAAGCAGGCGACGGAGAAGGCCTTCCAGGAGGCGAGTGTTGTCGACGAGGCCACCCGGCGTCTGCTGGACGGCACCCAGTCGATGGATGGCATCGTCAAGCTGATCGGGGAGATCGCCGGACAGATCAACATGCTGGCCCTGAACGCCACGATCGAAAGCGCGCGGGCGGGTGAGGCCGGGCGCGGCTTTGCGGTCGTGGCGGGAGAGGTCAAGTCGCTGGCCCGTCAGGCTGCCGATGCAACCCAGCGCATCTCGCGGGAGATTGTCGGGCTGCAAACGGTGGCCGGCGATGTGGCGGAGAAGCTGGATGCCATACGCGGGGCCATTGATGCCGTGCGCGGCTATGTCATCGGTACTTGCTCGGCCGTGGAGGAACAGAGCGCGGTTGCGCGCCTGATGAACAGCAACATGCATGGCGCGTCCGGCGCGGTCGCACAAATCCATCAGAACATGGACGAGATCACGGTTTCAACGCGCACGGCCAATCAGCGCATCGGCAATGTCCGCGATGCGCTGCGGCTGATCGCATGACCCTTTTTGCGGATCATCATGCAGGCGAGCCAGGGCCGGGGCCGGAATGTTTATCGGTCCCGGCCCTGGCTTTGCGCCCCTTGCCGCGGTTTTCCGATCACGCCGCGTCGCTGACCGCGGCGCTTTTGGCCTTGGCATAATCCCGCAGGCGCGGTGCCACCTGCTCGGCGAACAGGGTCAGGCTGTCCACGGTTTCGGCATGGTCGAGATAGCCGGCCTGCCCCAGCATCAGCATCCGGCCGATGCCGCCCACCTTGTCGGAGAAGCGTGACATCTGGTCATAAAGCTGATCCGGCGTGCCGGCGAACATGATGCCGCCATCGGCCATTTCCGCCAGGGACGGGTTGGCCGGCAGGCCGAAATTGATGCGCCCCGTCTTGCCCATGCGCAAGGCCATGGCGTTCATTTCCACGCTTTCATAGCCCGGCGGGTTGATCCATCCCTTGGGCGTGCGCGGCTGCACCTCCAGGTAGGGTTTCACCTTGGCCACGCGCTCCTGCACCTCCTTCTCGGTGCGTCCGCAGACCATGATGGCCAGATAGGCGAAACGGTCCAGCGGGGCGGCGCGGCCGTGGGTGTTGCGATATTCCTCCTTGTAGGCGTCAAACAGCGGCCTGGTTCCGGCGCCGTTGAAAAAGGTGGCACAGACATAGCCCAACTGGGCGATGCGCCGGCCCGTGGCTGCGCCCGATGCCGTGATCCACATGGGGGGCATGGGCTGCTGCAAGGGGCGGGGCCAGACATTGACATTGCGATAATTATAGAATTCCCCCTCCCAGGAGAAGGGGCCGCCCTTGTGGGTCAGCGCCTTGACGACGAAGTCGTGCGCCTCCCAGTACCGGTCCATGATGCGGGCCGGGCTCTGGTTTGACAGGGCCAGTTCGAAGGGCGAGGCCTTGACCAGCCCGATTTCCAGCCGCCCGCCGGAAATGGTGTCGATCATCGCCAGTTCCTCGGCGACGCGATAGGGGTCGGTCCGGTTGGTGACGGGCACGCCCAGGCACAGCAGGCGGGCGTTCTTCGTCTGCCGGGCCAGTATGGCCAGCGTCAGAAGGCAGGATGCTGACATGCAATTGGCCGAGGCATGGTGCTCATTCACCATGATGTTGTAGCCCAGCCTGTCCGCGACGACCCATTCGTCGAGATAGCGGTTATAGAGCTGGTGCGCGATTTCCGGGTCGCAATGGGCATTGTCGACCAGCACCTTGGTGGGGCCGGAAATGTCGTTCCAGGCCGGATGCATGGATTGTTCGCTGAAATGCCAGAATTCCATGGGTGCTCTCCCCTCGGGGCGTGGTTTTGGGGGACGGGGCGGGCCCGCGGGGTCCGCGGGCAGCGCCATGCCGGTTCAGGCTGCCAGGAACGTGTCGATATGGCTGGCGAAGGCGTCGGGTTGTTCCAGATAGCCGTAATGACCGGCCCCCCCGATCACTGCGAACTGCGCATCCTTGAAGGCGGCGGCATAGCGGCGGCCATATTCCACGCCCACCACCTTGTCATCAGCGCCCCAGAGCAGCAGGACCGGGACATTCACCCGGCGCAGGCGCCCCAGAAGCTTGGGATTGTAAAGGGTGGGAGACCAGCCGTAGAGCAGCAGCGCCTCGCGGTTGCGCACGAAGCGCGTCACTTCCGCATCGGTCATGTTCTTGAAATCAAAGCCGTGAAACAGGGCCTTGCCCTTTTCCGGGTCGTGGAAGAACAGCGACGGGATATCCTCCACCGTGGTGGCGAAGATGTCGGCGATGTCGCGCGTTTCCCGGTCGGAGACCTTCACCCCCACCGCGTCGATCAGGATCAGGCGGCGGATGCGGCCCGTGCCCATGGTCGCCAGTTCCGCCGCGATCCAGGCTCCGAACGATACGCCGACCAGAACCACATCCCGCAGGTCCAGCGCCTCCATCAGGTCCAGATAGATGTGGCAGAGATCGTCCACACCTGTCACCCCGGGCGGGCGTGGGCTGGCGCCGAAGCCGGGATGGGAAGGGACAATCACCTTGTGACCGGCTGCGGCCAGCCGTTCGACCAGCGCATCGCCGGCATCGACCCCGTGCCCGCCATGCAGGAACAGGAGCGGCCGCCCCGCACCCCGGGTCAGAAGTTCGATCGATGTTCCGGCAATATCAAGCCTGTCGGGAAATGCGGATCTGAACATGGCGTTTCCTGCTTCCTTCCTGTTCTTGTGTTGCCACCGGGACGGTTCAGGCCAATGCCTGGCGCAAGGCGGCACCCGCCCGGTCGATGGTTTCATGCGGCCGCTGGCGCAGGTGCTGGGCCAGATCGGCAATGGTGACGATCTTCAGCCCATGCCGTCGGGCGAAGCGCAGCAATTCGGGCGTGCGGGCCATGGACCCATCCTCGGCCACGATCTCGCACAGCACCCCGGCGGGACCACAGCCGGCCAGGCGCGCCAGATCCACCGCTGCCTCCGTATGGCCGGGCCGTTCCAGGACGCCGCCCGGCCGCGCGCGCAACGGGAACATATGTCCCGGGCGCATCAGGTCGTCCGGCCGTGTGGCGGGGTCGGTCAGGGCGTGGATGGTGGCGGCCCGGTCGGCGGCCGATACACCCGTGCTGGTGCCCCGGCGTGCATCGACGGAAACGGTGAAGGCGGTCTGATGGCGGTCGCTGTTGCTGGCCACCATCGGGGGCAGGTCCAGCGCGTCCACCCGTTCCCCCGTCAGCGCCACGCAGACGATCCCCGTCGTGTGGCGGACCATGAAGGCCATGGCAGCCGGCGTCGCATGCGCCGCCGCCATGATCAGATCGCCCTCGTTCTCCCGATGCTTGTCGTCCAGTACCACGACCATCTGGCCGCCGGCGATGGCGGCCAGCGCCTCATCGATCGTGTCGAAACCGATTTCCACAACATTATCCGTCACGATCATCCTCGTCATGGAATGAAATACGTAATACATTCCATTTAATAGAACGACTTCGATGGGTCAATAGCTGTCCGGGTGAGGATTTCGCATGTCGCCATGCGGTCCGGTCGGTCTCCCGCCGGTTCAGGCCCGTTCAAAGATCGCAGCCAGTCCCTGGCCACCGCCGATGCACATGGTTTCCAGCCCATAGCGAGCGTTCCGACGCTGCATGGCATGGAGCAGGGTGGCCAGGATGCGTCCGCCCGTTGCCCCGACCGGGTGGCCGAGCGAGATGCCGGAGCCTTGCACATTCAACCGGTCGAAATCGCCCGGTGTGAAATGCCAGCCGCGGGTACAGGCCAGGACCTGTGCCGCGAACGCCTCATTCAGTTCGATCAGGTCGATATCGGCCAGCCGCAGACCGGCGCGGTCCAGCGCCCTGGTGGTTGCCGGCACGGGGCCGATGCCCATCCGGTCCGGTGCCACCCCCGCAACGCCCCAGGAAACCAGCCGCGCCATGGGGTGCAGGCCAAGGGCGTCGGCCTTTGCCCGCGTGGTGACGATGCAGGCCGATGCCCCGTCATTCTGGCCGCTCGCGTTGCCCGCCGTGACGGTGGCGTCCCGGTCTTGGCGGATCAGAATGGGGCTCAGGTTGGCCAGGCTGTCCAATGTGGTCTCCGGACGGGGATGCTCGTCCCGTTCGATGATCACGTCGCCCCGGCGTCCCGGGACCGTCACGGGCACGATCTCGGCATCGAACAGCCCGGCCTGTTGGGCTGCGACGGCCTTTTCATGCGAGCGGCAGGCGAACTCATCCTGTTCCAGCCGGCTGATGGCATGGTCGCGGCGCAGGTTTTCCGCCGTTTCCAGCATGCCACCCGGTACGGGGAAGTTCAGCCCGCCGGCCGTCACGCGGCCCCGCGCCAGCGCGTCATGGAACATCATGCCGTCCCCGCGCACGCCCCAGCGATGGCCCGTGCTGTAGAAGGGCGCATTGCTCATGCTCTCAGCCCCGCCGGCCAGAACCAGATCGCTGGCGCCCGTGGCCACCTGCATCGCGGCATAGATCACGGCCTGCAATCCCGACCCGCAGCGCCGGTCGACCTGCAGGCCCCCGACCTCCACCGGCAATCCGGCGTCCAGCGCCACGACCCGGCCCAGGGCGGGGGCGTCCATGGATGGATAGCATTGGGCGAACAGCACATCCTCCACCGCCGCCGGTGGCAGGCCCGTGCGGTCCAGCAGGCCGCGCAGCAGGGCCGCGCCCATGGCCTGGGCCGACAGCCCCTTGAATTGTCCGCCGAAACGTCCGACGGGCGTGCGCAGCGGCACGCAGATGACGGTTTCTCGCACGGGAAAGGGCCTCCGGTCCTGTTGGGATTGCAGCGCCGCTTCCACGCCTCCTCTTCGGGTGTGGGCGGGTCGTATCGGGATAAACTATTGAAAGCGCTGGAAATATGGGGCCGACATTTTCTCATTTCGGCGCGAGAATATGGATGCCGCCGCACCGCGATGAAGAGATGTTGTGATGCAATATGGCATATATTCCATATTTCTTGCCTGTCGGCAGGGCATGAGCTAACCTCACCTCCGGGAGTGAAAGCCTTGGGCCAAAGAGGTGTGATCATGACGATTGGAAAAGGTCGTGTTACCCGCCGTATCCCCCCGTTGAACCCGCTGCGCGCCTTCGAGGTGGCGGCCCGCCATCTCAGCTTCACGCAAGCGGCCGACGAATTGTGCGTGACGCAGGGTGCCGTCAGCCGGTCGGTCAAGGCGCTGGAGGATTACCTGGGCGAGCCATTGTTCGAGCGCACGGGATATGGCCTGGCGCTGACGGAGCGCAGCGAGGCCTTCGCCATGCGCCTGTCTGACGGGTTCGTGCGCCTGTCGGAGGCCACGGATGAGTTTCTGGGCGTGCAGCCGCCGCCCGTGCTGACGGTCCGGGCCTACACCAGTTTCCTGATCGGCTTCCTGATCCCCAACCTGCCACACTTCCAGGTGCGGCATCCGGATATCAAGGTGAAGCTGATCTCCGCCACCGACAGTACGGAGTTCGGCCGCGACCAGGTGGATGTGCGCATCCGCTATGGCCGGGGACACTGGAAGAATGTGGACAGCACCCTGCTGTTCCGTGACGAGTTGCGGCCCGTCTGCAGCGCCAAGCTGCTGGACCCGGCGCGCCGTCCCTATCCCATCGACATCCTGAAGAACCATGTGCTGCTGCATCAGGAATTGCGGCGCGCGGACTGGCCCAACTGGCTGGCCCTGATGGGGGCGGAGGGGCTGACCCCGCGCGATCAGCTTGTCTTCGACGAGTTGAGCGTGGTCTACCAGTCCGCCATCTCCGGCGTCGGCATCGTCATGGCCCAGAAAGCCTATTTCCAGCGGGAGATTGCCGATGGCCACCTGTTCGAGCCGTTCGACGGTGTGCTGACGCGCGAACTGGGCTATTACCTGACCGTGCCGCACAGCCGGCGGGAGGCGCACCATGTCCGCGTCTTCAAGAAATGGCTGCTGGACACGCTGGCTGCCGCTGGCATCGGGGATCGTGCGCCGCCGGCCGCCGCTGCCGGCCCGGCCGACGGGGTGCGGCGTCCACCACCGCCATGGCCCGCCAACAGCCCCCTGGCCGGTGCGGGCGAGCGGCGGCTGGGCTAGAACTGTCCCTCCTGTCCAACAGGCGGATAGGCGGATATCCATTCTGCGACCATGACCCCCGCCCCTTGGCACCATCATCCCGACGCATCACAAGCAAGGGGCAGGGGGCGGGTATGGAAAAAGGGGTGCCGATCCGGGCCATCAGCCGGGCCATCGCGGCCTTGAAGGCCATCAACCGTCAGGGCTCGCTGACCATGATGGAGATCGCGCGGGCGGCCGACGTGCCTTATCCCACCGCCTGCCGGCTGGTCCAGACCCTGGTCTATGAAGGGCTGGTGGAGCAGGAGCCCGACCGCAAGCGCTATCGCCCCACAGCCCTGGTGCAGTCACTGGCCTATGGCTTCCAGGATGATGACCGGCTGGTGGAGGTGGCGCGGCCGCATATCGTATCGCTGACCCGGCGCATCGGCTGGCCCGTCGCCATCGCGTCGCGCGTGGGGCGCAACATGATGCTGCGTGACAGCACCCATGCCAACACCGCACTGACCTTCGAGCGCTATTATCCGGGTTTCACCCTGCCGGTGCTGGACAGCGCATCGGGCAAGCTGTCCATGGCCTATACGCCAGATGATGAGCGGGAAACCCTGCTGCGCTGGATGAAGGTGTCGCAGGAGGTCGATCCGGAATATCTGTCCGTCGCCCGTGCCGCCCTGAATGTGGAGCGTATCCGCGCCGCCGGCTATGCCGTGCAGGGCCGCAACCAGCACAATCTGACACCGGGAAAGACGGCTTCCATCGCCGTGCCCATCTTCGTGGGTGAGCATTTCAAGGCGGCGATGACCATGGTGTTCTTCGCCACCGCCATGAAGGTGGAGGCGGCGCTGGATCGCTATCTGGACGATCTGAAGGGTACGGCGGCCACCATCGGTACAGAGTTGAGCCTGGTGGCCGCGCAGAACCAGAAATGACGGCGGCAGGGCCGTACCCTGCCGCCGTCATCACCACTTCACTGCGCCTGGGGCGCCAGCGTGACCGGCTTATTCAGGCCGCCCAGCAGCAGGTTGGGCAGACGGCTATTGTCCCAATCCACCTCCTTGGGTGGATTGGGTCCCATGCGCAGCACGATCAGGCCGGCGGCGCGGGAAATCTGGACTGTCTGGTTGCTGTTGCCGTCGAACATGAACAGGTCCCGGTCCAGATAGGGCGCACTGTGCAGCACCTGCGGCCCGGGCGCGCCGGGCGCCCCGAAGCCACGCCGTTCCTGATAAGGCCCCGCAACCCAGACGCCCAGGCCGTAATGCGGGTTCTCCGCCGTGGCCGTCGCCATCTGGCGCACATAACCCTCGGGCAGCAGCCGCTTTCCGTCGGCCACCCCGTCATCCAGCAGCAGCCGGGCCATCAGCAGCCAGCTTCGCGCCGGCAGCATCATGCAGCAGCCCGAATGCGCCAGCCCGCCCGGCCGGTTCACCCAGACCTCGCCCCCCGGCGCGCCGATGGGGGCCAGCAGCTCGGTGCCGACAAATTCGGCATAACGCCGGCCCGTGGCGCGTTCGATCACCAGAGCCACCAGTTCGGAGGTGACGTTGGAATAACCGTAGCGGGAGCCCGGCGTCTGGGTCAGCGGATAATCGTTGACGATATAGTTCTCGTGATCGACGGCCAGGTAGGAAAGGTTCCAGGGGCTTTGCGGATCGGCGCTGAAGCCCTGGTCCAGCAGGCCCGTGCGCATGTCCAGCAGGTGGCGGATGAGGATCGCCTGCTTGGGTGTTCCCTTCCATTCGGTGATGAAATCCGACACGCTCTGGTCCAGCGAACGGATATGGCCCATCAGCAGGGCGCGGCCGATGATCATGGCCGTCATGGGCTTGGACAGCGACTTGGACACAAGCGGCGTGTCGGCCGCCGCACCATTGAAATAGGTCTCATCCTGGATTCGGTCATCATGCCAGACGATGAAGGCCTGTGCCCCGCTTTCGCCGGCATAGGCGCGGGCGGCGTCCAGTGCTTCCTGACGGATGGAACGGTCCTGTGGCCTGGCGGCGGGCAGGGTCGCCATCTGTTCGGCCCCGGCCACCTTTTCCCGCGGCTCGTACAGCTTTTCCAGCGACCCGCCGCCCATCAGGATGGACAGCCGCTTGGCATAGATTTCCGCGGGGCTGTCCTGCGCGACGCAGGCGCTGGCCGCGGCCAGCAGGGACAAAGCGGTGAAGGTGCCGGTCACAAGACGCTTCAAGCTCACATCCTCCCGTTTTACGCGGGTCCCCTTGGCAAGGGCCCGGCATCAATCCCGTATGCAGCTTCCCGATCAGGGAAAAAGACTGCGGGACCGCCTGAGGCGTCCCGCAGTCAGTTTTCGGGAACTGTAGTGTGCGGCACTGCGCGCAGCAGGCCGCAGGTGAACGATAGGCGTCCCCGACGGGGGCGCCAACCGTCCCGCCCCCTTTATCCACCCTGTGGCCAAATCGGGAGGCGCCGGTCGACCGAATGTACGACGGCCCGTCAAATGGACCCCGTGCAAAGCGCCTCGTCCGTCCATAGGCGGCGGGGATGATTACAGGATCCGGGGCGGGAGGTTTCATTGGTCGACGCGATTGTCAGGAAAGAGACGTTCAGGGTCGCGGTGCGCGCCGCCATCCACCTGGCGCTGGCGCTGGTCACGGCCGGGCTCGTGCCGGTGGCGGCAGCCCAGACCGGTCCCGACAAGGGGGAGCGCCTGTTCCTGCGCTGCCGCACCTGCCACGAGGTGGCCGAGGGCCGGCCCAACAAGGTCGGTCCCAATCTGCATGGCTTCTTCGACAAGCCGGCTGCCCAGGTGTCCGGCTTCAAATATTCCCAGGCCTTGCGCGACAGCGGCGTCGTCTGGGACGACGAGGCGATGCATGTCTGGTTGACCCACCCGACCGATCTGGTTCCGGGCACGACCATGGCCTTCATCGGCCTGCCGGACAAGGCCGACCGCGACGCGCTGATTGCCTATCTGCGCAAGGCCACCAACTGACATCACCCAGGATAAGATTAGAAAGGTTCTCCCATGATCCGAACGCAGGTGGTGATCGCCGGCGCCGGCCCGGTCGGGACGGTCGCGGCCTATTACCTGGCCCAGCAGGGCATTGATGTCCTGGTGCTGGAAGCCGGGCCGGACTGTGCCCATGACCTGCGTGCCTCCACCTTCCATCCGCCCACGCTGGAGATGCTGGACGAACTGGGGATCACGGATTTTCTGCTGGAACGCGGCCTGAAGGCGCCGGTCTACCATTACCGTGACCGGCGCACGGGTCAGGTGGTGGATTTCGACCTGGGCGAACTGGCGGACATCACCCGTTATCCGTACCGCCTGCAATGCGAGCAGTATCATCTGGCCCGTGCCCTTGCGGAACGGCTGGAAGCCCATCCCAAGGCCGACCTTCGCTTCAACAGCCGGCTGGTGTATCTGTCCCAGGGCGACGGGGGGGTCGATCTGGCCTTCGAGACGCCCTATGCCATCGAGAAGGTGCGTGCGGACTGGGTGATTGGTGCCGACGGTGCCAATTCCGCCGTGCGCAAGTGGCTGGGCATCGGGTTCGAGGGCTTCACCTATCCGGAGAAGTTCCTGTGCCTTTCCACGGCTGAACCGCTGGAGGATTACTTCCCCAATCTGGCGCATGTGAACTATGTCGCCGATCCGGAGGAATGGCTGGTGCTGCTGCGTGTGCCGTCGGTGTGGCGCATCCTGCTGCCGGCCGGTCCCAACTCCTCCGATGCGCAACTGGTGTCGGACGAGAACCGCGACCGTGTGTTCCAGCGCCTGATCGGAAAGACCGGCGTGCCCACCTATCACCGTACCATCTATCGCATGCATCAGCGCGTGGCGGAAAGCTTCCGCCAGGGCCGCGCCTTTCTGGTGGGCGACAGCGCGCACCTGAACAATCCGCTGGGCGGGTTCGGCATGAACAGCGGCATCCATGATGCCTTCAACCTGTGCCGGCGCCTGACCGCCATCATCAAGCAGGGCGAGGACGAAGCCAGCCTGGACCAGTTCAGCCGCCAGCGCCGGGGTGCCGCGCGAAGCTTCGTGCAGGCGCAGACCATCCAGACCATGGAGATGATGAAGGAAGGTCATGCCTCCGCGCAGGAGAAGCGCCGCGACGAAATGCTGGCCATCCGCAACGATCCTGCCCAGCGCCGTCAATTCCTGCTCCGGCAGGCGATGTTCCAGAGTTTGGCCGATGCCGCGGCCATCGCGTGAGCCATCTTCGACAAGCAAGGGGGACCCCGACCGATGCAGGGTGAAGGCAAGGACAGCCGCGGCTGGCGTAAATTGTTCGGCGTGCTGGGGCCCAGCACCAACACCACGGTGCAGCCCGATTACGATGACATGCGTCCGGCCGGGGTGACGAACCATTACAGCCGGATCATCGTTTCCAACGCCCAGGCCATCAGCAACGAGACGTTCCTGGCCGGCACGCAGGAAATCGCCAACAACACGGTGGAAGCCGTGAAATCGGTGATGAGCTGCAATCCCGACTATCTGGTGATGGGCATGTCGGCCATCACCTTCTATGGCGGGGCGGAAGGGGCGGCCAAGTTCCGCCGCCAGATCCGCGAGATCAGCGGTCTGTACCTGTCCACGGGGTCGGAATCGCTGGCAGCCGCCATCGCCGCCTATGGCGGGGTCAAGAAGGTGGCTTTCGTGTCGCCCTATTATCCCGTTGCCAACGAGCAGGTGCGCAACTTCCTGTCCGACTACGGGTATGAGACGGTGCGTGACGTGCCGCTGCAATGCCCGTCCTGGACCTCCATCGCCCAGGTCGGCACCCCCCGGCTGCGTGACGTGCTGAAGAAACTGGATGGCGACGACGTGGACGCCATCCTGCAGGTCGGCACCAACCTGTCCATGGTGAAGCTGGCGGCCGCGGCGGAGATGTGGCTGGGCAAGCCGGTCATTGCCATCAACACGGCGACATACTGGCACGCCCTGCGCGCCAACGGCATCCAGGACAAGGTTTACGGCTTCGGCCGGCTGCTGGAGGAGTTCTGATCCATGCTGAGCTATGATTACGTGCCGCTGCCCAAGCGCGGCCCCCTGCGCTGGCCTGATGGCAAGAAGGTCGCGCTGATCCTGACCTTCAACCTGGAAACCTGGGATCTGACGAAGGACACGGACAAGCCTTACTATGCCGGCGGTCCGGCCATCCTGCCGGACGTGCTGCCCGGCGACACGCCCGACTTTCCCAATTTCACCTGGCGTGAATATGGCCAGCGCGTTGGCATCTGGCGGCTTTACGACCTGTTCGATGAAATGGGTGTGAAGGCCAGTTGCACGACCAACGCCGTCACGTTCGAGCGGCGCAAGGAAATGGTCGATGCCTGCCTGGAACGCGGCTGGGAACTGCTGGCCCATAATTACGAACAGGGCGAGCTGCTGACCAATTTCGCCAAGGACCCCGCCAGGGAACGCGACATCATCCTGCGGTCGATCGAGATGTATGAGCGGCATGTGGGCCGCCGGCCCATCGGCTGGCTGTCGTCCTCGCTGCGCGGCACCTTGAACACGGCGGGCATCCTGGCCGAACAGGGTTTCCTGTTCTATTGTGACATCATGAATGACGACCAGCCCTATCCGTTGCGCACGGAGAACGGGCCGCTGGTGTCCGTGCCCTATTCCAACGAGATCAATGATTTCACCCTGCTGACCCGCCGCAACCTGACCACGGATGCCTTCCGCGATACGCTGATCGAGGAATTGTCGGTCCTGCGTAAGGAAGGGGCGAAGACGGCGCGGTTGATGAATGTCGGTCTGCACCCGCATGTCACGGGCCGCGCCTATCGTATCCGGGGCCTGCGGGAGTTTCTGGAGTATGCCAAGGGCCTGGACGATGTCTGGTGGCCGACGCGGGAGGAACTGGCCCGCTGGTATCTGGCCAACAGTGAAGGCCATATGCCGGGCTGACCTACCGGTGCCCCTGGCAAGGGGGGCGGTGAAGTCAGTGGTCTGACGGATGGGCGGCAATCCCGGTGATGACGGGGTTGCCGCCCATTTTCGCTTCCGGCCTGCCCCGTGGACCAGTTCATTCCTCCGTTTGCCCGTTCAGGGGTGATTTCAATGCGCGCAAATCCGCCCGACGGCAAAGACAGGTGAAATTCTTCCATCCGATCCGCCTAACCTTGTCCCAGAACGACAAACAGGCGGTGCCGGGGGCGGAACCTGGCACCGGATGGAGGATGAGAGGTTGGCTTTTACCGAGGCGAGCACGGCGGATCCGTCCGATGCGCAGACTTACACCGGCTGGTCCATCGATGCGGCCGCCAAGGTACGGGGGCGGCCGAACTCGATCGCGTTGTTCGACAGCACCATCGCTGAGCCCGTCGGTCTTCTGTCCGGGCTGCTGGCGGGGGGGCTGACGGGTGGCTTGCGCAGCCGGTTCGCCAGCGTCTTCGGGTCCGGTAACCCGCATCTGATCGCCGCCATCGCCGCGCGCTATGGACTGGCAGAACAGAGCGTGCTGACCACGACGGGGGCGATCAGCGGGCTGGATCTGTTGCTGGACATGCTGGTGGTGCCGGGGGCGCCCGTGCTGGTGGAGCGGCCCTGCTTCGATATCCTGCCCATCCTGGCCACCAGGGCCGGCGCGGCGGTGCGGTTCGTGGATCGTGCCCATCCCGGCTACGATATCGACATGGAGCAGGTGGAGCAGGGGTTCGCGGCCGGGGCCGGACTGTTGCTGCTGACCAACCTGCACAACCCGACGGGACGCCATCTGGGCGATGACCGGCTGCGGGAGATTGCAGCCCTGGCCGACCGGTTCGGCGCCCTGATCATCGTCGACGAGGTCTATCGCGGCTTCGCGGACCCGGCCGGCTGTGCGGCCACGCTGGCGCCCAATATCGTGACCGTCAACAGCCTGACCAAGCTTTATGGCCTGTTCAGCCTGAAATGCGGCTGGGTGGCCGGCGATGCCGGCCTGATCGCGCGTCTTCGCGCCCACCATGCCCATCGCGACCTGGGTGTTTCCAAACTGGCCCACGCCGTGGCGGCGGAGGTCATGGCCGACAGCGCGGCTTTCGATGCGCATTGGCGGGCCGTGCTGGAGCGAACCCGTCCGGTGCTGCTGGCCCATGCCGCCGCCATGCGCGCCGATGGCCTGATCGAGGGGGAGGTGCCGCCCCATGGCTGCATCTGGTTCCCGCGCCTGTCTGTGCCGCTGACCGGGCGGCAGGTTGCCGGCCACCTGTGGCAGGCGGCGGGGGTCCTGCCCGTGCCCGGGGAATTGTTCGGCGACGGCCGGCATCTGCGCATCGGCTTCGGCGCGGATGCCGGGCGGCTGGACCGGGGGCTGGGACTGCTGCACGCCCTGCTGCGGGGGGAACGGCCGTGACAGAAGATGAAAGTATCGCGCATCGATTTTGTCGTCTGACGGCCCTGATCCGGTAATCCATACCCGGGCGGCCGCCTGCTGGGTGGCAAACGGACCGGATCATTTCCAGGCGTGCATGGCAGCCTGAAAGCAATGCAAACACCGCCGGCAGCAAACCGGCGGAACAGGTCGAGAGCTTCGAAGGGGGAGCAAGAGGAAGATGAGGAACAGGTTGGCACTGGCCCTGATGACGGGCATTTCCTTCACCGCGCTGGGTTCCGTGGCCCCGGCGCAGACGGGTGGCGACGATCTCCAGCTTGAGGAAATCGTCGTTACCGGATCGCGTATCGCCCGCCCGGAACTGACGACCAGCCAGCCCGTGCAGGCGCTGGACGGGTCCGTCATCAATGCACGTGGCTTCCAGACGGTGGCGGACGCCATCAATGAACTGCCGTCCATCGGCATTTCCGACACCCCGCGTGGTGACCAGACGGGCAACAGCGTCGGGCGCAACTACATCAACATGTTCAACCTGGGCTCCCAGCGCACGCTGACCCTGGTGAATGGCCGGCGCTTCGTGTCGTCCAACCCGCTATCCACCGACGGGGCCAGCCCCGGCAACCAGGTCGACCTGAACAATATCCCGTCGGCCATGATCAAGCGGATCGAGACGGTGCAGGCGACCGGTGCCTCCGTCTATGGTTCCGACGCCATTGCGGGTGTGGTGAACCTGATCCTGAAGGATAATTTCGAAGGGGCCGAGGTCGATGTCCAGGGTGGCATCAGCGACCGTGGCGACCGCGAGAGCTATCGCGTGTCGGCGCTGGTCGGCGGCAATTTCGATCAGGGCCGCGGCAACCTGACCTTCGCCTTCGAACGGTCCAGGGAGCGCGGGCTGCTGAACACCGACCGCCCGTCCACGGCACGGGCGACGGCCACACCGGGCAATGCGGCCAATACCGGTCCCAATGACGGTATTCCGGCATCCATCACCATCAACGACCACCGCCTGTCGGAATTCAACCGCGACGGCGTGCTGTTCACCGCACCGGCACCTGTCCCGGCCCTGGCACTGACCATCCCCGACCCCAACGACCCGACAAAGCGCGTGCGCGCCCGGTTCGATGCCAACGGGAACATCGTGCCCTACAATGTCGGCACCTATTACACCTTCGCCTATGCTTCCGGCGGGGAGGGCTACAGCCTGGCGGAGGTTACATCCCTGCTGTCGCCGGTGGAACGCAACGTCGCCTATCTCAACGGCCATTACGACGTGACAGACCGGGTGAAGCTGACCTTTGAGGGGTCGGCCGCCTGGGTGGACGCCACGGAGCCGGCCAACCAGGGCGAGTTCAACACCACCTTGCAGACCGGCTCGTCCGCGGCCCTGCGCATCACGACGGAAAATGGCTTCCTCAGCGATCAGGCGCGGCAGGTTCTGGCCAGCCAGGGGCGTACGGCCTTCTTCCTGTCGCGTGCGCTGGATGACGTGCTGCCGGACAATGCGAAGGTATCCGCCAAGTCCGCCACGCAGCGCGCCGTGCTGGGCCTGGAAGGCACTTTCGATGTCGGCGACCGGGAGTTCTTCTGGAACGCCAGCGGCGTCTATGGCCACACGGGCGGCCATTACAGCACGGTGAAGGTCAACCAGACCCGCTTCACCTATGCCGTGGATGCCGTGAAGGATGCCTCGGGCGCCGTCGTCTGCCGTGTCACGCGCGACAATCCCGGCTCTGCCAACCCCGACATCGCCAATTGCCAGCCCTTGAATCTGTTTGGCTATGGCGCGCCGAGCGATGCGGCGCGTGACTATGTCAACGCCCTGTTCCGGCAGGATTACGACCTGGACCAGGCTGTGGGCACGCTGAACCTCGGGGGTGAGGTCTTCTCCCTGCCGGCGGGCGACGTGCGCATGGCGATCGGTTTCGAGCATCGGTACGAGAAGTCGGTCTTCTCGCCTAACGACGCCTCACGCAATGGCATCGGCCGCGACGTGCCGGTGGTGCCGGCCCGCGGTTCCTATGACACGAACGAATTCTACGGGGAAATGCTGATCCCCGTGATCGATCGCGACATGGAAATCCCGCTGGTCCGCAGCTTCGAGATCGAAGGTTCCATCCGCTATATCGACCATTCGCTGACGGGCAAGGACACGGCCTGGAACATCGGTGAGCGCTGGCAGGTCACGTCCGACCTGATGGTCCGCGCGTCCAACAGCCGCACCTTCCGCTCCCCCTCCGCGCTGGAACTGTTCCTGCCGCAATCCAGCATCGATGCCGACGGCCAGGACCCGTGCGACAGCCGTTTCGTGAATGTGGGTCCCAACCCGTCGGCGCGCCTTGCCAATTGCGGCGCGCTGTACAGCCAGATCGGCATCGGGCCGGGCGACACCTTCACCTCGCTGATCAGCAATGTGCCGCGCGCCGTGACCAATGGTGGCAATCCCGACCTCAAGCCCGAAGTGGCCGATAGCTGGACGGTCGGCACCGTTATCACCCCGTCCTTCGTCCCCAACCTGACGCTGACGGCCGACTGGGTGGATATCAAGATCAAGGATGCCATCACGACCTTCGACCTGACGGCCATCTTCTCCACCTGTTACGACGCGCCCACACCCGACCCGGCCATCTGCGGCCGTGTCACCCGCGATGCGGCGGGGCAGGTGATCGATGCCCGCCTGGGCTATGTCAATGCCGGCTACACCGACTTCGAGGCGCTGACCCTGACGGGGGACTACCATTTCGCGCTGGAGGATGTGGGCGTCACGGCCATTGCCGGCGACATCAGTCTGAACGCCATGGTCCAGTATACCAACAAGCTGGAAACCTCCGTGTCGGGCCTGGGTTACGATCTGGACAGCACGAACGGCGAATATGCCAACCCGAAATGGAAGGGACGCTTCACGGTCGGGTACAGCGACGGCAGCCTCAGCCTGGCCTGGACGACCAATTATCTGAGTGCCGCCGTCCACAACGTGACCTACACGTCGGAAGATCGCGACATCCTGGGGGTTGGCGCCTATTTCCGCCACGACCTGACCGGCAGCTATATCGTGAACGATACGCTGACGCTGCGGGCCGGGATGACCAATGTCTTCGACCGTGACCCGCCCTATCCGGTCGGGGCACAGGGCCTATACGACATTCTGGGTCGCAGCTTCTTTGTCGGCGCCAAGGTCAGTCTCTGGTAAAGGCGGTGGCCGGGCACGCGCCGCGCGCCCGGCCACATGTCTTGATGCAGGAGGGATCGACCATGGAAGGCAGCGGACTGATCACGCTGGATGCGGCGGCCGTCAGGGCGGGGCTGGATTATCCCGGCTGCATCGGCATGGTGCGAGAGGCCATGAAAACCCTGTCGGCCGGTGTGACGCTGCAATTACCGCGCAGCATCATCGACCTGGGCGGCGGGCGGCTGTTCGGGCAGATGCCGGGGGCGCTGGCCGGTGACGACCTGTTCGGTGCCAAGCTGGTCAGCGTGTTTCCCGAGCCCGAAAGACCGTCCATCCGCCGGCATCGCGGTCTGGTCGTGCTGTTCGACCCCGTCGATGGCCGGCCCGTCTGCGTCGCGGATGCCGAGGAAATCACCCATATCCGCACGGCAGCCGCCACGGCGGTGGCCACCGATGCGCTGGCCCGGCGCGATGTGCGCAACCTGTTGCTGATCGGCACGGGCAGCCAGACCAGGACCCACCTGAAGGCGTTGCCGCTGGTCCGCGATTTCCAGCATATCCTGATCTGGGGACGCGACACGGAAAAGGCGGCCGGCTTGGCGGCCGATGCCGCCCGGCAGGGCCTGCCGGTCTCCGCCGTCACCGATCTTCCATCCGCGGTGGCCGATGCGGAGGTCATCTGCACCCTGACCGGGGCCAGCCAGCCCGTGCTGCTGGGGGAATGGTTGCGGCCGGGCGTTCATGTCAATCTGGTCGGGTCCAGCGTGCCCGGCCCCGTGGAGGTGGATGGCGAACTGGTCCGCCGCTGCCGCTACATTGTCGACAGCCGTGCCAACGCGCTGGTGGCCGCCGCGGAATTCCTGGCCGCCCGGCAGGCCGGGCTGGTCGATGACCAACATATCGTGGCCGAGATCGGCGAGGTGCTGCTGGGTCGTGTCACGGGCCGGCGCGACGATACCGACATCACCGCCTACAAGTCGCTGGGCCATGCCGTGCAGGATCTGGCCGCGGCCGCCCACCTATACCGGAGATCCCTGGAAAGATGACGTTTCCCCTGCTGCGCGCGGGCCTGCTGGCCGGCACCATCCTTGCCGGTCTGGCCCTGACCCTTCCGGCCGCTGCCGGCATCGAGCGCCTGAGCGTTATTGCCGGCGGGGAGAAGGTCGGGTTCGTCGAGGCGGTGATCGACGGTGACAGCGTCACCATCCGTCATGACGTGAAGAATAACGGGCGCGGCCCGACCATGGCCGAAACGCTGGTCCTGGACCCGGCCACGGGGCTGCCGCAGCAGTGGGTATTGTCCGGCACCTCCACCTTCGGCAGCCCTGTGACCGAACGGTTCACCCGCGACGGGACGGGGGCCGCCTGGGCGGATTCCATGGGGCAGGGAAGGGCGGCCGGCCATGACCGGCCGCTTTATGTGGGCCAGTATGCCAGCCCCTGGGCCCTGGGTCTCTATGCCCGCGCGCTGCTGCGCGATGGCGACCGGCGCATTCCCACCCTGCCGGCCGGTGAGTTGAGCCTGGAGGAACTGGGCAAGGTCGATGCCGGCAAGGTCAGCTACGACGCCTATCTCATCAAGGGTATCGACCTGGAGCCGTCCATCGTGCTTCTGGACGGTGATGGCGGGCTGTTCGCCGAGATATCGGCCGGCGGGGTGGTGGTGCGCGAAGGGCACGAGGATACGGCCGACACACTGCGCCATGCCGCCGAGCGCATCGAGGCCGATCGTCATGTCTCCCTTCAACAACGGCTGGCCCATCGTTTCGACCAGCCGGTACGCATCCGCGACGTGCGCATTTTCCAGCCGGAGACGGGAACGCTGTCGGACCCGGTTTCCGTCGTGACCTTCCGCAACCGCATCGCCGCGGTACAGCCGCTGGACACTCCCGCGACGCCGGGCGAGGTGCTGGTGGAAGGGGAAGGCGGCACCCTGATGCCGGGGCTGCACGACATGCATGCCCATGTCAGCCTGCAATCGGCCCTGCTTTACGTCGCCGCCGGCGTCACCAGTGTGCGTGACATGGGCAATGGCAACGACGTGCTGCTGAACCTGACCGACCAGATCGAGGCCGGCCGCGTGGCGGGTCCGCGCATTGTGCGCAACGGCTTCATCGAAGGTCGCAGCCCCTATTCCGCGCGCAACGGTATCGTGGCCGACAGCCAGATGGCGGCGCTGGACGCGGTACGCTGGTACGCCGCCCGAGGCTACCGACAGATCAAGATCTACAATTCCGTGAACCCCGAATGGGTCCCGGTCATGGCTGAGGAGGCGCACAGGCTGGGGATGGGCGTGACCGGGCACATTCCGGCCTTCACCAATGCCGATGCCATGATCAGGGCCGGCTATGACGAGGTGACGCATGTCAACCAGGTTATGCTGGGCTGGGTGCTGAAACCGGACGAGGATACGCGCACCCCGCTGCGCCTGACGGCCATGGCGCGTACGGGCGGGCTGGACCTGGACGGGCCGGCCGTGCGACGCACGCTGGCATCCATGGTGGAGAGGGGCGTCGCCCATGACCCCACGGCCGTGACGCTGGAATTGCTGATGCTGAGCCGCAACCGGGTGGCCTGTCCCTGCGTGGCCGACTATATCGACCATCTGCCCATCGGCCTGCAGCGCCGCCGCATGAATGCCATCGCCCCCATCCGGGATGCGGCGGACGATGCCGCCTATCAGGCCGGATTCCGCAAGGTGCTGGAGGTGCTGAAGCTGTTCCATGACAGTGGCATCCGGCTGTTGCCGGGCACTGACGACCATACGGGCCTGTCACTGCACCGGGAGCTGGAACTCTATGCCAAGGCTGGCATCCCGGTTGCCGAGGTGTTGCGGCTGGGAACCCTGGGACCGGCCGAATATCTGGGGCGCGACCAGCAGCTTGGCAGCATCGCCAGGGACAAGCTGGCCGATTTCTTCCTGGTGGACGGCAACCCGCTGGAGGAACTGGGCGCCATCCGTCGCATCCGCATGGTGGTGAAGGACGGCGTCGTCTATTACCCGGCGGAGATTTATGATGCCGTGGGCATCCGGCCCTTCGCGCCGCCGCCCCGTGTCACCGTGCCCGACGGGCCGGGGCGGCGGGCCGATGCGCTTCAGGCGCCGCCGCACGACCATGCACATGAATACGGGGTGCAGACCGCTTATTGACCGGCGGTTGCCGCAAGACCGGTGCCTATCCTGCGCGCAGCAGGATGCGGCGGGCGCGTTCCACAACGGGCAGGTCGATCATGGCGCCGTCCAGGGCCGTGACACCCTGCCCCGTGGCGGCGGCCTGTTCCCATCGGATCAGGATGGCCCGCGCGGCATCGATCTGGGCTGAACTGGGCCTGAAACTCTCGTTCAGCACGGCGATTTGCGCCGGATGGATGCACAGGGCACCGGCCAGCCCCATGGCCCGTGCCCGCCGCGCGCCCGCGCAATAGGCTTCCAGATCCTGGAACCCGGCCAGGGAGATGGGCAGGCCCCAGGCCGGCAGGTCATGGGCTGCGGCAGCCAGGGCCACCTGGCGGCATGGCAATTCCAACACTTCCGGCGTCGGTTCCACGGCCAGGGCGGCGGCGAAATCCTCCCCCCCGAAGGCCAGCCCGGCCAGCCGGGGTGCGTCGGCGATTTCCGCCAGCCGGGCCAGCCCCAGCGGCGTTTCGATAAGCGGCACCAGACTGATGCCGCCGACCGGCAGGCCGGCATCGGCCTCCCCTTCCGCCAGCATGTCGGCCAGGACCGAAAGCCGGGCCACATCTTCCGCCTTGGGCACCATCACGGCGGCCACACCGGGCAGGATGGCGGCGGCGAGGTCCGGCACCGCTGCCCGCCAAGCGGCGTTGATGCGGACCAGCACGGCCACGTCCTGGGCGGCCAGGGCCGGGACGTGGCGGGCAAGCCCGGCCCGCGCCATTTCCTTGCCCCCCGGCGGCACCCCGTCCTCCAGATCGATGATCACGGCGTCGGCGCCGCGTGTCGCCGCCCTGGCCAGCTTGGCCGGTGCGTCGCCGGGCACGAACAGCAGGGAACGCCAGTTCGCGGCCCGCATCATGCCACCTCCAGCTCGGCCTGCATGGCGACGCCGCCTTGCATGTCCGCCGTCCATAGCAGGCAGGGGCCCGCCGCCGGCCGGGTCAGGCAAAGCTCGAACGGATCGGTATCGAACAATGGGGCCCGGCCCCGGAAATCGAACCGCGCCACCGTGGCACCGGGCACGCTGCGCCGGAAATGGTCGATCAGCAGCACGGCCTGATAGGGTCCATGGACCACGAGACCCGGATAGGCTTCGACATCGCGGGCATAGTCGCGGTCGTAATGGATGCGATGGCCGTTGAAGGTCAGGGCGGAAAAACGGAACAGCCGTACCGGATCGGCCGTCAGGCGCCGTTTGGCATCCGGTGTCTGTGCCGCCGGCAGGCGGCGCACCGGCGCCGGACCGGCGGAGGGGTCGGCGGCCACGCGATAGACGATGTCATGTTCTTCGGAGACGGCCGACCGGCCATCGGCGCTTACCTCATGCTGCACCGTCACGAAGACCAGGGGGCCTTCCTTGCCCTGCTTGGTCGTCACCGACAGGATCGTGGATACCCGTTCCAGCATCGCGCCCAGCGGGATGGGCGCCTGGAAGCGCAGGCGGCCGCCGGCCCACATGCGGCGCGGCAATGGCACAGGCGGCAGGAAGCCGCCCTTTCGCGGGTGCCCGTCCTCCCCGATGCCGGCCTGGGCCACAGAGGGTAGGAAATAGAGCCAATGGCCCAGAGGCGGCAATGTGTCTGCCGGTGCCCCTTCATGGTCCAGCAACGCCTCCAGCCCCCGCAAGGGGGCTTCCGTGGCGATGTCGGTCTGCCGTTCAGTGCGTCCGATCCAGTCGGCGTAATCGGTGATGCCGTTGGCCGGATGGCCTGGCGCGTCGCTGTTTGTCATGAGGTGCCCGGACAGCCAGAAGATTGGGGCCGGAATAGTAGGCGCGCCGGATGCCATGCGTCCAAGATAGAGTGGGGGCAATCACCATGCCGGAAAGGTATGGGCCGAAATATGGAAGCCACCGGCCATGGGTGATGGCCGATAGCATCCATATCCGGCCTTTACTGCGCCAGTTCCTCGCCGATGGCTTCGCTGGTCTCATCCCTGACGGACAGGGCTTCGGCCTCCTGCTGCACGACACGCAGCACGCGGGCGATGAATTCCTGGTTCCAAAGGCCGCGCTCCGCCGCCTGCGCCTTGGAGGGAACGAAGGTGTCGATCTCCTCCCCGGTCACGATGCCCTTCGCCGCCAGAAGCCGTTCCAGCGTGTCCAGCCGCTGGCGGGTGACCGCCAGTTCGCCGGCCAGCGTCATGGCGATGGCCATGGCGCGTTCGGCCTCCCAATTGTCCAGGAATTGCGGGCGCTTGCCCGTGGGTTTGGCCGATGCGCCGGCCAGGGCCTGTTGGATCGACATCACGCAACCTCCTTGCGGGCACCCACGACGTGCCATGCGGCCTTGCGGCCATAATCCTCGCCATTGTCATCGGCGGCATCGGGGAAGACGGACTTGTCCACCACGGCCGTCACGCCGCCATGGATCAGGTTTTCCTTGGCAAAGCCGGCCTGCACTATCCAGGCATTCAGGTCCGCCTCGTGCATCTTGGTCCAGAACGGCTCGGCATTATAGAAGGCGTCCCAGTCACGCATCGCCTGTTCGAACAGCGGCATTTCCGGGGAATATTGCGGCTGTTCGACATGCAGCACGATGCCGCCCGGCGCCAGCAGCCGATGCGTCTCGTTGAAGATGCGCTGCATGGAACCATAGCTGGTTTCGTGCAGGAACATGGTCGTCTGCACCCAGTCGAAGCTGCCATCGGCGAACTGCGGCAGGTTCTCGACATTGGCCTGCACGAAACGCACATTCTCCACGCCCAGGCTTTTGGCACGGGCCAGACCATAGCGGAGCATGGGCGCGCCGACATCGACGCCGATCACCTCGGCTTCGGGGAAGGCCTGGGCCAGGGGCAGCACGTTGTGGCCAAGCCCGCAGCCCATATCCAGGATGCGCTTGGGCTTGAAGTCCGGCAGGTTGCGTGCCACCCAGCGGGCTACGGCCTGACCGCCGCCATCAGACCATTGCCCCAGCATGCCGCCGGTGGTGGCGAACAGGCCGCTGTCGTAATTGGCGGCATTGGCCACGTCGCCGGGCCCATATTCGGTGTGGTAGCTGCCCGGCATGCAATGATGGTCGATGGCAGCCACATAGCGCGGCAGTTCCAGCGACGGGTCCAGTTGCAGGCGCGGATCACCATCGGTCAGGGCGGCGGCGCGTGCGGCCAGTTCCTCGCGCTGACGCAGTGCCACCCATCGGCCGGCCTGCTGGCGCATTTCCATGGTGTTGCGGCGAAGCGCCGACCAGACCTGCCAGTACGGGTCCTGGACCAGGGCGCGGCGCACGTCGTGGCGGTTCTTGAAATCCCGGCCGGGCGCGATCCGCGCCTCGAACGCCGCCTTCACGGCCGGCATCACGCGGCCGGCCAGATGGCGGTTCATATGGGCCAGGAAATTGAACCGCTCGATCTCGTCATGCGTCATTTCCGGGAAGATGCCGTGCCGGCCGACGACGCGGTAGTCGGGAGGGCCATCATAGGCCGCCACCAACGCCCCCTCGCGATCATCCACGGGCTTGCCAGAGCCATCCATGATCAACCTCCACCATTCTTGGAACAGGCGACATTGCCGTTTCGACAGGAAGCTTAGGGCCGGTCTCGCCAGCGTGTCCCACACCCAGTTGTCATTCAGCACAAATCATATTTGTGTGTGTGGTCCCTGTTCCAGCCATAACCCTGTTATTTGTCCGGACATATTGACCTGTGTCAATGATTGTCTTTCCGCTTCCCGTCATTGTGCGGCGGGCTGGGCCGGATGGTTCCGGCCGGCACCAGGACAGACAAGGGGAAGGGGTTATGGAATTTCTGGGCATGTATCTGGATGAGCATCTGATGCTGCGCTGGGCGCACATCATCGCCATGGCCTATTGGCTGGGCGGGGAATGGGGCGTGTTCAACGCTTCGCGTGCGTTGACCAATCCGGCGCTGTCGCTGGCCGAACGCAAGCGGCATATGGAAACCGCCTACCGCATCGACGTGCTGCCGCGCACGGGGATCGTGCTGCTGTTGCCGCTGGGTCTGCATCTGGGCCACAACATGGGCGTACAGCCGTTGGGCGGCGGCTGGCTGGTTGGCATGTGGATTTTCACTGCGGCCTGGGTCGCGCTTGTGCTGACGGCATTCTTCAAGCGCAAGTCGCCCGTCTATATGCTGCTGACCAAGACGGACGAGGCCATCCGCTATGTCGTGATCCCCGCGCTGTTCTGCGTGGGTGTCTACAGCCTAGTCACGGGCGGGCCGTTCGTGGCGGGCTGGTACGCGGCCAAGGCGACCATTTTTTCCGGCCTGCTGATCATCGGGCTGCTGCTGCGCTATATCATGCGGGACTGGATCGTCATCTTCAACCGGTTGGAAGCCCAGGGCGGTTCCCCCGACCTGGAAGCCAAGCTGGATAGCGCGCTCGCCTTTGGCCGCAAGCTGGCTTACGTCTATTGGGGTGGCATCATCACCATGGCCTTCCTGGGCACGGTGAAGCCGTTCTGACCCCCGGGGCCGGCCCCGCCGGGGCCGGCCAATGGAAACGGACCCATGGAACTGCGTGATCTGGAATATTTCCTGGCGGTCGTCGATACCGGCAGCCTGACACTGGCCGCCCGCCAGAAGGGGTTGAGCCAGCAGGCCCTTTCCAAAAGCCTGGCCCGGCTGGAGGACGAACTGGGCGTCATGCTGCTGGAACGCACGCCCAAGGGCGTGCGGCTGACGCGCATGGGGGATGCGCTGCTGATCCGCGCACGCTCGATCCTGGGAGAGATGGGGCAGTTCCGCCGGGACCTGGATGTGGCGCTGGGGCGCAGCAGCACCCAACTGGCGCTGGGTGTCAGCCCCGCGGCGGCGGCTGGCATCGGGCGGCATGCCATTCCGCGCCTGCAGCGGCTGTTTCCGCGCCTGCACCTGCGGGTGGAAGCGGGGGTGGAGCCGACCTTCATGCGCATGCTGCTGGCCGGAGACATCGACCTTGCCCTGACGACCAGCGCTTCGGCCAGTGATCCGCAGATTGCAACCACGGTGCTGGGCCATGAACGCTGGGTCGTGGCCGGCCGGCAGGACCACCCGTTGCTGTCCAGGGCAGAAGGGCTGGCGGACCTGACGGGTGGTGACTGGATCTATGGTCCGATGCCGGACGGGCTGGACGCCCGCATCGACCGTTATTTCGAGGAAAAGGGCGTGGCACCCATCAAGCCGCGTATCACCTCATCATCCATCCTGTTCGGCCTGTCCATCCTGGCGGGGACGGACCTGCTGGCCTTCCTGCCCCGATCCATGGTGGTGGGTGCAACGGGGTTGATGGGCCGGGACCTGGCGGAAGGGGCCTGGACCACACCGCTGATCGTCATGCGCCGCCGCCGTGCCGCGCCTTCCACCTTCGAGACCAGCCTGATCGAGATCTTGACGGAAGAAGCACGCCGTCCCGGCCTGGGGCTGTAACGCAAGGGGCCGGGGCCCGCGCAAAAGGCGGACCCCGGCCCCTGTTTCGCCCGATGTGACGGGTCGACCTCAGCGGGATGCGGTCCCGGCGGGCTGTACCGATTTCAACCGGGCGGCATCGGTCCAGATGCGGCCGCCGATGGCCGTGCCGATGGCGACGACGGCGGGCACGATCTCCACCCGGCCATAAAGGCCGGAACGGAAATAGGGATCGCCATTCATCAGGGCTTCCGCATCGGCCTTGTCCTTGGCCCGGACCAGGAACATGGACCCGACAAAGCCCTGGCCGTCGTCGGTGCGCATCGGCCCGGCGCTGACATAGCGGGTCCAGTTGGCTTCCGTGTGGGACAGATGGCCTTCCATGAAATCGTCCCGCAGCTTCAATGCCTGGGCGGTGTCGGCGATATCATAGGCCAGAACCAGGAAGGTGGGGCTTTCCAGGCGGGGCACGACGGGGGGGATGTTGCTCATCTTCTCGCTCACGGATTGAGGACCATCTTGCCGAAATTGCCGCCGGCCATCAGGCGCACCAGGGCTTCCGGTGCGGCGGCAAGACCGTTCACCGGCTCCTCCCGCACGATGATCTGGCCGTCACGGACCAGCGGGGCGACGCGGCGCCGGAACGTGTCGATCTCATGCCAGTAATCGTAAACCACCAGCCCTTCCATATGGGCGCGGAACTTGATGATCGGCACCAGGTTGGGGCCGGGCAGGGGGGTGGCGGCCTTGTACTGTTCCATCATGCCAACCAGCACGATGCGCGCGCCCATGGCCAGATGGGCCATCACGCCTTCCAGGATGCGGCCGCCCACACCGTCATAATAGCAGTCGATCCCGTTCGGGCAGGCCTTGGCCAGATTGGCGGCCCAGTCCGGATCGCGGTGATCGATGCACTCATCAAAGCCCAGCGTCTCCTTGGCGAAGGCGCATTTCTGCGGGCCGCCGGCAATGCCGACGACGCGGGCACCCATGCGCTTGGCCAACTGCCCCGCTGTGGCACCGACCGGGCCGGTGGCGGCGGAAACGACGAACGTGTCACCGGGGATGGGCTTCAGCACGCGCACCGTGCCGGCCCAGGCCGTCAGGCCGGGCATGCCCAGCACACCCAGCAGCGCGGTGGCAGGAACGCCGTCCAGCAGGTCGATCTTCTGGGCCGCCAGGCTGAGCGGGCCCTGCGGCACGCCGGCGGCCGGCACATCGGCCACCACATATTCCTGCCAGCCGGCACGGCACAGCACCCGGTCACCGGGGACGAGGCTGGCATGCCTGCTTTCCACCACGGTGCCCACCGATTCACCCGGCACCACCGCTTCCACCGCAACCGCACCGGACATGTGACGGCCCCGCAGGGCGCTGGCGATATAGGGATCAAGCGAGACGTGATCGACCTTGATCAGGACCTGGTCGGGGCCGGGGCTGGGGCGGGCAACCTCTTCCAGCCGGAAATCCTCGATCACAGGCGACGTCCCCACGGGACGGGCCAGGACGATGCGCTTGTTCATGCGTTGGGGTCCTTCGATTGAGCGCGACAAACCGCTTGTAATTGGTATAATGATATATCATCCATTCTACGCAAGCACATTATCCATCATTCTTCGACAGGCGGAGGAAACTTATGGCAACGCGCATCATCGCCCTGTTCAACCTGAAGCCCGGCATCGATCAGGCCGCTTACGAGGAATGGGCGCGCAGCGTCGATCTTCCCACCGTCAATGGCCTGGCTTCCATCCAGGAATTCACGGTCTTCAAGTCGCTGGCCCTGCTGGGCAGTGATGCGGCCCCGCCCTACCAGTATGTCGAGATCATCGATGTGGCCGACATGGACCAGTTCGGCAAGGATATCGCGGCGGAAGCCATGCAGCAAATCTCTGCCCAGTTTCAGGGCATGGCCGATGTCACCTTCATCCTGACCGACAAGCTGGGCTGAGGAGCGCGCGACATGGGCAACACCAAGCGTTTCGCCGGCAAGGTCGCGGTCGTCACCGGGTCCGGCCGCCGCAAGGGGCTGGGCGAGGCCATTGCCCGCCGGCTGGCGGCTGAGGGGGCATCCGTCGTGCTGTCGGATATCGGCCGGTCCGCAGATGCGGCCACGCCGGACAGCATGATCGGCGGCCTGTCGGAGATGCAGGCCCTGGCGGCAGAGATCGCCGCTGATACCGGATCGCGGGTGGAGACCTTCACCTGTGACGTGCGCGACCTTGCCTCCATGCGGGCCATGGCGGCCTTCGCGGTGGAGACGCTGGGCGGCCTGGATATCTGGGTCAATAATGCCGGCATCGGCTATATCATGAAGCCGCTGTTGGAACTGGAAGCCAGCGAATGGCAGGCGGTGATTGATGTGAACCTGACCGGGTGCTTCAACGGCATCAAGGCGGCGGCGGAAATCATGGTCCCGGCAGCCAAGGGCGGGCGCATCATCAATATCGCCAGCCAGGCGGCCAAGTCGGGCTTTCCGTTCGCGGCCGGCTATTGTTCCTCCAAGCATGGGCTGGTCGGTCTGGTGCGTTCCACGGCGATTGAGCTGGGGCGCCATCAGATCACGGTCAACAATGTCTGCCCCAACCATGTGACGACGGGACTGGGCGCCTGGCAGAATGAATATTTCAGCCAGAAGCTGGGCCTGTCGCTGGATACCTATCTGGAAAGCATGAAGGGCCGCATCCCCATGGGCCGGCCCGGCTTGCCGGAAGATACCGCCGGTGCGGTGGCCTTCCTCTGCTCTGACGATGCCCGCTATATCACGGCGGAAAGCATGAATGTGTCGGGCGGGGAAGAGCCGCATTGAGGCACCCTTGGGCTGTATCCGCCAGATTGCAGCTTGAGCGTCACGTATAACCTGCTTTCCCCGGATAGGGTTTGAGTTGTCAGATTTAGGTTGGATCACCCCTACCGTCACCCCGGCCTGCGCCGGGGTGACGCTAGTCAGGGTCGCGTCCAATTCTATTAGAACTCAAGACTTTGATTGCACCCTTGCACCATTGAGGTCACCCATGCCCGCACCCGCCGATTTCACCTGGCCCAACGGGGCGAAACTGGCCCTTTCCATCGTCGTGAATGTGGAAGAAGGGGCCGAGCAGAATATCCGCGACGGCGATAAGGGGCCGGAGCCGGTGGACGAGCTTTCCGTCCATGTCGCCAAGCCCATTCGCATGCATGGCAATGAAAGCAATTACCAGTATGGCATCAAGGCCGGTGCCCCGCGTGTGATGCGGCTGCTGAAGGAATATGGCGTGGAAGCCACCTTCACCGCAGCCGCCGTGGCGCTGGAGCGGGCGCCGCATCTGGCGGCGGAGATCGTGGAACAGGGGCACGAGATCTGCTGCCACGGCCACCGCTGGACGCACCAGTTCTGGATGAAGGAAGACCGGGAGCGGCAGTTCATCCGTGACGGCTGGCAGTCCATCGAGAAGACCACCGGCACCCGGCCCCAGGGCTGGCTGTCCCGCTATCTGCACACGGAAGCCACCCGCCGCCTGCTGGCGGAAGAGGGCTATTCCTATCACATGGATGATTATTCCGACGATTTCCCGTTCTGGGATCATGTCCCGATGAGCGATGGCACGACCAAGCCCATGGTCATCATGCCCTATGCCATCGACAGCAAC
This sequence comes from Niveispirillum fermenti, assembly GCF_052474395.1. Taxonomy (NCBI): domain Bacteria; kingdom Pseudomonadati; phylum Pseudomonadota; class Alphaproteobacteria; order Rhodospirillales; family Azospirillaceae; genus Niveispirillum; species Niveispirillum fermenti. The sequence goes on along the minus strand of NZ_CP156679.1, from coordinate 919,245 downwards.
GATATGAAGTTCTGGCTGTCCCCATCCCTGACCCCGCGCGACTGGGCGCAATATGCCATCGACAGTTTCGACTGGCTGTATCGTGAGGCCCAGACCGAGGGCGCGCGGATGATGAGCCTGGGTCTGCATCTGCGCATCATCGGCCGCCCTGGCCGCATCGGTGCGTTCCAGACCTTCCTGGATCATGTGAAGCGCCGCCCGGATGTCTGGGTGACCAGCCGGGCCAATATCGCAAAGGCCTTCGCCGACGCCGTGCCCGCCACGGCGGGTTGAGGCGGATATCCGGTTTTATCCGTCAGGCGGGCATGGATGCCGGTCCACGGGGACGGGGGCCGGCATCCGGCGGAATGATGGGCACAGGGGTGGGGGGCTTCCGAGGAGGTGGCCTTACCGACCCCTTTCCCCTCATCAAAAAGGCCATGCCCCATGCGCAAATCCTTCCTGGCCACGACCCTCTGGCTTGCGATGTCTATCGTTGTCCCGCAGGCTTTCGCCGAACGGCCGATCACGGCGGAGGTTGGCAGCGGCTGGAGCCAGGCCGACAGGCTGCCAAAGGTGCGGGTCGGCTATCCCGACGGCGTTGTCGCCGTGCCGGACCTGACCTATTCGACCATCGTCGGTTACCGGCCGTTGAAGCTGGATGTCTATTTCAAGCCTGGCACCAGCGACCGGCCGCTGATCGTCTATGTCCATGGCGGCGGTTGGGCCCTGGGCAATTCGCGCGGGCTGGCCGCCTTTGCCAACTTTCCCGCCGTTCTGGCTGATCTTGCCGCGCGGGGCTATGTGGTCGCCGCCGTCAATTACCGGCTGAAGGCCGAGGCACCCTATCCCGCCCAGGCGCAGGACGTGGATGCGGCTATCCGCTGGCTGCGTGACAATGCCGGACAGTATGGCATCGATCCCGCCCGCGTCGGCGTGTTCGGTGACAGCGCCGGCGGCCATCTGGCGGCCATGGCCGCCGTGGATTGCGACCGGAGCGTGCCGTTGGAGAAGGGCGACTGCGTGCAGGCCGCCGTGCCCTGGTATGGCATCTATGATTTCACCGTGACCGACCGGCCCCGCCCGCCAGAGGATTTCAAGCCGATCTATGATTTCCTGGGCTGCAAGGATGCCGGGGATTGCGTGGAGGAAATCCACGCTGTCAGCCCGATCAACTATGTGGACGCCCAGACCCCACCCATCCTGTTGCTGCATGGCGAGGTGGATCAGGCCGTCCCCCTGATCCAGGCGCAGGTGATGCTGAAGAAGCTGAAGGATGCCGGGGTTGACGGTCGGCTGATCGAATATCCCGGCGCCAATCATGGCTGGATGTCGGCCACGCCGGAGGCAACCCGCGACACCCATCTGAAGGCGCTGCAGGCGACGGTGGGTTTCTTCGACGAGGTGCTGGGTGACCGGTGACGGGGAAGAGGTGGGGGCGCCCGGCCCCCTTCCTGATCCCTCTGCCGAGATGCAGGGCTCTTGACCGGGGGACTTTTTGCCCTATTATGTCCGGACAAATAGAGGTGGGGATGAGCATGGCGGAGCGGTCGTTGTTGTTTGTGCCGGGATCGCGTCCGGAACGGTTCGGCAAGGCGTTGGCGGCCGGCGCCGACATCGTCTGTATCGATCTTGAGGATTCGGTGGCGCCCGAAGGCAAGGCGGCGGCGCGTGCGGCGGCCATCGCCTTCATCGCCGAACAGGGCGCGCCGTCCGGCCTTTGGCTGCGTATCAATCCGGTCCGCAGCAAGGTGGGCCTGGCCGATCTGCTGGCCGTGCTGGACAGTTCCGTGGCGCCCGCCACACTGATGCTCCCCAAGCTGACCGACGCTGCCGATCTGGCGTTGCTGGATGAGGTGATCGGCGACCGTGACATCACGCTGGTTCCGCTGATCGAAACGGCGGCCGGCCTGCGCAATGCCGCCGCCATCGCCACGGCCCGCCGCGTTCGTGCCCTGCTGTTCGGTGCTGTCGATCTGTCGGCGGAACTGGGCTGCACCCTGGATTGGGAACCGCTGCTGCATGCACGTGCCACGCTTGTGGCTGCCGCTGCCGAGGGCGGTGTCGGGCTTTTCGACGTGCCGCATATCGATGTGGCGGACGCCGATGGTTTGCGGGCTGGTACACTCCGGGCCAAGGCCTTGGGCTTCACGGGCCGCGCCTGCATCCACCCGGCGCAGGTCGATGCGGTGAACACTGTTTTCACGCCGACGGAGGCGGAGATCGCCCGCGCCCGTCGCGTGCTGGAAGCCTTTGAGCAAGCCGGTGGGGGGGTCGCCCTGCTGGATGGAAAACTGATCGAAATTCCCGTGGTGCGGGCGGCCCGGCGCGTGCTGGGCGTTGCAGCGGGTTGATGAAGGGATGGAAGAGAAAATGGTGCAGAACTGGAAGGAAGTCGGCCCGAACCGCTATCGCGAGACGTTCGGCCGCTATTTCGAAGATTTCAATGTCGGCGACATCTATGAGCATCGCCCGGCCAAGACCGTCACCGAATATGACAACCACCTGTTCACGCTGCTGACGCTGAACACGCACCCGATGCATTTCGATGCGGAGTTCGCCAAGGCATCCGAGTTCAAGCAGAATCTGGTGGTCAGCCCCTATACGCTGGCGCTGCTGATCGGCATGAGCGTGACGGACGTGTCCCAGAAGGCGATTGCCAATCTGGGCATGGATGAGGTGAAGTTCACCGCCCCTGTCTTTGCCGGCGACACGCTGTATGGCGAAAGCGAAGTGCTGGCCAAGCGCGCGTCGGAAAAGCGGCCCAACCAGGGCATCGTCACCATCCGCACCATTGGCAAGAACCAGAACGGCGTTACCGTCTGCTCGTTCAAGCGCAACATGCTGATCCCGTTCCGCGGCCACGCCGTGGAAGACCGGGTTGAAAATTACTGATCCAGCAAGGGGATTAGAACCATGACCACGCCCCATCCCGGCATCCATCCCGATGATGAAGCCGCCATCCTGGACAGCGTCGAGCGCTGGCTGGCCCGCGAAGTCCGCCCCGTGGCGGAAAAGCTGGAACATGACGACATCTACCCGATCCAGCTGGTCGAGCAGATGAAGGAACTGGGCCTGTTCGGTGCCACCATCAGCCCGGAATATGGCGGGCTGGGGCTGCCGGCATCGACATATACCCGCATCGTGGCCCTGATCTCTGAAACCTGGATGTCGCTGACCGGCATCTTCAACAGCCATATCATGATGGCGACGGTGGTGGAGAAGTTCGGCACCGAGGCCCAGAAGGAATATTGGCTGCCGAAATTCTGCGCCGGTGAAATCCGGGGCGGTCTGGGCCTGACGGAAGCCGATGCCGGCACCGACCTGCAGGCCATCCGCACCCGCGCCACCCGCACCGATCGCGGCACCTATGTCATCAACGGCACCAAGACCTGGATTTCCAACGGGATCGAGGGTGGGGCCGTGGCGCTGCTGGTCAAGACAGACCCAGATGCCCAGCCGCGCCATCGCGGCATGTCCATGATGATCGCGCCCAAGATCGACCCGGACAATGGCAAGCGCTATGAAGGCTTCCGCACCGGCAAGAAGCTGGAGAAGCTGGGCTATAAGGGCATCGACAGTGCCGAGCTGATCTTCGAGGATTACGAGCTGGATGCCGAACGCCATCTGGTGGGCGGGATTGAGGGCAAGGGCTTCCTGATGGCCGTCGGCGGCCTGGAACTGGGCCGCATCAATGTCGCGTCGCGCGCCGTTGGCATTGCCCGTCGTGCGTTGAAGGAAAGCGTGGCCTATGCCCAGACGCGCAAGACTTTCGGCAAGCCGATCGGGGAGCATCAGGCCATCCAGTTGAAGCTGGGTGAGATGGCCACCAAGGTCCGCGCTGCCGAACTGCTGGTCCAGGATGCCGCTGCTGCCTATGACCGTGGCGACCGCTGCGATATGGAAGCCGGCATGGCCAAGTATTTCGCGTCTGAGACGGGCGTGGAAGTGACCTTGGAAGCGATGCGCATCTTTGGCGGTTACGGCTATTCCAAGGAATATCCGATTGAGCGCCTGTATCGCGACGCGCCCCTGATGTGCATCGGCGAAGGCACCAACGAGATGCAGCGTATCATCATCGCCAAGCAGATGATTGCGCGCAATCCGGTGTAATACCAAGGGGCATGGACAATGCCCCTTGGTATCCGCGCCGACCGGCGCAGCGGCGGCTCGTGCCGCCGAAGCCTTTGATCTCGATGGCGTCGAGATCAAAGGCACAGGGTATAAGGGGTGGGATTTTTCCCCCTCCTTTAACACCGTCACCCCGGCGAAGGCCGGGGTCCAGTTCGTAAAGCGAGACGCCTGTGACCCTGGATCCCGGTCTTCGCCGGGGTGACGGTGGGAGAATGGGAGCATCGCGCCCGCCTTGAGAAGGATTGTCCATGACCCGACCCCTTTCCGGCATCCGCGTTATTGCGGTGGAGCAGTATGGCGCCGGGCCCTATGGCAGCATGCTGCTGGCCGATCTGGGCGCCACGGTGATCAAGGTGGAGAATGCCGCCACGGGGGGGGATGTCTCCCGTTCCACGGGGCCGCATTTCCTGGGCGACCAGGACAGCCAGTTCTTCCAGACCTTCTCCAAGGGCAAGCAATCGGCCAATATTGACCTGAAAAGCCCGGAAGGGCGGGCGGCCTTCAACCAACTGCTGGAAGGGGCCGATGCGCTGATCAACAATCTGCGCGGTGACCAGCCGGCCAAGCTGGGCCTGACCTATGAGGCGGTGAAGGCGATCAACCCGCGTCTGGTCTGCGCCCATCTGTCGGCCTATGGGCGGGGCAACAGCCGGCAGGCCTGGCCCGGCTATGATTATCTGATGCAGGCGGAAGCCGGTTTCATGGCCCTTTCCGGGGAACCGGATGCACCGCCGACCCGGCTGGGCGTCTCCATGGTCGATTTCATGACCGGCACCATGATGGCATTCGGCACCGTATCGGCCATTCTGGGTGCCAAGGCGTCGGGGGTGGGCTGTGATGTGGATGTGTCGCTGTTCGACACGGCCTTGCACCAGCTCTCCTACCCCGCCACCTGGTATCTGAATGCCGGCGATCAGATCACGCGCCTGCCGCGCGGTGCCCATCCTTCCATTGCCCCCAGCCAGTCTTTCAAGACCAAGGATGGCTGGGCGATGCTGATGTGCCAGACGCCGAAATTCTGGGAAGAATTTTGCCGCCGGGCAGAACGACCAGACCTGCTGGAACGGCCGGAATTCAAGGACATTCCCGCCCGCCGCGTAAATCGGCAATTGCTGTCCGACACGCTGGACGCGGTTCTGTCGGAGCGGACGACGGCGGAATGGCTGGCGCTGCTGGGCGGGCATGTGCCGTTCGCCCCCATTACAACGCTGGATCAGGCGCTGGATAATCCTTTCGTGGCCGAGGTGGGGATGGTGGAAACTGTCGATCATCCGGATGCCGACGGGGGGGGCTTGCGGCTTCTGTCTTCGCCCATCCGTATCAACGGGCAGCGGCCCAAGGGCGTGCGCGCGCCCAAGCTGGGGGAGGGTGCGTGATGAAGCTGGAAGGGATCAAGGTACTGGACCTGTCGGCCTTCCTGCCCGGTCCGCACATGACCATGATGATGGCCGACCATGGCGCCGACGTCATCATGGTGGAACCCGCCAACGGCCAGGGGGAGCCGACCCGCGCCATCGGGCAGAAGACGGCCGATGGCACCACCGTCTGGTTCCGCAATATCGGGCGCGGCAAGCGGTCGGTGACGCTGAACCTGAAGGATGCGGCGGATCACGCCCTTTTCATGGAACTGGCCGCCTCCGCCGACGTGGTGGTGGAGGCGTTCCGTCCCGGCGTGGTGAAGCGGCTGGGCGTGGATTATGCCGCGATCCGCGCCGTCAATCCGGGGGTTGTCTATTGCTCCATCTCCGCCTTCGGGCAGGAGGGGGCCTATGCGCAAAAGCCTGCCCATGACATGACGGTGCAGGCGCTGGCCGGTCTGGTGGACTTGAACCGGGGCCTGACCGACAATAAGCCCGCCAGCCCCAATATGCCGGTTGCCGACATGGCCGCCAGCCTGATGGCGTTGTCGGCGGTGCTGATGGCGCTGCTGCGCCGGGGACAGACGGGGCAGGGGGATTATATCGACCTGTCCATGTTCGATGCCGCCCTGGCCTGGACCCCCAATGTCACCGGCCCGGTCTTCGCGGAAGACCGCCACCCGCCGGTAAAGGAGATGCGCAGCTTCGGCGGCTCCGCCATGTACCATATCTATGAAACGGCTGATGGCCGTTTCATCGTGCTGGGCGGGTCGGAGATCAAGTTTGCGGAAAACCTGCTGACTGCCCTGGACCGTCCGGACCTGTTGCCGTTTGCCAAGCAGCAGCCGGGACCCGAGCAGGAACCGCTGCGCGCTTTCTTCAAGGAAACCTTCCCCACCCGGACCTTGGCCGAATGGCAGGATTTTTTGCGCGGGGTTGATTGCTGCTGGGCGCCGGTGCGCAGCCTGAAGGATGCATTCGACGATCCGTTCGTGGCCGAACGCGGCATGGTGCTGACCGACAAGGACGGCTATCGCCATATCGGCGTGCCGATCCGCTTTCAGGAGGAGCCGGCCCAGCCCCGGTTCCAGCTGCCCGCCTTCGGGGATAAGTCGGCCCGGTTCCGATAAAGCGGCCGGTTCCGCGGGGTGGCATCTGCTGGGCTGCTGAGGGCGGCCCTGTCATGCAGCCCCGCCCACTGCCTGGATTGTCCGCGCGACATCGGTGATCAGGGACCGCAACCAACGGTGGGCCGCGTCGTGCCGGTAGCGGACATGCCACGCCATCTCCACGGGGAAGGTACCGAGATCGACGGGGGCGGGGACGATCTTCAACCGCGGGTCGCGGGCCAGATGTCGGCAGATCAGGCGCGGCAGGGTGGAACAATAGTCGGTCACCGCGACCAGTTCCGGCACGGCCAGGAAGTGCGTGACCGACACGGCCACGTCGCGCCGCAGGGATTGCTTGTGCAGTGCCTGGAACAGGCCCGCGCGCAACCGGCCCGGCGGCAGCATGTTGACATGCTTCAACGCCTCATACTGCGCGCGTGTCATGCTGTCGCCGATCTCCGGATGGCCAGCCCGCACGATACAGGCGAACCCGTCATCCATGATGTGCTGCACCACCAGATTGTCAGGGGGATCGACGATGCGGCCCAGCACCATGGCCGTGCCGCCCGATACCACCCCCGTTTCCGCCAGGTCCGTGCCGAACGGCACCATGCGCAGCCTGATGCCCGGTGCGAGATCGCGCAGCCGTGCCACGACGGCCGGCATCAGAACGAATTCCACAAAGCTGTTCGGGGCCAGCGTGAACAGCCTTTCCGCCCGTGCCGGGGCGAATTCCTGTTGTCCCAGGATGACATCATCCAGTCTGGCCAGAGCCGCCGCGATCACGGGCGCCAGTTCCAGCGCCTTTTCCGTGGGCTGCATGCCATAGCGTTCGCGGATGAATAACGGGTCGTGCAGCATGGCGCGCAGCCGGGTCAGGGCATTGGACAGGGCGGGCTGTGTGATGCCCAGCCTTTCCGCGGCACGGGTCACGTTGCGTTCTTCCATCAGGGCGATGAAGGTCGGCAGCAGGTTGAGGTCGTAGCGCATGAGTTATATTGTCATCTGAATATCTTGAATAGGAAAGATAAATTTCCAAAATAAGTCAGGGGGAGACATGATCGGACCATGCAAAGCCAAGGAGCCGAACCAATGTCCAACATTCTTTTCATCCTGACCAATCACGGCCACATGCTGAACGGGGAGCCGACCGGCCTGTGGCTGGAGGAACATGCCGTTCCCTATCTGGCCTTCACCCGCGCCGGCCACAAGGTGACCGTCGCCTCCGTCGCCGGTGGCCGGGTCCCGGTCGATCCGAAAAGCGCGCCGACGCCCGAACAGGCCGACGCCTGGAAGGAACCGGCGGCACTTCTGGCCGATACGCCGGCCTTCGACACGCTGGACGCCGGCGCATATGATGTCGTCTATCTGCCGGGCGGCCATGGCACGGTGTTCGACATGCCGTATAACAAGAAGCTGCACGATCTGCTGTTCCGGTTCGACGCGACGGGCCGGGTGATCGCGGCGCTGTGCCACGCCCCCGCCGTCTTCGCCGGGATGCGTCGCCCCGACGGCTCTCCCTTCATCGCCGGCCGCAACATTGCCGGGTTCACCGATGCGGAGGAACGGGCCGTGGACGGCGTGTCGAAGGTGCCGTTCCTGCTGGAAAGCCGGCTAACGGAACTGGGCGCCATCCACCATCCCGCCGCCGACTGGGCGTCCAACGCGATCCGGGACGGGCGCCTGGTGACGGGGCAGAACCCGCAATCCTCCGCTGCCGCGGCGGAACTGGTCCTGGGCCTGCTCTGAGAGCCGTCCCCCTGCACTTCCACTTGTCGAGGACATGATCATGGCACTGAAGGATATCCTGCCCGGCCGCCTTGGTTTCGGTGCGGCACCATTGGGCAACATGTTCCGCGCCATTCCGGAGGAGGAGGCGCTGGCCACGGTGGATGCCGCCTGGAATGACGGCATCCGCTATTTCGACAACGCCCCCTTCTATGGCGCCGGTCTGGCGGAAATCCGTATGGGCCGGGCGCTGACGGGGCGGCGGCGGGAGGATTACGTCATCTCCACCAAGGTGGGGCGCCTGGTTCTGGACGAGGTGGAGGATGTCGCCGCCCGCGACCAGGGTGAGAAGGGGGGCGTGTTCAGGGACGGGCTGCCCAACAGGGTCATCAACGATTATTCGGCCGATGCCACCCTGCGGTCGATCGAGGACAGCCTGAAGCGGCTGAAGACCGACCGGATCGACATCGTCTGGGTTCATGACGTGGCCCAGGATTTCTATGGAGATGAATGGCTGGCCATGTTCGAAAGCGCCCGCAAGGGAGCCTTCAGGGCCCTGGACCGTCTGCGCGACGAGGGGGTGATCAAGGCCTGGGGCCTGGGTGTGAACAAGGTGGAGCCCATCGAACTGCTGCTGGACCTTGAAGGACCGAAGCCCGACGGGTTCCTGCTGGCCGGGCGCTACACGCTGCTGGACCATGGAAGGGCCCTGCAGCGGGTGATGCCCAAGGTGGCCGAGCGGGGGTTGGGCATCGTTGTCGGCGGCCCCTACAGTTCCGGTGCCCTGGTCGGTGGGCCGCATTTCGAATATGCGCCGGCTCCGCCGGTCATCCTGGAGAAGGTGGCCCGCATCAGGGCGCTGGCTGACCGCCATGGCATCAGCATGAAGGCGGCCGGCTTGCAGTTCGCCCTGGCCAATCCCGCCGTTGTCGCCGTGATCCCCGGTGCCAGCCGCCCCGGGCGCATCGCGGAGGATGGTCGCGCGCTGAGGGAGGTGGTGCCCGCCGATTTCTGGCGTGAACTGCGTGCCGGCGGACTGGTCGATCCGGCGGCGCCGCTGCCCGTCGATGGCTGACACCCTGTCCCGGTGATCGGGACCGGTCACCGGCATCATTGCCGGTGCGTATCATCTTGCGATGGGACCGGAAGGGGGAGACGGGCATTGCGCCACCCATTTCCGGTCAGGGGGCGGCGTAGCCGCCGATCTCGATCGTAAGCATGTCCGGCGTGGTGCCGGGCGGAAACAGGAACGCGCCCCGCCGGATGGCATGGGCCGCGATATAGTCGAATTCGATCTGCTTGGCAGCGGCATTGCCGGTCCGCCCGTCGGCGGTCGCGTTCACGGTGACGGCCGCCGCCGCCTCATCCCCGCGGTTGACGAGGGCCACCATGACCATCGTGCCATTATCCACCGTGCGCATCCGCTCTATGGTGACCTCCAGTTCGGCGGGTGTGTCCGCCCCGAACAGGGCCTGGTATCCCAGGAAAAGGATCAGGCCGGCCACCATCACGCCGGAAATGCCGCTGAACACCCATTCGCTGACCGGCCGGCCCATCTGTTGCGCATCCGTATCCATCTTCCCGTCCATGCCCGCCATCCTCACAGGATCAACCTGGCCGCCGCCGCGCCGATTGCCGACGGAAAGGCCAGAACCACCATCGCCATCACCACGCTTTCATGGTCAAGCCCGTCCACCCGTCCGAAAATCCACAAGAGGTAGAGGCTGATCAGCATGGCGATGGCGTAGCCGGGCAGGGTGAAGCGGACGAACGCGCTCCACCACGGCTCGTCGGCGGATATCGTCGAGCCGCCGGCAAAGCCGACCGCGAAGACGAAGCCATGCATCAGGGCCAGTGACAGCAGCACGAGCAGCAGGGCATGCCATTCCGTCATCTGGTAGGAGATCAGCACCATCTCTTCCGTCGGGGCCAGGTTGAAACCCAGGAAAAGCGCCCCCACCCCCATCAGGAACAGTTCGCCGCCATAGGTCTCCCGGCAATCGGGTCCTTCATCCTCATCCTTCGCCGCGAACTCGCTCTTGGCCAGCAGCGCGCCGATGGCGGCGGGGATCATCTGCACCGTGATTTTGCCGATGATCTCATCCGGGGCGCTGTCGCGCGTGATCGTTCCGAACAGGACCAGCAATCCGGCGCAGATGATGGCCGACACGCCGATCGCCATCAGGGCATCGGCGATGTCGTCGCAATAGCCTTCCGTATGTTCAAAACCGATATAATGCGACAGTTGGACCAGCAATGGCAGCGAGGTGCAGAACAGCACGAGCAGGCGCAACCGGTCCATGGACAGGCCGAGCGACCATAATTCCATGGTCATCAGCATCGGTAGCGAGAAGATGAGCGCGCCGCCGGCAGCCCGTCCGAAATCCCGGGCGGCCTGCCGGGTGGTTGTCCTGCCCTTCCTGGTGCGCGATGATGCGGGTGGCGTCATTCCTGTCCTTGCGGCCTTTCCAACCGCTGCCGTTTCGAGGTGGGATTTATTCCGCCGTCAGCCGGACCGGCACCGATTTCGCCGCCGGGGTCTTGCTCTCTTCGGCATGTTGCCAGAGCGGGATCAGGGGATTGCATTCCGGATAGTAGCCGGCGAGCGTGCCGCGCGGGATGTCATAGTCGATGAGCTGGAAGCCCCCCATGCTGCGCCTTACCCCGTCATCGGCCGCCGTGGTCAGCCGCGCGGTTGCCCCGTCGGGCAGGCCCAGGCGCATTCGGTCCTCCCGGTTGATCAGGATCACCATCCGCGAACCATGGATGCCCCGCAGCCGGTCGTCGTAATCATAGATGGTCGTGTTGAACTGGTCGTTGGAGCGCAAGGTCACCAGCCGCATTATGCCGGTGTCCGTGCCGTCGTCGAAACTCGCCGACAGTGCGCGGGGAAGCTTGAAATTGGCTTTGCCCGTGTCGGTTTCCCAGACGCGCTCACGGGCCGGCACGGGTCTGGCGAACCCGCCGGGGATGTCCAGCCGCCTGTTGAAGCTGTGGAAATCCTCCGGAAAGCATTTTTCGATCTCATCGCGGACCAGGGCGTAATCGGCCACCCACTGGTCCCAGGGTACGTTCGGGTTGGCGGGCAGGACGGCTTTGGCCAATCCGGCGACGATCGCCGGTTCCGACAGAAGATGAGGGCTTGCGGGCTTGTGCTTCCCGCGGGAGGCGTGGATACGGGTCGTGGAATCTTCCATCGTCACGATCTGGGGACCCGATGCCTGCTCGTCGATCTCCGACCGGACGAGTGTCGGCAGCAGGTAGGTGGTGCCGGCTGTGACCAGATGGGTCCGGTTCAGCTTCGTGGCTACCTGTACGCTGAGGTCCAGCGTGCGCCAGGCCTTTTCCATCAGGTCATGGTCGGGGATCGCACGCAGGAAGTTCCCTCCCAGGCCGACAAAGGCGCTGACCGTGCCGGCAAGGATGCCTTCGCAGGCCTCCACCGTGTTCATGCCATCCTCACGCGGTGGGGCGAAACCGTAGAGGTCGGCCATCCTGTCCAGCGGGACGAGCGCTGTCTTCTCCGCGATACCCACGGTGCGCTGGCCCTGTACGTTGGAATGGCCCCGGACGGGGCATATCCCGGCGCCCGGCTTGCCGATCTGGCCGCGCATCAGCAGCAGGTTGACCAGCATCTGGACATTGTCCACCCCCAGCTTGTGCTGGGTCAGGCCCATGCCATAGATGGCAATGACGGCCTGCGCCTGGGCATAGGTCCGGGCTGCTTCCTCCAGCATGGTCTGCGAAAGGCCTGATTCTGCGACGATCTGCTGCCACCCGGTCCGTCGGACCATCGCTTCGAACGACGCGAAGCCCTGCGTATGCCGATTGATGAAATCCATGTCCAGCACGCGGCGGCCGCCTGTCATGACGGCATCGTCGTCCAGGGCCAGCAGCGCCTTGGCCATGCCTGTCATGGCCGCGATATCGCCGCCGGCCCGGGGCTGATGATATTGGGTGGCAATTCGGGTGGGGCTGTTGGTCAGCATCTGTCCGGGATGCTGCGGATTGACGAATTCCTCCCACCCGCGCTCCCGCAGCGGGTTGAACACGATGATGGGCACGTCGCGGCTGCGCACCTGTTGCAGCGTGTGCAGCAGGCGGGGAGCGTTCGTGCCGACATTCTGTCCGAAGGAAAGGATGCAGTCGGTCCGGGTGAAATCCTCCAGCAAGACCGTGCCGACCGGGGTGCCTATGCTCTCCGGCAGGGCCACTGACGTGGTCTCATGGCACATGTTGGAACTGTCGGGCAGGTTGTTGTTGCCATAGAGCCGGGCCAGAAGCTGGTACATGAAGGAAGTCTCCAGGCTGGCCCGGCCCGAGGCATAGAAGATCACGCCTTCCGGCGCGCAGTCGCGCAGTCTGGCGCCGATATCGGCGAACGCTTCTTCCCAGCTGACGGGCCGGTATCTGTCGCTTGCCGGGTCATAGCGCATCGGCTGTGTCAGCCGGCCCGCATTTTCCAGGTCATGGTCGGACCATTCCAGCAATTCCGAGACACGATGCTGATCGAAGAAGGCCGGTGTCACCCGTCTGGCCGTCAGGTCCCAGAACGTGGCCTTGGCACCGTTTTCGCAAAACTCCGCCAGGTGCGGTTCGGCCGGCTTGGTCCAGGCACAGCTTGTACACATGTAGCCGCCGGTCTTGTTATGGTCGCGCACAAGGCTGACAGAAGTGGAAACCGCCTGCTGTTTGACGGCCTGCTTGACCAGGGACTTCACGGAACCCCAGCCGCCCGTCGGCTGGCCGTAGCGTTGATAGCGGGCCCGTCCCGGCATGACACTCTCCTCAAGATGCTTGCCTTGATAATGCTGATGGCGGCCGCATGTTCCCCTGGCGGACGGATTACGGCGCGCGGGGCGGCGGCCCGCATCGAGGGCATATGCCCCCGCGTTCGGTGGGCTTGCCGTCGGGCCTTTTCATCTGCTGTCCGCGACTATGGCGGTTTCTGTTTCTCGATACGAAACGGGGTGGGCCATCTGTGGGGCCATCGTCACGGTCATCATCCCGACTGCTGGTCGGCAGTCCGGCTTCCCTGGCCCGGCCGGGGCTGGCGGGCACGGTCCTTCGGCGGGCGGCCGACGGATGAGCGGATGGCTCGCCTGCTGACCTTTGTCCGCACGGGCGTGGGGCAATGACCTGCCACCCGTCTCGGTGGAAAATCGCTTCCGCGTGCGCGATGCCGTGCTGCGGGAGGGGCGGGGATAACGGTGCGGTTCCGCCCCGCCTGTTGGATCAGGGCCAGTCGCAACCGCTGATGAACAGGGCAGCCAGCGCTTCGATCCCGGCCTGATCGTCGGCATCGAAGCGGGCCGGGGACGGGCTGTCCAGGTCGATGACGCCCAGCACGCGCCCGTCACGGACAAGCGGCACGACCAGTTCGGACCGCGATGCCGCATCACAGGCGATATGGCCCGGAAAGGCATAAACATCGGGGACAAGCTGTGTCCGGGCCGTGGCCACCGCCGTGCCGCAGACCCCGCGGCCCCGCGCGATGCGCACGCAGGCCGGCCGGCCCTGGAACGGACCCAGCACCAGTTCGTCCCCTTCGCGCACGAAATAGAAACCCGCCCAGTTCACGTCGGGCAGCGAGGTGAAGAGGAGGGCGGACAGGTTGGCCGCATTGGCCACGAGGTCCCGTTCCCCATCCAGCAAACCGCGCGCCATACCCGCCAGGTCCCGGTAAAGGCTGGGCTTGTCGGTCATCGTCAGCGGGGCGGCCTGGAACATGTCTAATCCTTCGGACGGGCGGCAGGGCGGGAGCCCGTTCGTTATACCGGCGGCTGCCCGGCTGCAAGCGTGATGGCGAGGGTGGCCGGTCAGTCCGACTCGAAATCCAGCGCGACGCCGTTGATGCAATAGCGCAGATAGGTTGGCGGCGGCCCATCCTCGAACACATGCCCCAGATGGCTGCCGCAATTGGCGCAATGCACCTCGGTTCGCACCATGCCATATTGGCGATCAACGCTGGTCCCCACCGATCCGGGCAGGGGATCGTTGAAGCTGGGCCAGCCGGTGCCGCTTTCAAACTTGCCACCCGACTGGAACAGGGGTTGGCCGCAGCCGGCGCAGCAGAAGCGGCCCGGCCGCTTTTCCCGCAACAACGCACAGCTTCCCGGCGCCTCCGTCCCATGGGCCCGCATGATCCTGTATTGCTCGGGCGTCAGCAGGCGGCGCCATTCCTCGTCGCTGCGGGTGAAGGGAAAGCTGCTGTCCATCATATCCTCGATCCTGCGGGTTCCGGGCTGTGCCCTCGGAGGAATTTAGGCGCTCGCCGCCGGACTTTCCACCCGACGCTTTCGGCTTGTGTCCGGTCCTTGCGCCCGCACGGGACCTTTTGTCCTGGGGGCGCCGCCTTGACAAACCCCATTTTCCACAGATTTTGGTGGGAATTGTAACAAGGGCTGCACAGGAGCGGGGCAGGACCGTGAAACAGTCGCAGATCGACGCCGCCTGGAGAGGGATTGCGGCCTGCCAAAGGTGCGGCATCCGGCATCTGGTATTGTTCGCCGACCTGCGGGAGGAGGATTTCGACCATATCCACGCCCCGATCGAGGAGATGAGGCTGGAAGCGGGTGCCCAGCTTTATGGGCTGGATGATCCGGCGGCGGCCATATTCACCGTCCGCGACGGGCTGCTGAAGCTCGTGCAGTTTCAGCCGGACGGCTCGCAGCGCATCGTGCGGCTGGTTCGTATGGGCGGGGTTGCCGGTCTGGAGGCGCTGTTGCAGCCGACATATGCACATATGGCCATTGCCTTGCAGCCGCTGGAGGTCTGCCGGATTCCCGTCGCGACGATCCATCGCCTGCAGGCCAACAGCACCCGGCTGCACACGCGGCTGATGGAGAAATGGCACGAGGCGCTGACCACGGCCGATGGTTTCCTGACCGGCTTGTCCACGGGCAGCGCCCGTCAGCGCATGGCGCGGCTGCTGCTGCTGTTGTCGGAAGAAAGGCCGGAAGAGCCTGTGCGCCTGTTCACGCGGGAGGATCTGGGCTCCATCCTGGCCGTGACACTGGAAACGGCCAGCCGCACCATTTCCGAATTCAAGAAAGCGGGTGCCCTGCGGGAGGCCGCGCCGAACCGCATGCTCTGCGACCGGGAAAAGCTGACGCGCATCGCTGCGGCCTGAGGGGCCGTCGGAGAAGTCTTCCGTTCGCTCACTGGTGCTTTTCATTCCATCACCCCGGTGAAGATCGGGGTGATGATGAAAGACATGCATGATATCGAAGTCGTCTGGCACGTTTCCGGATCGATGCTGGCCCTGCAATCCTCTGCATGGGAGGTTGATCGTCCCGCGCCTGCCCTTGTCGGGTGCCCTGCCTATCGCACCCGGTTCAGCGCGTCGCGGATGGTGGCGACAATCGTGCCGATCTGTGCGCGCTCCACGATCAGGGGCGGAGAAAGGGCGATGATGTCACCGGTCACGCGGATCAGCAGGCCTTGCTGGAAGCAATCAACGAACACGTCATAGGCGCGGGCCGCCGGCGCCCCGTCGCGGGATGCCAGTTCGATGCCGGCGACCAGGCCGATGGTTCGGATGTCGGTCACATGGGCCGCATCGCGCAGCGACAGCATGGCCTGGCGCCATTCCGTTTCCAGTTCGCCACCACGGACCAGCAGCCCTTCACGCTCATAGATGTCCAGCACCGCCATGCCGGCGGCACAGGCCGCCGGATGGCCGGAATAAGTGTAGCCGTGGAACAGCTCGATCAGGTTCTCCGGGCCTGTCATCAGCGCATCCTGGACGTGCCGGGCGCAGAAAACGGCCCCCATGGGGATGGCACCGTTGGTCAGCCCCTTGGCTGTCGTGATCAGGTCGGGCGTGACGCCGAAATAGCCGGCGGCGAACGGGGTGCCCAGCCGGCCAAAGCCGGTGATCACCTCGTCGAAGATCAGCAGGATGCCGTGACGGGTCGCAATCTCCCGCAGCCGTTCCAGATAGCCCCGGGGCGGCAGCAGCACGCCTGTCGATCCCGCCACGGGCTCCACGATCACGGCGGCGATGGTTTCCGCCCCGTGCAACTGCACCAGCCGTTCCAGATCGTCGGCCAGTTCCGCCCCATGTTCAGGCAGGCCCTGACAGAACCGGTTGCGGGCGGGGTCGTGGGTGTGGCGCAGATGGTCGCTGCCGGGCAGGCCGATGAAGGTGCGGCGGTTGTTGAGGATGCCGCCTACCGACACCCCGCCGAATCCGACACCGTGATAGCCGCGTTCACGCCCGATAAGGCGGGTGCGGGTGCCCTGGCCGATGGCGCGTTGATAGGCCAGGGCGATCTTCAGCGCGGTGTCCACCGATTCCGAGCCCGAACCGGTGAAGAATATCCGGTCCAGCCCCGGCGGGGCGATCCTTCCCAGCCGTTCGGCAAACTGAAAGGCCAGCGGATGGCCCATCTGGAAGGATGGCGCGTAATCCATATCCCGCAACTGGTCGGCCACGGCGGTTGCGATCTCCCGGCGTCCATGCCCGGCATTGACGCACCAGAGCCCGGCCGTGCCGTCCAGCACCTGCCTTCCATCGTCGCTGGTATAGTACATGCCTTCCGCCCTGGTCAGCAGGCGGGGGGCCGCCTTGAACTGACGGTTGGCCGTGAAGGGCATCCAGTATTCATCGAGCGACAGCGTATTGGCCGGAGATTGCATGGGACCGTACCTTGGCAATGGTTCCACGACAGTAGAATGGACCGGCATCCCGCCGACAAGATGTAATACCGATTTGCGGTGAGTTGAACTCATCGCAAATCGGTTGGCGTGTTTACCGCTCACGCGCCCATGCGCGCGTGGGCAAAGCCGCCGGATGGCGACGCCCGACGGATCGGGCTGCATTGATCAGGACCATAGGTGCTGATCAATGCAGATACGGATAAAGGTGGGGAAGGGCCGTCGTGCGATCGTCCGGCCCTGTTTCCGCCATGCCCGTCATTGCGGGAAATGTTCGACATGGGTTTCGGCCGTGCGGCCGTAATAGACGACGCGCCGGCCACAGAAGGACACCATGTAACCGGCGCAGCCCGCGGCTGCAACCTTGTCGCAGAACCCGTGGTAGGTGTAGCCGGGCCCGCCCGCCTGCGCTTCCTGCACGGCTGCTTCCACCTTGTCGGCCCGGAAAAGTGGGGCGATATCGGTCCGGCCCTGGCCGGACGGCAGCACGATATGGTTGCCGCACGGCAGGTGATAGGTGCTGGTCCCGCACCGGTAATCGACATGGTAGCCTTCAAAGCCGGCATCCATCAGCATGCCGACAATGCCGGGAAAATCCATCGTGCCGTCATGGGCTGCTGCAAGGCACCGGCGGGCAATATCAATCCGTTCCGCGTCCATCGCGGTTCTCCTTATCCGAAGGGTGGGTCGAGGTCGGGGGGAAGGGAAGGGTCAGGTCAAGGGCGGGTCGTTCAGGCCCCGCGCCTGTGCAATCTTCTTCAGCGCCTGTTCCAGCCGGCTGCGGTCTTCGGCGCAGAGGCAGCCGAAAATCGCGGCCTCATTTTCATCCGCCAGCCGGGCCAGCATGGGAACGAGCCCCAGGCCGGCCGATGACAGGGACAGGCTGTGCGCACGGCCGTCACGCGGGTCGTCCGCCCGTGCAACCAGACCCTTGGCCATCAGCCGGTCTGCCAGCTTGCTGATGGCGCCCCGCGTCATGCCCAACCGTTCGGCCAGCCGGCTGGGCGCCAACGGGTCGGTTCCGTACAATTCACGCAGCACGACCCATTCGGCCACCGTCACGCCTTCCCCCTCCAGCCGGCGGGAGAAGCTGTGGGAAACATGGTTGGACACCATGCGCAGCCAGAAGCCGAGATGATCCGTCAGCTCTGCGACCTGTTGGGGACGGGACATGGGGGCGCTCCATTTGTTGACTAGGAAACTATGTGAATTTAGTTTCCTAGTCAATTATATATCCGGGGCTTGTCCGTCTTGGAAATGTGTCAGCGCCGTCGCGGCGTCAGATAGGTGCGGGCCAGGACCAGGGGCGCCGCGGAGACGGTCAAAAGCCCGCACCAGGCGACGCTGCCGGTTGCGGCCCCCCACGCGACCGCGGCAGCGATCCAGGAGCCGACCAGAAGCAGGGTGCCGGCCAGTTGCAGCCGGCGCCGCGCGGATGGCGTGGGATCACGGCCCCGCAGCCAATGGTGATGATCCGGCATGGCCAGCGCCAGGGCGGCGAATCCGGCCAGTGCCAGCAACCAGGATAGAAGGCTCATTCTCCGGCCACGGCCAAGGCCGTCCCTTTCGATGCGCGCGGCGTGCGGGCCGTGGCGCGTGGTTTATGGCAGTACACTTTCCAGGCGATGGCGGCCAGCGACAGGGCCAGGCCCCACAGCGTGACGTCGGTCCAGAATCGCGTTGTGTCTCCGTGCAGCACATGCTGCCACAGGCCGTTGCCGGTTATCTGGTCGTAAAGCGGCAGGCCCAGCAGCATGACGGCGCACAGGGTGAACTGTTCGACCCAGCCCCGCTTGGGCGGCCGCATGAAGGCATGGACGATGCATAGTCCCCAGGCGATGAACATCGCGTTCACCTCTGCGTGCCAGCGGCCTTCCAGGCCCACCGGCAGCAGGCGGTTGGCCCAGAACATGGCCACCATGCCCACGGGCAGGCCGGCAACCGTGGCGACATTCAGCCGTTCCACCAGCCGGAAGCCGAAGTGGGGCCGGCCGGGGTCGGGCAGTTTTTCCCGCCGCTTGGCGGTCCACATCACCAGGCCTGTGGCAACCATGGCGGTGCCGGCCAGGCCCGACAGGAAATAGAGCCAGCGGACGGTCGTGGGGGCGAAGCGGCCGGCATGCAGCCCGACCATGGCGTCGCGGGTGGCGATGCCGGCACCGCTGTGCGGCGGCCTGGCCAGCATCTGACCCGTCACGCCGTCGAAAGTGATGGTCTGTGAACGGTCCAGGACCCTGTCACCCAGATGCCGGCTGATCTGCACGCGGGCCGCGGCGTCGCCGGGGTTGCTGATGCGGACGCCGCCGACGGTTCCGCCCTGCCACAGGGCGCGGGCCTGTTCCAGCATGGGGGCGATGGGGGCCTGCGGGGTCGGTGTCGCGGCATAGCTCGCCGGTGGCAATTGCGGCTGCGTTGCTGCGAAGAATTCAGCGCTGTCGTTGAAATTGGCCAGCATGCCCCAGGGCATGTACAGCGCCATCAGCGTGACCAGCCCCGTATAGGTGATCATCAGGTGGAAGGGCAGAGCCAGCACGGCCGTCGCATTGTGCCCGTCCAGCCAACTGCGCTGACCCTTGCCGGGGCGGAAGGTGAAGAAATCGCGGAAGATTTTCTTGTGCGTGATGATGCCCGTGACGATGGCCACCAGCATGAACATGGAGCAGAAGCCCACAAACCAGCGTGCCCACAGCACAGGCATGTAGTGCAGATCGAAATGCAGGCGGTAGAAGAAGTCGCCGCCGCGCGTTTCCCGCACCTCAACCGGCCTGCCATCATTGCCCAGCCACAGGCTGTTCGTGGCGTCGGGCCAGCGAAAGCGGATGCGCTCCCCCGGCTTGGCCCTTTCCGCCCAGACGAGCTGTGTGCCGCTGCCGCGCGAACCGGGAGGAATGATGGTCCAGCTTGCGGCATCCGGTGCCTTGGCCGACAGCGCGGCCAGGGCACTTTCCATCATTCGCGTCTCGTCGGCCGGGGTGATGATCGTGGCGGCAGCCGGCAGTTCGGGGCGCATCCAGTGACTGATCTCCTCGCGCCAGAAGGCAGCGGTACCGTTGATGAAGATCAGGAACAGCACCCAGCCGACCACCAGCCCGGTCCAGGTGTGCAGCGATGATTGAGTCTGGCGGAAACCCTTCATGCGGGCCATCCGAACCGGATGGAGAGCCATGCCGCCATGCCCGTGGACAGCGCCAGCCCCACGACCCAGCCCATGGCGGCCAGGGCGTTGCGGGCGGCAAACACCCAGACCACGATCGCCGTCATCACGGCGAAGGACAGGGTGGTCGCCATGAAGGTGGCCTCCACGGGGGGAACTGGCAGCAGCCGCGCCAGCAGTGCCGTGACCGTGCTGGCCAGCCCATAGCCGCCGACTGTGGCCGTCACGATGCGGACCGGCACGTCCCAGGCGGGCCGCCTTGGTGCAAAGGCCCGACGGGGCGGCGGTGTGGCTATTCTTGACACGGGAACTTTGACCATCAATGGGAGAGGATGAGAATAACTCGCATATGCAATTGAGTGTACGCTGTCAAGCACCTGCGTGGATGGAGTGGTGGACTGATGCCACAGGCTGCGGGATTATTCGATTGGGCCGGAACAGCCTGATCAATGACCTGATCCGTCATGGATTTCGATATTGGAAACATTCGATATTGGAAACAGCGGGAGAGGCGCTGGACCCGTCGAATTTCATCCCCTGGAGAAACTATCCGGATGATCGACCAAGCAGCCTTATCCAGTCGAGTTACCACTGTCAAGTTACGCGCCGGACGCGACTGCGACATACCGCCGCATCCTGTGATCGTCCCGTCAAAGTCTAGGCCGCCTCTTGGTCCACATTTGAAAAATTAGCTGACAGATTGCTCCCTATGGCAGACGCGCTCCGGATGGCTGCGGAGGGTGAATATCAGTACTGTCGAATATACTGATATGGATGAAAACGCCTTGTCTCTCCGTATGATGCATTCTCCACAAGCTCTCTGCCACCCTGTATCAAAAGGCGTGGACGCAAGTTTCTGTCGGATTTGGTTCTTGGTTCGGCCCGTTTGCATAATTTAGCCATATTCCGAAGACCGAGGTGATTTATTTAATTAAGGAGGAAAATTTTTTTAAAAAACCTAAGTTAATAATTTTATTTATTCAATAAACTTCCGGTTATTATCGGAATATATAAGTATATATTTATTATACGAAAGATACAAATTGCCCACTGGTCAGTCCGGTGGAATGGAGTCAGTAGTTTTTCGCAGAAATCATTCGGCTGGGGCTGGCCATGACTCATGTGGCGAAATCGGATATGCGCCCTTCATCCCGGGCGTGGCGTGTAAATCCATACATACTTTTGTCTAGCATCACCATAAATCTGCTGTCCTTGTCCATGCCGGTTGCGATATTGTAGGTATATGATCGCGTGATTCCCAATCATGCGGCTGACACGATGTCTGTTCTTGCAATCGGTGTCGTTGTTGCACTGATTCTAGACTTTTGCTTGCGGCTGTTACGTCAGCGTATTTTCGGCGCTCTTGGGGCAAAATTCGAAGCCGGGGAGAATATACGCGCCGTCTCTCATATGATGGATGCGGATCTCCGGACGTTCCAATCACATTCATCGGGCGCCCATATGGAGTTTCTCGGCTCCATTGCCACTTTGCGTGATTTCGCCTCCGGGCAGATCATGATCAGCCTGTATGATATTCCGTTCATCGCGATATATCTGGCGCTGATATTCTATATCGGGGGGCCGCTGGTCCTGATCCCCATCGTGGGGGTGGCATTCCTGTGCATCACGGCTGTGCCTGCGCTGCGTCATGCCCGTGATGCCCTGTCGCGCATCACGAAGGTGGAGGACAGGCGGCTGAGTTTCGTGATCAGCCTGTTGACGGGCATCCAGTCGGTCAAGGCCATGGCACTGGAACAACCCCTGCTGCGCCGGTACGAGAACCTGCAGGAGAGCCGGCTTGAAGAACACCGTGCCGCTGAGCTGTCGGCGCAGCACCTGGCCGAACAGGGCCAGTTCACCGTGCAGTTCGCCAGCCTGCTGACGGTTGGGTTCGGCAGTCTGCTGGTGCTGAACGGCAACCTATCCGTTGGTGCTTTATCTGCCTGCATGTTGCTGGTCGGGCGTTCGCTGGCCCCGATGCAGAGCATCATGCAGTTCTGGTCGCGCCTGCAATCGGCTTCCATCGCCCGCGATCAGTTGAACCAGATCTATGCCATGCCCAAGGCGGAGATGGCAGGCGGTGTGGAGGATGCAACCCTGACCGAACCGCACCTGGTCCTGGAAAACGTGCATTTCGGTTTCAAGTCCGATGATGATCTTCTGGCCGGGATCGATCTGGATATCCGCCGGGGAGAGATCATTGCCCTGGTGGGCGCCAACGGCAGCGGCAAGAGCACCTTGTTGTCCATCGCTGCGGGCTTCTACCAGCCGACGCAGGGGCGGGTGCTTCTGGATGGACGCGAATTGTCGGCCTATACGCCGGACAGTCTGCGTCAGGCCATCGCCCTGCTGCCCCAGCATGAAATCCTGTTTCGCGGCACGATTACCGAGAACATCACCATGTTCCGGCCGGAAATGGAAGATGCAGCCCTGGCCGCCGCGGAGCGGGTGGGCATATCCGAACTGATCCACGCCCTGCCGCACGGCTTCTCCACCTTTGTCGGTGACGGTGCCACCGAGCCGCTGCCCCGCGGGCTGGCCCAGCGTATCGCCGTGGCCCGCGCCCTGATGAACCGGCCGCGCATCGTCCTGTTCGACGATGCCAGTTCCGCCGTGGATGACGAGGGTGACCGCTGCCTGTTCACCCTGCTGAACGAGGTGCGCGGCGACTGCATCATCATCCTGGTCAGCCACCGGCCCGCGTCCTTGAAACTGGCCGATCGCATCTACAGCCTTGCCGACGGCAAGCTCGACCTGACGCAGGAGTTCCTGGCATGACCCTGTCCCTGGAGGCCGGGGTTGCCCGGTCGCAAGACATTTCCGTTAATAACCCCGCACGGTCGACGGATGCGGCCGGCAACGACATAAATGCGAAGCTGGAGCCGCTGGGCCTGCTGCTGCGGCAACTCGGCTGGCCGATGACGCAGCGTCAGATGCTGGAAGCCATGCCTGCCGCGTGCGGGCCCGATCCGGTCGCCGATCTGCGCGACCTGCTGGGCCGCCTTGGTTTTGCCGCGTCGGTGCAGGCGCAGGACGCCTTTTCCGTCCCGGCGCTGCGCCGGCTTTACGATGCCGGGCGTGAGCGTCGCCTGCCGCTGCTTTACCTGCCGGCACAGGGCGCGCCCCTGCTGGTGGAACCCAAGGGCAGCCGTCTGACATAATCAGGCCCCAGCCCGGTGGTGTTGCCTATCGCTCCGAACAGGGTGAGGGGCTTGGCCCCGGCGTGGCCATCTCGATCACCCCGGCCGCCTCCCAGTCATCGGGTGGGGAGAAACAGCCCTGGTTGCGGGGGCGGCTGGCGGAAGGGGCGCCGCTGGTGCTGGTCTCGCTGCTGCTGACCCTGCTCGCCAATATGCTGGCGCTCGCCAATCCGCTGTTCGTGATGGCCGTCTATGACAAGGTGATCGCCGCCAACCAGCCTGACCTGCTGATCATGCTGGGGGTTGGCGCCATCGGCGCCTGCCTGCTGGAACTGGCCATCCGCCGTGCGCGCACCCGCACCATGGCCCATGCCGGCGCCCGGCTGGGATATCTGGTCGGCAACGCTGTCCTGGGCCGGTTGCTGAACCTGCCCAGTGCCATGACGGAACGGGTCAGCATCGCGGCCCAGCTTGCCCGGGTGCGTGACATCGACCGGGTGCGCGACCTGCTGACCGGTCCGCTGGCCCAGGCCTGTCTGGACCTGCCTTTCATGCTGCTGTTCATCGGTGCCATCTTCGTGATGGGTGGATGGCTGGGGCTGGTGCCGTTGCTGGGCGTGGGCGTCTATGCGCTGGTGGGCATTGTGGCGAATGCCGTGATCCAGCGCCGTGTCACCCGGTCGGCCCATGCCAATGCCCGCCGTCAGGAACTGGCGCTGGAGATCATCGAAAGGATGCGTGCCATCCGTATCCTAGGCGACCTGGATATCTGGCGCCACCGGTACGAGAATGTGGTCCGCGATGCCGCGCGCGCCAACCTTCGTTATTCCCAGGCATCGGCCACGGTCGGCACGATCAGCGTGGCGCTGGGCACCCTGACAGCATTGGCCACCCTGCTGACCGGCATCCATCAGGTGCTGACGGGGGTGCTGACCACCGGCGGCCTGATCGCGTCCATGATGCTGGTCTGGCGCATGCTTGGTCCTTTGCAGGCGGCCTTTACGGCCAGCGCGCGGGTGACGCAGCTCCGCTCCTCCATGAAGCAGATCGAATCCCTGATGGCCACGCCGCCGGAGCGGTCGGAGGCCGCCCGCCCCAATCGCGCCGGAGAGATCCAGGGCCGGGTGACCTTCAGCCGCGTCACCTTCCGCTATGGCCGGGAGAGCGAGCCGGTGCTGGCCAATCTCTCCTTCGAGGTCGCCCCGCGTGAAGTGGTGGCCCTGGTCGGCCGGTGCGGCGGGGGTAAGTCCACCGTGCTGAAGCTGATTAGCGGTCTTTACGCGGCCCAGGGTGGTTCGGTGCGTATCGACGGGCGGGATATCCGCCAGTTCGATCCGGTACAGCTTCGCCGCTCCATCGCTTTCGTCACCCAGGTGCCGCAGTTCTTCCAGGGCACGCTGGCCGACAATCTGCGTCTGACTGCGCCCACGGCCAGCGACAATGAACTGA
Organism: Niveispirillum fermenti; assembly: GCF_052474395.1. NCBI lineage: Bacteria > Pseudomonadati > Pseudomonadota > Alphaproteobacteria > Rhodospirillales > Azospirillaceae > Niveispirillum > Niveispirillum fermenti. The sequence continues at coordinate 894,533 of NZ_CP156679.1, read as the reverse complement.
TCGACGCGCTGGACCGTGCCGGTGCCATCGATGCCGTGCGTCGGCTGAAGGACGGGCTGGAAACCCGCTTCGACCTGCATGAGAAGCCGTTGCCGACGGCCGTCCTGGCCCGCCTTGCCCTGGCGCGCGCCTATCTGCGCAATGCCCCGCTGGTGTTGCTGGATGAACCGATCAGCGGCTTCGATTTCGAGGGCGAGTTCGCCTTCATGTCCGCGATCGAGGCGCTGCGCCAGCAGGCGACCGTCTTCTTCGCCACCCATCGCCGCAGCCATCTCGGGATCGCCGACAAGGTGCTCATCCTGGAGAACGGCACCACCCGCTATTTCGGCACCGCGGACAAGGTCCGGGACCGTATTCCGAAGGGGATGATCTGATGCGTTCCGCCCTGTCCTTTTCCTCGCCCCCGGGCTTTTCCGCCCAGCCCTCCTTCGCCACCGACGAACTGGTGGAGGATCCCGGCGTGCGCCCGCTGACGCGCGCCGCCATCCTGCTGGCCGGTGCCAGTGTGGCAGCCTTCATCGCCTGGGCGGCCTTCACGCCTGTGCAGGAAGTGGCAGTCTCCTTCGGGGAGATCGTGCCGGCCGGCGCCGTCCAGACGGTGCAGCACCTGGAGGGCGGCATCGTGGCCGAGATGCTGGTCAAGCCCGGCGAACTGGTCGAGGCCGGCCAGCCGCTGGTGCGGTTCGAAGGGGCCGCCACCCAGTCCAGCCGTGACCAGATGCTGGTCCGCCAGCTTGCCCTGCGAGCCCAGGCCGAACGGCTTGCCGCCTTTGCCGATGGTCGCGCGGCCGATTTTTCCGCCTTTGCCGGGCAGCCCGAACTGGTTGTGGAAAATGAGCGGCTGTTGGGCAGCCAGTTGGAGGCGCGGGAGAGCCAGCGCCAGGTCCTGGCCGATCAGGCGCAGGAACTGCGTTCCGTGCTGCAATCGAGCCAGGCCCAGCTTGCCAGCATCAATACCAATCTGGGCTTTATCGACAGCAAGGTGGCCATGCGGGCCGACCTTGTGGAGAAGGGCCTGAATTCCCGCCTGATGCTGATCGAAGCAGAGCGCGAGCGGGCGGCGGCCATGTCCGAACGCCAGCGGCTGGAAGGCGTCATCGCTTCCACGCGCAGCAACCTGAACGGTAATGCCTCGCGCCTGGCCGAACTGGACACCCGGCTGCGGCAGGAAACGCTCGATAAGCTGGGCGTGGTGAACGCCGAGCTGGCGGAACTGGCCAAGGCGTTGGACGGGCAGGAAGATCGGGTGGAACGCCTGGTCTCCACCGCGCCGATGCGCGGCATCGTGCAGGAGATGCCCGTGAAGACCATTGGCGGTGTCATCTCGCCCGGCGGCGTGGTTGCCCGGCTCGTCCCCGTTGATGACGAACTGGTGGCCGAGGTCCGCGTCTCTCCGCGCGATATCGGCTTCGTGAAGGTGGGCCAGACGGTGAAGGTCAAGATCCAGGCTTTCGACTATACCCGGTTCGGCCGCGTGGACGGGACGCTGGAAAGCGTGTCGCCCACGACCTTTCTTGATGAACAGAAGCAACCTTATTACCAGGCCAGGGTGAAACTGGCCGCCAACCATGTCGGAAGCCAGGAGATGCATCACGTCCTGGTCCCCGGCATGACGGTGCAAGCCGATATCACGACGGGCGAGAAATCACTGATCCAATATCTGCTGAAGCCGATTTACACGACGGTTGATGGTGCGTTCCGCGAACGCTGATCCGCCTTCCTTTTTTAAAAACCAAAACCAGCTTCCGCCCACCATCCATTTGGCTGGAGAACCGCCATGGCCGCTCCCATCGGTGACAAGACCGCTCCCATCGCTAAGGCCCCCGTCATCCGCGACAGCGTCGCCGATGCGCCCGACCGGCCGCTGAAGGCCCTGGAACGTCCCGCGGCCGAGGCCGTGCGTCCCAACGAACCGGGCAACGCCTATCTGGGCACCGTTCATTACGGCAGCCAGCAGGAAGGCGGTACGGGCGAGACCTTCACCACGGCCACCGGCGGAACAGGCGACAACGGGCTCCCCTTGCCCGCCCACCAGACACCGGCCGGCCCGGTCCGCGCCCTTGATCGGGAAATCGACGGTGCGGGCCAGATCGTGCCTGCGCAGGAGATACAGGGCACAGCCACTGGTTCGGGCATCGCTGTTTCGGGTACGGAAATGGTTGCCGGCGATACGGCAGGGATCATGGCGGCGCCCGACCCGACCCAGATCGCCTCCGCCGCGACCAGCCCCGCCACGGCCTACGCCGCCCCCGGCATCTCTCCTGCCAGCGCCCCCAACCCCACCGCCCGCTCCAACGCCGACATCTCCGATCCGAGCACCGGCACAGGTGACACGGGCGGTACCGGCACGACGCCGACGGATCCGAGCACCGGCACGGGTGGCACGGGCGGTACCGGCACAACCCCGACGGACCCGAGCACGGGCACAGGTGACACGGGCGGCACTGGCACGTCTCCGACGGACCCGAGCACGGGTACGGGTGGCACGGGTGGTACCGGCACGACGCCGACCGACCCGAGCGCGGGCACGGGTGACACGGGCGGTACCGGCACGTCTCCGACGGACCCGAGCACCGGCACGGGTGACACGGGTGGTACCGGCACGTCTCCGACCGACCCGAGCACCGGCACAGGTGACACGGGCGGTACCGGCACAACCCCGACGGACCCGAGCACGGGCACGGGCGGCACGGGCGGTACCGGCACGACCCCGACGGACCCGAGCACGGGCACGGGTGACACGGGTGGTACCGGCACGACCCCGACCGATCCGAGCACGGGCACAGGCGGCACGGGCGGTACCGGCACGTCTCCGACGGACCCGAGCACGGGCACGGGTGACACGGGTGGTACCGGCACGACCCCGACCGATCCGAGCACGGGCACAGGCGGCACGGGCGGTACCGGCACGTCTCCGACGGACCCGAGCACGGGCACGGGTAACACGGGCGGCACTGGCACGTCTCCGACCGATCCGAGCACCGGCACAGGTGACACGGGCGGTACCGGCACGTCTCCGACGGACCCGAGCACGGGCACGGGTGATACGGGTGGTACCGGCACGACGCCGACGGACCCGAGCGTGGGCACGGGTGACACGGGTGGTACCGGCACGACGCCGACCGATCCGAGCACAGGCACAGGTGACACGGGTGGTACCGGCACGACCCCGACGGACCCGAGCACGGGCACAGGCGGCACGGGTGGTACCGGCACGTCTCCGACGGACCCGAGCACGGGTACGGGTGATACACAAGTCCATGTCGAATTGACGTTGACACCGGCCCTGGGGCTGGAGGATCAGCCGATCGGCCTGTCGATCGCGGCGGGCCTGGTGGGGGCGGCCCCGGGGGAGATGCTGTCCATCACCCTGTCGGGCCTGCCGGCGGGTGCCAGCCTGTCGGCGGGGACGGATCATCATGACGGGACCTGGAGCCTGGTGGCGGCCGACCTTGCCGGCCTGACGCTGACGCCGCCGGCGGATTATCACGGGACGCTGTCGCTGACGGTGACGGCGACGGCCAGCCTTGACGGCCAGTCCGTCAGCACATCGGGCAGCCTGTCGGTGACGGTGGCGCCGGTGGCGGACCTGCCCAGCCTGGTGCTGCTGCCGGCCCTGGGGCTGGAGGATCAGCCGATCGGCCTGTCGATCGCGGCGGGCCTGGCGGGGGCGGCCCCGGGGGAGATGCTGTCCATCACCCTGTCGGGCCTGCCGGCGGGTGCCAGCCTGTCGGCGGGGACGGATCATCATGACGGGACCTGGAGCCTGGTGGCGGCCGACCTTGCCGGCCTGACGCTGACGCCGCCGGCGGATTACAGCGGAACGATCAATCTTTCCGTCAGGGCCACGGCCCATGTCGGGTCCACGGCCGTCAGTGCCAACGGCAGCCTGGCTGTAACGGTGGCACCGGTGGCTGATGCGCCCTTGCTGGCGGTGTTGCCGGCCAGCGGCCTGGAAGATCAGCCGATCACGCTGAATATCCTGGGTCGGCTGCAGGACCAGGATGGGTCGGAAACATTGAGTTACATCGTGTCGGGCCTGCCCGTGGGGGCGAGCCTGTCGGCAGGTGTGCTGGTGCCCGGTGTCGGCTATCTGGTGCAGCCGGCGCAGTTGGCAGGCCTGACCGTTACGCCGCCGGCCAATTACAGTGGCAGTTTCAACCTGACCGTGGCAGCAACGGCGGCGGAGGGGCTGGGTGGTGTGGCCACCACGGTGGCGACATTGCCGGTCACCGTGGCCGGCGTCGCCGATATCCCCACCCTTGTCGCGCTGCCGGCGGCAGGATTGGCCAATAGCCCCATTCCGCTGGTGGTGGCACCCGTGCTGAATGATCTGGACGGGTCGGAACAGCTTTCAATTACGATCACCGGTGTTCCGTCGGGTGGGGTGCTGAACCATGGCACACTGGCCGCGATCGCGGCGGATGGCAGCACGAGCTGGTCGCTGTCCCCGGGCCAGTTGGTCGGCCTGACCCTGACCCCGCCGCATAATTACAGCGGCATCCTGGATCTGACTGTGCGCGCCACGGCCACGGAGACGTCGGGTGGAAGCCAGGCCAGCGCCACGAGCCATATTGCCGTGACGGTTGCTCCGGGCCTGGGGCTGCCCGATCTTGGCCATTCAGACCTGTCGGTCAGTCTTGGGGCGGCCATCGGCATCGAGGGGCAGGCGCTGCCGCTCAACCTTTTGACGGGCTTGTCCACCGTGGCCCTGGCGGCGGATGTCAACACGGTTCTCGTCTCCGGCCTGCCGGCCGGTGCCACGTTGAACCATGGTGCCCTGCAGGCGAATGGTTCGTACCTGTTGACCTTGGCCGACTTGACGGGGTTGACCCTGACGCCACCGGCAAATTTCAGCCAGAACTTCAATCTGGCCGTTTCCTTCGGTGTTGGCCAGGGGGCCGGGGCCCTGACGGTCAATGGCAGTCTTGCGGTCCAGATGACGGGGATGGCCGATGCACCCACGCTGCTGGTCAGCAATATCGCCGGGGCCTATCACAGCCCCATTCCGCTGACCATTGTGGGGGCGCTGACCGATCTGACCGGGGCGGAGAGCCTGTCCTACGTGCTGTCCGGTATTCCCAATGGAGCGCGCCTGTCGGCCGGGGTGAATAATGGCAATGGTTCCTGGACGGTTCAGCCCGGCCAGTTGGCGGGCCTGACCATCACGCCGCCGCTGAGTTTCAGCGGCAGCCTGCCGATCACGGTCACGGCGCAGTCCCAGACGGCGGACGGTTCCATGGCTTCGCTGTCGAAGGTCCTGACGGTGACGGTGGCGTCGGAAGTGCTGCCGGTTCTGACGGGCCTGTTGCTGAACCCGGTCAAGGGGTTGGAGGACAGTGCCATCACGATCGGCACCAGCCTGGTGAGCCTCAACCTGCTGGGCGCGCTCAGCATCACCATCGGCGGGGTTCCGGCGGGGGCGACCCTGTCGGCCGGCACCAAGAATGGTGACGGCACCTGGACCGTGAGCCAGGGCCTGCTGTCCACCCTGAAGATCACGCCGCCGGCCAATGACAGCAGTGATTTCCAGCTTGGTATCTCGGTCAAGGTGTTGGGCATCACCACGCAGATCGGCCTGCTGAATGTCAATGTGGAAGGGGTGGCGGACCTTCCGACCGTGACCTTCTCCGCCCCCGTCGGGGTGGAGGATCAGCCGCTGGCCCTGTCCATCGGCGGGGTGCTGGGAGATCTGGACGGGTCGGAGGTGCTGTCCTTCGTCGTCAAGGGCCTGCCGGCCGGTGCCAGCCTTTCCGCCGGCAGCTATAACGCGGCCACCGGCGACTGGGTGCTTTCCGCTGCACAGGTTGTCGGGCTGAAGCTCAATCCGCCCGCCAATTTCAGTGGCACGCTGAACTTCCAGGTCGGCGGCGTTGCGTCGGAACTGGAAGGCAATTTCAACCTCAATCTCCGGAATGTCTCGGTTACCATCGCGCCTGTCACCGATACGCCGATCCTGACCCTGGCCAAGGCGGCCGGCAACGAGGACAACGCCATCGCCCTGAATATCGGCCTGGCCCTTGGCGACAAGGACGGATCGGAAAGCTTTACCAGCATCCAGGTCACGGGCGTGCCCGCGGGGGCGACGCTGAACCATGGAACCAACCTGGGGAATGGGGTCTGGTCGCTGACCATGGCGGACCTGTCCGGCCTGACCGTGACCCCGCCGGCCCATTTCTCTGGCACCCTGACATTGGGCGTATCCGCCACGGCACAAGACGGCACGGCCACCCCCGTCACGGTCAGCGGCAATCTGTCGGTCGCCGTGGCCGGCGTTGCCGATACGCCCAGCCTGAATGTCGGCGCGCTGACGGTTCAGTCCGGAGCCAGCGTGGCGCTGGGGATCAACAGCGCCCTGATCGATACCAGCGGATCGGAGCAATTGTCCGTCACGATCGGCAATCTGCCGGCGGGGGCGGTACTGTCGGCCGGCCAGAACAATGGTGACGGCACCTGGACCGTATCCGCGGGGCAGCTTGCGGGACTGCGCCTGACCCTGCCGCAGGGGCTGTCGGGTGATGTGAACCTGTCGGTCACGGCGCTGGCCTTGGAAACCCAGACCGGATCGCAGGCTCATGCCAGTTCCACCCTGACCCTGCATGTGCAGCCGCAGATGCCCGCGCTGCATCTGGCAGCCCTGGACGTTACGGTGCAGGAAGATGGGGTTGTGCCGCTCGACCTTCGTGTCGTGACGGACAATGCCGCCTTGTCCGGGGCCGTGACCGTCACCGTCACGGGCGTGCCCGATGGGGGCAGCCTGTCGGCCGGCACCAACCTGGGTCATGGAACCTGGTCGCTGACCGCGGCCCAGCTTGTCGGGCTGACCCTGAGGCCGCCGGCCAACAGCGACGCCGATTTCAACCTGGGCATCACGGCCCGCGTCACGGGGCCGGGCGGCGTCGAGGGCAGTGTCGGCGGACAGGTCCATGTCACCGTCACGGCCGTTGCCGATATGCCGACATTGCATGTGTCCGGTGCCGTCGGCCTGTCCGGGGCCGGTATTCCGCTGGATATCCAGTCGGTATTGACCGATCTGGACGGTTCGGAGACGTTGCATGTCACTGTGGCCGGCCTGCCGGCAGGGGCACGGCTGTCCGCCGGCACGGACAACCATGACGGTTCCTGGACCCTGGCGCCGGCGGATCTGGTGAACCTGTCGCTGCATGCCCCTGATGGCAGCAGTGGCGGACTGGGCCTGACCGTCACGGCCACCGCACGGGAGGCGGCCGGCGGCAGCGCGGCCCTGTCGGCCAACCTGCACGTGTCCCTTTCCGCGGCCGATGGGGCCCTGGCCGGTGACCTGCTGGTGGCCGGCGGGCTCAACCTGTCGCTGCTGGGCGGGCAGACCGTCTCGCGCGCCATCATCACCCTGGACCCGCTGGATTTCCATGATGGTGATGGCCTGTATCTGGCCGGCCTGCAGCTTGAAACCCTGCCGGATGGCCGTGTGCTGATCGCCAGCACCAATATCGAGGTGCTGGGCGGCGGTTTCGATGAGACCCATCATGCGCTGATCCTGTCGGGAACGGCGGATGTGTCGGTCTACCAGTCGGTACTGCGCAGTCTCAGCCTTGATGCGGGTGCGGACAGCGGTGTCCGCCACATCAGCATCGACCTTTATGATCAGGCGGGCGCCACCATTCCGGCGGGCCATTATGACACGAGTTGGAACATCGATAATGATGGCGGCCTGGGCATTCCCCTCGGCATGTTGTCGGCCCCGCTGTTCGATGGTGGTGCGGGTTTGGATGGCCTGGGTAATGACGGTCTGCCCTTGGTCGATCCTTTCGGGCATGATAGCGGCAGTTCCACGGTTGATGTCACGAACGACCCGCTCCACCCCCTCGACCATACCGGGACCTGATATGGATAATCCGATACATGTTCTGGTTGTCGATGACGACGCGCTGATGCGGAAACTGCTGACGGCACTGATCGGCCAGCATGATTTCCGCGTCAGCCTGGCCCATGACGGGCTCTCCGCCCTGGAGGCCCTGCGCAGCGGGGAGGAGATCGACCTGGTCATCAGCGATTGGGAGATGCCGGGCATCACCGGGGTCGAACTGTGCCGTGAATTGCGGGCGATGAACCTGCCGCACTATGTTCATTTCATCCTGCTGACGGCGCGGCAAGGGGCGGCGGATTTCAGCGCAGCCATGGCGGCCGGTGCCGATGATTTCCTGCTGAAACCGATCAGTCCCCCCATCCTGAAGGCGCGGCTGGAGGTGGTGAAACGGCTGCTGGAGCTGCAGCAGCGGCTGCGGCGCAAGAACCGTCTGCTGGCGGAAGCGAACGAGCAGATCAAGACCGCCTATGCCCGCCTGCAGGAGGATATGGAAGCGGCGGCCGTGGCGCAGCGCTGTCTTCTGCCGGAGCCGATCAAGGATATGGGGCCCTTGCGCTTCGCATCCTTCATGCTGCCGTCCACCTTCGTTTCGGGGGACATGTACAATTACCTGGAACTGCCGGATGGCTCCGTCGCGTTCTACATGGTGGACGTGGCGGGCCATGGGGCCCGTGCGGCCCTGCTGTCGGTCACCTTGAACCATTTGCTGGATGTGGCGGCCTTCGTTCCCCATGCGGAACGGTCTGGCCCCGCGCCGGAACGGATCATATCCGAGTTGAACCGGCGCTTTGCCCGCGTCGATGCCGGGATGCCCGACTATTTCACCATGATCTGCGGCATCATCAGTCCGGGCGGCGACAGCATGACCTTCTGCCAGGCCGGCCATCCCAGCCCCATTATCATCGATCCGGGCAAGCCGATCCGGGCGGCCGGGGATGGCGGTTTTCCCGTCGGGTTGATGGCGGACGGGGATTACCTGTCTGTCACCGTTCCTCTGGCGCCGGGAACCCGCGTCGTCCTCTATTCGGACGGCATGACGGAATGTGCCCGACCCGATGGCGAGCAATTCGGGGAGGAGCGGTTGCATATCCTTCTTGATAGTTCAAGGGACGCGCCGCTCGCTGATTTGGATGCTATTCTTTGCGGAGCCCTGACGAAATGGCAGGGCAGTGAGCGTTTCGAGGATGATGTCAGTATCCTTGCCTTCGAAGTCGTCTCAGGGCGTTGAGGGAGAATATGATCAATATCCGACATGAAGGTGCCATTCCGATCGTGACCGTCACGGTGCCGCGCATCGATGCCGCGGTTGCCGTCCGTTTCCGTCAGCAGTTCCTGTCCGAATTTTCTGCGCCGGGCGAGCGTATCATCATCGATGTCGCGCCCGTGGCCTTCATCGATTCGAGCGGCCTGGGCGCGCTCATCTCCATCATCAAGGCGTTGAACCTGAAGCAGCGGCCGGCCATTTGCGGCCTGCAGAAATCGGTTCAGACCATGTTCGCGCTGACCCGCATGGACAAGGTCTTCGCCATCCATCCCGATACCGAAAGTGCGATCGCCACCCTTGGCCAATGAGCGGTGCCATGAGCAACGAGCCTGCTCTTCATGTCACGGTGCCCGCCAGTCTTGATCAGGTTTCGTGGTTGACACGGCTGCTGCGGGCCGCGACTTCGAATATATTGCGCGATGACGAGTTCATATTGTTCGAGATCGGTGTTGTCGAAATCGTCAACAACATCATTGAGCATGCATTCGATACCCGGACAGGCACGCTGGACGTGACCTGTGCCCTGGAAGGCGCGCGCGTCCGGCTGCTGATCAGCGATGCCGGTCAGGCGATGCCCGACGGTATCCAATCCATTTTCGACGCGCTGGACGATGAGGTGGACGAAGATGCCGTTTCCGGGCGCGGCCTCCGGATCATCAAGAAATGCTTCGAGCATGTCGCCTTCTACCGGCAGGACGGGCTCAACAAGGTCATGGTGACCTACAGCGGCAGCGGCGCCCCTGTAATGGCCATGTGATCCACAAAGGACGCCCAACGGGCATTCGGTCCCGGCGAGCAATGCTCCCGGGACCGGAATTGCCTTTGCTGACCACCGTTCCGAGCGGTTCCTTTCCGCCATCCCATCTTTGTCCTTGGCATCGGGCCATTGGGAGCGCTAACAATTGCGCGCCGGTTTTGCGTGTCGGTTTCGTTCGCGCAGGCGCGACCGGGCCGGCCACCGGTCGCATGGCCGGCGGGGGCAAAGGCGGGAAGAACCCGCCCGAGATGGAGGTTCAGGAAGATGATTAATGGCAGCATCCTGATCGGCGCGGGTGAACGCCGGGGGCAGACAAGCTATGAGGCGGTGGAGGCGGCGACGGGGGCAACCCTGGATCCCGGCTTCTGGGACGCCGATCCTGGCCATGTGGATGAAGCATGTGCCCTGGCGGCGGCGGCCTTACCCGTCTTTTCCACCCTGGCCCCCGAGGTGCGGGCTGCGTTCATGGAGGATGTGGCCGCGCGTATCCTGGATATCGGCGATGCATTGATCACGCGCGCCATGGCGGAAACCGGTCTGCCCCGCGCGCGGCTGGAGGGGGAACGGGGCCGCACGGTCGGCCAACTCCGTCTTTTCGCTGCCACGGTGCGCCGGGGCGACTGGCTGGACGTGACCATCGACCCTGCGCAGCCCGACCGCCAGCCGCTGCCGCGTCCCGACCTGCGCCGCATGAACCAGCCCGTCGGCCCCGTCGCCGTGTTCGGTGCCAGTAATTTCCCCTTGGCTTTTTCCGTTGCCGGGGGGGATACGGCGTCGGCCCTCGCCGCCGGTTGTCCTGTCGTGGTGAAGGGCCATCGCGCCCATCCCGGCACCGGCGAACTGGTCGCGCGCGCGATCCAGGCGGCCGTGTCCGCCGCCGGCCTGCCAGAGGGCGTATTCTCCTATCTGCCCGGCACCCGGCGGGTGCTGGGGGAGGCGCTGGTCGCCGACCCGCGGATCAAGGCCGTCGGCTTCACGGGGTCGCGTACCGGGGGCCTGGCGCTGGCTGCCATTGCCAATGGCCGGCCGGAACCCATCCCCGTCTATGCGGAGATGAGCAGCATCAACCCCGTGCTGCTTCTGCCCGCCGCCCTTGCTGACCGTGGCAGGGATCTGGCAGCCGCATTCGTGCAATCGCTGACCATGGGGGCCGGCCAGTTCTGCACCAATCCGGGTCTGGTCCTGGCCGTGGAGGGGCAGGGGGCGGAGGATTTCATCGCTGCCGCGGCCAGCCACCTGTCGGCTGTCGCCGCCCAGGTGATGCTGACGCCGGGCATCTGCTCCAGCTATTGCGAGGGGATGGAAACGCTGTCGGGCCGGCCGGGCGTGCAGCGCGTGGCAACCGGACAGGCGGCGGCGGGCACGACCCAGGGCCGCGCCGCGCTGTTCCGCACGGATGCAACCCATTTCCTGGCCGATCCCGTCATGGGGCACGAGGTGTTCGGCGCCTCGTCCCTGGTCATCGTCTGTCGTGACGGCACGGAACTGCGCCAGGTCCTCCTGGCGTTGGAGGGCCAGTTGACGGCCACCATCCACATGGATGAGGCTGACCGGTCCGTGGCGGCCGAGTTACTCCCCCTGCTGGCTGTCAAGGCGGGCCGTGTATTGGCCAACGGCTGGCCGACGGGGGTGGAGGTCTGCCACGCCATGGTGCATGGCGGCCCGTTCCCGGCCACCAGCGATGTTCGCTCCACCTCTGTCGGCACGCTGGCCATGGCGCGTTTCCTGCGGCCTGTCTGTTACCAGAACCTGCCCGATGCGCTGTTGCCGCCGGCCTTGCAGGCCGCAAATCCCTGGCAATTGAACCGCCGCATCGATGGTGTGCTGACGCTGGCCGGCGCCTGACGGTCCGGTTCTGAAGGCACGGTTCCATATGCCCGGCATCGTTCCTTTCGAGGATGGCGCCGGGCTTCTCTTCACGTCAGCGGATCATTTTATGACACCGGTGTCTTGACGCGCATGCGGCGGATGGTTATGGTAACGCTATCAGTGGCGCAGCAGTCGTCATGGGAAATGGGGAAGAAAATGCAGCCTTCGGCAGAATTATCCGGGCACCAATAGGCCTGCGGCGCACGCAATTATCCTTGGCGATGCATCACGATCCGCAAAGCATCAGGATTTTTTTGCTGCCATCTCCGCATCGGCCGTAGTGGATATTGTGCATCGTCATGCGCGATGAATCCGCTTCTCTCGCTTTATTTCCCCTGCATTCCGAAGCCGGCGCGGTCCGGCCGTCACCCACCCAGCCGAGGAAGAGAACGCGCGATGACCGATCTGTCCCGCCGCAATGCCATGGGCCTGGCCCTTATCGGGGGTGCGGGTACGCTGGCGGCCACCATGCCGGCTTTGGGATCAACGCCCGACAGGGCCGCCGGGGCCTGCCCGACAGGGGCCGCCAAACCGCTGGCCTGGGCGCGCGGGCTGGACAACCAGCGCAAGCCCGACCTTGGGGACGGACGTTTCCTGAACCCCCTGATGTCGGGCGACCATCCCGACCCGACCATACTGAAGGACGGGCAGGATTATTATATGACCTTCTCCACCTTCGACAGTTATCCGGGGCTGGTCATCTGGCATTCGCGCGACATGATCAACTGGCGCCCCGTGACGGCGGCGCTGACCCGGAATATCGGGTCGGTGTGGGCACCGGAACTGACCAAGCATGGTGGCCGCTATTTCCTCTATATCCCCGTCAAGGGCAAGCCCGACGGCACTTATGTCATCTGGGCCGATCGGATCGAGGGGCCCTGGAGTGATCCGGAATATCTGGGCCTGCCGGGCCATATCGATCCCGGCCATGCCGTGGGAGAGGATGGGTCGCGCTGGCTGTTCCTGTCCAGGGGCGATCGTATCCGGCTGTCCGAAGATGGCCTGTCCACGGTCGGGGAGCCGGAGCATGTCTATGACCCCTGGCGCTATCCTGAGGACTGGATTGTCGAGGGCTTCGCCCCGGAAGGTCCGAAGATCACGCGCCGTGGCGATTATTTCTATCTGATCACGGCCGTGGGCGGCACGGCCGGTCCGCCGACGGGCCATATGGTGATCGCGGCCCGGTCGAAATCCATCCATGGGCCGTGGGAGGACTGTCCCCATAACCCGCTGGTCCGCACCGTGGATGCGTCGGAACATTGGTGGTCGCGCGGCCATGCCACGCTGGTGGAGGGGCCGGCGGGGGATTGGTGGGCCGTCTATCACGGCTATGAGAACGGCTTCTGGACCCTGGGGCGCCAGGCCTTGCTGGACCCTGTGGAATGGACCGATGATGGCTGGTTCCGCATGAAGGGCGGGGATCTGTCCCGGCCCCTCGCGGCCCCTGGCGGTGGCCGGCCCGGGCCGCACGGCATGGCGCTGTCGGATGATTTCGAAAGCCTGGCGCTGGGCACAAAATGGAATTTCTTCAAGCCCGCCGCAGATGAGGCTGCCCGTGCGCGCGTGGCGGGCGGGGCGTTGCATCTTGTGGCACGCGGAGTGGCGCCGGCAAATTCGTCACCGCTTTTGCTGGTGGCAGGGGACAATGCCTACCGGTTCGAATGCGATATCGAAATTGAAGCGGGGGGTGTCGCCGGGCTCGTGCTGTTCTATGACCAATCGCTCTATTGCGGGCTGGGCTTTGATGCGGAACGGTTCGTGACGCACCAGTACGGGATCGAGCGTGGACGTCCAGCCAACCCGCATGGGCGGCGCATGCGGCTCCGGGTGACCAACGACCGCCACATCGTCACCTACGACACCAGTGGGGACGGCGGGCAGAGCTGGAAACGGTTCGATCGCGGGATGGAGGTCTCCGGCTATCACCACAATGTGCGGGGCGGCTTCCTGATGCTGCGTCCCGGCCTCTATTCGGCCGGGACCGGTACCGCCCGCTTTTCCGGCTTCACCTACCGGGCGCTTTGATGCAGATGGCGGTGGTCGGCCGGGGAGGTGGCCACCCCGGCGCCGGGGATGTCGCAGGTCGTCCGTCGGAACCCGGTACCCCTCCCGCCGGCATCATTCCGCAGCGGCCGACGGCGCGGCGGTGCCGCGCGACCGGTGGAGGCGGGCCAGCAGCCGGGTCCGCTGCGCGTCCGCCTTGGCCATCGCCTCTTCCTTGACGGGGCCGAAGCCGCGGATGTCGGCCGGCAGCAGGGCCAGTTCCAGGGCCGTGTCGATCGTGGCCGGGGTCAGATGCCCGACCATGCCCCGTATCATGGCTTCGTACTGCGCCGCCAGTTGCCGCTCGGCCTTGCGCTCGGCCGTGTGGCCGAACGGGTCCAGCCAATGGCCGCGCAGGCGCTTGCCTCTGGCCAGCAGGCGCAGCAGCGTGAAGACCCAGGGGCCGAACCGGCGCTTGGCGGGCCGGCCTGTGCGCGGGTCGGTGCGCGACAGCAATGGCGGGGCCAGCCAGACGGAAAGGCGCTTGTGGCCGGAGAACTGGGCCGACAGGGTGGCCTTGAAGGCGGGGTCGGTGTAAAGCCGGGCCACCTCGTACTCATCCTTGTAGGCCATCACCCGGTATCCCTGGCTGGCCACGGCGCGGATGAAGTCCGCACCCCGTTCGCCCAGCCCGCGCGCTGCCGCCCGCGCATTCTCCACCATGGAAAGGTAACGGTCGGCATAGGCCTGGTCCTGATAGGCGACAAGGTCGGCCGCCCGCCGCTCGATCAGGGCTTCCAGGGCTTCCGGCGCCTGGATGGCGGGCTTCGTGATGCCGGCCATGGCTTCCGCCGCTGCCATGTCCACGGCCGCCAGCCGGCCCCAGTCGAAGGCGCGCAGGTTCATCTCCACGGCGGCGCCATTGGCCTTGATGGCTCCCCGCAGCGCATCGGCGGACAGGGGAACCAGCCCCTTCTGCCAGGCATAGCCCAGCAGCAGCGTGTTGGCCGCAACCCCATCGCCGAACAGCCCCTCCGCCAGGGCCGTGGCCCGCAGACGATCAATGGCACCATCCACACGCCGGGTCAGACGGTCGATCATGGCCGATGCCGGCAGATTGGCGTCGCGGTCGGTGACGATGTCGGCCGTGGGCGCGACATCCTCGTTCAGGATGATGTGCGAGCGTCCGTGCCCCAGCTTGGCCTGGGCATCGGCACCGGCGGCCACGACCAGATCGGTGCCCAGCATCAGGTCGATTTCACCCGCCCCGATGCGCACGGCATGGATAGGCCGGCCAGCCGGGGCCATGCGCACCTGGCTGACCACGGCGCCATTCTTCTGCGCCAGGCCCGTGAAGTCCAGCACGGTCGCCTCGCGTCCGTCCAGATGTGCCGCGGTTCCCAGCAGCGCCCCCACGGTCAGCACCCCCAACCCCCCGATGCCCGCGACATAGATGTTGTAGGGCGCATCGATGGCGGGCAGTGTGGGGGCGGGCACGGTGGCGAAGCGGGCGGCCTCCATCTCCTTCACCCGGTTCCCGTCGGGTTTGCGCAGGATGGCGCCATCGACCTCCACGAAACTGGGGCAGAAGCCCTTCAGGCAGGAGAAATCCTTGTTGCAGGCCGATTGGTTGATGCGTCGCTTCGTGCCCAGCGGGGTTTCCAGCGGTTCCACAGCGATGCAGTTGGACTGGACCGAGCAATCGCCGCAGCCCTCGCAGACGCGCGGGTTGATGAACAGACGTTGCGGCGGATCGGGAAACTCCTTGCGCTTGCGCCGCCGGCGCTTCTCCGCGGCACAGGTCTGCTCGTAAAGGATGGCGGAAACGCCGGGGACGGTCCGCAATTGCCGTTGTACGGCATCCAACTCGTCGCGATGATGCAGGTTGACGCCGGGCGGCAGGCCTGTGCGCCATTTGTCCGGGTCATCGCTCACCAGGCGGATATCGCCCACGCCCTCGGCAGCCAACTGGCGCAGGATGCGCTGCGGGTCGGGCGCACCTTCCGCCGGCTGGCCGCCTGTCATGGCGACAGCGTCGTTGTAGAGGATCTTGAAGGTGATGTTGGTGCCGGCCGCGATGGCGGCGCGGATCGCCAGAAGGCCTGAATGCTGATAGGTGCCGTCTCCCAGATTCTGGAAGATGTGGCCGGTTTGCGAGAAGGGGGCCGCCCCCACCCATTGCAGCCCTTCGCCGCCCATCTGGCTGAAGGTTGCCGTTTTCAGCTTGGGTTGCGACAAGGCCATGACATGGCAGCCGATGCCACCGCCGGCAATGGAGCCGTCCGGCGTCCTGGTGGAACTGTTGTGCGGGCAGCCTGAACAGAAGAAGGGCTTGCGCGCCGGAAACGGCACGACGGTGCCCTTCGGTGCGCGCGCTTCCAGAACGGCCAGCCGCTGTGCCAGGCGTGCGGCGGCCGGGCTGCCGCCCAGCCGGGCGACCAGCGCGCCTGCCACCATCAGGGGGGTGAACTCCATGATCGCGGGCAGCAGCGTCGCACCTGTCTCATCGGCCTTGCCCAGGACCAGGGGGCGCCGATCCTGGTTGAAAAGGGCCGTCTTGATCTGGTTTTCAACGATGGGCTGCTTTTCCTCCACCACGAGGATGTTCTCGGCCCCGCCCGCGAAGCCGATCAGGCTGGCGGTGTCCAGCGGCCAGCTCACCGCCACTTTGTAGACGGCGATGCCCAGTTCTGCTGCCTCGCCGGGGCCGATACCCAGATCTTCCAGCGCCTGCATCAGGTCCTGATGTGCCTTGCCGACCGTGACGATGCACAACCGCTTGACCGGTGGATCGATGATGGGGCGGTCCAGCCGGTTGGCGCGGACCCAGGCGATGGCGGCAGGCAGCCGTTCTTCCACCAGCCGCCGTTCCAGCTCCGCGCGCTGCGCCGGCCAGGGGATGGTCGGGTCCCAGTTCAACCCATGCGGCGGCACCGCGCCGTCGGGCCGCGCAAAAGCGGGATAGGGGTCGGGCAGGGGGAAGGACCCGGCACTTTCCACCACCTCCGCGATGGTCTTCATCGCCACCCACAGGCCGGAGAAGCGGGACAGTGCGATGCCGGCCAGGCCCAGCGACAGGATTTCCGACACATTGGCAGGCTGGATCACCGGCATCATCACCGATTGGAAAATGCCGTCCGTTTGATGCGGAAACATGGAGGATTGGGCGGCGTGATCATCGCCGCCCACGGCCAGCACCCCACCCAGGGAAGAGGTGCCGAGGATGTTGGCACTGCGGAACACATCGCCCGTGCGGTCCACACCCGGTCCCTTGCCGTACCAGATGCCGAACACGCCATCGGCCCTGGTGGCGCCATAGGCCTTGTGCATCTGTGCGCCCCACAGGGCCGTGGCGGCCAGATCCTCGTTCAGGCCGGGCTGGAACAGCACGTCATGCGCCGCCAGATGCTTCCTGGCTTTCCAGAGCTGCTGGTCATACGCCCCCAGCGGCGACCCACGGTAGCCGCTGACCAGACCCGCCGTGTCCAGCCCCTGCGCCCGGTCCAGGCGGCGCTGCATCATCGGCAGGCGTACCAGCGCCTGGATGCCGGTCATGAAGGCGGGACCGGTTTCCTGATTATAGATGCTGTCGAGCCCGAAACCCATTGGATCGCTTCCCTGCAAGGCTTTTGCATTTCACGCAAAGCCTATCGGAAGGCGCTTGGTAAGTGTCACCAATCTGGCCTACCGTTAAGCAGAACGGAAGCATGAATGAACTATAAAATTACACTATGGAAAGACGAATGAACCACGATTCGGGCTTGGATAATTATGATCTCAAGATCTTGCGTACCCTGGCGCAGGAAGGCAGGATGAGTTGGCGCGACCTGGCCGAAAAGATCGGCCTGTCGCTGACCCCGACCCTGCGCCGGGTCCGCCGGCTGGAGGATGAGGGGTATATCCGCGGCTATACGGCCAATCTGGACGAGAAACGTCTGGCCGGTCCCATGATCGTCTTCGTGTCGGTCACGGTTGAACGGCAGATCAGCGATGTGCTGGAAGTGTTCGAAACACGGGTTGCACAGTTGCCGGAGGTCATGGGCGGCTATCTGATGACCGGCGGTGCCGACTACCTGCTGCGTGTCGTGGTGCGAGACCTGGATCACTACCAGACATTGCTGGAGGTGCTGACGCGCGTGCCCGGCGTGGCCAATATCCAGAGCAGTTTCGCGCTGAAGGCCTTCGTGAACCGTCCGGCCCCCATGGTGGGGGCGGGCTGATACCACCTTGCGATGAGCAGAACTCATCGCAACCTGGTCCGGCGGCGACCGCCACAGCACCGCTCATGCGGCGTGCCCAAGCCAACGAATGTTGGCGCCGGCGATTGAGGGCGATGATCAGAACCTATTGGTTCTGATCATCGCAAAATAGTATGAGCTGATTTGTCAGGCCTTGGATGTGGCCTTGCCGGGGCTGAAGGCCCGCAGCGTTTCGGGGCTGGAACAGACCGACAATGTACGGCACGGGCCATCCGCGGCCGCCAGATAGGCATGGCCCATGGTGCTGTCCAGATAGATGCTCTGCCCGGCCGTCACCAGGGTGGGCGCGTAATATTCGGTGTGGACCTCGATCGCGCCTTCCATCACGAAGATGAATTCCTCCCCCGGATGGCGGACCAGCGGGCCGAATTCCTCCAGCGTGCGGGCGTAATGTTCCACGATGATGGGGATCATCTTCTTGTGGGTGATATCGGTGTTCAGGTAGCGGTGGCGGTAATTCTTGGTATCCACCTCCGCCTCGGCGTCGTCGCCTGCGCCGCGGTCGATGCTGCGCCGGGTCATCATCGGCGTCGGCTGGGTCGCCGGTTCGCCCGGCGATGGCTGCGGTGCGTCGCCCGTGAACAGCGTGCCGATATCGACACCCAACCCCTCGCACAGGCTGACGATCTTGTCGAAAGTCAGCGACATGCGGTCATTCTCCACCTTGGACAGGGTGGAGACGGCAAGACCCGTGCGCTCGGCCACGTCGGCCAGGGTCCAGTCATTTTTCAGACGCAGGCGGCGCAATGCCTTCCCGATCGGTGCTTTCCGCGTCATGTTTCCAAATCCCCAGAACTGCCAGCTTTTCCGTTCCGCATTTCGATTTAGCGTTTCGGAAAACAAAAAATGCCACAGGGCAAGGGTCGATGGGAACCCTTTTCCCCTGTGGCAAGGCGCAGCAGTCATCTGAATAATCAGGGATACCGGGGCTGTTCGCCCGATCAGTAGGTGACGTCGAGGCTGAGCCCGATGGTGCGGGGTTGCAGGACCGTACGGTCGATCTGCTGCTGAACGCCCACCGCGCTGGTCAGCATGCTGGCCGATGTGGTGGCGCGGGAATTCATGGCGTTGCGGACGAAGGCACGCACGGAAACCGTTCCGTCGCTGACCCCGGCATGCAGGTCCAGCACGCCATAGGACTTGGTCGATACGGCTTCCGGCGCATTGGGCGCGGCATTATAGGTCGACCCCGACCAGCGATATCCGCCCCCGAAATTACCCGTCCAGTCCCCGGCAAGGGCTATTTCCTGATCCGCCGTGACAGAGAAGGAGAATTTCGGGATCAGGGGCAGCCGGTCGTTGTCGAGCGCACCGACGGAGGGCACATCGCCCTTAAAGAAGGCATCGGTATAGGCCCCGTTGAAGCCCAGCCGCCAGCCATCACCCGGCAGCAGCACCGTTTCAAATTCCAGCCCCGCCGACCGGGCCTTGCCGCCATTTTCCAGATAGCCGATGCCGCCATTGCTGGCCGCAATCTGGATATCCTTCCAGTCGATCAGAAACACAGCGGCATTGGCCAGCAACCGACCGTCCAGAAGCGTGGATTTGACACCCCCCTCATAGCTGATCAATGTGTCTGCATCCACGCTGGGCGGCAGACCGGGCAGCGCCACGTTGGGACCGCCGGGCCGATAGCTGCTGGCCACGCGCGTATAAAGCGTCAGATCGTCATTCACCCGCAAACGCGGGCTGACCATGAAGGTCAGCACATTTTCCGACGAGGCGCCGACCATTTCGGCCGCACCGCCGACCAGGGCGCCGTCGGTAATCTGCTGATAATCCTGTTCGTTCCGGGCCCAGCGCAAGCCGGCCGTCACGTCGAACCTGTCGGTCAACGCAACCGTGGCATTGCCGAAGACGGCGACCTCCTCATACCGGCTCGGGATGCTCACAATGGCCATCGGGTCCAAACCGGGCACCGGATTGCCATTGATATCCGTTGCGTTCAGCAATTGTGCCTGGACACTGTCCTCCCAGGTGTAGAAACCACCCAGCATCCATTCGAAACCTTGGCCGGACGGCGATGTCAGGCGGACTTCCTGGGTCCATTTCTCCAGGTCCAGCCCCAGTTCGAACGGGGCGAGCCCCGGCGCGACGGCGCCACCGGTGAACATCGGGAACAGGTCGCCATAGACCAGCGAGGCATCCTGCCCCTGCACGGTTTCAGCCTTGGAATAGCTGGTGGCCGATGTCAGGTTGGCCCAATCCAGATCCCAGTCCAGCGTACCGGAATAGAAGGAGAGGTCCTTGTCAAAGGATTGATCCATACGATAGCGGCTGTCCAGCCGGCCGCCCAGCGGCCTGTCGGTCACCGGATCATAGGCAGCGACAGAATTGTTGAGGGCGTCGACCTTCTGGAACAGCGCGGACAGGCGCACCGTCACGGTCTCTGCCGGCCGCCAAAGGGCGGCGATGCGGGCGCCTTCCTGATCGACCGGATTGGTGTTGCGGGCGCCGGTCATCGGGTTATCGATGTAACCGGCATTTTCCTGGCGGAAGGCGCTGGCCTGTATGGCCAGCCGATCCTCCACCAACGGGATATTCACCTGCCCACGCACACCCCAGTTGGCGCCGCCGGCCTTGTCCGTGCCGGACATCTCTGCCCCGAAACGGACTTCGGTCTTGTTCAGATCGGGCTGGCGGGTGACGTATTTCAGCAGGCCGCCCATCGTGCTGGCACCGTAAAGCGTGCCCTGGGGACCGCGCAGCACCTCCACTTGCTGAATGTCATAGGGGAAGAGATCCAGTGCGAAGCTGGTGGCCCGCGCATAGTTGGAACTGGAGCCCAAAGGCGTGTCATCGATATAGGTGCCGACCGTGGCGGCCTGGCCAACGGCCGAGATACCGCGCAGGGCGATGGTCACCTGACCGGGTGTGCCGGCGCTGGTCACGCTGAAACCGGGCAGATAGGCAGCGTAATCGGCCAGCCCGCCGGGGCTGGACTTGGCCATCTGCGCACCGCTCAGCACGCTGACCGACGCCGGCACGGTTTGCAGGTTCTCCAGACGCTTTTGCGCCGTCACGATAATCTCTTCCAGAAGGATTTCCTGGCTGCCAGTGGATTGTGCCATGGAGGGCAGGAGGGGAAGAGCCGTCAGTGCCAGTCCCGCCAGAAGGGGCAGCGGGTGCGGCCGGCATCTTGCCAGAAGCGCGGTCGATGTCATGGGGAATCGCCTTTCCTGTCCATGCAGGGCCGTTATCCGACCCTATCGTTGATACGTGCAAGACCGGCGCAGCCTCTTTGCAAGGGCGCGGTGCGGGCACTTCAGAGCAATTATTGACTATACGGATTGAAGCAGGCTTTCAGGCGCGGGTCAACAGTCAATATTCCTATCGGAAAATTACTCTGCCTATCCTACATTATCCCCGCGTCATGGGCCGTTGGCTTGGCGTCGGTGAATGTTTTGAGTGCCTAGGAAATCCAATATTATTATTATTTCAATATGTTAGCTCTCATTCTTGCATCGAAGAATTGCATTATACGAAAAATATTTGACTTATCGGACAAGATTGCCGACCATGCGAGGCAGACGGGAGGTTGTCTCTATGCAGGAATTCGAGATTGTGATCATTGGCGCCGGAATGGGCGGCGCCTCCATGGCGGCGTGTCTCGTCCAGGCCGGTGTGCCGGGCTCAGGCATTCTGCTGGCGGAGCGGGAGGCCTTTCCCGGATATCACACGACGGGCCGGTCGGCCGCGCTTTACAGCGTATTGTACGGCAACAATACGGTGAAGGCGCTGACTTCAGCCAGCCGGGCCTTCTATATGCAGCCCCCCGCCGGTTTCGCTGACCACCCGCTGCTGACACATCGCGGCTGTCTTTACATCGCCGACGATGATGGTCTGGGAGAATTGCAGGAGATCGAGGCCGGGGCACGCCGGGTCGGGGAAACGGCCTGCTGGCTCACCCCGCAGGAGGTGGTGGCCAAGGTGCCAATCCTGCGATCGGGGGCATTCCGTCATGCCTTGTGGGAGCCGGATGCCAAGGATATCGACGTGCATGGCCTGCACCAAGGCTATCTGCGTCAGGCACGGGCCGGCGGTGTGACGTTGCGCACTGATGCCGACCTGCGTGCTGTCAAACGGCAGGATGGCGGCTGGATCGTCACGCTGGGAACCGAGAAGGTGCGGGCTTCCATGCTGGTCAATGCCGCCGGTGCCTGGGCCGATCATGTGGCTCGGATGGCCGGCGTGCCGGCGGTCGGCTTGATGCCGTTACGGCGCACGGCCATGCTGCTCGACCCGCCGTCCGGGGCCGACATCCAGCAATGGCCGGCCCTGATCAACCCCGGCGGCGGTTTCTATTTCAAGCCGGATGCCGGCATGATCCTGGCGTCCCCTGCCGACGAGACGCCGTCCCCGCCCTGCGATGCGCAGGCTGATGAATGGGACATCGCCGTCTGTGTGGACCGGGTGCAGACGGCGGCCGACCTGCCCGTGCGCCGCGTGACGCGGAGTTGGGCCGGCCTGCGCAGCTTCGTTGCCGATCGCAGTCCCGTTCTGGGTCGCCCGTCGGGCCATCCCGACTTTTTCTGGTTCGCTGGCCAGGGCGGCTATGGCATCCAGATGGCCCCGGCCCTGGCGCAGGTCGGGGCGGCGATGCTGACCGGCCGGCCTTTGCCATCGTCCGTCACGGACCTGGGTGTCACGGCGGCCGACCTGTCTCCCGATCGTTGCAGCGGGGAACTGGCATGAGGATGTTCACGGCTTTCCTGGTGACGGAGACCAACAGCTTCGCGCCGATGCCGACCGGGCGTGGCAGCTTCGAGGAATATGGCATCTTCCACGGCGACGCTTCCATCCGGCATGCCGATACGGAGGGCGGCCAATACCTGCTGCAATGGCGCCAGCGCGGTGAGGCGGCGGGCCTGGAAGTGGTGGAGAGCCTGTGCGTTTATTCCCAGCCGGCCGGCCGCGTGCTGGCACCGGTATGGGCCGACTTCAAGGGAAGCGTATTGGCTGATCTGCGCCGGTCGGGCCCGGTCGATATGGTGCTGCTGTTCCTGCATGGCGCCATGATGGCCGTGGGGCAGGATGATTGCGAAGGTGAGCTGATCACGGCCATCCGCGCCATGGTCGGCCCCGGGGTGGCCATCGGCGCCGTGCTGGACCCGCATTGCCACCTGTCGCCTTCCATGCTGGACAATGCCGACGTGCTGATTGCCATGAAGGAATATCCCCATATCGACGGAGCGGCGCGCGCCGACGAACTTTTCGACCTGTGCCTGCGGACCGCGCGGGGCGAAATTCGTCCCGTGATGCGGGATTTCGACTGCAAGATGATCACCCTCTACCCGACGACGGTGGAACCGGTGCGCGGTTTTGTAGACGCCATGCGGGAGGCGGAGGGTCAGGATGGCATCCTGTCGGTCTCCCTGGCCCATGGTTTTCCCTGGGGTGATACGCCTTGGACGGGCACGCGCACCTGGGTGGTGGCTGATGGCGATGCCGGCAAGGCGGCGGGTCTTGCCCGCGACCTGGGTCTGCGGCTTTACCGGATGCGTGAACAGTTGCGGCCCGGTGTGACCGACATCGATACGGCGCTGGATCGGGCTCTGGACCGTCCGCCCGTCCCGGGCCGGCCCGTCGTGCTGGCCGATGTGGCCGACAATGCCGGCGGCGGAGCACCGGGCGACAGCACCTTCATCCTGAAACGGCTGCTGGAACGCGGCCTCGGCCAGGTGGTCATCGGCTGTTTCTGGGACCTGGGCGCCATCAATATCTGTTGCAATGCCGGCATCGGATCGCGCTTCGATTTGCGGCTGGGCGGCAAGTGCGGTCCCGCTTCCGGTGATCCGGTCGATTTGACGGTCACGGTCCGCAATATCGTGGAAAACCATTTCCAGACCGGGCTGGAGGGCGGGCCGTCGCCGTTGGGCACCGCTGTGTGGCTGGAAGCACGGGACGGTCTGCATATCGTGCTGACCTCACAGCGCAGCCAGGTATTCCAGCCCGATGCCTTCACGGGCCTGGGCCTGGACCCCACGGCATCCCGTATGGTCATCGTAAAATCCACCCAGCATTTTCATGCCGGTTTTGCCCCCATGGCCAGCGACATCCAGTATGTCTCCACCCCCGGTGCCATCGCGCCGGCATTCGCCGAAATCCCCTACAGCACCCGCAGCCCCGATTACTGGCCCCGCGTGGCCGACCCGCTGGCGCTTGGCGCCTGAAGCAGGGAACGGAAAAAAACCCCCGGAAGGTGCAGGCCTTCCGGGGCTTTTGCTTCCGGGACGGCTTTCCTTTCACTGGAAGACCGCCCCGGCGGCGCCGAGGTTTGAGGAATTGAAGGGCGAGAGCGGGTTTCCGGTCAGCGGAAATACGCTCTGGATCATTCCCCGCTGATACGGCGGGCGATGGCTTCGATCTCCACGCGCGCGCCCGGCAGCATCAGGTCGGCCCGCACGGTGGAACGGGCCGGCCTGTGCGTACCGAGGGCCTGCGCATAGGCTGCGTTGAAAGCCGCGAAATCGGCCGTGTCGGTCAGCCAGACCGTGGTCTTCACGATATCGGCCAGTGCCAGCCCATGGGCGGCCAGGACGCGGGCGATATTGGCCATGACCTGTTCGGTCTGGCGCGCCACATCGTCGGGCGCGACGATGGCGCCGTCATCGCCGAACGCAAGCTGACCGGACAGGAACAGCAGGTCGCCGGCGGCGATGGCGGGGGAAAGGGCAGGTGCGATGGTCATGATGCGAAGGCTCCTTATATCATGCAAAGCCCCCGGCCTTGGACGGGGCCGGGGGCGGTGGGGATGGGTAATCGGGGATCAGTAGGTGAGGCTGAAGCCTGCCAGGTTGTAGGTGGTCAGGAACCAGGCCACCGACAGGAACATGGCGACCGTCAGGGTGGCGCGGAGGCGAACGCCCCAACCGGCGGGCTGCCGCCAGACCTGCCAGGCCCGCCAGCCGGCCGGCAGCAGGCCCAGGATGCCCAGCCAGCCCGCCAGTTTCAGCAGGGCGAGAAGCCAGCCGATGCTCCCTTCCATCAACGGGGTGATGGCCAATGTCAGCACGCCGATCATGCCGCCCAGGGATACCAGCGCCATCAGGCTGGACACTCGCACCAGACGGTCGGCCAGCAGGTCGCCGCCGGCAAGCGGATGCGCCCGTCCGTAACGACGGCGCACCAGGGCCGCTACGGGCCACCACAAGGCGGTGAACAAGGCCAGGAACAGGGTTGCCCCCAGCAACGGCAGGCTCCAGCCCTTGTTGATGGAGGCCGGCACCCGTTCAAAGATGAAGATGGCCGGATAATCGTCGGTCGTGATGGTCACGATGCGACCATCCGCATCCGTCCTGGTGTGCATCAGGCTGTCGGTTCCCACTTCCTGCCACCGGTCGGGCGCCACCTCGCGCCAGCGCTTGGGAAGGCCCGCGAAATCGCGGAACAGGGTGAAGGAGGCGGTGCCATCCTCGTTCGTCACCAGGTCTCCCTGGCTGAACAGGTTGATGAAGCTGACCAGCGTATGGTCGGCCCGGCGGGAGCTGTAAAAGGTGCCGCCCACGGGCACGTTGCGCTTCACGGTTTCGGTCGGGGCAGGGGCTGTTGGTGCCTTCGCCGGGAAATAGCGGTCGGCGATCAGCCGATGCAACTCGCTGCGGATGGGCCCCGGGGATCGTTCATCGCCGGTGCTGTTGAGAGAGATGAAGACCCCGACCCCCTCATCCAGCCACAGGGACAGGTCGCTGTGGAACAGTACCGTGTCGCCGCCATGGCCCATGATGCGGTAGCCGTTGCGGTTCTGCTCGTAGAACCCCAGGCCCATGGCCAGTTGCTGGCCGGGCAGGGGGCGATGCTGCGGCGACAGCATCTGTGCCAGGGTTTCGGGTCGCAGGATGCGGCCGTTGGGGCCGTCGCCGTGGTTCAGCACCGCGATCATGAACCTTGCCATATCGGCACCGCTGGCCGACAGCGACCCGGCTGGGGCATGATTGATGATTTCGAACGGCCGCGCCGGATCGCGGGACGATTCATACCCTTTGGACATCAGCCCGGCCATGTCGGCCGGCAGCGGCTGGGCCATGGTGGCATATTTCATGCCGGCCGGTTGCATGATGTGGCGGGTGATATAATCGGCGAAATTCTCGCCGCTGAGCCGTTCCACGACGTAGCCGGCAAGCGCCGTGCCATAGTTGGAATAGGCCACGACTGTGCCCGGCTTGAAGATGCGGGCGGGAACATGGGCGGACAACAGCGTGCCCAGGGCCATCGGCTGGCTGTCGTTCAGGACGATCAGGTCCTTGACCACTTCCTCGAACCCGGCGGTATGCGTCAGGATATGGCGCATGGTGACGGGTTCGGCAAAGGTCGCCGGGATCTTGAAATCAAGATAGGTATTGATGTCGGCGTCCAGGTCCAGCCGGCCCGCTTCCGCCTGCTGCATCACCGCAATCCAGGTGAACAGCTTGGAGATGGAGCCCGGCCGGAAAATCGTCGTATCCGGGTCAATGGCCTGGCCCGTTGCACGGTCGGCGACGCCATAGCCCTTCTTGAACAGGATGTCGCCATCCTTCACGATTGTCACGACCGCCCCGGCAATGTCGCCGCGCTTCAGCGCATAGGGCAGGAAGCCATCCAGCAGCGTTTCCAGATCCGCCGCTGTCATGGTCGCCGTGCTGGCGCTGTCATCGGCGTCGGCGTCGGCGTCGGCCTCCGGCGCCTGCGTCGTGGCTGCGGCCGCTTCCGGGCCGGGCGGCACGGGCGACGGCACCTGGCCCAGGACCGGGCCGCCAGCCAGAAGCACCGTCGCCAGCGCGGGGATGAGAAGGCGTTTGCGATATTTCATGGTCTTTCCCTGTCCGATTTGTTGTTGGTTCAAGAAAAGGCGACCGCCGCCAACTGGGGTGTGTGCGGTGGCAAGGGGAAGGGCGCGGCAAAACGCCGGGTGACGCAGAGGTCGGCTTCGGCACCCCACCAAACACCCGAGCCGGGTGCCTTTTTCTCCCGCCACTCAAATCCCCTGTTTCATTGTTTTTCTTATATGAAAAAAATTTCCGAAAAGATAGTGCCGAATGACGCCGGTGCCGAAGGACCAATCCGCACCCTGCTGCCGCACCGCCGATCCGATCAGGTGCGGGCCTGTCGGGGCCGGTGCGGGCCCTGCATCCCGCCCGCCGCGCCGGTGGCATTTCCGATCGTCAAATTCATGATGCCAGTCGGCATGCCGGGCCGGCGCCCGGCCTCAGCGGACCTGGTACAGGCTGGGCGGCACACCGAAGGTCCGGTGGAACATCGCCGTAAAGGCGCTGGGACTGTCATATCCGACATCGAAGGCCACCAGCGTGACCGGCCGGCCGCTGGCCAGCAGCGACAGCGCCTCCATCAGGCGCACCTGCTGGCGCCAGACGGCGACGCCCATCCCCGTTTCCTGCTTGAAAAGCCGGGTGAAGGTCCGCCGGCTCATGGTCGCCATGCGGGCCCAATCGTCCAGGTCGCGATTGTCGGCCGGCTCGGCCAGGATGGCCCGGCAGACGCGCAGCAGCCGTTCATCGGCTGGCATGCGAACCTGATAGGGCGCGTTGGGCATGCGTTCGATCTCGTCCAGCAGCAGATGGACGATACGTCCTTCACGCCCCTGCAGGTCATAATCGGGTGGAAAGCCGACGGTCTCCAGGATCAGCGCGCGCAGGAAATCCGACACCTCGATCACCCGGCAATGGCCCGGGTCCCGGTCGCGGGAAGGATCGATATACAATGTCCGCAACGAAACCGGTCCGCGGCAGGACACTTCGTGCGGGGTGCCCGCCGGTAGCCACAGGGCCCGCTGCGGCGGCAGCACGAATGAAGTGCAATCGGTCACCACCGACATGACACCGGCCGAGGCATACAGGAGTTGCGTGTGCTGATGGCTATGGAACGGATCGACGAAACCGGCGGGATATTCGTCCTGCAGAGCGATGACCGGCCGCTGCGTCACCAGATAATCGGCGCTGCGCTTCATCCTGTCCCTCAGTCCCGCTTATCCGTGGCCCGGAAAAGGGGATGAAAAGGCAATTCCCTTGTACGGGTCAAGTTCGGGAGGCCGGATCGGCCCGCCCACGGCAGTGTTTGGCCCGCCATGGCAAGCATCCTTCCCCCCGGTTCCCTTAGCATCGGAAAGAGATCGTAGCCGGGAGAGTGGTGCGTGAGCCAGGGTATCGAAGCCGCAGATGATCTTGCCCCCGAAATCCGGCAGTTCCATGAGGCCATCAACAGCGGCTACGCCGCCCATCCGCCTCAGCCGGGCCAAACCATGGCCGACCGCCGGCAGGTGGCCGAGCGGGTGCGCGCGCCCTGGGCAGCGGGCGGCCCTGCCATGGCCCGGACGGATGAGTTGCGGGTAGGCCCGCGCGGCGTGCGTATCCGCATCCATCGCCCCGTGCTGGACCGGGGATTGCCGTCCCTGCTTTATATCCACGGCGGCGGCTGGATGCTGTTCAGCCTCGACACCCATGACCGGCTGATGCGCGAATATGCGGCCCGCGCCGGTATTGCCGTCATCGGTGTCGATTACAGCCTGTCGCCGGAAGCCAAGTTCCCGACGGCGTTGGAGGAGATCGTGTCCGTCATCGACTGGTTGCGGCAGGACGGGGCCGGGGCCGGGCTGGACCCGTCGCGCATTGCCATTGCCGGGGACAGCGCGGGAGCCAACATGGCTGTTGCCGCGAACCTGCTGCTGCGGCGACAGGCCAAGCCGCTGCTGGATGGCATGCTGCTGAATTATGGTGCCTTCGACCATGCCGTCACCCCCTCGCACCAACGGTATGGCGGTGACGGCTATATGCTGAACAGTGCCGAAATGGTGGTGTTCTGGGACGCCTATCTGCGGGGTCCCGCCGATTACGAGGATCCGCTCGCCGTACCCCTTCGGGCCGACTTGCAGGGCCTGCCGCCGGCTTTCCTGGCCATTGCCGGCTGCGACATCCTGGCGGATGGCAATCTGTCCATGGCGGCTGCGCTGCGGGCGGCCGGCGTGCCGGTGGTGGCGAACCTGTACGAGGGGGCAAGCCACAGTTTCCTGGAAGCGGTTTCCATCTCGCCCCTGGCTGACCGCGCCTTGACGGAGTCCGCCACCTGGCTGGCACGCCGGCTGGGGCGGACGTGCGGCTAATACTATCTTGCGGTGATCAGAACCTATTGGTTGTGATCACCGCCCTCAATTGACGGCGCCAACATTCAGTGGCGTCGCGACCCCGCACGAGCGGTGCTGTGGCGGTCGCCGTCGGATGGCGACATTGTCGTCTTCGGGCCAGGGACGGTGCCGGTCGCCCGTCGCCAGAACCTTGTGCATCGCCAAAATGACTGCGGTCCCCCATTTACGGCAACCCTTGTCGTGAGCCCGAAATCAATGGTTGTCCGGCTGGTATGCGCCTGCGACCCATAGCACTTGCACGCCGCTGCATTGCGGTAGTCGCGGACCCGGGATCGCGGGTCGGTTGGCCCGATCACACCAGTAAATGACCTGCCCGGGTATGCCGGGCCTGCCCGGAAGGGCATAGGCTGGGGAAGACAGAGGCCGGGGCACGGCCCTTAATCATCCATAAGAGAACAGGGGAACCTCGCAATGACCCGTTTCAATTGGCACCGCACGCTGCTGCTTTCCGGCATCGCCCTTCTCTCGCCCCTGGCCACGGCCGGCGCGCAGGAGGCAGGGGCCGCCCGCGGCAGCTTCCTTCTGGAAGAGATCATCGTCACGGCCACCAAGCGCCAGGAAAGCGTGCGTGCGGTTTCCGGCTCCGTTTCCGCGGTGACGGGCGCGCAGCTTGAAGCCATCGGCGCCCAGAGCTTCGCCGACTATATCCAGCGCACGCCCGGCGTTGTGTTCAACGAATTCCAGCCGGGCACCTCGCATGTCGTGATCCGCGGCGTCGCCACCAATTCCGGCAATGTGCAGGGCCAGGGGACGACGGGCTATTACATCAACGAGGTCCCGCTGACCGAGCCGGGCTGGACCATCGTCATCCCCGACATCGACGCCTTCGACGTGGACCGGGTGGAAGTGCTGCGTGGTCCGCAGGGTTCGCTGTTCGGTTCCGCCTCCATGGGTGGCGCTGTCAACTATATTGCCAACAAGGCTGATGCCGGCCGGTCCGATGCGGCGTTGGAGACCACCCTGTCCCGCACCCGCAATGCCGACATCGGCTGGACGGGCAAGGCCATGGTCAACATGCCGCTGGTGGAGGACAAGCTGGCCGTGCGCGCCGTCGGCACCTTCCGGCGCGACCCCGGCTATCTGGACAATGCGGGCACGGGCGAGAAGGGGTCCAGCGACATCGATGTAGGCGGTGGCCGCCTGTCGGTGGTGTGGACCCCGGACGACCTGACGGAGCTTTCCTGGCTCAGCCTGTACCAGAAGACGGAGGCCGACGACGCCCCCTACCGCAACCCGGCCTATGGCAGCTTCGGCCGTTCCACCGCACTGTCGGAACCCAACGATACGGAAGTCCAGGTCCACAGCCTGCGGCTGGACCGTGACCTGGGCTTCGCCACCCTGACGGCGCTGGGTGCCTATCAGAAGAAGGAGCAGGGCTTCCTGTTCGATTTCACCCCCTATCGCGCCGCCTATAATGCCGATCTGGGTCTGAACATCACCAACCCGCTCTATGTCCGGTCCGGTGGCGACAGCGACGGGAAAAGTGCCGAATTGCGTCTGGCCTCCAACAATGATGGTCCGCTGGAATGGCTGCTGGGCGGCATGTATTTCGAAAGCGACAAGCACCTTTATGAGCAACTGGGTGCCGCGGGTGCTGCGGCGGCCTTCAACGCCTCTCCCAATTACGGTCCCGGCACGGGCAGCATCATCGCGCCCGACGGGGAGATCTTCAATGCCTACTATACCGACCTGACGGGCAAGGAATCCGCCCTGTTCGGTGAGGCGACCTATCATGTGACGCCGGAATTGAAGATCACGGCCGGCGGGCGCCTGTTCAAGACGGAGGTGACCAGCACCTCCACCAGCGTCGGCTTTTCCACCTATCCCGGCAATCCGTCGGTGGAGCGCACCAACACCAAGGAGGATGGCTTCTCGCCCAAGGTCTCGCTGACCTACACCCCCAGCAAGACGCTGATGGTCTACGGCCTCTATTCGGAAGGCTTCCGGTTCGGCACGCCGAACACCTCGGGCCTGTCCGCCTTCCCGATCCCCAGCGGTTCGCGCAGTGACAGCCTGAAGAACTATGAAGCCGGACTGCGCAGCACGCTGGCCGATGGCAAGCTGCTGCTGGATGCCACCGCCTTCTATGTCGACTGGACCGACATCCAGCTCCGCCTGCTGACGCCCGACAATTACAACTATGCTTCCAACGGGGCGGCCGCTTCCATCAAGGGGCTGGAAATGTCGGCTTCCTGGCAGGCCACGGCCAATCTGGACCTGCAAAGCACCGTCACCTACATGAAAGCGCGGCTGGACGAAGACCTGTTCATCCTGTGGTACGGCACGGCACCCAAGGGCGCGCGGTTGGCCGGGTCGGCTGACTGGTCCATCGCCAATACCGCCATCTATCGCTTCGATGCCGATTTCGATCCCACCGTTACCATTGCCCATCGTTACCTGTCGAAGGGGATCAGCGACATGAATTCCGCGGTTCCTGGCATCACGGCCAACGAACAGGGTGGCTACAACCTGTTCGACCTGCGCCTGGGTGCCACCTTCGGCACGACCTCTGCAACGGTCTTCGCCAACAATGTAACGGACAAGCGCGGCGTCACCCGCACCGTGCCGGAGGCCAACGGCCTCAGTCAGGGCCTGGTGCGGCCGCGGACCTACGGTGTCACCCTGCGCTGGTCGATGTGATCGGTTGATGTGATCATCAGCCATTGACGTACCCTGTCCCCTGTGGGCTCCCCCCCCGGGGTACAGGTCTTGGTATGGAACGGGAAAGGACAAGGGCATGGCGGGTGTGGTGATGCGGCGGCGTTCATTGCTGATGGCGGCCGGTGTCGCCCTGCTGGCCTTGCCCGCGCGGGCGGATACGGGGGCCACGGTCGCCGGCGGCGTGCCAGATGCCCCGCGTCCGCCCCGGCGTCCCCGACGCATCGTGCAACTGGGCCGGACCCGTATCGATAATTATGCCTGGCTGCGCGATCCGAACTGGGCGCAGGTATCGCGTGACACATCGCTGATGGACCCGGAGATCAGGGCCCATCTGGATGCGGAAAACCGCTATGCCGATGCCCTGCTGGCCCCGACACGGGCCGTGCAGTCGGCCTATGTCCAGGCCATGCAGGCCCTGACCGGGGCCGACATGGCCGCCCCGCCGACACCCGACGGCCCGTGGGAATATTACAGCTATGTCCGACCGGGCGAGGACCACAAGGTCTATGCCCGCCGCCCCCGCGGCGGCGGGGCGGAACAGGTGCTGCTGGATGCGCAGGAACGCGCCCGTGGCCACGCCTATTTCCGCATCACCGAGGCCGAACACAGCCCCGACCACACGCTGTTCATGTGGGCCGAGGATGTGGAAGGCGGCGACCGCCACCGTATCTGCGTGCGTGATCTGGAGACGGGGGCGGTCAATACCACGCCCAATGCCGACGCCTATGGGTATCGCGCCGTCGCGTTTTCCCCTGACAGTCGCTATGTCTTCTGGATATGGCGGGATCCGCTGTCGCGGCCCGTCAAGGTCTATCGCCGGCCGGCACGGGGTGGGGCCGACGAACTGGTCTATACCGAACCCGATCCGGCGCTGTTCATGTCCCTGTCGCGCACGGCATCGAACAGCCATGTCATCATCCATATCCTGGGTCCGGATGTGGATGAGGTGCGGCTGATCCCGGCTGCCGATCCGCTGGCCGAGCCGATGCTGGTGGAGCCGCGCCGTCCCGGCCTGCATTACCGGGTGGAGGAATGGGGAGGGGAACTGGTCATCCTGACCGATGCCGACGGGGCGCTGGATGGCAAGCTGATGCGCGCACCGCTGGACCGGCCGGGCCGGGCCCATTGGCGTGACTGGGTCGCCCATCGTCCGGGCAGCCATATTTTGCAGATGCTGCCCTTCAAGGGACATTTCGTCCGCTTGCAGCGGGTCGACGGCAATCTGGAACTGGTCGTCACCGACAGGGCCGGCACCAGCGGCAAGGTGGCCTTCGATGAGGCCGCCTATACCCTGACACTGGCGCCGGTGCAGGAACATGACGGCGCCGTTCTGCGCCTGATCTATGAAAGCCCGCGCACACCCCGGCAATGGCTGGACCATGACATGGCGGCGGGCACCCGCCGCACGGTACAGGCCCAGGCCGCCGGCCAGGGCTTCGAGGCCGGCCGGTACGAGGTGCGGCGCCTGATGGCCCCCGCTCCGGACGGCGAACAGGTGCCGGTCACGCTGCTGATGCGCAAGGGCACGGTACTGGACGGCACGGCACCGCTGCTGCTCTACGCCTATGGCTCCTATGGCGTCCCGTCGGAGGCGGAATTTTCCGTCCCCGCCCTGGCGCTGGTGGATCGGGGCTGGGTCCATGCCATCGCCCATGTGCGCGGCGGATCGGAGAAGGGCCGCCGCTGGTTCCTGGAGGGGCGTCGTTTCAAGAAGAAGAACAGTTTCACCGACTTCATCGCCTGCGCGGAACATCTGATCGGTCAGGGCTATACCACCCGCCGGCGCGTGGTGGCCTATGGGCTGTCGGCGGGGGGGCTGCTGATGGGCGGCGTGCTGAACCTGCGGCCCGACCTGTGGGCCGGTTCCATCGCCCAGGTGCCGTTCGTGGACATGCTGAACACCATGAGCGATGCCGACCATCCCCTGGTCCCTGCCTTCCGGCCCGATTGGGGCGACCCGCTGGCCGATCCGCAGGCCTATGACTACATCGCCTCCATCTCGCCATACGAGAATGTCAAGGATGCCGTCTATCCGCCCGTGCTGGCCACGGCCGGTATCCGTGATGATCGCGTCAGCTATTGGGAGGCGGCGAAATGGGTGGCGACCTTGCGCGACCATAACAAGGGCCCGGCCCCCATCCTGTTCCATGTCGACATGGCCGCCGGCCATCAGGCCGGGGCGGGGCTCAGCGACCAATTCAAGCAGATGGCCCTGTTCTGGGCGTTCGCCGAACAGTGCCTGGAATGGAGCAAGGGGTTGAAATGAAGCTGTCGGATGCAATGGCCATTGGCCGCCTGGACGCTCATGCCCAGGCCGAATTGATCCGGTCGGGCCAGATCTCCGCTCCCGAACTGACGGAGGCCGCGATCCAGCGTATCGAGGCACTGGACCCGCAGCTTCGTGCGCTGAGCTGGCCCGCCTTCGATCTTGGCCGCGCCTGCGCTTCCATGCCGCTGCCCGACCACCCGCTGGCCGGCGTGCCCTATCTTTTGAAGGATTCGCTGGATTATCCCGGCCTGCCCAGCCGTGGCGGCTCTGCATCCAGGCCGCTCACGCCCGTCGCATCGGGCCATGCCTATGTCCGGCGGCTGGACGAGGCGGGTCTGGTCCCCGTGGGCAAGAGCGCCATGCCCGAATTCGGCCTGCTGGGCGTGACGGAGCCCGTGATCGGCCCCGTGACGCGCAATCCCTGGTCCTTCCGGCATACGCCGGGGGGCTCCAGCGGGGGGGCGGGGGCGGCCGTGGCGGCAGGACTGGTGCCGCTGGCCCATGGCAGCGACGGGGCGGGGTCGATCCGCATCCCGTCATCCTGCTGCGGGCTGGTGGGGCTGAAGCCCGGTCGCGGCACCACGGTGCGTGTCCGGGCGCGCCATGTGGTGGAGGATCTGCTGGTCGGCGACAGCCTGATGGCGCGCAGTGTGCGTGACGTGGCGGCCGGTTTCGCACTGGCCCATCCGGATCGTCCGCCGCCCGTGACCGAGCCGCTGCGCCGCCGTCTGCGCATCGGCATGGTCCTGCCGACCCTGTCCGGCGTCATGCCGGAACCGGCGGTGATCAAGGCCGTTACGGACACGGTCATGCTGTGCGGCGAACTGGGCCACCAGATTGTGTCCATCGGCTGGCCTGTCGACGGGCCGGATGCCGACCGCGCGGAACGCATCCTGTGGTGCCATATCGCGGCCGACTGCGTGGATGGGGTGCGGGCACGCGGCGGCGATCCGGAGCGCGTGCTGGAACCCTGGACCAACGCGCTGGGCCGCATGGCCGAGGCCATGGGCACCGACGATCTGGAATTCGCGTTCCGCCAGGTGGCCGAACTGCCCTGTCGCCTGTCGGCTTTCTATGCCGACAAATACGATGTGATCCTGACGCCGACCCTGACGGCGCCGCCGCCGCCCCTGGGTTTCATGGCCCCCGATGTGGAGCCGGAACGGCTGATGCGCCGCATGTTCCGCTGGCTGGGCTATACGCCGCTGCAGAACCTGTCGGGCACGCCCGCCATTTCCCTGCCCCTGTCCTGGACGGAACATGGGCTGCCTGTCGGTGTCATGTTCGCGGCCGACCGCGGGCAGGAGGAACTGCTGCTGTCGCTGGCCCTGGAACTGGAACAGGCGCGCCCCTGGGCCGACCGCTGGCCGCCCCTGTCGGTGATGCATCCGATGACGCATCCCGCTCTGTGATCACACCGTCAGGAAGCGCCGCACCTCGCTTTCCACCAGATCGGCCTTTTCGCCGCCCATCACGACCTCTCCCCGGTCCATGACGGCGAAAAGGTCGGCCAGGTCGCGGGCGAACTCGAAATATTGTTCCACCAGCAGGATGGCCATGTCGCCCCGGTCGCGCAGCCAGCCGATGGCCCGGCCGATATCCTTGATGATGGAGGGCTGGATGCCCTCAGTCGGTTCGTCCAGCAGCAGCAGGCGTGGCCGTGTCACCAGCGCGCGGCCGATGGCCAGTTGCTGCTGCTGCCCGCCCGACAGGTCGCCGCCCCGACGGGCCAGCATGGATTTCAGCACGGGGAACAGCTCGAATATCTCGTCCGGGATGGTTCGCTGGCGGCGGGGCAGGGGGGCGAAGCCCGTTTCCAGGTTCTCCTTCACGCTCAGCAGGGGAAATATCTCCCGCCCCTGCGGCACATAGGCGATGCCGCGGCGGGCCCGCTCATCCGGCGACAGTTTCGTGATGTCCGCCCCTTCCCAGAAGATGGAACCGCCGCTGACGGGGCGATGGCCGATGATGGCGCGCAGGGTGGAGGATTTCCCCACGCCGTTGCGGCCCATCAGGCAGGTGACGCGGCCCGGTTCCGCCCGCAGGCTGACGCCCCGCAGGGCCTGGGCGGCACCGTAATGCAGGTTGATGGCTTCGACATTCAGCATGGATCACCGCCCCAGATAGACTTCGATGACGCGCGGATCGGCGCTTACATGGTCCAAGGACCCGTCGGACAGGACGGAACCTTCGTGCAGCACCGTCACCTTCACATCCAGGTCACGCACGAAGGTCATGTCATGTTCGACCACGACGACGGATCGGGTCTGCGCGATGTCGCGCAGCAGGCGGGCCGTCTCCGCCGTTTCCGCATCCGTCATGCCGGCCACGGGTTCGTCGACCAGCAACAGCTTGGGCTCCTGCGCCAGCAGCATGCCGATTTCCAGCCATTGCTTCTGTCCGTGCGACAATGATCCCGCCTGCACGTGCCGGCGGCCCGACAGGCGGATCACGTCCAGTATCTCCAGGATGCGCTGGTCATCCGCACCGTCACGGTGGAACAGGGTGGCGAACGGGCCCCGCCGTCCGGCCAGGGCCAGGTCGATATTGTCCCAGACCGTATGGCTTTCGAAGACCGTCGGCTTCTGGAACTTGCGCCCGATGCCCAGATTGGCGATGCCGGCCTCGTCCAGCCGGGTCAGGTCGGTGTCGCCATCGAACAGCACAGCACCGGCATCGGGCCGCGTCTTGCCCGTGATCACATCCATCATGGTGGTCTTGCCGGCACCGTTGGGGCCGATGATGGCGCGCATCTCTCCCGGCATGATGATCAGCGACAGGTTGTTCAATGCCCGGAACCCGTCGAAGCTGACGCAGACGCCGTCGAGATAGAGCTGGGTGTGCTGCGGATCGGTTCTGGACATGGGGATCAACCTTCCGACAGGGCGGGATTGGTGGTTGTTGCAGCTTCCTGCCTTTCGGCCCGGCGGTGCTGATACGCCATCCACAGGCCGACGATGCCGCGCGGCAGGAACAGGGTGACGGCGATGAACAGGCCGCCCAGCGCGAACAGCCACACTTCCGGCAGCGCTCCGGTCAGGACCGTCTTGCCGAAATTCACCAGCACCGCGCCGATGACGGGGCCGACCAGCGTGCCGCGCCCGCCGACCGCGACCCAGATCACCGCCTCGATGGAGTTGGCGGGGCTGAACTCACCGGGATTGATGATGCCGACCTGTGGCACATAGAGCGCGCCGGCGACCCCCGCCATGCAGGCCGATATCATGAAGACGAACAGCTTGTACCGTTCCACGCGATAGCCCAGGAAGCGCGTGCGGCTTTCGGCGTCGCGGATGGCGACCAGCACGCGGCCCAGCTTGGATCGCACGATCCAGCGGCACAGGACGAACCCCAGCGCCAGCGCCACGGCGGTCGCGGCGAACAGCGCGCTGCGCGTGCCGTCGGCCTGGATGGAAGCGCCCAGAATGTCCTTGAAATCGGTCAGGCCGTTATTGCCCCCGAACCCCATGTCGTTGCGGAAGAAGGCAAGCAGCAGGGCAAAGGTCATGGCCTGCGTGATGATGGAGAGATAGACCCCCGTCACCCGGCTGCGGAAGGCCAGCCAGCCCAGCAGGCCCGCCAGCAGGCCCGGCACCAGCAGTACCATCAGGGCCGCGAACCAGAACTGGTCGAAGCCCAGCCAGTACCAGGGCAGTTCCTGCCAGTTCAGGAAGACCATGAAGTCCGGCAATTCGGCATGGCCATACATGCCGCGCGGCCCGATCTGGCGCATCAGGTACATGCCCATGGCATATCCACCCAGGGCGAAGAAGGCGCCATGGCCAAGCGACAGGATGCCGCAATATCCCCAGACCAGGTCCACGGACAGAGCCAGCAGCGCATAGCACAGGTACTTGCCCATCAGCGCCACGACATGCGGCGGCACATGGAACGGGCTGTCCGGCGGCACGGCCAGGTTCAGGACCGGAACCAGCAGGGCCAGCCCCAGGGCAACCGCCCCGAAGATCAGGCCCGCCCGGTCCAGTCGCGGCAGGATCAATCCGCCCTTCATCATGGCAGCCCCCTCAATGCTCGATGGCGCGGCCCTTCAGGGCGAAAAGGCCCCGCGGACGCGCCTGGATGAACAGGATGATGCCGACCAGCACCAGGATCTTGCCCAGCACCGCGCCGGCCAGCGGCTCCAGCAGCTTGTTGACGATGCCCAGTGACAAGGCACCGACCAGCGTGCCCCACAGGTTGCCGACCCCGCCGAAGATCACGATCATGAAACTGTCGATGATGTAGCCCTGGCCCAGATTGGGGCTGACATTGTCGATCTGCGACAGGGCCACGCCCGCCAGCCCGGCGATGCCGGATCCCAGGCCGAAGGTCAGCGCGTCCACCCGCGCGGTGCGGATGCCCATGGCCCTGGCCATGGAGCGGTTCTGGGTCACGGCCCGCATTTGAAGGCCCAGCGGCGTGCGTTTCAACAGCACCATCAGGGCCGCGAAGACGATCAGCCCGAACAGGAATATCCACAGCCGGCCATGGGTGATGGTCACCTCGCCCACCTGAAAGGCGCCGGACATCCAGGACGGGTTGCCCACCTCCATGTTGGTGGGCCCGAACAGGGAGCGCACGGCCTGTTGCAGCACCAGCGACAGGCCCCAGGTGGCCAGAAGCGTTTCCAGCGGCCGACCGTACAGCCAGCGGATGATGCCACGTTCGATCAGGATGCCGACACCGCCCGCCACCAGGAACGCCAGCGGCAAGGCGATCAGCAGGGACCAGTCGAACAGTTCCGGCATGCTGGTCCGGATCAGGTTCTGGACGACGTAGGTGGTGTAGGCGCCCAGCATCACCATCTCGCCATGGGCCATGTTGATCACGCCCATCACCCCGAAGGTGACGGCAAGCCCGATGGCGGCCAGCAGCAGGACGGAACCCAGCGACAGGCCATAGATGATGTTCTGGGCCGCCGCCGCCCAGGCCAGATGGTTCTCGATCCGTCGTGCCGCCGCCGCTGCCGCCTCCGCCACGACCGCGTCCGCGTCGGTGGCCAGTGGGGTCAGCAACGCCAGGGCCGGGCGCCCCCCGCGTTCGGCGATCAGGGGTATGGCGGCCAGCTTCGTCTGCGCGTCGCTGTCACCGGCGGCCAGGATGGCCGCGCGGGCTTGGCGCATGGCCATGCGCACACGGTCATCCTGTTCGGCCGCCAGGGCGGCCTCCAGCACGGGCAGCGCCTCCGTCTCCTTGTTGGTGAAGATGCTTTCGGCGGCTTTCAGACGGGTGGCTGCTTCCGGACTGCGCAGGGTCAGTGCGCCCAATGCCGCCTGCACGGCCCGCCGGATGCGGTTGTTGACGCGGATGCGCTCGACGGCGCCTTGCGGTTGCACGCCCGCCACCGCCCCTGTGAGGGGGTCGGTCAGGGTTACGCCATCATCCACCTCCCGCCCGACAAACACCTTGTCATCCGAAAGACGGCGGTAGAGCGAGCCTTCCGCCAGTGCCTTCAGTGCCGGAACGATGGCAGGGTCGCCCGTTTGCGTGAGTGTGGTCAGCGCCTCTTCCCTGGCCGCATAATCATCGGCGGCCAGCGCGTCGATCAGGGGGGCTGGCACATCGGCCGACGCCATCGGCGCCAGCAGCAGGGACAGCAGCATCAGCAGCATTCGCATGGGGCAAGCCTTCCTGGGGCCGGGGCGGGCGCGCTGGTCGCAAGCCCCCCTTCCGGCGGTCTTTGCCACCATAAGGGGGGACGAGGGGAGGAAGCGGGGCCTGTGACCCCGTGGGGTGAGCAGGCGGTCGGGCTCTTACTTGGCCCCGCCGCACTTGCCCGTGGCGCTGTTGAAATTCCCGCAGGACAGCGGTGCCCGCCAGTCGGCGATCAGGTCCTTGCTGTCGGGCAGGTAGTCGGACCATTCATCCCCGGCGACCAGGCCCCGGGTCCGCCATACCGTTTCAAACTGGCCGTCGGCTTGCACCTCGCCGATCAGCACCGGCTTTGTGATGTGATGGTTGGGCAGCATGGCGGAATAGCCGCCCGACAGGTTGGGCACCGATACGCCGATCATGGCATCGATCACCTTGTCGGGATCGGTCGTCCCTGCCTTCTCCACGGCCTGAACCCACATGTTGAAGCCGATGAAATGTGCTTCCATCGGGTCGTTGGTCACCCGCTTGGCATTCCTGGTGAAGGCCCGCCACTTCTTGATGAACTCGGCATTGGCCGGTGTCTCGACGCTCTGGAAATAGTTCCAGGCCGCCAGATGGCCGACCAGCGGCTTGGTGTCGATACCGGCCAGTTCCTCCTCGCCCACGGAAAAGGCGATGACGGGAATGTCGGTTGCCTTCACGCCCTGGTTGGCCAGTTCCTTGTAAAAAGGCACATTGGCATCGCCATTGATGGTGGACACGACGGCCGTCTTCCGGCCGGCGCTGCCGAAGGCCTTGATGTCGCGGACGATGGATTGCCAGTCGGCATGGCCGAAGGGGGTGTAATCGATCATGATATCGGCCGCCTGCACGCCCTTGGCCTTCAGATAGGCTTCCAGGATCTTGTTGGTCGTGCGTGGATAGACATAGTCGGTGCCGGCCAGGACCCAGCGCTCGATCCCCTCTTCGATCAGGTAATCCACGGCGGGGATGGCCTGCTGGTTGGGTGCGGCACCTGTATAGAACACATTGCGGGAGCTTTCCTCCCCCTCATACTGCACGGGATAGAACAGCAGGCCGTTCAGTTCCTCGAAAACCGGCAGGACGGACTTGCGTGACACCGACGTCCAGCAGCCGAATACTGCCGATACCTTGTGGACAGCCAGCAACTCACGCGCCTTCTCGGCGAACAGCGGCCAGTTGCTGGCCGGATCGACCACCACCGGTTCCAGCTTGCGGCCCAGCACGCCGCCCTTCTTGTTCTGTTCCTCGATCAGCATCAGCATGACGTCCTTCAGGGTCGTCTCGCTGATGGCCATGGTGCCCGACAGCGAATGCAGGACACCGACCTTGATGGGCGGCTTGTCGGCGGCCAGCGCCACGCCGGAGGTGCCGAGCAGCAGGGCGGCACCGGTGATGGCCAGGGTGGCGGAGCGCAGAAAATGACGACGCGACATGGGGTTATCTCCCGTCAGCAGAAATGGGTTGGAAGAATGTCGCCGATGGGGGCCGTTTCCGCTGCCGCGGGGGAGCGGCCCCCGGAACGGCGTCAGAACTGCAATTGCAGGCCCAGCGTGAAGCGGTCCAGCTTGGGGCCGGGCCCCGCATCGATGGTGGAATATTCGGCACTGATCCGGGCGGCATGACCCTTGATCACGTAATGCACGCCGACATCATACTGCTCGATGTCGAAGGGCACGCCATCGGGGTCGAATGTCTGGTAGCGGGCGAAGGGCTGGAACTGTCCGATCCCCACCTTGCCCGGCAGCAGATAGGCGGCCCCGATCAGCCAGGCCTCGCCCCCGACGATGCCGCCGACATTGTCGGTGCCCGATGCACCGCCGAACCCGGGTGCCACATCGGCAACCCCGTCGGTGTCATAGCTGTACCAGGCGCCTTCCAGCGTGACGGTGCCGGCCGTGCCCAGATTCTTTTCGAACAGGGCATCGATGCTGACGACGCTGTAATCACCGGGGTTGGCCGCGGTTCCCACGCCGTCAGCCTGATAGGCACCGGCAATGGCCAGGGTCAGGACATCGGCGGCGCCATAATAGGTGCTGCTCGTGTAATAGGCGGGGTTGTCTTCCACATCCAGGAAATTGTAGGCAAGCCGCCCGGTATAGAGCAGCTTGTCACCCTCGTTGCTGGCCCCGGCGATGCGGTTATGGCCCTTGAAGGCGCCCACGGCATAGGTCAGCCGTTTGTCGGCGAGCTTGCCCCAGACGGTGGCGCCGTCGTCACGGCCGGCGAACTTGGCCGGATATTGCGAGACCACGCCCGGATAGGACCAGGCATTGATGAAATAGGGACCATCCAGATTGGACCGGTCGCTGGGCGGCAGCATGCGGCCGACCCAGATATTGAACGTGTCGGAAAATTCGAACCGGGCATAGCCGTCCAGCAGTTTCAGGTTCCCGTCGCCGTCGCGCTCGGTGTTGAAGGTGGCCTTGATCGTGTCGGTCAGCGATCCGGAAACGAACAGGCGCACGCTGTCCAGGTTGAAATCGTTGGACCGGTCGGTGCCGCTGGGCGCTGCATCCTCCGCGCTGGTATAGCTGCCGCGCATGCCCAGCCCGATGCTGATCGACTGTCCGTCGCCGAAGGTCTGCGTGAAGCCGGCCATGGCCGGGCTGGCCGTCAGGCCGGCTGCCAGCAGGGCAAGGCCCGACACCGCGGCCCGCGGCCAGGCCGGCCGGCGCGCAAATTTGCGTCCCATCATGAAGCATCCCCTGTTATCGGATTTTGCCGGCCGGGCCTGTCGTGCCCATGGCCGTGTTTGTGGAAGGAAGGTTAATGTCTCGCAGATGCGAAAACGAATACGTCAGACGACGTATGTCTGCGCATCCTGGACCCGGCTAGGGTGCTGGGCATGGGGTGGAACAGGTCTGGTGACCGGTTGCGCTCGCCAGGGGCCGTTGCGAGGGGGGAGATGGTATGGGGAAGGATGTGCTGATGGTCCGTGCATGCTGAAGTCACTGCCCATCGTCCGTGTGCGGCGCCAGTACAACCGCTGGGTTTCCGACCAGACGGTGGAGGATTATACCCTGCGCTTCACGGCCGACCGGGCGCGGCGCTGGTCGCCCTTCCGTGTCGGCAACACGGCCATGGGGGCCGTCTCCTTCCTGGCCTGCGAGGCCATCGGCGCATCCATCACCCTGGCCTATGGTTTCACCAATGCCATGGCGGCCATCGTGCTGGTGTCGATGCTGGTGATGGCCACG
This sequence comes from Niveispirillum fermenti, assembly GCF_052474395.1. Classification (NCBI taxonomy): domain Bacteria; kingdom Pseudomonadati; phylum Pseudomonadota; class Alphaproteobacteria; order Rhodospirillales; family Azospirillaceae; genus Niveispirillum; species Niveispirillum fermenti. Next base: position 851,675 of record NZ_CP156679.1, on the reverse strand, counting down.
GGCCTGCCCATCGCCTATTACGCCGCCAAGTTCGGCGTGGACATGGACCTGCTGACCCGCGGCGGCGGCTTCGGCTATATCGGGTCCACCATCACCTCGCTGATCTATGCGGGCTTCACCTTCATCCTGCTGGCGCTGGAAGCGGCCATCATGTCGGAGGCGCTGACGCTGTGCCTTGGCATCCCGCTCTGGCTGTCACACATGATCAGCGCCTTGATCGTGCTGCCCATCGCCATCCATGGCATCCGCAAGATAAGCTGGATGCAGGTCTGGACGCAGCCGGTCTGGCTTGTGCTGCAATTATCGCCGCTGGCCTTCGTGCTGCTGGCCGGTCCCGGCGAACTGGCCGGCTGGACCAGTCTGGCCGGGCTGCACGCGCCGGAAGGCGGCTTTTCCCTGCTGGCCTTCGGTCTGGCCACATCCGTCCTGTTATCGCTGCTGCCGCAGATCGGCGAGCAGGTGGATTATCTGCGCTTCCTGCCCGACCGGCGACGGGCGAACCGTGCGGGCTGGTGGGCGGCCCTGCTGCTGGCCGGTCCGGGCTGGATCATCATCGGTGCCGCAAAGCTGGTGGCCGGTTCCCTGCTGGGTTATGCGGCACTGCAACTGGGCATGAGCATGCTGGAGGCCGCGACGCCGACGGCCATGTACCGGATGGTGTTCGACCGGCTGGTCGCCTCGCCTGCGCTGTCGCTGGCGCTGACGGTGCTGTTCATCGTGGTCTGCCAGGCCAAGATCAATGTGACCAATGCCTATGCCGGTTCCATCGCCTGGTCCAACTTCTTTTCCCGCCTGACCCATTCCCATCCCGGCCGCGTCGTCTGGCTGGTCTTCAACGTGATGCTGGCGCTGGTGCTGATGGAGATGGGCATCTTCGGCGTCATCGAAAGCATTCTCGGCATCTATGCCAACCTGGCCGTCGCCTGGGTCGGGGCGCTGACCGCCGACCTGCTGGTCAACAAGAAGCTGGGCTGGAGCCCGCCGCGCATCGAATTCCGCCGTGCCCATCTCTACGATATCAATCCGGTGGGGGTGGGGGCGCTGGTCATTTCGCTGATCGCGTCCACCTGTGCGGTCTTCGGGCTGCTGGGGGAGGTGGCGCGGGCCTTCGCCCCGCTGATCGGGCTGGTATCCGCCTTTGCCGCGGCACCGCTGATCGCCTGGGCCACGCAAGGGCGGTACTATATCGCCCGCCCGCCGGATGTGCTGCCGGCGGAAGGCGGGCTGATCCGCTGCTCGATCTGCGAGAACATGTTCGAGCCGCCGGACATGTCCCATTGCCCGGCCTATGGCGCGCCCATCTGTTCCTTGTGCTGTTCACTGGAAACCCGTTGCCATGATCGCTGCAAGACGCGGGCGACCCTGGCTGAACAGGCGCATGACCTGATCGGTGCCCATCTGCCGGCGTCGCTGCGGCAATGGCTGGGCAGCCGCATCGGCCGGTTCGCCTGCGTCATGCTGCTGCTGACAGCGGGGATGGCCATGCTGCTGGCCCTGATCGGCACGCAGTACGGGGCCATGCCCGGCGTGTCGCAGCAGACAGTGCGCACCACCCTGCAGATCGTGTTCGCCGCCGCTCTGATCATCATGGGGCTTGCCGCCTGGGCCATCGTGCTGGCGCAGGAAAGCCGCCGTCTGGCGGAAGAGGAAAGCGAGCGCCGCATGGCCCTGCTTCTGGATGAGATCGAGGCGCACGAACAGACCGACGCCGCGCTGCAGAAGGCCAAGGAGGCGGCAGAAGCCGCCAACATCGCCAAGACCCGCTTCATCGCGGGCCTTTCCCACGAGGTGCGCACGCCGTTGAACTCGATCAACGGCTATGCCCAGTTGCTGGAGCGCGGCGGCCTGCGCCAGCCGGAGGATGCCGTGCGCGTGATCCGGCGCAGCGCCGAGCATATCACGCGGCTGGTCGATGGCCTGATGGACATTTCGAAGATCGAGACGGGAACCGTCCAGATCAGCCGCGACGTGGTCGACCTGCCGGCCTTCCTGGCGCAACTGGCCGACATGTTCGGTCCACATGCGGCCGCCAAGGATGTGGCATTCGATTATCACCCCGATCCGGGCCTGCCGCGCTTCGTGCTGACGGATGAGAAGCGGCTGGGCCAGATCCTGATGAACCTGCTGTCCAATGCCGTCAAATATACGGAGAAGGGACGGGTGCGCTTCGCCGTCCGCCGCCGTGGAGAGACGACGGAGTTCGAGGTGACGGATACCGGCATCGGCGTCGCGGTGGAGGATCAGGAACGCATCTTCCTGCCCTTCGATCGCGGCAACCTGCCCAGCCGCATGGATGTCATTCCCGGCACCGGGCTGGGACTGACCATCACACGGCTGTTGACCCATATCCTGGGCGGGGAACTGACCATGGACAGCCAGCCCGGCCGGGGCAGCACGTTCCGCGTGCGCATGCTGCTGTCGGAAGTGCGGGCCCCCTTGCAGGCAAGACAGGCCCGCCGCATCACGGGCTATGTCGGCGCGCGCCGCACCATCCTGCTGTGCGACGACGACCCGCAGCATCTGGCCATGATGCGGCAATTGCTGGAACCGCTGGGCTTCGACCTGATCTTCGCCGGCAACGGCGCGGAGTGCCTGGATCTTGTCCCCCGCCGCCGGCCGGACCTGCTGATCCTGGACATTTCGATGCCGGGTGGCCTGAACGGCTGGCAGGTGGCGCGGGCGCTGCGCGATGGCGGGATGGAGGAACTGTTGATCCTGCTTCTGTCGGCGGAGGCGCATGATCTGGCTGAACGGGGACGCGGGGCCGACCAGCCGCACGACGATTTCCTGGTGAAGCCTGTCGATATCGCACAGTTGCTGGAAAGGCTGGAGGTGCTGCTGGACCTGGAATGGCAGCGGGAGGCACCGCCCGCCGTGGAGGAGGGGGAACAGGCACCGCCCCTGACGGCGGCGGAAATCACCGGCCTTCTGGGGCTGGCCCGGATCGGGCATGTCCGCGGAATAGAAGTGCTTCTGCGCGAATTGCGCGCGGCCTATCCGGGTCGGGACGGCTGGTTCGACCGGCTGACCCTGCTGGCCCAGGGGTTCGAGTTCGATCGGCTGGCGGAGGTGCTGGGCACCGCGGTGCCGGCCGGGATGGAGGATGGTGATGCGCGATGAGCAGCCGCGGGCCGGCGACATGGTCCTTGTCGTCGATGATAACCGTGACGAATTGAACATGCTGGTCGATGCGCTGGAACGCGCGGGCTTCACCGCGCTGGCGGCGACGAGGGGGGAGGCGGCCCTGACCCTGCTGGAACGGGTCATGCCGAACCTGATCGTCATGGATGCCGTGATGCCGGGGATGGACGGGTTCGAAACCTGCCAGCAGATCAAGCGCGACGCCCGGACGGCGCATCTGCCGGTCATCTTCATGACCGGCCTGACCGAAACGGCCCATGTGCTGCGCGGGCTGGAGGCGGGGGGCACCGATTACGTGACGAAGCCCGTCAGTCTGGTGGAACTGCTGGCCCGCATCCGCGTCCATATCGCCACCGCCCGGGCCGCGCACGGCGCCCGCCTGGCGCTGGATGCCAGCGGCCGGCATCTTTTCGCCATCACGCCGCAAGGGCATATCCTCTGGTCCACGCCGCAGGCCGCCAGCCTGCTGGCCGCAGCGTTCGGAGACGGGGCGGAGCCGCCGGAAGCCGTTCGCGCCCTGTTGCGCCGCGCCGTGGAAGGCGGGCCGGATACCCAGACGGCGGAGCCGCTGGCCCCGTCCGCCGGCCTGGGGCCGGCGCGTCATCTGCTGCGGACCGGACCGGGGGAACACCTGTTCCAACTGGTCACGGCCGGCCCGTCGGGCGAGGATATCCTGCGCACGCAACTGGACCTCACCTTGCGCGAGGTGGAGGTGCTGCGCTGGCTGATCCATGGCAAGACCAACCGGGAGATCAGCGAGATTCTGGGCATCAGCCCGCGCACGGTGAACAAGCACCTGGAACGCATCTTCGCCAAGATGGGGGTGGAGAACCGTGCCTCGGCCACGTCGCTGGCCATGCGCATGATGGCGGGCAAGGGATAGGGTCCGCTTCTTCCGTCCCAATACGTCATCCTGCGTATATGGCGGTGCAGCATGTGCCGCCATACTTCCCCCGACATCAGGACAACCGCCCGGCCCGGCACCGGCCGTCCCCTTCCCCTGGAAGGCGGGCGACGGCCCGTTCCTGCCCGGCGACACCCGCCCACGGGGGAGATCAGACGGGACCATGACAGACAGCATCGCGACCGAATTCTGGACGCTTCATGACTGGCAGCAGGCCTATCGGGCGGGGGCCCGTCCGCAGGACCTGCTACCAGCCTTGCTGGCCCGCCTTTCCGGCGACGACCCGGCATGGATCAGCATGATCGGTCCGGCCGATCTGGAAGCACGCATCCGGGCGCTGGACCCGGCGGCCCCCCTTTACGGCGTCCCGTTCGCCGTGAAGGACAATATCGATGCCGCCGGCTTTTCCACCACCTGCGCCTGTCCCGATTTCGCCTATATTCCCGATACCAGCGCCGCCGCCGTCGCACGGCTGGAGGCGGCGGGGGCCGTCGTGATCGGCAAGACCAACCTGGACCAGTTCGCAACCGGTCTGGTGGGCACCCGTTCCCCCTATGGGGTGGTGGCGAACGCTTTCAGCGCTGCGCATGTCAGTGGCGGTTCCAGTTCCGGGTCGGCATCCGTCGTGGCCCGCGGGCTTGTGCCGTTCGCGCTGGGCACCGATACGGCGGGCTCGGGCCGCGTTCCGGCCGGGCACAACAATCTGGTCGGGTTGAAGCCGACGCGCGGGCTGGTCTCCACCCGCGGTCTGGTGCCGGCCTGTCGCACGCTGGATTGCATCACGGTGCTGGCGCTGTCGGTGGATGATGGGGATACGGTGCTGACCCATATGGCCGGCTATGACGCGGCCGACGCCTATTCGCGCCATGCACCGGCCGCCCCCCCTTCCTGGCCGCCGCGCCCCGTGCTGGGCATTCCCGCTGCACCACCCTGGTTCGGGGATGACGCGGCTGCTGCTGTCTATCAGGCAGCCCTGGGCCGCCTTGCGTCGCTGGGCGTCGTGCTGAAGCCGGTGGATTTCCAGCCTCTATGGGACGTTGCAGCACTGCTTTATGACGGGCCGTGGGTGGCGGAGCGCTATGCCGCCATCGAGGGGATGATGCGTGAAACGCCCGACGCGGTGCATCCCGTTGTCCGGTCGATCATTGCCAAGGCGCGCGACTTCTCCGCAGCGGACGGGTTCAAGGCGGAGTATCGCCGCATGGAACTGGCCCGCCGGGTGGAAGCGCTGATGGATGGGCTGGACGGGCTTCTGGTGCCCACGGCGCCGACATTGCCGACCATTGCCGCCGTGCTGGCCGATCCCGTGACGCTGAATGCGCGGCAGGGGATATATACCAATTTCGTCAACCTGCTGGACTGGTCGGCTATCGCGCTGCCGGCCGGGTTCCGGGCGGACGGGCTGCCGGCCGGTATCACCCTGGTGGCGCCCGCCTGGAACGAAGCGCGGCTGCTGGAGTTTGGCCGTCTGTGGCAGGCGGCCTGCCCGTGGCGCCGGGGCGCCTCGCAATTGCCGCTGCCGCAGGTCACGCGGGACGAGGATGCCGACCGGCATGGCCATGTGACGCTGGCGGTGGTCGGGGCGCACCTGTCGGGCATGCCGTTGAACGGACAATTGACGGAACGGGGGGCCGTGCTGCTGGAAAGCACGCTGACCTCCGCCGCCTATCGCCTTTACGCCCTGCCCGGCACCACGCCGCCCAAGCCTGGCTTGGTGCGCACGGGCGAGGGGATGCCCATCGCCGTGGAATTGTGGGACATGCCGGTCGCCCATTACCGGTCCTTCGTGGCGTTGATCCCACCGCCTTTGGGGATCGGCACCGTGGAACTGGTCGATGGACGCCGTGTCCAGGGCTTCCTGTGCGAGGCCTGGGCCACGCGCGACGCCGCCGACATCACGGGGCTGGGCGGCTGGCGCGCCTACATGCGCCTGCGCGCGCAGAACGCCACCTGATCGGGCCTTGCGGGGGAAAAGATGTTCAAGACCGTTCTGATCGCCAATCGCGGCGAAATCGCCGTCCGCATTGCAGCCACCTTGAAGCGCATGGGTATCCGGTCCGTCGCTGTCCATTCCGACGCCGATGCCGAAAGCCTGCATGTCGCTGTCGCCGACACGGCGGTATCCCTGGGTGGGCAGACGCCGGCCGAAAGCTATCTGTGCGGCGACCGCATCATCGAGATCGCACGGCAGACCGGGGCGGAAGCCATCATTCCCGGCTATGGCTTCCTGTCGGAGAATACCGGCTTCGCCGAGCAATGCGCCGCGGCCGGCATCGTTTTCATCGGCCCCACGCCCGACCAGATCCGGCGGTTCGGGCTGAAACATACTTCACGGGAAATCGCCCAGGCTGCCGGTGTGCCGCTGACACCCGGCACCGGCCTGCTGCGGGACATCGAGGAAGCCCGGACGGCGGCGGCGGCCATCGGCTATCCCGTCATGCTGAAAAGCACGGCGGGTGGCGGCGGCATCGGCCTGCAGCGTTGCGGGGACGCGGCGGAACTGGTCGCCGCCTTCGACAGTGTGAAGCGGCTGGGCCAGTCCTTCTTCAAGGATGGCGGGGTATTCATCGAACGGTTCGTGGCCGATGCCCGCCATGTGGAAGTGCAGATATTCGGTGACGGGAACGGCAATGTCGTGGCCCTGGGGGAGCGTGACTGTTCCGTCCAGCGCCGGAACCAGAAGGTGATCGAGGAGACACCGGCACCCGGCTTGCCGCCGGAGACCCGCCGCCGGCTTCTGGATGCTGCCGTGCGGCTGGGCCGGGCCGTGAACTATGTGTCGGCCGGGACCGTGGAATTCATCTATGACGGGGCGCGCGACGATTTCTATTTCCTGGAGGTGAATACGCGCCTGCAGGTCCAGCCCCGTGACCGAAGCGGTCACGGGGCTGGACCTGGTGGAATGGATGATCCGCATCGCGGCCGGGGAGCCGCCGGTCTTCCAGAACCTTCCAGAACCGCAGGGGGCGGCCATGGAAGTCCGGCTTTATGCGGAAAATCCCGTGCGCAATTTCGCCCCTTCGCCGGGCGTGCTGACGGAGGTGCATTTTCCCGAAGGGGTGCGTGTCGATGGCTGGGTCCGCACGGGTACGGAGGTTTCGGCCCATTACGACCCGATGATCGCCAAGATCATCGCCCATGGCGCCGACCGGGAACAGGCCCGGATCCGGCTGCTGGAGGCCCTGGATGCCACGCGCCTGCACGGCATTGCGACCAATCTGGATTACCTGCGCGGCATCCTGTCGGGCGCACCGTTCAGCGAGGGGCGGGTCTCGACCCGTTTCCTGGACGATTATCACCATGTCTCGCCCGTGGTGGAGGTGGTGGAAGCGGGAACATACACGACGGTCCAGGATTATCCGGGCCGACAGGGCTATTGGGATGTCGGCGTGCCGCCTTCCGGTCCCATGGATGATTATGCCTTCCGACTGGCCAACCGGATCGTGGGCAATGATCCGGGTGCCGCAGGGCTTGAATGCACCTTGCAGGGACCGATGCTGCGCTTCCACGGGGATACCGTGATCGCCCTGACGGGCGCGCCGGTCGGGGCCAGTCTGGATGATGGCGAGCCGCTGCCGCTCTGGCGCCCCATCGCTGTCAGGGCGGGGCAGGTATTGCGGCTGGGCCGCGCGGAAAGCGGCTGCCGCACCTATATCGCCATCCGCAACGGGCTGGACGTGCCCGATTATCTCGGGTCGAAATCGACCTTCGTGCTGGGCCAGTTCGGCGGGCATGCGGGCCGCACCCTGCGGGTGGGCGACGTGCTGCCCGTCAGCCGGCCGGGTGTGCCGGCCTGCACCACGCCGGCCCCGGTCCATGATCCGGCCCCGGCACCGGCCGCGTTGATCCCCCTTTATGGCCGGCACTGGGACATCGCGGTCCTGTATGGTCCCCATGGTGCGCCCGATTTCTTCCAGCCGGCAGCGATGGAAACCTTCTTCGGCAGCGATTACCGCGTCCATCACAATTCCAACCGCCTTGGGGTGCGGCTGGTGGGGCCGAAACCGGAATGGACGCGCAGCGATGGCGGGGAGGCGGGCCTGCACCCGTCCAACATCCATGATTGCGTCTATGCGATCGGCAGTATCAATTTCACTGGCGATACGCCGGTGATCCTGACCTGCGACGGGCCCAGCCTGGGCGGCTTCGTCTGCCCTGCCACCATCGCGAAGGCCGATTTGTGGAAAGTCGGCCAGGTGAAGCCCGGCGACACCATCCGCTTCCGTCCCATCAGCTTCGCCGATGCCCTGGCCCTGGAACAGGCGCAGGACGCGGCTATCGCGGCGCTGGCCCCTGTCACCCTGACGGAACCGCCGCGCATCCGGCCGGAAAGCTGCATCCTGGCCCGCCTGCCGGCCACGGATGCCAGGCCCATGGTCACCTATCGTCAGGCCGGGGACAAATATGTCCTGCTGGAATATGGGGAGAATGTGCTGGACCTGCGCCTTCGCCTGCGCATCCACCTGTTGATGGAGGCCGTGAAGGCCGCGGCCCTGCCCGGCATCGCCGAACTGTCGCCGGGTGTGCGCTCGGTTCAGATCCATTATGACAGCAGGATCATCGCACAGGAGATGCTTATTGAGAAACTGCTTGAACTGGAGGCCGGGCTGGGCGACGTGGAGGGGCTGAAGGTGCCCAGCCGCATCGTCCATCTGCCCCTGGCGTTCGAGGATGCGGCCACGCTGGGGGCTGTCACCCGGTATCGCGAAACGGTCAAGGCCGACGCACCGTGGCTGCCCAACAATGTCGATTTCATCCGGCGCATCAACGGGCTGGATAGCCGGGAACAGGTGCGCGACACGCTTTATGATGCCAGTTATATGGTGTTGGGCCTGGGGGATGTGTATCTGGGCGCACCCTGTGCTGTGCCGCTGGACCCGCGCCACCGCCTGTTGACCAGCAAGTACAACCCCGCCCGTACCTACACGGCGGAAGGCACGGTCGGCATCGGTGGCGTCTACATGTGCATCTATGGCATGGACAGTCCGGGTGGCTATCAGCTGGTCGGCCGCACCGTGCCCATCTGGAACCGGTTTCTGGCCAACCGTCAGTTCGGGGGCGAACCCTGGCTGCTGCGTTTCTTCGACCGGGTACGCTTCTATCCCGCGACGGAGGCGGAGCTTGACCGGTTCCGTACCGATTTCCGCGCCGGCCGGGTGCAGGTTCGGGTCGAGGAGGATGTGTTCGACCTCGCTGCGCACGAGGCGGCATGGGCGGCCCAGGCCCCGCAGATCGACGCCTTCCGTGCCCGCCAGCAGGCCGCATTCACGGCGGAGGTGGCACGCTGGCAGGCCGACGAGGGGCCGGCCGTGGAGGAGGACGCCGACGCCCCGCCCCCCGCCGACGATCGTGATGCCATTCAGGCCGATATTTCCGGCAATGTCTGGAAGGTGCTGGTCGAGGTGGGCCAGCAGGTGGAGGCTGGTCAACCGCTGGTGGTGCTGGAGGCGATGAAGATGGAATTCGCCGTCCATGCGCGTGGTCCGGGCCGCATCCGCGCTGTCCATTGTCGGGCCGGCCGCCCTGTGGTGGCCGGTGACGCCTTGCTGTCCGTTGCCGCTGAATGAGGGGGAAGGCGGGGGCAGGTCAGGGACCGCCCCCGCCCTTCTTCAGCGCTGCCGCCCGGACGATGCCTGACAGGACCCGGTGATAGGTGCCGCAGCGGCACAGGTTGGTGATCGTGTCACGGATATCCTGTTCCGTCGGGTCCGGATTGTCCCGCAGCAGGGCAGCGGCAGCCATGATCATGCCGGACTGGCAATAGCCGCATTGCGGGACGCTCAATTCCTGCCAGGCCTGCTGGACCGGATGCCGGCCGTCGGGGTCCAGCCCTTCAATGGTGACGACGGCGCCATCACCCACCGCTTCCACCGGCATTCCGCAGGAACGGGTGGCAATGCCGTCGATATGCACCGTACAGGCACCGCAGGCGCCGATGCCGCAGCCGAATTTTGTTCCCGTCAGGCCCAGCGCATCACGCAGGGCCCACAGCAGCGGCGTGTCGGGGCTGACATCCAGATCGTGCCGCTTTCCGTTGATCGTCAGGCTGATCGTGCCGGTCATCTCAAATCCTCCCCGTCAGGCCAGCCCGGCCCTTGCCAGCGGCAGTGATCGGACGCGGATGCCGGTAGCAGCGAAAATGGCGTTGGTGACGGCCGGGGCCACGGTGGGCAGGCCGGGTTCCCCGATGCCGCCCATGGCGACGCCCTCGCTTTCCAGGATATGCACCTCCATAGGTGGTGTTTCCGCCAGGGTCAGGATCGGCTGGTCGGTGAAGGAGGTCTGATCGACCTTGCCGTCGGTCACCGTGATTTCCCCATGGTAAAGGGCTGACAGGGCGAAGATGGCGGCCCCCTGCATCTGCGCTTCGATCGTGCCGGGGTCCACGGCAAGCCCGGGATCGACCGCGGCCACCAGCCTTTCGATCCGGGCCTTGCCCTCCGTCACATGCACCAGGGCGGCATGGGCCACCAGGGTGCCATAGGATTCCATGAACGCGATGCCCATGCCCTTTCCCGGCGGCAATGCCCGGCCCCAGCCGATGGCATCGGCCGCCTTGTCCAGCACGCGGACGCTGCGGGGATGGCTGGCCAGCATCTCCCGGCGGAACCGGTAGGGGTCCAGCCCCCCCGCATGCGCGATCTCGTCGATCAGGCTTTCGGCGAAGAAGCCGTTCTGGGAATGGCCGACGCCGCGCCACATGCCGATGGGGATGGGGGTCGGCTGGTCAACCCAATCCACCTTCAGGGCTGGCAGGCTGTACTGCATGTCGTTCAATCCGCCCACGGCGGCGAAATCGGCCCGCGGTGGTCCGGTCAGCGCCCGCTGCCAGGACATCAGCGACGGACCGACAGCCGTCAGGTGCATGCCCGTCAGCCGCCTTTGCGCGTCCAGGCTGATCCGGGCGCGCAGGCCCATGCCGGGACGGTAGAACCCGTGCTGCATGTCTTCTTCGCGTGTCCAGATCAGCTTCACAGGCCGCCCGACGGCGCGGGCGATCTCGGCAGCCTGCACCGCGAAATCCCGCGGCCAGCGCCGGCCGAAGCCGCCACCGAGGAAGGTACGGTGAACGGTGACCTGTTCGGCCGGCAGGTCCAGCAACTGCCCCACGACGCGGGCCACCACCAGCGGACCCTGGGTCGGTGCCCACAAGGTGGCCTTGCCGGCCTCCACATGCGCCACGCAGCTCATCGGCTCCATGGTCATATGGGCCAGGAAGGGCGCGTCATAGAAACAGTCCAGCCGCTGGACCGCCTGTGCCCAGGCCTCGTCCACATCCCCCTGTGCCAGCGCCTGGATGGCGTGGCCCGTCCGGGCAAGCTCCGGCCGGGCGGCGGCCAGGGCCGCTGTGCTGGCCGTGGCGTCGCGCCCGCCCTCGAATGTCACGTCCAGAGCATCATAGCCTTTCCGGGCGGCCCAGAAATTCTCCGCCACCACGGCGATGCCGGCCTCATACGGATAGGGCGTGTCCAGCACCTGCCCCCCGAACGGTACCACGGCGACAACCCCGGGAACCGCCAGGGCCGGTGCAGGGTCGTAGTGGCGAATACGCCCGCCGAAAACCGGGCTCATCCTGACGGTCGCAGTCAGCAAACCCGGCAGCTTCATATCACCGGCATATACGGCGCGGCCCGTCACCTTGTCGGCGGCATCCTTGGCCGGAATGGATTTGCCGATCAAGGTGAACTGGTCCCGCGGCTTCAGCGGCGGGTCGGCAGGGATGGGCAGGGACGATGCGGCCTGGACCAACAGGCCGATATTCAGGCGCCGTCCCGTAATGTCGTCGATGGCGTATCCGTTTTCGATCCGTACCCGGTCGGCGGTTGTCTTCCACTGTGCGGCGGCGGCCTGGCGAAGCATTTCCCGCGCCTGGGCTCCCAGTTTCCGCAGCAGCGGATAATAGCCGCGAACGCTGATCGACTGGCCCGTCGTCTGGCCCCTCGATGCAGGGTTGTTGAAGGCCGGGTTGCCATCGGAATTGACGATCGTCACCCGTGACCAGTCGCCGCCAAGCTCGTCGATCAGGATCTTGGGCAGGGAGGTGAAGATGCCCTGGCCCATTTCCGCGGCCGGGGTGGCGATGGTGATGGCGCCGTCCGGTGCAATATTCATCCAGGCGGCAAAAGGTGTGTCGGCATCGCCTGCACGCCCCACGGCCACCGCCGGACCCGCCCGGCCCAATGCCAGCCCCAACAGCAATCCACCAGCGCCGGCCAGCAGGATGCGACGGGACAGGGCCGGCGCGGTCGGTGACGCCTTGTCGTCTATTGTCACGCAACCTCCTTGCATCGAATTCGGCAATCTTGATTGTAAATAGCGACAAAGCACCTTACCTTTCCGGTCTGTCCACCTGTCGGGGACAGGGGAAGACAGAATGGAAGGCCCCGGCTTTCTGCCGTTTGCCAAGGGTAAGGCTTTGTCGGCGCGCGCTTTCTTAGATGTATCATATGTAATACAATATGCGCAAACCGCTTCACGCCGTTTCCATTTTTCCGGAAAAGGGGCTGGTGTGCCGTGGTCGGTCCGATGGCGATTGGGGATGTGAATTGGCCATGAACACGAAACAGCGAAAGGGCCGGCCGGCGGCCGGCGGGCGGGGTTCGCTGTCCAAGGATGTCAGCAGCCTGCCGGTCTATCACCAGCTTTACGTCGTGCTGCGCCAGCAGATCATCGATGGCGCCTACAGCGCGACAACGCCGCTGCCGACCGAGATGGCCCTGTCCGCGGAATTCAACCTGTCCCGCGTCACCGTGCGCCGTGCGCTGGAACTGCTGGAACGCGAGGGGCTGGTGGTGCGACGCCAGGGCGTCGGCACCTTTCCTGCCCCGCAGGAAGGGGGGGCTTCCAGCCCGCAGCGCCTGTCGGGCCTGATCGAGAACCTGATCACCATCGGGGTGGAAACAACGGCGCAGACGCTGGGTTTCGATGCCGATATCCTGTTGCCGCCGCATGCCTGCGCCGCGCTGAAACTGTCGGCGGGCAGCCGGGGTGTCTGGCTGGAGCGGCTGCGGTCGCACAAGGACAAGCCGGTGTCGGTGACAGGCGTCTATCTTCCTGCCGGCAGTGCATCGCTTTTGCAGGGCAAGACCCTGGATGACCAACCTGTCGTGCGGGTGCTGGAACAGGCCGGCATCATCCCGGTCAGTGCCGAACAGACAATCAGTGCCATTGCCGCCAACGACCATGTTGCCGAAAAGCTGGGGGTGGCCATCGGGTCGCCCGTGATCCGGCTGCGCCGTACCGTCTTCGACCGGGATGGCAAGCCTATCCTGCATCAGCAGAGCCTCTACAATCCCGACCGGTACGAATATTACATGCTGCTGACGCGGGACAACAGCACTGCACGACCGCAATGGCGTCATATCGGTTGATACGCCCTCACCCCTGTCCCATGCGCCGCAGGGGCAGGGGGTGGCGGGCCATGGTGACGGTCTTCTGCCGTGTGTAGAAGGCTTCGCAATCCATGCCGCCTTCCGCCCCGACGCCGGATTCCTTCCACCCGCCGAACGGCGCGCGCAATTCGCGCATCATGGGTGTGTTGATCCACACCACGCCGGACTGCAACTCTTCCTGCGCGCGCAGCGCCAGATAAAGGTCCTGCGTCCAGACATAGGACACCAGCCCGAAATCCGTGGCGTTGGCGATGCGGAAGGCATCATCGGCCGTGTCGAACAGCAGGATGGTGGCGAATGGGCCGAAGATTTCCTCCCGGCAGACGGTCGCGGCCGCATCATCGGTCATGGCCACGGTCGGTTCCAGGTAGAACCCCTTGTCGAATCCGGCATGGGGCTTGCCGCCGGCCAGGATCTGCATGCCTTCCCGCCGTGCCGTCTCGGCATAGGCCAGGATACGGTCGCGATGCGCGCGCGATGCGACCGGTCCCAGTTCGGTGCCGGCATCCAGCGGGCTGCCCACCCGCAGCCGGGCGACGCGGTCCAGGAAGGCGGGGATGAAGCGGTCGGCGATGGACCGCTGCACCAGGATGCGTGACCCGGCCAGGCATTGCTGGCCGTTATTGGTGAAGATGCCCAGCAGGGCACCATCCACCGCCTGGTCGAAATCGGCGCTGTCGAAGATGATATTGGCCGATTTGCCGCCCAACTCCATGGTGGAAGGCTTAAGCATCTGCCCGGCGGCCGACATGATGGCCCGGCCCGTGGCCGTGCCGCCGGTGAAGGATATGACGTTCACATCCCCGTGGCGTACCAGGGCATCCCCCGTCACGGCGCCCCGGCCACTGACAAGGTTCACCACCCCGTCGGGCAGGCCCGCGTCATGGATCAGTTCGACCAGCTTGTGAACGCCCAGCGGTGCCTGCTCGGACGGTTTGATAATGCAGCTATTGCCGAAGGCGATGGCGCCGGCGATCTTCATGGCTCCCAGCGCCACAGGCGCGTTCCAGGGCGCGATCAGGCCAGCGACCCCAACAGGCTGGCGGCGCACCAGGGTCATGTGGTCGGGCGCCTGGTCATAGACACGGCCGGCCGCCTGGCCGATATAGTCGGCGAAGAAGCGGAAATTGTGCCCGGCCCTGGCCACGTGCCGCACCTTGGACTGGCTCAGCGGAATGCCGGTATTGGCCGTTTCGATGGCGGCCAGTTCCGCCGCCCCGGCGTCGATCCGGTCGGCGATGCGGCGCAGCATCTCCTGCCGGGCTTCCACGGACTGGCGGGACCAGCGCCCGTCGTCGAAGGCCGCCCGTGCGGCCTCTGCGGCGCGGGCCACCAGGTCGGGGCCGGCTTCCGCCACATGGGTCAGTTCGGTCTCGTCGGCGGGATTGATGACGGGCAGGGCAGGACCGGCACCGATGACGGGCTTGCCGGCGATGAAGGCGCTGAAGCTGGCGGACATGGGGCGGCTACCCTTTCGCTTAACGGATCTGCGCCGACTTGCGCAGGGCCTCGATCATGGAGGAGCGCAGCAGATAGGCCCGCGCGCTTTCCGGATTGGCGATGATACGCAGCAGATCGTCCAGGATCACGCGCCGCTTGGCGGGATCGCGTTCCTGCATGCGCGACCGGTTGCGGTCGGCCTGGGCCAGCACCTCGGCCTCCGCGATGGGGCGGCGCTGGCGGGTATAGCGGTCCAGCAGATCCAGGGAGCCACCATGCCAGATTTCCGTCAGCGTACCGGCCAGGTTGAAGGCATCGTGCAGACCGCCATTCATCCCCATGCCGCCGCTGGGGCTGTTGATATGCGCGGCGTCGCCGGCCAGCACGACGCGGCCATTGCGGTAATCGCGGGTGATGCGCATATGGACGCGGTAGGCACGGGCCTCACCGATCTCATATTCCGCATCACGCGGCACGATCTCCTGCATCTTCCGGTCGATATTTTCCGGCAGAAGCGCTTCCTCGATCGGCATGCCGGGATCGGGGTAGAGGCTGCAGCGCCAGCGGTCGGGCAGGCGCAGCAGGCTGAATGTGCCGTCCTTCTTCCAGACATAATTGACGTTGGACAGGCCCGGCAGATGGTCTTCAAACCGGAAGCTGGTGGTCGCCAGGATGGTTGTCTCGGGATAGGTGACACCATCGAATTCCAGCCCGATCAGGCCCCTGACCACGCTGCGCGCGCCATCGGCGCCGACCAGGAACAGGCCGCGCAGCGTCTGCGCCCCCGCCGGTGTCTCGACCGTCGCGGTGACGCCGTCGCCATTCTGCGACAGATCGGTCAGCCGGGTGGAAAAGCGGATATCGACCAGCGGCTCGCCCCGCAGCCTTTCCGCCAGCAACTCGCACAGGCGCCATTGCTCACATTGCAGGCGATAGGGGTGGGCGGTGTCGTCCTTCAGCACAGACAGGTCAAATTCGGCCCGCTCGTGCGTGTCGTGCATGCGGATCTGCCAGGAGGGACAGATGCGGCCTTGCGCGATCAGGGGGCTTGCGAAACCATGTTCATCCAGCATGTCCAGCGTGGGCGGATGGAAGGTGGAGGCGCGAAGGTCCTGTGGCAGTTCGGCTTCCTGTTCCACGACAACGGAAGGGATGCCCTGGCGGGACAGGAGATAGGCCGTCATCAGGCCGACGGGCCCGGCACCGACGATAAGGATGCGCCGTTCGGATGCATGCATGGTGAAGGTCGCCGCTTGTTGTGCGCTGATTTGTATGCACTATAAGACAATATGAGGGGCTGGCAACCCCGGAAATGGGCTTATTGTATTATTTTGCGTACATCTCGCCGGCCGGTGTCCAGGCGTGGTCCAGGCGGGGGTGAATCCTCTCCATATTCTCTTAATAATCAAAAGATTAATGGTAGAGGCGCGAGTCCATGGAACGGGGCCGCCTAAAAAGCGCTTGTGCCTGCATTGTCTCCTAATGTACACATTAAGAGACAATATGGTGCCGTTTCGGCATCGATACCATTGCCGCGGGAGTGTCCCCATGTTGCGGCTTATGATCTGGGTCCGCGATTTCGCGTTCCTGCTGGTCGCCACCATGACGGTGTTGTTCTTTCTGGTCCGGCTTGCCGGTGACCCGGCCATCATGCTGGCCGGGCCCGATGCCAGTCCGGCCCAGTTGGACGCTGTACGCCAAGCCTATGGTTTCGATCGCAGCCTGATCGAGCAATATCTGATCTTCGTCTCCCATATGGTGCGCCTGGATTTCGGCAATTCGCTGGTCGATGGGGCGCCGGCGCTGGACAAGGTGCTTGCCACCTTCCCGGCCAGCCTGTTTCTGGCCGTGATGGCCATGGCACTGAACCTTGCCGTCTCCATCCCCGTTGGCGCGTGGCTGGGGCAGGAACGGGGCGGGGCCGGGCGCCGGCTGGCGCGCGGCTTCATTTCGGTGATGCAGGGCTTTCCCGGTTTCGTGCTGGCACTGCTGCTGGTCAACCTGTTCGCCGTGGGGCTGGAATGGTTGCCCGCCGTTGGTTATGCGGGGCCGGCAAGCTGGGTTCTGCCCGTGGTTTCCGTCACATCCTTCCTGGCGCCCAAGCTGATCCGCGTGGTGGAGGCGAATACTGCTGCTGCCTATCGGTCGCATTATGTACGCACCGCTGTTGCCATCGGGACAGGGCCGCGCACCATCCTGTGGCGGCATGTAATGCCGAATGCGCTGCTCGGCGCCACGGCTGTCGTGGGGGCGGAATTTGCCTTCATGGTCACGGGGCTGGTGGTGATCGAGACGATCTTCGCCTGGCCCGGTATCGGCTGGCTGCTGGTGCGCTCCACCCTCAATCTGGATTTTCCCGTCGTGCAGGCGATTGTCTTCATCATCGTCATCGCCGTTTTCCTGACCAATCTGGCGACGGAGGCGGTGCAGATGCGCCTTGACCCCCGCTTGCGCGGCCCCGGTGCGGCGGGGGGTGCCAATGGTTGAGCGTCTTTTCGCCTCCGGCCGGTCCTGGCTGTTCCTGGGTGTGCTGGGCCTTTGCCTTCTGGCGCTGGTGGCCGGGCCGGTGCTGGTGGCTCATGATCCCGCCCTGATCGACCTGTCCAAACGCTTTGCCGCCCCCTTCACGGACGGGCATTGGCTGGGTTGCGACCAATTGGGGCGGGACATCGCGGCCCGGCTGCTGGCGGGGCTTTACCGGTCGCTGGGAACCGCCCTGGTGGCCACGGCCATCGCCTTTTGCATCGGTACGGCATTGGGCCTGCTGGCGGCGCGCAGCACCTCCCTGCTGGGCGCCTTCATGCGGCAATTGACCAGTTTCACCCAATCCTTTCCCGTCTTTGTCCTGGCGGTCAGTGTGATCGCCATTGTCGGGTCCAACGGTTTCTGGGCTGTGGTGCTGACGCTGGGGCTGGCCACCTGGCCCGTCTTCGCCCGCGTCGCCTATGCGGAGGGCAGCAGCCTGTTGAAGCGTGAATATGTCCTGGCGGCAGAGATGATGCAGATGGGTACGGCACGGCTACTGCTGCGCCATGTGCTGCCGGGGCTGATCCCCAGCCTGTCGGTGCTGGTCGTGTTCCATTTCGCCGACATGATCATTGCGGAAAGCGCCTTGTCCTTCCTGGGCATCGGTGCGCCCCTGGGCGCGCCAAGCTGGGGCGGCATGCTGAATGAGAGCCGGGCCTATATGCTGGTCGCCCCCTGGATGTTGCTGGCCCCCGCCGGCGCCATCATCCTTCTGGTGGTCAGCGCCCATCTGTTCGGCCAGAAATTGCGGGATGCCACGGCATGAACGGGCCTGTGAACGACACCCCCATCCTGGCCATCCGGGATTTGCAGATCGATGCCGTACCGGCCGGCGGCCCGCCGCGCCGGTTGGTGGATGGCGTGTCCCTGTCCGTGGCGGCGGGGGAGGTGCTGGGCATTGTCGGCCAGTCCGGGTCGGGCAAATCGCTCTCCGCTTTCGCCGTGGCGCGGTTGCTGCCGGATGGGGTGCGGCTGGCCGCTGGATCGGTGCATCTGGGCGGCCAGCGGATTGACGATCTGGATGAAGGGCGGATGCGGGCCTTGCGCGGCGGGCGCATCGGCTTCGTGTTCCAGGACCCGCTTTCCTCCTTCAACCCGGTGCGGACCATCGGGTCCATCCTGATTGAATCCATCCGCCGGCATCAGCGCCTGGATGCGAAATCCGCCCGTGCCCTGGCGGTGGAGATGCTGACCCGGATGCGGTTGCCGGGGAAGGATGCCTGCGTGGATGCCTATCCGCACCAGCTTTCCGGCGGGCAGCGGCAACGGGCCATGATCGCCCTGGCGCTGGCCAACGGTCCCGACCTTTTGATCGCGGATGAGCCGACAACGGCACTGGACCCGACCATCCAGTTGCAGATCCTGGCCCTGCTGAAGCAGCAGACGGCTGGTCGCGCCAGCATCCTGATCACCCATGATTTCAGTGTGGCGGCGGCCATCTGCAACCAGATCGCCGTGATGCATCAGGGCCGGCTGGTGGAAAGTGGGCCGGCGGCACAGGTGCTGACCGATCCACAGCATGATTATACACGCAGCCTGCTGCGCCATGCCCGGTTGGCACCGGCCGCGACGGGAGAGGCATGATGACGGCACCCCTGCTGACCATCGAAGGGCTGGGCGTGCGCTATGGCACGGGCGCCCAGGCCAAACAGGCTTTGTCCGATTGCAGCCTGGACCTGCGCGCCGGTGAAATCCTGGCCGTGGTCGGGGAGTCCGGTTCGGGTAAATCGACCCTGGCCCGCGCCGTGGCCGGGATCGCCCCCGTCAGCCAGGGCCGTATCTGCCTGGATGGGCAGGATCTGGCCGGCCTGAAGGGGGAGGTGCGGCGCCGGGCGCGCCGGTCGATCCAGATGGTGTTCCAGGATCCCGATGCCAGCCTGAACCCGCGCCACACCATCCGCGCCATCCTGTCCGAACCGCTGGAGGTGATCGGCTATGGCGACCGGGCGGCCCGCGCTGCCCGGATCGAGGCGCTGATGGCGCTGGTGCATCTGGACAGCGCCTTGCTGGACCGGCGGCCCTCCGGCCTGTCGGGCGGGCAGAAGCAGCGGATTGCGATTGCCCGCGCCCTGGCGATGGAACCCCGCCTGTTGATCGCGGACGAGGCGCTGTCGGCGCTGGATGTCACCACCCAGGCGGCTGTGGCGTCCCTGTTCATCGAACTGCGCGACCGGCTGGGCTTGGCCATCCTGTTCATTTCCCACGACATGGCCATGGTCCGGCATCTGGCGGATCATGTCTGCGTCATCCGGTCGGGCCGCATCGTGGAAGCAGGTGCGGTTGACATCGTCATGGCACGGCCGACCCACCCCTATACCAACCTGCTGCTGGCGGCATCGCTGGACCCCAAGGGGGCGCTGGCCGATCCGGACCTGATGACGGCGCTGACCGCGGCGGGGGAAATTGATGAGGACCATCTGGGCCGCCTGCTGGCCGCGCACCGCGCCGGACAGCAGGGTGGCCTTCAAGGAGAGTGACATGATCACCGCACCGCACGCGATGTTGCCCGATCTGACCGCCGAGGATCGCAGCCGGCAGAGCGCCATCGTGGCGCTGCGCCGCTTCCTGAACGCCCAGGTGCGTCCCCGCAATATCAGCCATTATGAAAAGCAGGGCGTGCCGGCTTTCAGCGCCGCCCATGGTCACGCCCCGCAATCGCATGAAGAGGTGGCGGATGCCTTCCGCCTCAGTTCCGGTTACCGGACCTGGAGCGCGATGAACCGGGCAGCACAGGAATTGCTGTGGCAGACGGCAGGGGAACCGATCCTGCGCCATGATGAGACCCTGCGCGAGACATACCGGCGGCTGACGGCGGAGCGGCTGGAGACGGTCGGCGGCGGCCTGTCGCTGGACCCCGACCTGTCCGGCATCGGTCTGGTGGCCGATATCGACATCCATCTCCAGCCCGGCGGTTATACGCTGGACCGGGGGGAGGCGGATGTGGTGGCCGGCGCGTTGTATGAAATGGGTGGGCGCGTCTTTTCCGTCGGGCAGGGGATCGGGGCCGGGGACAGCAAGGCTGGCGCCGTCATCGCCTTTCTGGCGGAACGGTTCCCCGACCTGAAGCCGCGCCGCATCCTGGATATCGGCTGTTCCGCCGGGGCGGCGGCCTGTGAATATGCGCTGCATTTCCCCGAAGCAGACGTGCATGCCGTGGATATCGGCGCCGGCATGCTGCGCTATGCCCATGCCCGCGCCCTGGCGCTGGGGGCGCGTGTCTTCTTCCATCAGATGGATACGGCGCGGCTGGGCTTTGCCGATGGCGAATTCGATCTCGTCGTGTCCCACAATGTCATGCATGAGATCGATAATGATGTCCGCCGCGCCATGATGCGGGAAAGCCGGCGCCTGCTGGCGGCCGGGGGCGTCGCCCTGCACCAGGATGTGCCCTACCGCTTCCAGGATCTGGACGTGCCGCATCAGGTTGAAAAATCCTGGGATGTGGAATTCAACAATGAACCATTCTGGGTGAAATACGCCACGGCTGACGTGACGGGCGATATGGTGGCAGCCGGCTTCGATGCCGCCACCGTGCGGGAGGAACGCATCCCCAAACTGCGCGGACCCGGCGCCTGGTATGTCGCTTACGGACAGCAGACCGGCGGGGCGCGGGGATGAGGATGCGACGAACCCTTCTGGCGCTTCCCCTGCTGTTGCTGACGGCTATTTGCCCGCCGGCCCCCGTGCTGGCGACAGCGATGGCGGCGGAGCCGGCACCGCTGGAACTGCGCATGGCGGTCAATTCCCTTCCGGCCAGCCTGGGCAACCCGTTCCGGGGCAATGGCCGGCCGGGGTCGCAGGTCTGGGCCGCCATCTTTGATGCACTGACGGAACTGGATGAACAGGGCCGGTTGCAGCCGGCCCTGGCGACGGCTTGGGAGCCGGTGGGCCCGACCGTCTGGCGCTTTTACCTGCGCGGTGATGTCCGCTTTGGTAATGGCCGGGTGTTTGATGGCGATGCCGTCACCGCCGTCATGGAATGGCTGATGTCGCCGGAAGGGCGGCGTTCCGTCATCGGCAATGAATTGCGCGGCGTGAAGGCCGTGCGCACCATCGACCCGCTGGTGGTGGAGATGGAAACGGCTGAGCCCGACCCCATCCTGCCCAAGCGGATGGCCGCCGTGATGATGGTGGAGCCGGACCTGTGGCGCCAGTTGGGGCCGGATGGTTTCGCCCAACAGCCGGTCGGGACCGGTAGCTTCCTGCTGAAAGGCTGGGATCAGCGGCGGCGGCAGGCCCAGGCCGTGGCCAACCCCTATCGCTGGCGCCCCAGTGCCGTGACGGGCCTGACTTTCATGGAATTGCCCAATGCGGCGGTACGGGCCCAGGCCCTGCTGTCCGGTGATGTCGATATTGCGGGGGTGGAGATCGACGAGTTGGAACGGTTGAAGCGTAATCGCTTTCCTGTCGTCATCACCCCGTCCATGCAGGTGATGTCCATCGCCTTCCGGGTGGAGGGGACGGCCCCGGATGCGCCCATGCGCGATGTGAGGGTGCGGCAGGCGTTGAATTACGCCATCGACAAGCAGGCATTGGCCGACATCCTTCTGGAAGGCCATGCCTCGCCAGCGGGACAGCCCGCGCCCGCCATCACGTTCGGCTATGATCCCGATCTGGAACCCTATCCCTATAACCCCGTCAAGGCGCGCGATCTGTTGCGCCAGGCGGGGTTTGCTGACGGATTTGTGATCGCAGCCGAAGTCGTGATCGACAGCCTGCCGGCCGACACGCTGATCTATCAGGCGGTGGCACAGTATTGGCGCAATGTCGGGGTGGAGATGACGTTGCAGATCGTCACCTTCCCCCAGTACCTGAAGAAGTTCCTGACCAATAGCTGGACGGCTGATGCCTTCGGCGCATCATGGAACAGTTCCCCCTACAATGATGCGCTGCGGCCGATGGAGGTATTCTCCTGCCGTCGCCCCAAACCCTTCTTCTGCGACCCCGCCCTGGCCGACCGGCTGGGGCAGGTGGCACAGATCATGGATGACGGGGAAAGGCTGTCCGGCATGCGTGCGCTGGCGCGCGATTATCAGCAGGCGGCACCTGCCGCCTTCCTGGTCGATCAGATCGACCTGTTCTCCCATTCCCCCCGCCTTGCCAACATCACCATCCGCAACCGGGTACCGGATTACCGGTCCATCGTCCGGGCCGGCGGGGCAAACCAGCCGACGGAGTAAACAGCCATGAAACCGGCCGATGCCATTGTGGAACTGTCCAGCCTGGCCCGTGGCGCCCGCCCGTCCAGCCTGGACAATACGGAAACGGAAGCGGTGCTGCGCATCGCCATGGCACTGCTGCTGGAACTGTCGGTCGCCAATGACCGGATTGACCGGCTGGAACGGGAGGTGGCCAGCCTGCGCGGTGTGGATGTCGGCACCCTGAAATCGATGCCGCTGGACGCGACTGCCAGCACGGAGCGACAGATGGCGACCGACGGGTTGATGGCCCGGGTGCTGGCCGGTCTGACGCGCCAGGACGCGCCCCGCGATGAGTGAGGCAGCGGGACAGCGGTTGGAATATGGCGCGGGTGGGGTGCTGGGCGTCCTCACCCCCTCCGGCAATCCGACGGTGGAACCGGAGATGCAGCGTCTGTTCGGCACGGGCATCACCATGCTGACCACCCGCATGCACAGCACGGATCCGTCGCTGCTGCGCCGGCTGATGCTTTATGCTGAAACGCTGGACCAGAGCCTGGAGAGTTTCGGCGGCATTGCGCTGGATGCCGCGCTTTTCGCCTGCACGGGCACGTCCTATCTGTTGGGCGCCGAACGGGAGGCGGCCCTGGTCGCCCATTGGCGTGACCGGGGTGTGCGGCTGTTGACGGCGGCGCAGGCGATCCGGGCCGCAGCCGCCGAAGCCGGTGTCCACCGTGCCGTTCTGGTCAATCCCTATCCGCCGGACCTGCGGGAACCAGCCCTGGCCTATTGGCAGGCAGCAGGGCTTGATCTGGTGGACGTGATCGATGTGCGCAACCCGGAACCGGGCTACCATGCGATCTATACCCTGCGGGGGGACGCCATATCGGCTGCCCTGGCCGATGCGATGGCCCGGCCGGCCGACATGGTTTTGATGATGGGTACCGGTATGCCCAGCCTTATATCTCTGGCTCGGGCAGCTCAGTCGTCTACATCAAGGAACAAGTTGCTCCTCTCATCGAACCTCGCGCTGGCCTGGGCCGGCTGTCGGGTGCTGGACCCGGAATTTCCCCGCCCCGGCCCTATGCTGACATCATTCGCAGCCCGGATCCGGCCCGAAATCTGCCCGGATTTTCAACAAATGGCGACCTGACCGGTTGTCTCTCCCTGCGCGCCCATACGGGCCGGGAAATCAAAAAATTGATATAACAATAACTCATTTTTTGCGCTGAAACGGCCATAAAGCCGTTGACAAGCCATTCCGACGGAACCATTCTGCCTCCATATTGTATTTAAAAAAATACAACAAGGATGGACGGGACGCCGCTGGCGCCGCATCCGCACAAACAGGCGAGCAGACAGGAGGTTAAGATGCAAACGAAGGTCCTGGCGCGGCTGATCTGCTGTGCCCCGCTGGCCGGGCTTCTTGTGCCCGCCGCCGTGCAGGCCCAGACGACGGAGCCCCCCTTGCAGTTGGAGGAGATCGTTGTCTCCGCCCGCAAGATTTCCGAACGCCTGCAGGATGTGCCCGTGGCTGTGACAGCCATGAACCGCGATGCGTTGGACCGGCTGGGCGTGAAAGATATCGGCCAGCTTTCCAACATGGTGCCGGGCCTGTCGTATGACCAGGATTTCGGCCGCCGTCTGGACCGGCCGGCCATCCGTGGCCAGTCTTCCATCCTGGGCACGCCCAATGCCGCGTCCTTCCTGGATGGTGTCTTCATTCCCGACAGCCTGTTCGGCACCGAAATGGCGTTCGTGGAGCAGGTGGAGGTGATCAAGGGGCCGCAGTCTGCGCTTTATGGCCGCCAGACCTTCTCCGGCGCCATCTCCTACGTCTCCCGCAAGCCGTCCGATGTGATGGAGGGGGAGGTCAAGCTGACCGCCGCCCAGCATGATGAGTATAACGCGCTGGCCATGATCAGCGGGCCGCTGATCGAAGACAAGCTGGCCTTCCAGCTTGCCGGCAACTACTACACCTATGGCGGCGAATACCGGAACAACAACCCCGCCGACAGCCGCTATGGCAAGAAGATCGGGGATGAGGAGACCAAGGCGGTCTCCGGTGCCCTGCTGTTCACGCCCAGCGACAATCTGGATATCACGCTGCGCTATTCCTATGGCAAGAACAAGGATGGGCACGACGCCACCGTTCTGCAGCGGGCGGCAAGCAACAATTGCTTCCCCAATGCTGCCGGCACGGCCTTCCAGTATTATTGCGGCGTCGTCCAGGCATCGCCGGAGCAGATCAGCCTTAATCTGGATGCCGTGGATGGCGGCGGGCTGACGCGCGAAACCTCGCGTGCTGCGGCCATCGTCAATTACCAGGCCGGTGACATCCAGCTTACCTCCATCACGGGCTACACGAATTCCGACGAGGATCGCAAGGCCGACCTGGATTTCCAGCCCATCACGGGTGCGGGTGGCACTCTGCATGCCCGTGACGGCATCTATATCGAAAGCTTCTCGCAGGAAGTCCGCATCGCCGCCGACAAGGTGGACGGATTCCGCTGGCTGGTCGGCGCCTATATGTATGATGAGGACCGGTCGACCGAACGGTTCATGTATCCGCTGAACCGCCTGCAGAACAACGGTACCAACACCATCCGCAACTATGCCGGCTTTGCCCTGGTCAATGTCGACCTGACCGACGCGCTGACCGCCGGTGCCGAATTGCGCTATGCGGTGGACAAGCTGGGGCTGAAGGGTGGGGACAACAACTACAATCTGTCCAAGACCTTCAAGAGCTGGAACCCGCGCTTCACCCTGGATTATCGCTTCAACAGCGATGTCATGGCCTATGGCGTCGTGGCCCGCGGCAACAAGCCGGGCGGTTTCAATTCCGATGCCCGCCTGACCGGCAATCAGGTGTTTTATGACGAGGAAGCCGCCTGGAACTATGAACTGGGTCTGAAGACCGATCTGCTGGACCGCCGGCTGCGCCTGAACGTCGCCGCCTATTACATCGACTGGAAGGACCAGCAGCTTACCCAGTCCGCCATCTTCGGCACGGGTTCCATCTCCTACATCGCCAATGCCGGCTCGCTGGAGGTGAAGGGCATCGAGGTGGAGGCCCAGGCGGCCTTGACCGACTGGTGGCGCCTGTCGACCGGCATTTCCCTGAACGACCCGGAATACAAGAGCGGCACCGATGCCGAAGTCGGCCGCCTGACGGGCGACAGTTCCATCAAGGGAAAGACGGCACCCAACACACCGAAGTACCAGTTCTCCGTCGTGTCCGATTTCGATTTCCCCGTGACGGAGGAAATGGATGGCTTCTTCAACGTCGTCTACACCTACCGTTCGAAGAAATATGATCAGGTGGGCAATTTCGCATCCACGGGCAGCCGTGACCAGGTGGATGCCCGCACCGGTGTGAGCTTCGGTGATTACCGCGCCACCCTGTTCGTCAAGAACCTGTTCGACAATCTCGACCCGATGGGCGTGATCCGTTACGTCGATTTCGGCGTGACGGGCAGCCCGCGCGGTTACCAGGTTTCCCTGCCGCGCGGCCGGCAGGTGGGGCTGACGCTGGAAGCAAAGTTCTGATCGGGTCGCCAGCCTGATCAATGTCAAGGGGCGGGGCGCTGTCGCGGCCCGCCCCTTCTTTTCATGGGTTCGGGGTGACGACCTGGGTCATTCCTGGTTGTCACCCGGCGCGTTGCCGTTTGCGGCCATGTCCTCGCGCATCTCGAACCACATGGCGTTCAGGACGGCGAAGGCCGCGGCCAGGGGAAGGCCCAGCATCCAGGCGAAATACCACATATTCTTTCTCCTTATGTCCGGATGGGGTCAATAATGATGGCCCTGGCCATCGCGGATAGCGTCAGGATCGACCTTGCCCCACAGGATGCGATAGGCCCAGGCCGTGTAGGCCATGACGATGGGCAGGAAGATCAATGTCACCACCAGCATGATGAACAGCGTCTGATGCGAGGAGGAACTGTCCCAGACCGTCAGGCTGCTGGCGGCGTCGACGGAGGAAGGCAGGATGAACGGGAACATGGAAACGCCCACGGTCGCGATGATCCCGAACAGGGACAGGGCGGAAACCAGCAGCGTCCCCACCTCCCGTCCGGCCTTCAGCCCGTACCAGACCAGCAGCGGTCCGATCAGGCCCAGCAGTGGGGCGACCAGCAGCAGCGGCCATCTGGCATAATTGCCGAACCACAGGCCGGGGGCCGTCTCCACGCTTTTCAGCAGAGGGTTGGAGGGGCCATCGGCGATGATGGCGCTGCTGATGCGATAGCCGTCGATCCACAGATAGAGCGCCAGCCCGCCCAGCGCGAACAGGGCCGGTGTGGCAAGTGCGGCCACCAGCCCGACGGTGCGCGCGCGGCCGGCAATGGTGCCGCTGGTCTTCAGCGCCAGCCAGGCCGACCCGTGCATGATCAGCATCGTGACCGACAGCAACCCGCACAGCAGCGCAAACGGGTTCAACAGCCCGAAGAACGACCCGTCATAAAAGGCGCGCAAGGTCGGGTCGAGCCGGAAGGGCACGCCCTGCAGCACATTGCCCACCGCCACGCCGAAGATCAGCGGCGGCACGAAACCACCGATGAACAGCGCCCAGTCCCAGCGGCTGCGCCATTGCGTATCGGCATGCTTGGACCGGTACTTGAACGCCACCGGCCGCAGGATCAACGCCGCCAGCACCACGAACATGGCCAGATAGAAGCCGGAGAAGGACACGGCGTAAAGCGGTGGCCAGGCAGCGAAGATGGCGCCGCCGCCCAGGATGAACCAGACCTGATTGCCTTCCCAGACAGGCCCGACCGTGTTGATGATCGTGCGCCGTTCCAGATCGGTGCGGCCGATGAAGGGCAGCAGCGTGCAGACCCCCATGTCGAACCCGTCGGTCGCCGCGAAGCCGATCAGCAGTACGCCCAACAGGACCCACCAGATCAGGCGCAGCGTTTCATAATCGATAAGCTCATGCAGGATCATGGCCGTTACTCCGCGGGCTGGGGGGCAGCTTGCAGGCGATGCGAGGGGGCCGCTTCATCATCGGGTTCGGGGCCCTTGGCGATGGCGCGCAGCATCAGCTTCACCTCCACCACGAAAAGCACGCTGTAGAACAGCGTGAAGCCGGCGATGGTGATCAGCAGGTCTGTCACGCCCAGGCTGGAAACGGCCATCGCCGTGGGCAGCACGCCTTCGATGATCCAGGGCTGGCGTCCGAATTCGGCCACGAACCAGCCCAGTTCGGCCGCGATCCAGGGCAGTGGGATGGCCAGGACCGCCAGCTTCAGCAGCCAGCGGGGTTCACCCAGCCGCTGGCGGGCCGATTGCCAGAAGAAGGCGGCCATCAGCGCGATGAAGAAGAAGCCCAGCCCCACCATGATCCGGAATGACCAGAACAGCGGCCCCACCTGTGGCACCAGGTCCCAGGCCGCCTTGTCGATCTGTTCCGCCGTCGCCTGGCGCGGGTCATCGACATAACGCTTCAGCAGATAGGCATAGCCGAGATCGGCGCCGTGATCCTCGAACATGGCCTTCACGGATGGATCGACATTGGCCACGCCGCGGGCGGTCCGGATGGTTTCCAGCGCATCATAGGCCTGGATGCCGTTCTCCACCCGCTCCCGCCCGCGTGCCACCAGTTCGTTGATGCCCGGCACCTCCGTGTTCAGCGACCGGGTGGAAATCAGGCCCAGCGCCCAGGGGATCTGGATGACATGATGTGTCTCCCGCGCGGCCTGATTGGGAAAGCCGATGGCGGTAAAGCTGGCGGGGGCGGGTTCGGTCTCCCACATCCCTTCGATGGCGGCCAGCTTCATCTTCTGATGTTCGGTGGCCAGATAGCCGCTTTCATCCCCCAGCACGACCACCGATAGCGACGATAGAAGGCCGAAGGAACAGGCGACGGCCATCGACCGCTTGGCCAGCAGCACATGCCTGTGCTTCAGAAGATACCAGGCCGACACGCCCAGCACGAACACCGCCGCCGTGACATAGCCGGCCGACACGGTATGTACGAATTTCGCCTGCGCCACGGGGTTGAAGATCACGGCATAGAAATCCTCGATCTCCATGCGCATGGTGACGGGGTTGAAGACCGCGCCGACGGGGTTCTGCATCCAGCCATTGGCGATCAGGATCCACAGCGCGGAGAAATTGGAACCGATGGCGACGGCCCATGTAGCGGCCAGATGCTGGAGCTTCGTCATCCGGTCCCAGCCGAAGAAGAACAGGCCGACAAAGGTCGCTTCCAGGAAAAAGGCCATCAGCCCTTCGATGGCCAGCGGCGCACCGAAGATGTCGCCGACATAATGGCTGTAGTAGGACCAGTTCATGCCGAACTGGAATTCCATGGTGATGCCGGTCGCCACCCCCAGCACGAAGTTGATCCCGAACAGGGTGCCCCAGAACTTGGTCATCTGCCGCCAGATCACGCGGCCGGTCATGACATAGACCGTCTCCATGATGGCGATGATGACCGACAGGCCCAGGGTCAGGGGTACGAAGAGAAAGTGATAAAGGGCCGTCAGCGCGAATTGCAGGCGCGACAGCCCGACAATGTCCAACTCCATGCGTCTGCCCGCCGGTGTCCCCGGCGCTCCCCAACGCCTGCCCCGTCCCGATGGCGGGGCTCCCGTCCAAGGCGGATAAGGTGGGGTAGGGGGTCAGTCCTGGCGCAGGGCCTGCAATGCCGTGTCAAAGGCCGGCGTGCCGCGCGCCTCATCCATGACCACCCGCCCGCCCTGCAATCGGATCAACCTGTCGGCCAGGGCGGCCTCACGCCTCAGATGCGTGACCAGCAGAATAGTTCGGTCACGGCCGTTTGCCTTGATATTTGTCAATATGGTGCCTGCGACAGATGCATCCACCCCCTCCGTCACCTCGTCCAGAAGCCATAGGGGCTTGTTCTGCAACAGGAACCGGGCCAGCGTCAGTCGCCGCCGCTGCCCGGCGGACAGGCCATGGCCGCTTTCTCCCAGCAGGGTTTCAAGTCCGGCCGGCATTTCGCGCACGACTCGTTCCAGGCCGGCATCGGCCAGCACCTGCCACAGCCTTTCCACGCTGGCAAAGGGATCGGCCAGGCGCAGGTTCGCGGCAATGCTGTCCCGGAACAAGGTGGTGTCCTGTGCCAGCAGGGCGGCGGGCAGGGCGGCGACCTGACCGGACAGAGGTGCCGCCTCGCCCGTCAGCAGCGCCAGCAGCGTGGATTTGCCGGCCCCGCTGTCGCCTGTGATGGCGACATGCTGGCCTATGGGAACGTAAAGGGAGAGGCCATCGAACAGGGGCGCCTGCGCATCGGGCTGGATGTGGCGCACCCGGTCCAGGCATAGCGCGGATCCCGCCGGGGGTGTGGCCGGGCATGGCGGGCTGCCGGACGTTGATCCCAGGCCCGTGGCGACCCGCCGGGCCGCCCGCGCCATGCGGCCCAGATCGGCGGCCCCGCGACGCAGGGCGGCCAGCGGCTCCAACGCGCCCAGCAGGGTCAGCAGGACCAGGGCGGCGCCCGCCGCCCCCAACCGTCCGGCCTCGACCAGGAATGCCGCCACGAGCAAGCCGGCCGCCGGCAGAAGGACCGCCGCAAGCCCTTGAACCAGGCCGGATTTGACCTCCAGCCTGTTCAACTGGTCGTCCGCTTCGGCCAGCCGCCGTTCCGCGGCCAGGGTCAGGCCGTCCATGGCTTGTTCCCTGCCTGTCATCCGCCAGTCCACCCGGCCCGCCAGCCGGTCGAGCAGGCGCAGGCGCAGGGATTCCAGGGCGGCGGCGCGCCGGCCGCCGGGGCCCCGGCTGGCCCGACCCAGCGACCAGAGCAGGCTTGCCCCCAGGCCGGCCGGAACCAGGCCCAACAGCAGACCCGGCCAGCCGACGACCAGCGTCAGCGCGATGCCCAGGCCCAGCGATAGAAGCAGCAGGGCGGCCAGCGGAACCGCCAGCCGCAGATAGAGACCGTCCAGCGCATCCAGATCGCCCGTCAGCCGGAAAAGCAGGCGGCCGGGGCGCTTGTCCAGCGCCTGCCCCTGTCCGGGGCGGGCCAGTGCCCGAAACATGCGGACCCGGAGGTCGGCAATCACCGACAAGGTGGCATCGTGTGTGACCAGCCGCTCGGCGTAACGGGCGCCGGTGCGTGTGATGGCCAGCATCCGCACGCCGGCCCCCGGCCTGAACACGTCGAAGGCCAGCGCCGTGGCGGCCACGGCGCCGGCAATGCCGGCCGCTGTGATGAACCAGCCCGACAGCCCCAGCAACGCTGTACCGGCCACTATTGTCAGGGCTGACAACAGCAGACCCGACCAGAAGGCGCGCGGTGCCGCCCGCCGGAACAGGCGCAGGAAAAGGGCGATATCCCTGTTCATGGCGTGATCTCCACCACACGGTCCATACGCCGCGCCAGCAGCGGGTCATGCGTGGCGACCAGCAGGGTGCGGCCGCGTGCCGCCCGCAGAAGCAGGTCTGTCACGGCAGCCGCCGTGTCACGGTCCAGATGGGCCGTCGGCTCATCAGCCAGGATCAGGCTGGCCGCCGGGTCGGCGATGGCACGGGCCAGCGCCAGACGCAGTGCTTCACCGCCCGACAGGCCAGCGCCGTTTTCACCCACGCGGCGGGCCGGGTCCTGTCCCGGCAGCAGGTCCGCCAGTACCGGCCCTGCTGCCAGTCCGGGGCGCCCCAGCGTGGCGTTGCCGGCCAGCGACGCATTGAGCATGTAGGGCCGATGCCCGACCCATCCCGGCGTCCCGGCGATGCGGACCGATCCGGTGGCCGGCCGCAGCAGGCCTGCGATCAGCGCCAGAAGGGTTGACTTGCCACAGCCGCTGGGGCCGAACAGGGCGATGGTCTCCCCCGGGCGCACCGACAGGTCGAAGCCCTCGAACACGGGGCTGGCGGCGTCGGGATAGCTATAGCCCACACCGGAAAGTGCCACCGCCAGCCCGTCATCCGGCGGTCCTTTCCGTTCCGTGGATGGTGTGCATGTGGACTGCCCGGTATCGGCAAGGGTGGACAGGGCGCGCAGCGCCGCCTCGCCGCTGGCCCTGTCATGCCAGACAGCGGCCAGATCGCGCAGCGGTTCGAAGAAGGCGGGCGCCAGCAGCAGGATGAACAGGCCCTGGCCCAGGTCCAGCCTGCCGCTCCAGGCACCGAACCCCACCTGGCCCAGCAGATGGAAGCCGACATAGATGGCGACCAGGGCAACACCCAGGGCCGAAAAAAGCTCCAGCACGGCGGAAGACAGAAAGGCGATGCGCAGGACCGCCATGGTCCGGCGTTTCACACCCACGGCCAGTTCAGACAGTCTTTCCGCCACGGCATCGGTGGCCGACAGCGCACGGATGGCCGGCAGGCCCCGCAGCCGGTCCATCAGCAACCCCGTCATGTCGCCCAGGGCGGCAAGCTGGTCCTGGCTGGCCTTGCCGGCCCTTATCCCGATCAGCGCCATGAAAAGCGGGATCAGCGGCGCGGCCACCAACAGGATCAGCGCCGCCACCCATGAAAACCACCCCACGGCCAGCAGAATGGCCGGCGGCACCAGCATGAGGCGCCAGCGAACGGGGATATAGCGCTGCAGGTAGGGCGTGATCCCTTCCGCCTGTTCCGCCAGCAGGCTGGCGGCCGCCCCGGACGGGGGGAAGGCCGGGTCCAACGGATCGCGCGCAGCCAGGGCATCCAGCGCCGACCGGCGCAACCGGGTCAGCATGCGGCGCGCAGTGACGAAGGCCATCCGGTTGCCGGCTGCATCCAGCATGATGCGCAGCAGGCCGATGGCCACGAACAGGGCTGTGGCCGGAAGGATGTCTACCAGCGACGGGTTCGTGCCGGCCAGATGCTGAATGGATTGTGCCAGCAGCCAGGCCTGGGCGATCCACAGCAAGGCGGCGGATGCCTGAAGGAGGGCGGCTGTCCGCAGGCCGGGTTCGGCGGGCAGGGTGGCGGTGGGGCTTGTCATGCTGCGGTCGGACCGGGAACGGGAGGCCCGCATTCATGAACGCTCACACCGGTCCCGGCAAGCCGGGGAGACAAGATGTCCCGTTCCGGCGACGGGCCCTGTCCACCTGTAGGACAACCGGCGGATGGCGGGCCGGGCAGCTATCAATGGCCGTCGGGGCTGACCAGTGACGGGGCGTTGCCCAATGCCCGCACATAAAGGTGCCAGGTGGCATGTCCCAGCCAGGGCAGGGTGACGATCAGGGCAAGAAGACCGCCCGCGATGGAAAAACCGATGACCACAGCCACCATGGCGCCCCAGGCCAGCATCAGCGGCAGGTTCAGCATCACCGCCCGCAGGCTGGCGATCATGGCTGTCACCACATCGATATCCCTGTCCAGCAGCATGGGTGCCGCGAAGACGGAGAGCGCGAAGATGGTGCCGGCGATCAGACCCCCCGCGACGATCCCCGTAAGGGCGAACTGCAGGCCGAACATGCTGTGCGTCACCGCGTCCCACAGGTTGGCCAGTGCCATGGGTGCCGGTCCGAAATAAAGCGCATAGATCAGCGTGGCGATCTTGATCCAGGCAATCGCGGCGAAGACGAGGAAGAAGCCCAGCAGCCCGATCTGGCTGCCGCCATGGCGACGGAACGCGAAGAAGACGCGCCCCCCTTCCACAGGCCGGCCAAGCTGGCGCCGCCGGCTGATATCATATAGGCCCAGCGCCGCGACGGGCCCGACCAGCAGGAAGCCCGTGATGGCGGGGAAGAGCATATGGGTCCAGCCCAGAAGCAGGAAGGCGGCGAGCCCGCCCAGTCCCAACAGGGCGTAGAATCCGCCGAACACCAGGCCATAGGCCGGCTCGGCCCGGAAATCGTCCCAGCCATCGGCCAGCGCAGCCTGAAGATCCAGATTGGTCAGCCGGCGGGCCGCCGGCACCGGGACGTGATCGGTCGGAAGCGGCAGCATCGCTTCCTTGTCCTGAACAGCCACCATCATTTCCTCCCGCCTGTATCGACAGGCCACCTGCAACGACAGGGTCGCGTCGCCCTCTTCCGGGGTGATCACAGAGGTCATGGTGGACTATTTTGCCGCACCCGCCTAGCCCTTTCGGCAGGCCGGAAGGATGGGTGTGCCCAGCCTCCCGCGCGGCTTTCAGCGGCCCGTGGGATGGGCCAGTCCCAGCCGGGCCGCATGCCACGAGGCCTCCGCCCGGCTGGAGATGCCCAGCTTGCGGTAGATGGACTTGATATAGCCTGCGACGGTGTTCTCCGTCAGTTCCAGGGCGCGCGCCACCTCCGCGTTGCGCAAGCCACGGCCGATCAGGCCCAGCACGTCGCGTTCCCGGGCCGTCAGGTTCTCGTCCTGCGTGGCGCTGGGGCCGGTCAGCCTGAAATGTTCCATGATGCGCCGGGCGATGGAGGGGGACAGGGCGGGAACGCCTTGGGCAATCTGCTTCAATTGCCGGGTGATCACCTCCGGCGCCTGTTCCTTCAGCAGATAGCCGTCGGCCCCGGCCGAAAGGGCGGCCACGATATGCGCGTCGTCCCCCATGACCGTGGTGACGACGCAGGCCGTTTCCGGGCGCAGCAGCCGGATGTTGCGCAGCACCTCCAGCCCGGACCCGTCCGGCAGACCGAGATCGATCAGGGCCAGGTTGAAGTCGCTGCGCGCCACGGCAGAGATGCCGGCCCGCATGTTCACCGCCTCCTCGATCTCGCAGTCGCCGAAGGCGGCCCGCACGATCTCAACCAGCCAGCGGCGTGTCTCGCTGACATCCTCCACGATCAGCACCTGTTTCATGGCGTCTCTCCCGTGCCGGCCAGGGGGAAATGGGCGGTGATGCGGGTGCCGGGATGGGCGTTTGCGACGGCAACCTGTCCCTTCAGACCCGACATCCGGGTGCGCATGTTCACCAGACCGTTGCCCGCCTGCACGTCCGCAGGGTCAAAGCCCCGCCCGTCATCCTGGATGATCACGACCAGCCAGTCATCCTCCCGCCGCATGGAGATGCGGGCCGAGCGGGCGCCGGCATGCCTGATGATGTTGCCCGATGCCTCCCGCAGGATGGAGCGGAGGGCATGGATGGCCTGTGGAGCCAGATCCAGTCCCCCCACGGGCTGGGCGTCCCAATCCACCTCAATGCCGGCATCGGAGAGATGGTCGACGATCTCCACCCGCAGGTCGGCCAGCACCTCGCCCAATGGCGCGCCGTTGCCCGTTGCATTGTTGATGATGTCGCGCAGATCGCTCAAGGTTTCGCGGATCAGTCCGTCCTTGCGGGCGGTATCGCGGCTGTGCAACGCCCCCAGCAACTGCACGCCGATATTGTCATGCATATCGCGGGTGATCCGGCCGCGCTCCGCCGCCACACCCTGTTCATAGGCACGGCGGCTTTCGATGATGTGGGCCAGCATGGCGCAGAGTTCGCCGACCAGCGCCACATCGCGCGGCGAGAAGAGCCGCCGGCCGGCCTGGGCATATTCCAGGCGCAGGGGCGACAATTCCCCGGCTCCGGCCTTGCCGATGCCGGGGATCAGCAGGCCCAGCCCTTCGGAGGTGAGTGCGGGCATGTTCACCGGATCGGCGGGCATGATGCGCAGGGGGGAGAACACCTCCTCCAGCAGGGCCGCCCAGCGGGAGCGGCGATAAGCCCCCGTCGGTGCCAGCGCCACGTCGGCCACCTGCTGGAACCACCGGCCCCGGTCTGCCCGCCGCTGCCCGGAGAGCCAGCGCGCCATGGTGTCCCGGAAAGGCAGGTAGAGAAAGGCGATCAGCAGCAGTGACAGGCCGAAGGCCGGTGCGCGCTCCACCGCGACGACATAGATCAGTACCGCATCCACCAGGATCAGAAGCAGGATGCCAACGAGATAGAAAAGGATGCGGAAAGCCCAGCGATCCAGGGCGAACAGCCGGTAACGGGCGACCCCCAGTGCCAGCCCCATATGGATCAGCAGGAAGAAGAGGAACCCGTGCCCCTGCGACATCACAGGGGCGGCCCCGACCAGATTGGGGGCGATGATCATCATCACGAACAGACCGGCCCCCACCGTCACGGAAAGGCCGAACCAGCGCAGCACGGCGCGGGCCCGCGGATCGCCCCGGGTGCACCAATATTGCAGCCCGGCGCATGCGACAATGCCCAGCATCTCGATCATGGTGGGCAGATGTGAGCCGGCCGGCGGTCCATCCAGCAGATGCATCGTGTCCACCAGCCACCACAGGCCAAACACCCCGATGGGCACCAGCCGCCAGCCGGCAGGCACCAAAGGCCGCGGATAGGACAGAAGCAGTGCTATCATGGTGGCCCCGAACAGCAGCGCACCACCATGGTTGATGCTGGAAAGGGTACGGAACAGGCTGCCATCAATGGCCAGTTCGCGGGTGGAATAGATGGCGGCGGCCCCC
This sequence comes from Niveispirillum fermenti, assembly GCF_052474395.1. Taxonomy (NCBI): domain Bacteria; kingdom Pseudomonadati; phylum Pseudomonadota; class Alphaproteobacteria; order Rhodospirillales; family Azospirillaceae; genus Niveispirillum; species Niveispirillum fermenti. The sequence goes on along the minus strand of NZ_CP156679.1, from coordinate 815,847 downwards.
GCGAAGATCAGTATGGCTGTACTGATGATGGCGAACAGGCGCGGGCCCGTGTCGCCCGGCCGCAGGGACCAGACCCAGATGCCCACCATGTAGCTGGTGAAGCCAACGAGGACCTGCAACCAGAATTCCGCCGGCATGTTGTCCGGCAATCGGTGGGGCGCAGGCAGCATTTCATGCCAGTGCGTACTGCCGTCGGCCATGACCAGCTCAAGCCCGACCTGCCCGCTTCCCAGCATCTGCCGGATGGCCGTCTGCCGATGGAAGAAGGCACGCATGTCCTCGTACGTTTCGATGATGTCGGGTTCCGGTGTCAGGTCCCCGGTCCGCAGCGCCAGCGCCCCGCCATCGGCGCCACGGAGGGACAGCAGGTGCGCGGGCGCGGGCAGGCCCGCTGCCGGGCCGTCCGGATCGACGGCCGCGATCCACACCTTGTTGCCATCCGCGTCCGCCGATAGGGAAAGACCCAGCCAGGGTTGGTTCACCGCGGTCGCCACCAGGGCCAGGACGGCCAGAACGCCCAGGGTGGTGAAGAGGGACAGGACGGCAACGGGTGTCAATCTCGGCAGCAATTCATCCCCCATGCCAACCTGTCGGCGGCCGGACTCTGCGGCAGGTCAATGGAATATGGCCTCTCCGGCCAGGACACGGCAACCGTGAAGATAGACGGGCCGGATGGCTGCAACCATCCGGCCCGTCTGGCTCAGCGGCCGAACACGGCGGCACCATCGACCTGCTTGTCGAAAGTGCCGCCATTGATCGTGTAGCTGATCCCGATATGGCTGGCCCCGGTTCCGGCCAGGAAGCCGGTCACCGATGCGGTGCAGGTGGTGCCCGTGCAGGCCGGGCCGCCGGCCGTGGCCGCCAGGTCGTTGGCACGGAAGCCCATGTCGGCCCCCACGGCTATCTGGCTGGCGCCGGGGTTCGCAACACCGCCATTGGTGGCGACGGCATAGCCGTGTCCGCCGATCGTCACCATCATGTCCAGCCCGACGCGGGCCGTGCTGCCGAAGGCGACGGCGGCGCTGCCCGTCATCGTGCCCGGATCGGCGGAGCCGTCCCGGATCGTGGGACTGGTCGCCCCCGCCAGCGTGTAGGTGACGGTTCCGCCGGTCGGCAGGCCGGTGGCCGGATCACCATGGACCAGATGCATGCCCTGCTTGCCGGATCGGGCGAATTGCGGGCCGTCATGGTAATTGCCGGCTGTGATGCCGTCGGCCCAGCGCGACCAGCCGATGATACCGCCGGCGGTACCGGTCTCCAGCGACTGGTTGCTGCCGCGCTGCGGCGCTTCCTTTGGATTGATGGTCCAGACATATTTGTCCAGCGTACCGTCGGGCTGCGTCGTCGTGGTGACCTTGTCACGCTGGTCGATACCGATAGCGCTGCCGGCATAGACGACGAACTGGTTCGTGCGCTCCGTGCCCGTCACGGGGTCGACGATGCCGCCGCCCTTCGCGATGTCGCGGAACAGAACCGCACCCGACAGCATACCGTTGGTCTGGCCCTGTCCTCCCCGGTTGATCTGGTAGGCGCCGGCGGCATTTTCAGCCCCATCGCCGCCCAGGACCAGATTGAACTGCACGCGGCAGGCATTGTCGGTGCAGCGTGCATCATCGGTGGTCAGGTTGGATGAAAGGCCTTCCAGGGAGACGACACCGTTGTTGATGGTGAATACGCGATTGGCAAATTCGACCCCGCCCGGCAGGCCGAAATTGTAGTTCCGGGCCCCTTCATCATCAATCAGGGCCAGCGATGCCTGATAGCCCCAGGTGTTGCGGCCGAAGATCACGGCCAGCCTGCCGTCGAGCCGCGCCTCGCGGATGGCGCTGCCATCGGCATAGGTCGGTTTGCTGTAGGCGTGCAGGCTGTAATCGATACGCTTGTCGGTCGGGATGTTTGACAAGGGTCCGGCCAGCGCGAAATGCGCCGCCTGTCCTGTTCCCAGGGTGTAGGTCTGGCTGCCCAGCGCGACGGCACCGTTGCCGAAACGTCCGATCTCCCAGCCCTGCTGGGTGTTTTCCTGCCGATCGAGCAGGCTGGCGCCGCTCACATCGTAATTGCCGATCCGGGTGGGCAGCCCGCCCGGCGATACCGTGACGACCTGCTGGGTGACGGTCATCGCGCGGGCCTGTGACGTTTGCGCGACGATGGCATAGGCGCGTGCATTGCTGACCGGCGGCGTCTCGCCGGGTTCCTCCGGTCCGGGGCCAGGGTCCTGCATGGCTGCAAAGCCGGCCGCACCGGTGATCCGGTCCAGTCCATCCCCGCCGCTGGTGGCATAGGTGACGGCCAGGGCCTGTGCGTCCGGCCCGCCCGGCTGCATCAGAAAGCGGATGCCGCAATCACCGCCGGTGCAGGCGCGCCCCGTTCCCGTCAGGGCGCTGTTGAACTGATAGGCATTCTGGCCATAACCGGACAAGGTGATGCCGGTCTGTGCCGCACCCGCCACGCCCCCGTCGCTGGTGAAGGCATAGGTCGCATCGCCGGGCATGGCCAGCGTACCGGCCAGGCCGACCTTCGGAGCCGCCCCCCAGGCCACGGCCATCTTCGCGTCGAAGGTGCCGGCAGCGCTGGCGCCTGACGCGAAGGTCGGCCGGGTGGCCGCCACAAGCCCGTATGTCACCGTGCCGCCGGCCGGCAGCGTCGTGCCGTCGGTGCGCAGATAGGCGTAATGCACGCCCTGGTCGGCATTCAGGATATGGTCGCGCTGGAACTGGCGGAACTTGCCGTTCGTCAGGCGGCCGATGAAGAAGCGGTCATCCACATGCACATCGGCGAATGTCGCCTCGTCGGTGACGATGATGGACCTGCCGTCGGGAATGGATTCCGGCATTCCGTCCACGAAGCCGACCTCCTGCGCGCCGATGGGCATATGAACATCACGGTCCGGCAGGATGGCGACAGTGGACCCGGCGACGCGGATCGGCGTTGCGACGGGCGGCGGGTTTTCGGGATCGACAGGGTCCACGGGCTGTTCCGGCAGTCCCGGGAACGTGTCCGGATCGGCACCTGTCTGAAGATAAGCCAGATAGGCCGTCAGGAACTCGGCTTGCGCACCCAGCAGCCCCTGCAGCAGTCCGGTGGATTGCAGCATCTCCAGATATTGCCGCACCAGTTCCAGCGACAGCCCGGCATAAGCGCTGGGCAGGCCGCCTGCCTTCACATGCTCCAGGAAGGCGCTGATCGCCTGGGTATAAAGCGCTGTGAAATCAGCGACCGCCCCGCCATTGCGCAGGAAGGAAAGATATTGTCCGATCAGGGCTCGGTCCGGCTCTGACAGGGATGAAAGGGCGCCCGTGCTGCGGATATATTCCAGGTAGGCGTTGATCGCAGTCTCGCTGGCGCCTGCGAAGTCGGCCGGCACGCCGCCGGCGCGCAGCAGTTCCAGATAGCGGCTGACAAGGTCGCCATATGCGGCCTGGAAGTCACCGGGCAGACCGCCCTGGCCCAGATAGGACAGATAGGTGCGCACCAGATCGGGGCCCGCGCCCTGAAAGGCCGGGGCACCATAAAGTGATGCCAGGCTGGCCGCGTAATTGGCCAGCGTGGCGGCATCGGCGGCGGGAAAACTGGCCAGGGCCGGATTCTGGGCCGAGGCCTGAAGGCGTGTGGCAGCGGCCACGACATCGCCGGATGCACCGACGGCGGCCAATGCCTGGCCCAGCCCCACGGGTTGGCCATTGGCCGCGGCGGCGGCGATGCCGGCCTGGCGCTGGCTGGCCACGGCGGGAACGGCCTGTGCGGCGTTGGCGAAGACGCGGTCGGGCGCCTGTCCGCCCGTCGCCTGCCAGGCTTGTCCGGCATCGAAACTGCGGGAGGAGCCGGCGGCGGTCACATCCACCCGACCGGTCAGGACCGACCCTGTGAAGCCGTCGACGGCGATCGTGAAGTTGCCGGATGCCCCCTGCGACAGCGCGGCGGCCCCGCCGCCGGGCAGGCGCACCGTGATGGGCTCGCGGGCGGCCAGGACGGTGGCGTTGCCAGCATGGATGTCCAGTATGCCGTCATTGCCCACCGTGAAGGACCCGCCCTGGACGAAGGACAGGATGGTGCCGTTGGTCATGATGACCTGGGTGGCCGCACTGGTGGTCGTCACCTGCTGGCCGGGAACCAGCGGGGCCCGCCGGCTTTGTCCCACATCCATGGTCAGTATCTGGCCGCTGCTGGCCAGGGCGGGAAGGGCGGGCAGCGTCAGGGCCGTGCCCGTCAGCAACAGGGCCGCCATGCGGGCGGCGCGGAATGGCTTGTTCATCTTGGTCACCCGATCCTTCAGAATTCAGCCCGCAGGCCCAGATTGACCGTCACGCGCTCGTAATCGTAGAGGTCGATGTTGCTCCAGTTGCGCGTGTAGGTGACGCGCGGGCGCAGATAGACGCGGTCGGCCACAGGCACCTTGACGCCGAAGGAGGCATCGACCTGCTCGTCGGCCCGCTTCTTCAGGAACAGTGCATCGCGCGCATCATAGCGGCGGCGTTCAGCCGAAAGCCCGCCGACAAGGTTCACACCGCCCACCGGCTGTTCAAAGCCCAGGCTGGCGCCCAGATAGCTGTTGGAAAGATGGTCGCCGGACCGGCGCCGGGTTTCCTCCTTCCCGCCCGACAGGGTCGCCACCATGACGCGGTCGATATAGGAGATGGCCGCCCCGTAGCGGTCGGCATCACGCAACGGGTCGTTTTCGTAATCCAGGCGGAAAAGCTGCCCGGCGACGGTCAGAGCCCGCCCGCCCGCCAGCAGGTGCGTATATTGCCCGATCGCGCCGTAGCTCTGGCGATAACTGTCATGGCCCAGCCAGAAGTTCTGGAACTGGCCTGACAGGGACAGCACATCCCGGCTGGGCAGCGTATGGGCGACACCGCCAGTCAGGGCGGCGGATGCCTGATCGAATGCCTTGCTGTCGACATTGTCACGCCAGGACCCCAGCGCGCTGCCGAACAGGCGCGTCTGCCGGCTGACGGCGCTGACGATGCTGACGGCGCCCTGCATCTCATAATAGGATTTGCCGGTCTTGCGGGCCGCGGCCCCCAGGGCGCCGGGCCCCAGGCCGGCGAACAGCGGGATGGTGATCTGCGTCAGGTCGGTGGCAGTGTTGATGTTGCTGTCCCAGCCGCCCGACAGGTCAAAGAAGCCCGAAAGATCGGTACCGCCGCCGGCGATCTGCCGGTCGAAATCGCGGACCAGCCGGTCGAAGCGCTGGCGCACGGGGTCGGGCAGGGACGGGTCCTGCACCACGGTGTCGAACTGCGCGCGGGCCGTGTCGATATCGCCGGCCAGGGCATAGGCCCTGGCCAGTTCCGCGCGGGCCTGCGCATTGTCGGGCTGTATGGCCAGGACACGCTGGAAGGCGATGATGGCTTCGGCCGGGTGGCCGCTGTCGGCTGCGGCAAGCCCCAGCGCATAGTCGAAATCCGGGTCACCCGCCCGTTCCGCGGCCAGCGGAGCCAGCATTGCATAGGCATCGCCGGCCTTTGCCGCCTGCAGGTGACCGGTGGCCTGCTGAACGACCCCATCGACCTCTGCGGCGGCGGGCATGGCAGCCGCCATGGTCAGTCCTGCCAGGATCGCACCCCGGATCACCGGTGGCATCTTTTGTCGTGTCAAGGAACTCTCCCCAATCATCCTCGATCGGGCCGGCGGTTTCCGCCCCGGATATCAGCCGGCCCTGTGGATGGAATGTCGGGGAGGGGGCGATACCCTTCATTCCCCTGTTCGGGGGGCATGCAGGATATCCGCGCACCGGTGCCGGTTCCCGGGCACCTCCTTCGGGTTATGCTTTGGTATGGGCCGGGGCGACCGCCTGCCCCTTGCGATTGCTGGATTTATTCGGCGCGGGCCGGTCGTTTGTGCCCATTGATCGTGCGACCCACGGGTTGGCCCCCTGGCATAAGGTCATAGGGGTAATCCATTGGCGGTAGATCGCGCCATCCCATAATTTTAATAAATAAAATTAGGAAAATGCCATAATTTATTGATTAACAATAATATTTTAAGAAATAATTCTATGACAGAAGTTTGCCGAGACGGAAATATAATTCGGATTCCGAATTATATTTCCGTGGTGCCCACTAGTGGGATGCCGGCGGGTCGGCAGCGACGACCGGCCCCGTCCGACCCCGTCCAGATGAGATCACACCCGTTCCAGCACCATGGCGATGCCCTGGCCGACGCCGATGCACATGGTGCAGAGTGCCCGCCTGGCGCCGCTGCGCTGCAATTCCTCGGTTGCGGTGATGACCAGACGGGCGCCGGACATGCCCAGCGGATGGCCAAGGGCGATGGCGCCCCCATTGGGGTTCACATGCGCCGCGTCATCGGGCAGGCCCAGTTGCCGCAGAACCGCCAGACCCTGCGCGGCAAACGCCTCGTTCAACTCGATCACGTCGATATCGCCGATGGACAGGCCCAGCCGCGCCAGCAGCAGTTTCGTGGCCGGCGCGGGGCCGATGCCCATGATGCGGGGCGGCACGCCTGCCACGGCCATGCCCAGCACACGGGCACGCGGCACCAGCCCATGGCGTTCCACCGCCGCGGCGGAGGCCACGATCAGGGCTGCGGCGCCATCGTTGACACCTGATGCGTTGCCGGCTGTCACCGTTCCGTCGGGGCGCACGATCGGCCGCAGTTTTGCCAGGGCTTCCAGGCTGGTGGCGCGGGGATGCTCATCCTGTTCGACCAGCAGCGGGTCACCCTTGCGCTGGGGGATGGCGACGGGCGTAATCTCTGCGGCAAGCCGGCCATTGGCCTGGGCAGCCGCGGCACGCGCCTGGCTGCGCACGGCGAAGGCGTCCTGGTCGGTGCGGGAAATGCCGAAATCATCGGCCACGTTTTCCGCCGTCTCCGGCATGCTGTCGATGCCGAAGCCCTTTTGCATCAGCGGATTGACGAAGCGCCAGCCGATCGTCGTATCGAAGATCTGTGTCTGGCGGGAAAAGGCGCTGTCGGCCTTGCCTTGCACGAAAGGCGCGCGGCTCATGCTTTCCACGCCGCCGGCCAGGATCAGGTCGGCTTCCCCCGCCTTGATGGCGCGCGCGGCCATGCCCACGGCGTCAAGGCCCGAGCCGCAGAGCCGATTGACGGTGGTGCCGGGCGCGCTGTCGCCCAACCCGCCCAGCAGGGCCGCCATACGGGCGACATTGCGGTTGTCCTCGCCGGCCTGGTTGGCGCATCCCATGATGATATCGTCCAGGATGCCGCCGGACAGCGCCGGATGGCGCTGCAGCAGGGCCCGGATGGGGATGGCGGCCAGATCGTCGGCGCGCACGGGCGACAAGGCCCCGGCATAGCGGCCGATGGGCGTGCGCAGCCCGTCGCAGATGAAGGCATCAGCCATGATCAACCTCTTCGTTGGTGTCCTTGATCACCGGGCCGCCGATGGTGCGTGACAGACCCTGGAATTCGGCGATGGTGCGACCATCCTGCGTGGTGACGCTGACCTGATAGACGCCGCTGCGCCCGGCCATCGCGGCTTCCCGTGCCTCGGCCACCAGGACCTCCCCCTCTCGGGCTGGTGCCAGGAAGGCGATGGAGGCATGGGCCGCCACCGTCGCCACGTTGCGGCTGTTGCAGGCATAGGCGAAGGCCGTGTCGGCCAGGGCGAAGATCATGCCCCCATGGGCCATGCCATGGCCGTTCAGCATGTCGGGCCGCAGGCGCATGGATATCCTGGCATAGCCTTCCCGCGCTTCCAGGATCGTGATGCCCCAGGCCGGTCCCGTCCCCTCACGCGACAGCATGGCATCGGCGATGCGCCTTGCATTGTCGGTCATTCCGGCCATCCCTCCCCCGGTTGATAGGTGGCGTCGCCGGTACTGTCGGCGATATGCCGCAGCACCGCGCGGACCCGGTCCGCGCCGGTTGTTCTGGCCCAGGCCAACGGGCCTTGCGGATGGTTGGCGCCATGCACCAGGGCGGCATCGATGCCTTCCGCGCCGGCCACCTTGTCGGCCACGGCATCGGCGGCGGCGTTGGCCAGTTGGGCCAGCGTGCGCAGCACCAACCCGCCCGGCCGGTCCGGCAGAACCAGCGCATCGCGGCCCAGCGCCCCGGCGAACCCGGCAAAGGCCGCACGGGCGGCCCGGTCATCCGGGTCGGCCAGGCTGGCAACCAGCGTCGGTGTTCTTGCGAAATCCCGGGCCGCATCCAGCATGATCCGGGTTCGGCCATCCCCGGCAGCCAGGGCGGCGGCGGAACGGCCGTCGCCCTGGCACAGGGCGATCCCGTCGATGATGATCGATCCGGCCGTCAGTTTCTCGTCAATCACGATGTTCAGCCCGGCCTGCCGCGCCGCATCGGCCAGTGCCGACGGCCCCGGCGCGAAGCAAAGGCTTTGCGGGGGCGCTGCATGCGGCTCCAATGGCACGGCCGGCTTCTCCCCCGCCGTGAAGACGCCACGGCCCGTCTTGCGGCCCAGCCTTCCGGCGTCCACCAGGGCCTGCTGCGCGGGTTGCGGCCGGAAACGGGTCTTGCCGGCATAGGCGCCATAGATGGAACTGGCCACGGCGAAATTCACGTCATGGCCAATCAGGTCGGCCAGTTCCAGCGGCCCCATGCGAAAGCCGCCAGCCGTTTTCAGCGCATGGTCGATGGCGGCGGGGTTCAGCCCCTCGCCCAGGGCCAGGAACCCTTCGGCGTAGTAGGGGCGGGCCACGCGGTTGACGATGAAGCCCGGCACATCGGCCGCTGCCACGGGCACCTTGCCCCAGCGCTTCATCAGTTCCAGCAGCAGGGACACCAGACCGGGGTCGCTGGCGCGGCCGGCCACCACCTCCACCAGCTTCATGGCGGGGGCGGGGTTGAAGAAATGCAGGCCCACGAACCGGTCGGGCCTGTCCAGGCTTGTGGCCAGGCCCGATATCGGCAGGGACGAGGTGTTGGACGCGATGACGGCATCGCCGGCCAGCACGCTTTCCAACCGTGCTAACAATGCCGCTTTGGCGGCCGTCTGTTCAACGATCGCTTCGATCACCAGCGGGCAGGGGGCCAGATCGGCGATGTCCGGTGTGAAGGACAGCCGCGTCTTGATGGTTTCGGCCGCCTCCGCCGTCAGCGTGCCGCGTTTCACGCGGGCCGCCAGCGAGGCATCGACAATGGCCCGCCCCCGTTCCAGTGCCGCGGCACCGACGTCAAGCACCACGACACGGTGGCCGGCGGCCGCCGCAACCTCTGCGATGCCCGCACCCATGGCGCCGGCACCGACGACGCCCATGGGCGCCTCTGTTCCTGGAATGGTTCGCATGCCGGATAGCTAAGCCATGGAATTAAGGCTTGTCAATAATAGACCGACCAGTCATTCTATTAATTATCCGTGGCGGGACGGCCTGCCGCAAGGGGAGGGTGCATGCCCATGTTTGAGACCATCCTGTTCGATATCGCCGATGGCGTGGCCCGTTTGACGCTGAACCGCCCGGACCGTCTGAACAGCTTTACCGTACAGATGCATGCCGAAACGGCCGAGGCGCTGAAGGCCGTGGCGGTGCCGGGGGCTGCCCGCGTGCTGGTGCTGACCGGTGCGGGGCGCGGCTTTTGCGCCGGGCAGGACCTGTCGGACCGGGCCGTGTCGCCGGGCGGACAGGGTGTGGATCTGGGCCAGTCGCTGGAGGACCGGTACAATCCGCTGATCCGCGGCCTGACGGCGCTGCCCCTGCCGGTGATCTGCGCCGTCAATGGCGTTGCGGCGGGGGCGGGCGCCAACATCGCGCTGGCCTGTGATATCGTGATTGCGGCGCGGTCGGCCAAGTTCATCCAGCCCTTCGCCAATATCGGCCTGGTTCCCGACAGCGGGGGGACCTGGACCCTGCCGCGCCATATCGGCCAGGCCCGCGCCCTGGGCCTAGCCCTGACGGGTATGCCATTGCCGGCCGAGCAGGCCAAGGAATGGGGCCTGATCTGGGATGTGGCCGACGATGCAGAGCTTGCCGCCACCGTCGATGCGCTGGCGGCCCGCATGGCGCAGGCGCCGACGCAGGGGCTGGCCCGCATCAAGCAGGCGATCCGCGCCGGCTGGTCGGTGCCGCTGGATCAGCAACTGGATGCCGAACGGGACCATCAGCGGTTCCTGGGCCACACCGATGATTATCGGGAAGGCGTCAGCGCCTTCCTGGAGAAGCGCCAGCCCCGTTTCACGGGCCGCTAAAGGGTATTTGGGAGGATTGTTGAGATGTCGCAACTGAGCAACTACGCGCTCGACGGCTGGGTACAGGCCGCCGGGGGGCTGGTTTCCATTCCGTCGGCGCTGGATGGTGCCATCGTGGCAACGACGGGCAGCGACGGGCTGGATTTCGCTGCCATGCTGAACCATGCCCGCACCGTGGGCGGCCCGGCCCTGCGGGCCATGACGTTCCATGAGCGCGCCCGCCTGCTGAAGGGTCTGGCAGAGGCCATCATGGGCCGCAAGGAGGAACTCTACGTCCTGGCCGCCCATACCGGGGCCACGCGAACCGACAATTGGATCGATATCGAGGGCGGGGCCGGCACGCTTTACGCTTATGCCTCCAAGGGCCGGCGGGAATTGCCGAACGCCCGTATCCTGATCGATGGCGATACCGAGGTGCTGTCAAAGCGTGGCGGGTTCATCGGTCAGCATGTCTATACGCCGTTGCAAGGTGCCGCCGTTCATATCAACGCCTTCAACTTCCCCGTCTGGGGCATGTTGGAAAAGCTGGCGCCCACCCTGCTGGCCGGTGTGCCGGCCATCGTGAAGCCGGCGACGGCCACCGCCTATGTCACCGAGGCGGCGTTCCGCATCATGATCGATACGGGCCTGCTGCCGCCGGGGGCGCTGCAGCTCATTGTGGGGGGAACGGGGGACCTGTTCGAGCATCTGACGGGACAGGATGTCGTTTCCTTCACGGGCTCCGCCGCCACTGCTGCCAAATTGCAGAACCATCCGGTCATTGCGCGCGAGGGTGTGCGTTTCGTGGCGGAGCGCGACAGTCTGAACGCTGCCATCCTGGGATCGGATGCCACCCCCGACAGTCCGGAATTCGCCTTGTTCGTGAAGGAGGTGGCGCGGGAAATGACGGTCAAGGCCGGGCAGAAATGCACAGCCATCCGCCGTGCCCTTGTGCCCGCCACCCTGATCGATACCGTGCAGGAAGCGCTGAAGGCGGCCCTGTCAAAGGTGGTGGTCGGCGACCCGGCGCGCGAAGGTGTGACCATGGGCGCGCTGGTCGGCCGGTCCCAACTGGCCGATGTGCGTGACAAGGTGGGCCTGCTGGCGACCGAGGCGCGTATCGTCCATGGCGATGCTGGTCCGGTGGCCGGCGCCGATGAGCGCGGTGCCTTCATCGCCCCCCTCCTGCTGCGCTGCGACGACCCCGATAGCGCGGTTCAGTTGCACGAGGTGGAGGCGTTCGGCCCCGTGGCCACGCTGATGCCCTATCGCGATCTGGCCCATGCGATCGACATCGCCAATCGCGGCCGGGGGTCCCTGGCCCTGTCCATCGTGACCCATGATCCGGCCGTAGCGACGGAACTGCTGATGGGCGTGGGGTCGTTCCATGGCCGTATCCATTTCCTGAACCGCGACTGTGCCCGGGAATCGACGGGCCATGGCTCGCCCCTGCCGGTCCTGGTGCATGGCGGCCCCGGACGGGCCGGCGGCGGGGAGGAGATGGGCGGCATCCGCGGCGTGAAGCATTACATGCAGCGTTCCGCTCTGCAGGGCTCGCCCGACATGCTGACCGCCATCACCGGCACCTGGCTGGCCGGCGCCAAGCGGGAGGAGGGGGAGGTGCATCCCTTCCGCCTGCGTTTCGGTGAACTCCCCGTGGGCTATACCAAGAAGACGGCGGCCCGCACCATCACGCTGGAGGATATCGAGCATTTCGCCCATTTCACGGGCGACACCTTCTATGCCCACATGGACGAGGAAGCGGCCAAGGCCAGTCCCATCTTCGGCGGGCGTGTGGCGCATGGATACCTGATCCTGTCCTTTGCGGCCGGCCTGTTCGTCGACCCGTCGCCGGGTCCCGTTCTGGCCAATTACGGGCTGGAAGGGCTGCGTTTCATCAAGCCGGTGAAGCCCGGCGACAGCATCCGGGCCGCCCTGACCGCCAAGGAAAAGACAGCCAAGACGCCGGAAATGGGGGAGGTCCGCTGGAACGTGGCGGTCACGAACCAGGAGGGCGAACTGGTCGCCAGCTATGACCTGCTGACGATGAACGCGGTATAAGGGTCGATGATAAAGGGGGCCGGGGGGCGGTTGCGGCCGCCCCCCGGCCTTTGTCTTGCCATGGATTGTCGATGCCTTCACGCCTCATTGCCGGCCACGAGCTGGAAATCGCCCATGTGCCGGCCGCCCGTCCCGGCCTGCCGACCCTGGTCTTCCTGCATGAGGGGTTGGGTTGCATCGCGCTGTGGCGGAATTTTCCACAGCGTCTGGCGGCGGCGACGGGATGTGGCGCGCTGCTTTATTCCCGTTACGGCTATGGTCAATCGGCCCCGCTGACAGGACCGCGCCAGGACGACTACCTGCATCGCGAGGCGCTGGTGGTTCTGCCGGAACTGCTGGTTGCCGAAGGTATCGCCGAACCCGTGCTGATCGGGCACAGCGACGGTGCCTCCATCGCCCTGATCCATGCCGGCGCGGCGCGGTGGCCGGTCAAGGGCGTGTCGGCCCAGGCCCCGCATGTGTTCGTCGAGGATGTGACCATCACGGGCATCCTGGCCGCGCGACGCACATTCCAGGAAACCGACATGGAAAGCCGGCTGGGCCGTTATCACCGTGATCCGGCCGCGACGTTCCGTGGATGGAATGATACCTGGCTGCGGCCGTCATTCCGGCAATGGAATATCGAGGGCTTCTTGTCGGGCATCACCTGTCCCACCCTGTTGATCCAGGGGATCAGCGATGAATATGCCACGCTGGCCCAGTTGGACGCCATCGAGGGGCAGGTCCGCGGGGAGGTGACGCGGCTGGATCTTGCCGATTGCGGCCACACGCCATTTCGCGACCAACCGGAACGGGTGCTGGACGCTCATGCACGCTGGATCGCCAGTTTGATCTGATCCAGGCGATCGGGTCGACAGGAACAATTGCCAATCAGTGGCAATTATGGGCCTTTATCTTCCGGTTCATCCGGCCCGGCTTGGGCCGGCCCCTGCCGAGGAGATGGAAATTGGCCGATCCGGTGCCCGGCCTGCTGGACAAAGCCCTGACCATGCTGGCCCTGATCGGCCGGGAGGGAACCTGCTCGCTGGCCCGGGTGGCGGGAGAACTGGACCTGCCGCTATCCACGCTCCACCGTCTGGCGCAGACCCTGACGGCCCGCGGCTATCTGATCAGGCTGGGCCGGGGCCGTTATTGTCTCGGCACCGCGGTCCTGTCGCTCGCCGGGGGGCGCCGGCTGGAGGATCTGCTGGTGGATGTGGGGGGGCCGCTGGTGGATGACCTGGCGCGGCAATGCCGCGCCAGCAGTCACCTGGGCGTCTTCGACGGGGAGATGGTCACCTACCTCGTGAAGCGGTCCTTCGGGCGGGAAAAACTGTTCACCGCGGAGGGGATGCAGCTTGAGGCCTATTGCTCGGGCATCGGCAAGGTGCTTCTGGCGCATCTGCCGGTGGCGTCGCGCCGAACATATCTGGCAACCGGTGATCTTGTGGCCCTGACCCCACGCACCATCACCGATCCGGGCCGGCTGGAACACGAACTGGCGCAGGTCCGTGAACGGGGATGGGCCATGGATGATGAGGAGGTCCTGACAGGCCTGCGCTGTGTGGCGGTCCCCGTCCATGATGGTGCCGGCGGTGTCTGTGCAGCCCTGTCCGTCAGTGCGGCGGTGGTCCGCATGCCACCGGATAGGGTGGCCGAACTGCTGCCCCGCCTTCAGGCGACCGCCACAGCCATCCGCCGGCACTTGTTCCCGCAGGCCGGGTGAAGATTTCCGGTCTTTAATTGCGCCGGCGGGCTCATACCAAGTTGCGGTGAGTTGAACTCATCGCAACTTGGCTGGCGCGTTGATTGGTTGGCGCGTTGAGCACCCGCGCGCCCATGCGCGCGCAAGCCCAGCCGCCGGATGGCGGCGCCCGGCGCATGAGGGGCGCATTGATCAGGACCATAGGTTCTGATCAATGCAGATACGTATCAGCGCTTCACATCAAGCCCCTCCTCGTTCACCAGGCTCATCACGTCGGCGGTGGAAACCAGGTTGGCATCGCCCGGCACAGCATGTTTCAGGGCGGCGGCGGCGGCGGCGAAATTGATGGCTGCGTCCGTGGCCATGCCATGGTCGATCCCGTGGATCAGCCCCGCCGCGAAGGCATCACCGCCGCCGATGCGGTCCACGATGCCGTTCAGCTTGTAGGTGCGTGAATAATGCACCCGGTGGTCGCGCGTGGCGATGCGACCGGTCAGTTCCTGATGGTCCACATCGAAATGGGTGCGGATGGTGGAAGCCAGCCGCTGCAGGCCGGGCCAGGTCCGGAAAGCCAGTTCGGCCGCCGCCAGGAACCGTTCAGACAGCGCAAGCGTGTGGAAATCGGCGCCCAGGATCAGGGCGATGTCGCGCTCGTTGCCGAACATCAGATCGGCGCAGGCGGCCAGCCTGGCAAAGACCGCGGGTGCGTCGCCGCCGCGATCGCTCCACAGCTTCGCCCGGTAATTGCAGTCAAAGGAGACTTTCACCCCCGCTGCCTTCGCGGCCTGCGCCGCGGCGATCACGGCCGTTTCCGCATTGGCGCTGACGGCCGGGGTGATGCCGCCGATATGAAGCCAGCCGGCACCCTCCAGCAGGCGGGACCAGTCATAGCCGCCGGCATCCGCGACGGCGAAGGCGGAACCGGCGCGGTCATAAATGATTTCCGATGGGCGCTGCATGGCGCCCACGGTCAGGAAATAAAGGCCCATGCGGCCGTGCTGCATCTGGATACCGCGCGTATCCACGCCATGACGGCGCAATTCCCCGCGGCAGGCTTGGCCGATGGCATTGTCGGGCAGGGTGGAAACGACGGCGGCGTCCCAGCCGAATCGGGCCAGCGACACGGCGACATTGGCCTCCGCCCCACCAAAGGTGATGTCCAGCCGCGGGCTTTGCAGCAGCAACTCGCGCCCCGGCGCCGTGAGCCGCATCAGCAATTCCCCGAAACAGACGATACGGCCGCTCATCAGCGTCACTCCCTTGATTGTAAGGACTTACCCGGTGGTGCTGCGGGATTTGTGCCACATCTTGATACAAAGTTGGCGGCCTTAATGCAAAAGGCTATTGCCACCGGTGTCAGTTCGGATCATTAATAGCGATGTCACCGGTGTCAATGACGCCTCAGGCGCTGCCGGTGATAACAGAAGGCGAATTTGCCCGGCACTCCTCCATCCCCTGCCAGCCGGTGGGACTTGGCGGGGGGAAGCGACCGGGGTAATAAAACTGAAGGGGAAGGAAGCTATGAAGAAGTTCGCGGGTACGCCCTGCATCCGTCGCCGTCTTGCCGGCGCTTCCGCCATGGTGCTGCTGGCCAGCCTTGTTCCCGCGGCCGTTCAGGCGCAGCAGGGGGATGACGGCGCGCTGGAGGAAATCGTCGTCACCGGTTTCCGTGGCAGTCTGGCGAGCGCCATCGTTCAGAAGCGCAACGAGAACGATATCGTCG
This sequence comes from Niveispirillum fermenti, assembly GCF_052474395.1. Taxonomy (NCBI): domain Bacteria; kingdom Pseudomonadati; phylum Pseudomonadota; class Alphaproteobacteria; order Rhodospirillales; family Azospirillaceae; genus Niveispirillum; species Niveispirillum fermenti. The sequence continues at coordinate 800,271 of NZ_CP156679.1, read as the reverse complement.
ACGTCATCAACGCCGAGGATATTGCCGATTTCCCCGATCTGAACCTTGCCGAATCCCTTCAGCGCATCCCCGGCGTGTCCATCGACCGCGACGGCGGTGAAGGCCGGTCGATCACGGTGCGCGGCCTGTCCTCCACCTTCACCCGCGTTCGCCTGAACGGGCTTGAGGCCCTGGCCACCACGGGCGGCAAGGACGGGTCCGGCGGCGCCAATCGCGGCCGCGGCTTCGATTTCCAGATTTTCGCTTCCGAACTGTTCAACAGCCTGACGGTGCGCAAGTCGCAGTCGGCGCAGACGGAGGAGGGCTCCCTGGGTGCCACCGTCGACCTGCAGACGGCGCGTCCGTTCGACTACAACAAGTTCGTCTTCGCGGCCGGCGGACAGATGGGCTACAATGACCTGTCAAAGTCGAAGGATCCGCGCGGCACGCTGCTGGTCGGCGACACCTTCGCCGATGGCCGGATCGGTATCCTGACCTCTGTCGCCTATGCCAAGACCAACCGGACGGAGGAGGGGTCCTCCACCGGTCGCTGGGAAAATCCGGGTGTGGCGGGTAATTCCGCCGGTCGTTTCGAGGGTGGTGGCGCCTTGAATTCCGCGGGCAACGCTGCCCTTCCGGAAAACAATGCCTGGCACCCGCGCATTCCGCGCTATGGCCGCCTGGATTATGATCAGGAGCGGCTGGGCGTCACCACTGCCGTGCAGTTCCAGCCGTTCGACACGACCCGCATTGATCTGGACGTGCTTTACGCCAATCTGAAGGGCAGCCGGCAGGAGGAATATCTGGAAATCATTTCCTTCAGCCGCAATGCGGCTGCGGGTGGCAATGGTTTCACCAACGTCATCTCCGCACAGTATGATGACAAGGGCAACCTGATCGCCGGCACCTTTGACGATGTCGATGTGCGTACCGAACAGCGCTATGACCGGCTGGAGACCGAGTTCCTGCAATATTCGGTGGGCCTCAACCAGGAATTCTCTGAAGATATCCGTTTCAAGGGCGTCGCCGGCTGGTCCACTTCCAAGCAGAAGAACCCGATCCAGACGACCGTGTCGCTGGAACGCTATGACACCGACGGCTATTCCTACGATTTCAGCCGGAATATGAACCTGCCATCGTTCAATTACGGGTTCGATGTCACCAATCCCGCGAACTACGTTTTCAGCCCGTCGACCCGTGCCGTGGCCGGTGGCCCGGTTCTGGGTGACCAGTCGCTGATCCGCATGCGTCCCAACCAGACGGACAATGAGTTCCAGACCTTCCGCGGCGATCTGGAATGGGACACCAGCGACTGGCTGACCCTGAAGGGCGGCGTGGTTCATAAGACATATGATTTCAAGACCGTCGAGCGCCGCCGCTACGCGACCCGCGATCCGTTCAGCACCGCGAACCTGACCGAGGCGGGTGTGCCGCTGCCGGCCGGTGTCACGGTTGCCGATATTTCCCAGCTTCTGACGGGCTTCGGCCGCAATCTGAACCTGCCGACCGGCACGCCGACAAGCTGGGTCGTGCCTTCCATCGACAAGCTGGCGGAGGTTCTGGGCATCTATTGCGACTGTGTCAACGAATATGGCGATTTCCGCCTGTCGGAAACCAACCAGCTCGGCGCCAACCGGTCGGCGCGCGAGAGAAGCCTGAGCGCCTACATCCAGGCCGACTTCACAACCGAGCTTGCCGGCATGCCCTTCCGCGGCAATATCGGTGTCCGTCAGGTCAAGACCAAGCTGACATCCAACGGCTATGTCGGCACGACGGCGGCGACCGTGGAGCGGGAATATGACAACACGCTGCCGGCCATGAACCTGACTCTGGAGCCGGTCGACGATGTGCTGGTGCGTTTCGGCGCCGCCAAGGTGATGGCGCGGCCCGACCTGCCGCAATTGACACCCGGTGGTTCGATCACCAATACGTCGGCGACGTTGAATATCGGCAATCCCTATCTGGAGCCGATCAAGGCCAACACCCTGGACCTGTCCTTCGAATGGTATCCGGAACGCGGCACGCTGTTCACGGTCGGCCTGTTCTACAAGGACATCAAGAGCTACATCCAGACCATCTCGGAAACCATTCCGTTCAGCGAGACGGGTCTGCCCGTCAGCATGCTGACCGGTACCAATACCCCGGACACGGTCTTCACCGTCAACCGCGCCGGCAATACTCCGGGTGGTCCGCTGAAGGGTATCGAGGTCAGCATTCAGAAGCCCTTCACGTTCCTGCCGGCGCCGTTCGACAATTTCGGTGGCATTGCCAACTTCACTTATGTGAAGTCGGACATCGACTATATCGTCAACGCCACGACGATGCGGACCGTGACCGAGCCGCTGGTCGGTCTGTCGCCGAAATCCTACAACGCCACGCTTTATTACGAGGATGAGAAGTTCTCGGCCCGTATCTCCGGCTCCTTCCGCGACGGTTACCTGACGCAGATCGTGCCCGGCAACGGCAACGACGTGCGCGGCAAGGCCTCGACCTTCAACCTGGATTTCTCGGCCAGCTACGACCTGACCGACCAGATCACGGTGTCGTTCGAAGCCATCAACCTGACCGATCAGTTTGATGAGCGTTGGGTTGGCACCAGCGACCGCAAGAACCTGGAAACCTACGAACATACGGGCCGTCAGTTCTTCCTGGGTGCCCGTTACCGTTACTGATCCTGTCGCCTCCCGTCTGTTCATCCCACCTGCGGCCCCTCCCCTTGGGAGGGGCCGTTTTCTTGTCACCCGTCTCATCTCTTCCCAAGGAGTTCCGATCCGTGAACATGCAGGCTTTCACCGCATTGCTGCGTGCCTCTCCCGTCATTCCGGTGCTGACCATCGATCATGTCGCGGATGCCGAACCCTTGGCCCAGGCATTGGCCGCCGGCGGCCTGTCGGTGGTGGAGGTTACGCTGCGCACGCCGGCCGCCCTGGACGCCATCACCGCCATGAAGCGTGCCGCGCCGGGCCTGGTGGTCGGTGCCGGCACCATCCTGCGGCCCGCCGACCTGGATGCCGCCATGTCGGCAGGGTCCGATTTCATCGTGACGCCGGCCACCACCCAGGCCCTGGTCGCACCCCTGAAGGGCTGCGGCGTGCCCGTGATCCCGGGCGTCGCCACACCGTCTGAGATCCTGGCCCGGCTGGATGACGGCTTCGACGTGCTGAAGCTGTTTCCGGCTGAACAATATGGCGGCACCGGCACCATCGCGGCGCTGACCGGCCCCCTGCCGCAGGCCCGTTTCTGTCCGACCGGTGGTATCGGGCGCGACAAGGTGGCCAGCTATCTGGCATTGAAGAACGTGGTGGGCGTCGGCGGTTCCTGGATTGCCACCGGCAGGCAGATTGCGGAGCGTGACTGGGCCGGCATCACCGCCAATGCCCGTGCGGCCGCCGCCTTCGCCGGGGCCTGAAGACCCAGCCCCCCAACAGGCCAGACAGGCAGAAGAACAGACAGTCGGGCCAAAGGGGGGGGAGGCACCAACCGGTTCCAGAGGGGGTAACCCCGGAACCACCGGCGGTCCGGTATCGTTTTGGTGGTATCGAACAAAACAACTTGTAGGATGCCCCACCATGAAGACGCTTCTCGGCACCGCCGCCCTGGCCCTGGTCCTGGCCCATGCCGGCCCGTCCCTGGCCAATACATCCGACAGTGAGGTCGCGGCCTTTCGCCAAGCGAATATTTCCCTGACCCAGGCCATCGCCCAGGCGGAGAAGGAAGGCAAGGGCAAGGCGGTCAGCGTCGAATTCGACACCAAGGACAATGTCGGCCTGTATCAGATCGACATCGTGTCCGGCGAGACGGTGACCCGCTGGGACATCGATGCGTCCAACGGCAAGATCGCCTCTGCCGACAAGAAGACGCTGGCCACCTGGGCGCAGCAGCTTGGCGCCGGGGTGAAGCCGCAGGAACTGACCGCTTCCTCGACCAGCCTGGCCCAGGCTGTCGGCATTGCCGAGGCGCAGGCCGGCGGCAAGGCCATCGAGGCCGAGGTGGAGCATGAGGACAACCGGCTGATGTATGATGTCAAGGTCCTGAGCGGCACCGAGACCCGTTCCGTCCGGGTCGACGGCGCCAGCGGTCAGGTTCTTGCCAACAAGAGCTGACCGGCCTGATTGAGTGAGGCCAATGGCCTCCTTTCAGGTTCCAACGCCCCCGTTCCCGGCCAGCCGGGCCCGGGGGCGTTCCCGTTTCAAAGGCTGTTCAGATAATCTTCCAGATTGGTATAGCCGTCGCCATTCCTGTCCTGTGCGGCATCGGCCGGGTCCTGCGGGTTCAATCCATGGGCCCTTTCCCAATCATCGGGCATGCCGTCGCCGTCGCTGTCCGGCGGTGGGGCGCCGGTTGCAAGCATGGGCCAGCCCCCGACATCCTCCTGGCTGTCGATGATGCGGCCCTCGCCACGGCGCAAATCGGCAATGATCCGTTCGTCCACCGCATCCCGCACGGGGCCGGCACCGGCTTTGTCCAGCACGGACCGGAAGGCGTCGGGCGCTGTTTGCGTGGTCACGGGGGGCATGGGGATGGGGGTGTTCCGGCGATACCCGTCGGCCTGCACACCGCTGACCAGCGACCAGGGGTCGGCCGGCTCTGCATGGTTCATCCAGTTGCCGGCGAACCAGGCCGTTGCCACGGTGCTTCTCTCATCGAATGCCAGGGCACCCTTTGAATTGGGACCGGGCACATAGTAATTATTCACGAAATTATAGGCGGTCACGGCGTTGGTATCGGCATTGTAGCCAGACGCGCCACCCTTGCCGGTCCCCTTCCAGTTGAAGAAGACATTGTTGCGGAAATCCATGAAGGCACCTACCGGATCGGTATCGATGCTTTCGAAATTTCCGGGTCTTGGCATGCGGGCCGTATGGCTGGCCCACAGGTTGTGATGGAAACTGTACCGTGCGCCGAAGGCTCCGCGCGCCAGCGTGCCATAGCCATGGTCGCCCTTGGCATGGACGGACTTGTTGAGGCTTTCGGCGATGATGGACCATTGCACCGTCACATTGTCCAGCCCGATAAGGCCGTCCCGGAATTTCTGGGACACGGACAGGCTTTCATCGGTGGACCAGCTTGCCGACACGTGATCGAGGATGATGTGCTTGCCATCATGGATGAAGATAGCGTCGGCCTCCTGGCCGGCGGCGCTGCCCAACCGGGACCGGACATGGCGGATGACAACATGACTGGCCGAAACGACCAGCGGATGGTCACGCAGCGTGATGCCGCCCCCCGGTGCCGTCTGACCGGCAATGGTGACAAACCCTTCCTTGATCTTGAGTTCCGATTTCAGCTGGATCGTGCCGGATACGGCGAACACGATGGTGCGTGGCCCCTTTGCCGTCACGGCCGCACGCAGGGAACCGGGGCCGTCATCCGCCAGGCTGGTGACGATGTGGACACGCCCGCCCCGACCTCCCTGGGCGTAGGCGCCGGCCCCTTCGGCACCCGGAAAGGCCGGGATGTCTGCCGGTGCCACGTTGATCCCCGACGCAGAGGCAGTGGCGGCAGCCATCAGGCAGGCGGTCGTGAACAGCAGGCGACGGGCTGGCGACATCTGGGTTCCTCCACCGGGGCAGCAGGGTCGGGACGCAAAGGCGGGCGCACGACCGGTCCTATGCGTCACATCGTTTGCGCATGTCTTTACATGTGTCTTGACACCGGTTACCATCTCCTTGCGTGGTATGGCAAATGAAATGCGGCGAAAAGGCGCGTCGCAAATTGTATCATCGGCTAAATGATTTTGCTTTAAGGGTTGCGTCATCCCTGCGCGGCAGGGCACTAAGATTTATCTTGTCCATATGGACAAGATGCCCCCTCTCCAGAGCCAAAGGACAGTGCCGTCCATGCCCGGTGCCCGAACATCTGCCGAAGCTGCTGCGTCCATGGCCGACATTGCGGGCGAGGGGCCCCTTTACGTTTGGGACCAGAAGCGCCGGCCCACCATCAATGATGTGGCACGTTTGGCGGAAGTGTCAAAGAAGACCGTGTCCCGCGTCATCAACCAGTCCCCCCTGGTCAATGACGAGACGCGACAGAAGATCGCCAAGGTCATCGCCGATATCGGATATGAGCCGGACCCCCAGGCGCGCGGGTTGGCGTCGCAGCGTTCGTTCCTGCTGGGCGTGGTCTACGACAATCCCAACGGCCAGTATATCGTCAATATCCAGAACGGTATCCTGGAAGCCTGCCGCAAAAGCGGGTTCGAACTGGTCGTGCATCCATGCGCGCGCAATAGCCCGCAATTCCTGAAGGAAGTGCGCCAGTTCGTGGAACGTCAGAAACTGGATGGCGTCATCCTGCTGCCGCCGGTGTCGGAGGATGAGGCGCTGGCCGCCATGCTGACCGAAGTTGGGTGCCGCTTTGTGCGCATTGCCTGTGTCCCGTTGGACATGGCCGCGCATCTGGTTGTCTATGAGGATTACAAGGGCGCCGCGGAGGTGGCCGATCATCTGGTGCAGTTGGGCCATCGGCGCATCGGTTTCGTGGCCGGGCCGGCGCATTACCGGTCGGCACATGAACGCCGCCGTGGCTTTGCCGATGGCCTGGCCCGGCACGGGCTTGGCCTTACCCCCGAATTATGTGTCGAAGGGGCCTATACCTTTGAATCGGGTCAGGCCTGTGCGGAAAAGCTCCTCTCGCTGGAAACGCCGCCAACAGCCATTTTCGCCAGCAATGACGAGATGGCGGCCGGCATCTATCGCGTCGCCTTTCAGCACGGCATCAGCATTCCCGGCCAGTTGACCGTTGTCGGCTTCGATGACAGCCCGTTGGCCTCGCGCACCTGTCCGGCCATGACCACCGTGCGGTTGCCGGCCACGCAGATGGGGCAGATGGCCGCCGAAAAGCTGATAAAGCGTATCGAGCAGCCCGACGCCAAGCTGCTTGAAACCGTTGTGCAGCCGCACCTGGTGATCCGGGAAAGCAGCGGCACGATCCGTTGAGCGTTTTGGGCGCCGTCTGCGCTTGATCTTGGTGCAGATCGGGTGGGAAATACGCTCAGACTTGCATGGAAACCGGTGTCATATTAAAAGATATCGGTCCCATCGACCCTGTGTCAGGAGCTTTATGGTGTCCATTCCCGCTATTTCCGAGGAAATCGCCCGGCGTTTCGTTGCTGCTCGCCGGGCTGCCACCAGCCTGCCGGACTATCCCGGCCCCATCCCGGCAACGATGGTCGATGCCTATGGCATACAGGATATCGCGCGCGGGCTTTGGCCGACCCCGGTGCGTGGCTGGAAGATCGGGATGGTGCCGCCCGCCCATCGGGAACGCCTGGGCGCCATGCGGCTGGCCGGGCCGGTTTTCGATGGCAATGTCTGGGATTATCAGGCGGGGCAGACCGTCGATCTTCCGATCATTCCGGGTGGTTTTGCTGCCGTGGAGGGGGAGTTCGTGGCCGTGCTGGCAACCGATATGCCGGCCACGGGCGCAGGTGACGAGGCGGAGGCCCTGTCCTTGATCGCGTCGATCCATGCGGGGATCGAACTGGCGGGCAGCCCGCTGGCCAGCATCAACGATCTGGGTCCTACCGTGGTGGTCAGCGACTTCGGCAATAATGCCGGCCTGATCGTAGGGCCCGAGATCGCGGGCTGGCGCGAAGCGTCGCCGGAAAGCCTGACCGTGGAAACCAGCATCGGGGCCGATGTGGTCGGCACCGGCAGTTTCGCCAGCATACCCGGCACGCCGGTGGCGGCCGTCGCCTTCCTGATCAATCATTGCCGTGAACGCAACATTGCCCTGCCGGCCGGCACGCTGGTGACCACAGGGGCCGTGACGGGTATCCATAAGATCGGCCTTGACCAGTCGGCTGGTGTTGTCTTTGCCGGCGGCGGCAGCATCCAGGTCCGGACGGTGGCCGCGGCTGCCCGCTGATCCGCTCCGCCCGATGGAGGGGACCGGCGGTCTCCGGTGCGAATCGATCTGTTGGAACGAAACGGTCCGGCGATCGGCTTGACACCCCTTTTGATATGTGAACATTGTTCAATTCTGCCGGCGGGAGCGGGTGGCCTCCCGTAAATGCTGCTCGTTACCGGTCGGGGGAGGGGGTATAGTATCCGGACCGGTTACAAGGACAATGTTCCATGAAGAAGATCATCCTGCTTGTCCTGGCCCTGTTGGTGCTGATCGGTGCTGGCGTCGGCGGCTATGTGATGTTCGGCCCGAAGCCCGGACATGAGGGCGAGCAGGAGGAGCCGAAGAAGAGGGAACGCAAGGGCCCGCCCGCCTTTGCGTCCGTCGGTCCCATGATCGTGCCAATTCTTGGCGCCAAGACCGTGGAACAGAACATCATGGTCACCGTCAGCCTGGAAGTGGACGATGACGCTGCCCGGGAACAGATCCGCCAGCAGAACCCCCGGCTGGTCGATGCCTATGTGCAGGCGCTTTATGGCGGCATCGACAAGGGGCAGGTGATCGACGGGCAGGTCCTGAACATTCCCGCGCTGAAGGCCAAGTTGCAGGAAGCCACCGACAAGGTGCTTGGCCCCGGTGTCGTGCATGATGTGCTGATCCAGTCGGTCAGCCAGCGGCCCGCCTACTGACGTAATACGCCTGACCGGCATCGCACCGTTTATTTCGCCGGAAACCCGGGTTTCCATGCCCTGGTTTCAATGGCGGCGTATTGCCGCATTCAAAAACGCATGGCATGCTTGCGCCTGTCAAATGCCGCCGGCCGTTCCGGCCTTCACAAAAGCAGAAGCGGCATCTCTCACAGGGTAAGGAAACGACATGACCACGCAAGTATTGTACTTCGTGCTGGCATGTGGGGTGCTGGCCATCCTTTACGGGGTGGTCACGGCCCGGGCCGTGCTCTCGGCCAGCCCAGGCAATGCCCGCATGCAGGAAATCGCCCACGCCATCCAGATCGGCGCCGGCGCCTATCTCAATCGCCAATATACGACCATTGCCATTGTCGGCGTCGTCATCGCGGTGCTGGTCGGCTTTCTGCTGGGCGCCCACGTCGCCATCGGCTTCATCATCGGCGCGGTGCTGTCGGCCGCCGCCGGCTATATCGGCATGAATATTTCCGTGCGAGCCAATGTGCGCACGGCGGAAGCGTCGCGCCAGGGGCTGGCACAGGGACTGTCGCTGGCCTTCCGGGCCGGTGCCGTCACCGGCATGCTTGTGGCCGGCCTGGCCCTGCTGGGTGTGGCCGGATATTATCTGGTCCTGACCGCCGGCATGGGCGTGACCGGCCGGGCGCTGGTCGATGCGCTGGTGGCCTTGGGATTCGGCGCCTCGCTGATTTCCATCTTCGCGCGCCTGGGCGGCGGCATCTTCACCAAGGGGGCCGATGTCGGCGCCGACCTGGTGGGCAAGGTGGAAGCCGGTATTCCCGAGGATGATCCCCGCAACCCCGCTGTCATCGCCGACAATGTCGGCGACAATGTCGGCGATTGCGCCGGTATGGCGGCCGACCTGTTCGAGACCTATGCCGTGACGGTGGTGGCCACCATGGTGCTGGCCAGCATCTTCTTCGTGGGTCAGTCCTATCTGGATGCCGCACTGGTCTATCCGCTGGCCATCGGTGGTGTCTGCATCATCACGTCGATCATCGGCACCTATTTCGTGAAGCTCGGTGCCTCCAACAACATCATGGGGGCGCTTTACAAGGGTTTCATCGCCTGTGGCGTGCTGTCGCTGGGGGCCATCGCCGCCGTGACCCATTGGGTGTTGCCCGAAGGCTTCGGCACCGTGCTGACCACGGGCGGCGGCGTCAGCTTCACGGGCCAGGACCTTTACATCTGCGCCGTCATCGGCCTGGTCGTGACGGCTCTGATCGTCTGGATCACCGAATATTACACGGGCACAGATTACCGGCCCGTGAAGTCGGTGGCGCAGAGCAGCACAACGGGCCATGGCACCAATGTCATCCAGGGGCTGGCCGTGTCGATGGAATCGACGGCATTGCCCGCGCTGGTGATCTGCATCGCCATCATCGGCTGCTATCTGCTGGCCGGCCTGTTCGGCATTGCCATTGCCGTGACCAGCATGCTGGCGCTGGCCGGCATGGTGGTGGCGCTGGATGCCTATGGCCCTGTCACTGACAATGGCGGCGGCATCGCGGAAATGGCCGATCTGCCGAAGGAAGTGCGTGTCACCACCGATGCGCTGGACGCCGTGGGCAACACGACCAAGGCCGTGACCAAGGGCTATGCCATCGGTTCGGCGGGCCTGGGCGCGCTGGTGCTGTTCGCGGCCTATAGCGAGGATTTGAAATATTTCATGGCCAATCCCGACCTTTATCCCTATTTCCGGGACGTGGCCGTGGATTTCAGCCTGGCAAATCCCTTCGTGGTGGTCGGCCTGATCCTGGGCGGGCTGTTGCCCTACCTGTTCGGCGCCATGGGCATGACGGCCGTGGGCCGGGCGGCCGGTTCCGTCGTGGAAGAGGTGCGCCGCCAGTTCCGCGAGGATACGGGCATCATGGCGGGCACATCCAAGCCCGACTACGGCCGCGCCGTGGACATGCTGACCCGGTCGGCCATCAAGGAGATGATCATCCCCTCCTTGCTGCCGGTCCTGGCCCCTGTCGTGCTTTATTTCCTGGTTGCGCTGATCGCGGGCAAGGGTGCCGCCTTCAGCGCCGTCGGGGCCATGCTGCTGGGTGTCATCGTCACGGGGCTGTTCGTGGCGATTTCCATGACCTCCGGCGGTGGCGCCTGGGACAATGCCAAGAAACATATTGAAGAAGGCCACCATGGCGGCAAGGGTTCGGATGCCCACAAGGCAGCCGTGACCGGTGACACCGTGGGCGATCCGTACAAGGATACGGCCGGTCCGGCCGTCAACCCCATGATCAAGATCACGAATATCGTGGCGCTTCTGCTGTTGGCCATTCTGGCCCACGGCTGAGCTTATACTATTTTGTGCTGATCAGAACCTATAGGTTCTGATCAGCACCCTCAATCGCCGGCGCCAACATTCGTTGGCTTGGCTCCGCCGCACGAGCGGCGCGGCGGCGGTCGCCGCCGAACCAACGTGCAATGAGTTCTACTCATCGCACGTTGGTATTATCCATGATATTCCCGCTGCCCCCGGCCGTGCGACAGGTCGGGGGCCTTTTTATGTGTTCCAGGCGGCCCCGGCGCCGGGGCGCCATCCGGGGCGCCATCATGCAGACGGACCGGTATCATTCAGGGGCGTGATTGATGGGCGTCATTCATGGTCGATCACGCGCCCACGCGCCACCTCATCCGGATCGGCGGTCGCCAGGGGGCCGCCATCCAGCCATTCCCTGGCCTTGGCGTGATGTTCGGGGCGGATGGCGCCCGACGCGGTGCGCAGGGCCAGCAGCAGCACCCCGAGATCGTCGGTGAAGCCCAACAGCGACACGAAATCCGGAATGGCGTCCAGCGGCATGATGAAATAGGCCAGGGCGCCCAGCAGCACGGCCTTGTCCCGGACGGGGGTGGCCGGGTCTGTGGCGGCATAGCGCGCGGCGATCAGCTTTTGCGCGAAGGGCAGGCGTGACAGGCTGGCCCGCAGCTTGTCCCAAAAGCGTCCGCGGACAAGATCCGCATCACTGCGCATCTTGACGGGATCGATGCGCAACGCCTCATCGGCATATTTGTCGGCAGGGTTCGTCATATCCTGGATATGGCGGACAGATCCGGTTTGGGCAAGAGGGCAGGGGGATCAGCCCGGGCGCAGGCCCGTGTACCGGGCGCGCGGCCGGATCAGCATGCCGGACCGCACCTGCTCCAGCAGATGCGCCACCCAGCCGACGCTGCGCCCCACGGTGAAAAGCGTGATCGGCGCGTGCGCCGGCAGGCCCAGCCGGTCGGCCAGCAGGACCAGCGCGAAATCAATTGTCGGTGGGCTGCCCGCAAGGTCGGTGGCCGCCTTTGCCAGGGCCAGCGCCCGATGCAGGCGGTCATCCTGCGGCCATGCCGCCGCCATGCGCCGCAGCAGCCATGCCGCGCGGACGTCGCCCCGCGGGTAGAGCGGGTGGCCGAAGCCGGGCAATTCCTCTCCCCGCGCCAGAAAGGCCGACAGGGATTGCACGGGGTCCGGCCCGGTCAGCAGCCCGGGCAGAAGGGCGGCCACCCGCGCCGTCATCCCCCCATGCCGTGGCCCCCGCAGTGCCCCGATGCCCGCCGACAGGGCCGCATAGGGATTGGCCCCCGTGGAGGCGACGCAGCGCACGGTGAAGGCCGAGGCATTCAATTCGTGATCGGCACAAAGGACCATCGCCCCGCGAATCAGGTCCACCCCTTCTCCCGTCACGCCCCAGGCGTCCGCCAGTTGCCTGTGTAGGGGCTGCTGCGAGGGCCGGGCCTGGGCCAGTACACCCGCCATCATCCGCAGAATGCGGGCGCCGGTGCGGGCCAGGCCAAGCGGTGTGCGGTTCATGGAACGCAGATCACCGGCCGCTGCCGTTGGCAACAGCGCCAACAGCCTGTCCAGCGGGTCAAGCGCGGCCAATCCGGCCTCAGGCGAGGGCAGAACCGGCGGCGGTTCGGTAAAGGGGGCCTCTGCCACCTCCCATAGCAGTGCGGCGACGGTTTCCAGCGTGGCACCCGCCGCCAGAACGACGGCATCGCGGCCGCGATAGTAAAGCCCGTCCCCGGTGATCAGCGTGATGGCCGACTCCAGCACCGGCGCACCCCAATCAAGTGCCCGCTCGCCGGCCATGTCGGCCGGGCGGTCACGCCGCGTCACCAGCGCGCGCACATCGTCTGCCCGGTAAAGCCGGGTGCGCCCGCCCGCCGGTGCCTCCGACCGGATCAGGCCCCGGCTGACATAGGCGTAGAGCGTGGGCAGACTGACGCCCAGCTCGGCTGCGGCTTCCTTGGCGGACAGTGTCAGGGGCTGGTGCATCTGCCGGTTTCATCCATTTCATATTGATTCATTGAATCAATATTGACTGTATATCCGGCCACATGAACCCTGTCCACAGATGCGACCAATGTGGAGAGGCGATCATGACGACCGGATTGGATGGGATCATCGCGGCTGAAACGGTGTTGAGCCATGTCGACGGGACGGCCGGGCGCCTGGTCCTGCGCGGGCTTCCGGTGGAGCATGCCGCCGAAGGCCTGGATTTCGAGGGTGTCACCGCGCTGTTGTGGCAGGACTTCCACCCGTTGGGTGGGAACGGTCGGAGGCTTGCCGCGGCAATGGCGCGGGCGCGGGTGGGGGTGGCTCGCCGGCTGCCCCTGTTGCTGCCGGCCACGGCGGGGTTGAGCGCGGTGGAGGCTTTGCGCCTGATGCTGTCCTCGCTGGCTGATGGGTCGGCTGCCGATGATGCCGTGACGGTGGCGGCGGCGGTCCCGGTCTTCGTCGCCGCGCACGCCCGCCATCTGGCCGGCCTCGATCCCGTTGAACCGGATGAACATCTGGGCCATGCGGCTGATTTCATTCGGATGTTGACGGGAAGCGCTGCTGATCCTGCCAAAGCCCGTGCCCTGGATACCTATCTGGTCACGGTCAGCGATCACGGGCTGAACGCTTCCACCTTTGCGGCACGTATCGTGGCCTCGACGCGGGCGGGGCTGATCAGCAGCGTCGTGGCGGGGCTTTGTGCCTTGAAGGGGCCGTTGCATGGGGGTGCGCCGGGGCCGGTGCTGGACATGCTGGACGCCATCGGCACCGACGGCGCCGCACCGGCATGGATCGGTGCCGAACTGGCGGCGGGACGTCGGCTGATGGGGTTCGGCCACCGTATCTATCGCGTGCGTGATCCGCGGGCCGAAGTGTTGAAGCGGGCGCTGGCGCCCCTTTCCAGCCCCCGCATCCGCCTGGCGGAAAAGGTTGAGCAGGCAGCCATCGCCGCCCTGTCCCATCATCGCCCCGGCCGGCCTCTGGCAACCAACGTTGAATTCTACACGGCGTTGCTGCTGGACGCGGTCGGGCTGGACCGGTCGCTGTTCACGCCCGTCTTCGCCATGGGACGGGTTGCAGGTTGGACCGCCCATGTGATGGAGCAGGAGGCCACGGGCCGGCTGATACGGCCTGCGTCGCGCTATATCGGTCCGCTGGCGGCCTGAGGGTGGGGCGGGGACCGGAAGGCTTTTGCATTCCGGTCCCCGCGGATCCTAATCCAGGCTGGCGCCGATGACGCGATCCATTTCGGCAATGGCGCACGTGATATGGTAGAAGCTGCTGGCGGGCGACGGTTCCGCCACGAAGCGCCCGTCGGGTGTCATCCGGTCCCACCACAGTCCCGCCACGGGTGTGTCCAGGTAGCGCTGCAATCCATCGGCGGCATGGACGGCCATGTCCCACCAGCCGGCGTCGCCCGTGACCTCGGCTGCCAGCAGGGCTGCCTTCAACCGCTCGGTCTGGGGCCACAGGCGGGCATCGTGATCATGGATGCTGAAATCATCCAGCAGACTGTTGAAGGCGACGCCGCGCGCCGGGTCCACCCCGTGGACCTCCCCGATCCGGGCCAGCCGCAGACCAGCCTCAAGCGCGTCCTGCCGCCCGCGCAGCTTGCCCCAGCGCAGCATCAGCCAGGCCCATTCAAGCTGGTGGCCGGGTTCCATGATGCGGCCCGGCGTGCCGGAGGCGGGACGCCAGTCGGCATCGAAAAACTCCCGCAAGCCGCCATTGCCGGTGTCGATGAAACACGACAGGGCCAGTTCGGCGATACCATCGGCCATGGCGGACCAGCCCGCATCGCCCCCCGCTGCCTCCCAGGCCAGCGACGCCTCGAACAGATGCATATTGGGGTTGGATTGCAGGGGCAGGCTGCCGCGCGGCATTTCCGCAAAGCCGCCCCGGTGGCCGGACAGGGCCCGCAACTGATCGCGCAGCGCCACGGCGACAGGGTGCAGATCCTCCACACGGTTCAGCAACTGCGCCGCGCTGCACAGGCCGAAGAGGGCGAAGGCCTGGTCGTACAGATCGGCCTTGTCATCCAGCGGGCTGCCATCGGCCGCCACCAGCGTCCGGAACAGCCCGTCCGGCCGGCGGTAGCGCTGGAGATAGCAGGTCAGGGCCTTGTCCGCGATCTCTGCCGCCGGGCCGTTCCACCCCAGGGCCGGTGCCAGCGCATAGGAGAAAATCTGCCGCGGCTGCACGCGCGCCCGGCGCGGCGCGGCCACGGGGCGGCCCTGCATGTCGAGCTTCTCATGGAAGCCGCCCTGCTCATGGTCGTAACCCGCCTGCCACCACAGCGGATAGGCCTGGTCGACCAGCCATCGCACAAGGCGGTCGCGGCGTTCAATAGCGGGAAGAAGGTGTGGCGCGGTCATGAATGTCACCATCCGTTCATGGTCAGGACTGCCAGAGCCGCGCCGCCCCGCGCACGCCCGAGCTGTCGCCCCATCGTGCCGGGACGATACGGGCGGCCCAACTGTCGCAGAACACATAAGGCCGGATGGCTGTTTCAAGCCGGCCGTAAAGTTCATCGACATTCGACATGCCGCCACCTAGCACGAACACGTCCGGATCGACAATGTTGCAGATGACCGCCATGGCCCGGCCCAGCCGGCCAATATAGCGATCCAGGGCTGCCGCGGCGTCCTTGTCGCCGTCGCGCGCTGCGCCGATGATCCATTCTCCGGGCTGGTCGCGACCGGTGGTGGCGGCATGGTCCCGGCGCAGGCCCGTGCCCGATACCCATGTTTCCAGGCACCCCTGCTGCCCGCACCAGCAGGTGGGGCCCGGCATTTCTTCCGGTCGGGGCCAGGGCAGGGGCATGTGTCCCCATTCGCCGCCGACGCCGTTGCCTCCTTCCACCAACCTGCCATGGGTGACCAGGCCGCCACCGCAGCCGGTCCCGATGATGATGGCGAAGGCCACCTTCGCCCCGGCCGCCGCGCCATCCGAGGCCTCCGACAAGGCCAGGCAATTGGCATCGTTGGCCAGCCGTACAGGCCGCCCCAGTGCCGTGGTCAGGTCGGCGGCGAAGTTGCGGCCGTTCAGATAGGTGGAATTGGCGTTGCGCATCAGGCCGGTCTTGGGGTTGGCGCTGCCCGGTACGCCCAGGCCCACGCTTTCCGCCTTGCCTGTTGCTGTCTCCGTCCGGTCGATCAGGTCGCGCACCGTCGTGATGGCGTCGTCATAATTGCCTGGATTGGGGGCCCGCAGCCGCGACAGGAATGCACCATCGTCCGAGAGAGCGGCGACCTCAATCTTCGTGCCGCCGAAATCCACCCCTATTCTGACCATCGAACGACGTTCCCCATCCCGGCGCCCGGTAGACGGGCGGCTTCATTCTGCATGATGCGAAGCTATCAGTGGATTTTTAAATAGACAAATTGAAATAAGAAACCGCAATCAAGCCTGCTCCTCCGCCGTTTTCATCAGGACGGCCCGGCCCGGCAGCAGGCGATGATTGAAGGGAAGGATGGCCGCCCCGACGGCAGGGGCATCCGCCGCCATGGCGGCCCGGCGCAGCGGTGCCACGATGGGGACCAGACCCGCCGCGCCGCGTGTGCGACGGTTCACGGCATCGGCCAGCGCCTCCACGATGGGACCGGGCAGCCGCCCTCCCACGAACACGGCTTGCGGATTGATCAGGCAACTGATGGCAAGAACAGGATCGGCCAGAAGCCCGGCCGCCATTTCCACCCAGTCGGCCAAGGCGGCCTGTCCCGCCTTATCCAGCGACAGCAGGTCGTCCGGCTGGCCGACGGGATGACCGCGTTCCGCAAGATGATCGAACAGGGCCGACAGGGATACGGCGTCCTGTAGGGTTCGCGCCGGCAGGCCGGGATGGCGCACGGGCAGGAAGCCGATTTCCCCGCTGCGCCCGTCGGCTCCCCGGAAATACTGGCCATCCAGCACCAGCCCGCCGCCCAGCCCGCGGCTGACCAGCAGATAGAAGAAACTGGGATGTCGCAAACCCAGCCCGAACTGCGCCTCCCCCAGGGCGGCGGCCGTCGCGTCATTCTCCACAAAAACCGGCAGGGGTGGCAGGCCCGTGAACAGCGACGGGATGTCCGTCCGGTTCCACACGGCATAGGTATCGGGCTGATGGGGCAGATGGATGCGGCCCAGATCATCGGGCAGGGCCACCCCCAGGCCGATCAGCCGCTGCGGCGTGATCTCGCCCGTTTCCAGCAGGGCCGGCAATGTGTCCCGCACAAAGGCCGCCACCGCCGCCGGCAGGGCGAAGTTCACCTCTCGCGTGGCGCGTGCCCGAACCTGGCCCAGAAGGTCCAGCACGACCAGCGTGATATGGTCCCGGTCGATATTGACGCCGACGGAGAAGCAGCCATCGGGATCGATGGCCAGTTTCATGGCCGGCTGCCCCCGCTGGCCCATCAGGCGCCCGGCTTCCAGGATCAGCCCGTCGGCCAGCAGGCGCCGGGTGATATTGGCGATGGCCGGGGCCGTCAGGCCCGTGATTTCCGCCAGATCGGCGCGCGTGATGGGCCCACCGACGCGGATGGCCTGCAACGTCACCCGCTGGTTGTGGTCACCCGCCCGTTCCAGGTTCGTCCCCGACAGGTTGGCCCCCACGGCGGCCGGGATGGAGGGCGGATCGGATGGCATGGTGCAAAGGGGCTTTCGACGCACACATAAGGGGGAGGATCGCGCTTCCGGAATACGCCCGTGGGCCGCGAAGGGCAATGGGATGGTGGGCCGGACGATCGTTTCGGGCATCACAGCCCCCTTGACTAACACCATGGAAAAGGCGGAACCTCCCTGAACTACATAAATCGTTCTGTTGTTCCGGGGGTCGCTCATGAGCGCCGCGCCTGTCTCCCTTTCCCGTGAACTGTTGCCCAAGCTGGTCACCACATTGAGGGAAGGGTACGGCCTGGCCGCGCTGCGCGCAGATGCCATCGCCGGGCTTACGGTGGCCATCGTGGCCCTGCCGCTGGCCATGGCGCTGGCCATCGCGTCGGGCACGACGCCCGACAAGGGGCTGGTCACCGCGGTGGTCGCGGGTTTCCTGATCTCCGCGCTGGGGGGCAGCCGGGTGCAGATCGGGGGGCCGACGGGGGCCTTCGTGGTCGTGGTGGTGGATGTCATCCACCGGCATGGCTATGACGGGCTGGTGCTGGCGACGCTGATGGCCGGGCTGATCCTTGTGGCTGCCGCCGTGCTGCGGCTGGGGCAGTGGATCAAATATATTCCCGAACCGGTCGTCACCGGTTTTACCGCCGGCATCGCCGTCATCATCTTCTCAAGCCAGATCAAGGATTTGCTGGGGCTGTCGATGGAGACGGTGCCGGCGGATTTCATCGATAAATGGCCGGCCTTCTGGGCGGCGCGGGACACGGTGGATGTGGCGGCCCTGGTCGGGCTGGGGTCGCTGGCGCTGATCCTGGGCCTGCGGCGGCTGGCGCCCCGGGTTCCGGGATTCCTGGTGGCCGTGGTGCTGGCATCCGTGCTGGCATTCGCTCTGGGGCTTGATGTGGAGACCATCGGATCGCGTTTCGGCGGCATTCCGGACCATCTGCCGACCCCCGTGCTGCCCGTCATCACGCTGGAGAAGCTGCGGGCCCTGTTGCCGGCGGCCCTGACCATCGCCTTTCTGGCCGGTGTCGAGTCGCTGCTGTCCGCCGTCGTGGCCGACGGCATGACGGGGCGGCGGCACCGGCCCAATGCCGAACTGCTGGCCCAGGGGGCGGCCAATACGGCGTCCGCCCTGTTCGGCGGGCTGCCGGCCACGGGTGCCATCGCACGCACGGTGACCAATATCCGCTCCGGCGCCCGTTCGCCGGTATCCGGCATGCTGCATGCCGGCTTCCTGTTGTTGTTCATGCTGGCTTTCAGCGGGCTGGCGGCCTATGTGCCGCTGGCGGTGCTGGCGGCCGTCCTGGTCGTCGTGGCCTGGAACATGAGTGATGCGGGCCGTTTCCTGCATGAATTGCGGGCGGCCCCCGTCAGCGACCGCGTCATCCTGGTCACCACTTTCACCCTGACCGTGCTGGTGGACCTGACCGTCGCCATCGAGGTGGGGGTGATCCTGGCCGCTGTGCTGTTCATGCACCGCATGTCGGAAACGGTCAGCGTGTCGGAAAGCGGTGAGAAGCCGGAACTGGCCGCGGGCCTGCCGCCGGGTGCCGTGATGTACAGGATCGACGGACCGATGTTCTTCGGCGTCGCGCGCAAGCTGCTGGATGTGCTGGACCGGGCAGGGGGCGCGCCCCGCGTGCTGGTGCTGGACATGACGACCGTGCCGATGCTGGACGCCACGGGCGCGGACGCGCTGTCCACGCTGGTCGGCCGAGCCCAAAGACGGGGTGCCCATATCGTGCTGGCCGGGGTGCAGCGCCAGCCGTTGGGGGTGCTGCACGGCCTGGGGCTTCGCCATCGCAAAGGGGCCGTCATTTTCGCGGGCACGGTTGAACAGGCCCGCAGACAGGCGCGCCGCCTGCTGGCGGGGACGGGAGGCAGCCCGGACGCGACGGTGCATTGACAGGAAAGGTGCTTTCGCAGTCAATGCCGGGCTTGGATGAACCGGCCCGGCTGAAGATGACCAAGCTTGTTTACCTGTGCGACTGGCTGCCGCCCGATTTCGGTGCTGTCGGTCAATATGCCGTGATGCATTGCCGCGAGCGTGCGGCCTTGGGATACGATGTCACCCTGGTCGGCCTGACTTCCGGTCCGCAAGCCTCCATGACCGAGGAAACGGTCGGCAACGGCATCGTGCGCACCCTGCGCCTGCCGGCCCCGCCGCTGGACAGGGCCAGTCTGGCCCGGCGGCTGGCCTGGACCGTGCGCACCAATGCGATGCTGATTTCCCGTGCCTGGAAATATCTGTCGGCGGCGGATGAAATCCTGTTCACGGGGTCGCCGCCGTTCCTGCTGCATTTTCTGGTGCCGCTGAATGTCGTATTACGCAAGACGCTGATCTACCGCATCGCCGATTTCCATCCGGAATGCCTGATCGCGTCGCGCGCCACGCCGTCGAAGGTGCTGGACGCCGCCCTTGCGCTGACCATCCGCCTGCGCCGCCGCGTGCAGCGGTTCGAGGCGTCGGGTGAGGATCAGGTGCGCCTGCTGCGCCGCTATGGCATCCCGGCGGAGAATATCGTGCTGAAGCGCGACCCGCCCCCTGTGGAACTGACGGGGGAGGAGGTGCCGCTGCCCGTTCCGTCGGAGCTTCAGGGCCGCAAGGTGCTGCTTTATTCCGGCAATTGGGGCGTGGCGCACGATACCGACACCTTCATCGATGCCTATATCCGGCACCACCGGCAAGGCAATGGTCGGGTGGGCCTGTGGCTGAACGCCATCGGTGCCGGTGCCGAACTGGTGGAACAGCGGCTGAAGGCCGAAGGGCTGCCCGTGGCGCGCGGCCGGCCCGTGCCGTTCGGCGATCTCGGTCGCCTGCTGGTGACGCCGGATGCGCACCTGATCACGTTGCGCGACGGGTTCGTGGCCTATGTCATTCCGTCGAAGACTTATGGCTGCATCGCGTCCGGCCGGGATGTACTCTATATCGGATCGCCGGAATCGGATGTGGACCTGATCTGCCGGCAGGGACAACGGGAAGGACAGCGCTATATCCGCGCGGATGTCGGCGATGTTGATGCCGTGTTCGACGCGCTGCAGACGCTGGGTGGCGAGTGACCCTGATCGCAGCGGGTTCACATTCCCGCTGCGACACGGTATGAGCAGCGGTTGTTCGCCGCTGGCGGGGCGGTCAGGCGGTATCCTTATAACGGTGGCGGTGCCGCCGTCACCCTGGAGAGTGGAAGCATGTCGCGTAAGGTTGCCTTGATCACCGGCGTCACCGGCCAGGACGGTGCCTATCTGTCGGAACTGCTGCTGTCCAAGGGCTATGTCGTCCATGGGCTGAAGCGCCGTTCCTCTTCCCTGAACACCGCCCGGATCGACCATCTGTATCAGGACATCCATGAGAATGATGTCCGGTTCCAGCTTCATTACGGCGATCTGACCGACAGCACGAACCTGATCCGTCTGGTGCAGGAAACGCAGCCCGACGAGATCTATAATCTGGCCGCCCAAAGCCATGTGCAGGTCAGCTTCGAGACGCCGGAATATACGGCCAACGCCGACGCCGTCGGCACGCTTCGCCTGCTGGAGGCCATCCGCATCCTGAAGTTGGAGGAGAAGACCCGGTTCTACCAGGCCTCCACGTCGGAACTGTACGGTCTGGTGCAGGAAACCCCGCAGAAGGAAACCACGCCCTTCTATCCGCGCAGCCCCTATGCGGTGGCTAAGCTCTATGCCTACTGGATCACGGTGAATTACCGCGAGGCCTATGGCATGCATGCCAGCAACGGTATCTTGTTCAACCATGAAAGCCCGATCCGCGGGGAGACCTTCGTCACCCGCAAGATCACCCGGGCGGTGGCCGCGATCCATCATGGCAAGCAGGATTGCCTCTATCTGGGCAACCTGGATGCCAAGCGTGACTGGGGCCATGCCCGCGACTATGTGGAGGGCATGTGGCGCATCCTCCAGCAGGAGAAGGCCGAGGATTTCGTGCTGGCCACCGGTGAGACCCACACGGTGCGCGAGTTCGTGGAACGTGCCTTCGGCCATGTCGGCCGCACCATCGAATGGAGCGGGGAGGGCGTGGAGGAACTGGGCCGTGACGCCGCCACCGGCGACGTGCTGGTACGCATCGACCCGCGCTATTTCCGCCCGACGGAGGTCGACCTGCTGTTGGGTGACCCGGCCAAGGCCAAGGCAAAGCTGGGCTGGACCCACACGACGAGCTTCCCCGATCTGGTGAAGGAAATGGTCGAGGCCGACGTGAAACTGCTGGCCTCTGCCGGCGCAGGGGGATGAGCATGAGCGACCTGAAGCCCTATGACCTGACCGGCAAGCGTGTCTGGGTGGCCGGTCATCGCGGTATGGTCGGCGCCGCCGTCGTGCGCCGCCTCGCGTCGGAGGATTGCACCATCCTGACGGCCAGCCGGGATGAACTGGACCTGACCCGCCAGCAGGCGGTGGAGGAATGGGTCACCGCCAACAGGCCCGATGCCGTTGTGGTGGCCGCTGCCCGTGTCGGCGGCATCCTGGCCAACAACAGCTATCCCGCCGATTTCCTCTATGACAACCTGGTCATCGAGACGAACATCGTGCAGGCGGCGTTCCGCAGCAATGTCGGCAAGCTGCTGTTCCTGGGATCGTCCTGCATCTATCCCAAGCTGGCGCCCCAGCCAATGGCGGAAGATGCGCTGTTGACCGGCCCGCTGGAGCCGACCAACGAATGGTACGCCGTCGCCAAGATCGCCGGCATCAAGCTGTGTCAGGCCTTCCGCAAGCAGCATGGCTGCGACTATATCTCCGCCATGCCGACCAACCTTTATGGTATCGGCGACAATTTTCATCCCCAGGGCAGCCATGTGCTGCCTGCCCTTATCGCCCGCCTGCATGAAGCCAAGCTGGCCAAGGCGCCGGAGGTGACCATCTGGGGCACCGGCAAGCCGTTGCGCGAATTTCTGTATGTGGATGATCTGGCCGACGCGCTGGTCTTCCTGCTGAAGAATTACAGCGGGTACGAGCATGTGAATGTCGGCACCGGCCAGGAAGTGTCGATCCGGACCCTGGCCGAACAGGTGGCAGCCACGGTCGGCTGGCGGGGCCGTTTTGTCTTCGACCATTCCAAGCCCGATGGCACGCCGCGCAAGCTGATGGACAATGCCCGGTTGGCCCGATTGGGCTGGACCGCCAGGACCAGCCTGGCGGAAGGGCTGGACCGGACCTATCGCTGGTTCCTGGAAGAAGCTGCGAAGGGCGGGCTGCGCGGTCTCTGACACCTGCCGGTTTTCCGCGCCCATCGTCCGGCACATGTCGCCGGACGATGGGCGCGGTCCCAGGCGCGGGACCGGCGGTTATGACCAGTCCCAGAACCCGTCGCCCTCCTGCAGGTAGGCGCGGCTCAGCACCATTTTATGGACCTCCGACGCGCCGTCGACCAGGCGGGCCTGCCGGGCATAGCGGTAGATCCATTCCAGCACCGTATCGCGGGAATAGCCCCTGGCTCCGCAAAGCTGGATAGCGGTATCGACGGCTTTTCCCAATGTCTCGGCCACCTGCACCTTGGCCATCGACACTTCCTTGCGGGCGAAATGCCCACGGTCCAGCTCTGCCGCGGCCCTCATGGTCAGCAGCCGGGCGATCTCGATCTGCATGGCGGCCTCGCCCAGCAGCCACTGCACCCCTTCATGCTCGGCCAGGGTGGTGCCGAAGCTCCGGCGTTCCTTCACATAATCGCCGGCAATCTCCAGGCTGCGTTTGGCCAGCCCCGTCCAGCGCATGCAATGCGTCAGCCGGGCCGGACCCAGACGGATCTGCGTGACCTTCAGCCCATCACCCACGCCCATCAGCACGTTCTCATCCGCGACCTCCAGCCCGTCGAAGATGAGTTCGCAATGGCCGCCATGCTCTTCCGGCCCCATGATCGGGATACGGCGTTCGATCCGCCAGCCCGGCTGATCACGGTCGAACAGGAACGCCGTCAGGCCCTTGCGGGGATCGTCGGACGTGCGGGCCATGAGGATGAAATGCTGGGCCGCGTCGGCCCCCGTGATGAACCATTTATGGCCCGTGATGACCCAGCGGTCGCCCTTTCGCTCGGCCTTGGTCCGGATCATGGACGGGTCGGACCCGCCGCCCGGATGCGGCTCGGTCATGGCGAAGGCGGAACGGACATCGCCATTGATGATGGGCATCAGCCAGCGCTTCTTCTGCGCATCCGTTCCCACCTGGTTCAGCACGCGCATGTTGCCGTCGTCGGGGGCGGCGGCATTGAAGCAGACGGGGCCAAAGATCGACCGGTTCATTTCCTCGTAGCAGGCAGCCAGGCCGACGAAGGGCAGGCCCTGTCCCCCCAGTTCGCGGGGCATCTGCAACGCCCAAAGCCCGGCTGCCTTTGCCTTGGCACGCAGAAGGGCCAGCGGCGCCTCGGCGATATTCTCATGTTCATCCCAATTGGCGCGATCCGCCTCGATGGGCAGGATTTCCTGTGAGACGAAGGCGCGGACACGGGTCCGGTAATCCTCCAGCGCGGGGGGCAGCGTGAAATCCATTCCTTGTTCTCCGGTCAGAGGGAGGAGACGAGATGACCGCCATCCACAGGGATGGCGGTGCCGGTCATGAAGGCACCGGCGTCGGAGCAGAGCAGCAGCAGCGGGCCGTCCAGATCCTCCAGCCGGCCGAGGCGGCGCATGGGAATGCGGCGCACCAGCGCCTTTCCGGCCTCGCTGGCGAAGAAATCCTGGTTGAGGTCCGTCTCCACATAGCCGGGGCAGAGCGCATTGACGCGGATGCCATGACGCGACAATTCCAGGGCCATGCTGCGGGTGAGTTGCACCAGCGCGGCTTTCGACGCCGCATAGGCCGAAACGTGGCCGGCAACACGCAATCCCAGGATGGAGGCGATGTTGACGATGCTGCCGCCTGCGCCACGCTGGCGCATTGCCCGCGCGGCGGCCTGGGCCACCAGGAAGCAGCCCTTCAGATTGGTATCCACCACCCGGTCCCAATCGGCTTCCGACTGGTCGAGGACCGAGGTGCTGGCGGTGACGCCGGCATTGTTGACCAGAATGTCCAGGCCACCCAGCGCCGCGACGGTGTCGGTGATGGCTGCATCGACAGCCGCCGGATCGGTCACGTCGAGCGCGATCGGCACGGCATGGCCGCCGGCAGCGTGGATATCGGCGCAGGCCTGCGCCAGCCTGTCCGTGCGTCGGGCGGCCAATGCAACACGCGCACCAGCCCGTGCCAGCAAGGTGGCGAAATGCTGGCCCAGGCCGCTGGACGCGCCGGTGATCAGGGCCGTGCGGCCGGTAAGATCGGCAAACGCCGCCATTGGGAACCTCTTTCCAATTTTAGAGCGAACGCTCACTATTTTTATAGGTCAAAGCCTGCTCGCCGGCAATGCCGATCCGTGCTATGGGCGGAAAGGGGCCGGAGCGGGAGAGCGGTTGATGGGAACCTTGCGGGAGTTCCAGGCGCGTCATGACCTGTCGATGGAAGCACTCTGCCGGCGCATGCTGGAGCGTCATCAAGCCACGATCCGGGTGAAAAAGCCGGCCGTGGCCGTGGCCAACCTGGCCCGCATCATCGAAACGACGCTGGCCCTGGCGAACGGCAAGGGCTTCCATTCCATGACGTTGCGCGACCTGACCGAACAGTCGGGCCTGTCCATGGGGGCGCTCTATACCTATTTCGACAGCAAGGACACGCTGCTTCTGATGATCCTGGGCCAGGTGGTCGGCGCGGTGGAGGAGGTGCTGGCCGATGCGGCCCATGTGCCGCAGGAAGATCCCGCGGCCCGTCTGCGCTGGCTGCTGGCAACGCATATCTACCTGTCGGAGGTAATGCATCCCTGGTTCGTCTTTGCCTTCATGGAGGCAAAGGCCTTTTCCAGGCAGGGACGAGACAAGGCCGTGGCCAGCGAGCTGATGACTGAGCGCATGATCGCCGAGACGCTGGAACAGGGGATGGCATGCGGTGTTTTCGCGCAGGTTGATGCCACCATGACGGCCGCTTTGGTCAAGCCGCTGCTGCAGGATTGGTACGTAAAGCGTGCCAAGCACCGCCGGCGCGGCCTGACGCCAGAGGCCTATGCCGCTGCCGTCATCGCCTTTGTCGAAAAGGCCTTGCGCCCATGATGGGGGATGCCGATATGGGATTTCGGGCAGGGGGCCGCCGTCGGCGTCCTATCTTGCTTCAAATCCCGGTCCTGACTGTCTAGTATGGGCCGTATCGAACTTTCACCACCGGGTAGCCGCGAAAGACCATGTCCGCGCTGAAAACCGTTATCGTCCCGATCAACAAGGCCGGCTGGCCTTTCATCGCCCTGTTTGCCGTGGTGTCGGCGCTGCTCGCCACCTGGACGCCGTTCCTGGGCTGGATCGGGCTGGTCCTGACCGCGTGGTGCGTCTATTTCTTCCGCGATCCCGATCGTGTGACGCCGACCAAGCCAGGGCTGGTTGTCAGCCCGGCCGATGGCCGCGTGACCCTGATCACCAGGGCCGCGCCGCCGCCCGAACTGGGCATGGGGGAGGAGAAGCTGACCCGCATCTCCGTGTTCCTGAATGTGTTCGACGTGCATGTGAACCGCTGCCCCACCGATGGGGTGGTCAAGGCGGCGGAATACAAGCCCGGCAAGTTCCTCAATGCGGACCTGGACAAGGCCAGCGACGAGAATGAGCGCATGTCCATCCGCCTGGGCCTGCCGGACGGCCGGGAAATGGCCTTCGTGCAGATCGCCGGTCTGGTGGCGCGTCGTATCATCTGGTGGGTGGCCCCCGCTCAGGCATTGAAGGCCGGCGAGCGCTACGGTCTGATCCGGTTCGGCAGCCGCTGTGATGTCTATCTGCCTGAAGGTGTTCATCCCCTGGTCGCCGTCGGTCAGAAGATGATCGCCGGTGAGACCATCCTGGCCGACCTGACCAGCCTGGAACAGCAGCGTGAGGGCGAGGTCCGCTGATGACGGCGGATAGAAGCCCGCCGCAGAAAAGCGTCGCGGGCCATCGCCACCGCGTCAGGCGGCTGCGCCCGCCCCGGTTGTCGGGTCTGTCCATCAACAAGCTTCTGCCCAACATGCTGACGATGCTTAATCTGGCATCGGGCATGACCGGCATTCGATTCGCCATGGAGGGCAAGTGGAAGGAGGCGGTGCTGGCCATTGCCGTTGCCGCCCTTTTCGACATGCTGGACGGTCGTATCGCCCGCATGCTGAATGCCCAGAGCAAGTTCGGCGAGGAGTTGGACAGCCTGTCCGACGTGGTCAGCTTCGGCGTGGCCCCGGCGATGATCCTTTACCTCTGGTCGCTGGATGACGCACGCACGCTGGGCTGGATGGCGGCCCTGCTGATGGGCGTCTGCGCGGCATTGAGGCTGGCACGGTTCAACACCATGCTGGGGGCGGCGGCAGAAAAGCCGCCTTTCGCCTATAATTACTTTACCGGGGTGCCGGCGCCGGCCGGTGCTTTCCTGGCGCTGTTACCCCTGATCGCCACGCTGGAGATCGGGCCGGGCGTCATAGACACGCCCTGGATTGTCGTGCCCTGGACCGTGGGTGTGGCAGGATTGATGATCAGCGCCATTCCCACCTTCTCCATGAAGGGCCTGCGCATTCCGCAGCGCTATGTTGTCTTCGTGCTGCTGGGGGTGGGGATCACGGCCGCCGCCCTGGTCAGTGCGCCTTGGGCCACCCTGTCGGTGGTCGGGCTGGTCTATATGGCCAGCATTCCGTTTTCCGCGCGCCGGTACAAGCTGCTGGCGGCGGAGGCGGCCAAGCTCCAGGAAGGCCCTGCGCCGGAGGAGATGGCCGACGATGAAACGACGGCGGAAACCCCGGTACCGACGATCGAGGAGCCGGGGCGCGAAGCCTGACGGCCGGAGGAGAGGGCAGGCGGGGCCTGGCAGCAGGCTTGGCCCTCTTCCATTCTTCCTTTCACGTCCGATAGAACAGTGCCCATATCAGCAGGGCTGCGGCACCGAACATGAAGGCGATGACGTAGGTTTTTACCGGCACGGGGACCTTCTCGTCCGGGGCGTTACCTTTTGAACCTTTCACCGCCGATCCTGCCTTGTTGCGGGCCGGTGGTTTGGCCGTCCGCTCGCTCCCGGCGACCACTGTCGGCTTGGGCCGGTCGCCCTTGCGCGGGTCGTGCAGTTCGATCAGGCGCCAATCGAAATCAGCCAATGCCTCGTCACTGACGAAATCCACCTGGATCAGGCGTACAGGCCCGGTTCCGTGCAGGGATACGGCGCTGCGAAATTCCTGCTGGCCCTGGCCCAGACTGTCGACCAGGGACAATGTTTCCCATTTCGACCCTTTGGGCCGCTGTACCGCGTATTTGCGTTTATTGTCCGACACCCTGGCAACCTTCACTCACCCGCCTGCAACAAGGCCCCGCGGTTGCGCGCATCCCGGAAGGCCCGCAGGAAGTATAGGGCGGCCAACCCCAGATAGAGAAGATTGAGAATGGCGGCAGCCCCCAACTGCCCCCACGGTACATGCCCCTCGAACAACACCGCGCGCATGCCCTCGAACACGTGTGTGGAGGGTAGCGCCATCGAGATGTACTGCACCATCGGAGGCAGGGCCGAAACGGGGTAATAGACGGCGGAGAAGGGGGCCAGGACGAAAACGGCCATCCAGGCGAATGATTCGGCACCCAGCCCGTGACGCAGGATGATGCCCGATGTCAGCAATCCCACCGACACGCCCAGCATCATCAGGTTCGCGAAAAAGCCGGCCAGGGGCAACCCCAGATCGAACAGGCTGACATCGAAGAGCAGCATGGCCAGGAAGATGGGCGGCATCAGTCCCAGCAGCACGCGGATGAAACCCATGACGACCAGCGAGACGACCCATTCCCATGGACGCAGCGGGCTGACGAACAGATTTCCCAGATTGCGGGACCAGAGTTCCTCCAGGAAGGTCAGGCTCATGCCGATCTGGGTGCGCACCAGCACTTCCCAAAGCAGCACCGCGGCGATCAGCATGCCCGCCGCGCCGGCCAGGATGGAAGAGTTGCCGCGCAGGAATTGCGACATGAAGCCCCAGATCAGAAGCTGTACCGTCGGCCAGTAGCAGAGTTCCAGAATGCGCGGCCAGCTTTGCCGGATCAGGAACCAGTTGCGCATCACCATGCCCATGATACGCCGGGGGGAGCCACCCCAAAAACCGGGCATGGCGAAAGCGGTCGGGGACCTGTCGGTCCGGGGCGTCATATCCTGCATCGCCGGACATATAGCGGATTTGATCTGAACCGCACAGGGGGTTGAGGGCAGCCCGAAAAGGCCAAACCCCGCCGGTTGCCCGGCGGGGTTTGCTGAACCAAGCTGTCGAGGGGGACGGCCCGTTGCCGGGCCGGCCACATCAGACGCTGTAATACATCTTGTACTCGATCGGGTGCGGCGAGGTTTCGAACGCCAGCACTTCTTCCATCTTCAGGTCGATGAAGCTGTCGATCATGTCGTCGGTGAAGACGTCGCCCTTCTTCAGGAACTCGCGGTCGGCCGACAGGCTTTCCAGGGCTTCACGCAAGCTACGGCAGACCGTCGGGATTTCCTTCAGCTCTTCCGGCGGCAGATCGTACAGGTTCTTGTCCATCGCCTCGCCCGGATGGATCTTGTTCTGGATGCCATCCAGACCGGCCATCAGCATGGCGGCGAAAGCCAGGTACGGGTTGGCCGCCGGGTCGGGGAAGCGGACCTCGACGCGCTTGCCCTTCGGGCTCGACACGTGCGGGATACGGCAGGAAGCGGAGCGGTTGCGGCTGGAATAGGCCAGCAGCACCGGCGCCTCATAGCCCGGCACCAGACGCTTGTAGCTGTTGGTGGACGGGTTGGTGAAGGCGTTCAGCGCGCGGGCATGCTTGATGATGCCGCCAATGTAATAAAGCGCGGTTTCCGACAGGTCGGCATAACCGTTGCCGGCGAACAGCGGCTTGCCGTCCTTCCAGATGGACTGGTGGCAGTGCATGCCCGAGCCGTTGTCACCGAACACCGGCTTCGGCATGAAGGTTGCGGTCTTGCCATACTGGTGGGCGACGTTGTGGACCACATACTTGAAGAGCTGCATGCCGTCGGCCATCTTGACCAGCGTGCCGAACTTCACACCCAGCTCGTGCTGGGAAGCGGCCACCTCGTGGTGGTGCTTCTCGACCTCGACGCCCATCTCACCCAGAACGGTGAGCATCTCGGCGCGCAGGTCCTGGGCGCTGTCGATCGGGGCAACGGGGAAATAGCCACCCTTGACGCCCGGACGATGGCCCATATTGCCACCCTCGTAGGACTTGCCAGAGGTGTAGGGGCCTTCCTCGCTGTCGAACTCGTACATCACCTTGTTCATCGAGACTTCGAACTTCACGTCGTCGAACACGAAGAACTCGGCTTCCGGACCGAAATAGGCGACGTCGCCGATGCCGGCGGCGGCCATGTAGTTTTCGGCGGCCTTGGCGATGGAGCGCGGATCACGCTTGTAGGGCTGGCCCGTGGAGGGCTCCAGCACGTCGCACAGGATGGTCAGCAGCGGCTGGGCGGAGAACGGGTCCATGACCGCCGTGGACGGATCGGGCATCAAGGTCATGTCCAACTCGTTGATCGCCTTCCAGCCGGCGATGGACGACCCGTCGAACATCACGCCATCGGTCATCAGGTCTTCGTCGACCGTGGAGATGTGCTGGGAGACGTGATGCACCTTCCCCTTGATGTCGGTGAAGCGGAAATCGACATACTTGACGTCGTTTTCCTTGATCAGGTCGAAGAACTTGGCCAAATCAGACATAGCCTCTGCTTCCGTGGTTTGAGGTTTGTCGCTGTTGAACCGGTCCCGGGAGGGGCCTGCCAGACGCTGGCGTTACCCGATCCCCGGACCCTTTGAAAGGAAATTCTGAACCCGCCTTCCAGGACTTGCCGGAGGTTGCCGACAGCCGGTCAGGCGGCGGGCTTCAGACGGCGTCGGGACCACGCTCACCCGTGCGGATTCGGATCACTTCCTCCACCGGGGTCACGAAAATCTTGCCATCGCCGATGCGCCCGGTATGGGCAGCCTGCTGGATGGCGTCGATGGCGCGCTCCACCAGGCTGTCATCCATGACAACCTCGATCTTCACCTTGGGCAGGAAGTCGACGACATACTCCGCTCCCCGGTAAAGTTCGGTATGGCCCTTCTGGCGGCCGAAGCCCTTGGCTTCGGTCACGGTGATGCCCTTGATCCCCACTTCGTGGAGGGCTTCCTTCACCTCGTCCAGCTTGAAGGGCTTGATGATGGCTTCAATCTTCTTCATCGCGTCCCGCAGCTCCAAATTTCGACGCCAGCCAAGCCGTTACCGACCAAGCCAGCGCAGGATGATTGTTAGCACGGACCATGCCAGTCGTTGAGGGCGCGGGTTTGTGCGCCCCATGCTCCAGTGTCCCGACACTTTGCTATAAAAACAGGCTTATATGTGATTAATTTTTCATCATTAAGCCTAAAAATGGGCATTAACCAGTATTATGGCTCATTTTTGCATCCATATTTGCATCATAATATGGCGCTCGCTTTCCAGATGGCTGCCCCTGAATTTTTTCTGAATCGAGCGCTTGACGACAGGGGGGCGCCTGGGGCATACAGCGGCTCCCGGCGGCGGTGGTAGCTCAGTTGGTAGAGCTCTCGGTTGTGGTCCGAGTGGTCGCGGGTTCGAGTCCCGTCCATCGCCCCATTTTGCCTTCGGGTAAAATAACTGAGGTCCCCATCGGGACAAACGAAAAAGCCGCCCCCAGGGTGGCTTTTTTCGTATCCGCGTCACGCATCCTGCAACCTGATGGACCGGCAGCCCGCTTCTGGCCAATGATGGTCCTCGGCCCCGCGGCATGGGCGACGAGGCAGGGGGTGGTGATGGCGGCTGAGATCCTGACCGTGGCGCAGATGTACGCTGCCGACCGGGCGGCCATGGCGGCCGGTATTTCCGGCCCTACCCTGATGGAGGCAGCCGGCCGCGCGGTGGCCCGCGCCGTCCGCTCGCTGTCACCTGACGGGCCGGTGCCCGTTACCATCCTGTGCGGCCCTGGCAACAATGGCGGGGACGGGTTCGTTGCTGCGCGCCATCTGCGGGCGGCGGGATGGCCTGTCCGTGTCGGTCTGTTGGGGGAGAAGAGCGCCCTTGCCGGGGACGCGGGCTGGGCGGCCGCGGCCTGGGCGGGCCCGGTGTTGCCGGCCACCGTGCGTCTGCTCGACGGTGCCGGCATCATCGTCGATGCCCTGTTCGGCGCCGGGCTGAACCGGCCGGTGGGTGGGGTTGCCCTGGACTTGATCATGGCAATGGCCGGCACGGGCAAACCCATTGTGGCGGTCGATGTACCCAGCGGCATCAACGGGGATGACGGAACGGTACGTGGCGGTGCCGCGCCGGCCACCATCACCGTGGGGTTTTTCCGGCCCAAGCCTGCCCATTATCTGTATCCGGGTCGGGGGCTGTGCGGGCGGGTGGAGATCGCCGATATCGGTATTCCCGACGCGGTGGTCAACGATATGGATGTCGATATTCTTATCAACGGGCCATCGGTCTGGGGGCGTGCCCTGCCGCGCCGCGCCGCGACGGACCATAAATATCATCGCGGCCACGCCCTGGTTCTGGGCGGCACCATCATGACCGGTGCTGCCCGCCTGGCGGCCAGGGCTGCCCTGCGGATGGGGGCCGGACTGGTTACAGTGGCCTGTGCCCCATCCGCACACATGACCTATAGCCTTTCCATGCCCAGCCTGATCGTGCAGCCCATTGACGATGCGGGTGGATTCGACGCGCTGTTGTCCGACACACGGCGCAATGCCGTGTTGCTGGGGCCGGGGGCGGGGTCGGGTCCCCTATTGCGTAAGGTGACCTTGTCCGCCCTGGCGGCCAATCGCGCCGGCGTTCTGGATGCCGACATCTTCACATGTTTTGCCGGCGACCTCGCCTCCCTGCGGCGGGCGGGGTTGAACGGCGACTGGATAATGACGCCACATGAAGGTGAGTTCAGGCGTCTGTTCGGTGATCTGCCGGGGTCACGGGCGGAACGGGCCCGCCGCGCCGCGTCGGATTCGGGTGCGATTCTCGTCATGAAAGGACCGGATACGCTGATCGTTCATCCCGATGGCCGCATGCGCATCAATCACAATGCGCCGCCATGCCTGGCGACAGCCGGCAGCGGTGATGTGCTGGCCGGGATGATTCTGGGGCTGTTGGCACAGGGGATGGGGGCTTTCGATGCCGCCGCGGCCGGTGTGTGGTGGCATGGCGAGGCAGGGCGGCGATGTGGTGCCGGGCTGATCGCGGAGGATCTGACGGAGATAATTCCGGCTATAAGGCGAGATATTTTATTTTAAAATCAATATTATATGGAAGTTCTCTGATTTTTTTGTTTCAAGAACGAACGGGGTTTCCATATTGGAGATCAACGCATTGCAAGGTTTCTTTGAGGTAATATTCCTACTGATGAATATTCACCGAAGGCCGGCTTGGTCGAGCCCGTTCTGTCCCCGTTCTGATATTCTCTAAAAAACCTGTTAATTCCTGGGAACAAAGTCGCAAAAAGCGCGGTTCGATCATTGCGCTACCCTTGTCAATGCGTTAATCTGCCCAAGTCTTGATCAAAGGCGTTACCGCCTTGGGGTAATTTTCAAAGACAAATATCAAAGGCAGAGGTCAGAAGCGACAGGGGGGCGTTGCGATGGGCGTATCGTTGTTCAAGCGTTCCGAACCAACTGTTACACCGGTGCCAGGCGGCATTTATCAAAGAACGATCTTCAACACTGTTGAAACAGCACAGGTGCTGGCAGTGACGGAAGACGGTTTTCCCTTGCCCCATGTCCGTTACATTGCTCGCAACGATATGCTGGATGGTCCGGAACCAAGCGGCAGGCGGTTGAACCCGGCGGCGGTCCGTACCCTGTCCGTTGACAGCTTCAACCGGTTGTTCGGCAATACCCGCACCCGATAACGGCGGATGGCGCAGGCGGTACCTGCACAGCGCTCGTTTCATTCAAGACGTCGTCCGGCCTATAAAGGGCCGGGATCCTCGTCGTGCCATCCGGTCCGGCCAAGGTCCTGAACAAAGCGGCCCGATAGAGCGCCGCGCTCCCAGGAAACCCGTTCAGCCCCAGGATTGGCACGATGCCCGATTTCAGCAGCCATACATCCACTAGGCCGGCCTCCACCACGCCGGCCAATGAAGACCGGCGCCTTTCACATCTGCGCGCCCTTGAACGCAAAGCGTTGTGGCTATCGACCTGGATGATCCATAACGCCAACCATCTTCGCCCGTCGCGCGATGGACTGAAGGTGGGGGGGCATCAGGCCTCCAGTGCGTCCATGGCCAGCCTGATGACCGCCCTGTTCTTCGATGTGCTGCGTCCCCAGGACAGGGTTGCCGTCAAGCCGCATGCCAGTCCGGTTTTTCACGCCATCCAGTATCTGATGGGCCGGCAGACCCGGGAGAAGCTGGAGCGCTTCCGCGCGTTCGGTGGGGCGCAATCCTATCCGTCGCGCACCAAGGACACGGCCGATGTTGATTTCTCCACGGGTTCCGTGGGGCTTGGCGTGGCGGTCACGGCCTTTGCCAGCATGGTACAGGATTATGTTCGTCTGAAAGGCCTCACCGATCAGCCGGAAGGCCGGATGGTGGCTCTTGTCGGCGATGCCGAGATGGACGAGGGCAATGTCTTCGAAGCCTTGCTGGAGGGCTGGAAGCATGATCTGCGCAATGCATGGTGGATCATCGATTATAACCGCCAGAGCCTGGACAGCGTCGTTTCCGACAAGCTGTGGGAACCGATCACGGGCATGTTCCGGTCTTTGGACTGGAAGGTTGTCATCATGAAATACGGCCGCCTGCTGGAGGCGGCCTTTCGGGAGCCCGGCGGCGACGCCCTGCGCCATTGGATCGATACCTGCCCGAATCAGTTGTACGCCGCCCTGTGCTTCAAGGGCGGGGCCGCCTGGCGGGAGGCGCTGCTGCGCGATCTGGGCACGACCGGGGGTATCCGCGGCCTGCTGGACAGCCATGACGATGCGGGGCTGGCCCGGCTGATGACCAATCTGGCCGGCCACGACCTGCCGACCATTCTTGATACGTTCCACGGGCTTGCCAATGGGCCGGATGCCGAACAGCCGGCCTGTTTCGTCGCCTATACCGTCAAGGGGATGGGGCTGCCCTTCCAGGGGCACAAGGATAACCATGCCGGCCTGATGAACCCGGACCAGATCGCCTCGTTCAAGGTGCAGTGCGGCATCGGTGACGGGCAGGAATGGGAGCCCTTCGCCGGCCTGGATGTCGATGTGGAGGATTTGAAGCGCTTTCTGGCGGAGGAGGTGCCCTTCACGGCCACCGACCGTCGCCGGCTATCGGCCGGATTCGTCCCGGTTCCGGAACGATTGAATGTTCCGCTGACGGAACGGATGAGCACACAGGAGGGCTTTGGCAAGATTCTGGCCGACCTGGCAAAGGGGGATACCGATCTAGCGGCCCGCATCGTGACGACCAGCCCGGATGTCACGGTGTCGACCAACCTGGGCGCCTGGGTGAACCGGCGGGGGCTTTTCGACCGGCACGAGCGACATGACATCTTCAAGGAACAGAAGGTCGTATCGGCGCAGCGCTGGCAGGGTGATCCGCAAGGCCAGCATATCGAGCTGGGTATCGCGGAACACAACCTGTTTCTGATGCTGGGGGCACTTGGTCTCAGTCATGATCTGTTCGGCACGCGGCTGCTGCCCGTCGGGACGCTGTATGATCCGTTCGTCATGCGCGGCCTGGATGCCTTCAATTACGCGCTCTACCAGGATGCGCGCTTCATGCTGGTGGCGACGCCGGGTGGAGTGACGCTGGCACCGGAAGGTGGGGCGCACCAGTCCATCGCCACACCGCTGATCGGCATGGGCCTGCCGAAGCTGTCCAGCTTCGAGCCGGCTTTCGTCGACGAACTGGCCGCCATCATGCGCTGGGGCTTCGAGCATATGCAGAAGCCGGACGGAGGCAGCCTCTACCTGCAGCTGTCCACGCGCACCCTGGAACAGCCGGCCCGGCTGCTGGACGAGAAGGCGGTGATCGATGGTGGCTATTGGCTGCGGCCGCCGGCAGCCGACACCGATCTGGCGATCATCTATATGGGTGCCCTGGCGCCGGAGGCGCTGGCCGCGCACGGGCAGATGCTGGAGGATGTGCCGGGCGCCGGCCTTCTGGCCGTCACGTCCGCCGACCGGCTCTATCAGGGTTGGATGGCGGCACGCCGGGAACGGCAGGCCGGGCGCCGGCAGGAAGCGCCCGTGGAACGGCTTCTGTCCGCACTGCCGGCCGGAGCCCGTCTGGTGACGCTGACCGATGGCCACCCCGCGGGCCTTTCCTGGCTGGGGTCCGTCCGCGGGCACAGGGTGGCGGCCCTGGGGGTGGAGGTTTTCGGCCAGTCCGCCGACCTGCCTGACCTTTATCGCGCCCTGAATCTGGATGCGGACGCGGTTATCGACGCCGCGGCCCGCCTGCTTCTGGAATAGGATCACGCCGGCAGGCCCCCCGGGCATGGCCTGCCGGAGATTCCGCGCTTGGCGAGCCTGTTTGGGCTTGCTATACGGTGCGCTCCCACGGTCGGACCCCTGGTCCGCCCGGCGGGCGGGCGTGGCGGAATGGTAGACGCGCCGGATTTAGGTTCCGGTGTCGAAAGACGTGGGGGTTCAAGTCCCTTCGCCCGCACCACGAGTTTTGGAGTTTTGACCCGCAACCCACCGCGGCAGCCGGTTTCCGGCCCACCCCGCGGGAGCTTCGGTCCCTGAAATGGCAGAGGGGGCTGGGGCGAACAG
The DNA here is from genome assembly GCF_052474395.1 of Niveispirillum fermenti. NCBI lineage: Bacteria > Pseudomonadati > Pseudomonadota > Alphaproteobacteria > Rhodospirillales > Azospirillaceae > Niveispirillum > Niveispirillum fermenti. The sequence goes on along the minus strand of NZ_CP156679.1, from coordinate 764,137 downwards.
ACAGAAGACAGGCATTTCGTCCCATGCAGATCACCGAGACCAGCGCTGAAGGCCTCCGCCGCGACTTCAAGGTCGTCATCACGGCCCAGGATATCGAATCGCGGGTGCAGACCCGGCTGACCGAGGTTGGCAAGACCGTGAAGATCCCTGGCTTCCGCCCGGGCAAGGTGCCGATGCCGATCCTGAAGCAGCGCTATGGCCAGTCGGTCATGGGCGAGGTGCTGGAAGAGGCGGTCAATGACGGCGCCCAGAAGGCCGTGTCCGAAAACAACCTGCGCCCCGCACTGCAGCCCAAGATCGAGGTTCTGAAGTTCGACCCCGGCCAGGATCTGGAATTCGCCGTCGCCGTCGAGCTTCTGCCCGAGATCGAGCCGGCTGACCTGTCCGCCGTGGAGATCGACAAGCCCGTTGCCCCGGTGGCCGATGACGCTGTGACGGAGAGCCTGGGCCGCCTGGCCAAGGGCCGCCGCACGACCGAGAAGGTCGAGGAGGATCGGGCGGCCGTTCTGGGCGACATCCTGCTGATCAACTTCGACGGTTCCGTCGATGGTGAGAAGCGGGCGGGCATGAATGGCGAGGATTATGAGCTGGAGCTGGGTTCCGGTTCGTTCATTCCCGGCTTCGAGGATCAGCTTGTCGGCGCCAAGGCCGACAGCGACGTGACCGTCAAGGTGACGTTCCCGACCGAGTATCATGCTGCCGAGCTGGCCGGCCGGGAAGCCATCTTCGAGGTGCGGGTCAAGGAGCTGCGAGCCGGCAAGGACGCCGAGATCAATGACGATCTGGCCAAGTCCTTCGGCTTCGACGATGTGGATGCCTTGAAGAAGGCCATCACCGAACGCATGGAAGGCGAGTATGGCGCCACGTCGCGCCTGCGCGCCAAGCGCGCCCTGCTGGACAAGCTGGCCGAGCTGCACAGCTTCGACGTCCCGGCCGGCATGGTCGACATCGAGTTCGAGCAGATCTGGAAGCGCCTGCAGGACGAACTGGCCCGCGGCGGTGCGGATGCCGAGGATGAAGGCAAGGACGAGGAAGCCCTCAAGGCCGAATATCGTGACATTGCTGTCCGGCGCGTGCGTCTTGGCTTGCTCCTTTCCGAAATCGGCCGCCGTAACAATATCTCGGTGAGCCGTGAGGAGTTGAACCAGGCGATGTTCGATGAGGTCCGCCGTTATCCGGGCCAGGAACAGCAGGTGTTCGACTTCTTCCGCAAGAACCCGCAGGCCGTCGAAAGCCTGCGCGCCCCGATCTACGAGGATAAGGTTGTCGACTTCATCCTCGGAACGGTTAAGGTGAACGAGGTGAGCGTGTCGGTCGAAGAGCTGATGCGCGACCCGGACGAGGAAGAGGAGGCGGCGGCCTGAGGCCACGCCGACCTTGAAAGCGTTGAGTACCGCGGGGACCAATCCAGGCCCCGCGGCTGCCGGTTAGGAGCGAAGCAGGGATCATGATCGAGCCGCAGATGAACGCGCTGGTTCCTATGGTGGTCGAGCAGACCAATCGTGGCGAGCGGGCATACGACATCTATTCCCGACTCCTGAAGGAACGGATCATCTTCCTGGTCGGTGGCGTGAACGATGCCGTCGCCAGCCTTGTTTGCGCCCAGCTTCTGTTCCTGGAAGCGGAAAACCCGACCAAGGAAATCTCCTTCTACATCAACTCCCCTGGCGGTTATGTGACGGCGGGATTGGCGATCTATGACACGATGCAGTATGTCCGCTGCCCCGTGGCAACGATCTGCATGGGTCAGGCCTCTTCCATGGGGGCATTGCTGCTGGCCGGCGGTGCGCCGGGCAAGCGGTTCTCGCTTCCCAACAGCCGAATCATGATCCACCAGCCTTCGGGTGGCGCCCAGGGTCAGGCGGCCGACATCGAAATCCAGGCCCAGGAAATCCTGCGTCTGCGCGAGCGCCTGAACGAAATTTTCGTCACGCATACGGGCCAGACGCTGGATGTCATTGAAAAGGCTGTCGAGCGTGACAAATTTATGAGTCCGGAGGAGGCGAAGGCCTTCGGTATCCTGGACGAGGTGATCGCCCATCGGCCCGGTGGCCTCACCCAGGCGGCGTAAAGCAGAAGCGGCGACGAACAAGTATATATTGATCCCGCCGCTTTTCGTGTTGTTGAATAGGTTCCAAGAGGGCGTCCATCGTCGGCCCTGTGTGCCCGTCCCCCTTCCACAGGAAGGGCAAGGGTGACCGGAGATGGCGGAAGGCCCGCTTGGAACAGACATCCCGCGAGGGATGGTTGGGCGTATCGGTCAAGGGCCAGCCGGGCCAGGGGCCATACGCCATCCGGTGATGTACGGAGCCCATATGACCAAGTCGACCGGCGGCGACAGCAAGAATACCCTCTACTGCTCCTTCTGCGGAAAGAGCCAGCATGAGGTGCGCAAGCTCATTGCCGGCCCCACCGTGTTCATCTGCGATGAATGCGTCGAGCTGTGCATGGACATCATCCGCGAGGAAAGCAAGACCACGCTGGTGAAGTCCCGCGACGGTGTGCCGTCCCCGCGCGATATCAGCACGGTGCTGGATGACTATGTCATCGGTCAGGAACACGCCAAGCGCGTGCTGTCCGTGGCCGTTCATAACCATTACAAGCGGCTGGCCCACGGGGCGAAGCACAATGATGTGGAACTGGCCAAGTCCAACATCCTTCTCGTCGGCCCCACCGGGTCGGGCAAGACGCTGCTGGCCCAGACCCTGGCCCGCATCATCGACGTGCCCTTCACCATGGCTGACGCCACGACCCTGACCGAAGCCGGTTATGTGGGCGAGGATGTCGAGAACATCATTCTGAAGCTGCTTCAGGCCGCCGACTATAATGTCGAGCGGGCGCAGCGCGGCATCGTCTATATCGACGAGGTCGACAAGATCAGCCGTAAGTCCGACAATCCGTCCATAACGCGCGACGTGTCGGGCGAGGGTGTGCAGCAGGCCCTGCTGAAGATCATGGAAGGCACGGTCGCCTCCGTTCCGCCGCAGGGGGGGCGCAAGCATCCGCAGCAGGAATTCCTGCAGGTGGATACGACCAACATCCTGTTCATCTGTGGTGGGGCCTTCGCAGGGCTGGAGAAGATCATCGCCGCGCGGGGCAAGGGCACCTCCATCGGCTTCGGCGCCGATGTCCGTGGGCCCGACGAGCGGCGCACGGGCGACATCCTGCGGGAGGTCGAGCCGGAGGATCTGCTGAAGTTCGGCCTTATCCCCGAATTTGTCGGCCGCCTGCCTGTGCTGGCCACTCTCCATGACCTGGATGAGACGGCGCTGATCGAGATTTTGGCCAGGCCGAAGAATGCCCTGGTCAAGCAGTATCAGCGCCTGTTCGAGATGGAAGACGTCAAGCTGACGGTGCATGAGGAGGCGTTGCGCGCCATCTCCCGCAAGGCGATTGAGCGCAAGACCGGCGCCCGCGGCCTTCGTTCCATCATGGAAACGATCTTGCTGGACCCGATGTATGATCTGCCCGGCCTGACGGGTGTGGAAGAGATCGTGGTCAACAAGGAAGTGGTGGAGGGGCGTGCCAAGCCGCTCTACATCTATTCCGATCGTGCCAATCAGGTGGCTCCCGGGGCCTGATAACACCCGAATTGAACAGGACCGGTTGAACAGGGATGAAGGGCGGCCCCGCAATGGGCCGCCCTTTTTTCGATTGCTCGTCCGTCCCCGCACCTGGTCATACCAATCTGTCCAAAATGTTTGACCGAAGGTACGGCGGCGACCGCTGCCACGCGGCACGTGGCGCGTGGCCAAAGCCCAATCATTCAGGCCGACGGTATCAGTGTGATACGGGCCTGTCTGCCGCGGCCGACAGGCGGGGCAGGCGTAGGCATATCAGCACCAGCAGTGCGAGGGTAAACAGCACCGTCAGGCCCGCAAAGGCATCGGCGAAGGCCATGGCCGTGGCTTCGCGTTCCGCTGAGATGCCGGCGGCCATGTGCAGGTCGCGCCGATGAAGCAGCAGGCTGTTCAGAACGGCGATGGCGACGGCCCCGCCCAGCAGGCGCAGAAGGTTGAAGATGCCGCTGGCATCGGGCAGCAAAGCTGGGCCGACCCGCGCGAAGCTGATCAGGCTGACAGGCGGAAAGATGAAGGTGACCCCCAGGGCGCGCAGCAACTGCGGGACCACATGGTCGGTTGCCGTCCAATCCTGCGTGACACCGCTGTTGATCCACCCGGCCGCCGCGAAGCAGACCAGCGACAGGCCCAGCATCAGACGCGGGTCCATCCGGTCGGTGAGCCAGCCCATCAGGGGCGTCATGGCCAGTTGCGTCAGTCCCGACAGGCCCATGACCAGCCCGATAGTCATGGCATCCAGCCCCTGCACCAGGTCCATGAACATGACCAGCAGGAAGATCATCCCGAACACGCCCACTCCCGTCAGCGCCGAATAACCGGCGCCCACGGCGAAAAGGCGTTCGCGGAACGGTGTCAGCCGCACCACGGGATGGCGTGCGATACGCAGGCGCAACGCCAGCAGTAGGCCGCCCATGATGGCCGTGACGGTGCCATAGCGGATCGTATCATCATCGAACCAGCCCTTGGGCGTTCCCTCTTCCAGCACATAAATGCCGGCGCCGAGGGTGATGACCAGCAGTCCCACTCCCGCCACATCCAGATGGCGGAGTTGCGACCAGTCCGGCCGGTCCCAGGCGATGGCCCGCCACCCGACCAGCGTGATGATCACGCCCGGTACTAGGTTGATCAGGAACAGCCAGTGCCAGGAGAACTGGTGCGTCAGCCAGCCCCCCACCGCCGGTCCCATGGTGGGCGCCAATGTGCCCAGCACGGTGACGGCCGCCATGGCCGCCCCGCGCCTTCCGTCGGGGAACAGGCGAAAGATGGCGACGAACAGCATCGGCACCATGGCCCCGCCAATGAAGCCCTGTATCGCGCGCCAGACAATCATGGCATCCATGCTGGTCGCCTGCGCGCAGCCCAGGCTGGCAAGGGTGAAGCCGCCGGCGGACACCATGAACAGATAGCGGCTTGACATCAGCCGGACCAGCATGCCCGTCAGGGGGATCATCAGTACTTCGCCGATAAGATAGCTGGTCTGAACCCAACTCACCTCGTCGCTGGTGGCCCCCAGGCCATCCCGGATCGGGCCCAGGGAGGCGGCGACGATCTGCACGTCCAGCACGGCCATGAACATGCCGACGCCCAAGGCGGCGAAACCGGCCAGCTCTCGCCGGCCGGGCATCGTGGTGGGCTCTCGCGGTTCATTTTCCATGGCCGGCCCTGCCGCTCCACGACATGCGCATCCCTTGGACCGTTCGGCGCGGAAAAGACAGGGGCGGCGGGCAGGGAGGGGGGAACAGGCCGGCCGTCCCAGGGACGGACAATGCCGTCACCGGAAATGACTTAATAATATAGCATTATCACATTAAAATCAGGGTGTCACCAGCAAAGCTGCTGGTTCCCATCGCTGCACCGCCCCTCTGGCTGGCCGGATCTGATCCGCCTCAATCCTTTTCGGTCATTTTCTTGACCACGGTGCCGACGAACGGCCCTTCGCTGCGGATGTACCAGTTGAATTGATCGGACCGGTAAAAGCCGATCAGGTACTGGATCGGGTCACCCTGCTCGTCATGCATCACCCGTTCCACCCGCAGCACGGGATAGCCGACATCCACGGCCAGCACGGCCGCCACCTCCGTCTCTGCTGCCGTGGCGGAGATCCACTGGCCGCTCATCAGCCGGTCGTAACCCTGACTTTGGAGCACCAGTGCGAAGGGCAGCGTCTCCTCCTGATTGACACCGAACCGTTCGGCAACGGATTCGCAGACAAAGGAGGTGAAGAAGGAGAAGGGCTGCCCCTCGATCCTGCGGCGCCACTTGCTGCGGTGCATGGGTGTTCCCACGCTGACTTCCATGCGATGCGCGACGCTGGGCGATGCCGGTACGGACGTGGTTTCCAGCAGATCGATCTTGGTTCCGAACCCCGATTCAAGCACGGAATCGGTCAGCCCGTCGAATGAGCCCCGCACAATGGGCAGGCCGCTGTTGGGGGCGACGACCGTGCCCCGCCCGCGGCCGCGCACCACCATCTTGCGTGCCGCCAGTTCCTGTAGCGCACGCTTCACGGTGATGCGCGACACCTCCAGCCGGTCGGCGATCTCCTGATCACTGGGTAACTGGCCATCTGCGCCGAAATCGCCGCGGCGTATCTTCTCCTGCAAGGTCAGGAAGACCTGATGATAGAGCGGCGTCGGCAGGCTGGCGTCGACCGGGGGCCACAGCTTGTTGCGATCGCCTCCCACCACGTGAGGGGGCTGGCCGGCCTTGGACTGCATCAGGTTCCGTTTCCTCGTTTACTGTTATCTCCCACCTGTATGCGGCACGCCGGACGGTTTCAAGTCCACAGTTCGGATAAACGGTCCGTCAGGCTGGCTCGGACCGCTTCAGTTCGGCAATGAACAGAGGCCGGGCGACGAGGAACAGCACGATCGCCAGCACGGCCGATCCCCCATACACCACGGCCAGAGCCTGGCCGATGCCCGTCGGCGTCGGGAACAGGGTGTCGGCCAGCAGGCCCGGCAGCGCCGATCCGATGGTCATGGACAGAAGCCCCGTCAGCATCGTGTAGATGGCCACGACCCGGCCAACATGGCCGGCCGCCGTCACCCGTGTCAGTGCCGTCAGCACCGACGGCGTGATCCAGTTGGACAGTAGCGAGGCCAGGGCTGAGGCGGTCAGCGCCAACCCGACATCACCCGTCAGGCAGGCGAAGATGCCGAACAGGATATAGCCGGCACCGGCTGCGATACCGGTCAGAACGGGGGCATCCGGCCGCCCCCGGCGGATCAGCCAGGCGATGACGGCACCGCTGATCAGGCTGCTGATCAGTCCCATGCCCATGGAGGTCATGCCGAACAGCACGCCCGTGCGCTGGACCGACAAATCATGGGTCCGCATCAGCAGCGTGGGAAACCAACTGATCATGGCATAGGCGCAGGACGCCACCAGCACGCCGGCCAGCATGAGACAGGTCAGCAGTGCATAGGGCACCCGCCGGCCCGCGGCGGCGCCATTCATCCCCGGCGCGACCCTTGGCACCTCAACGATGCGGGGTGGTTCCTTGATGATCAGCGGCACGATGGCGGCGATCATCAGGCCGGGCAGGCCGGTAATGAAGAAGACCACATGCCAGGGCGAATAGCCGCCCAGCAATGCCGGGAACATGTCGATCAGGTGGGCGGAAAGGGCCAGCAACTGGCCACCCAGCATCAGCGCGATGATGGCCCCCATGGAATTGCCCGCCACATATACCCCGAAAGCGGTTCCCCGCTGAGCAGGCGGGAAATAGGCGGTGATCAGGGACGCGGCGACGGGGGCCAGGGCCGCTTCACCTACCCCCACGAAGGCGCGGGCCATGAACAATTCATTGAAATTGACAGCCAGCCCGCAGGCCATGTTGGCGATGCTCCACACCACCATGCCGCCGATCAGGATACGCACACGATTGTAGCGGTCCACCGCCAGCCCCAGCGGTACCCCCAGCACACTATAGATGAGGCTGAAGGCGAAACCTTGCAAAAGCCCGATCTGGGCATCGGACACCTGCAGGTCCTGACGGATCGGATCGACCATCAGGGACAGGATCACCCGGTCCAGAAAGGCCACCGCATAGGCCGCGGTCAGAATGATCAGGGCGGCCCAGGCCCTGGTGGAAGCACGCTGCGGAACGGAAGGCTCGGCGACCGATGGCCCGGCATGGGTGTCGGGGATGAGAATGGCCATACCGATGATCCTCCTGCGCCGTGCGCTTTGATCGAGCTAGCATGTTCATAAGGTATAATTATAGGCCTTTACAAGATATAAAGATATACTTTAGACCATCTTATGCGAGTTTGCAGGCCAGTCGACAGGAAATGGCGGATGACAATGCGAATGTTGAATACGGGCTCCTCGGCCTGGGGGGTTCGGGCGCGTATGGCGATATATGCGAAGGGGGAGGCGCTGGAACGGCAGGTGGAGCTTGTGCCGCCGCGTGGGCCCTTGAACATGCCTGATTTCAAGGCCGAGTTCAGGTTTGGACGGGTGCCGACCCTGTGGCTGGAGGATGGGTTCATCCTGCAGGAATCCGAAGCGATCATGGATTATTTCGATGATCTGCAGCCCGACCCGCCCTTGAAGCCCGACACCATCCTGGACCGGGCGCGCATGCGGATGTTGATCCGGCTGACGGACGGCTCGGTGCTGAACCATCTGTCGATCCTGTTCCGCAGCCGCAACCCGCTGACACGCGATCAGGCTGCCGTGGATGCCGCGCTGTTGGGGCTGGCCGATGGGTATGACCGGCTGGAATATCATATGCCGGGCGGCGACTACGCCATTGCCGGCCGTCTGACGCTTGCCGATTGCACGCTGGTCCCCACCATCTGGCTGACGCTGGATTTCCTGCCCTTCTTCGATGCGCCGTCGGTCCTGCTGACGCGGCCGAAGCTGGCACGCTATTGGCAGGCCGTACAGCGTGATCCCATCGTCGCCCGAATCGTGTCTGAAATGTCCATACATTTGCGTGCAGCCCGCGCCGCCCGTATCGCGGCAGAGGCCGCAGAGCAGGCGCAGTCCGCGAACATGCTTTCCCGCTGAGAGGTAGAAAATGCCGAAGAGCCGTGAAGTGGTGCTGAAGCACCGGATAGAAACCAAGCCTGTCCCCACCCATTTCGAGATCGTGGAACGTATCGTGCCCGATCATCCGGGCGATGGGAAGCTGCTGGTTCGTATCCTTTATTTGACCTTTGACCCTTATCTGGGCCAGGCCATCCGCGGGCAGCATATGGGGGAACCGCATCCCGACGCGGGGGAACCGCTGCCCGGCTATTGCGTGGCCGAGGTGGTGGCTTCCGGTGACAGCCGTTTTGCCAAGGGCGACCATGTCGTCGGTCAGGCCGGCTGGGGCGAGTTCGGAATGATGGATGCGGCAGGCGCCCGCAAGGTCGATCCGTCCCTTGGTCTGGCTGTGCATCTGGGTCTGTTGGGCACGCCGGGTCTGACGGCCTGGGCCGGTGTTACCCAGCTTGCCCGCGTTTCCCAGGGCGATGTTTTCACCATCGACGCTGCGGCCGGGGCGGTGGGCGGCACTGCGGGCCAGTTGGCGAAGATCCTGGGCGCCCGCGCGGTGGGCATTGCCGGCGGGCCGGAAAAATGCGCACAGGCCCGCGATGTCTATGGGTTTGACGACTGCATCGACTATCGGCAGCCGGACTGGATCAAGGCGCTGACGGCGGCGACGGGCGGCGGCCCCAGCGTGCATTTCGAGAATGTCGGCGCCTCGGTCCTGCTGCCGGTTCTGTCCAGCTTGCGGATTTACGGGCGCGTGGTTCTGTGCGGCCTGGCCGAACATTACCATGCCGACGGGCCGCGCCCGACCATGCCCATCGGCACCATCATCGGCAAGCGGGCCCATATGTTGGGTCTGGTTGTTTATGATTTCTTCCCGCGCCTGGCCGAATGGGTGGCATTTGCCACGCCGCATATCAAGGCTGGCCGTCTGGTCGAACTGCGCGATGTCAGCGAGGGGATCGACACGGCCCCCCAGCAGTTCGACCGCCTGCTTCAGGGCAACAACCTTGGCAAGACGCTGGTGCGTGTGGATCCGTCAGCCATCAATTAGCTGCGAAAAGCGCTTGTAGAGGTATAAAAAGCATAATAATATACCTTTCAACAAAAGATCGCCGACGGCATAGACCGTCGCCGCAGACAGGCAGAACTTCAAAACAGGAAAGGTTTGGGAGATGTCGGAACGAACTTCCGCAACGGGACAATCCGCTAAGCGTGTGCGGGACATCGCGACCATGGTCGCGGCCAGCTTCCTGGCGGCGCCCCTGGCGGTTCCGGTGATGGCGCAGGCGCCGGCAACGGAGCCGGTGGTGCCCGTCGCAAGCTATGAGTTGGAAGAGATCACGGTGACCGCGCAGCGGTTCGCCTCCAGCCTCCAGACCACGCCCATCGCTGTTTCGGCCTTTTCCGCCGATATGCTGGACCAGCGCCAGGTGATGAATGTCTCCGACCTGAACAGCCAGATCCCCGGTGTGCTGATCCAGCCGGCGGCCGGTCTGTCCAACATTGCCCGCATCGTGCTGCGCGGCATCGGGCAGGAGAATGGCGGCGTTCTCTATGATCCGGCTGTCGGCATCTATGTGGACGATGTTTACCAGCCCCGGCCGCAGAACCAGTTCTTCGATTTCTTTGATGTGGAACGGATCGAGGTTCTGCGGGGCCCGCAGGGCACGCTATATGGCCGCAACACCTCTGGCGGTGCGCTGAAGATCGTGACGCGCAAGCCCAGCTTCGACCTGACCTATGGCGGCGACGTGGCGCTGGGCAGCTACAACACCACGGAATTCCGCGGCTATGTCAGCGGCGGCCTGGTGGATGACAGGCTGGCGGCGTCGCTCAGCACCGTGGTCCGCAAGCGCGACGGTGTGATGGACGCGCCGGCCATCGGCGACCACAAGATCAATGACCGCAACTCGGTCGGTGTGCGGGGCAAGCTGCTGTTCACCCCGAACGAGGATGTGGAACTGGAACTGGCGGGTTCCTATGTGCGTGACCACAGCGACCTGCAGGTCGGTACGTCTGTATCGGTCCTGCCGGGCGTGACCAATCCCAACGCTGTGCCGGGCCGCGACCTGCGCACCACGGAATTGTCGGGATATCGCGCGCAGAAGACCAACAGCTACAACGCCAGTGCCAATCTTTCCGTCATCCTGAGCGACGCGCTCAGCCTGCGGTCGACGACGGCCTATGGCTATATGGACAATCTGACCGGCGTGCCCTTCGTGGAACTGCCGGCCGGTGTGATCGGCATCAGCTACAATTTCACCGACAAGTTCTTTTCCGAGGAACTGACGCTCAATTATGAGAGCGACCGGTTCAGCATGCTGGGCGGCGTCTTCTATTTTTACGAGAAGGGCGAGCAGGAAGATACCGCTCCCTACACCACGCCGGCCTTCAAGGATCGCACCACGGATGCCTATGCGGCGTTCGGCCAGGGCACCTTCAAGATCACCGACAGCGTGAGTGTGACCGGCGGCCTGCGATACACCGCCGAGAAGGCCAAGTTCACGCAGTTCTATCCCACCTTCGCGGCCTTTGTGCCCGAACCGCAGTCCGACAGCCGTACCTTCAAGAAGCTGACCCCCAAGGTCAGCCTGGATTGGGCAGCCAATCGCGACATCTTCTTCTACGCCTCCTTTACCGAAGGCTTCAAGAGCGGCGGCTTCAACTCCATCTCCCCCGGCACGATCATCGGCGGGGGAGAGCGCGGCCGACCCTCGCCATACGGCGCGGAAACGGTGAAGAGCTATGAGGTTGGGGGCAAGTTCAGCACGCCCGATCGCCGGTTCCGCCTGAACGCGGCCCTGTTCCAGGCTGATTACAAGGGCTTGCATCTCCCCGTGTTCTTCCCCGGCACGGTGGTCAGCACGACCAACAATGCCGCCGGCGCGCGGGTGCGCGGTATCGAACTGGAGCCGGTCTGGCAGGTGACGCCGGCGCTGCAGCTCTATGCCTCGGCCGCCATCCTGGACGGGGACTACACGTCATCCTTCCTCTGCTCGCTGGGCAACACCGCCATCGTGGATTGCCGCGACAAGGACCTGAAGGGCGTGATCCCTTTCAAGTCCAATGCCGGCTTCGTCTACACGATCGACGGGGTGAGGGATGGTGCCCTGTCCCTGTCGGGTAGCTGGGAACATTCGGAGAAGTTCTACAACAACGTTTCCAACACGATCCCGCTGACGGCGACCCCCGCCTACGACCTGTTCAACGCGACCATTTCCTGGACCAACCGGGACGAAGACCTGACCGTGTCGCTGGAAGGACGGAACATCACGAAGGAAACCTTCGCCTTCTCCACCCTGCAGATTTCCAACGCCACGTCGCCGGCCCTGACGGCCTATGCGAACGAGCCGCGTACCTTCCTGGTCCGCGTCCGCTTCGGGCTTTGACGGCATGCCGCCGGCCGCCTGCGGTTCCGGCGATGGGGAGACGGAATGATCACGCTTTTCGGCAAGTTCGCCCCCCGCACGCATCGGAACTACTGGCTGCTGGCGGAACTGGATGTGCCCCATCAGGTGGAGCCGGTCGATTATTCGACCGGCGATACCCGGAGGCCCGATTATCTGAAGATCAATCCGGCCGGCAAGATCCCGGCCCTGCGGGACGGGGAGTTCACGCTGACGGAATCCTATGCCATCAACCTCTACCTGGCCTGGCGGTATGGCCCCGGCCTCTGGCCGCAGGATGATCCCGCCGCAGTCGCCCGTATCCTGCAATGGACCTTGTGGGCGGCCACCGAGTTCGAGCCGCCGGCCATGGTCCGCACCATCCAGTACATGTATCGGCCACCCGAAGGCCGCGACCATGCACAACTGGCCGAACTGGCCGCCCGGAACGAAACCCTGTGCGGGCATCTGGAAAAGGCGCTGGCGGATGGTCCCTATCTTGCGGGCCCGACCTTCACGGTGGGGGACCTGAATGTCGCGGCGGCGGCGGACCTGCTGGCGCGCAGTGCGTTCGATCTGACGCGCTGGCCTGCCATTGCATCCTGGCTGGATTGCTGCCGCCAGCGCCCCGCCTACCAGCAATTCGCCGAACGGGAGTGGGTGAGATGACCGGCACGCAGATCCCTGTGATCAGGGGCTATGTCGATTTTGAACAGGGGCAGATGCATTACCTGTCGGCCGGCCGCGGCGTGCCCCTGCTGCTGCTGCATGCCACATCGGACGCGGCCAGCATGTGGGAACCCATCCTGCCGCGGCTGGCGGCCTTGGGATATCACGCGGTGGCGCTGGACATGCCCGGCTGCGGCCAGTCCGACCTGCCCGCACACCAGCCGGACGGCCCCGCCTATGGCCGCTATCTGGCCCAGGCGGTGCAGGGGCTGGGATTCCAGCGCTTTCATGTGCTGGGCCATCACCTGGGCGCCTCGCTGGGCGCGCAGATGGTGAGGCAGATGGGCGAGCGCGTGTTGAGCTTTTCGGCCTATGGCTGGCCCAACGTGGACAATCGCGCCTATGGCGAGGTGCTGCGCGGCGCCAGGCCCCGCAGCTTCGACCGGGCGGGAGAGGTGGTGAAAGGCCATTGGGTCCGACGCTGGGAGATGAGCGGACGGGAAATGGCCGATCCGTCCCGCAACTGCTTCACCGAGGCCATGGCGGTTCGCACCATGATCGCCCTGCTGCAATGCCGGCATTGGGAGTGGCTTTACCAGGCCATGGGCCATACCGACCATCGCGCGCTGGCGGCGGGGGTCACCTGCCCGACGCTGCTGTTCGCCGGCCCGCGCGATCACAATTACGTGGAGACGAAGGAGGCGGTGGCCGACTTCCCCGATGCCCGCTTCGTCCATATGGACGATGTCGGCGTCGATGCCGCGGACGAGGAGCCGGACGCCTTCTGCGCCGTGCTGCACCAGTTCATCCGCGATCATGCGCGGCGCTGACCAGACCCAACCATTCGGTAACGGGAGGAAAGATTGGATCACACGACCATTCGCGGACGCATCGACTATCTGTCGCGGCGCCCTGGCATGGAAGGCAAGCGGCGCGGCGGCGAAACTTTCCTGATCACCAAGCATGGAGATGGGCGGCGCACGCTGCGCGCCACCTGCATCATCGACGAGAATTCGCCGCGCGTGCTGCGTGACAGCATCACGAACCTGGCCCCGGACTGGACCCCCATGGGCGGGTTTGTCCAGATTTCGGTTGATGACGCCTTCGTCGGATCGACCTGGTTCGATTTCCGCGACGGCATGGCCCGTGCTCACGGCTATAATGTCCGGGAAGGTCATTTCTCACAGGAAATAAGGCTGGCGGAGCGGCCCTGCTTCTTCGGCACGCACCCGATCCAGGCCGATGCGCTGACCACCCGCTGCTTCGACCTTTCCCAGGGGCCGGGCCGGCAGGTCATCCCCTATTTCCTGATGTGCTCCACCCATCATCGCGGTGCCGATGGGCCGAAGCTGGTGACGGCACGGGAATTGAATCTGACCTTCATCGGGGAAGAGGAACTGACCGTGAAGGCCGGCACCTTCCAGGCGCTGCATTTCCTGGTCGGCGCCAACACGGATGACGAGTACATGGGCACCGACCGACACCCGCCCTACCATGTCTGGGTCACGGCCGACGGGGACCATATCTTCCTGAAGGGTCATGTCACCGGCTACATGCAGACCTATTACGAACTGGCGGTGCTGGAACGTGGGGAAGGGGACATCTGATGGACCTGCCCACCTTCAACCGGCAATGGCGCGTGGCCCGGCGGCCGCTGGATGGCGAACCGGTCGGCGACCATAATTTCGACCTGGTTTCCAGCCCGATGCCGGTTCCGGAGGAGGGGGAGATCCTGGTTCAGGTCATCCTTCTGGGCACGTCGCCGGCGCAGCGCAGCTACATCACGGGCGGCGTCGGCATGCATAGCAAGCTTGGCATCGGTGATCCGATGCGCGGGCGCGGGCTGGGCATCGTGCGGCATTCCCGCCATCCGGCCTACCGGGAAGGGGAGATCGTCATCGGCTCCCTGGGCTGGCAGGACTATGCCCTGCTGCGCCCCGACGGCACCACAGGCACGATCTTCGACATCTACAAGGTCGATAATCCGGTCTGGCCCCTGCGCCTGCATCTGGGCACGCTGGGGGCGGCCGGCATGACCGCCTATTTCGGCCTGACCAAGGTGGGGCAGGTGCAGCCCGGTGATACCGTTCTGGTGTCGGCGGCGGCGGGTGGTGTCGGTTCCGCTGCGGTGCAGATCGCCCGCGCCTTGGGCGGCCGGGTCATCGGCATCGCCGGCAGCGACGATAAATGTGCCTGGTTGCGCGACACGCTGAAGGCTGATGCCAGCATCAATTACCGCAGCGCGGACCTGGCCGGGCGGCTGCGGGAACTGGCCCCCGACGGCATCAATGTCTATTTCGACAATGTCGGCGGCACCATCCTGAACACGGTGCTGGACCATCTGGCACTGCGGGCGCGGGTGATCATCTGCGGACTGATCGCCACGGATTACGCGCCGGGCGAGCGTTACGGCCCGCCCAACTACACAAGGCTTCTGCGCTACCGGTCCCGCATGGAGGGTTTCTTCGTGCAGGACCACGCTGCGGAATTTCCCGTGGCGGAACGGCAGTTGCGTGCCTGGTACGACCAGGGCGTGCTGCTGCCGATCGAAGACCCGAGCCAGGGGCTGGAAACCATGCCCGCCGCGCTCGGCAGCCTGTTTGCCGGTGGCAATCGCGGGGTTCGCCTGTGCCAGGTGGCCCCCGATCCGTCACCCGGCTGAATGTGCCAGCCTTCGGGGTCTTCCGGCTTCCCTCACGGGTGGCCGGAAGACCCTGCTTTTTCATTTGTCACTTTCTTGCCAGACCAGCCATCAGGGGGAAACACGGCCATGGGTATCATCAGAAGCGCCACTGTGACCGTCGCCGATCCGGAGCGTGCGGCAGCCCTTTACCAGGAATGGTTCGGCTACCGCCGGATCGAGGCCGGGATCATCGACCGCGCCCTGGCCGAAAGCTGGGGCGCACCCGCCATGGCGGGACGGGAACAGGTGCTGCTGGGGCCCGCATCGGGGGTGGAGATATTCCTGCGGCTGGTGCGGGGGACCTCGCCGGCCGAAACGGTGCCCATGCGCTCTCTTGGCTGGTCGGCCATGGAAATCGGGGTGGAGGACGTGTTCGCGACGGGCGCTGTCATGGATGCCTCTCCCTTCGATGTGATCGGGCCGCCCAAGCCCATGGAAAGCCTACCCACCATCCATCCGATGCAGGTCCGGGCACCCGACGGGGAGATCAGCTTCCTGACGGAGATCAAGTCCAAGGTGCCGGGCAACGGTCTGCCGCGCCCGGCTGCCCCCATCGATCATATCTTCATCATGGTGATGGGCTGTTCGGAATCCGACGAAACATACGCCTGGTTTGAGCGGCAACTGGCCGTGGAACCGCGCATGACCATGGAAATCGGCTATCGCCTGATCAACGAGGCCTTTGGCCTGCCGTTGTCCAACAAGATCAGGCTGCGCACGGCCAAGGCCCGTGGCCTGGTCTGCCTGGAGTTCGACACGCTTCCGGCCGGGGCCGTGCCGCGCCCGCAGGTGGCGGGTGAACTGCCGGCGGGTATCGCCATGGTCAGTCTGCTGCGCGCGGATCTGGATGGCGTGCCCGGCCCCTGGATCACGCCGCCGTCCGTGCGGTCCGGTGCGCATTATGCCGGCCGTCGTGCCGGCACCTTGCGTACCCCCGACGGGGTGCTGGTGGAGGTTGTGGAAGGCTGACGGATGGCCATGCCGGTAGAATGGACGGAGAGGGCAACGGATGACACCGACGCGCGTAAGTGACCTGGCTTTCGGCCAGCTTGCCGGGCGG
The DNA here is from genome assembly GCF_052474395.1 of Niveispirillum fermenti. Classification (NCBI taxonomy): domain Bacteria; kingdom Pseudomonadati; phylum Pseudomonadota; class Alphaproteobacteria; order Rhodospirillales; family Azospirillaceae; genus Niveispirillum; species Niveispirillum fermenti. The sequence continues at coordinate 747,766 of NZ_CP156679.1, read as the reverse complement.
CGAAGCCGCCGGCTGGCCGTCACGTCCCTGTACCGCAAGGAAGTGCAGCGCTTCATGAAGGTTCAGGCCCAGACCATCTGGGCGCCGGCCTTCATGAATATCGTTCTGCTTGCCGTGTTCGCCATCGTCAACCCGCAGGGCAGGGCGGCAGTACTGGGGGTGGATTACCTGTTCTTCCTGGCCCCGGGCCTGATTGCGGCGGGCATGATCCAGAACAGTTTCGCCAACAGCTCGTCCTCCATCATGTCCGGCAAGACCAATGGCGGCATCGTGGACATGCTGATGGCGCCCCTGTCACCCGCTGACATCATCGCGGGGCATGTCGGGGCGGCCATGACACGCGGCTGGCTGGTCGGGCTGGCGACATGGCTTGTCATGGTGCTGTGGATGGGGTCGGAAGCACTGCTGCCGCGAGAACCGTTGCTGTTGCTGTTGTTCGGTACGCTGGCCATGGGTCTTCTGGGCCTGTTGGGGCTTCTGACCGGCATCTGGGCGGAAAAGTTCGAACATATGTCGGCGGTGACCAGTTTCGTCATCCAGCCCTTGTCGCTGCTGTCGGGCACCTTCTATGCGCTGGATACGCTGCCGGAACCCTGGATCACGATCGCATACTGGAACCCTTTCCATATGATGATCGGCGGCATTCGCGCCGGCTTCATAGGCACTGCCGATTTCAGCCTTCTGACGGGGGCGGCCGTTCTGTTGCTGGCCAACCTGGTGTTGGGAACAGTCACCTGGCTGCTGCTGCGCCGCGGGTGGCGGTTGAAGGCGTAGGATGAGCGCCCGCCGGGCCGTTGACCATACAGTGGACAAAGGGGGAGCGCCTCACCCCTTTCCCATTGCCGCTTGCCTTCTCTGTCCGCAATAATGATCGATCAATATACCAATTAAGCCGGGGCGCAGATGTCGGTCGATCGGTCGGAATTCAGGGAAGGCTGGCGGGTCGTCCTGGCCTCGGCATTGGGTATCGGCACGGGCCTGTCGCCCATCCCGATCTATACGCTGGGCGTCTTCGTGGGGCCGCTGTCCCAGGAATTCGGCTGGGGCGTGGACCAGATCATGGTTTCCATGATGTTCATGACCCTGGGCGCCCTGGTGGCCGGTCCGGTGGCTGGCCTGCTGGCCGACCGGTTCGGGGTGCGGCTGGTCGCCCTGTCGTCGGTTGCCCTGTTCGGGCTGACGCTGGCGGGTTTCGCGCTGTCCAACGGTTCGCTCGTGATGTTCTATGCGAACTGGATATTGATGGCGGCGCTGGGTGCCGGCACGCTGCCCATCACCTGGACCCGCGCCGTCAACAACTGGTTCAACGCCAACCGTGGTCTGGCGCTGGGGCTGGCCCTGCTGGGCACGGGCCTGTTCGGTGCCGCCGCCAAGCTCTATGCCAATTTCCTGATCGGGGAGTTCGGCTGGCGCGTGGCCTATGTCGGGTTGGCGCTGCTGCCGCTGCTGATCGCATTGCCCGTCGGCCTGCTGTTCTTCCACGACACCACGGATGTCAAGGCCAAGGGGGCGCCCGTCAAGCGCGCGGAAGGGGGCCTTAGCCTGCGCCAGGCCATTGGCGGCTACCGTTTCTGGGTGCTGGGCCTGGCCTTTGTGCCCATTTCCTTCGCGGTCGGCGGCCCCATCCCCAACCTGGAGAAGATCCTGGGCACCAAGGGCATGGATGTGCAGCAGGCCGTGCAGATCGCCAGCCTGATGGGGCCGGCCGTCATTGCCGGGCGCATCCTGGGCGGCTGGCTGATCGACCGGTTCTGGGCGCCGGGCGTGGCCTTTGTGCTGTTGGCCATGCCGGCCCTGGCCTGCTGGCTGCTGACGCATGGAGAGGTCAGCACCATGGCGGCGGCCTTCTCCGTGATCCTGATCGGATTCGCGGCCGGTGTGGAATATGACATCATGGCCTTCCTGGTCAGCCGCTATTACGGCATGAAGGCCTATGGTGCCATTTACGGCATGATGTACGGCTTCTTCGCGCTGGGGGCCGGGTTCGGCCCCTGGGCCTTCGGCCGTATCTTTGTGCAGACCGGCAGTTACGACATCGGCCTGATCTATGGCGGCGTGGGGTTCGTGTTCGGCGCCGCCCTGCTGCTGACCCTTGGCCGTTATCCCAGCGCGGAAAGCCTGCGCGCCGCCGATGCGGAGACAAAATGATGCCTGCCTATATGATCATCACCGCCCATATCCATGACCGGGAAGGGTTCGTGGCCGTCTATGCCAAGGCCGCCGCCGAACTGGTGGCCCGTCATGGCGGCGAATATGTTCTGCGCGGCAAGGGGCCAGCCGTGGCGCTGGAGGGCGATGCCCATGATGGTGCCGTCACCCTGGTCAGCCGCTGGCCCGACATGGCGTCCCTGCGCCGGTTCTGGGACAGCCCCGACTATGCCGTGCTGAAGCAGGCGCGCCAGGGGCTGGCCACTGTGCGCGTGCTGGCCGTGGAGGGGGACTGGGTGGGCTGATCACGCTGCCCACCCGCCAATCTCAGATGATCCCCGCCTTGTCCAGTGCATCGATGACCCGCGCTTGCCGCTCGCGGTAGAAGGCGGGGCCGGCCGGTGGGATCACCTGTCCGTCCGGCCCGATCATGCCGTTGCGCAATTGCGCCTGGGCGCCGGCATAGGCTTGCGCGAACAGGGGAAGGGGCAGGCGGGCCGGCATGTTCCCCATGCCGGGACGCCGCCGCCAGGCACGCAGGGCGCCCAGGTCGATGGTGGCGTTGGCGGTCATGCTTTCACCATATCCGGTTTCGGCCAGCACCTGCCCGCGGAAATCGATGATCTTGGAACCGGCATCGGTGGAGGCGGCGGGGATGGCGATATCCGCAATGCCTGCCGAGTTGGCCGACACCACATAGGCAAGGTTCTCGATGGCGCGGGCCTGCTTGGCCACGTTCTTCGGCGTGGGCAGGGGGCTTGCCACCTCGGAGGATGAATGCACGAAAATCTCAGCGCCGCGCAGGGCATGCGCCCGGGCGATCTCCGGATACAGGATCTCTTCCGACGCGATGGCCGACAGCCGCCCGATCTCCGTATCCGCCACAGGGAAGACGGCGTCGATGCCATAGACATCGATATACCGGTCCCAGACATCGTAGGGGCTGGGCGCGAACATGGAGATCAGACGGCGATAGCGCAGGATGACGCGGCCATCGGGCGCCACCACGAAACTGGCCTGGAAATAGAGACCGGGAAAATGCGGATCGCGCTCATAGGCGTTGCCGGCGATGAAGCTGTCTGCCGCCCGCGCCAACTCCCCCAATGCCGCATATTCCGGCCCGTCCAGGTCCAGCGCCGCCTTGTCCGCCCATTCGGCCGGGCTTTCCCCCATGGGAAAGCCCGTCAGGAAATATTCCGGCAGCACCACCAGCCGCACATCGGGACCGATGAACCGCTTCGACGCGATCACCTGTGCCCGGATGCGCGCGATGCTGGCCAGCATCCGTGTCCGGGCCGTCGCCTTGTCGGGGCAATTGTTCACGGCCTGACAGGTCACCTGCAGGGCAAGGGCCATGTAGGCGGCAGGGGTGGATGTCATCGGCATCTCCTTGGTCGGCATGGCCCCGACTGCATGGCCGGGCATTGCGCGATATGTCTATCGTGGCGTAATTTCCAATGATATAACTTTATATCAATAGAGCAGGAGGGGCGCCATGGAAATTCCGGTCCGCAATCCCCGCACGGGGAAGGTCGATGATCATATCGATGGCGCCGATACGGCAACCGTGATGGCCGTTGCCGCGCACCTGCGCGCGGGCCAGCTGCAATGGCGCGCGCTGGGGCTGGAAGGGCGCGCCGCGGCCCTGGCCCGCTTCGCCACGGCCCTGGGTGATCATGGACAGGCCATTGTCGCGGCGCTGGCGACCGATACCGGCCGGCAGCGCATTGCGCGCATGGAACTGGACGGTGTGCGGGGCGCCATCGGGGGCTGGATCGCCGCCACGCCCGGCCTGTTGCCCGAAGGCTGGGTGCAGGGCCGCGCCAATCCTGCCATCCGGCATGCGCCCAACTGGGTGCCCTATGATCTGGTCGGGGTGATCAGTCCCTGGAATTTTCCCCTGACCCTGTCGCTGATCGACGCCATTCCGGCGTTGCTGGCCGGCAGTGCGGTGCTGATCAAGCCGTCGGAAGTGACGCCGCGCTTTGCCCGCCCGCTGGCCGATGCCGTGGCCGCTGCCGGGCTGGGCGATGTGCTGGCCCTGGTGCTGGGCGGCGGGGGCACGGGGCAGGCGCTGGTCGATGCCGTGGATTGCGTCTGCTTCACCGGGTCCGTCAGCACGGGCCGCAAGGTGGCGATGCAGGCGGCCGGCCGCCTGATCCCCAGCTTCCTGGAACTGGGGGGCAAGGACCCGCTGATCGTGCTGGCGGACGCGGACCTGGACGCCGCCGTCACGGCGGCCCTGCGGGGATCGGTGCTGGCCACGGGTCAGGCCTGCCAGTCGATCGAACGCATCTATGTCGCCCGGCCGCTCTATGCCGATTTCCTGAGTTGGCTGGTGGAACAGGCGGAAGCGGTGCGCCTGAACGTACCCGGCAGTGCCAAGGGGGAACTGGGGCCCATCATTTTTGCCCGTCAGGCGGAGATACTGGAGCATCAGATCCGTGATGCCGTCGATCAGGGCGCGCGCGTGCTGAGCGGCGGGGTAGTGGAAGATCATGGCGGGCTGTGGTTGCGGCCCACCATCCTTGTCGATGTCACGCACGACATGGCCGTGATGCGGGAGGAAACCTTCGGCCCGCTGCTGCCCGTCATGCCGTTCGACAGTGAAGAGGAGGCCATCACCCTGGCCAATGATGGCCAATATGGCCTGTCGGCTGCGGTTTTCGCGGGCGACCTGGACCGGGCGGCGGCGTTGGCCCGCCGTCTGGTGGCCGGTGCCGTCAGCCTGAACGATGCCGCCCTGACCGCGCTTTTCCATGAGGCTCCCAAGCAGAGCTTTCGGGAGAGCGGCCTGGGGCCGTCGCGCATGGGCCTTGATGGCTATACCCGCTTCTTCCGTCGTCAGGCCCTGATTGCCCAGACGGGCCGCCCGCTGCCGCTGTCGGCCTTCGCGGAAGAGACTTGAAGAACGTGACAAATCATGGTTGTTGTATTAATGACCTAACAATAGATCATTATATGCTTTAAGGTCATTATAAAGTCGCAAGGGGATCATCCCACGGCGGGATCGATCCGCCGGTTGGCAGTTCAAGGGGAACGGGTATGGGGCAATCGCTGATCGAGAAATTGTGGGACCGCCACTGTGTCGCCGATCTGGGCGACGGGACGGACCTGCTTTATATCGATCGTGTGCTGCTGCACGAGCGCACGGGGTCGATGGCCCTGAAGGGCCTGAAGGAGCAGGGGCGGCCCGTGCGCCATCCCGACCGGGCATTCGTCTGCATGGACCATATTGTCGATACGTTCCCTGGTAGGGGGGACGAGACGACAATGCCCGGTGGCATCGCCTTCATCCGGGAAACGCGGGAGGCGGCGACGGAAGCCGGCATCCGCATCTTCGATATTGGCGATAATCGCCAGGGCATTGTGCATGTCGTGTCACCGGAACAGGGCATCGCCCTGCCGGGTGCCACGCTGGTCTGCCCGGATAGCCATACCTGCACCCAGGGCGGGCTGGGCGCGCTGGCCTGGGGAATTGGCTCTACCGAGGCGGCGCACGCGCTGGCGACACAGACACTGGTGGTCAAACGGCCCCGCACCATGCGGGTATGGTTTGAGGGGGCCTTGCCGGCGGGCGTCGGCGCGAAGGACATGATCCTGCACCTGATCGCTTCCCATGGGGCCGGTGGTGGTTCCGGCTATGCCATTGAATTTGCCGGTCCGGCGGTGGAAGCCCTGTCGGTGGAAGCGCGCATGACCCTGTGCAACATGGCGGTGGAATTCGCCGCCTGGACCGGGCTGGTGGCGCCGGATGCCAAGACCATCGACTGGGTGAAGGGCCGGCCCTTCGCACCTGCGGGCGATTTGTGGGAACAGGCGGCGGCCGACTGGCAGAGCCTGACCAGTGACGCGGATGCCGTTTTCGACAAGGAAATCCGGGTCGATTGCGCTGATATCGCGCCCACCGTCACCTGGGGCACCAGCCCGCAACATGCCGTGCCGGTGACGGGCCAGGTGCCGGACCCGGCAGGCATCGCCGATCCCGTGGCCGCCCAGGCCCAGCGCCGGGCGCTGGAATATATGGGCCTTGCCCCCGGTGACAGTCTGATCGGCCTGCCCATCGACGGCGCCTTTATCGGAAGCTGCACCAACAGCCGCCTGTCCGACCTGCGCGCCGCCGCCGCGATCCTGAAGGGGCGCAAGGTGGCCAAGGGCGTGCGCGCCATTTGCGTTCCCGGCTCCATGCAGGTGAAGGCGGCGGCGGAGGCCGAGGGCCTGCACCTTCTGTTCCAGGAAGCCGGCTTTGAATGGCGGGAAAGCGGCTGTTCCATGTGCTTCTTTGCTGGTGGGGAGCATTTCGGCAAGGGCGAACGGGTGGTGACATCCACCAACCGCAATTTCGAAAACCGGCAGGGGCCGGGGACCCGGTCGCATCTGGCCAGCCCCGTGACGGTGGCGGCATCCGCCATTGCCGGCCATATCGCCGATCCGCGTCGCCTGGGGGAGGCTTGAGCCATGGAAAAATTCACCCGACTGACCGGCGTTGCCGCCCCCCTGTTCCGCGCCAATATCGACACCGACGCCATTATTCCCTCGCGGGAGATGAAGCGCGTGTCGAAGGAAGGGCTGGGGGAGGGCATGTTCGCCGACTGGCGCTACAGCGATGTGGCCGCCCGTGTGGAAAATCCGGATTTCGTGCTGAACCGCCAGCCCTACCGCAAGGCCCCCATCCTGATGGGCGGGCCCAATTTCGGCTGCGGCTCCTCGCGTGAACATGCGGTCTGGGCCCTGCAGGATTATGGCGTGCGCTGCGTCATCGCCCCCAGTTTCGGCGCCATTTTCCAGGGTAATTGTGTACGCAACGGCATCCTGCCGCTGGTCCTGCCGGAACCGTCGATCGTCGCATTGGTGGAACAAGCAGACCCGCAGATCCTGACCATTGATCTGGCGGCGCAGACCGTGCGCACGCCGGACGGGACGGAACTGCCCTTCACCATCCCGCCGGCCGACAAGGAAATGCTGCTGGAAGGGCTGGACGCCATCGGCGTCACCCTGAAGCGCCTGCCCACCATCCAGTCATTCGAAGGCGCCTATCGCGCGCGCCATCCGTGGCTTTTTTTCTGAACCATCCGATTGCCGAGGTTGCGCCATGTCGCAGAATGATAATGCCGCCCCCCTGCCGCTGGCCGGGCTGAAAGTCATTGAATTCACCCATATGGTGATGGGCCCCACGGTCGGCATGGTGCTGGGTGACCTGGGCGCCGATGTCATCAAGGTGGAACCGATCGGCGGCGACAATACCCGCCGCCTGCTGGGATCGGGTGCCGGCTATTTCCCCATGTATGGCCGCAACAAGCGCAGCCTGTCGATTGACCTGAAATCACCGGAAGGCAAAGCCATCGCCCTGGAACTGATCGACAAGGCAGATGTCCTGATCGAGAATTTCCGCCCCGGCGCCATGGAGGCCCTGGGCTTTGGCGAGGAAGCGCTGAAGGCGCGTAATCCCGGCCTGGTTTATTGCTCGGCCAAGGGTTTCCTGTCCGGCCCCTACGAACATCGCGCAGCCTTGGACGAGGTGGCGCAGATGATGGGCGGGCTTGCCTATATGACCGGCCCGCCGGGCCGCCCCTTGCGTGCCGGCGCCTCGGTGATCGACGTGATCGGCGGGCTGTTCGGTGTGATCGGCGTGCTGGCAGCCCTGATCCAGCGCGGCACGCTGGGCCGTGGCCAGACAGTCAAGTCGGCTTTGTTCGAGAATTGCGTGTTCCTGGTCGGTCAGCATATGGCGCAATATGTGGTGACGGGCACGGCGGCCCGCCCCATGCCGGTGCGCATCTCCGCCTGGGCCATCTATGACCAGTTCCAGACCAAGGACGAGCAGACGGTCTTTGCCGGTGTCGTCACCGATGGTCAGTGGGTCGGCTTCTGCAAGGCGTTCGGCCTGGATGATTTCGCCGCTGACGAGACACTGGCCAAGAATAATGGCCGTGTACAGGCGCGCGACCGCATCATCCCGCGCGTGCAGGAACTGTTCAAGACCTTTACCAAGGAAGAGCTGCTGGCCCGGTTGGAGGAGATCGGACTGCCGTTCGCCCCCATCAACCGGCCGGAAGATCTGTTCGAAGACCCGCATCTGGCGGCATCCGGCGGCCTGCTGGATATGCACCTGCCGGGCGATGACCGCCCGATCCGCCTGCCGGCCCTGCCGGTGGAACTGGATGGCCAGCGCCCGGCCCTGGTGCGTGATCTGGCCAAGCCGGGTGAACATTCAACCGAAGTCCTGGCCGAACTGGGCTATGGCAGCGACCGGATCGCCGATCTGACGGCGCGGGGCATCATCGTGCAGGCGGAGGGTTGATCATGGCGGGCACATTCATCGAGATTTCCGAGGTCGGTCCCCGCGACGGGCTGCAGAGCATCAGCCCGATCATGCCGACGGCAGCCAAGAAGGCCTGGATCGCGGCGGAAGCGGCGGCAGGGGTGCGGGAGATCGAGGTTGGCTCCTTCGTGCCGGCCAAGATCCTGCCGCAGCTTGCCGACACGGCGGAGATCGTGGCCTATGCCCGGACCATCCCCGGCCTGACCGTGGCGGTGCTGGTGCCCAACCTGCGCGGCGCGGAAGCCGCCGTGGCGGCCGGTGCCCATAAGATCACCATCCCGCTGTCGGTGTCGGAAACCCACAGCCTGCGCAATGTGCGGCGCACGCACGCGCAGATGCTGGAGGAGACGGCGGCCATCGCGGCACTGATCAAGGCGCAGCCGCCGGAAAACCGCCCGAAATTCGAAGGCGGCCTGTCGACTGCTTTCGGCTGCACCCTGGAAGGGGTGGTGCCGGAGGCCAAGGTGCTGGAAATCGCCGAGGCGCTGATGAAGGCCGGCTGTGACGAGGTCGGCCTGTCCGACACCACTGGCTACGCCAACCCGGCGCAATTGAAGCGCATGATCCGCGCGGTGCGTGGCGTGGTGGGCGATCATGCCTGTTCCGGCGTGCATCTGCACAATACGCGCGGCCTGGGCCTGGCCAATGCGCTGGCCGCCCTGGATGAAGGGATCACGACGCTGGACGCCTCCCTGGGCGGTATCGGTGGCTGCCCGTTCGCGCCGGGCGCGTCGGGCAATATCGTGACGGAAGATCTGGCCTTCATGCTGGCCGCCATGGGCTATGACACCGGGATCGACCTGGAAAAGCTGCTGGCGGTGCGCGATGTGGTGAAGCAGGCCTTGCCGGATACGGAAATGTACGGCTTCACCCCCGATGCCGGTCTGCCCAAAGGCTTCTGCGGCGCCTGGGGCGTGTGATCCCGGTCCAGGGGAAAGGCAAGGGCCTTTCCCCTGGACGTCACCTTACCAGGCCGGCACCAGCGCCCCCTTGAAGGTTTCCTCAATATAGGCCTTCACGGGCTCGGAATGGTAGGCGGCGACCAGTTTCTTCACCCAGGGCTTGTCCTTGTCGGCTTCCCGCACGGCGATGATGTTGGCATAGGGGCCGTTGGCGGGTTCGCGTGCGATGGCATCGCGGATCGGGTCCAGCCCGGCTTCCAGCGCGTAATTGCCATTGATGGCGGCGGCATCCACATCACCCAGGCTGCGCGGCAATTGTGCGGCGTCCAGTTCGATGATGTCCAGCCGCCGCGGATTGTCGGTGATGTCCAGCACGGTTGCCTTTAATCCAACCTTGGGATCAAGACCGATCAGCCCTTCGCGGGCCAGCAGCAGCAGGGCGCGGCCGCCATTGGTCGGGTCGTTGGGAATGGCGATCCGGGCCCGGCGGGGCAGCATGTCCAATGATTTGACCTTGCTGGAGAACAGGCCGAGCGGAAAGGTCACGGTCTGGCCGACGGCCACCAGCTTGTAACGCCGGTCGGCGATCTGGTTGTCCAGATAGGGCTGGTGCTGGAAGCTGTTGGCCTCCAGGTCGCCACTGTCCAGGGCGGCATTCGGCACGACATAGTCGCTGAATTCCAGGATGCGGATGTCCAGGCCGTCAGCCCTGGCCTGTTCCTTCACCTTTTCCATGATCTGGGCATGCGGACCGGCGGAAACGCCGACGCGGATGGTTTCCGCCCCGGCACCGGGGGACAGGATCAACGCGGCGGCCAGGGCCAGCAGGGCGGGAATGCGCATGGGAAAGGTCCTCAATTGCCGGGGTTGCGCTTGTCCAGGCGGCGGGCCAGCGCCTCGCCGCCCGATTGCAGGGCTTGTACAAGGATGATCAGGATCAGCACGACGGCCAGCATCATTTCCGGCATGAAGCGCTGATAGCCATAACGGATGCCAAGATCGCCCAGGCCGCCACCCCCCACGGCCCCGACCATGGCCGAATAGCCGACCAGGTTGACGGCGGCCAGGGTCAGGCCGCGCACGATGCCGGCCCGTGCCTCGGGCAGCAGGATCTTGGTGACCATCTGGCCCGGCCGCGCGCCCATGGCGCGGGCGGCATCCAGCAATCCATGATCGACATCGCGCACGGCGGCTTCCACGACGCGCGCGATGAAGGGAATGGCGGCCAGGGTCAGGGGCACGGTGGCCGCTGCCGTCCCGATGGATGTTCCGGTCAGCGCCCGGGTCAGCGGCACGATGGCCACCACCAGAATGATGAAGGGGGTGGAACGCGCGGCATTCACGACCAGCCCCAAGAGGCGTTGCAGGGCAGGGCGGGGCATCAGGTCGCCGGGACCGGACAGGGCCAGGAACAGGCCCAGCGGAACCCCGGCAAGCGTGGCCAGACTGCCGGCCACGGCCACCATGACCAATGTCTGCACGGTGGCGTCAGACAGCAGTGACAGCATCTGTGGCGACATGGCCCAGAACCTCGATCTCCGCCCCTTGGGCGCGCAATTGATGGATGGCGTCATTGATGCCGCCGGCTGGTCCCGTCAGTGCCGCGACCAGGCCGGCGAAGGGCTGGTCGCCCAGGGACTGCACGCGCCCGGCCACCAGCCGCACCCCGATCCCCATCCGCCCCAGATCGGACAGGAGGGGGGAGGCGGCAAGCCCGCCCACGGCATGCAGGCGTATCAGCACGGCCCCGTCCTGCACCGGCGCGGATGACAGGCGTGTGGCCAGTGCCGGCGGCAAAGCCGTTCCCGTCTCCCCCAACAGGAAGCGGCGCGTGGTGGGATGGCGCGGGTGGGCGAAAACGGTGGCCACCGGCCCCTGTTCGATGATGCGGCCGGCTTCCAGCACCACGACCTGATCGGCCACTTCGCGGACCACGCCCATCTCATGCGTGATCAGCAGGACGGTCAGGCCCAGTTCGCGGTTGATGCGCCGGATCAGCGCCAGGATCTGCCGCGTCGTCTCCGGGTCCAGGGCCGATGTCGCCTCATCGCACAGCAGCAGGCGTGGGCTGGGCGCCAGCGCGCGGGCAATGCCGACGCGCTGCTTCTGCCCGCCCGACAGGGCCGCCGGGTACTGGCCCGCCTTTTCCGTCAGCCCGACCAGAGCCAGCAGTTCGGCCACGCGCGGGCCGATACGGTCCCGGTTCCAGCCGGCCAGTTCCAGCGACAGGGCAACATTGCCCGCCACCGTCCGGTTGGCCAGCAGGTTGAAATGCTGGAAAATCATGCCGATGGATTGCCGCACACGGCGTAATGCCGGCTCGTCCAGCATGGTCAGGTCCGTCCCGTCCACCACGACGCGGCCGGCATCCGGCCGTTCCAGCATGTTGACGGCGCGCAACAGGCTGCTTTTGCCCGCCCCGCTGGGGCCGACGATGGCCGTGATGCCGCCATGGGGGATATCTAGGTCGATCCCATCCAGCGCGGCGACCGGCGTACCGTCCTTGCTTTGAAAAATCTTGGCGATGCCCGACAACCGCACCATCGATGCGGGTGGGGCGCCCGTTGCCTGCTGCGTCAATATCCGATCCATTGTCCTGACATGCCGGACGGCCATTCCGGGTGGCTTCTGTCCGATCCTGCCCCGATTGCTGCTTTGCGCAAAGGGTGAAACGACGGCCCGGCACGCACAACCGGATAATTCACGTTCCTGCCATGTGTTGTTGGAAAAATAACACATGATGTTCGTTGATAGTTTGCTGGTGCGACTGGCACGGGCTTTCATGGCCGCAGCGCCGGGCATGCTGCTCCACAGCGGTAACCGTGTGTCATTGGTATCGGTATCCTATGATCCGTTGCCTGGCCTGTGCTTTCGGCAGGCTACCAAACAATCCTGTTGAAATTCGATATGACACCGGTTACCACAATGGAGTGCCGCAGATAGTGCCGGGGTGGTGCTCACCCTCGCCAACGGTTCGTGTCCAAGGTAGTCCGGAACATGCCCAAACCCCTGGCCCTTCATGATGATCGCCTGTTTCCCGCCGATCCCGGCACGCGCGCCATCGCGCGGCGGCTTTATGGCCTGATCCGGGATCTGCCGATCATCAGCCCGCACGGCCATACGGACCCGGCCTGGTTCTCGGGCAACGCCCATTTCGGCAACCCCACGCAGCTTCTTCTGGCGCCTGACCACTATCTCTACCGCATGCTCTACAGCCAGGGCATCGCCATGGGGGATATCGGGGTGGGGGACCGGTCCGGCCCGTCCAAGGCCGATCCGCGGGCCGCATGGCGTCTGTTCGCCGGCAACTTCCACCTGTTCCGCGCCACGCCGTCCTGGCTGTGGCTGAACCATGTGTTCGTGCATGTCTTCGGTATGGAAGTGGCCCTTTCTGCCGACACGGCCGATCTTTACTACGATACGATCGATGCCGCGCTTAAGACCGACGCTTTCCGGCCCCGCGCCCTGTTCGACCGGTTCAACATCGAACTGCTGGCCACCACGGAATCGCCGACGGACACGCTGGACCATCATCACGCCATACGTGCCAGCGGCTGGCCCGGCCGGGTTGTCACCGCTTACCGTCCCGACCCCGTCGTCGATCCCGAGCATGAGGATTTCCAGTCCGCGCTCCACCTCTTCGCCGAGGTGACGGGGGAGGATGTGCATGACTGGAAGGGCTATCTGAACGCCCATCGCAAGCGCCGGCGCGATTTCATGGCCGTCGGCGCCACCAGCACCGACCATGGCCACATTACGGCCAACACGGCCGATCTCTCTCAAGCTGACGCGGAAAAGCTGTTCCGCAAGGTGCTGAAAGGGGATTTCACCCCTACCGAGGCAGAGGTTTTCCGGGGCCAGTTGCTGACCGAGATGGCGGGGATGAGCATCGAGGACGGACTGGTCATGCAAATCCATCCCGGTGCCTTCCGCAATCACAACGGCCAGGTCTTCGACAGGTTCGGCCGCGACAAGGGCGGCGATGTGCCGTCGCGCACCGATTACATCCGGGCGCTGAAGCCGCTGCTGGACCGGTATGGCAATGATCCGCGCCTGTCGATCATCCTGTTCACCCTGGATGAAACGACCTATGCGCGTGAACTGGCGCCGCTGGCCGGCCATTATCCGGTGCTGAAGCTCGGCCCCTCCTGGTGGTTCCATGACAGTCCGGAAGGCATGATGCGCTTTCGTGAGCAGGTGACGGAGACCGCCGGATTCTACAATACCGTCGGGTTCAACGACGACACGCGCGCGTTCCTGTCCATTCCGGCCCGCCATGACGTCGCGCGCCGTGTCGACAGCGCCTTCCTGGCCCGGATGGTGGCCGAACACCGCCTGCACGAGGACGATGCGGCAGAAGTCGCCGTCGACCTCGCCTATAATCTGCCCAAGCGCGCCTACAAGCTTTGACCCATCGCTGAGGGGGGAAGGCCTGCCGCCTGGCGGGTCCCTCACAGTTAATGACGAATATAGCGGGAGGAAGCCCCATGTTTGCCAAGACCTATCACGCCACCCATCCCGTGATGATGCAGGGCGCCAGCAACGATGATCTGCGCGACCGCTACCTGATGACGGGCCTGTTCGTGGCCGACAAGGTGGTGCTGAATTACAGCCACAATGAGCGTTTCATCGTCGGCGGCGCCACGCCCGTGTCCGGCACGCTGGACCTGCCGCGCCAGACGGAACCGGCATCGGCAGCCGGCCACCCGTTCCTGTCCCGGCGCGAACTGGGCATCGTGAATATCGGTGGGGCGGGCAGCGTCACGGTCGACGGCACCGTGCATGAACTGGGCAACAAGGACGGGCTTTATGTTGGCATGGGGGCGGCCGATCTGTCCTTCGACTCAGCCGATGCCGGCAATCCAGCCCGGTTCTATCTGGTATCCACACCGGCCCATGCCAGCTTTCCCACCAGGAAGATCGGTATCAAGGATGCGGTCGCGCTGGATCGCGGCGCGCTGGAGACCAGCAACGAGCGCACGATCTATCAGTATATCGTGCCGGCAACCTGTCAGTCGGCGCAATTGCTGCTGGGTTTGACCATGCTGAAGCCGGGTTCCGTCTGGAACACCATGCCGCCGCACCTGCATGATCGCCGGTCGGAGGTCTACCTTTATTGCGACCTTCCCGGTGACAACCGCGTGTTCCACTTCATGGGCGAGCCGGAGGCTGCCCGCCACATCGTGGTTGGCGACGGGGAAGCCGTAATGTCGCCGCCCTGGTCCATCCATATGGGCAGCGGCACCGCCAACTACTCCTTCATCTGGGCCATGGGCGGCGAGAATCTCGATTATACCGACATGAACGTCATCGATATCTGCCAGTTGCGTTGAAGAGTACGGCTGCCAGCGGGAGAACTCCAGTCATGACCCATCCCTTCGACCTTTCCGGCAAGGTGGCTGTTGTCACCGGTGCCAATACCGGCATCGGCCAGGGAATCGCACTGGCACTGGCCGGGGCGGGCGCCGCCATCGTGGCCGTCGGCCGGTCGACGCCCGGCGATACCCAGGCTGCCGTGGAGGGGGTCGGTGGTCGCTTCGCGTTCGTGCCCGCCGATCTGGGAACGGGCGCGCCGATCGCCGATATCGTGAACAAGGTGGCCGCCGCCTTCGGGCGCATCGACATTCTGGTCAATAATGCCGGCACGATCCGCCGCGCCGATGCGCTGGATTTTTCCGAACAGGATTGGGACGATGTGCTGGACGTCAACCTGAAGACGCCCTTCTTCCTGTCCCAGGCCGTGGCGAGGCATTTCATCGCGCAAGGGTCTGGCGGCAAGATCATCAATATCGCTTCCATGCTGTCCTTCCAGGGCGGCATCCGCGTCGTCTCCTACACCGCGTCGAAAAGCGGGATCGCCGGTGTCACCAAGCTTCTGGCAAATGAATGGGCGGCCAGGGGGATCAATGTGAACGCCATCGCCCCCGGCTATTTCGCCACCAACAATACCGAGGCGCTGCGCGCCGATGAGAACCGCAACCGCGACATCCTGGCCCGTATCCCCGCCGGCCGCTGGGGGACACCGTCGGATCTGGGTGGGGCGGCCGTGTTCCTGGCTTCCGCGGCAGCCGACTATATCCACGGCGTCACCCTTCCCGTGGATGGCGGCTGGCTGGCCCGTTAAAGCCGGACTGTCCTCTTTCCCCCTCAACCTCCCGGCATCGCGCAGATGCGCATGCCACCTGCTCCCCCGCCCTTCATCCAGGGCGGGGGTTCTTTTTGGTGGTTGCGAGCGCAACACCCGCCATAAGGCGATGCCTGCCCCGCGTTGGCACCCTTTGACTTTCATGTTGCAATGCAGAATCATACCTGCACATGAGAGAAGAAATTTCTGGCGCTTTGGACGAAAGCGCCGCCGCTTCCCCCCGCATCGGGGCCCCCGCGGCGACAGACTTGGCGGATGCCACGGTCATCCCCTTTCACCGCTATACTGAATTTGATCGCCGCTGGCCCGTGCCGGGGCAGGGCGAGGTGCTGGTCGTGCCCCTGGGCGGCTTGGGCCGCATCGGCATGAACTGGACGCTTTACGGCCATGACGGCGCCTGGCTGCTGGTCGATGCCGGCATCGCCTTCCCCGATCAGGGGGTTGTGGGGGTGGATTGCATCATTCCCGACCCGGCCTTCCTGGCACCCATCCGCGACCGCCTGCTGGGTCTGGTTGTCACCCATGGCCATGAAGACCATATCGGCGCCATCGACCGGCTCTGGCCGCAGGGGATCGATTGCCCCATCTGGGCGACGCCCTTCGCGCTGGGCCTGATCACCCGCCGCCTGGACGAGGCGGGCGTGCTGGAGAAGGTGGCATTGCATGCCTATCCGGTGGGCGGGGCGTTCGATGTGGGGCCATTCCACATCCGATCCATCCGCATGACGCATTCCATCCCGGAACCGGTGGCACTGGCCATCGATACCGGGGCGGGCACCGTGCTGCATACCGGCGACTGGAAATTCGATACGGACCCGCGCATCGGCCAACCCACTGATCTCGACGCGCTGCGCCGGCTGGGGGATGACGGCGTGCTGGCCATGCTGTGCGACAGCACCAATGCCCACAAGGACCTGCCCGCCACGTCCGAAGCACAGGTACGACGCGCTTTCGACCGGCTGTTCGCCAGCCGCAAGGGTCAGGTCGCCATCTGCTGCTTCGCCACGAATGTGGCGCGCGTGTCGTCGGCGGTTGAAGCGGCTGTGGCCGCGGGCCGTCATGTGGCGTTGGCCGGCCGTTCCATGCGCAATTGCGACGAGACGGCCCGCGCGCTGGGCATGCTGGACCATGTGCCCGTGCCGCTGGCCGAACCGGCCCACCTGAAGGGGCTGGACCGGACACAGGTCGCCCTGGTCTGCACCGGCGGGCAGGGGGAGGAAAAGGCGGCCCTGGCCAAGCTGGCCCGAGGCGAGCGGCGCTTCCCGCCGTTCGGGGCCGGTGACACCGTGGTCCTGTCCGCGCGGATCATTCCCGGCAACGAGGAGGCGGTGGAAAAGGTCGTCTCCAAGCTGCGGGCCCGTGGGGTGGAAGTGCTGATGGGCACCGACCTGCTGGGCGGGGAACCGTTGCATGTTTCCGGCCACCCCGGCGCCAACGAGCTGCGGGCGCTTTACGAGTTGGTCCGTCCGCGCATCGCGCTGCCTGTGCATGGCACCGATATGCATCTGGCCGCCCATGCCCGCCTGGCCCGTGCCGCCGGCTGTGAGGCCGCCATCGTGGCGGAGGAAGCGGAAGTGATCCGCCTGTCACCGCAGGGATCAAGGGTCCTGGGCCGCGTGAACGCTCCGCTGCTGGCGCTGGAAAGTTCTCCCGATGGCGACCGCGTCTCCTACGATCCCGGCCGGGTGCTGGTGGCGGGACAGGTGTGATCACCGCCCCCTGATATTGACCAGCGCCACGCCGGCCAGGGCCAGCGCCCCCCCGGCCAGCGTTGTCCAGACCGGCACCTCTCCGGTCAACGGGATGGCGACGGTGGAAGCGACGACGGGCACCAGATAGAGGAAGTTGGATGCGCGGGCCGCCCCGAAATGGCCCAGCACCAGCATCCAGGCGGCATAGCCGATGACGGCGGGGAAAACTGCCAGGAAGACCAGCGCCCATTGTACCGGTGCCGGCGCCGCCGCCGCTTGGGCAATTCCCTGCGGCAGCCAGGGCAGCAGCCACAAGCCGCCCGTCAGCAAGGTCAGCGCCGAACAGGTCAGCGGTCCATAGCGACCCACCAGAGGACGCTGCAATACGAAGTAGCAGGCCGTCGCCATGGCGGCCGCCACCAGCAGGCTGGTCCCGGCGCCCAGCCGCATTCCCCCCGGCTGGCCGGATGCGATCAGCCCGACGCCGGCCATGCTGAGCACCATGCCGGCCCATGCCCAGGCGCGGAACCGTTCCTTCAGGAACAGGGTGGCCATGATCACGGTCAGCACGGGTGCAATGTTCACGATGAAGCTGGCAGCACCGGCTGCCACCGTCTGCTGTCCGGTATTGAGCAGCAGATTGTACAGCGAAATGCCGATGCCACCGCACAGGCCGGCCCGCACAAGATCCAGACCGCGCGGCAGGGCGGGCCGCGTCCAGGCCAGATAGGCCAGGGCCATCAACCCGGCCATGGCGAACCGTGCCGCGGCCAGCGGCAGCGGGTCCATGCTGTCCAGTGCCAGCCGGATGGCGGGAAAGGCGGAGCCCCAGCTGGTGACGGTGACCAGCATCGCCGCGACGGCGACCATCGTGGCGCGGTTCCGGGAAGGGGAAAGCGGCGGGCTGGCGGCGGTCATGAAGGGTCCTGTATCGGTTTCGCAGCCGGTCCATCCGTCTGGTCGCCCCCATGAGGCGGAATGATCATGGTGGCATCTTGCGGTGGTGGATTGACAGGGGCAAGAACGGTGGGGAAAGGGGTCCACTGTGTGGCTGGAGCCGTGTTTCCACGAAATGCCGGCGCCGGCGATGGAGGCCGGTGATCGGTTGCGATCACCGGTACTTGATATCACGCCGACGCCCCTGCCATCATGGCGTTGATCTGCGGATAGGCCATGCTTTCCACCCAGAGCGGGTCCGATGCCCCATCCGTCAGGAAGGCACCGGCCAGGGAGGCTACGCGCGCCCAGAGATGTTGCGGCAATGCCGATCCGGATGAAAGCCGGCGGACGCCCAGTGCTGCCAGTTCTGCCACGGCCGGCAGGCCAGGCACAGCCATGACATTCAAGGGCAGGCTTGTCCCGGCGGCGATGTCCCCGATTGCCGCCCTGTCCATCAGGCCCGGTGTGAACAGCCCATCGGCGCCGGCGGCTCCATAAAATTCACCGCGCTTGATCACCTCTGCCACCCGGCTTTCGCCGGGCACGAGCTGGCGCAGATACACATCCGTCCGCGCATTGATGAACAGGGCAGGGCCGACCGCCTTCCGGATGGCGGCGATCTTCGCGGCCAGCAGGTCGGGTGCGTCCGTTCCATCTTCGATATTGATGCCGGCAACACCGGTTTCCACCACACGGCGCGCCAGATCGGCCACGGTCGCGGGATCATCGTTGTAACCGGCTTCCATATCGATGCTGACCGGCAGGTCGGGCACCGCCTTCACGATGCCGGCAGACATGGCCAGCAGAAGGTCGGCCGGCAGATGATTGCCATCGGCGATCCCGAGGGCCCAGGCCATCCCCGCGCTGGTGGTGGCAATGGCGCGCGCGCCCTGGCTGCGGATCATCCGGGCGCTGCCGGCATCCCAGGCATTGCACAGGATCAACGGGTCAGGTCCCCTATGCAGGGCCCGGAAGAAGGTGGGCAGATCGTGGGTCATCATGTCTGTTCCAGGGGGAAGGGGGTGGATGCGGAAAGACCTCGCCCGGCCGGTCAGGGGAGAGGGCCTGTGATGTGCCGCCGGGCATAGGCGCCCCAGGGTTCCCATTGCCGTTTGCCGGTGGGGGAGGATGGGGGCAGTGCGCCATCCCACGGGGCGGGTACGCGGCGGCCCGGGCACGCCGCGACAAGGGGGGCGAGAACAGGGTCCAGCGACAGATGGGCATTGATGGTCGGCATGTCGGCCGACAGGTCGAACCGGCGGCGCAGGCGGCTGGCGATGGCAGACAGGGTCCGGATGTCGGCCGTGCGGATAACCGCCTGCAGCGCATGCTGGTCCGGCAGACAGGTCACCGTCACCTCGCCCCCGTCCGGCAGACGTCGCTGCCAGCGGCCCTCGCCGACCTGTTCGGCCGGATCGGCCTGCGCCGAGATGGCCGACAGCAGATCCGGCCAGTCCAGCGGCGGGCGGTAGCGCAGACGCAACCGGATACCATCCTGTGCGACGCTGCCTTCCGGCTGATCCGACGCCACCGCCTGGCGGCGGAGGTCGCGCGGGGGGCGACCGTAAAGCGCCTGGAATGTCTCGTTGAAACGGCGGATGCTGCTGAACCCGGCGGCCAGCGCCACCTCCGCCATGGGCAGACGGGTTTCGTGCAGCAACTGTTTGGCGAAAAGCACACGGCGCGTCTGGGCCACGGCGACAGGGCTGGCCCCCAGATGCTGCTTGAACAGGCGACGCAACTGTCGTTCCCCGACGCCCAGCCGACCAGCCAGCGCATCCACGCTGGCATCATCCCCATCCAGGGCCCCGTCGGCGATCAGCGTCAGTCCACGCGACACGGTGTTGGATGTGCCACGCCATACGGCCAGATCGGGTGCCGCCTCCGGCCGGCAGCGCAGGCAGGGGCGAAACCCCCCCTCCTGTGCCGCCGCGGCACTGGGATAGAAACGGCAATTGTCCACCTTGGGCGTGCGCGCCGGGCATACCGGCCGGCAATAGATGCCGGTGGTCAGCACGGCCGTGAAGAAACGCCCGTCGAATCGGGCGTCCCGTGTCTGCACGGCGCGGTAACAGGCGATGGGATCGAGCATTTCCATGGCGTCGATCCTGCCACGGCCGGGGGCGGCCCGCTCGCGGTTTTCGGACATCGCCACAGGGGGCTCAGTATTCCTTGCGCGCAGGCAGGATCAAGCAACCCACCGCCACCGCGTTGCCCAGCAACAACAAGGGCACGGCCCAGAGAGGGGGCAGGAACTGCACAAGGACGATGGCCAGTCCGAACATTGCGAAGGCCAGCAGCATTTCAGCGAACAGAGCGACCAGGTTGCCCTGGTAGCGTTTCTGGAACGCCTTGCGCCCACCGGTCACAGGGCTCTGCCTTATGTCCAGCAGCAGGAACAGCGCGATGCCCAGTATCGTCGACAGCCAGAGAACCAGGGCGGACCAGGGGGCCGACGGCGCGATATACAGCCAGATCAGCGTGGACGGCACCAGAGCTGGCAGGGCCGCGGCCAGCAAACGGTCGGCAAGAAGCCGTCGGGCAGGGACGGGTGCGGTGCCAAGAAGGTCCGGCGCATCCTCCGCCACCAGGGCCAGCCAGACCAGCGCCCCGGAGAGCAGCCCCGCCACCGGTACGACGCTGAGCCAGGCGAAGGCCAATGCCTCTCCCGTCGCAGTGTCGATGGTCTTGCCCAGCGTGGGCAGGGCCACCGGTACGGCGATAAGCAGGATGGAGGCCACCTGTGTCAGCAGGCTGGGATCGCGCAGGATCAGCCGCCATTCCTTCCACAGCACGGCCGACGTGGCACCACGCACCTTGAGAGCGACGGGTTTGCCATCCGTCTTTCGCTTGCGCGGGGTGGCATCGGTGCCCGCGGCCGCATTGACAGACCGCACGAAAAGCGGCCCCAGCAGCAGGGTGCAGGCTGCGAATCCCCCCAGCGACAGAACCAGCAGGATGGCCAGCGGTATCGGCTCCCCGGTGATCGCCGCACCCAGCCAGCGTACCGGCTCCGCCATGGGATGGTCGGAAAAGGCTGCCATCTCCGCATAGTTCTGCCGTCTTGTGGCGCTGTCGGCCGTGCTGTTCATATTGGGGATTTGCGCCGCCACGGCCGCCCCGATGCCGATCACACCGCCAATGACCTGCGCCACGGTCCGCGCCCGCCGCGGTCCCAGCAGGCGCACCAGTCCCAGCACCATCAGAAAGGAAAGCGTGGTGGCCAGCAGCGCCACGGCCGGCAGGCTGACATAGCCGACCAGCCAACGGCCCGACACGATCACGGCCCCGGTATTCATGAAGGCGGCCGTGGTCAGCACCGTACCGGACATGATGGTGATGGCGACGGCCAGCAGTCGCACGGGCATGATGGTGCGCGCCGGCAGCGGGGAAGACAGCAGAAGGTCCATGTCGCCGCGCGTATAGAAGGCGTTCACGGTCAATTGCATGGCCCCGGCCAGCATCACGGCCACGGCGAAGATGGCTGCACCGCCGAAGATCAATTGAACGGCTTCCGGCGAGATTCTGATCTTGGCAAAGCCGAAGGCGGACAGCACGCCAACCCCATGCAGGAACAGGACGCCCAAGATCAGAGCGGCCCAGGCCCAGGGGCCGACCTTGCGGGTCCGCAGGGCCAGACGCAGTTCATGACGCAGCAGCCAGGGCAGGCTGCCGGGCTTCAGCAATGTCATGCGGCCACCGCCTTGCCGGACACCAGATCAAGGAACAGATCCTCCAGCGTTGCGCCGTCGCGCCCATGCTGCCGGCGCAACGCATCCAGCGTCCCTTCGGCCAGGAGCAGCCCGTGCTGAATGATGCCGATCCGGTCCACCAGCCGTTCGGCCACCTCCATAATATGGGTGGTCAGGATGATGGTGCAGCCGTTGCGCGCGCGCTCAACCAGCAGGTCCTTCACCTGCCGGGCGATGGCCGCATCCAGCCCCGTCAGCGGCTCGTCCAGGATCAGCAGGCGCGGATCGTGGATCAGCGCGCCGGCAAGCGCCGCCTTCTGCTTCATTCCCCGTGAAAACCCCTCGCACCGTTCATGCCGGTGGTCATGCAGGTCGAGCCGGATCAGCAGTTCGTCCGCGCGGTCGCTGGCGACGCTTGCGTCGATACCCCACAAACCTGCCACGAATTCCAGATATTCCAGCGGCGTCAGCTTGTCGTAAAGCATCGGCTCATCCGGCAGCCAGGCGGTCTGCCGCTTGGCTGCCACGGGGTCGCGGCCCGTGTCGAAGCCGAAGACATTGATACTGCCTGCCGTCGGGTTGAGCAGCCCGACGACCATCTTCAGCGTCGTGGTCTTGCCGGCACCATTGGGCCCCAACAGTCCATAGAACTCCCCCTGCCGGATGCTGAGATCGATGCCGCGGACCGCTTCTTTTGAGCCATAGGATTTGCGCAGGCCCCGGATTTCCAATGCGGGGGGAAGGGAGGGGTCGATCATCTCGGCGGGTCTCCATGCGGGCGCGGGGACAGGTTTGCATGGAGCAGATTAAAGAGTTTCGCAACCATATGGAACACCACAACGGCTTTCGCCCCGCGCGGCCGGCGGGGCGAAACCGTTCAACCCGTCTGGTTTCAGCGGGGAAAACCTACCGGATGGCCCGCACCCCCCCGATCAGGATGCAGGCGCCCAGGATGCCGGCCACCAGATAGCCGAGCCAGCCGCCGAAATAGACACCCAGGATGCCGAACAGGAAGCTGGCCAGCGCCGCTCCCACGATGCCCAGGATGATGTTCAGAAGAACACCCGTGTCGCTTTTCATGAGCATCGAGGCGATCCAGCCCGCCAGGCCCCCGATGATGATGGCTGCGATCCAGCCGATATTCGCGTCGTTCATCAGCAACCTCTATGGATGTTGGGTGCTTGCCACCGGCCTTCACCGGCAGATGACATAACGGATTATCACCGGCGATGGTTCCCGTCCGAATTGGCTGCCCCGGAATTGCCGGCCGGTTCACCGACCATGAGGCGCGCGGAAGCGGCGGATGTAAATTTCAAAATGAAAACGCCGCCCGCATTGACCTGCGGGCGGCGTCATCGGCAGCGAAACGAAGATGTAAGGCGTGCCCGTCAGGCGGCGGCCTGATCCGCCGCCACGGACAGCTTCACGATCGTATCGGGGTCGCGGACCTCGCCATTGCGGCCCTGGCCGCGCTTGATATTGTCCACATGCTCCATGCCCTCGGTGACCTGGCCCCACACGGTGTACTGGCCGTCCAGGAACCGGGCGTCGGCGAAGCAGATGAAGAACTGGCTGTCGGCGCTGTTCGGGTTGGCCGCGCGCGCCATGGAGCAGGTGCCGCGCACATGCGGTTCGCGGCTGAATTCCTGTGGCAGGTTCTGGCCGGAACCGCCCATGCCGTTACCGTCCGGGCAGCCACCCTGGGCCATGAACCCCTCGATCACGCGATGGAAGGTCAGGCCGTCGTAAAAACCCTCCCGCGCCAGTTCCTTGATGCGGGCCACATGCTTGGGCGCCAGGTCGGGGCGAAGCTGGATGGTGACGCGGCCCGATGCCAAGTCGAGATAGAGGGTATTTTCCAGGTCCATGATGGTCTTCCTTGTCGCCGGATGCTGCCCGGCTGTCGGTTGCATGCTGCGCGTACCATAACGGCACGGACGGCGGTTGGGAACAGGGGCGGGCGCGATGGCTACCCGCTAATTCCGGGATGGCACGGCCTTGGGCGGGCGTGGCGGATCGGCCGACACGCGCAGTGACAGGATGCGATCCGGGTCCTTGACATAGCCGTTCTTCTTTACATCCCCCGTCTTCAGCCCGTCGATCAGGTCCATCCCCTGCACCACATGGCCCCAGAGCGTGTAATTGCCGTCCAGTGATGGGTCACCCCCTGTGAGGATGAAGAACTGACAGTCGCCGCTGTTGCGGTTCATGCCGCGGGCCATGGAAACGGCGCCGCGCACATGCGGCTCGGCGGAGGGCTCCAGGTCCAGCCAACGCCCCGTGCCACCATGGCCGGTCCCGCTATTGTCCCCCGTCTGGGCCATGAAGCCCGGAATGACGCGGTGGAAGGGCAGGCCGTCATAGAAGCCCCGGCGCACGAGTTGCCTGATGCGCGCCACATGCACAGGCGCCAGATCGGGGCGCATCTGGATGAGGACGGTGCCGGTGGCCAGTTCCATGACCAGCATGTGCTCCGGCATGGCCGGCGGACGCTCTGCCAGGGCGGCCGGCGCCAGCAGGAGAAGGATGATCAGACAGGCAAGGCGCTTCAACATTGGCGGCATCATCGTGCATCGGTTGCGTGGCCACGATAACGGCAGCATCCTTGCAAGAACAAGGGCGGTATGGCCGCAGGGGCGGCGGGAATTGCCGGGTGGTGCCGTGGGATGACGCGCGCGACAAGGATGGGACTGGTTCTCGCGGCCCTGATGCTGGCGGGGGCAATGTTTCTTTGGATGCTGCTGCCGGCCATGCTGGCCGCCCGCTGGACGGCCGATCTGCGGGCCTGGGGATATCCACAGGCGGAACTGGCCGTCGATCATCTGGGGCCTGGAGGGATATCCGGCGCCTTCAGCCTGGGCGGCGACCAGGGGGCTGACCAGTTCAGCCTGCGTTTCAGCCCCGCCGATCTCTGGCATGGACGGATCGGCCCTTTGCATATCGAAGGCTTGCATCTGTCACTGCCCGTGGGGCCGGACGGTATCCGGCTGCCGCAAGGCACCGCCTTGCCGATCACCGGTCCCGTCACGTTCGGGGGGGCACGCATCGCCCTGACATCCGACGTCGGATTGCCCCCGCTGATTATCAAGGGCGATGGCCGCCTGGATAGGGGACCTGACGGCTGGCAAGGCCGCATCGGCGGCACCGCGCGTTTCGGCGTGGCACAGGCGGGGGTGGAGGCTGCGGCAGCCTGGGACGCTGGCAGACTGACCGAACTGAACTATCGGCTGACCCCCCGCGACGAGGCGGGGCAAAGCCGTCTGTCAGGGCAGGGACGGCTGGTGCGCCCGGACCGCAGCAACTGGACGGCGGCGATCGATCTGCAGGCTGCCGGCCTGGGCAGGGGCCTGCCCGATCTGGTGCTGAACTGGCATGACGGACAAGGGACGGTGCGGGCCGATTGGGCGACAGCCGCCCGGCTGAACCTTTCCGTGAAGGATGACGGGCAGGGGCGTCACCGGCTGGAAGGCGGGCTGACCATCACCGATATCACGCAGTTCGCGACAAGGGCAGGGCTGCCTGATCCCGGATTGACCGGTGGTCCCGTCCTGCTGGCCCTCCAGGCCGACAACCTGCTTTCGCTGGATGCGATTCCCGCCACGGGACCAACTGTGGCGCTGCGTCTGACAGCCGATGGCATCGGCATCGGTGGCGGCCCTCGTGACAATTCACTGTCGCTTGGCCTGCTGCTGGTCCGTCGCGACGGGGGATGGTGGCTGGCGCCGGATCCCGTTACGGCGGGCAGTGTGAACCTGCCGACGCTGGGGGTGGAGGGGCGGGGCCTGATGGTGGCCGGTCCCGTGATCACCCCGCTTGATCTGCGGCTGGGGGTGGCGTCGCTGCGCACGGGGTGGACGGCCGCCTTGCCCGTCGATGGCCGTCTGCACGGCGACCCCGCCGGCGAAGTACGCCTGGACTGGACGGCCGGCGGGGTGGATCGGGCTGTTTCGCTGAAGGGCGAGGTCACCCTGCACCTGCCGGATGGCAGTGGCCGGGCGATGCTGGAGCTCTCTCCGTTGCGGGTCGGGGCGGACGGACGGCGTGTGGAAAGCCTGTTCCCTGGCAGTCCGCTGCCCGCCGGTCTTTCCGGCACCATCGCGGCACGTCTGCGGGCCGGGTGGCACGAGGGCACCCTGGACGGTACCGCCGACCTGCTGCTGGACCAGGTGGCGCTGGAGCGGCCGGGATTGCGGCTGGCCGGGGTGAACGGCGTCCTGCGCTTCGATCGCTTGTCCCCCTTGTCCATGCCGGCCCAGCGGCTGTCCGTGGCGCTGGCCGATGTCGGCGTCCCGTTGCGCGCGGGCGCCGTCGGCCTTGAACTGCCGGGTGATGGCGTGCTGAGGCTGACACCGGAGGCTTTCAGGTGGACAGACAATCCCGTGACGGTCGCAGCCACCACCTATCGGTTGGGCAGTTCCCGACTGGATATGGGGATCGAGGTGGCTGGCCTGCCGCTGGCGGATGCGTTGCGGGCGGTGGGGGTGATGGGGCTGAATGCCGATGGCGCGCTGTCGGGGCGGCTGCCGCTGCGATGGGATGCGGCCGGGGTCCGGCTGGGACCCGGCCGTCTGCATGCCGGCGGGGCCGGGCGCCTGGCGCTGGCCTCTCCGGCCATACCTGTCTGGCTGGACCCCGGCCACAATGACAGCCTGGCGCTGGTGACCCGTGCGCTGAATGACTACCGTTATGACGGGTTGGAATTGTCGTTTGATGGTTTGGAACGCCGGCTGGACCTGTCCGGGGCCAGTCCCGGCCTTTATGGCGGCTATCCGATGAACATGTCCTTGCGTCTGGCCCCATTCCGGGTGCCGCCGCCGCCACCGTCGGCGCCGCCGGACGACATCACGTCGGCCATCGCCGCCTTCAAGGCGATGGGGGAATAGGTCTCCATCTGTCGAGCCGGCGGCAAAAAGGGCATGAAAATGCCGCAGACGGACCCTATCCCCTTGCTGAAACCAGCATATGATTGCCGCGCGACCATGGCATGGCGCGGTTGCGCCGCGGGAGGCTTCAGTTGACACATGCGCAGCGGTCGGGGACAAGCATTCGACCATGTCCCGTGATCCGTGAGACGACCAAGACGATGAACAGCGCCCGTTCCTTTCGCCGCTTGCTGTTGTCCACGGCGTTGGCTTGCGGGCTGGCCGTGCCCATGGCCCGGGCGCAGACCCTGCAGCCGACGGTACCGGGCAGGGCCAGGGGCAGCCGGTCCTGCTCTATGCCGACCGGGTCGACTATGATCAGGACCTGGGGATCGTCACGGCGCGGGGACAGGTCGAACTGAGCCAGGGGGCCCGGTTGCTGCTGGCCGACACGGTCAGTTTTTCTGAAAAGACCAATGTCGTCACGGCATCGGGTAACGTCTCCATCCTGGAGCCGACGGGCGAGGTGCTGTTCGCCAACTACCTGGAACTGACCGACGACATGTCGCGCGGCTTCGTGGATCAGGTCCGAATTCTGATGTCGGACAATTCCAAGTTTGCCGCGCTTGAGGGGGAACGGCTGGAGGGGCGCTACACGCGCATGGAAAATGCCGTCTACTCTCCTTGCGAACTGTGCGCGGAGGACCCGTCGCGCCCGCCCATCTGGCAGATCAGGGCGGCCCGTATCACCCATGACCAGGAAAAGCGCGACGTCTATTATCGCGATGCCACGCTGGAGGTGGCGGGCATTCCCATCTTCTGGCTGCCGTTTTTCGGCCATCCCGACCCGACCGTGGAACGGCGGAGCGGCTTTCTTTCCCCCGGTGGCGGCATCAGTTCCGATCTCGGTACCTATGCGCGGCTCTATTATTTCTTCGATATCGACGAGTCGAAGGATTTCACCCTGGAGGTGACGCCCAGCACGAAGGACGGCCTGCTGCTGGGCGGTGAATATCGGCAGCGTTTCGCCACAGGCTCCATCACGGCGGCCGGTAGCGCTGTCTATACCGACCGCGCCCGCGATACCGGGGCCGGCGTGGTGGAAAAGAAGGAATTCCGCGGCCATATCTTCGCCACCGGCCGTTTCGACATTGATGAGCAATGGCGCTGGGGCTTCGACCTGCGCCGGGTGACCGACAATACGCACCTGCTGCGCTACGATTATTCGACAGAGGATATCCTGGCCAGCCGCGCCTTCGTCGAGCAGTTCGACGCCCGGAACTACCTGTCCATCAATGTCTATGATTTCCAGGACCTTCGCCCCGGCAACCCGGAAGAGGAACCCGTCGTCCTGCCCATGGTGACCTATGCCGCGATGGGGGAACCCGGCGGCGTGATGGGCGGGCGCTGGTCGGCCGATGCCGGTTTCCTGTCGCTGTTGCGGTCCAACGGCAACGATACGCGGCGTGTGTCGGGCAGCCTGGGCTGGCGCCGTGACGATGTGACCGGATTCGGCTTGGTTTCCACCGTACAGGCCGAAGCACGGACCGATGGGTATTGGGTCAGCAACCTGCGCCGGTCGGACGGTACCGTGCTGGATGACGACAAGGTACGGTTCCGCGGATTCACCCATGCCGACTGGACCGTCAGCTATCCGCTGGCGCGCCAGGATGGCACGGTCCAGACGCTGCTGGAACCCCTGGTCATGCTGTCGGTGGCGCCGAATATCTCCAACAGCAGCAACATCCCCAACGAGGACAGCCAGGATATCGAGTTCGACTACACGAACCTGTTCCGGGCCTCGCGCTATCCCGGCATCGACCGGCTGGAGGGCGGACAGCG
Organism: Niveispirillum fermenti; assembly: GCF_052474395.1. Classification (NCBI taxonomy): domain Bacteria; kingdom Pseudomonadati; phylum Pseudomonadota; class Alphaproteobacteria; order Rhodospirillales; family Azospirillaceae; genus Niveispirillum; species Niveispirillum fermenti. The sequence continues at coordinate 719,223 of NZ_CP156679.1, read as the reverse complement.
CCTGACCTACGGCATGAAGGCCGGCTTCTACGGCTTCAGCGGCGGGTCCAGCACGCTGTTCCTGGGGCAAAGCCATCGCCTGCAGGGCGACACCGATTTCCCCAATGGATCGGGCCTGCGCCGCCGCACCTCCGACGTGGTCGGCAAGGTCGAGCTGACGCCGAGCCCCTGGCTGGATGTCAGCTACTCGTTCCGGCTGGACAGCGAAACGCTGGCCCAGCGGTTGCACGACGTGTCGGGCGTCTTCGGCCCGTCGCAGTTCCGCGTGACCGGCAGCTATATCTATCTGGACAAGCAGATCCAGGATGGCGGACTTGCCACCCGCAACCGGGAGGAATTGTCGCTGGGCGTCAGTTCGGCATTGACCGATCGCTGGTCCGTCGGCGTCAGCCATCGCCGTGATCTCGCCCCTGACGGGGGCCCGGTGCTGAGCAGCGCGACCCTGACCTATCAGGAGGAATGCCTGACCTTCCAGCTTGTCGGCGAGCGCAATTATACCCGCCGGATCGGCATCGACACGGGTGACCGGCTATTCTTCCGCGTCGTGCTGAAGAATCTGGGCGAATTCCTGAGCCCGTCCCTGTCAGGGTCGGTATTCGGGCAGCAGCAATAGGAAAGACAGGCGGGGGCAGGGGAGACGGTGGGGGCCGATCTATTTGATCAGCCGCAGCAACTCCTTGAATTCCGGCCGGTCGTACCGGCCCAGCCATTCGAAGACGACCATCTCCGTCGTCACGATGTCGACCCCGTGATGGCGAAGGCGGTCCAGTGCCGCCTGCTTGTCGGCCGGATGCCGGGAGCCGACGGCATCCGCGACGACGGCTACCCGCAATCCCAACGCCCGAAGACCCAGTGCCGTCTGCAACACGCAGACATGGGCCTCCGTCCCGGTCAGCACCACCGATCCGCCCGATGCCGCCCAGGCCAGGAAATCCGCTTCTTCCGCTGCGGAGAAATGGACCTTCCCGAACCGCAGCGGCAGATGCGCGCCCAATACCGCCGTCGTGGGGCCGATGCCGGCCGGATTCTGCTCGGTGGCGGCGATGGGGATGCCAAGGCGATGGGCCGCCCGCAACAGGATTTCACACCGGGTGACGACCGCGCTGCCCTGGTCGATGGCGGCCAGCAGCCGGTCCTGCATGTCGATGACGACCAGCCGGCTGTCATCCGACAGCAGCAAGCGGGGCAGGGGATTCTGCGTCATCACGGTTCCTCCGGTCCATGCAGGATGCGCGCATCGTCCATGCCCGCCCGATCGCGACTCTGTGCGGCGGATCACTTCGCCGCAAGCGCGAAGACGTGATTGTCGGCATCAATATTCGCAATTTCACGATGATGAAAGGGAGGCGGCAATGGGCCGCTTGATTTCGATCCTGGCGCTGGCATCCTTGCTGGCCGCCTGTGGCGGGGCACCGGTATCGCCGCCGCTGCAGATCGCCGACGAACATCCGCATTTCGCCAATTGTGCCCACTATGTCCAGGTCTCCATGCCGGGCGATGGGGCCAACGCCGTCCGCGGCGCCGCCCTGGAACGGTGCCTTGTCCGTAACAGCCAGACGGGTGCGCAGGTCGCGACCCGTCTGTAATGCTGGACGAATGGTGTTCGCGCACTACATTGTCAGGCTGGATCGACGCGCAGCAGGGTGCATCATGGACGACAAGGCAGGGATCGTGGGCCGCAGGGCTGTTCTGGCGCTGGCCGGTGGCCTCGCAATGATGGGGGTGATGGGCCTGCCCGGCCCGGCCCAGGCGGAAAACGCCCATGATTTCAGCTTTACCGCCATTGAAGGCGGCCCGCTGAAGCTGGATGGGTATCGTGGCAAGGCGGTGCTGGTGGTGAATACCGCGTCGATGTGCGGCTACACCCCGCAATACAAGGGCCTGCAGGAATTGTGGGACAAGTACCGTGACAGGGGTCTGGTCGTTCTGGGCGTGCCGTCCAATGACTTCGGCGGGCAGGAGCCGGGATCCGACAAGGAGATCAAGGAGTTCTGCGAGGTCAATTTCGCCATCGACTTTCCCATGACGACGAAGGAGCCCGTAAAGGGCGGTGCCGCGCACCCCTTCTATAAATGGGTGACCGCCCAGAAGGGTGAGCCGAAATGGAATTTCCATAAATATCTGATCGGTCCGGATGGCAGCCTTGTGGAAGCGTTTTCGTCCAAGGTGACGCCGGATTCTACCGAACTGGCGACGGCGATCGAACAGGTACTGCCCAAGGGCTGAACGGACCAGAGCGGCGCCCCTTGGCCCTTGCCTGTTCAGGACAGCTCCCCGTCCCTTGTATTTACATGACCGGCTGGAGTAGGGTCGGCGAGCGCGTCCACATAGGTGGATGCGCCTGTCATCCCCTTGATTTATCAGTGTGCGATGAGCTACGGGCTTTATGATCATCAGCGGCGGTACCGCCGGCGCTTCTGGGTGCGGCTTGGCAAGGCCGGTCTTTGGCTGGGCGTGCTGGGCGTCGTTGCCGGCTTTTCCTATCTGGTCGGTGTCGAACAGCTCAAATCCCGCGAGGGGTCGATGCAGGAGGAACTGGCCGCCGCCATCGCCGCGCGGGAAAAGGCGGAGCGACGTGCCCAGCAGGTCCAGCAGATTGCCCAAAGTCATGAGATCAGGGCCAACGAACTGGAAATCCGCCTGCAGCGCGAAATTCCCAGCGGTGACCTGGCCAAGCTGAACGAATTGATGGCCCGCAAGCTGGCGGAAGGCGTCAATCCCGACCGCATGGCCTTCGTTATTGAACAGACCAGCAATCCCCAATCCTGCGGCCAGTCGGAGACGAAGCGGTTCGTCCTGCCGACGCCCATCTATCGTGGGGCCAACACGTCGGTTGCCTTTGCGGACGGTGCCATCACCGTGACGGGGGAAGGCGTGCCGGCCCGCAATATGGGCGGCAATCCGGAGGCGTGGTACGATCCGGCCAAGCCCGTGAATATCCAGTTCACAGATGCAGCCGGCAAGGCCACGCAGGCCAGCGGGGTGTTGCCCCTGGAACATTCCCTGATCACCGCCGACAAGGAAATACGCCTGACTGTCGCTGTCGGCGCCCGTTCCTTCGTGGAAGTCACCGGACAGGTCTGCCGTTTCCCCTGAAAATCCGGACGGCGGCAGTCGCCGCCAGAGCAGTTTCAAGTCCAAAGGAAAACCGCTCTAACCATAGGTCTCTGCAAACGAAAAAGGGTGGAACCACGTGGTTCCACCCTTTTTCGTTCATTCAATTCTGGTCAAAATCCTTCAACTGAAGGCCTTGAAGGTGATGATGGTGAAGGTGTCCTTCACGCCGGACAATGTCTGTATCTGTCCCGTCACGAAATGGCCGATATCCTCACCATCTTCCAGAAAGCACTTCATCATCAGGTCATACTGGCCGGAGGTGGAATGCACCTCCGACACTTCGGGGATGCTTTGCACCGCCAGATCAGCGACGTCATAGGCCCGACCCAAATCGCACTTCACCAGGATGAAGATCGTCTGCATCGCTCACGACCCCGCGGTATCGACTTCACCGGCAATAGGAATGTGCGCTTGCTCCGACGGAAGGCGGGCCGGCGTGGCGGCCTTATGGTCGTCTGTGCCCGCTTCCGATTCAACGGCCGATGCCGCCCGCGGCGGACGGGCCTGACGCAGGATGAAGGCGGGAACATCGTCACCGAAGCCGACCACGGGCGGGCCGCGATCATCGTCCAGATCATCGCGGCGGGGACGGCGATCACGCCGATCGTCACGCCGGTCATCGCGCTCGCGCCGATGTTCGTCCCGGCGGAACTCGCCCCGCGCCTCTCCGCGGGCCTCAAACCGGCCACGGTCGGGGCGCTCACGCTTCTGTTCCCGCGACTCGGGCGCGGCAGCGGCTTCCACTGTCTCCACGGGCTCGGCCGTAGCTTCGCGCACCGGCCGGTCACGGCGGTTGCGGGGTTCCGGACGGCGCCTGTCGTCTTTCTTCTCGGGACGCCCACCCCGGCGGCGGCGGCCATCATCGTCGAATGACAGCTCAGCCTTCTCGATCCCTTCCACCTCGAACCGGGGAATTTCCTTGCCGATCAGCTTTTCGATGGCCTGCACCAGCTTGCCGTCTTCCGGCGTGGCGATGGTGAAGGCGCGGCCGGACTTGCCGGCGCGCCCGGTCCGGCCGATCCGGTGGACATAATCCTCCGCATGGTGCGGCGTGTCGAAATTGAACACGTGGCTGACATTGGAAATATCGATGCCGCGCGCCGCCACATCGGAACAGACCAGCAGATCGATGGTGCCGGCCTTGAAGGCCTCCAGCGTTTCGGTGCGCTTGGACTGCACCATGTCGCCGTGCAGCGCGCCGGCATTGAAGCCGTGCTTGACCAGCGAGCCATGGACGACGGCCACATCCTTCTTGCGGTTACAGAAGATGAAGGCGTTCTTCACGTCGTCGGTCGACAGAAGATGGCGCAATGCGCCGCGCTTGTCCTCGTCATGGACGACCAGCAGATGCTGGGCCACGGTGGTGGCCGTGCTGGCGGGTGCGCTGACCGTCACCTCTTCCGGAGAGGTCAGGAACTTGTCGGCCAGACGCTTGATCTCCGGCGGCATGGTGGCGCTGAAGAACAGGGTCTGGCGCTTGCGCGGCAACAGGCTGACGATCCGCTCGATATCGGGGATGAACCCCATATCGAGCATGCGGTCGGCCTCATCGATCACCAGAACCTTGATGTCAGTCAGCAGGATGTTGCCGCGGTCGAACAGATCCATCATGCGGCCCGGCGTGGCGATCAGGACGTCCACACCGCGTTCCAGCTTCTTGATCTGGTCCCCAAAGCTCTCGCCGCCGATCAGCAGCGCCATCGAGAGCTTGTGGTATTTCCCGTACAGCTCGAAATTTTCCGCCACCTGTGCGGCCAGTTCGCGCGTCGGCTCCAGGATCAGTGACCGGGGCATGCGTGCCTTGGCACGGCCCCGCCCCAGGATTTCGATCATGGGCAGGGTGAAGGAGGCGGTCTTTCCCGTGCCGGTCTGGGCGCAGCCCAGCACGTCGCGGCCCTGCAGCACCCAGGGGATGGCTTTCTCCTGGATCGGCGTCGGCGTGGTGTAACCGACTTCTTCAACGGCGCGCAGGACTTCGGACCCGAGCCCAAGTTCCGAGAACAGCATTAGACCTTCGTCAGGCTTGAGTGACGTCGAAGCACAACACCGTGACGTCGGCGGCGGTTTACAGCGACCGTTGACAACCTTGCGTCCCCGGCATTGGCCTTGAGGGGGGCACTTCGATTACGGTCGCGCTCTCGATAACAATTTCGGCCTTTGAGAGCAAGGATTTCGGGCGATGATGCACCCCACGCCGGACGCAAGGCAGCCCCTCCTCCTGCTGCCGGGGCTGTTATGCGACCATGCGTTGTGGGCGCACCAGACAGAGCAGCTTGCTGATATCGCCCATTGCCATGTCCCGGACCTGACAATGGCGGACTCGGTGGGCGGGCTGGCAGCGGCCGTGCTGGCGCAGGCACCGGCGCGTTTCGCGCTGGCCGGCCTGTCGATGGGCGGCTATGTCGCGATGGAGATCATGCGCCAGGCACCCGAGCGGGTGGCGCGCCTGTGCCTGGTGGATACGAGCGCGCGTGCCGATACCGATGAACAGCGCCAGCGGCGCCAGGCGCTTCTGACGCTGGCCCGGATGGGCAGGTTTCGCGGGATGTCACCCCGCCTGCTGGCCACGCAGGTCCATCCCGACCATGTTGAGGTGCCGGAGATCGGCGGGGTGGTCCTGGCCATGACGGCCCGTGTGGGCCGGGACGCCTTCTGTCGTCAGCAGTCTGCCATCCTGTCGCGACCCGACAGCCGGCCGGATCTTCCTGCCATCCGGGTGCCTACGCTGGTCATTGTCGGTGCCGAGGATGCCCAGACGCCGCCGGACCGTTCACATGAGATCGCGGGGATGATCCGTGGCGCGGCGCTGCATGTGATCCCGCGATGCGGGCATCTGGCCCCGTTGGAGCAACCGGAGACGGTGACGGGACTGATGAGAGACTGGCTGTCGCTGCCGGCGGCACCATAGCGGTTGCATGCCGGTCCACCGGCCGGTAAGTTTACAGCCGTTCCGGGATTTGGAGATTCCCCATGAGTTTCGCCGCCATCGGTCTGTTCATCGCCGCCAGCGTCCTTTCGGCCCTGTGCATCGCCGCCATCAAGGCACCCGAAGGCCATGACGCTCATCACGGGCATCATGGTGGCCACGGCCACCATTAAGCAGGCGGGTGACCGGGCGGGAACAGGTAACGGCAGACAGCCGGTTCCCGGCATTCCCCATCATCCCCTTGAATTAGAAAGCCGCCCGGACCGGCCGAGGGCGGCTTTTCCTGTTGGCGAGTTGCTATTTGGGAACGGTGTGGCGACAAAACGACACATATGTTCCCGGTAGTGGTTGAAGCTGGAACGGGCCAATCCCTATATTCACCGTCAACTATAAGCATGAATGACGGCGGGCGGTTCCTTGATCCTGACATCGATCATCGCAATCATCCTGGCGGCGGCTGTGGCGCCGACCTTGAACCGGATTTTTCCGGCCATATCCCATTGGTTTCTGGCCATGGTCCCGCTGGGGGCCTTTTGCTGGTTCCTGACGCAGGTCCCCGGCATCGCCGCCGGGCAACCGGTGATGGAATACACACCCTGGGCACCATCGCTGGGGGTGGGCCTTTCCTTCCGGCTGGACGGGTTGTCGCTGCTTTTTGCCCTGCTGATCAGCGGCATCGGCACCTTCATCATCCTCTATACGGGTGGTTATCTGCGTGGCCATCCGCGGGAAGGCCGGTTCTACCTGTTCATGATGGGCTTCATGGCGGCGATGCTGGGGCTTGTCACGGCCGATGACATTGTCAGCCTGTTCGTGTTCTGGGAATTGACCAGTGTCACCAGCTTCCTGCTGATCGGTTTCAACCATGAGGATGCAAGGTCCCGTCGGTCCGCGATCCAGGCGCTGCTTGTCACGGGCGGGGGCGGCATGGCGCTGCTGGCCGGGCTGGTGCTGATGGGGCAGGCGACGGGGGAATGGACCCTGTCGGGCATCGCCGCATCGGGAACCGATCTGCGCACCCACGCGCTTTATCCCGCCATGCTCGTGCTGTTGCTGTTGGCCAGCTTCACGAAATCGGCCCAGGTGCCGTTCCATTTCTGGCTGCCCAACGCCATGGACGCGCCGACACCGGTCAGCGCCTATCTGCATTCCGCCACCATGGTGAAGGCTGGCGTCTATCTGCTGGCCCGGCTGAACCCCGAAATGGGTGGCACGGAAGCCTGGTACTGGTCACTGACCATCGCGGGCGGCATCACGGCGCTGTGGGGCGGGGGCATGGCCCTGCGCTCCACCGACCTGAAGAAAATTCTGGCCTACACGACGCTGATGGCGTTGGGGGTGCTGGTGCTGCTGATCGGCACGGGCACGGACGGGGCCGTCGGCGCTTTCGCCGCTTTCCTGCTGGCCCACAGCCTTTACAAGGGGGCCTTGTTCATGGGTGCCGGCGCCGTCGACCACGGTACCGGCACGCGCGAGGTGGGGGAGTTGGGTGGCCTGCGGCACAAGATGCCCGTCACGGGGCTGTTCATCGCGCTGGCCGTGCTGTCCATGGCCGGCCTGCCGCCCTTTTTCGGCTTCATTGGCAAGGAACTCATCTACGAGGGTGTGCTGGAGCGGGGTAACTGGCTGGTGCTGGCGGTGCTGGTGCTGGCCAATGCCACCATGCTGGGGGCCGCCGGCCTCGTTTTCCTGAAGCCTTTCACGGGCGCTCCCACGAAGGCGACCGGCCATGCGCATGAAGGGGGGCCGGAGCTCTGGCTGGGTCCGGCTTTCCTGGCGTCCCTCTCGCTGCTGTTCGGTCTTTGGGGCGGGCTGCCGCAGGGGCTGGTGGCAGCGGCCGCGTCGGCGGTGCGTGGTGATGCAATTCCGCTGGGGCTTTCCCTGTGGCACGGGCTGACCCCGGCATTGGGCCTGTCGGCTGTGACCATCGCCATCGGTGTCGGGCTGTTCCACAAGCTGCCGCAGGTCAAGGCGGCGCTGGAGCGCCTGCAGGCCAGGACACATATCGATCACGACAGGGCCTGGGACCGCATCCTGTCGGCGATCGATCGTCTGGCCACGTGGCAGACAGGGATCCTGCAGGCTGGTCTGCTCAACCGGTATCTCGTGATGGCGTTCACGGGCATTCTGGTACTGTTGGGCGCCACGCTGATCTTCCGTGATGCGTTGGCATGGCCGGGATTGTCCGTCGCCGGCAGTGACGCGGTGGGGATCGCGCTGGCCGTCAGCATGCTGATCGGTTCCATCGGTGCCGTCCGGGCCGTGTCGCGTATGGAGGCCATCCTGTCGCTGTCGGTGACGGGCGTCTCCATCGCGCTGTTCTTCCTGGTGTCCGGCGCGCCGGATGTGGGGATCACGCAGTTGATGGTGGAAACGCTGACGGCCATCATCCTGGTCCTGGTGCTGGCGCGCCTGCCATTGCTACCAAAGGGCCGTGACAGGCCCCCCCCGGCGCGCCTGCTGCATGGTGGCATCGCCATCGGCATTGGGGGCGTGACCAGCGCCATCCTGCTGGCCGTGTTGGACCAGCCGCTGGCGCTCGATCTCAGCCGCTTCTTCGGTGACGTGTCCTATGTGGAGGCCCATGGCCGCAATGTGGTGAATGTCATCCTGGTCGATTTCCGCGGCTTCGATACGCTGGGCGAGATCACGGTGGTCGCCACGGCGGGGCTGGGCGTGCTGGCCCTGCTGAAGGCGCGTGTGTCCGGGCGCAAGGACAAGGATGAACAGCCATGATGGACAGTCTTATCCTGCGCACGGGTGTGCGCCTGCTGATGCCGTTGATGATGCTGTTCAGCATCTTCATCCTGTGGCGCGGCCATAATGAACCCGGTGGCGGCTTCGTCGGCGGTCTGATCTGTGCCGTGGCCTTTTCGCTGCACGCGCTTGCATTCGGCGTCGCTTCGATGAAGGAAGCGCTGCGGATCGCCCCCCGCACCATTCTGGGCGTCGGGCTGCTGCTGGGTGTGCTGTCCGGCATGCTGGCGGCCTTTGCGGAAGAGAATTACATGACGGCTCTCTGGCTGGGTGCCCTGGGCACGCCGGTGCTGTTCGATATCGGCGTCTATCTGGTTGTGTTGGGCGGCATCCTGGCCATGGTCCAGACCCTGATGGAAGAAGGGGGGCCCGCCTGATGGAAGTGATCATGGCCCTGGTTGTGGGCGGCATGGTTGCCTGTGCCGTCTATCTTTTTCTGTCACGGCAATATCTGCGCATGATGTTCGGCGTCATATTGCTGTCGAACGCCGTCAACATCTCCATCCTGACCGTCGGGCGCATCACCCAGGGCATGCCCCCGCTTATCGGCCAGGGGGAAGAGGTGATGGCCACGGTCGTTTCCAACCCCTTGCCCCAGGCATTGATCCTGACGGCGATCGTGATCGGCTTCGGCCTTCTGTCCTTTGCCCTGGCGCTGGGCTGGCGCGCCTATCAGGAAATGGACACGCTGGACACGAACGATATGCGTGCGGCGGAACCGGGTGACAGATCATGAATGGCTGGCTGACCGTTTCCCCCATTCTGACACCTTTGGTCACCGCGGCGCTCTGCATGGTCTTCTGGCGGTGGCCGGTGGTGCAGCGCGTGCTTTCGCTGGCCGGTGCGCTGGTCTTGACCATCCTGTCGGGCCTGCTGATGTCCGTCGTCATGGATGATGGTATCCAGGTCGTGCAGATGGCATCCTGGGCGGCCCCGTTCGGAATCACGCTGGTGGCCGACCCGCTGGCCGCCCTGCTGGTCTGGATTTCGTCCGTCATGGCCCTTTGTGTGGCCATCTACAGCCTGGGCGATATCGATCCGGTGCGCGAACAGGGCGGGTTCCATGCCATCTTCCAGGTGCTGATGGTCGGTGTCTGCGGCGCCTTCATCACAGGCGACGTCTTCAATCTCTATGTCTGGTTCGAAGTCATGCTGATCAGCAGCTTCGTGCTGCTGTCGCTGGGCGGCACGAGGGAGCAGATCGACGGTGCCGTCAAATATGTCGGCATCAACCTGGTGGCCACGACGTGCCTGCTGCTGGCTGTGGCGCTGCTTTACGGCGTCACGGGCACCCTGAACATGGCCGACCTGGCGGTGCGCCTGCCGCAGGTGGCCAATCAGGGGCTGGTCAGCACCATCGCCGTGCTGTTCATCATCGCGTTTGGCATGAAGGCGGCGCTGTTTCCCTTTTTCGCCTGGCTGCCCGCCGCCTATCACACCCCTGCGGTGACCGTGCAGGCCATTTTCGCGGGGCTTCTGACCAAGGTCGGCGTCTATGCGCTGATCCGCATGTTCACGTTGATCTTCACGGGCGACCAGCCCTGGACCCATGGCATCCTGCTCTGGCTGGCGGGGCTGACCATGATCACGGGTGTGCTGGCGTCGCTGGCCGTGCGGAACCTTCAGCGTGCCTGGTCCTGGCAGGTGGTGGCCCATATCGGTAGCATGGTCATGGGGCTGGCCATCGCCACCCCGCTGGCCCTGGCCGCGGCCAGCTTCTATCTGGTGCATGACATCGTGGTGAAGACCAACCTGTTCCTGGGGGCGGGCGTCGTGCGGCGGCTGGCCGGGGGAAGCGCCGACTATGACAGGCTGGGTGGCCTGTTCAAGGCGGCGCCGTGGTTCTGCATCCTGCTGTTCATTCCGATGGCCTCGCTGGCCGGCTTTCCGCCGCTGTCGGGTTTCTGGGGCAAGCTGATGCTGGTCCAGGCCGGTCTGGGGGCCGGGAACTATGTGATCGTCGGGGCCCTGCTGCTGACCGGTCTGCTCACCTTCTGGCTGGTGGGCCGGGTGTGGGTGGAGATGATATGGAAGCGGGCGCCGGAGGAGGGGACGACCAGCCTGGAGGAGATGCCCGCGGCCCGGTCCTATCCGCTGGTCTTCCCGCTGCTGCTGCTGTCCATCATCACGGTCGCCATCGGCCTGCGGCCGGAACCGCTGGCCAACGCGGTCACCCGTGTCGCCGAAAGCCTCAGCGATCCGGCCACCTATGTGGATGCCGTGCTGGGGCCTGCTGCCAGCCAGCCTACGCTGATCGGTGGCCTTCACGCTGAAGAAGATGCGGGCGGGGAGGGCATGGAATGAGCCTGCTGGTCGTCAATATCCTGCTGGCGCTTGCCTGGATGGGCATCATGGCTGATTTCAGCCTGGAAAGCTTCATCTCGGGCATCGTGCTGTCGCATTTCATCCTGTGGATCGCCAGGCCGCTCTATCCGGATCAGAGCTACTTCCAGCGGCTCTGGGGCGGGCTCGGCTTCACCCTGTGGCTGGCAAAGGAGATCGTCTGGTCGGCCCTGAAGGTGGCTGCCGGCATCGTGGGCATCGGGGAGAAGGTACAACCCGCCGTGGTCGCCATTCCGCTGGATGTCGAGACAGACTGGGAGATCGAGTTGTTCGCCTGCGCCGTCACACTGACGCCGGGCACCCTGTCGCTGGACGTCGCGCCGGACCGGCGGACGCTTTACATCCACGCCATGTTCGGTTCCGACCCGGACGCGGTGCGCCGTGAAATCAAGTCGAACATGGAACGGCGGATTCTGGAGGTGCTGCGATGACCTTCTTCTTCTATATCTGCCTTGAGGTCTCGCTGGTGATCCTCATCCTGTCGATGGTCATGACCATGTATCGCGTGCTGCGCGGGCCGCGGGCAGGGGACCGGATCGTTGCGGCCGACCTGTTCACGGTGCTGGCCGTGGCGTTCATCGCGCTGTTCGCCATCCATATCGATCAGGTGGTCTTCCTCGATGCCGCGATTGCGCTGGCGCTGGTGGCCTTCTTTGCCACGGTCGCCTATGCACGGTTCCTGGAACACAAGGCGGCAGTCTACAATCAGAAGATGGCGGAAACACCGGAAAAGCAAGCCGCGGAGGACAAAGATGACGTTCCTTGATATCTGGCAGGGATTTCTCGGCCTGCTGATTCTGGCCGGCGCCATTTTCAGCCTGATCGCCGCCATCGGGGTCATCCGGCTGCCCGACGCACTGACCCGAATGCATGCCAGCAGCAAGGCCGGCACGCTGGGATGCGGCATGATCCTGGTGGCCGTGGCGCTGTTCTTTCCCGGTATCGACGTGGTGGCGCGCGCGGGGGCGGCCATTCTTTTCCTGCTGCTGACCACCCCCGTGGCCGCCCATATGATCGGCCGCGCGCTTTATGCCAGCAGCGAGAAATTGTGGAGTGGGATGGTTGTTGATGAATTGCGCGGCACGCCCGATGATCCGGCCAATCGGCTGGGCGGGAATTGATACGGATTTGCCAGGGACACAGCGGGTTCGCGGGCCATTGACCGCCGGTTTGCCGGCATGTCCGGAAATGTGGGACGAGCGTTCAAAATCCACTTGACTTCCATTCTGCGAAAAATCGGCACACTTTCCGTAACGTCACCCGGAATAATCGCTTGAGGTTGCGATTTCCCACCCGATATAGGTCAATGAAAGCGCCGGGGCAGCGGGCGCTCAACGACACGGGACCGGGAGGACGGATATGGCCGATGCCGCAGTGAAGCCGCAAGGACAGCGCGAGCCCTTTATCTGGGAGAAGAGCTATCCGCCAGATGTTTCCTGGGATATCGACCTGCCCGCCCAATCATTGCCCGCCATGCTGGACAATGCCGTTGCGCGGTTTGCCAGCCGGCCCTGCATCGACTTCCTGGACAAGAAATACACCTATGCGGAGGTCGGCGCCCTGGTCGACCGGTTCGCTGCGGGGTTGCAGAAGCTGGGATTGAAGAAGGGGCAGAAGGTGGGATTGTTCCTGCCCAATACGCCTTACTCGGTCATCTGCTATTTCGGCATCCTGAAGGCCGGTGGCACCGTCGTGAATTACAACCCGCTCTATGCCGAGCGGGAAATCGTCCATATGATCAATGACAGCGAGACGGACTGGATCGTCAGTCTCGATCTGAAGGTGACCTATGACAAGCTGGCCAGGATGTTCGGCCAGACGCGGTTGCAGAAGATCATCGTCGTGCCGATGGCCGGCGTCCTGCCCTTTCCCAAGAACTGGCTGTTTCCGCTGGCCAAGCGCAAGGAAATCGCCACCATCCCGTCGGACGACAAACATGTGTGGTTCAAGGACCTGATCGCCAATGACGGCCGGCCGGCGCCGGTGGCGATCGATGCCGTGAACGATGTCGCCGTGCTGCAATATACCGGCGGCACCACCGGGGCGCCGAAGGGCGCGATGCTGACCCATTTCAACATCACAGCCAACACCCGCCAGGCCGTGACCTGGTTCCATGAGGCGGTCGACGGAGAGGAACGGATGCTGGGCGTGCTGCCCTTCTTCCATGTCTTCGCCATGACCTGCGTGATGAATCTCAGCCTGATGAAGGGCGGGGAGATGATCCTGCTGCCCCGGTTCGAACTGGACCAGGTCATGCAGGTCATCGACAAGAAGAAGCCGACCCAGTTCCCGGCCGTGCCGACCATCTATACGGCCATCAACAATCACAAGGATGTGGCGAAGTACGACCTGTCCTCCATCAAGCTTTGCAACTCCGGCGGCGCGCCGCTGCCCGTGGAGGTCAAGGCACAGTTCGAGGAACTGTCCGGCTGCAAGCTGGTCGAGGGCTATGGCCTGTCGGAAAGCTCCCCCATCGCCACGATCAATCCGCCGCATGCCAATCGGGCCGGCTCGATCGGTCTGCCGGTGCCCGGCACGCAGATCCGGATCATCAGCCTGGAGGACCGCAAGACGGAACTGCCGCACGGTGAGCGGGGCGAAATCTGCATCATTGGCCCGCAGGTCATGAAAGGTTACTGGAACAAGGCGGAGGCCACGGCGGAGACGCTGGACGGCGGCATGCTGCACACGGGCGATGTCGGCTATTTCGATGATGACGGCTATATCTTCATCGTCGACCGGATCAAGGACATGATCCTGGCCGGTGGCTACAATGTCTATCCCCGCAATGTGGAAGAAGCGATCTACCAGCATCCCGGCGTCGCGGAATGCATCGTGCTGGGCGTGCCGGACCCCTATCGCGGCCAGACGGTCAAGGCCTATATCAAGAAGCGCGAAGGACAGGACCTGACCAAGGAGGACATCAAGGCCTTCCTGGAGGACAAGCTGTCCACCATCGAGCAGCCCAAGCTTTACGAATTCCGCGATGAACTGCCGAAGACCATGATCGGCAAATTGTCGCGCAAGGCCCTGCTGGACGAGTTGGAAGCCAATAGCAAAAAGACAGGCTGAGCGCAGGCAGCGGCGAGAGCAATTCATCACCGCATCATTGGCGCGTTGAGCGCCCGCAAGCCTCGGCGCGCGTAGCGCGCTCGCCGGATGTCGCCGCCCGGCACCTGGGCTGCATTGATCAGAGCAACAGGTTCTGATCAATGCAGCGGGGTGTCAAATATGTGTACGCACGAGGTTCCTGCCTTCCAGCTTGGCAAGGTACAGGGCGCAATCGGCGCGACGCATGGCGATGTCGATGCTTCTTTCTCCTTTTTTCACCTGAGCGACGCCAATACTGACAGTCACGGGGATGGACAGGCTGCCGGTTTCCACCGGTGTTGCCATCACTGCCTCGCGAAGCCGTTCTGCGGTTTGCTGTGCGGCGGTCAGATTTGTGTCGGGCATGATCAGACCGAATTCCTCGCCGCCCAGGCGGGCAAATATGTCCTGTACACGCACCGTGTCACTTATCCGCCGGGCAAAGGCGCTGAGCACATGGTCGCCGGCTTCGTGACCATTGTGGTCATTCACCCGCTTGAAATGGTCGATGTCCAGCAGCATCACCGCAAGATCATTGCCCGCCCGCTGAAGGCGCCCGATCTCCCGTTCCGCCAGGGTCAGAAAGGTGCGGCGATTGAAACATCCCGTCAGCGGATCCGTGCGGGCCAGCGCCGCCAGTTCCCGGTTGGCGAGGCGCAACTCAAGCTCATCCATGGCTATGGCGGCCAGATCCAGCAGGAACCCCTCCTCACGCACTGAAAGCGCGCGCGGCTGCCGGTCGATGATGCACAGCGTACCCAGGACGTGTCCATCGCGCGTGATCAGGGGGGCACCGGCATAGAAGCGAATGTTCGGGGTGCCGGTCACCATCGGATGGTCCGCAAAACGCGCATCGGTCAGCGCATCCTTTACCACCATGACGCCGCGATGCCGGATGGCATGGTCACAAAAGGCAAGCGAGCGTGGTGTCTGCGTACTGCCGAGTCCTTCCTGGGCCTTGAACCACTGCCTGTCTTCGGCGATCAGGCTCAGAAGGCTTATGGGGGCACCCGTCATCCGCGAAGCCATGGACACGATGCGGTCGAACTGCGGCTCTGGCGGTGTGTCAAGGATATCATATCGATGCAGGGCCGACAGCCGTGAACCTTCACGGCCGACGACCTCGGTTAAACCACCTACCGTACCCTGGTCCATTCCGCCTCCTTGCAAATCTTGTCTGACAAGGTGTTACGACAGACTTGTATATGCAAGTCAGACAGGGGCGGTAGTGAGCACCATCAATATAGATACAGCAGGTCCTAGACCGAAAGTTCACCGGGCGGTAATGGCAGCCAGTCGCGCCGACAGGACGCGCACGATGTCGGCCGGGGCAGCGGCGATCTGCAGGCCACGCCGCCCGCCATTCATGATCATTTCCGGCAGGGTTTCGGCGCTGCGGTCGATCAGGGTCGGCAGCCGGCGGCGCATGCCCAGCGGGCTGATGCCGCCGATCACGTAACCGGATATCTTTTCCGCGTGCCGGGGATCGGCCAGAGCGGCACGCTTGCCGCCAGCGGCGCCAGCCACGGCCTTCAGGTCCAGCCGCGCGGGGGAGGGGATGACGCAGCACACCAGGCCCGCCCCCTCGACATCCGTGACCAGTGTCTTGAACAGGGTGGCGGGGTCCACGCCCAGCGCCGCCGCTGCCGCCATGCCAATGGCATCGGCATCGGGATCATAATCATATTCCAGCAGCCGGTGGGCCACGCCCGCCATCTTCAGGGCCATCACCGCCGGGGTCGATTTCGCGGACATGGGAAGGGACACGTGCTTTCAGGAAGTTGGCAAGGTGCCATTTTCAATGCGCGACACCCCGACGGTCAAGCCATCCGGTGGAACGCGCCTTGATACACTTTGATACCAACCTGTGCTTCCGGTCGGGCCGGCCCCATGCGAAGGTGAGATCGCACTTGCCCCGATCCGTCATGTTGCCGCTGATAAGAGAATGCTTCCCGTCGAGTCCCCCCATATCGTGCTGGTCGATGACCATCGCGACATCCGCGAAACCCTGACGCGCTTTCTGGAAAAGCACGGCATGCGCGTGACCGCGGCGGAGGATGCGGCGACCGCTCGCCGCCGTCTGCGGGCCTGCGCGGCGGACCTTATCGTGCTGGACGTGATGATGCCGGGAGAGGATGGCCTTTCCCTGTTCCGCCATATCCGGGAGACAACGGATACGCCCGTCATCTTCCTGACGGCGATCGGGGAGCCGACGGACCGTATCGTCGGTCTGGAAATGGGTGCCGACGATTACGTGACCAAGCCGTTCGAGCCGCGGGAATTGCTGGCCCGTGTCCGCGCCGTGCTGCGGCGCAGCCACAGCCTGCCAGTCAATGTCGCCCGGCGCCGGGCAGAGGAACGGCGGCTGACCTTCGATGGCTGGGTGCTGGATCTCGGCCGGCGGGAACTGACCGGGGCCGACGGGGTCGTCGTGTCATTGTCCACGGCGGAATTCTCGCTGCTGGAGGCGTTCGTTCGCCATCCCAACATGGTCCTAACGCGGGAACAGTTGCTGGACCTGACCAAGGGCCGGGAAGCCGATGTGTTCGACCGGTCGATCGACAACCAGGTCAGCCGCCTGCGTCGCAAGATCGAGCCCGACCCCCGCAACCCGACCCTGATCAAGACGGTGTGGGGCGGGGGATATTGCCTGGCGACGGAGGTCCGGGGCTCATGATGCGTGGTTTCCGGTTCCTGCTGCGGCCGCGCAGCCTGTTCACCCATATGGTGGCGCTGCTGATTGCGGCCGTGCTGATGGGCAAGCTCGGCAGTTGGACGGTGTCGCTTGACGACCGCGCCGCCGCGGTGAGGCGCACGCATGTGGAGGAAATGCTGCTCCGAGTGGCGGCCACCACGCGCGTGATGGCCAGCCTGCCGGCCGAACACCGGGCGAATGCCCTGTCGGCCCTGGGCACGACGGAGACCCGCTTCATGCTGGAGGACAAGCCGGCCGTGCGCGCCGACTATGTCGGCAGCGACCCGCAGCAGGTGGAGGCCGCCAGGGCGCGCCTGCGCGACCTGCTGGGGCTGGAGGAGGGCCAGGTCCGGCTGAAGATCTGGTACCGGTCGGAAAATGCCGATCCCGGTTTCCTGCACAATCCCTGGGCTGCGATCGATCCCGTTGCCATGGGCATGAAATTCGCCATTCAGCTTCCCGATGGCCAATGGTTGAACGCCATCAACCGCCGCATGGTGCAACCGACAGTGTGGAGCACCACGGCTACGCTGGGGCTGATTTCCTCCATCCTGATGGTGGCCGCGGCGGCCTTCTATATCTCCCGCCGCATTTCCCGTCCCTTGCGCCAACTGGCCGACAGTGCCGACCGGCTGGGTCGGGGGGAGACGGTGACCATTCTGGATGCCGGCCGCGGACCGGAAGAGGTACGGCGCGTCACCCACGCCTTCAATGCGATGGGCGAGCGTATCCGTCGCTTCGTGGATGACCGCACCCGCATCCTGGCTGCGGTCAGCCACGACCTGCGCACGCCCATCACCAACCTGCGCCTGCGCGTGGAGTTGCTGGAGGAAGGCGAGACCAAGGCCCGCATGCTGGAAACCCTCGACGAACTGCGCAGCACGGTAGAGGCGACCTTGTCCTTCACGCGGGAGGAGTTGGGGGAGGAGGCGGTACGGGCCGACCTCACCTCCCTGGTGGAAAGTGTTTGCGACGATTTCACCGATGTCGGCCGCCCCGTTGCGTTCTCTCCCGCGGCGCGCCTGCCGGTTGTCTGCCGGACGGGCAGCCTGCGCCGCGCCGTGCGCAATCTCATCGAAAACGCCCTGGCCTATGGCGGTGATGCGCAGGTGTCGGTCCGGGTGGTCGGGCCACATGCCGAGATCGTGGTGTCCGACCATGGTCCCGGCATCCCCGAAGCGGAGATGGAGCGGGTATTCGAACCCTTCGTGCGGCTGGAATCCTCCCGCAACCGCCGCACGGGCGGGGTCGGGCTGGGGCTGTCCATCGCGCGGTCTGTGATCCGCGGCCATGGCGGCGATGTCCGGCTGGTCAACCGGTCGGATGGCGGACTGGATGCCATCGCCATGCTGCCCATCACGGCCCGGCCGCTGCATGACAGTCTGCCATTGAAGAAGGCGGCCTGATCAGGGACGGAATTGTCGGTCCCAATCCGTGATCAGCCTTCCATAGCCTGCGGTGTGACGCAGGTCGGCCAGGGTCAGCACCCGGTCTGGCCGGGCCCCGCCGGTCGGTGCCAGCCTTCGCACCCGCATCTGTGCCAGCAGGTCGATCCCGTCCGCCGGTCCGCCCAGTGGCAATGTCAGGGTCAGACCCAGATGGCTGGCCCGTGTCGTCGCCGTGGCTTCCAGTGCGAGCACGGCGCCCGTTCCTGCCTGGTGGGACAGGATAAGGCCGCCGCCCCAGTCGCCGGCGAGATATCGGCCGGCCAGCCATTGCGTGCGGGTTGCGGCATCGGCGCTGTCCCATCCCAGGGTGGCGTGAAGGCTGTGCCGGCGGCTTCCGCGGGCCAGGGTGAGACCATCTGATGGTGTCCGTTTCCAGACCTGATGCGCCGCCAGACCGGCGGACCAGCGTGCTGTCGGCGGCTGCAGGCGCAGTTCTCCGCCACCCCCGCCATGCATTGCATCAAGATAGCCGGCTTCCAGCAACAGATCGAAGGCGGGGGTCAGCGCAGTGGCATGGGCGAGTTGCAACCTTTCCAACATGAGATGCCGCCGCAGGTAACAGCCGGCGTCGCCGTTGCCGGCCATGGCTGATGTCGTTTCCGTCGCCGGCAGACCGGACGACCAGCCGGCCCGGCCGGACGCTGTGGCGATCCAGCCGGGCCAGGGCAATATATGGGCCAGCAGGCCGGCAGACAGGCGCCGTGGCCATTGCCGGTCGGTGCCGGGAGGCTCCAGGTCCAGGCTTGTATCCACAACCAGTTCCCAGTGCCGGTCCAGGTGCGACGGTGTGCCGGCCCGCTGGAAACGTGCGTGCCGGCGGATTTCGGCGCCGCTACGCCGGTGGACGTGCCAGGGGGCGATGTCCCGGGCCGGTATGGTGACCATCGTGCCGGGCAGGCCCAGGCGGTGGGTGGCCAGTGTGACAGGTGCCTGCGCATTGTCCGGCATGGCCGTTGCCAAGTGCGCGGCCGATGACCGCCATGGGCTGGCGGCGGCCGGCGAAGACCCCGTGGCAGGCCTGCCTGTTCCAAACGGCCAGGGACGGTTGAAGCGATCGGCGGCCAGCATCAGGGAGAAGCCCGACACCGCACCCCTGTCCCGCTGCCACCCGCCATGCAGGGACAGGCCGGGCAGCGGGTACCATCCGGCCGTGACGGCAGGACCGTCCGGGCCGCCCAAACCCCCGGCAATCCACAGCCGGCCTTCTATCGGCAATTCCCGGCGCAGATGCAGGACGGGCCGTTTCGCCCCTGTACCATGCCAGCCGACACCGGCGGAAACCTCCAGCCCCGACAAATCCAGCCCCAGCAACAAGCTGTCCGTCTGTTCGTCCGGGGCTCCACCGATACCGCGTGCATCCAGCACCAGGGCCGGCCAGTCCTCGTCCAGGGGCAGCAGTTCGAAGGTCAGATCGGCCAGCATCCCTGTCCGCCCCTGCCGGACGCCGGCCACCAGGGGGCGCACGGGACGCAGCCCAAATCCCCCCACGGGTTGGCGTCCGTCCGTCGTGCCGTCCACCCGCATCCATGCGGACCCTACGGGCGGCAGCCAGGCTGTCGGTGTGCCGGCCGGCGGGCTTTCCGCCCGGACCGCACCAATCATCAGGCAGAAAAGGATCAGAACAAGTCCAAGGCGCATCAATGGCAGGCGATGATGAATAGTGCAGGCACACTATCTCCCCAACCCGCCCGCCCGATCAACCATAAAGCGATGATCAGACGTGATTTATATATAGTAGGTAATCGGTATCGGGGATGGTTCCAGCCACACGGCCGATCTCTGCCTGTTTGATCGCCAGGAAAGCGCGCAGCAGGTCCGACCCCAGCGCTTCGCGCAGGAAGTCCGACCGTCCGGCCTGGACCCAGGCCGTGCGCCAGTCCGCCGGCATCTGGCTGGTGAACGGTGTGGCGCTGGTGAAACCGTCATTTTGCGCCATGGGGCCGGGATCGACGGACAGGGCGATGCCATGCCGGATGCCGGCCAGCACGGTCGCCCCCACCAGATAGGGGTTGGCATCCACACCGGCCGGCCGGTGCTCCACGCGACGCGATGCGGCCGGGCCGGCCGGGATACGCAGGGCGACGGACCGGTCGTTGATGCCCCAGCTTGGCTGTACGGGCGCGTAGAGGTTGCTGACATATCGCCGCCAGGAATTGGCGTGAGGGGCGAAGACCAGCATGGCGTCGCCCATGGTTGCGGCCAGACCGCCGATGGCATGACGAAGCATCTCGGCGGGCGGACCTTGTCCATCGGGTTCCGCGAACAGGTTCCGGCCTTCCCTGTCGTTCAGGCAGACATGCAGGTGCATCCCCGATCCTGCCAGCCCCGCAAACGGCTTGGCCATGAAGCAGGCCATCATCCCCTGGCGCCGTGCCAGCAGACGCACCAGCCGTTTCAACATCACCAGATCATCGGCGGCGCGCAGCAGGTCGTGCCGGTAATGCAAGGTCAGTTCATACTGGCCCGGCGCATATTCGGCGATCAGCGTCTCCAGCGGCAGTCCCTGCGCCCTGGCTGCCGCATAGACCGGCCCGAAGAAAGGCTGCATGCCATCCAGGTCATCCAGCCCATAGACCTGGGTCTGGTCGTGGCGACGGCCGTCCAGCGCCATGGCGGCCGGACGTGGCCTGCCATCCGGACCGGCTTCCCGGTCCAGCAGGTAGAATTCCAGTTCGAAGGCGCCGGCCGGGTGCCGTCCATCGGCCACCAGCGCCCGTTGCCGGGCCGCCATCGCATGGCGGGGATCAGCCCCATGGGGGCGCCCGTCCAGTTGATAAAGACTGATCAGTACCTGTCCGCGCGCCGGTTCGGTGCCGGGCAGGGGCACCAGGGTGCCGGGCAGGGGCCAGGCCCGCAGATCGGCATCTCCGACCGACCAGACCAGGCCCGTTTCCTCCACATCCTGCCCCGTCACATCCAGGCCCAGGATGGAACTGGGCAGGTGCCGGCCGTCGCGGTAAAGCCCCGCCAGTTCATGCCGACGGATGATCTTGCCGCGACCAATGCCGTTGGCGTCGGTCAGCACAATGTCGATGGCCTCGATTTCCGGATGCCGGGCCAGGAAATCGGTGGCCTCGTCGCCATAGTCGAAAGGAGCGCTCATGCCGGTTCCCCTTCGCCGGCCAACAGGCTGATCACTTCCGTGAAAGCGGTGATCAGCGCTTCCACCTGCTCCCCGGTTGTGGCCGGGCAGACCAGCATCATGCTGTGAAAGGGGGCGATCAGGATATTGCGGTTCAGCAGTGCCAGATGAATGGCCTGTTCCAGCGGGCCGGCATGTGCGGCCTCCGCCTCGGTTCCGTTGCGCAAGGGGCCGGGCGCGCAGATGAACTCCACCCGCGCCCCCACCCGCACGACGTGCCATGGCAGGCCCCGTAGTGCGATGGCGGCGGTCAGCCCCGTGGCCAGGCGGGCGGCCAGCCGTTCCATATGGGCATAAGCCCCGTCCGTCATCACCTGTTCCAGGGTGGCACGCATGGCCGCCAGGGAAAGCGCGTTGGCCGACAAGGTGGTTCCCATACCGGAATGGCCGGCCGGCAGATCGGCGCGCACGCGGTCCAAAGCATTCGCCACGGTATCCGTGAATCCCCATACGCTGGCCGGCACCCCGCCAGCGATGGGCTTGCCCAGCACGAAAAGGTCCGGCTCCAGCCCATGGGCGCGGGTATAGCCGCCGGGACCGGTGGAAATCGTATGGGTCTCGTCGATCAGCAGCAAGGTACCGGTCTCGCGCGTCACGCGGCGAAGCCCGGCATGGAAATCCGGATCGGGCAGCACCATACAGCAATTGGTCAGTACCGGTTCGGTGATGACGCAGGCCACGTCCCGGCCGGACAAGGCCGCTTCCAGGGCCGGCAGATCGTTGAATTCCACGATCCTGGTGTCCGCCGTCAGATCGGTGAACTGCCCCAGCAATCCCGGCCGGTTGACGGCAACGCCGTCGATCAGGCGGACGAAGGTCTCGTCCACCGTGCCGTGGTAGCAGCCGTTGAAGACCAGAATTTTCGGCCGTCCCGTAACCGCGCGGGCGACGCGCAGAGCGAAACGGTTGGCATCCGTGGCCGTCGTCGCGACCTGCCAGAACGGCAGCCCGAACCGCTCCCGCAACAATTGGCCGACCACCAGCGCATCCAGGGTCGCCAACATGTAGGTGAGACCGCGCTCCGCCTGTTCCCGGATGGCATCGCGCACGGGCGCCGGCGAGTGGCCGAACATTGCCCCGGTATCGCCCAGGCAGAAATCGGCCAGTTCATGACCATCGGCATCGGTCAGGGTGGCGCCGCGGGCACCCGTGACGATCAGGGGAAACGGCAGGGGCCAGTCCCGCATCCAGTGCATGGGAACGCCCTGATAGAAGCCGTCGGCCCCGTCGCCCGCCAGGGCCATTGATTGCGGATGGCCCGCCCGGAAACGCGCCTGCTCCGCCTTCATCAGCGCATCGATCGCCGCCTGTCCGACCCCACCCGGCCCATCCGCCATTCCATTGACCCCGTTGACTGCGACGGCGATGATTTTCCGGCGTGGTACGGTCGGCCGTCAAGCACGGGAAAAGGTCAGTGAGGAAACCAGAACTCCGATGACCCGGTGGAGTTTCTCAACATCCTCAATGGTCAGATCAACACGGCGGCGTGACAGCGTCATGCCGTAGATGCCGCCCTCGTCATCCTGGCGCAGATAGAAGGCCAGCGGTGCGAAGGAAACGCGGTTGACGACCAGATCACCGACATTGGCAGGCATGTCGGGATCGACCAGCAATGTCGAACCGATGGCCAGGGCCGGTGCGTTGGACAGATCGGCCACCGTCACGGCATAGGCCTGCGTGGTCCCGCGCATCTGCGGCGGGCGGGGCACGCTGCTGCGTGCCGTCGCATTGGCCCCTTCCCGCGCCAGATCGCGGCCATCGAACAATGGCAACTCACTGTCCGTCTTGCTGTCGCTCAACATTGTGCGCAGCGGACTGGCCGGAGACAGCATCTCCATGGGCCCGACGCCGAAAATCTTGGCCAGCCGGATGACATGATCGGGCCGAAAGGGCCGGACCCCGTTCTCCAGCTTGGAGATTTCACTTTTGGAAAGGCCGGCGGATGTCGCCAGGGCAGCTAAACTCATACCCCGGGAGGTCCGCATCATGCGCAGATGGATACCGTCATGATGTTGCACTTGACCGTGTCTCCCCTGTGTATCCTTGTACAGTCAGGCAGAAACATACAGCATTGATTTTAACCGGAAAGGCCGGGCGCATCGTCCAAAGGGTTAGGTTGTATCCTCCCTACCCAGGTTGATTTGCCTGCGGACAATCGCTTTCGGCACTGTGCCGTCACTGCCAACGGGTGCCGTCTGCCCGGCGATAATCTCACCTTATGAAAAGTTATCCGATAGGAAAAGACGCATTTCTTGATCAACATCAAATATCATCGGTTGCATGCTCCCATATTCAAAACGGGACTTTCAAAACTGATGAAGGCAGGCAATAATTTTTAATTCGTTGTTTTAAGGCGCATTCCAGGATTATAAGAAATTATACTTTCGTCTTGTGATTTTTATCGGATTGTATGTGAAATTTATCCCATTATCCTAGAGAAATATAAGAATATAATTATATAAGGAAAAAATAATTTAAGTAATCATGCGCAAAGTTTCGATCGATTCCAGTATCATGGAAGATGCGATAGGCGAACTTTTTGACGGATATCCTATACCTTTCTTCCTTGGTTCCATATCAACCGACAGGTAGAAACCCCGCATGTGAACTGGACGGAATCATAAAAATCCGACAATCGGATAGGATGGCCGCTCCCCATGTGCAAGGTTCCCGGTCCGTCTCCGCCCCGTTCTGGCAAGGGGGCGGAGACAGGATCGCAAGGATGGAAATGTTTGCCCTCCAAGCTCTTGCTGCGGTGATCCCCATTTAGGGATGTCCGGGGACGGTGTGGGGGTTTATGCACGATGGAATGGGTTTATGCGCGCCTTGTCGTGCGCGTCGTCACGTGCCACTGTCCAGGCCAAACACCCAGGGAGGTTCAGTTGGTCGAGAAGCTGTATCATTTCGTCGGCGGTGCCCGAGTCGAGGGCAAGTCCGGCCGTTTCGCCCCCATCTTCACGCCCATGACGGGCGAGATTTCCGCAGAGGTTCCGCTGGCCAGCACCGCGGAACTGGCCGGGGCCGTGGCCAATGCCCGGGCGGCGCAGCCGGGCTGGGCCGCCACCAACCCGCAGAAGCGGGCCCGCGTCCTCATGAAGTTCCTGGAACTTCTGCAGCGCGACTATGAGAAACTGGCCCTGAAGCTGGCACTGGAACATGGCAAGACCCTGCCCGACGCCCGCGGCGACATCCAGCGCGGCCTGGAGGTGGTGGAGTTCGCGATCGGCATCCCGCACCTGCTGAAGGGTGAATATACCGAAGGCGCCGGCCCCGGAATCGACATGTATTCAATGCGGCAGCCGCTGGGGGTCGTGGCTGGCATCACGCCGTTCAACTTCCCCGCCATGATCCCGATGTGGAAGTTCGCGCCGGCCATCGCCTGCGGCAATGCCTTCATCCTGAAGCCGTCCGAGCGTGATCCGTCGGTGCCGCTGATGCTGGCGGAACTGATGTATGAGGCCGGGCTGCCCAAGGGCATCCTGAATGTCGTGAATGGTGACAAGGAGGTAGTGGACGCCATCCTGGACCATCCCGACATCAAGGCCATCGGCTTTGTCGGCTCCACCCCCATCGGTGAATACATCTATACGCGCGGCACCGCCAACGGCAAGCGCGTGCAGGCCTTCGGTGGCGCCAAGAACCATGCCCTGATCATGCCCGATGCCGACATGGATCAGGTGGTGGACGCGCTGATCGGTGCCGGCTACGGGTCGGCCGGGGAACGCTGCATGGCCATTTCCGTCGCCGTTCCGGTCGGCGAGAAGACGGCGGACGAGCTGGTCTCCCGCCTGGCTCCGCGCGTCCGGGCGCTGAAGGTCGGTCCGTCGACGGACGAGAAGGCCGATTACGGCCCCGTCGTGACCCGCCAGCACCTGGACAAGGTCAAGTCCTATGTTGATATCGGCGTCAAGGAAGGGGCCGAACTGGTGGTCGATGGCCGCGAGATGCGCCTGCAGGGCTACGAGAACGGGTTCTATATGGGTGGCGTCCTATTCGACCGTGTCACGCCGGACATGCGCATCTACAAGGAGGAGATCTTCGGCCCCGTCCTGTCGATCGTGCGCGCCCCCGATTATGAGGCGGCCCTGGCCCTGCCCAATGAGCACGAATATGGCAATGGTGTTGCCATATTCACCCGCGACGGTGACACGGCACGTGATTTCGCGGCGCGCGTCGATGTGGGTATGGTCGGCATCAATGTGCCGATTCCCGTGCCGCTGGCCTATTACACCTTCGGCGGCTGGAAGCGGTCGGGCTTCGGTGATCTGAACCAGCATGGCCCGGACAGCGTGCGCTTCTATACCCGCACCAAGACGGTGACGGAGCGCTGGCCGTCGGGCATCCGATCGGGCGCCAGCTTCGTCATTCCGACCATGGGCTGACCGCGGCGTCGCGTTCATGCGGCTCCTTTCCGCTCTCCCAGCCGGGGAGCCGCCAAACTGGGGCGGTGTCGCTGCCGGGCCTGGTCCCGCCGGCGGTGCCGTCCATCTTTCCGTTGGGCGATCCTGACCCTTGGGAATGCCCGAACTCCTGAAAGAGAAGACAGGATCGCCCGCGATGGATTTCGACCTGACCGAGGATCAACGCGCCATCCAGGACCTGGCCCGCGGCTTTGCGGCCGAATATATGGCCCCCCATGCCGCCGAATGGGACGAACATCACCATTTCCCCATCGATACGCTGCGCATGGCGGCAGAGTTGGGTTTCGCCGGCATCTATAGCAGCGAGGCCCATGGCGGCACGGGCCTTGGCCGGCTGGATGCCAGCATCCTGTTCGAGGAACTGTCGGCGGCCTGTCCATCGACCGCCGCCTATATCTCCATCCATAACATGGCCGCCTGGATGATCGACACCTTCGGTGACGAGGACCAGAAGGCGAGATGGTTGCCGGGCCTGTTCAGCATGGCGTCCTTCGCCAGCTATTGCCTGACCGAGCCGGGCGCCGGCTCCGACGCCGCGTCGCTGCGCACCAGGGCGGACCGGGATGGTGACCATTACGTGCTGAACGGCTCCAAGGCCTTCATTTCCGGTGGCGGTGCGTCGGACATCTATGTGGTCATGGTCCGCACCGGCGGGGCTGGCCCCAAGGGCATCTCATGCCTGGTGGTGGAGAAGGGGACGCCCGGCCTGTCCTTCGGCAAGCAGGAAAAGAAGATGGGCTGGAACAGCCAGCCCACTGCCCAGGTCATCTTTGAGGATTGCCGGGTGCCTGTGTCGAACCGGCTGGGCGGGGAGGGGGACGGCTTCAAGATCGCCATGAAAGGGCTGGATGGCGGCCGGCTGAACATCGCCTCCTGCTCGCTGGGCGGCGCGCGGGCCTGTCTGGATGCGGCGCGGGCGCACATGGCCGTGCGCCAGCAGTTCGGCCGCAAGCTCAGCGATTTCCAGGCACTCCAGTTCAAGTTCGCGGATATGGCGACGGAGCTGGAAGCGGCCCGCCTGATGGTGCATCGGGCGGCCGTGAAGCTGGATGCCGGCGACCCCGATGCCAGCCTTTACTGTGCCATGGCAAAGCGCTTTGCCACCGATGCGGGCTTCAAGGTTGCCAATGATGCGCTTCAGCTTCACGGCGGTTACGGGTACATCCGTGAATATCCGGTGGAACGCATCCTGCGCGACCTGCGCGTCCACCAGATACTGGAAGGTACGAACGAGATCATGCGCGTGATCATCGCCCGGCGGCTGCTGGCCGAAGGCTGATCCTGACACCAAGACAGGAACGAGGGAAATGACCGAGACCTACGAGAACATCCTGGTGGAAACCAAGGGCAAGGTGGGCATTATCCGCCTGAACCGGCCCAAGGCCCTGAACGCCCTGTCCGACGGCCTGGTGACGGACCTGGAAAAGGCGCTGAATGCGTTCGAGGATGACGCGGCCATCCATGTCATCGTCGTCACCGGGTCGGAAAGGGCCTTCGCGGCCGGCGCCGACATCAAGGAAATGGCCAAGTTCACCTATCAGGACACCTATCTCAACGATTTCATCACGAAGAAATGGGGTCGTCTGGCCACATGCCGCAAGCCAACCATCGCCGCGGTCGCCGGCTATGCCCTGGGCGGCGGCTGTGAACTGGCCATGATGGCGGATTTCATCATCGCCGCCGACAATGCCAAGTTCGGCCAGCCCGAAATCACCATCGGCACCATTCCCGGCGCGGGCGGCACCCAGCGCCTGACCCGCGCCGTCGGCAAGGCAAAGGCCATGGAGCTTTGCCTGACGGGCCGCATGATGGATGCCGAGGAGGCCGAGCGCTCCGGCCTGGTGGCCCGCGTCGTGCCGGCCGCCGACCTGATGGACGAAGCACTGAAGACGGCCGAGAAGATCGCCGGCTTCTCCCGCCCCGTCACCATGATGGCCAAGGAAAGCGTGAACCGCGCCCTGGAAACCGGCCTGAACGACGGGTTGCTGTTCGAGCGCCGCGTGTTCCATGCGACCTTCGCGCTGGACGACCAGAAGGAGGGGATGGACGCCTTCGTGAACAAGCGTCCCCCGAACTTCACGGATCGCTGACGACAGGAGAGAGGGGGCGGGAAGGCAGACGGCTTTCCCGCCCCCTCTTTCGCAGGGCACCTGTTGTAACGGTTGCCAGACCGCTACCGACCGCTTAGGTTCGCTGCGGTGCAATAAAATAGACCGGAGGGATTTCCATGAGCGCGTTGAATGATGTGGTCATCGTAGCGGGCACCCGTACCGCGATCGGCGGTTTCGGCGGCAGCCTGAAGGATTTCACCCCGGCCGAACTGGGTGCCCTGGTCATCAAGGAAGCCGTCAGCCGTGCCGGCATCACGCCCGGCGACGTGCAGCATGTCGTTTTGGGCCAGGTCATTCCCAGTGGGCCGCATGACGCCTATCTGGCGCGCGTCGCCGCCGTGGAAGCCGGCGTTCCCGTGGCGGCGCCGGCCCTGACGCTGAACCGCCTGTGCGGGTCCGGGGTTCAGGCCATCATCTCCGCGGCGCAGATGATCAAGCTGGGCGAGTGCGAGGTCGCCGTCGCCGGCGGCGCTGAAAGCATGAGCCGGTCGCCCCACATCATCCCGTCGGTGCGGTGGGGGCAGCGCATGGGCGATGCCGCCGTGGTGGATGCCATGGTCACGGTACTGACCGATCCGTTCCACAAGATCCATATGGGGGTCACGGCGGAGAATGTGGCAGCGCGGCATGATATCGACCGCGCCGCGCAGGACGCGCTGGCCCTGGAAAGCCATCGCCGGGCCGCCCGCGCCACGGCGGAGGGCCGGTTCAAGTCGCAGATCCTGCCCGTGGAGGTGAAGGCCAAGGGCGGCACCCGCCTGTTCGACACGGACGAGCATTTCCGCGCCGACGCCAGCGAAGCCGACTTCGCCAAGCTGAAGCCTGTGTTCAAGAAGGATGGCACGGTCACGGCCGGCAATGCCTCGGGCGTCAATGACGGGGCTGCCGCCCTGGTGCTGATGTCCGCTGCGGAGGCTGAGA
Organism: Niveispirillum fermenti; assembly: GCF_052474395.1. Lineage (NCBI taxonomy): Bacteria > Pseudomonadati > Pseudomonadota > Alphaproteobacteria > Rhodospirillales > Azospirillaceae > Niveispirillum > Niveispirillum fermenti. The sequence goes on along the minus strand of NZ_CP156679.1, from coordinate 690,252 downwards.
AGCGCGGGCTGGCCCCGAAGGCCCGTATCGTGGCCTGGGGCCATGCCGGCCTGGAGCCGGAGGTGATGGGACTGGGGCCCGTCCATGCCGTGCCGGTGGCGCTGGAACGTGCCGGCCTGACCCTGGCGGACATTGATGTCATCGAAAGCAACGAGGCGTTTGCCGCGCAGGCCTGTGCCGTGTCCAAGGTGCTGGGCTTCGATCCTGAAAAGGTCAATCCCAATGGCTCCGGCGTGGCCTTGGGCCACCCGGTGGGCGCAACCGGGGCCATCATCACGGTGAAGGCGCTGTACGAGCTTGAGCGCACAGGCGGGCGGTACGGCCTGGTCACCATGTGCATCGGCGGCGGTCAGGGCATCGCAATGGTGATCGAACGGCTGTAATCATCCCGCGATTGCGGTTAGGATCGGCCCGCCCACCGGAATGGTGCGGCGGGCCTTTTCTTTTATGGCCACATGAAGAACGAACGATAAAAGGTTGGATCCATGCGCAAAATCCTGACCCTGGCGATCCTTTCGCTTGGCCTTGCCTCCCCGTCGGCCGCGGCACCGGCCGATGATTTCCTGACCCGGTTGAACGCCCTGTGCGGTCAGGCGTTCGAAGGCAGCATCACGGCCAACAGTGACCCCAATCCGGGCAACGATCCGTTCGCCGGCAAGCGGCTTGTCATGCATGTGCGCGAATGTGCCGCCGATCAGGTCAAGGTGCCCTTTCATGTGGGCGATGATCGGTCGCGCACCTGGGTGCTGACGCGCACGGCGGACGGGCTGCGCCTGAAGCACGACCATCGGCATGAGGACGGGTCCGAGGATGCCGTCACGCAATATGGCGGCGACACGTCCGCCCCCGGTACGGCGGAGCGTCAGGAATTTCCCGTCGATTCCTTCTCACAGACCATGTTCGCCGAGCAGAAGCTGCCGCCCGGCGCACAGCAGAATGTCTGGGCCATGGAGGTGAAGCCGGGTTCCGAGTTCATCTATGAATTGTCGCGTCCGGGCCGGCTGTTCCGTGTCACTTTCGACCTGACCCGTCCCGTGCCCCCGCCGCCGGCGCCCTGGGGCCACGAGTGAGCCGCGCGTAAGGCTTTGCAGCCGACGGCGAACGCGATAGGAAGGGCTCTCCAATGAGAGGGGAAGCCCCATGTCCAAGGTCATTGTCGTCGGCAGCATCAATTACGATATCCTGTCCACCATGCGGCGTGCGCCCCGTGCCGGCGAAACGGTGAATGGCGACACGGTGCAACTGATGCCCGGCGGCAAGGGCCTGAACCAGGCCGTGGCCGCCGCGCAGCAGGGGCTGGAGGTGCATTTCGTCGGCCGGGTCGGACAGGACATGTTCGGTGACCGGATTCTGTCCTTCTTCAAGGATAAGGGGATCGCGGCGACCCATGTGGGACGGTCCCCCGACGAGGCGACGGGTTCCGCCCTGATCCTGGTGGAGGCGACAGGGGAAAACCGTATCGTCGTCATTCCCGCGGCGAACCGGCAGATCGTGCCGGCCGACGCCGACGGTCTGCCCATCAGGGCGGGGGATTTGCTGGTCAGCCAGTTCGAGGTGCCCCGGGACACCATCGCTACCCTGTTTGCCCGCGCCCGCGCCGCCGGTGCCCGCACCCTGCTGAATGCCGCGCCGGCGCTGGATGACGCGCCGCCCGGCCTGTGGGCCGATACCGATATCCTCGTCGTCAATGAAACCGAGCTGGGCCATTTCGCCGGCGTCGAACTGGCCGGCGATGCGACCGAGGCGGCGATTGCCGATGCGGCCCGCCGCCTGTTCCGCCGCGCGGGGCAGACGGTGATTGCCACGCTGGGGGTGCGGGGGGCGCTGGCCGTGACGGCGGATGCCCATGTGCTGGTGCCCGGCCGCAAAGTAGCCGCCATCGATACGACAGGCGCCGGTGACTGCTTTGTCGGCAGCCTGGCCGCGCGGCTGGCAGCCGGTGACGACATGCGGGATGCGCTGCGCTATGCCAATGTCGCCGCATCGATCGCCTGCACCCGCATCGGGACGGGAACGGCCATGCCCACAGCGACAGAGGTCCTCGCCGCCATGTGAAATTGCCTTGGGATCGACCGCCGGGTTCGTTACTCTGGCGGAAGGACCCAGCCAGGGGAGCCCTTGCCATGAGCGACACCTATGTCACGCTCAAGATTCGCGAAGCCTTGAAGGTGGCCCAGGGCAGTCGTGCCCAGGCACAGCGCGTGTTGATCACCTGGGCGCTGGATGACGAGCAACTGCTTCGGGGCCTGTGCAAGCCCTTTCTGAAGGCCATTGCCGGCAGTGCCGTGGATCGCGTGGCCCGGGGCGGCGGCGCAGCCGCGCCGGTGTCGCCGGCGCCGGGCCAGGGTATCGCCCGATCCGCCCGGCCGGCCGGCGGCCCGAAGAAGCTGTCACCGCAGATGATGGATGCCATCATCGCCCGCATGGGAACGGGAGGCACCCCGCCCAAACCCGATGACGGGGCACCGGATCAGGCCGACAACCTGAAGGCACTGGCCGCCGCGTTCACCCAGCGCAAGAAGCCGTGATGCGGCGCATCACCGCCATCCTTCTGCTGGCCGTCCTGGTGTCTGTGACGATGCCTGCCGCCGCACAGCAGGCGGAAGCCAAGGAAGCGGCCCGATCTGCCAATTGCGCCCCGGGCAAGCTGGAGGTGCTGAAGCAGGTCACAGGCCGCGTCGGAGAGACTATTTACAAGGTCAGTTGTACCGGCCAGAAGGACGCTTTTGTCGTCATCCAGTGCCGGGACCGGACCTGCACCGTGCTGCGTTAGAGCGGTTTTCCGTTGACGGGAAATCCGATCCGGCGGCGACTGCCGCCGCGCGGCCCGTGCCGCGTAGCCAACCCACGGATGGCGGCGCCCGGCGCATGAGGGATGCATTGATCAGCATCATAGGTTCTGATCAATGCAGATACGGATAAGCGGACCGGTTACGCCACCTGGCTTTCCATCAGGGCAGCCGCCACGAGTTCATGACGGTGCTCCTCCAGATAGGTTGCCACGGCCCGGTAGATGGCAAGACCCATGCCCTCCACGAACCGCTCACCGGGAGTGCGCAGGGTTGTTTCCCCCTCCACTTCCAGCGTGGCGATGATCCGGCGGTAATCGGCGATCCTGTCCCCGATGATCCGGTCCAGATGCCGCGGCGGCAGCAGATGCCCGAAGCTGAGGATGAACATCAGGTCTGACCGCAGCTTGTCCGGCGCGGGGGTCCGGGTCAGCGTCTGATACAGCGCATGGCGGCCCGCCGGCGTGATGCGGTACAGTTTCTTGTCCGGGCGGCCATCGCCATTGTGCGGCAACATGACGATCAGGCCATCGTCCAGCAGGCGCCGCAACGCCGGATAAATCGAACCAAAGCCGGCATCACTGAAATGGCTGAGCGGCCCGTCCTCGAACTCCTTGCGGATCTCATACCCCGATGCGTCGCCGCGGCTGAGAACCCCAAGGCATAGTGTCTTAACGTCAATCATCACACACCTGTCTGAAGTCCCGACACGATATAGCGTGGCTTCACTTAGTCAAGGCATGCATCAAATTGATATATCTCGGACCGCTAATCCCTTTGGTGAGGGGCGGTCGAGAAGTTATTCTTTTTCTAGCTGCTTTTTTCCCACCTCCCCGGCGAAGGCCAGGGGCCAGATCGTCGAGCATGGCCCTGTCATTCTGGACCCCTGCCTTCTCGTGATCGTAATTTGGCACTTATACCAACGTGCGATGAGTAGAACTCATCGCACGTTGGTCCGGCGGCGACCGCCACAGCACCGCTCGTGAGGCGTCGCCCGAGCCAACGTATGTTGGCGCCGGCGACTGAGGGCGGTGATCAGAACCAATTGGTTCTGATCACCGCAAAATAGTATTAGGCCTGGAAGCACAGCAAGTGGACGGCGCTCCTGACCTCGACTCGGTGCTGGGCGTCCGCAAGGGCCCTGTAATGGCTGGCGATATGGTCGTGAAGGCGGGCTGTGGCCATGGTGTCCGCCCCGGCCAGCCGTGGTGTGAAGGCCATGTCCAGCGTGGCGCGCCAGAATGGCCTTGTCCCGTCCGCCATGGTGCGCAGCCGCAGCGTCCTGTATTCGGCCGCTGCAAATCCCGCCTGCCGGGCGGCGGGCAAGAGCGGGGCCGGATCGGCGAAACGGAACAGCGGCGGCAACAAGGACGCCGGATCGGGCCCCAGAACAGTGTCCAGGCACTGGTCTAATTGATCGAACAGGCTGTTCTCCGCCCGGTTTCCCCACACAGCCAGGGCAGCATTGCCGCCCGGTCGCAGAACGCGGTGCATCTCCCGCAATGCGGCTGGCACATCCGGCACGAACATCAGCCCGAAACGGCACAGGACATGGTCGAAGCTCCGGTCCGGAAAGGGCAGGGCGGTCATGTCGGCCGCGACAGGTACTGGTGCCGCCGATGTCCGGCCCGCAGCGCGCGCCCGCAAGGTACGCAGCATGTCAGGCACGAGATCGCAGGCCACGATCAGCCCGTTGCCACCCAGCCTCTCCGCCTGGCTCAAGGAGGGTTCGCCGACACCGGCCGCAACGTCCAGGACCCGTGCGCCCGGCGCTGCCGCCGCCAGGTCCAACAACGGCATATTGATACGGATCGCCGGGTCCGCGACCTGTTCGGCCCATCGGCTCCAGGCGTCGGCACTTTGCGTCCAGCGCAGCTGTTCCTGCAAGTCCATGACTGCACCCTTCTGCATTAGCTTTAAGAAATGATTAACATCGGTTGTACCACTGTTCTCGGCATGCGTTCGTTTTGTAATAGGATCAATGTAAAAGCGAAATCGTATGTTAATGAGGCATGAACACCTGCGTAAGGTGGCGCCGCCTATTGGGACTCCATAAACTTATGCTTAAGAATATCATTTCAGCGCTTGCAATCGATGGATTGCGGGCCGATAGCTGTGGAAGGTTTAATCACGCCTTTCCCGCTCCCATGCATTCAGGCCGATGAGCAAGCAATCCTCCACCGGAAAATTCTATCGCTTCGACGGATTGTCCGTGATGGTCGCGGATGACAACCGCTTCGTACGGTCCATCATGGTAACCATCCTGAAGGCGTTGGGGGTCGGCAAGGTGCTGCAGGCCGACAATGGTGAGGAGGCGATGGCCATCCTGGACGTTTCGGCGCAGATGGACAGCACGGCCGGCAGGGATGTGGATATCATCTTCGCCGACCATCTGATGGAACCGATGGATGGTGTGGCCCTTCTGAAATGGGTTCGCGGCCACGAAAGCGACAAGGTCCGGTTCCTGCCGTTCGTCATGATGAGCGGCGAGGCCGACGAGGCTGCCGTGCGGCTGGCCCGCGACAATGGCGTCACGGAATACCTGGCCAAGCCCATGTCGGTGATGAATGTTGCCACCCGGCTTCTGGCCATCATCGATCGGCCACGATCGTTCGTCCGCGCGCCGAATTATTTCGGGCCGGACCGGCGGCGACAATCCACTTCCTATGACGGGCCCGAAAAACGTCTGATGAACCCCGAAGATGTGCGCGTTGTGGACGAAGGCGCGCATATGGTTATCGACAGCGCGCCCGAAACCATGGAGAATCCCGATCTTCCCGTGACGGAGGAGGGTGCGGCCAATAGTGAGGCCGGAACCCGTCGGGTGAGCGCATGAACGACAATTTCAGGCCTGAAGCATTGGCATCCGGTGTTGAGATCATAAAGCGGCCCAACAAGCTGCGCGAGAAGGTGGGTGGCTCGCCGGATGGCAAGCCGGGCCGCATTGATCCCATGTCGCTGACACGGGCGATGACGCATGTCTCCCGCATGTCGGATGCCCACAATGCCCAGACCCGGCTCGACATTTCCGACCTGCAGCAGGCCTATCAGCAGGCGCTGACCGATACGGACGGGCGGGCCCAGCATCTGCGCCGCATCATCAAGATCAGTGACGGCATCATGACGCTGGGCAAGACCTTCGGCTATGATCTGCTGTCGGACTTTGCAAATTCGCTCAACCATTTTCTCGTCCCGCTTTCGGCTCCTACGGTGGCCCAGCTCCAGGTGGTCGGCCTGCATATTGATGCCATGCACGCGCTGGTCCGTGACGATATCAAGGGCGATGGCGGGCAATTGGGACAGGCATTGGCCCTTTCGCTTCAGATGGCGCGGACCAAGCTGGGTGCCAAGCGAACAAGCTGATTAAACGGGAAAACCATATTCTCCCGTGCCGCGAGGCCATCGCGGCGCGAATGGGGTATCGTTTTTGACTAGGCATTATGCAATATCGTGTTAAAACGCGATGTTTGTTGCTTGGTTCACTTCCCGCCGATTATCTGCGACGGATGGAGATGGCGTTGCGTCAACCCTATTACGATAGCATCCTGCTTATTGAGCGGCTGCACCGCCATTTCCTGGAAGTGCTGAAGGTAGAGCTGGATCGTCTCGGCATGCAGGACATCAACAATGTTCAGAGCCTGATTCTCTACAATATTGGCGATGACGAGCTAACCGTTGGGGAGTTGACGGCCCGGGGCTACTACCTCGGCTCCAACGTGTCCTACAATGTCAAGAAGATGCACGAAAACGGGTATCTGACGCAGGAACGCTCGCCTCATGATCGCCGGTCGGTACGGGTGCGCCTGTCGGATAAGGGCCTGCTGCTGCGTGACCGGATCAGCGAACTGTTCGCCCGTCAGGTAGATGCCCTGGACCGGAACGGCCTGGCGGCTGGCGAACTGGCCAATGCTAACGACACCATGCGCAAACTGGAACGGTTCTGGACCTCCTCGCTTTCCTATGGCGCCTATGTGGCGCCGGGAACGCAGTGATCGGGATGGGGTTGCATCATGCCGCGACGCCCCCTCAACGAAGGCGACGTGCTCATTGAATTCCAGCCGATGGGCGCCATCGTAAGGGTGAGCGCCATCGACCCCGTGACCAACACGGAGGTGGTCATACAGGGGCCGGCCAATGCCGGGCGCCTTGTTCTGACCCGTAACGCGCTGGCCAAGTTGAATTATGTGCTGCGTAAGGCAGGCGGCGTTTCGTGACGTTCCTGCCTGCTTATACCAACGTGCGATGAGTAGAACTCAACGCAATTTGGTCCGGCGGCGACTGCCACAGCACCGCTCGTGCGGCGTCGCCCGCGCCAACGAATGTTGGCGCGGGCAATTGAGGGCGGTGACCAGAATCTATAGGTTCTGGTCACCGCAAAATAGTATTAAAGCACCATGGCCGCCCGGCTGGTTTACGCGGATGGCCATGGTGGTAATTAAAACAGCGGGTTGGGACGGCACCCCCTGCCGTCAGCGGCGCGAGGGGCCGCGGCCAAGACCGATCTGCTTGGCGAATTCCGACCGCTGCGCGGCATAGTTCGGTGCAACCATCGGGTAGTCGGGCGGCAGCCCCCACTTGGCCCGATATTCGTCCGGGGTCATGTTGTAGGTGGAGCGCAGATGCCGTTTCAGCATCTTCAGCTTCTTCCCGTCTTCCAGGCAGATGATGTATTCCGGCGTCACCGACTTCTTGATCGGCACGGCGGGACGCACCGGCTCCACCGGCACCTCTTCGGGGATTTCATGCAGGCCGGACAGGGTGCCATAGACCGCGTTGATCACATCCGGCAGGTTCTGCGTGGACAATGTATTGTGGCCCACATAGGCGGAAACGATGTCCGTCGTCATCCGCAGAAGCTCATTGGCCGAGATAGTGTTGTCCGGCTGATCCATTTTTTCTGGGTCCTGAACAGTAAACATCATGCATGTGTCACATGGCATGCACACCCGCGGCTGTCAACAAGAACTGAGTGGGTATTCGTGTTGATTACTTATATTTCATTGTGCGCTCTTGTATCCCCTGTGTGACGCGCTCGGCCTGATGTCATATCTCCTTTGTGGAGACATTGCAGATTGCATGTTTCAATTGTTTCCATTTTGAAATATCTACCTTTTGGACAGGGTGGGCATGAGGCGCGCGTGATGGGCAATGCCGGGCTGCTTTGGCGTCCGGGGGCGGAAACTGGTGTAAGCGCAACACTTCTGCTAGGGTCCAGCGCGTCGGGTACCCACTATGTTTGGGTGCCGGCAACCATTTCTCTGCGCCGGGCATGCGGCCCGGAAAAGGATTGTCCATGGGTGCGCAGATCATCGCGATTGCCAGCGATCATGCCGGACCGGAACTGAAGGCGCAATTGTCGGAACAGTTGCGGGAGGCCGGCCACACGGTCCTGGATCTGGGCACGAACGGTCCGGAATCGGTCGATTATCCCCGTTACGCCGATGCGGTGGCCGCGGCCCTGGCCGATGGCCGGGCCCAGATGGGCATCCTGATCTGCGGCACCGGCATCGGCATTTCCATTGCCGCCAACCGCCACAGCCATGTGCGCGCCGCCCTTTGCCATACACCCACCGATGCCCGCCTGACGCGCCTGCACAATGATGCGAACGTCCTGGTGCTGGGCGCCCGTACCATCGGGGTGGAAGTGGCGAAGGACTGCGTCGCCACCTTCTTCTCCACGGAATTCGAAGGCGGCCGACATGCCCGCCGCGTTGCCATGTTGGGTTGATCCCGACCGGTATATGAGGACCAAGAGCAAATGGACAGCATTCAGGGTTCCCGTTTCTTCACCGACAGTCTGGCCGAGGCCGATCCCGATCTCCACGCCGCCATCCGCAAGGAATTGGGCCGGCAGCAGGACCAGATCGAGCTGATCGCGTCGGAGAACATCGTCTCCACCGCCGTGCTGGAGGCACAGGGCTCCGTCCTGACCAACAAGTATGCCGAAGGTTATTCGGGCAAGCGCTATTATGGCGGCTGCGAATATGTCGACATTGCCGAGACGCTGGCGATCGAGCGGGCCAAGCAGCTTTTCGACTGCGCCTATGCCAATGTGCAGCCGCATAGCGGCGCGCAGGCGAATCAGGCCGTGTTCATGGCGCTGCTGCAACCCGGCGACACCTTCATGGGCATGGATCTGGCGGCCGGCGGCCACCTGACCCATGGCGCGCCGGCCAACCAGTCGGGCAAGTGGTTCAAGGTTGTGTCCTATGGGGTGACCCGCGACACCCACCTGATCGACTATGACGACATGGAGGCCAAGGCGCGTGAGCACAAGCCGAAGCTGATCATTGCCGGCGGCTCGGCCTATCCGCGCCAGATCGATTTCGCCCGCTTCCGCAAGATCGCGGACGAGATCGGCGCCTATCTCATGGTGGACATGGCACATTATGCCGGTCTCGTGGCGGCCGGCGTCTATCCCTCGCCGCTGCCGCACGCCCATATCGTCACGACCACCACGCACAAGACCTTGCGCGGTCCGCGCGGCGGCATGATCCTGTCCAATGACCTGGAATTGGGCAAGAAGATCAACTCCGCCGTGTTCCCGGGCCTGCAGGGCGGCCCGCTGATGCATGTCATCGCTGCCAAGGCCGTGGCCTTCGGCGAAGCACTGAAGCCGGAATTCAAGACCTATGCCGGCAATGTGGTGGCCAATGCGCGGGTCCTGGCGGAACGGCTGATCGCCGGCGGCCTGGACATCGTGTCCGGCGGCACCGACAGCCACATCGTGCTGGTCGATCTGCGCCCCAAGAAGCTGACGGGCAAGGCTGCCGAGCATGCCCTGGAAAATTCCGGCATGACCTGCAACAAGAACGGCGTGCCGTTCGACCCGGAAAAGCCGTTCGTGACCTCCGGCGTGCGCCTGGGCAGCCCGGCTGCCACGACGCGCGGTTTCGGCACGGCGGAGTTTGCGCAGATCGGCGACATGATCGTTGAGGTGCTGGACGCGCTGGCCGTCAGCAATGGCGACAACAGTGCCGCGGAAGGCAGGGTACGGGCCCGCGTCCAGGAATTGTGCCGCCGCTTCCCGATTTATCCGACGCTTTGATTTCTCGTGAGTACCGCCCCCGGATCCTGTGACAGGGCCGGGGGCCTTTTCTGGCAGTGGCCGCTGGTGCAACGACAATAACGACGGAGGGGTTTCATGCGCTGCCCGTTCTGCGGGAATGACGACACCCAGGTGAAGGACAGCCGTCCGACCGAAGACGGGTCCGCCATCCGCCGCCGCCGTTTCTGTCCCGCCTGCGGGGCCCGCTTCACCACGTTCGAGCGGGTGCAGTTGCGCGAGTTGTATGTCGTCAAAAGCTCTGGTCAGCGGGAACCATTCGACCGGGAGAAGCTGTTGCGGTCCATGCGCATTTCCCTGCGCAAGCGTCCCGTCGATGCCGACAGGGTCGACCGCGTGGTCAATTCCATCGTGCGCCAGCTTGAAAGCAGCGGCGAGACCGAAATCCCGTCCACCCAGATCGGCGAGATGGTGATGAACCATCTGAACGGCATCGATAAGGTGGCTTATATCCGTTACGCATCCGTCTATCGGGATTTCCGCGAGGCGTCGGACTTCAACCAGTTCGTCGAAACGCTGCGGCCCGACACCAAGACGGACTGAGGCGGCTCCCGCATGACCGTCCTGCCGGCCTTCACCGAGGATGACCGCGCGCATATGGGGGCGGCCCTGGCGCTGGCGCGGCGCAATCTGGGCCGGGTCTGGCCCAACCCGTCGGTGGGCTGCATCGTGGTTGGCGGCGATGGTCGCGTCCTGGGCCGCGGCGTCACCGCCCCCGGCGGCCGGCCGCACGGTGAACCGCAGGCCCTGGCACAGGCGGGTGCCGGCGCGGGCGGGGCCACGGTCTATGTCAGCCTGGAACCCTGCAATCATCACGGCCGGACGCCCCCCTGTTCGGAGGCGCTGATCGCCGCCGGCGTGGCGCGTGTCGTGGTGGCCTGCGAGGACCCCGACCCGCGCGTGTCGGGCGGTGGCATCCGCCGGCTGCGCGAAGCCGGCATCCGCGTGGATGTGGGGCTGTGTGCGCAGGAAGCGCTGGACGTCAATTTCGGTTTCATCACGCGCATTGTGAAAGGCCGACCCGGCGTCACCCTGAAGCTGGCCACCAGCCTGGACGGGCGGGTGGCCACCGTCAGCGGTCACAGTCAATGGATCACGGGCCCCGAAAGCCGTGCGCGCGGGCACATGCTCCGGGCCAACCATGATGCCATCCTGGTCGGCATCGGCACGGCTCTGGCCGATGATCCGGAACTGACCTGCCGCCTGCCGGGGCTGGAGGATCATAGCCCCATCCGCGTCGTGCTGGACAGCAGCCTGCGCCTGCCCGTCACCTCGAAGCTGGCGGTCGGCGCAGCCGCGACTCCCACCTGGGTCGTCACCCTTGCGGACGCGGACGCAGACCGTATCGCGGCGCTGGAGACGCTGGGCGTGCGGGTGCTTCGCGTGGCACCCGATGCCGATGGCCGGTTGCCGGTGGCCGGCGCGCTGGCCACGCTGGCCGGACAGGGGATCACCAGGGTGCTGGTGGAAGGCGGGGCGGCGGTCGCTACATCCTTCCTGAAGGCCGGACTGGTCGATCGTGTGGAATGGTTCAGGGCGCCGATGCTGATCGGTGGTGACGGGCTGGCGGCCATCGGTCCGCTGGGAACCGACATCCTGGCCCAGGCCCTGCGTTTTCTGCCCCCCGATGACCAGCAGGTGTCCTATCGCCTGTCAGGCTGACGGCCGGTCCCCCCCGCCATGCGCCCCGCGCAACCATCGCCCTCTCGCGCATTGTCGCGCCAAGCCCTAGGTTATCGCCCATGTTTACCGGAATCATCACCGATGTCGGCCGCGTCGTGGAGATCGAGCGCCGTGGCGACCTGAGACTGACCATCGAGACGCGGTTCGACCTGGACCATGTCGCCATGGGTGCGTCCATCGCGTCCAACGGGGTCTGCCTGACCGTGGTGGAGAAGCTGGCGCATGCCTACAAGGCTGATGTGTCCGCAGAAACCATTGCCAAGACCACCGTCGGCGACTGGATCGTCGGTACGCCGCTGAACCTGGAACGATCCCTCAAACTGGGGGACGAATTGGGCGGACATCTGGTCTATGGCCATGTCGACGGTGTGGCAGAGGTCGTTTCGGTGACGCCCGACGGCGACAGCCATCGCTGGCGCTTTCGCGTACCGGGCACTTTGAAACGCTTCATCGCGGCCAAGGGGTCGGTGGCGCTCAACGGCGTGTCCCTGACCGTGAATGAGGTGGAGGACGATGTCTTCGGCGTCAACATCATCCCGCACACGACAGAACAGACGACCTTCGGCCTGATCGGGCCGGGCGCGCGCATCAATCTTGAAGTGGATATGCTGGCGCGCTACGTCGCGCGGCTGGTTGGAAAGGAAGCCTGAGATGTCGGCCACGGAAACCCGCCTGACGGAAGAGGATCGGCCCGTGCTGTCCAGCACGGAGGAACTGATCGAGGAGGCGCGCCAGGGCCGCATGTTCATTCTGGTCGATGACGAGGATCGCGAGAATGAGGGGGATCTGGTGATCCCCGCATCGGCGGCCACGCCCGAGGCCATCAATTTCATGGCCCGGTTCGGCCGTGGCCTGATCTGTCTGGCCATCGACAGCCCGATGAACGAGCGCCTGCGGCTGCCTCTGATGGCACAGCAGAATGGCACCCGTCACCAGACGGCCTTCACGGTTTCCATCGAAGCGCGTGAAGGTGTCACGACCGGTATTTCCGCTGCCGACCGTTCGCGGACCATCCAGGTCGCCATCGATCCCAATGTGGACCCGCGCGACATCGTCACGCCGGGCCATGTCTTCCCGCTGCTGGCACGCGATGGCGGCACGCTGGTCCGGGCCGGGCATACCGAGGCGTCTGTTGATTTCTCCCGTCTGGCCGGCCTGCCTGCCGCCGGCGTGATCTGTGAGATCATGAATGATGACGGCACCATGGCCCGCATGCCGGACCTGGTGAAGTTCGCGCAGTTGCACGGCCTGAAGATCGGCACCATCGCCGACCTGATCGCCTATCGCCGCCGGACGGAAACCATCATCGAGCGCTCGTACCGCACCGTGCTGGACAGCCACCATGGCGGGCGGTTCGAGATGATCGTCTATCGCAACCGCATCAGCGGGGCCGAACATATCGCCCTCGTCAAGGGCGACATCCATGATGGTGTGCCGGTGCCTGTACGCATGCACTCCCTGAACATCGTGAAGGACCTGCTGGGCGACAACCGCCACGGCCCCGTGGGCGGGCTGGAATCTGCCATGAAGGCCGTGGGCGACGATGGGCGCGGCGTCATCGTGCTGATGCGCGATGCACAGCCCTTCTCGCTGGCTGACCGGCTGCGCGCCATCGATGATGGCAATGCCGACCTGGCGGGCGAGCTGCGCGACTATGGCATCGGCGCCCAGATTCTCAACGATCTGGGTGTGAAGCGCATGGTCCTGCTGAGCAATACCAAAAAGACGGTGGTGGGCCTCGAAGGCTATGGCTTGACCATTGTCGGCCAGCGGGCCATACCCAGCCTCTTCTGATCCATTCCTTCAGTCTGACAGGATACGACCATGGCCGACGCGCCCCATATCATGATCGTCGAGGCCCGTTTCTACGACGACCTTGCCGATGAACTGGTCAAGGGTGCCGTGGCGGCGCTGGAAGCGGCCGGTGCGACCTATGAGATTTTCCAGGTGCCCGGCGCCTATGAGATCCCGGCCGCCATCCAGTTTTCCGTGCGATCGATGGATTTCTATTCCGGTCGCCGCCGTTTCGACGGCTATGTGGCCCTGGGCTGCGTGATCCGTGGTGAGACAACGCATTACGACTATGTCTGTCAGGAAAGCGCCCGTGGCCTGTCGGAACTGGCATTGCGCCACACGCTGGCCATCGGCAACGGCATTCTGACGACGGAGAATTATGAGCAGGCCTGGGCCCGCGCCGCCGTCAACCAGAAGAACAAGGGCGGATTCGCCGCCAATGCCTGCCTTCAGATGATCGAGCTGAAGAAGCAATTCCGTCTCTATTCCCGCTGAGTTCCAGGTCCCGACATGCCCCCCCGCAAGAAGATCACCGCGCCCGCCAAGCCGGAGCCGCCGCCCAAGATCAAGCCCACCGGCTCCGCCAAGGCCCGGCGCAGTGCCGCCCGGCTGGCCGCTGTCCAGGGCCTTTACCAGATTGATCTGGCCGGCGCCTCCAGCGAGACGGTGATCCATGAATTCGTTCGTCACCGGATCGGGCAGGAACAGGATGGCGACGAGTTCGTGACGGCCGAGCCGCAATTGTTCGCCGACATCGTGCGCGGCGTGCAGGCCCGCCTGGCCGATGTGGACCAGATGCTGGGGGGCCTGCTGAGCCAGCAATGGTCGCTGGAACGCATGGAACTGCTGCTGCGCGCCATCCTGCGGGCCGGGGCGTGGGAGTTGCTGGCCAACGAGGCCGTGCCGCCCCACATCATCATCAATGATTATATCGATGTGGCCCATGCCTTCTTTTCCGGTCGGGAACCGGGAATGGTGAACGGGGTGCTGGACAAGCTGGCCCGCACCCTGCGTCCGGCTGAAATGGCGGCCCGGACGGCGGCAAAAGGCGGGGCGGGAACGCCGTGACGGAACAGGCTGGCGACAGGCTGGGGGAGTTCGGCCGGATCGAGCGTTTCTTCCGGCCGCTGGCTGTCGGTGTGCCCGGTGCCTTCGACCTGACCGATGATGCCGCGGTTCTGGACATTCCCGCGGACCAGCAACTCGTCGTCACGACCGACGCCATGGTGTCCGGCGTGCATTTCCTGCCGCAGGACGATCCGGCCGACCTGGCGTACAAGCTGCTGGCCGTCAATATGTCGGACCTTGCCGCCAAGGGGGCCGAGCCATTGGCCTACAGCCTGGTGACGGCCCTGCCGCGCGCGGTCGGGGACGAATGGGTCGGTGCCTTTGCCGGCGGGTTGGGCAGGGCGCAGAAGGAATTCAAGGTCAACCTGCTGGGGGGCGATACGGTTGCGACCTCCGGTCCTTTGTCGCTGACCGTCACCGCCCTGGGACTGGTGCCGTTCCAGCGCATGATCCGCCGCAAGGGAGCCAGGCCGGGCGACGCGCTGTTCGTGACGGGCCATATCGGCGATGCGGCCCTTGGCTTGAAGCTGGCCCAGGGGACATTGACCAGCCCTGTGGCGGACAATGACCGGGCCTATCTGTTGTCCCGGCTGCGCCGGCCCAGCCCGCGGCTGGATTTCGTGGCATCCCTGCGCGTGTTCGGCACGGCAGCCCTGGATATATCGGACGGGCTGATCGCGGATCTGCGTCACCTGGCCCTGGCCAGCAAGGTACGCCTGCACCTGGATGCCCGGGCCGTGCCGCTTTCGGCCCCGGCCTTGCGCGTCCTGCTGTCCCAGCCCGCTCTGCGGTCCCTGATGTTGACGGGCGGTGACGATTACGAAGTGGCCTTCACGGCCCCGCAGGAAAAGGCGGAAGACATCGCCGCCGCCGCCGCCAGTGCCGGGATCGCGGTTACCCGCATCGGCAAGGTGATTGAAGGTGACCCGGGGCTGGACGTATCGGGTACCGAAGGGATGTCACCTGATTTCGGCATCGGTGGCTGGCGCCATTTTTAGGGCAAGCGGGCCTTCAACTCCACATTGTTGCCCTCCGGATCGCGGAGATAGAGAGACGGCCCCTCGCCGCCGGCGCCATAGCGCTGGCCGACAGGGCCGGCCTCCACGCCGTGGCGTGCGAGATGGGCCTTGATCTCCGCTTCATCGAACGGGCTGATTTCCAGGCAGAAATGCTCCAGATTGCGCCCCTCCGCCCCCGGCCCGGCGCCGCCGGCCGCTCCAAGCTTGCCATCCAATGGCACAAGATCGATCAGGCTGTTGCCGGCCCGCAGTTGGTAAAGCCCTACCTCCGGCAATATCCGCTCCATCCGGCAGCCCAGTATATCGGTGTAGAAGCCGATCATCCGGTCGATGTCGCGAACACGCAGGACGATATGGTCCAGTCCCTTGAGTTCAAAGGGCACTGTCATCGTCGTTCCTCCCCTGTTCATGGCCCCGCCTTTCGGTGCGGCGCAGTGTCGCAATACCGCACACATGTACGTTGGTCGGGCTTCTCTCACCAAGAATCATCGGGTCAGTATCCTTGAAAATCAAGACCATACACGTCTCCACCCAGTGTTTCCGTACAATATCCCGCCAATAGGTAATATCCCCTATTGGCGGGATATTCACTTTCGTATAATCCCGCTTTAAGACATCGATATGCTGCAATCGCAGAAATAATGAGATTTAGGGCGGATAAAAATGGTGTGGTTAGCGAATATTTCGGCTTGGTTCCATAATACGAGTATTTCAAAAAGACTCGGCCTTGTTGTGATATTCTCGATTGCCGGTCTCCTGGCTTTTGCCGTTCTGGCCAGTGAACTTCAGCGCACCGAATTGCGCGATCGGTACCATGCCAGCGCCCAGGCTGCGGTGGAGGGGGCCGCGTCCGTCATCAACGCCTACATGGCGCAGGAGAGGGCGGGCACCCTGACCAGGGATGAGGCGCAGGCCCGTGCGCTCGCAGCGGTCAAGGCGATGCGGTTCGCCGGGGAATATATCTGGGTGAATGATACCAATCACCAGATGATCATGCATCCGATCCGCGCTGAACTGGACGGGCAGGACATGTCCCACTTCAAGGACCCGGCCGGCACGCTGATGTTCCGGGAGTTCGTGAAGGCGGCGACCGGTGCCGGACAATCCGGGTTCGTGCCCTATATGTGGCCCAAGCCCGGCCATGACAGGCCCGTGGACAAGATTTCCTATGTGACGTTGCTGCCCGCTTGGAACTGGGTGGTCGGTTCTGGTGTCTATCTGGATGATGTCGGCCGTAAATACCGGGAAATGCTGATCGTGCTGATCGGTGCCGTCGTTGTTCTGGGCGGGCTTGCCGCCGGCGCATCCAGCGCCATTGCCCGCACGCTGGCCCGGCCGCTGTCGCGCATGACGGACCTCATGGGAAGTCTCGCCGCCGGTCGGCTGGAAGTCGATGTACCCGATACCAATGCGCGAAATGAACTGGGTGCCATGGCACGGGCCGTTGCCGTCTTCCGCGATAACGCCCTGCACGCCCGAACGCTGGAGGCGGAGAAGCAGCGCGAGGAGGAGGCCAAGGAGCGTCGCCGCCAGGCACTGGAGGTGTTGACGCGCGATTTCAAGCTGGCCGTGGCCGGCAAGCTGAAGACCGTGGCCGCCGCCGCGACGGAACTGGAAGCCACATCAGGTGCATTGCAGAAGCAGGCCGAAATGACGGGGGACCAGTCGAACCTGGTCGCCGACAATGCCCAGGTGGCGCGTGACAACGCGCAAACCGTGGCCGCCGCGACGGAGGAATTGTCGGCATCCAGCGCGGAGATCGGCCGGCAGGTGGGCATCACAGCCCAGATCACCGCGGAAGCTGTAGACAAGGCACACAATGCCAGGCGCATCGTCGATGATTTGTCGGCCGTCGTGGCCAATGTGCAGGGCGTGGTCGGCCTGATCAGCGAGATCGCCAGCCAGACCAACCTGCTGGCCCTGAACGCCACGATCGAGGCGGCAAGGGCAGGGGAGGCCGGGAAGGGCTTCGCCATCGTGGCCGGCGAGGTGAAGAATCTGGCCGGGCAGACGGCCCGCGCCACCGATGATATCGGCAGTCAGGCCCGCGCCGTCCAGACCGCTGCCGATGACGCGGCCGGCATGATCAGTGCCATTGCCGATATCATCGACAGCATCGGGCACAATTCCAGCGCCATCGCCAGTGCCGTGAACCAGCAGGGCGCCGCCACGGCAGAGATCAGCCGCAATGTGCATGAAGCCGCCTTGCGCACGGGGGACGTTTCGGAAAGCATCGTGACGGTGCGGGAGGGCGCCCATTTCACGATGTCCGCGTCCAGCCAGTTGCATGCCGCAGCCGGCGAACTGTCCGAACAGGCCGAACAGTTGCGCAGCGAGGTGGAGGAATTCCTGCGGTCCATGGAACATGCCGGGGAGCGCCGCACCGTGGAACGGCGTGCCGTTGACATTCCGGTCCGTGTTGCCAGCCGGGCGCGGCGCAACCGGCCCGCCGCCGATGTAGCGGGGCGCGTGGTCGATCTGTCGACGGCCGGCGCCGCTCTTCGCATCACCCTTGATGCCGGCCCGGGGGACGAGATCGATATCTCCGGTCTGGACGGCGCGGCGTTGCCGGCGCGTGTGATCAGCAATGATGACGGCGTCCTGCGCGTGCAGTTCCGCATGGACGACGCAACGGCGCAGAGGCTGGCGACCGTTCTGGCAGCGGCCTGACGGCGGTCACAGCAGCAACGACCGGCAATCATCCTCACCCAGCAGCCGGAAATCGACCAAGCCGTCCGCATCGGCAGGCAGGGTGGCGACGGTCCTGGCCTGCGACGGGTCATAGACCCTGAGCAGGCCCATCACCTGTGTTGCCGGCTGCCCGGCCTTGGCGGCCGCCGGCAGCAGCAGCCGGTTGAAAGCCCGCCAATGCCGGCCGGCTGGAACCAGATACCCGCGATAGAACAGGGGCAGACCGGCATCCAGGCACCGGTCGAACAGGGCGGTTCGTCCTGCCAGATGTTGCGGGGCGATGACTTCGTCCAGATGGCAACCGGTTTCATCCCGCCCGAAAATATCCCGGAGCCGGGTACCGGCCAGCCGGCAGCGCAGCCGGCCGGCCACCCGTTCATAAATGAACATATAAGGCAGGATGCCGCGCGGAATGGCACAGGGGTCCAACTGCGCGCGCGCCGGCACCACAGAGCCGCCGCCTGCCGCCCGTTCTTGCCACCACAAGGTGATCAGCGCCCGCATTCCGCGATCCGCCATGAGGATGGATATGTCTGACTGTTCAGGACCAATCACGCCGCCAACCGCCTTCTTTGTTCCTGTTCTTCACTTGCCGGCAGGATGGGTATTCCGCCGTTCCTGGTAAACAACCGTATACCATCCTATACACATGCACATCGTAACCGGCAGCCCCTCTTGCAGGCTCAGCGCTGTTGCGCCACCCTGACAGCAATGGCTGTGGATGCGGCCGCAGGGGGACAGGAACGGAAGGCGAAATCATGAGGGATAAAAGGACCCGCCTGCCACTGTGCCTGCTGATCCTGGCAACCATGATAGCCATTCCTGCCTGTTCGGGGTCGCCGGGCGGGAAGGGGGCAGGCTCCTGGCGCAACGGCGCCACGGATCGTGCGGTTGCCGCACGGGAAGCCGGTGATTATGTCATGGCGCTGCAATTCTATGAGGAGATCGTCCGCGATCAGCCCAACAATATGCAGGCCCATTTCGCCCTGGCCCAGATCAACCAGGAACTGGGGCGATACGAAGAGGCCCATCGGCTCTACCGCATCGTCTATGTGTCCGGGGAAAGGAAGCCGGCGCTCCTTTTCAACGGACAACGCGGAACGGTGCCGATGTTCCAGGCGGCAGAGGAGCAGGTATTGCTGTTACGCGCCCGTCTGGGTCTTGACGAGGCACACAGGCCCGCAATGGCAGTGACACCGAACGAATAGCCGAAGATTGGTCGGAACATTTGAACGAGCGTTACGCCGCCGTCCGTTATTCAGCAGCCACAGCCGGCGCCATGCCCCCGGCCACCGCGGCGGACTTGGCCGAACCGACCATTTCCCGGATGGTCGTGAAGCAGCGACCACATTGCGGGGTCTTGCCACAGGCCTTGAATACACCGGCGACGCTGCCCGCGCCGCCATCGACACTGCGGCGGACCGACTTGCAATTGATCGCGTTGCAGATGCAGACATACATGGTCGAAACGAATCCAGGCTCGTGCATGGGTGTTGGTCAGATAGTTACTGCAAATCACTCTCATAATCCAGCAGATTCTGCGAGCCATTCGCGATATAGATATTTTCCATAAGATAAATTATCAATCTTTCCCGTTTGGGCGGGGTAGATTCTATTTTGAAGTGCGACTCTTCTTTATAATCAGGTGGTTAGCAATGGATGCTGCCATGGGAGAGCATTATTCGCACCTGAGTTTGGCGGAACGGCGCCGGATTGATGCGCCTCTTCAAGGGTGGAGGTTCGGACAGCGCCCAGGCACAAAACATACTGGCAATGCATTTATCGACAGCCATTGCCGTCTTAGCGCCGCCACCTGCGCGTCGTCGATACTGGCTGTCCCCTTGTCGCGGATGTATCGGCTGGCGTTCGGTTCTCCCGCATCTGCTGCCAAGGTTATCAGAGCATATCCCAGAGCCGGGTTCTGCTCTCCGCCCACGCCCATCACCATCATCCGGCCCAGTGAAAAAAGGGAGGTTCTGTCTCCCTTGGCCGATGCCTTGTGGTACCAGTGCCGCGCTAAGTCATTATCCACCTGCCCGAACCAACCGGTTCCATGAAGAACCGCTACGTTGTGCATGGAGCGTAAGTCCCCTGCTTCCGCCAGTCGCTGTAATGCCGCCACTGTCGTCCGGCCCTCTTCGGTGTCGCGGCCCAGGTGGGGCACAAGGTTGTTGATGGCCTTCGCATTCCCCTTTCCGGCTGCCATACGAAGATAATGCAGCGCCAGATGCGCATCGTGTTCCTGCCCGCAAAGCGCCTCCAAATGGCATTGCGCAAGCAGATAATAGACGTCCCCCGACACGTAATGGCCACTCTCTGCCACCTTGCGGGCAAGATCGTACATGTTGCCTAATCCGGCAGTACGGCTTTGCACAAACCATCCGACCAGAAGGTTCGCTGCATTGACGGATGACGCATCTCTGCCCGATGCCGCTTGCTTCAACGTATTGAACGCTGCAGCCTTCTCATGTTCGGCCAGCCCCTCCAGAGAGCGGATGCCTGACTGAAGACAGCTCTCGTCGGAGCAAACCCTCACCAGCAGGCCATCCACTCCCCTTGCATCATTCACTTCCGAGGCCAAGGATGTGGCGGTAACGATAGTCGCAGCCAAAAGGCCTTTTAATGCCCCGCGTTGCAGCCATCGACGGAGTGGTTGCTGCGCATGCTGGCCATAAAACCCACATCGCCGGTTCATTCCGCAACAGCCCCGTTCACTCACCCAATATTGAGACAATAGCAGACAAAGACGGTCTTTGCACTCACCGGCCAAAAAGAGGCCCCTGTCTGGATGGACAGGGGCCAGTTTCAGCAGCCAATCGAAAAAATGTGATTCTTAGGGCCCGTCTGAGAAGTTTTCTTATTTTCCAGCATGTTGATGTCTTGATTCAGTCACCCCGGCCTTTGCCGGGGTGACGGTGGTGCTGAAAGACAAGACCTGTAAACAGTTGGAAGCATCTGAAATTATTCGAACGGACACTCAGAAACGAACCTTGGCGGTTACCCCGAAGGTGCGCGGTCGGGACAATTGCCCGACATCCTCCCCCGACGGCGAGCCTGTCCAGAAGGCATCGCCATATTCGGAGAAATATTGCTTATCGGTCAAATTCTTGACATAGGCCGTCAGCGACCAGTTCTCATAAGTCATCCCGGCCCGCAGATCGATCAGCGTGATCTTACGGCGGAAATCGGTATTGTCGGCATGGTAATATTGCTTGCCACGATGATCCACGTCGATACGCAGAAGCCCACCGAGATTTTCGGTGATTTCGAAACTGTACTGGCTGCCGGCGTTTAGCGTGAATTTCGTATTGTTCGGCACCTGATTGCCGCGATAGGAGGCGGTCCCGTCGAAATCCTTGATCTCGCTGTCCGTCAGGCCGATTCCACCGAACAGGTCCCAGCCCAGCGCCAGGCGTGTCTGCATCTCCAGTTCCAGGCCGGTCAGGGTCGCGCGCCGGATATTGTCGATGATCTGGGCACCGGAGGTCAGGTCGACCTTGAATATCTGCGCGTTGCTGAGCCTGGTATGGAAGGCGGAGCCGTTCAGCACCAGGCGTCCGTCGGCCATGGTAGCCTTGAAGCCCGCCTCGTAATTGGTCGTCGTCTCTTTGGCGAAGACGGGCGGCGTCACGGTGGGAACATTATAGCCGCCGGAGCGGAAACCCGTTGAATAGGTGGCGTAGGTCATCACCGCGTCGGTCCATTGGTACTTCGCGGTGACCTTGGGCTGCCACTTGCTGAAGGTCTTTTGCCGCACGGCACTGGCCCGCAGCAGGTCGGTCTGTTCGCGCTTGTCGCTGTCATATCGCAGGGCCGCGGACAGTTCGAGCTTGTCAGTCAGGTCGAAAGCCCCCTGCCCGAAGACGGCATAGGCATCATTGTCGTTGCTTTCATCCCCGAACACCATGAGGGGAACGAAGCCCGCGACCGTGCTGTCGGTGTCGGCGAACACCGTCGTGCTCAGGCTGCGATCGGTATGCAGGTAATAGGCACCGGCGATCCAGCGGAAAGGCTGATCGTTGGGAGAGGTCAGGCGCACTTCCTGGCTGATCATCTCCACATCCAGGTCCTGTCCCTGGCCCAGGGCCTGGACTGAGGAGAAGTCGAGATCGCCGCGATAGCTTTCCTTCACCCGTGAATAGGCCGTGATGGCGGTCAGTGTGGCGGCACCGAAATCCCAGTCGACCTTCAGGGACAGGTCGTCCATGTCACGCTGGCTTTCGCCCAGCACATTCTCTTCCGGCTTGATCCAGGTGGCGTTGGAAAAGCCATTGGTCGGCAACTGGCTGTAGAGAACGGCGCCGCCTTCCGTGCGTGACAGCGAGGCGCGGGCATCGACGGAAATGCTGTCGGTCGGCATCCAGGTGGCCTGCAGGCGGCCCGTCTTGTCCTGATAGAAATCGGCCTTGCGATCAAGGAAGGTGTTGGTGATCAGCCCGTCGCTGTCCTGATAGGAGACGGCGGCGCGGAACAGCAGCTTGTCCTGCACGACAGGTCCACCCACGGCGGCCGTGGCCGACCATGTATTGCCGCTGGCATAGCCGACCTCAGCCGAACCCTCCATCTTGTCCTTGGGCTGGCGGGTGATGATGTTGATGGCGCCACCAATCGAATTGCGGCCATAAAGGGCGCCCTGCGGCCCCTTCAGCACTTCGATACGCTCGATATCGAAGAATTGCTGGGCCAACTGCTTCTGATTGGATTGCGGCACGCCATCCACGACAACGGCCACCGACGGGTCATTGTTGTTGATCTGGGAAATGCCGCGCACGGTGACGAAGCTGTTGCCGACCGTGAAGGATTGCACCATGCGGATGTTCGGCGACATGGACAGGAAGTCTTCCGCCGTCTTGATGCCTGCATCCTCGATGGTGCTGGCAGAAAAGGCGGTGACGGAAACCGGCACCTCCTGCAACCGCTCGGCCCGCTTCTGCGCCGTAACGATGATTTCCTCCAGAACCAGGCCATCCTGGGCCATGGCCGGTGCCGCCAGGGCCAGAATGGCCAGGGAACCTGTGAAAATGCCGGCACCCAAGTACCGGTGGTGATTGGTCCGTCCCATGTGCATCCCCATTCCTGCTGATTGTTTTGCCACGGAACCGGTTTCGTCTCGCACACACTTGCCCGTGTGCCACACCGGTGCCGCCCGCGTCTTTGTGTTACCGTTCGTCATCTTCCTGAAATCCCGCCGCCACCGTCAAAGCGGGGGGCGGGTAGACCCGGCCCCGGAAAAGGGTAGCGGCGGGTGGGTCCGTCAGGCGGGCACCAGTTCCTCGATCGGCAGGTAGTCGCTGTCGATACCGAAGGCGCGCGGACCGAACGTGGCCAGGGCGGCATCGGTACGCATGACGGGTGGCGTGCTGATGCCCACAGCCTTGACGCGGGCGCCATATTTCAAGGTCTCCGTGGTGATCGGCTCGGCGGATTCCGCATCCAGCACGCAGACCAGATCCGGAACCATGGCCAGGAACCGGGCGCCCCGCCTGACCGTGAGATATTCGTTGCGGAAGACGATCTCCGCCGGCTCCCCCGCCGCATCGCCGAAGGGCTGCACCAGCACGCGGCCGAAATTGAACCCGTCGCGCGTTTCCCGGCTGATATCCACCACCTTGCCTTCGGCAAGCACGACGGCGTGGCGGGGCTGGGGCATGGTGCGCAGGAAATCCAGCAATCCCTGCACGGGGTCGGCCCGGCCGCGCCGGGCCTGCGCGATGGCGCGGCCGATATCCAGGGCAAGCGACAAGGTTCCGGGCACGCCCGCATCCTTCAACTGCCGCCCTGTCATGGGATAGATCGCCAGATGGGCGGCCCCTGCCATGGCCATGACGGTGGAGCGGGCAAGCTGCTCCGCGAAATGGTTGCTGCCCACCTCGAAGGTCACGGTTTCGCACCGGTCATTGGTCATGACGAAGGGCGACGCCTTCATGCCGTAGATGTTGAAGGTGACCATCTGCAATTCCGGGAAGGCGCGGCCCATGCCGTCGGCATCCACGATGGGCAGCCCGGTGCGCGCCGCCAGGATCAGGGGCAGCGTGGCGTTGATCCCGCCGGATTCGATACAGGTCAGCGCATCGGCTTTGCGGCCCAGCTTGGCCTCCAGCGTGCGCAGCGCCGCTTCCAGTGCCTCCACCTTCGGTGCGCGCTCCAGCATGACCGATGGCGCACCGATCGCGGCGATGGGGATGACCAGTGCCCCATCATCCACCTGTTCGGGCGGGATGATGGTCAGGGAGCGGCCATTCTCCATCTCCTGCTTCAACAGCAGGCGGCCGACATAGGGGTCGCCGCCGCCGCCGGTGCCCAGGAAGGCGGCACCGCGCACGAAATCAACCAGATCGTCGATGGTAATCTGCATGGTATCGGTTCCTCAGGCGGCATTGCGCGATGGGGTGGCCAGATCGCCGACGGCCTTGGCGCGGACGCGCATGGCATTGCCGGGCATGTAGGCGACAGGGGTTTCCTCCACCTCCATCACGCGCACCGTGGCAGGATCGGCGCCCGCCGCTGCCGCGGCCTCCACGGCCTCGGCCTTGGCGCTGTCCAGGGCTGCCGCGCGGCCGATACGGTCATAGAAATAAATGCGGTCGGCCTCGCCACCCACCTGGGCCATCGCCGCGCCGATGGCATTGGCCACATCGGCATGGGCCGGAACATGCAGTTCCGACACGCCGGGCAAGGGTCGGGACACCAGCACCCCGCCGCCGCCCACCAGGATGACGGGCACGGCCGTGGCGCTGGTCTTCATGCGGTCGATCGCCGCTTCCACCATGCCATGCATGGCCGCCACCGCCCCTTGCACCAGCCCGCGATCCAGACCGGCCACCGCGGTGGCATCGCCGATCCCGCCGCGCCCGGCCGCTACGGCGATGTCCGTGGCCGTCAGCACGTCGCCGCCGAACACCAGCCC
Organism: Niveispirillum fermenti; assembly: GCF_052474395.1. Classification (NCBI taxonomy): domain Bacteria; kingdom Pseudomonadati; phylum Pseudomonadota; class Alphaproteobacteria; order Rhodospirillales; family Azospirillaceae; genus Niveispirillum; species Niveispirillum fermenti. The sequence goes on along the minus strand of NZ_CP156679.1, from coordinate 665,235 downwards.
CTTGGTGATCAGATCGTAACCGACACTGCGCGGCCCCACGGTGACGGCGCCATCCGGCTGGCGCACCACAAGGCTGCCGCCGCCCAGGCCGATGGAATGAAGGTCGGGCATGCGGAAATTGGTGCGCACCCCACCCACCTGGATGGCCATGGATGTTTCCCGCGGATAGCCATGGGCCAGCACGCCGACATCGGTGGTGGTGCCGCCGATATCGACCACGATGGCATCCTGCAGGCCCGACAGCCAGGCCGCCCCGCGCATGGAATTGGTCAGCCCCGATGCGAAGGTCAGCACGGGGAACCGCTCCACATGGTCGGCCCCCATGATGGTCCCGTCATTCTGGCTGATATAGAAGGGGGCGGTGATCGACAGTTTCTGCAGGGCCGAGCGGAAGGCGCCGACCACCGTGCCCGACATGGCCGACAGCGCGGCATTCATGATGGCAGCGTTTTCCCGCTCGATGATGCCCATGCGGCCCACTTCGCTGGACAGCGTCACATGCACGCCGGGTATCATGGCGCGCAGGATGGCCGCGGCCTTCTGTTCCATCGCATCATTGATGGGGGAGAAGGCGCAGGAGATGGCGACATGGCGCAGCCCCTTGCGCATCATGTCACGGGCCGCGGCCTCGATTTCGGTCTCATCGAAGGGGGCGATCTCGCGCCCGTCGAACTCGTACCCGCCATGCGCCCAGTAGATATGGTCACCGATGACGGCCGTCAGGTCCGACGGCCAGTCGATCATGGGCCGCACCGATGTGTTGGACGGCAGCGAAAGGCGCAGCACCGCCACTTCCATCAACCGCCGCCGTTCCACGAAGGCGTTCGTGAAATGGGTCGTGCCAATGGTCACCTGCCCGATGGCCGCCGGCGGCACGCCGGCCTGGGCCAGAACGCCCCGGATGGCCAGCACCACGCCCGTGCCCACATCATCGGTGGTCGGCGTCTTCAGGGCCGCGATCACCTTGCCCTCGTGAATGATCACGGCGTCGGTGTTCGTGCCCCCGACATCCACCCCTATGCGCATCGCCACAGCTCCCTTGTCGCTTGCTCCTTGGGTCCGATCATGACCAAGGCGGGACGCGCAGGCGACAGGGGCCGGGGGTAGGCCGGGCGGCGGTGATGGGTAGCGGAATTCCGCCATCCGCTCCCCGGTCGCTATTCCAGCAGCCCCTGCCGCTCGGCAATGGCCAGCGCCAGCTTGCGGTCATTGGCCCCCAGCTTGCGGAAGATGTTTTTCAGGTGGAATTTCACGGCATTGTCCGTCATGTCCAGCCGCCGGGCGATGATCTTGTTGGAACCACCCTCCGCCAGAGACTGCAATATCTCCCGCTCCCGCGGGGTCAGCAGCATGGCCGGCAGGCTGCGGTCGGCCGCCCCATCATGGTCCCCCAGGACCACCAGCAGGTCGGCGATCCAGTCAAGATTGGCGCGCGCCAGGCCCGCGGCACCTACCTGCACCACCAGTTGGCGCAGCAGGCCGATGACGGGGGCGCCCTGTTCCATGAAGATCTGCCGCGCCCCCTCCTCCCGCGTCACGGCCAGCAATTGCCGCAGGTCCGGCACGGCCTGCTCCAGCCGGCCGTTGGCGGCCAGCGCCAGTGCGCGCAGCAGCAGGATGCGCGCCACGCCGCGGTCGAAGCCCCCGGCACGCGCCGGTGCCTCCAGGGGCGACAGCAGGGCCAGCACCTGGTCGGGATGTCCTTCCGCCAGGGCCAGGGCGGCCAGGGTCAACCCCGCTTCCACCGCTTCCAGCCGCTGGATCAGTTCGGGTCGCGTGCAATGGGCGCCGGTCACCGAGAAACCCGAGCGATCGGCCAGCAGGCGGGCTGCCTCCACCTGCCCCGCCCGGCGCAGCAGATCGATGCGCAGCCCCAGCAGCAGGGCGGACAGGCGCGGCAGGGCACGGGCGCGGGCCGTGGCCTCTCCCCGGTCCAGGATGGCCAGGGCCGCGTCCAGCCCGGCCCGCGCAAAGGCGAGGCCGGCCGCTGTGCGGTATCCCGTGGCGAACACCTCGACCCAGCCCTCCCCCTCCTCCACACCGCTCAACCCGTCCAGGATCAGTTCTTCCGCCGGTTCCCGCTCGCCATGCTCGAAGAACAGCGTGGCGCGGAAGACCTGCAGAACGGCGTGCAGGCGGCGATCGTCGGGAATGTCGGTATTCGCCATGGATTGGGCACGGTCCAGAGCCTCGGCCGCGGCGTCCAGGCGCAGCCGCTCAATCAGGAAGAAGCCCTGGTGGATGGCGATGAAGATACGGCCATAGGAGGAATTGGCCCGCACGAACAACCGGTCGGCCGTGGCGGCCGTGGCCCCGGCAAAGGCCACCTCCCCCTGCCGGTAATGGATGATGCACAGGATATTGTTCACGAACCCCTGGTAATAATCGCTGCTGTTCAGCCGGGCGCCCACCTGTTCCAGCGCCTCCAGCCGCGCCTGGGGCAGACGATTGTCCTGATAGGCCGCAAGCAGACCTTCCATGACCAGAAGGTCGGCTTCCACGGGATCGGGACTGGCCGGATCGGCGGCCCGGTGATGGGCGCGGATGGCGTCCAGAAGCTGGTGCGCCTCCGCCAGTTGGCCCCGCTTGGCGGCACGCAGTGCCTGGGCCACCTGAATGCGCGGTTCGCGGGCGGCCACATGCGGCGGCACGTGCGACAGGATCAGATCCACCACATGCGCCCCGCGCGACAGAAGCACCAGCATGCAATCATTGCCGCCGATCAGGTCGATGACACGGTCCATGTCCTCGGCCAGTGCCGCATGCCGCACGGCATCGACCAACTGTCCCCTTGCCTCGTACCAGCGCGAGGCATTGCCGTGCAGCGCCGGCAGATCACGACCCCGGTAGCGGCGCAGCCAGCCGCCCAGGAACTCGCGCAGCAACTGGTGGTATCGGAACCAATGCCCCTCCCGGTCCAGCGGAAAGATCAGGGAATTGCGCCGTGCCAGCTCGTCCAGCAATGCCCAGCCTTCCTGCGTGCCGCACACCGCATCGGCCAGTTCGCCGTTGACCCGTTCCAGGATGGAGGTGGCGGCCAGGAAGTCGCGCAGATTGTCGGGCAGGCCGGCCACCACCTGCTCGGCGATATAGGCGGCCATCTCATCGCGCGACCCGGTGAAGCTGCGTACCCATTGCGCGACATCGCCCTGCTGGTCCAGCCAGAGGCGCACAAGCTGCAGGGCGACGGGCCAGCCTTCGGTCCGGTCGATCAGATGGGCGATATCATCGGGTCCCAGCCGGTCGGCGAAATATTGCTGTATCTGGGCCGGGGTGAAGCGCAGGGCCGCCTCCGTCACCTCCACCAGCGCACCGGCCAGGCGAAGCGCCGAAACGGGAAAGCCGGGCCGCGTGCGCATGGCGACGACCAGATGCAGGTGTTCCGGCCGGTTGCGCAGGATGAAGCCCATCAGCGCGTCATTGTCGCTGGATTCCACCAGATGATAATCATCCAGCATCAGCACGATGGGGCGCGCCGCCGTCTCCACGTCGCGCAGCAGCAGGCGCAGCACGAAATTGGCCGGCAGGTCGCGCAGCGTGCGCTCCGCGCTCTGCACCACCTCCCCCAGCTCCAGTCCGGCCCGGCGCAGCGAGGCGACGATGGCGGACAGGAAAGCCAGCGGCGCCCGGTCCTCCGGTTCCAGCGTGACCCAGGCCCGGTGGACCGCCCCTTCATCCAGGCCCGCCCACCATTGGGTCAGCAGCGTCGTCTTGCCATAGCCGGCCGGCGTGCGCACCAGTGTCAGGGCGCGCGCCGCCAGCCCGTCGGCGACGGGCGCCAGTTCCGGTCTTTCCACCAGCGCCACCATCTGGCGCGGCGGCGTCAGTTTGGCGGCAAGATGGATATCGTGGATCGGGTCCATGGGCCTCGTCGGTTTTGGAAAGCCGATATCCGCACATAGCATCAATGCCATGCCGCGTCGCCCCCGCCATGCCTGCCCTTGGGTAGGAAACGGGGGCGATGCGGGTAGGACGGACGGTCTTACCCGCCGCGACCGGTTGCCCAGGGCGGCGGGACGGCCCGATCATCCGGCCATTCCACGATCCCATGACAAGGAAGGCTGGCGATGGCACGCAAATTCGATATCCGGCTGATCACACCCGTCACCACAACGGGCATCCGCGACCTGGCGGAAATCGCGCATCTTGAAAGCGCTGATCTGGGCTTCAGCCATTCCATGATCGATATCGGCCCCCCCTCCATCGAGAGCGAGTTCGATGATGCCCTGGCCGTGCCCGGCACCCTGGCCAAGGCATTGCAGGCGGAGCGCGAGGGGGTGGATGCCATCGTCATCGATTGCATGGCCGATCCGGGGTTGAAGCCCGTGCGCGAACTGGTCAAGGTTCCGGTCCTGGGCCCGTCGGAAACCTGCATGCATCTGGCGTCCATGCTGGGGCACCGGTTCAGCATCGTCACGGTGCTGGAAAGCGTGCGACCGCTGCTGGGCAATCTGGCACGGGCCTATGGCGTGGCCGACCGGCTGGCCTCGCTGGAAGTGGTGGACATTCCCGTGCTGGAACTGCACGCAAGGCTGGAAGAGGTGCAGGAAGCTTTGGCGGAAAAGGCGCTGCTGGCCGTCCGGCACCAGCATGCCGACGTGATCGTGCTGGGCTGCACGGGTTTCCTTGGCTGTGCCGACCGGATCAGCCGGCGGCTGCTGGCGGAAGGGTATGACATCCCCGTCATCGACCCCATTCCGGCCACGGTCCTGATGGCGGCCGGCATGGTGCGTGCAGGCCTGCGGCACAGCAAGAAGGCCTATGCCACGCCCGTCATCAAGCCCTTGATCGGGTTCACCATCGACCGGTAAACGGCAGGCGCCGGGGCCACGGGGACCCCGGCGCGACAGGCTTCCGTCCCGACGCTATATCAGCCGGCACGGACCTGCTGGATGAACCGTTCCACTTCCAGTCGCAGGGTCTCCGCCTCAAGCGAGAGGCTACCGGACGCTTCCAGCACGTTGCCGGCCGCCTGGCTGGTGTTCTGGGCCGTCTGTTCGACGCCGGCGATGTTGCTGCTGATTTCCTGCGTGCCGATGGCCGCCTGCTGGACATTGCGCGCGATTTCCCGCGTGGCCGCGTCCTGTTCCTCCACCGCCGCAGCGATGGCCGAGGCGATATTGTTGATCTCCTCAATGGTGCGGGTGATCTCCAGTGTTGCGGTCACCGCGCTGTTGGTGGCCTGCTGAATGCCGTTGATGCGGACGGAGATATCCTCCGTCGCCTTGGCCGTCTGGCTGGCCAGGCTCTTGACTTCCGATGCCACGACGGCGAAGCCTTTGCCGGCTTCCCCGGCACGGGCCGCCTCGATGGTGGCGTTCAGCGCCAGCAGGTTGGTCTGGCTGGCGATCTCGGCGATCAGCTTGACCACGGCGCCGATGGCGTCGGCCTCCGTTGCCAGTTCCTGGATGGTGCGGTTCGTGCCATCTGCCCGGTCGGCGGCGGCACGGGCAATGCTGGCCGAAGTGCCCACCTGACGGGAGATTTCGCTGATCGAACTGGTCATCTCCTCCGCCGAGGCGGCGACCGTCTGCACATTGGCGCTCGTCTGCTCTGTCGCGGCCGACACGATGCTGCTTTGCGAGCGGGTCTGTTCCGCCGCGGCCGACAGGGACTGGGCATTGGCGTTCAGTTCGGTTGCGGCGGACGCGACCTGGGCCACCACCCCCATCACGCTGGCCTCGAAACTGTCAGCCATCTTCAGCATGCCGCGGCGGCGGTCCTCCTCGGCCCGCTTCTCGGCCAGTTTCATCTCCTCCGCCAGGCGGCGGTTCTCCAGGCCATTGGCCTTGAACGTCTCCAGTGCCGCCGCCAGTTGGCCCAGTTCGTCCCCGCGCCCCGCGCCGGGGACATCCACCGTCAGGTCGCCACCGGCCACGCGGGTCATGGCACCCGTCAGCAGGGCGACAGGCTTGGTGATCGTGAACCGGGCGATGTAGAAGGCCAGCCCGCCACAGAGCAGAAGGCCCAGGGCCGTCAAAGTGAACAACAGGTTCCGGGTGGCGATTGAGTTCTCCGTGGCGGCATCGGATGTGGCTGCCATCCCCCGACGCAGGCTTTCGGCAAATTCCCCGGTATCATCGCGCAATTTGTCCAGTGCCGGGTCGAAGCGCGTATTCAGGATGTCGAGCGCTTCTTCGTTCCTGTTCGCCATGGCCAGGGGCTGTATCTCCCTGTAGATCGACATCAGGTTGTCGAACTGGCTGGTCAACTTGCTGATTTCCTGTTCCCGGGCAGGGAGAAGCTTCAGGATACCGGCAAGGGTGTCCCTCATTTGCCTTTCGTTCGTGGCGGCTGTCACAACTGCTTCATCCATCCGAGCCTTTTCGGTCTGGGCGATCAGCTTGTAAGTCTGGCGGCCGATCCCAATAACGGCGCGGGTACTTGTCACGACCTCGGCCGCCGCCGCCGCTTCATGGTTGATCAGATGGGAATAGCGATCGTCGATCGAAAACAGCCGGTCGCTGGCATAGACCGCAATGACGCCGGTCAATATACCCATCAAGCCAAGAACAGAGAGAATGCGGACCGCGATACTGAAGCGGGACAGAGCCATCATGATCCTCTTGAGGCGGACAACCAAGGAAATGGTTTCAGCATTAATTTAAAACAATCATCGCACGAAATACAGATATACAAGGGGATATGAAAATGGTTTATTTTACATTTACAGTATTTATTACTTCTATATTCATATTTTCATTTCGAACAACAGGTTATTAAATTTCAAGCCAAACGAAACATTCAGATGCAAGCCGGGTCGCAGTCAGCAGCCCAGGTCCGGGCAGCGACAGGCCGATATGTGAACCTGCCGGAGCAAAGAGGGTAGGCAAGACCCCGCCTGTCATTGTATCGCTTTGCCCCCATGGGGAGAGAACAAGGACAAGGGGCCGTGATCCCGCCATGCCCGCAGGACAGGGACAATGGACCAGTCTCCCCGCCAGACGAGGAGGGTAGCGAGGAAGATGGAACAGGTTCAGGACCCGGTCATCATCGCGGGCGCGGGACAGGCCGGCGCGCAACTGGCGCAATCCCTGCGTCAGGGGGGCTTCAAGGGCACCATCACGGTCATCGGGGAAGAGGCGTTTCCGCCCTATGAGCGGCCGCCGCTGTCCAAGGATTATCTGGCGGGCAAGCGCGACGCCGCACGCCTTTTCCTGCGCAAGCCGGAATTCTGGGCCGAGCGTCAGGTTGACATGCGGCTGGGACAGCGCGTGTCGGCGGTGGACGCCGCGGCACGCTCCGTCACCCTGCAAAGCGGGGAAACGCTGCCCTATGGCTGGCTGGTCTGGGCGACCGGCGGCCGGCCACGGCAGCTTTCATGCGAAGGTGCAGGGCTGGCAGGTATCCATTATGTCCGCTCCATCGCCGATATCGACCGCATGAAGGCCGACCTGACCGAACCCGGACGCCGCATCGTCATCGTGGGCGGTGGTTATATCGGGCTGGAGGCGGCGGCGGTGCTGCGGTCCTTCGGCCATGGCGTCACCGTCCTGGAAATGCAGGACCGGCTGCTGGCGCGCGTCACCTCGCCCACCGTGTCGCGCTTCTTCCGGAACCTGCATGAAGGCCATGGCGTCAAGGTCATGCTGTCCACGGGTGTCACCGGCCTGACGGGCGTGGATGGCCGCGTCACGGGTGTGGCCCTGTCCGATGGCAGCACGCTGCCGGCCGATCTGGTGGTGGTCGGCGTGGGCATCATTCCCAATGTGGAACCGCTGGCGGCGGCCGGGCTGCCCTGCCCCAACGGCGTGGCCGTGGATGAGTTCTGCCGTTCCTCCGACCCGCATATCCTGGCCATCGGCGATTGCGCCCTGCATCCCAACGGTTTCGCCGACGCCCATATCCGGCTGGAATCGGTGCAGAATGCCATCGATCAGGCGAAGGTCGCGGCCGATGTCATCCTGGGCAATCCCAAGCCCTATACGGCAATGCCCTGGTTCTGGTCCGACCAGTACGAGGTGAAGATGCAGACCGCAGGCCTGTCGATCGGCCATGATCAGGTCGTGGTCCGTGGGACGGAAGGCAAGCTTCCATTCTCCGTCGCCTATCTGAAGCAGGGCAAGCTGATCGCGCTGGATTGTCTGGGCTCGCCCAAGGATTTCATGCAGTGCCGGGCGCTGGTGACGGCCCGTGCCGCTGTCGATCCGGAAAAGCTGGCTGATACGGGCATCGACCTGAAAAGCCTGATGGCGGCTGCCGCCCCGGCCCCGGCCCCGGCTGAATAGATCAGGATATTTTCCGTATGAATCAATAGATAAGATAATTTTTCTTATCTATTGATTTAATATGCATAATACAGTGCGAAAAACTTCGGATTCCGAACAAGGGCTGGCGGGATGCCCGCCAGCCCTTTCCGCGTCTTCAGGGCTTCAGGCGTTGAGCGCGAACGCGGGCCTTGGCGGAAAGGCTATCCACGCCAGCCGACGGGCCCACGACGACCGTGTAGCTTCCGCCCTTGATCTGCCATTTGTTGGCCGCTTCGTCGAAGTGCCCCAGCAGGCGGGGATCGGCTTTCACGGTGACGGTCCGGTGTTCACCCGGCGCCAGTTCCACCTTGTCGAAGCCGATCAGGCGCCGCAACGGCGTGCCGGCCGCGTCGGCCAGATAGACCTGCGGCGCGTCCTTTCCCGCCACCGCGCCCGTATTGCTCACCTCGAAGCTGACGGTCAGCGTGTCGCCGCCCCTCACTCGCAGCTTGTCATAGGCAAAGCTGGTGTAGGACAGGCCGTGGCCGAACGGGAACAGCGGCTTCATATCCCTGGCGGCGAACAGGCGGTAACCGACATCGGCCCCTTCGTCATAGACCACGTCGAATTGCTGCTTGGCCGGCAGGCCCCAGCCCGGCAGATCGGCACGCGGGAACTGGTCCAGGCTGGCCGGAAAGGTCTGTGGCAGGCGGCCGGACGGATTGACCCGGCCGGTCAGCACATCGGCGATGGCCTCCCCGCCCTTCTGACCGCTGTACCAGGCGGCGATCACGCCCCCCACCTTGTCCAGCCACGGCATCAGCACGGGACCGCCGGTCTGCAGAACCACGATGCTGTTGGGATTGGCCGCCGTCACGGCGTCGATCAGCGCGTCCTGGCCCTGCGGCAGCGACAGGTCATAGGCGTCCAGCGCCTCTGCCATCCATTGATTGGCGAAGATGATGGCGATATCCGCCTGCGCCGCTGCCGCGGCCGCGGCAGCGGGATACCGGCCGTCATTGAAGGTGATGCTGGCATCGGGCAGCACCGCGCGCAGCGCCTTCAGCGGCGAGGACGGATGAAAGACCTGCCGGCCCCACATGGCCTGCGGCCCCTCCCCGCCAACCGGCACAACGCGCGCATTGCCACCGGTGGCCGTCACCTGCGACGACCCTGCGCCTGACAGCACACCGCTGTCGGCATGGCCGCCGATGACGGCAATCGTCCTGACGGCCGGCGACAACGGCAGAAGGCCCTTGGCATTGGCCAGCAGTACGATCCCCTCGTCTGCCACTTGCTTGGCGATGGCGGCATGCGCCGCGGCATCGATCTCCGGCTTCACCGGCTTGCCATCGAACAGGCCGGCGGCGAACATGGAACGCAGGATGCGCTGCGCCATGTCGGACAGGCGGGTTTCGGGGATGGTCCCGGCGGCAACCGCCTGTTTCAGCGGTTCCCCGAACCAGACCTGCTCATCCAATTGTTCGCCCGACTGCTGGTCCAGGCCCTTCAGGGCATAATCTGTCGCATGCACGGCCCCCCAGTCCGACATCACCCAGCCCTTGTAGCCCCAATCCCCCTTCAGCACCTTGTTCAGAAGGTGGTCGTTGCCGCAGGAATAGGCGCCGTTCACAAGGTTGTAGGCGCACATGACGGAGCCGGGCTGGCCCCTCTCGATGGCGATCTGAAAGGCCAGCAGATCGCTTTCGCGATGTGCAGCCTCATCAATGACCGAATTGGCGTGGAATTGGCCAGTTTCCTGCCCGTTCAGGCTGAAATGCTTGACCGTGGAGATGATGTTCTGGTCCTGGATTCCCCGGATGCTCTCGCCCGCCAGCACTCCGGCCAGCAGGGGGTCTTCCCCCAGATATTCAAAATTGCGGCCATTGCGCGGGTCGCGCGCCAGATTGGCGCCGCCGGCCAGCAGCACGTTGAAGCCGCGCGCGGCGGCCTCCCGCCCGATCATCACGCCGCCTTGATAGGCCAGCGGTGCATTGAAGCTGGCCGCCAGTGCGATGCTGGCCGGCAGGGCGGTGGCCGTATCGCCGGGCCGGACATTCCCCGGGTTGGTGATGCCCAGGCTTGCATCTGTTTCCGTCAGGGCCGGAATGCCCAGGCGCGGCACACCGGGAATGAAGCCGGCCCCGCCGACCGACCCGGCCGGCAAGGGCGGGCCGCCGGGAAAGCTCAGCGCCATGGGACCATGTAGCAGGCCGATCCGCTCATCCAGGGTCAGTTCCTGCACCAGCAGGCGGGCCCGCTCATCGGGCGACAGCGACGGGTTGCGCCAGCCCTCCGCCGCCTGTGCCGTCACGGCGTAGCAAAGGAGGCTGCCAGCGCAAAGACCAACAGCCAGCACAGGCTTCAGGGCCCGGTTCATTGACATGACCATACCTCTCCGGAACAATATTGATACGGCCAAATATTTGGCGGGTGAAGTTTTCAAATATCCACTGATAAGAAACAATCACCATCACCAATGCCATACCTGTCCATCAGGTGGTCATAGAACCAGATGGATATTGTCCGACAAACCGTTCTTCCGGCATCCGCGCCCCATATTAGGCAATGTTTATCACCACACAGCGGATAAACGCCAGATCATCCCTGACAGGTTGCGTTTCCCTGCACTCTATTGCTTGGCAGAAAAAACGCCGGCCGAGGCGGCCCCTTACGAACTTGGGAGTGCGGTGGAATGCGCATCGAAAATCTCGCGCCGGCACAGCCGGCAGCCCTTGAGTGGCTGAAGAAGCCCCGGCACGGATTGCTGATCGGCGGTGACTGGGTGGCCCCGGCCGCCGGACGCTACCTTCCCACCGTCAATCCCGCGACGGGGGAGACCATCGCGGAGATCGCAGCGGCCGATGCCGGCGATGTGGATCGCGCCGTCGCCGCGGCCCGCAAGGCGTTCGAGGATGGTGAATGGCGATCCATGGTCCCGGCGGCGCGCGCCCGCCTCCTGTGGCGCATCGCCGACCTGATCGATGCCCATATCGACGAATTGTCGGAACTGGAAACCCTGGACCAGGGCAAGGCCCTCTATGTCGGCCGCTGGGCGGAAATCCCGATGGCGGCCGAGCAATTCCGGTTCTTCGCCGGTCTTTGCACCAAGGTGACAGGCGACACGATCCCCTCTTCCATCACCTATCAGCCGGCGGGCACCCGCATCCAGGCCTTCACCGCCAAGGAGCCGGTTGGCGTGGTCGCCGCCATCACGCCGTGGAACTCGCCCCTCATCATGCATGCCATGAAGCTGGCGCCGGCACTGGCGGCGGGTTGCACCGTGGTGCTGAAACCGGCGGAGGAGACATCGCTGACGGCATTGCGCCTGGCGGAACTTCTGGTGGAGGCCGGCGTGCCGGCTGGTGTCGTCAATGTGGTCACGGGCCTTGGCTCGGTCGTGGGTGCCGCGCTGTCGGCCCATCCCGGTGTCGACAAGGTGGCGTTCACCGGCTCCACGGCCACCGGCCGCGCCATTCTGGACGGTGCCAGGGGCAACCTGAAGAAGGTCACCCTGGAACTGGGCGGCAAGTCGCCCGTCGTCATCATGCCGGATGCCGACCTTGACGCCGCCATTGCCGGTGCTGCCAACGCCATCTTCTTCAATGGCGGACAGGTCTGTGTCGCGGGTTCCCGCCTTTATATCCACCGGTCCGTCTTCGACAAGGTGGTGGAAGGCGTGGCGGAGATCGCACGCACCATCCGCCTTGGCCACGGGCTGGCGCCCGAGACGCAGATGGGTCCGCTGGTCAGCCGCCGTCAGGCTGACCGGGTGAAGGCCTATATCGACGGTGCCATCGCCGATGGGGCCACGCTGGTGACAGGCGGCGGGCAGAAAGGGCCGGCCGGCACCTTCATCGAGCCGACCGTCATCACCGGTGCCGATCCCGGATCGCGCATTGTCTGCGAGGAGGTATTCGGCCCGGTGGTGGTGGCCGCCCCCTTCGATGACGTGACCGAGGTGATCGCCGCGGCCAATGATACCGAGTTCGGTCTGGCCGCCAGCGTCTGGACCCGCGACCTGTCGGCGGCTCATCGCCTGTCGTCGGACATCCGGGCCGGCACCGTCTGGGTCAATTGCCATTCCTTCTGGGACGTCGCGCTGCCCATCGGCGGTTTCAAGCAATCCGGCTGGGGACGGGAAAGCGGTGCCGGCGCCATCGAAAATTATCTGGAAATCAAAACCGTGTGCATGGTCGTCTGAACGACGGGCATGGCAACAAGAAACGCAGGGATGCTTCTTTCATGTACTTCTTTGTCAAACGGCAACGTGCCCTGTTGCTGGCGACCGCGCTGTCCGCCGCCACGTTGCCGGCGCTGGCCCAAGGTGCTGCCGATACGCTGACGCTGGACGAGATCATCGTGACAGCACAACGCCGGCAGCAGCCGCTGCAGACCACGCCCGTCGCCGTGACGGCCCTGACCGCCGCCGCCCTGGCCGACCAGCAGATCGGCACGGCCGAAGATCTTTCAGCCGTCGTGCCGGGCCTGACGCTGATGCCCGTGACGGCCAGCCGCTCCACCCTGCAGGTTGGCCTGCGTGGCGGCTCCGAACAGTCCGGCGGGCTGGTCACTTCCGAATCCGCCGTCGCCTTCTATGTCGATGATGTCTATCGCGGCCGTCTGGCCGGGTCGAACCTGGAACTGGCCGATATCCAGCGGATCGAGGTGCTGCGCGGACCGCAGGGCACGCTTTACGGCCGCAACTCCTTCTCCGGTGCCATCAAGGTGGTCACCCGCACGCCGGGCGAGGATGAATGGGCCGAGGTGCAGGCCGGCATCGGATCGCACAAGGAATACCATGCCTCGGCTTCCTGGGGCGGTGACCTGATCGAAGACAGCCTGGGGGCGTCGCTGTCCGTCCTGTTCCGCGACCAGGATGGCTATGTCTATAACGAAGCGCTGGACCGGGATGTGTTCGGCCAGCAGAATCTGGCCCTGCGCGGCAAGCTGCATTTCTATGGCCGCGACGGGCTGAAGGCCACCTTGTCGGTCACCCGCACGCAGGATCGCAATGACGGGCCGGCCAACCTGATCCCTGTCACCTTCCCCGGCACCTACCCCACACAGGCGGCCAACGCCGTATCCACCAGGGATGCCACAGCGCGCGCGGGCTCGCGCTATGTCAGCCTGTCGACGGCGGAACCGGACGGCTATACCGACCAGACCGCCGTGTCTCTGGACATCACGGCCGACTGGGGCGATGTCACGGTGCGCTCCATCTCCGCCTTTGTCGGCACCAGCGACGGTTTCGTCTTCGACCTGTCTGGTGGCATCCGCGATCCCGATGGCACCTACCGCCCCAATGGCCTGGTACGGGACGGCCGCGGCCGGACCGACCAGTACAGCCAGGAGGTGCAGTTCCAGGGCGAGGGGCTGGACGGCCGCCTCAACTGGATCACCGGCCTTTACTATTTCCGTGAGGAAAGCCTGCAGGTGATGAAGGATGTGCTGGTATTGGGGCCGGGCTTTTCCATGCCCGTACTGCCGCAGACCATCGACAGCACCACCGACAGCTATGCCGCCTTTGCCCAGGGTACATATGATGTGAACGACCGCCTGTCGTTCACGGCCGGCCTGCGCTATACGAAGGACAAGAAGAAGCTGGACGGCACCATCCAGAACTATCTGCCCTTTGCACCCGGGCCGGCCATCGCGCTGGTGCCCGTCGTGCGGGAGCCGCGCTTCAGTTCCTGGTCGCCCAAGCTTGGCCTGGATTATAAGTTCACCGACGACATCTTCGGGTATGCCACCGTGTCACGGGGCTTCAAGGCCGGCGGGTTCAACGGGCTGGCTGTTGCCAACCCCGTCGTGTTCGGCACCGTTTACGATCCGCAGACGGTCTGGGCCTATGAGGCCGGGTTGAAGGCCACCATGCTGGATGGGCGCCTGCGTGCAAACCTTTCCGTATACCGCAACGATCTTGAGGACCTGCAGCAGACCGAGCAGGTGGCCGCAGGCTCCTATGCCATCCGCAATATCGGCAATGCCCGCGTCAATGGTGCCGAACTGGAACTGACCCTGCGGGCCACCGACGGGCTGGATCTTTTCGCCAACCTGGGTCTGATGGATGACAGGTACAAGTCCAAGAACCCGCTGTCGGACAGCGCCACCGCCGGTGCCAAACACCTGCCGCTGGTCTCTCCCTGGTCTGTACAGACGGGGTTCACCTATGAAACCCCCGCCTTCTGGCAGGATCAGGCCCGCCTGCGCCTGTCCGGCAGCTATCAGTATCAGGACGATTATTATTCGACCGTCGCCAATCTGATCGTGACCGACACGGTTGGCCTGTTCGCGGCCTCGCTGGCCCTGCTGTCGGAGAATGATAGCTGGAGCCTGACCTTGTCGGGCAAGAACCTGACGAACCGTTCATATTTCACGACGGCGCCAAGCAATGCGGCGCTCGCGGTCGGTGAACCGCGGACCTGGACCCTGACGGCGGGTTACAAGTTCTGAACCCGTCCGTTCCGGTTGGGGGGATGGTGTCGGGGTGACCCAGCCGCCCCCCGATTGCCCCCCGTGCCGGGCTTTACCCCGCGAAATGCGGGGGATGGCCGGGCCGGGGCCAATCGATTTCCAGCAACTGCCCCGTGCTGGACAGGGTGACATAGGCCTTGTCCATATCCGGCCCGCCAAACGCAATGTTGGTGACGACGGGGTCGGGCAGCGGCAGGAAATCGACCAGTTCGCCCCGCGGGCTGACGGTCGCGATCCCGCCTTGCGCCGCCACCACACCAATGCAGATATTGCCCGACGCCTCCACTGCGATGCTGTCGAACACGCGATAGGTCGGGGACTGGTAGTGGGTGGACCGTCCGCTCAGGCGAGGCCCGTCATCCGCCAGCACGCCGGGAGATACGATATCGTATCGGCACAGACGGCAGGCGAAACTGTCGGCGATGTAAAGCGACCGGTCGTCCGGGGACAGCGCGATACCGTTGGCATGGCGGAAGGGAAACAGCACCTCGCTGATGGCGCTGCCATCGGGGCGGGCATAATAGATCGTGCCCAGATATTCGCTGCGGCCATGGTGCCCGCCGTGATCGGTGAACCAGAAGCCACCCGTCTCGTCGAAGACAAGGTCGTTCGGTCCCTTCAGGCCGACCTCACCGCAATGGGTGTAAAGGGTTTCCACCTTGCCGGATGACAGGTCGACGGCCTGGATGCTGCCGCCCTGATAATCATGGGCGGGACCATGGGGCAATAGCGCCCCCCCCTTGGGGTCGGGCCAGTGGAAGCCGCCATTGTTGCAAACATAGGCACGGCCATCCGGTCCCAGTGCGGCACCGTTGGGGCCGCCGCCCAGTTCGGCCACCACCTCCACCCTGCCGTCCGGATAAACCCTTGTGAGCGCCTGTCCCTGGATTTCCACGACCAGGACGGAGCCATCGGGCAGCGGGACCGGACCTTCGGGAAAGCGCAGCTTGTCTGTCAGCACGCGGATGGCACACATGGATCTGTCCTCGGGCGTCGGTTGGGTCAGGCGGTGGGTTCGCGGCCGGCCAGCAGGGCGGCGATCTCGTCGGCGGTGAAGCCCGCCTCGGACAGCACCTCGCGCGCGTGCTGGCCAAGCCGGGGGGCGTCGCGCGTCACAGAAACGGGTGTGCGGCTGAAATCGATGGGGGTGCGGATATGGCGGCGGCCCTCCACCGTCACCACGGCGCCCAGTTCCTGCAACTGCGGGTCATCGATGGCCTCGGCCACGCTGTTGATGGGACTGACGGGCACACCGGCCTCCCCCAGCCGCGCCAGCCAGTGCGCCCGCGGCCGGGTGGTCAGCACGGCGATCATGCGTTCGCGCAGGGTCGCATGATGGGCCAGCCGCGACGGCGTGGTGGCGAAGCGCGGATCGGTGGCCAGCACCGGGTCGTCCAGCACGGCGGCCGTGCGCTGCCACAATGCCTCCGTCCCCGCCCCGATGACGATATCGCCATCCTGCGTCGGGAACGCCTCATAGGGGGCTGTATAGGCACCACGGCCGCCCGTGCGCCGGGGCAGATGCCCCGTCATCAGATATTCGCCGGTGTTGTTGACCGTGTAGGCGAAGGCGGAAGACAGCAGATTGGTCTCCACATGCTGGCCATGCCCCGACCGGTCGCGTTCCCGCAATGCGGCCAGCACGCCGATCGCCGCGAAGCTGCCGGCATTCAGGTCGGAAATCGGCAGGGCGCAGGGCATGGGATCGCCGTCGGGCTGGCCCGTGAAACCCATGATCCCGCTCATCGCCTGGGTCACCAGGTCCAGCCCGCCGCGGTTGCGATAGGGACCACGGTTGCCGAAGCCGGAGACGGAGCAATAGACCAGCCCCGGATTGCGGGCCGACATCGCCGCATACCCCAGCCCCATGCGGTCCATGGCACCGGGCCGGTAGTTCTCCACAAAGACATCGGCCGTGACCAGCAGCCGGCGCAGCGCATCACGGCCCGCTTCCTGCGACAGATCCAGCATCAGGCCACGCTTGTTGCGGTTCACATAATCATAGTTGGCATAACCGTGCAGGCCGATGGGGGCGCGGGCCACATCGCCCTGTGGCCCTTCCACCTTCACCACATCGGCGCCCAGGTCGGCCAGGATCATGGAACACCAGGCACCGGCGATGACATGGGTACAGTCGATCACCCGCAGTCCGGCCAGGGGACCAGCCTGGGGTCCGGTTGCCATCTGCGTCATGTCATTCCCCTTCCTTGAAGTAATCGGGCCGCCCGGCGGACCAGGCCGTACCCCATTGCTGCATGCCGCCATCGATGGTCAGCACCTCGCCCGTGATGAACTTGGCGGAGGGGGCGGCCAGATAGGCGCAGCCTTCCGCCACATCCCAGACATCGCCCAGCATCTTCAAGGGATTGGCATTGCGGAACCGGGCGACGGCCACCGGGTCGTAATGCTGGAACCCGTCGCTTTCGATGGTGCCGGGGGCGACGCAATTGACGCGGATGCCCAAGGGCGCCCATTCGGTCGATACCGTCTTGGACAGATAGACGATGCCGGCCCGTGCCGCGGTCGTATGTGCCGTCTGGGGGATACCACGGGCGATGGGCACAACGATATTGATGATGTTGCCGGGCCGGGCCTGATCGCGCCAGCGCTGGGCGGCGCCCTGCATCATCCACCATGTGCCGTTCAGGTTGGTGTCGATAACGGCCAGCCAGCCCTTGCGGCTGAAATCGATAGCGTTCTGCGCGAACTGGCCGCCGGCATTATTGACCAGCGTATCGATACGCCCGTGCCGTGCCTGGACGGCGTCATACAGGGCATCGACGCTGTCGGGCTGGCGGATATTGACGGGATGGTGGAAGGGGGTGCGGCCCGTCAGATTGCCGACGGACGCGGCGGCGGCGGCCAGCCTGTCGCCGTCGCGTCCGGCGATCACCACATCCGCCCCCAGCCGGGTGAACAGGATGGCCATTGCCCGGCCGAACCCACCGGCCCCGCCCGTGACCAGGATCACCTGGCCCAGCAGCGCGTCATCGCGATAGACGGTGGAGCGGGTGGCCAGTTCCGCGTCGGTCAGGCCGAAGGCTTGCGACCTTGTTTGCATCAGCCGGGCTCCATTGCTGTGTCTTGCGGATCGGCGCGCAAACGCCAGGCGGCATAGGCATAGACCAGCGATGTCAGCAGCCCGACCAGCACCAGCACCAGCAATGCCAGGCGCAGGCTCTGCTCGCCATGGACGGGGTGCAGATGATCACTCAGCGCGCCGACGATCAGCGGCCCCATCCCAAGCCCGGCCACCGTGCCGAACAGCAGCAGGATGGCGGCACCCATGGCCCGCAGGTTGGGGGGCAGGATCGATTGCGTCACCGCCATGGATGGCGCGGCGTAAAGCGCCCCGGCCCCGAAGGCCAGTGCGAAGAACACGGCGAACAGGCTGAAGCTGCCGGCTGTCAGGAAGGCCAGGACCAGCAGGGCGCACGCCACCTGGGTCGCGGCAGTGTAGTAGAGCGGCACATGCCCGCCGGCCCGGCGCAACCGGTCGGCCAGCAACCCGCCCAGGATATGGGCAGCACCCGCCACGATCCCGGATGTCAGTCCCATCAGGAGACCGATATCGCCGCTGCCCAGCCCATAGCTGCGCATGGCCACGCTGGGCCCCCAGGTCAGCACCGTGTAAAGCACGAAATTCGACCCGACATAGCCAAGGCACAGCGTGGGGAACAGCGGCGTGCGCATCAGCACGGCCAGGCCCCGGCGCAGCGTCAGGTCTGCGACCGGCTTTCCCTCGTCGAACCGGCCGCGCGGCGGCTCCTGGATCGTGAACAGAAGCGCCAGCCCGATCAGGATGCCGGGCAGCGCGAACAGGGCGAAGGTCACACGCCAGCCGAACATCTCGTTCACCCAGCCACCCACGGCATAGGACACCATGGTGGCCAGCGCCGCGCCCGAGAAATAGATGCCGAGCTTGGAAGAACGCACAGCCGGCGGATAATAGTCGCCGATCAGCGACAGGGATGCCGGGGTGCCACCAGCCTCCCCCACCGCCACGCCGATCCGGGCCAGCAGCATCTGGGTGAAGCTGCTCGCAGCACCGCAGAGTGCCGTCATCCCGCTCCATACGATGATGGAGGCGGCCAGCAGCCGGCTGCGGTTGATGCGGTCTGCCAGATAGCCCAGCGGCACGCCCGCGATGACGTAGAACAGCGCGAAACCCGCGCCGCTGATGATGCCAAGCTGGGCATCGCTCAGACCAAGGTCGGCGCGGATGTCATTGAGCAGCACCGTGATCAACTGGCGATCCACGAAATTCATCGTATAGGCCAGGAAAAGCAGCACCATCGCGTAGGACGGCGAGGTCGCCAGTCGTTTCAGCAAGGCCTTATCCCCTTCCGCATGTCCATGAAGGCGGTTGCGGCCGGGGACCCAGGCCCCGGCCGCGATCCATGCGATCAGAACTTAAACCGGATGCCGCCCCGGATGGAACGGCCGATCAGGTCATAAACGAAGGGGTTGGCGCCGGACGAGCAGCAGCCGGAATTGTCCTGCGACTGCGAGATGGGTGGATTCTGGTCCAGCAGGTTTTCCACCCCGACAAAAAGCTGCGTCGTGCCTTCCGCCACGGGCAAGGTCCAGCCGAAGAAGGCGTCCAGATAGACGATGGCCGGCACCTTGTTGCGGTTGATGTCGGCGGGGCCATAATCCGCCTCGATCTTGGACGCGCCGATGAAGCGGGCCTTCAACTGCACATCGATCGGGTTCAGACTGTACCCGGCCGTGAACAGACCGCGCCAGTGCGGCACGCCCTGCGCGGCGCCCAGATTGGTGCCCACCTCGCCCGCGCGGGAGACGGTGGCGACGGTGGAATTGATGTCCAGCTTGTCGACATAGTTCAGCATGCCGCGCAGGTCGAGCGACCCCTCACCCAGATAGGTGCGATAGCCGAATTCGATATCCAGGCCGCGCGCCACCTCCGACCGCTGGTTGAACGGTTCCACGCGGACGGAGGAAACCCGGCCACCCGCCCCGTCGCGCGTGATGAAGGAGCAATAGAGCTGGTCGCCGCCATAGCAGGCGTTCAGCAATTGCTGGGCGGAGGATGTGGCGATAGCTTCCTTGATCTTGATGTCATAGACATCGAGCGACGCCGAGAAACCGGGCAGCCAGTCGGGCTGATATACCACGCCGGCCGTCAGGGTATTGGCGATTTCGGGCTGAAGATTGCGGTTGCCGGCCACGGTCACATTGACCTGGATCGCTTCGTTCGCGCGGAAGGGATCGACCAGATTGGTCAGGACCGTCGCACCGCCCAGGAACATGTCGTTCAGGTTGGGCGCGCGGATGTCGCGGGACCGCGTGACACGGAACTGCACCTCGTCCACGGGTCGATAGGTGCCGCCCAGTTTCCAGGTTTCCACCTGGCCGCTTTCCGAATAATCGGCGATGCGCCCGGCCGCGTTCAGTTCCAGGGAACGGCCCAGCTTGCTGTCGCGGAAGACGGGCAGCAGAAATTCCGCATAGGCTTCCTTGACATCGTATGAACCGCTGAACGGCTTGTAGTTGCCGACATAGAACTGGGTCTGCTGCGAGATCGGATCGGCATCGGCTTCCCCCTTCTCCTTGCGGTATTCACCGCCGAACGCGACCGACAGGTCGCCGGCCGGCAGGCTGGCCAGCGTACCGGAGAAGTCCAGCGCGAAGACATCCTGCTGAATACGGATATTCTGTTCCGCGCGACCCCAGATGTAATTGCGCTGTGCATCGGTGGGGGCCGCGGCGCCGAACGGATTGATGGGCACACACCCGTTCATGGGATTGGACAATGTGGAGCGGCAGACGATATCGCCCGTCGTCTGGTCCACGACGGCGTCGGCCGCCAGGAAGAAACGCGACAGGATCGGATTGTTTTCCACGACATTGCCGACCTTGGACACGCCGTGCTGGGCATAGCCCGACATGCGCCAGTCACCGCCCAGTTCCGCTTCGAAACCGCCCAGATAGCGCTGTACCGACCGGTCGTTGATACCCTGCGGCCGGCCGTAGCGCTCGCCCGAAAAGCCCAGGCCGAAGCTGTTGATCCCGGCGGCATCGGCCATGGCCTTCACATCCGCGGGCAGATAGGCATTGTCCGTCCGCACGGCGAACTGGCCGCTGGTGCGGAAGAAGGGGCCGGAATGGTTGATGGCGCGGGAATCGCCATAGGAGAACTCGCCGAAGACGTTGATATTCTCGGTCAGGTCGTAGCTGACATGAGAGAAGACGCTGCCCTGCTCCAGCGGCTGGGCGATTTCCGCCGTGCGGCCCGAATAATCATCCTGGTCGCCGCCAATGGCATAGATGCCGCTTTCCTGCCCGAAATTGAAGGGCGTCGGGTCGTAATTCCCGTTGGCATCGAAATGCACGCCACGCAGCGGGCCGGTGGTGACAAGCCCACCCGACGTGACGTTCAGCGACGTGCCCGGCAGCAGCAGGCGGGCCGGCTGGCCATTGCCCGGTGTGGGGTTGGGCACGACCTTGTGCCCCCGGAACCAGTCGCGGTCCTCCGCCAGCACCGTCCTGGCCTTGGAATAGTTCAGGGCCGCGACGATATGGCCGCGACCATCGGCGAACGACGTGCCGCCGGCCAGGTTGCCGGACCAGTTGCCGCCATCGCCATGCGTCGTCCCCCCGCCCTGCACCTCGCCCTTCAGGCCGCTGAATTTCGTGTCCAGCACGAAATTGACGACGCCGGCCACGGCATCGGACCCCCAGGCGGCCGAAGCACCACCCGTCACCACATCCACGCGCTGCACCAGCGCGGTCGGCATGGTGTTGACATCGACGGCCCCGGTCAGCATGGACGGCGTGACCCGCCGGCCGTTCAACAGCGTCAGGGTACGGTTCGGACCCAGATTGCGCAGGTTCAGAAGATTGGCACCCGCCGTGCCGCCGCCTACCAGGGCCTGACCGGTGCGCGGGGTTGTGGAGCCCGACAGGGCCGGCATCTGGTTCACGTAATCAGCGATGGTGACGGGCGCCGATTTGGCGATTTCCACGGCTGTCACGACGCTGACAGGGGTCGGTGCCTCGTACCCGTCGCGCACGATGCGGCTGCCGGTGACGACGATGGCTTCCAGTTGATCCATCTCGGCCGGCTGCCCCTGCGCTGCTGCAGGCAGTGCGGCCATGAAGGCGGCACCTGCCAGCAGCCAGGGACGTAACGACAGGAACGGGCCTGCCGCCCGCGACGTGGACGCAAGGATGGCGTCGGGATTATGGGCCATTTTCTTCCTCCCCCTATAGGTCGGCTTCCCGCCCCTGGCCGATGGCCGGGCGGGTTATTGGTGCTTGATTGAACCTGTGTGCCCGGGCCGACGCGGCGGGCTGGCGGCCACAGGGAACAGCCCGGCTATGAGAACGGACACCCTGTAACAGGCAGAGCCCACTATAACAGTCATTTGTGACTGTTCAAATGCAAAATGAATGTGTCAGTCAACTATGACTGTATTTTTCGCGCGTATCGCCAGCGACAGGCCGCTCGCGATCAGTCCAGGGGGGCCAGGGTCAGGGCCAGCCCGTCGAGCGCTGTGGTGACCGGTATCTGGCAGGACAGACGTGACCGGCCATCGATGAAGGATGGCTCCTCCGACACAAGCTCCCGCTCCCCCTCCTCCTGCGCCGGCAGACGCCCGGCCCAGTCCGGGTCGATATGGACGTGGCAGGTGGCACAGGCGCGGGCACCGCCGCACAGGGCCGGCACATCCAACCCGGCTCCGGTCAGGGCGCGCATCAGGGACTGGCCATCCTCCACATCCAGCCGGTGGATACTGGCGTCGCGATCGGTGACGATGATGTCCACCATCCGCATTTCTCCTTGTCTACGACCTTTATGGTTTCCGCTCAGCCGGCCGGATAGGCGCCGCGGATCGGCATATGTTCCGGGCCCGGCGGCGTATCGGGCACGGCCACCGCCACCTGCCCGTCCTCCACCCGCACGGAAAATGTCTTCAAGGGCAGGTAGGGCGCGCCGACGCAGGCCCCGCTGCCCATGTCGAAGCGCGCGCCGTGCAGCGGGCATGATACCGTGTTGCGGCGGATGCGCCCCCCTTCCATGGCCGAAGCGGCATGGGTGCAACGGTTGATGACTGCGAAGAACTTGTCTTCCTGACGGCAGACCAGGACCGGCCAGCCGTTCAACTCCACCGCACGGCTCTGTCCGTTCGCGATGTCATCCACGGCGCCGAACCGGTGAAACGTCTCACTCATCTTCTTCTCTCTCTCCAATCTGTCAGGAGCGGTTGTTCCGCGCGATGTCGCGGTGTGTCACCCCGCCGATCCGGTCATCGGTCAGCAGGTTGTTCTGGGCATGTGCAAAATGGTGCATATGGAAGACGGCATCCATGGCTGTGCGCTTGCCGCGCAATTCCTCGACATGGTTGACAGCCTGCTTGGCCAGCGCCAGCGCCAGGCGCGGATTGGCGGCAATGCGTTCGGCGATGGACGCCACCGTCGCTTCCAGTTCGTCCCGCGCGACGACGCGATTGACCATTCCCATTTCCATGGCACGCCGCGCCGGCAGCTTGTCGCCCAAGAACAGAAACTCCTTGGCCATACGGGGTGCCATCTCGAACGCATGGGCGAAATATTCGATGCCGGGGATGCCCATGCGCAGCACCGGGTCTTGAAAAAAAGCATCTTCCGACGCGACGATCAGGTCGCAGACCCAGGCCAGCGCCAGACCACCCGCAATGCAGGCGCCCTGCACCATGGCGATGGTCGGCTTGGGCATATCGCGCCAGCGGCGGCACATGCCCAGATACAGTTCCTGTTCGCGCGCATAGGCCCATTCCGCACCCGGCTTGCCGACATGATCGTACCAGAGGTGGCGGCGGTCCTGGGTGACATCGGCATCACGCCCGGGCGTGCCGATATCATGGCCGGCACAGAAATGCTTTCCCGCTCCCGCCAGTACGATGACCCGGACGGCATCGTCATCCACCGCCCGGCGGAAGGCATCGTCAAGGGCGTAGGTCATCTGCCCG
Organism: Niveispirillum fermenti; assembly: GCF_052474395.1. NCBI lineage: Bacteria > Pseudomonadati > Pseudomonadota > Alphaproteobacteria > Rhodospirillales > Azospirillaceae > Niveispirillum > Niveispirillum fermenti. The sequence continues at coordinate 641,594 of NZ_CP156679.1, read as the reverse complement.
TTCTGGGCATTGGCGAAGGATGGCCGGTTCAGCGTGATCCAGGCCACCGCGCCATCGACACGGGTCAATACCGGCTCTGCCGTCTCGTAGACGGGTGTGGCCGCCGGCTGGGGCGTTTCCATATCCTTGCCTCCCCTGTGCCCGCCTTCGTCCTGGCGGTGTTTTGTCGCTTGAAAAACAGTCTGTCCTGACTTTATAATGCACGCATGCAGTATAACCGCCTGGCCGCGCGCCGCAAGCCTTCAAAGCGCGGAAAATTCGACAGACCAGGCAGATGACGGGCGGTGCCCGGCCCCCGCCGGCGACGCCGCCGCATATCCAGAAGGCGATGGCGGCCCGGCCCGCCGCCATGCCGATCCAACAAGGCCGAGAGGCGAGGGAAATGCAGCTCAATCGGGAAGACCTTACGCGCGCCTACCGGCAGATGCGCACCATCCGGGAGTTCGAGGAACGCCTGCATGCCCAGATCATGACGGGCGAGATCGCAGGCTTCACCCATCTTTATGCCGGACAGGAGGCGGTGGCCGTCGGTGTCTGCGAGAACCTGACGGATGAGGATTTCATCATCTCCACCCATCGCGGCCATGGCCATTGCATCGCCAAGGGCTGCGATGTCGATGGCATGATGAAGGAAATCTATGGACGCGCCGACGGCCTGTGCAAGGGCAAGGGCGGGTCCATGCATATTGCCGACGTGACGAAGGGCATGCTGGGGGCCAATGGCATCGTCGGTGCCGGTGCGCCCATTGCCGTCGGTGCCGCCATCGCGGCCAGGCTGGATGGCAAGGGCCAGGTGTCGGTTGCCTTCAGCGGTGATGGCGCCTGCAACCAGGGCACGACGTTCGAGGCCATGAACATGGCTGTCGTCACCAAGGCGCCCTGCATCTTCGTGTTCGAGAACAACCATTATTCCGAACATACCGGCCATCAATATGCCGTCGGCTCCGGTGACATCGCGGGCCGCGCCGCCGCCTTCGGCATGAAGGTCTGGCGTGGCAATGGCTGCGACTTCTTCGAGACGCACGCCATCATGCGCGAGGTGGTGGAATATTGCCGTGCCGGCAACGGCCCCGCCGCCGTCGAATTGGATACTGAGCGTTTCTTCGGCCATTTCGAGGGCGACCCGCAGCGCTATCGCGGCCCCGGCGAGGTGGAGCGGCTGCGCAACGAGCGCGATTGCCTGACCATCTTCCGCCAGCGCGTGACGGAGGCAGGACTGCTGGAAGGGGCCGACCTGGACCGGATCGATGCCGACGTTGTCAGCCAGATCGATGCCAGCGTGGAAGCCGCGCGCAACGCCGCCCCGCCGCGGCCCGAGGACGTCCTGAAGGACGTCTACATAAACTATTGAGGGGAGTGAGCGCCAATGCCTGTCATGACGATGCGTGAGGCGATCAACCTCACCCTGCATCAAGAGATGGCGCGTGATCCGAACGTCATCCTTCTGGGCGAGGACGTGGTCGGCGGCATGGGAACCGAGGGCGGACCGGAGGCCATCGGCGGCATCTGGAAGACCAGCATCGGTCTTTACGATAAATTCGGTGCCGGCCGGGTGATCGACACGCCGATTTCGGAAAGCGCCATCATCGGCGCCGCCGCCGGTGCGGCCCTTGCCGGCAAGCGTCCCGTTGCCGAACTGATGTTCGCCGACTTCATCGGCGTCTGCCTGGACCAGCTTTGGAACCAGATGGCCAAGTTCCGCTACATGTTTGGCGGCAAGTCGACCTGCCCGGCGGTGGTGCGCATATCCTACGGTGCCGGCGTCAATGCCGCCGCCCAGCACAGCCAAGCCGCCTATCAGATGATGACCTCCATCCCCGGCCTGCAGGTGGTGATGCCCACGACGCCGGCCGATGCCAAGGGCCTGCTGACCACGGCCATCCGCAGCGACGACCCCGTGCTGTTCTTCGAACACAAGGCCATGTACGCGACCAAGGGTGAGGTTCCGGAGGGGGAGTACATGATCCCCTTCGGCCATGCCCGGCTGACGCGGGAGGGACGCGACGCCACCATCGTCACCTGCGGACAGATGGTGGGTTTCTCCGAACGTGCGGCCGACACGCTGGCAGCGGAAGGCATCGCCTGCGACGTGATCGACCTGCGCACGACCAGCCCCCTGGACGAAGAGGCGATCCTGGACAGCGTGGAGACGACGGGCCGCCTGATCGTGGTGGACGAGGCGCCGCCGCGCTGCGGCCTGGCCGTCGATATCGCGGGATTGGTGGCATCGAAGGCGTTCGCCAGCCTGCGGGCGCCCGTGTCGATGGTGACCCCGCCGCACACGCCGGTGCCGTTCGCCCGTGAACTGGAAAAGGCGTACCTGCCCTCCCCCACCTCCATCGCCGATGCCGTCCGCCGGACGCTGGCCTATCGGCAGGGGTGAGCGACATGGCCAAACTGCGCGCCTTCACGATGCCGAAATGGGGCATCGAGATGACAGAGGGGACGATTGGGGAATGGATGCTGAAGGAAGGCGATGCCTTCAAGAAAGGTCAGCTGATCACCCTGATCGAAACCGACAAGATCACCAACGAGGTCGAGGCAGAGTTCGACGCCACGCTTGCCCGCGTCCTGGCACAGGTCGGCCAGACCCTGCCGGTCGGGGCCTTGCTGGGTGTGTTCAGCGACGGCACCGCGTCGCCGGCCGAACTGGATGCCTTCATCGCGGCCTTCAAGCCGGCCGATGTTTCCACGGCGGCAGGTGACGCGGCCGGCCCCTCCCCGGCTGCCCCCCCGGCCCCGCCGCCGCCCATAGCATCGGCTCCATCCCCCATCCCCGATCATGTCCGCATCAGTCCGGCTGCCCGTGAACTGGCCCTGGGCCGGGGCGTGGATGTGGGCGCCATCGCGGGATCGGGCCGCGATGGCCGCGTGACCCATCAGGATGTGGATCAGGCCAGCCGGCCGCCGGTCAGCGTCGGTGGCGGTGCGCCGGTATCCGTCATGCCGACCACGACGGGGTTGGATACCGTCTTCGCCTCGCCCCTGGCCAAGCGCCTGGCGGTGCAGCATGGGGTGAACCTGTCCGGCCTCACCGGCACGGGTCCGCGCGGGCGCATCTGCAAGCAGGATGTGCTGGGCAGGGTGGAACGTGTGGCATCGCAGCCCGCAACCCTCCCGCCCGCCCCGGCCCCCCGTTCGGAACCGGTCGCCTCGCCGCCGGCACCCGCGACGGCGGATCCCGGCGTGGTGGAGATTGTCAGGATGTCGCCGATGCGCAAGGCCATCGCGCGGCAACTGTCCCTGTCGAAGCAGACGATTCCGCATTTCTACCTGCGCATGAGCGTGCGGGTGGACGCGCTGCAGGCCATGCGGGCTGCGGCCAAGGCGGCCACGGGGGAAGCACCCTCGGTCAACGACTATGTCGTCCGCGCTGTGGCCCTGGCCCTGCAACGGCATCCGGCCATGAATATCCAGGTGCATGGCGACGAGATCCACCGTTTCGGGCAGGCCGACATCGCCATCGCCGTGGCGACCGAAAAGGGGCTGGTCACCCCCATCGTGCGGGCGGCCGACACCAAGTCCGTGGCCCGCATCGCGGCCGATGTGAAGGCTCTGGCCGAGCGAGCGCGCGCCAACCGGCTGCAGGCGGACGAATTCCAGGGTGGCAGCTTCTCCATCTCCAACCTGGGCATGTACGGCATCGACCAGTTCGACGCCATCATCAATCCGCCGCAGGGCGCCATCCTGGCGGTCGGTGCGGCCCGGCGGCAGCCCATCGACATGAACCACGCGCTGGGTTTCGCCACATTGATGCAATTGTCGCTGTCGTCCGATCATCGTGCCATCGACGGGGCCCTGGCGGCGCAGTTCATGGCGACATTGCGCGGATTGCTGGAAGAGCCAGCGGCACTGACGGCCTGACGGGCCGGGACAGGAGGACATCCATGCATGATCCGACCCTTCCGGACCTGATCGCCGTCCATGCGGCAGCCAGACCGGCGGCAACGGCGCTGATCTTCGACGGACGGCGGACATCCTATGCCGGTCTGGACCAGATGATGGGCCGGCTGGCCGGTGCGCTGATCGCGGCTGGCATCCGTCCGGGTGACCGCATCGCCTATCTGGGCAAGAACAGCGATGCCTATTTCATTTTGCTGTTGGCGGCCGCACGGGTGCGCGCCATGGTGGTTCCGCTGAACTGGCGCATGGCGGCGGCCGAACTGGCCGGGCTGATGGCGGACTGCACACCGTCGCTGCTGTTCGCCACGCCCGATTTCATGGACAGGGCGGCTGTCCTCGCCGGCACCTGCCCTGTCCTCTCCACAGAGTCCGGTGAGGTGCCGGGCCTGTGGGATTGGGCAACACGCGATGCCGGGGCATCCCCCGGCGCGCCATCATGGGTCGATGATCCGGTCCTGCTGCTCTACACCTCCGGAACGACCGGGCGGCCCAAGGGGGTGATGCTGAGCCATCGCAACCTGCTGCGCGTGCGCGACGGCGTCTGCCTGACGGAACCGGACTGGTTCACCTGGACGCCGGGAGAGGTGGCACTGGTTTCCATGCCCTGTTTCCATATCGGCGGCACGGGCCAAGGCCTGCGGGCGCTGAAGGGCGGGGCGACGCTGCTTGTGCAGCGGGAATTCGAGGTTGAGGCCATCCTGCGGGCCGTGGGCGAACACCGCGTCACGAAGCTGTTCCTGGTACCGTCGGCCATCCAGTCGGTCATCCGTCATCCCCTGGCGGCGCAAACCGATTTCTCCTGCCTGCGCCATGTCCTGTACGGCGCTTCCCCCATTCCGGAAGAACTGCTGCGGGCGGCCATGGAGAGGTTCGGCTGCGGTTTCGTGCAGATGTATGGGATGACGGAAACTTCCGGTACGGTGGCCGCCCTGTCACCGGAGGACCATCTTTCACCGGACAGGGCGCGCCTTCGGTCGGCCGGCCGGGCACTGCCGGGCATCGATATCGCCATTCTGGACGGGAACGGCCGGCCCCTGCCGGCCGGAACGGTAGGCGAGATCGCAGTCCGGTCGGTTGCCAACACGGCGGGTTATTGGCAGATGCCCGCGGAAACGGCGGCGTTGCAAGCCGACGGCTGGCTGCGCACAGGCGATGCGGCGCTGATGGATGACCAGGGATACCTGTTCATCCAGGACCGGCTGAAGGACATGATCATCTCCGGTGGGGAAAACATCTATCCCGCAGAGGTCGAGAACGCGCTTTTCGGTCATCCCGATGTGGCCGATGTGGCTGTGGTCGGCGTTCCCGATCCGCGCTGGGGCGAGGCGGTGAAGGCCGTCATCGTGCCCAAGCCGGGCTGCACGCCCGACCCGGCCGGCCTGATCGAATGGGCCCGCGGCCGTATCGCCGGGTACAAGCTGCCGAAAAGCATCGATTTCGCCGAAGCCCTGCCCCGCAGTGCGGCCGGCAAGGTGCTGCGCCGCGACCTGCGCGAACGCTACTGGGCGGGCCATTCCCGCCGCGTCAATTGAAAGGAACCGCCGCATGAGCGGAATTGAGAGCGCGCATGAAGGCCTGCCCCGGACAGAGCTGGCTGGCAGCGGGATCGGCCGCGTGACCATGGGGTATCCGGCCGCCGACATCGTGGCCGGCGAAGCGGCCCGCCAGGGGGCCCGGCGCGTCTTCCTGCTGGCGGGGCGCCATCTCGCAGAGCAGACCGGCGAGATCACCCGTATCCGCGATGCGCTGGCATGGCGTCATGTCGCCACCCATTGCGGCATCCGCCCGCATGCGCCCAAGGCCGATATCGTCATCGCCACCCGTGCCGCCCGTGATGCCGGGGCCGATATGGTCGTGGCGGTTGGCGGCGGATCGGTCATCGATGCCGCCAAGATCCTGATCCTGGCGCTGCGCCACGGGGTGGATGATCTTGAAGGGCTGGACCGGCTGAAGGTTCACTATGATGAACAGGGCCGGATCGCCGACGCGGGTCTGGCAGCCCCCGACATTCCCCTGGTTGCCGTGCCCGCCACCCTGTCGGGCGGCGAGTTCAATACCCTGGCCGGCGCCAAGGACGAGGCGCTGTCGCAAAAGCACGGGTTCCGGCATGCGGGCATGGCACCGGTCTGCGTTGTGCTGGACCCGGCCATCACGCTGCACACGCCGGAATGGCTGTTCCTGTCCACAGGCGTGCGGGCCATCGACCACGCGGTGGAAACGCTGACCTCCCCCTTTTCCAATGATTATTGCGACGGGCTGGCGGAAAGCGCACTGCGCCTGCTGGGCGAAGGGCTGGTCCGGGTCAAGGACCGGCCCGGTGACCTGGCGGCCCGCCTGCGCTGCCAGATCGGGGTCTGGCAATCCATGACGGCGCTGGCCGGCGGCATCCCGATGGGCGCCAGCCACGCCATCGGCCATGCGCTGGGGGCGGTGGCCGGCGTGCCGCACGGCCACACCTCCTGCGTCATGGCGCCGGCCGTGCAATTGTGGAACGGTGCCACGGTCGCGGCCGCCCATCAGCGCATCGCCCGCGCCCTGGATGCCGGTGACCGGCCGGTGCCGCAGGTGCTGGACCGGCTGATCCTGCGGCTGGGCATGCCGCGCACCCTGGCAGAGGTGGGGGTGGGACCGGACCTTTATGCACGGATCGCGGAAAAGACCCTGCACGATATCTGGGGCCGCACAAATGCCCGCGCGCTGAATGGACCGGATGACGTGCTGGCCATCCTGCGACTGGCCGAAGATGGTTCCGCCTGGGAGGGAGCATGATGGCCGAGCCTGTTTTCCTGCATGTCGAACTGCGCATCGTACCGGCTGAATTCCGCACCTTCCTGGACACGATGCAGGAAGTCACGCCGCTGATCATCGCCTCAGGCTGGAAGCTGGTGGGGGCCTGGCAGGTGCGTGTCGGCCGGGCGTTCACCCTGCGCGTCATCTGGGAACTGCCCGACGCCGACACCTATTTCCAGGAAAGGCTGCCCTTCACCCGGCATCCCCGCTTCGCCGAATACCGCACCATTCTATCCCGCGCCGTGGAAGAGGAGGTAGTGAGCATGATGACCCGCGTGCCCTATGGCGAAGACGGTTCGGGGATTTCCGCATGATGAAGCTGATCAGCCTGCTGGATCGCCGGCCTGATATCGATCTTGCCAGCTTCAGCCACCATTGGCGCACCATCCATCGCGAACTGGCACTGCGCCTGGTCGCGCCCGGCATCATGCGCGCCTATGTCCAGAACCACCGCGCGGAGCTGGACCTGCCCGGCCTGGTCTGGGCTGGCGATGGCTGCCCGGAAGTATGGGTGGACGATGCCACCGCGGTGGAAAGGCTGCGCGATTGTCCGGAATATCTGCACGGGGCAGCACTGGACGAGCCCAATTTCATGTCCGGTGGTGCGCGCATGACCATTACGACCACGCGAACCGTGAAATCCGGCCCCACACGCCCGGCCCTGGCCGGCCGGGTGAAGCTGATGCTGTTCCTGGATGATGCCCGCCCCGTGCCGCCGGCAAGCCAGGATCGGCACAGCGTTCTGTTGCCGGACGGCGAAGCGCTGCGGGTGGAACGTGATATCCTGATCGGGAACTGGCCCGACAGCCTGGGGCGGCCCTGCTGCCGCCATGTGGAAAGCAGTTGGTGGGAAAGCGCGCAATCCCTGCAATCCGCCTGGGAAACGGTTGGTCCGGTCACGGTTCATGGCATGGTCATTCTGGAAGAAGCCGTATTGTGGCAGCACGGTGAGGTTCACCAATCCTGAAAACAAGCAATCATTCCGTTTTTTATCAGTCAGTATTGACTGTATCATGATTGCGCGCTAGGCTTCCTTCCAACGAAAAGAATCACCATCAGCAGGGAGAAGAAGACCCGCCGATGGATGTCCGACCGGGCATCCAAAGTGCCTGTCTTGTAACCACGCCACCCCCGTCCGGCACGGCCATTATCAGCGAGCTTGCATAAACACGCCCTTCCTGGATTACATACGTATGGAATCAATCCAGCAAAGGAGCGGCACGGCCTGATATCAACAAGACGGCGCCTGGACGGCCCCGCAAGGGGTCAGTCGACAAAAGCAAATAAGCGCCACCCAGGGAGGGAAAATGTCCAATATTCACCAAGGTCGCGCCCGGCGCGACAGCAAGAATCAATGTCGCGCCCGGCGCGACAGCAAGAAGCTCGCCGCCCGCCTCGTGCTGCTGTCCAGCACGGCGCTGTTGCCGCTGACCGTCGTGCCATCCGTTCTGGCCCAGGAAACGGCCTCGCCGCAGGCCGGCAACGCACTGGCCATGGAAGAAATCGTCGTGACGGCACGCCGTCGCGCCGAACGCTTGGCCGATGTGCCCGTGGCCGTTTCCGCCATGGGGGCGGAGGATATCGAGCGGTACAGCTCCAACAATATCGGCGATATCGCCCAGATGACGCCAAACCTGAACGTCGCCTCACGCACGGCGGGCGGTGCCGGTGCCGGCATCACGATCCGCGGCATCGGCACCGAAGGGGCGAATGTCGGCTTTGAACAGGCCGTGTCGATCAATATCGACGGCGTGCAGGTCAGCCGCGGCCGCGCCCTGTGGCAGAGCTATTTCGACATTCAGCAGGTGGAAGTGCTGAAGGGGCCGCAGGCCCTGTTCTTCGGCAAGAACAGCCCCGCCGGTGTCGTTTCCATCGTGACCAAGGGGCCGACACGCGACTTCGAGGCGACGGGCCGGATCGGCTATGAATTCAACGCCGACGAACTGATCGGCGAGGCGGCGATCGGCGGCCCGCTGAACGACGCCTGGGGACTGCGTCTGGCGGTGCGGGCGCGGGAGATGCAGGGCTGGATGCGCAACGACGCGGTGGCGCAGGCCAATCCCAGCCCGACGCAGCCGCCCATCCTGCCTGGTGCGCGCGACAAGCGGCTGGGCGAGAAGGAACTGAACGGCCGCCTGACGCTGACCTATGATGATGGCGGACCGCTGACGGCCACGCTGAAGGTGACCGGCACCCAGTACAAGGATGACGGTGCCGTTTCGCAGATGGAGATCGTGGATTGCTCCGGCAGCAACCAGGTCGTGCTGCGCCGGATCTTCGGTGGCACCATCGTCGACCCGCAGGGTGACTGCAAGGCCGACTGGCGCATCGCCAGCACCGACATTCCGCAGGAAGTGGCGCAATATTATCTGCATGGCCGCGACGGCGAACAGTATAGCGACCAGGATTCACTGGTCAGCGTCCTGTCGCTCAGCTATGCCTTCGCCAACAATCTGGTGCTTGCCTCCTCCACCGGGTTCTACACCCATAACAGCAAGTACCTGATGAACAACGACTGGACGTCGTTCGCCTCCATCTCCGCCACGGAGGCGGAAAAGTATGAGCAGGTCACCCAGGAACTGCGGCTCTACAGCGAATATGATGGCAATCTGAATTTCATGCTGGGGGCCTATTACCAGGACAGCCAGCTTGATTTCGGCGGCAGCACCAAGCTGGACGACATCCCGCGTGATCCGCTGACCGGCTGGTATCACACCATCAACCGCGAGGCGGCGACATCGGGCAAGACCTGGTCGATGTTCGGCCAGTTGAACTGGGACATCACGCCGGAACTGGAACTGTCCGGTGGTGCGCGCTGGACACGGGAGGAAAAGAAATCCTTCGTCGGCGTGGGCTGGTCGAATGCCGCTGTGGCCGCCGCCTTCCCGGTCCGGCGCATCAACCTGGATTTCAAGGACGACGATATCTCGCCCGAGGCAACGCTGGCCTGGCGCCCCAACAGCGATCTGATGATCTATGGCGCCTACAAGACGGGCTACAAGTCCGGTGGTGCTGGCCTTTCCTCGCTGGTGAATGCGGGGCTGCTGGCCAGCCAGGTCGAATACGGGCCGGAAACGGTGGAGGGATTCGAAGCCGGGATGAAGCATCAGGCGCTCGACCGCCGCCTGCAATATAACGTCACGGCCTATCGCTATAATTTCAAGGACCTGCAGGTCAGTTCCTGGGACCCGGTCAGCAGTTCCTATTTCACGGCCAACGCGGCGCGGGTGCGGCAGCAAGGCATCGAGCTGGAAGGCACCTATGCGGCCACCAGCGACCTGACGCTGCGCGGCTCGCTCGCCTACAATCACAGCCGCTACCGTTCCTACCTGAACGCCCAATGCTATTCCGGCCAGACGCAGGCCCAGGGCTGCATCGGCGGCGCCTATCAGGATTTGTCGGGCCGGCCGACGCTGAACGCGCCGGACTGGGTCGCGGGCCTTGGCTTCACCTTCACCCAGAATGTCACCGAGGACCTGTTCTTCAGTGTCAGCAGCGACGTGCAATATTCCGACGACTACTACTATATCCAGACCCAGTCGCCGGCAGCGCTGCAGGACAGCTTCGCTCGTCTGAGCGCCAGCCTGCGCCTGTTCCCGTCTGATGAGCGCTGGGAACTGGGCCTGATCGGCCGGAACCTGACGAACGAGAAGGTGCTGGTCTCCGGCCAGGACCGTCCGGGTGGCCTTGGCGACACCAATGGCGTGCTGGCCCGCCCGCGTGAGGTGCTGTTGCAGGTCGGATACAAGTTCTGACGGCCTTCCACCGGAACCCGGCCATTTTCTGAATGGCCGGGTCTTTCCTGTTTGAACCCCATTCCGGCTATCGGCCGAGCCGCTTGCTTGTCGATCGTTGAAGACTGGATGGCACGCCCATGCAACTGGACCTTACCGAGGAACAAAGGCTGCTTGAGGACAGCGCCGTGCGGTTCCTTGGCAAATTCTACGGCTTCGAGGACAGGCACCACAGTCTGGCGTCGCCGGGTGGCTGCCGGCCCGAAATCTGGGCCCATTTCGCTGACATGGGCTGGTTGGCCCTGCCATTCCCGGAAGATGCCGGCGGTTTCGGCGGTGGCGCGCTGGAAACGGGCCTTCTGGCTCGTGCCATGGGCCGGCATCTGGTCGTGGAACCGTTCCTGCCCTGCATCATCCTGGCCGGCGGCGTGCTGGCCCGTCACGCCCATCATGCCGATGCCGTGGCGGCCCTGACGACGATGATGGAGGGGGGCGAACGGACCGCCCTCGCCTTCCAGGAACCGGCCGCAGCCCCGGTGAAGGCCGATGCCGACGACCAGGGCGGATGGCGCCTGACGGGGCGGAAGCCGCTGGCCGCCGGTGCCGCCACGGCAGGGCGATTGCTGATCACCGCCTGCTTGCCCGATGGCGGGCGCGGTCTGTTCCTGCTGCCGGCCACGGCGCCGGGCCTGACGATCTGTGCCGCTGCCTGCCTGGACGGAACCCACGCCGCCGACATCACGCTGGACAGCACCCCGGCGGCGGCCGGTGTGCTTCTGGGCCGTGCGTCCGACGATACCACGTTGCTGTCCCTCGACCTGGATGCTGTGCGGCTGGCCGCCTGCTGGGAAACGGTGGGCGCCATGCGCGCGGCGCTGGAACAGACCGTGGATTATGTGAAGCAGCGCCAGCAATTCGGACGGCCCATCGCCGCCTTCCAGGCTGTCCAGCACAAGCTGGCCGAAATGTCCGTCTGCTGCGAGGAGGCGGAGGCCATCACCATCCTGGCTTCCCTGCGATCCGGCGGGCCCGCCGGATCGCGGGCCGGCATGGCCGCGAAGGCCAAGGTGGGACGCTGTGCCCGACTGGTGGCGAAGGAGGCGGTGCAACTGCATGGCGGCATGGGTGTATCGGAGGAACTGCCCATCGCCAGCTATTTCCGCAAGCTGCTGGCCTTCGATCTGTCCCATGGCGGGACCGCCGCTGCCAATGAAGCCTATGCCGCCGCCATCCTGCCGGGGGGCGGGCACATGCATAGCGCCGTATTACCGCCGCCGGACCAGGGAGTGACAGCATGAACCTGGACCTGACAACCACGGAACAGGCGTTCCGCGCAGAAGTCCGCGCCTTCATTGCCGACAATCTGACGGCGGAGATGCGCCAGGGCCAGCGGCTGACCACCGGCGTCTTTCCGGAACCGGAAGTCTCATTGCCCTGGCACCGCCGGCTGGCCGCGCGCGGCTGGGTCGCCCCCTTATGGCCGCGCGCGCATGGCGGGACCGGCTGGACCGCCATCCAGCGCTTCATATTCGAATGCGAATGCGCGGCGGCGGGTGCCCCGCTGATCTATCCGCTTGGCGTCCGGCTGGCCGGTCCCGTGATCATCGCCTTCGGATCGGACGCGCAGAAGCAGCGATACCTGCCGCGCATCCTGTCTGGGGAGGATTACTGGTGCCAGGGCTTCTCCGAGCCCGGCGCCGGATCGGACCTGGCTTCTCTGACCACCCGCGCGGTGGCGGATGGCGAGGATTACATCGTGAACGGGTCCAAGATCTGGACCACTCACGCCCATCATGCCAACCGCATGTTCACCCTGGTCCGCACCGGGACCGACGGGCGCAAGCAGGACGGGATCAGCTTCCTGGTCATCGATATGGACAGCCCCGGCGTGGAGGTGCGGCCCATCATCTCCATCGGGGGGGAGCATGACCTGAACCAGGTATTCCTGACCGATGTGCGCGTTCCCCGCGCCAACCGCATCGGGGAAGAGAACAAGGGCTGGACCTACGCCAAATACCTGCTTGAGTTCGAACGCGGAGCCGGGCTGTTCAGCAGCCGGCTCCGCGCCGGGCTTGGCCGGATAGAGCGGGCGATGGACGCCATGGCCGCCGAAGGCGACGACCCCCGTCGTGACCGCGGCCTGATGGCGCGCCTGGCAGAGGTGGCGATCGATATCGACTGCTTCGAAATGCTGGAATTGAAGACCCTGGGCGGCCTGCGACCCGGCGAAAGCCCCGGCTCCGTCGCCTCCGTCCTGAAACTGCGGGCCAGCCGGCTGAAACAGGCCGTGGGCGAGATCGGGGTAGAGATCCTGTCGGCCCGCGCCCTGCGCTGGACACCCCGCCCGACTGTTCCCGGCGAGGCCATCCCCGGCGATTACCTGAACAGCCGTGCCGCTACCATCTTCGGTGGTGCTGCGGAGGTGCAATTAGGTCTGATCGCGCGGGCCCTCACGGGACCATGAGCAGGGGCATTTGCCTTGAAAGAAGCAGTTCTGTCTGCTTTAATCATCACTGACCATTATATAAGAATAAACACCCCAGGGAGGGCCGGACATGGACACAATTCTTCATCCCGACGTGATGGATGGCGGCACCAGCGCACAGTTGCGCGGCGACCCGATCACCGGTGACCGCTACTGGTCCCCCGCCTTCATGGAGGCCGAATGGGACCATATGTGGACCCGTATCTGGCATATCGGCGCGCGTGAGGCGGAGCTGGAGGAACCCGGCGACTTCGTGGTCCACCGGTTCCGGCACGAGGCCGTGGTGCTGGTCCGGCAGGAAGACGGGTCCATACGTGCCTTCTACAATGTCTGCCGCCATCGCGGGAACCGGCTTGTGGTCAGCGAGGCAGGTTCCGTCCCGGCCTTCACCTGCGCCTATCACGGCTGGCGCTGGGGTCTGGACGGCGTGCTGCAGGCGGCACAGGACCCGGAGAATTTCGCCAAGGGCAATCCCTGCGGCAAGCTGCGGCTGAAGGAGGTGCCGTGTGCCACCTGGGGCGGCTTCGTCTGGTACAGCATGGATCCCGACGCCAAGCCTCTGCTGGACTATCTCGACCCGCTGCCGGCCCTGCTGGCAAACCGTGAGATGGAGAAGATGGTCCGCGTCGTCTGGCGCAAGGTGGAGGTGGAGACGAACTGGAAGTTCGCATCCGACAATTTCAATGAAAGCTATCATCTGCCGACCGTCCATCCGCAGATGGTCCAGATGATCGATGAGGATTACAAGGCCACCATCTTCGAAATGTATCCCAGCGGCCACAACCGCATGATCGAGTTGGGCCAGCCCTCCATGCGGGCCGAACATCCCAACGAGGTGGAGCCGATCTGGGAAATGATGCTGCGGGCCTGGGACCTGGACCCGGCTGATTTCAAGGGACGGTCGCGCGACGGTCGCCAGGCCTTGCAGCAGCGCAAGCGCGAGGTGGGGGCCAGCCGCGGCCACACCTATCTTGAAAAGCTGAGCGATGCGGAACTGACCGACTATTTCCACCACACCCTGTTCCCGAACATCACCATCACCGGCACGCCCGTGGACGGTTCCGTCCACATCTTCCGGACCGAGCCGCATATCAGCGACCCCAACAAATGCACCTTCGAATATTGGGGCCTGGTCCCGCGGATCGAAGGGGTGGAGAGCGTCAACACCGTCTGCGGCCCGCGCCCCCTGCGTGAGGCGGAACTGGAACATCTGGTCTATGGCCGCGACGATGTCGGCGATTTCATCGACCAGGACCTGTCCGTGGCGGTGCAGCAGCAGAAGGGTCTGCGGTCGCGCGGCTATGACGATGCCTACCTCAGTGAACAGGAAGCCCGTGTGCGCCGCTTCCACGAGGTTCTGAACGATTATCTGGAGGGCCGGCGCTGACCCTTTGCCGGTCCTTCCGAGGCCGGTCGCCCCCTCTTTTGTTTTCAAAAAGGAAAAACGCTCGTGTCGCCCGTCCCCGCCGCGTCTGCCCGTGAAAGGGCGATTGATGACATGCTGGCCAGGCAGGCCATCTACGACCTGCTGTGCCGCTATTGCCATGGGATCGACCGCTGTGATGCGGACACGCTGAAATCGGCCTATTGGCCTGATGCCACGGAAACCCATGGCACCTTCAACGGCAATGCCTGGGAATTCGCCGATCACATGACGGCATCAATGCGCAGCGGCATGCTGCGGTCCATGCAGAAGATTGGCAATGCCTGGATACAGATCGACCCCGATGGCGATCACGCACGCGGCGAGACCTATGTCGTCGGCTTCATGCATGTGGCCGATGGCGACCAGGTCAACGACCTGATCGTCGCCGGCCGGTATCTGGACCGCTATGAACGCCGCGATGGCGAATGGCGGATCATCGACCGGCTTTATGTCATGGACTGGAACCGCAACGAGCCGTCGACCGCCCGCTGGGAAGGCGGCATCTACGACATGCTGCTGACCCGCGGCGCACGCTTTCCCGACGACCCGTATGACCAGGGACTGCCGCCCCGCCGCTGAACACCCGGCCCGCCCGGCCGCACGCCTATGTGCTGAAGCCACCGGAAATCGTACAAGACCGGAGATGCCCGATGCCCCTGCCGCCCCGCCAGCTCACCGCCGCCATCGGCCCCGTGATGCAGCTTTCCTATATCGTGCAGGACCTGGAAGAGGCGGTACGCTTCTGGGCCGGCAGCATGGGGGCCGGCCCCTTCTTCCTGATGGAACATGTGGCCGTGCCGTGGATGTCCTATCGCGGTCAGGAGGTGCAGGTCGATTTCTCCGTGGCGCTGGGCTACTGGCACGACATGCAGATTGAACTGGTGGTGCAGCATAATGAGGCGCCATCGGTCTATCGTGATGGCCAGCGGGACGGTGCTGGCGGGCTGCACCATGTCTGCCTGCTGACATCCGATATGGGCGACGCACGTCGCAAGCTGGCCGCGGCCGGTGCCGACATCATCCAGGAAGGCCGCCTGGATGATGGGGCGTTCCTTTATGCCGACACCCATGGCGGTCCCGGCACCATGGTGGAGGTGCTGCAGGCCCCGCCGGCCTTGCTGGACCTGTTCACCAGCATGCGCAACGCCGCACGCGACTGGGATGGCGGCGACCCGCTGCGCAAGGTCGGGTGAGACATGATGACGATGATGAACGATCCCGGCCAGCCAGGGATGGATGGCGCATTGCTGCGGGCACTGGCCGACCGGCAGGCAATCACCGACCAGTGCCACCGCTACTGCCGGGCACTGGATCGGATGGATGAGGCGCTGCTGCGTTCCGTCTTCCATCCCGATGCCACCCACAGCCATGGCGGATACGAGGGTTCTTCGACCCTGTTCTGCACCTATGCCATGGCCGTGCTGGCCGAACTGGACCGCACACAGCACCATCTGGGCAATGTGCTGATCGAGTTGTCGGGCGACGCGGCGCATGTGGAATCCTATTTCCTGGCCTATCACCGTCTTCCCAAGGGGCGGGCCTGCACAGGCGTTTTTGAACGCCATGACATGTCCCTGGACGAGGATGTCTGGATCGGTGGCCGCTATATCGACCGTTTCCAGCGGCGTGATGGCGTCTGGCGCATCGCGCACCGGACCGGTCTGCATGATTGGGAAAGCTGGCGTGCTGCCGACGAGCGCCATTTCGGCCTGATGGGTCCCGACATGGTCGGCCGGCGCGGCGTCGGCGATCCTGTCTATACCGGGGCCCTGGCCCCCAAGACACAAAACTGACGATACAGGGTGAGGAAACGATCATGACGCAACATGAACAGCCAGGCCTCAGCCGGCGCAGGATATTGACAGGTGCCGGTGCCGGGATGGCCGCCGGATCCGCCCTGCTGGCCGGCTGTGCCCAGGCGGATGATGGCAAGACCGCCCGTACATGGGATGTCGAGGCCGATATCGTCGTGGTCGGCGGTGGGGCCGCGGGCTGCACGGCGGCTGTCATCGCCGCCGATCGCGGCGCCAGGGTCGTGCTGCTGGAAGCCTCCCCCATGCTGGGCGGCACGACGCGCAAATCCGGTGGCGTGGCCTGGGTGCCCAATCACCCGCTCTTGTCCGAACTGGGGCTGACCGACCCCAAGCCGGATGCCATGCGCTACATGTGCCGCTATGCGTTCCCCAACGACTATAATGCCGACCATCCGACCCTTGGTCTGGATGAACGGTCCTACAAGCTGCTGGAAGCCTTCTACGACAATGGCGCCCCCATGGTCGACAAGATGAAGGCGCTGGGGGCCGTCGAATTCGGCCTTTTCACGGTAGGCACGGACAAGAAGCCGTCCCCCGACTATGCCGACCATCTGCCCGAGAACAAGGTCCCGGTGGGCCGCGCCCTGGCACCGAAGGACGAGAATGGCGAGACCCTGGCCGGCACCGTGGGCCATGGCGGGCGCATCACGGACGCTTGTGAGACCTGGCTGACATCGCGCGGCGCGCCCATCCTGACGGGCCATCGCGCCACGAAGCTGGTGCTGGAGGAAGGCCGCGTGATCGGGCTGGAGGCGCGCACGGGTGAGCGCACCGTCACCATCGGCGCGCGCAAGGGGGTGATCTTCGCCACGGGTGGCTTCGCCCACAATACCGACCTGCTGCAACTGCACCAGACCATGCTGTACGGGTCCTGCGCCGTGCCGCAGTCGCAGGGTGATTTCATCGGCATGGCGGCGTCCGCCGGTGCTGTGCCCGGCACGCTGTCCACCGCCTGGTACACGCAGGTGGTGCTGGACCAGGCGCTGGAGAACCGCGTCATGGGTGTCGGCGTGTTCTTCGTACCATCGGATTCCATGGTCCTGGTCAACAAATATGGCCACCGTGTCGTCAATGAAAAGCGCAACTACAATGACCGGACCAAGGTCCATTACGTCTATGACCCGGTGAATGCCGACTACCCCAACCAGTTGCTGTTCATGCTGTTCGACCATCGGGCCCTGGACGCCTATGGCGGCAACTATCCGCTGCCGGAAAATCCCGATGCGGCCTCCTATCTGATCAAGGGGGACAGCCTGGATCAACTGGCGGAAAACATCGCCGCACGCCTGCAATCGCTGGCCGGTCGGACCGGCGGAGTGACGTTGGCGAGGGATTTCTTGGCCCGGACCCGGCAGACGATCGACCGGTTCAACCGCTATGCCCGCGACGGCCGCGACCCGGATTTCGACCGTGGTCTGCATGGCTATGACCGGGAATGGCAGGGCTATTTCTCCATCCTGCGGCCCGGCAGCAAGGCCAGGACAGGCGGCATGCCCAACCCGACCATGTATCCGTTCCAGGACAAGGGGCCCTATTACGCCATCATCCTGGCGCCCGGCGCGCTCGACACCAGCGGCGGCCCCCTGACCAACGAGAAGGGACAGGTCCTGGCGATGGGCAACCAGCCCATCCCCGGCCTCTACGGGGCCGGCAATTGCGTGGCATCGCCGACCCGCGGTGCCTATTTCGGGGCGGGCGGCACCATCGGCCCGGCCATGACTTATGCCTATATCGCTGCCATGCACGCCACAGACGGCGGCAAGGAGGGATGATGACCCGCCCGCGTTCGATCCGGATCGCAGCGCTGATGCTGTTGGGGGGGCTGGTTGTTGCCGGTCCCGCTGCGGCCGCCGATGCGCCCAGCTTCCAGCGGGATATCGTGCCGCTGCTGAAGAACCGCTGTGCCGCCTGCCACCTGACGGGGGAGGAACCAGGCGGCATGGCCCTGCATCCGGGCGGCGCCTATGCCAGCCTGGTCGGTATGCCGTCGGAAGAAGTGGCATTGAAGCGCGTGCAGCCCGGCGATCCGGCCGGCAGCTATCTTCTGCACAAGCTGAAGGGCACGCATGTGGAAGCCGGCGGTGTGGGTGTGCGCATGCCGATGGATGGCCCGCCGTTGAACGGGGCTGAAATCGCCCGTATCCAGGCCTGGATCGCGGCGGGCGCACCACGCAACTGACAGGGCGGGGTCGGCCTGTGCCGGCAACCTCATCCCGGTGACCGGCCATGGTCGCCGGGATGGTATCGGTGGAAGGAAATCGGGCAATGATTTCGGCGACCGGGACCGCGGGAAGCGGCGGGACGACGGATAGTGGAAAAGAACTCTCCTCATCCGGGCGCTGGCTGTCCGTCGTCATCCTCGGCATGCTCTATTTCGTGGCGATGCTGGACCGGCAGATCCTGGCGCTGCTGATCCCACCCATCAAGGCAGACCTGGGGCTGACCGATGTGCAGGTCAGCCTTCTGCAGGGCGTGGCCTTTGCCCTGTTCTATGTGCTGGCCGCCATTCCCATCGGCTGGGCCGTGGACCGGTACAGCCGGCGGATGATCATCTGGGTGGGTGTCACTTTCTGGAGCATCGCCGCCACCTGCTGCGGGCTGGCGCAATCCTTCTGGCAATTGTTCGCGGCCAGGGCCGGGGTCGGTGCCGGCGAGGCGTCGCTGACCCCGGCCACCTTCGCCATCATGGCCGATCTCTTTCCACCGTCGCGGCTGTCGACGGCCCTGTCGGTCTTCGTCATCGGCGGCACCGTCGGTACCGGCCTGGCCTTTCTGGTGGGCGGGCCCCTGGTGGGCATGCTGCTGGATGCCGGCGCCCGGACCCTTCCGCTGCTGGGGGAGGTCAAGGCATGGCAACTGGTCTTCATCATAACCGGCGTACCGGGAATGCTGCTGGCCTTTCTGGTCTTTCTGCTGCCGGAAACGCGGACGCGATCGCTGCCATTGTCCGCAACGGACATGACCGAGCCGGGATTTGGCGCCCTGTTCCGCCACATGCGCCCGCACGCTCGCTTCTACCTGGCGCATAATCTCGGGTTCGCACTGGTCCAGGCGGGTATCGTCGCCATTCAGATGTGGACCCCCACCTTCCTTTCGCGCATTCACGGCTGGTCGTTGAAGGATGCGGGATTGTGGCTGGGCGTGGCGCAGATCGTGGCCCCGCTGCTGGGCCTGATGACCCATGGCTGGATCGTCGACCGGATGTTCCGCCGCGGGATACTCGACGCGCATCTGCGCTGGTTCCGGGTGTTGAGCCTCTGTGCCGCCCCCTTGCTGGCGGCCGCCTATCTGGCGCCGGCGGGCTGGATGACCATCCTGGGCTTCGGTCTGGTCTATTTCCTGACCATTTCCTGCGCCAGCATCGGTCCGGCCGCGCTGCAGATCGCCACGCCCCGGCCATTGCGGGGGCGGGCATCGGCGCTTTATGTGCTGGCCACCGGCCTGGTCGGCGCTGCGGGCGGCCCGTTCATCGTGGCCGCCATGACGGATTATGTCTTTGGTGACGAGACCCGGCTGGGTCCGGCCATCGCCTGCGCCGGCATCCTGTTGATGCTGTCAGCATCACTTTTGTTCACCAGCGGTCTTGGCGCCATGCGCCGGGCCGTGGCCGCCGCCGGCAACGGTTAGAGCGGTTGTCCTTTGACTGGAAAACCGCTCCGGCGGCGACTGCCACCGTGCGGTCCGTGCCGCGGATGCGGCGTCGGCGCTTTGGAAACTGAAAGCTGGAGCTCGTGTTTCCCGTCAACGCGAATACGCTCCAGCCTGCGGCCCGCCCACCCTGGAGAGAATGAATGTCCGAAACCGTTTCCTGCACGCTGGCGGACGGCGTTGCCCTTGTCACGTTGAGCCTGCCTGAAAAGCGCAACGCCCTGGTGCCGGAACTGGCCGTTCCGCTGATCGCCACGCTGGAGGCATTGCAGGGCGATGCTGCCTGCCGGTCCATCCTGCTGGCCGGGGATGGCAGAGCCTTTTGTGCCGGCGGTGACCTGTCCGGGCTGGACGGTGACGACCCCATGCGCATGCTGGCCACCATGCGCGATCTGCACCGGATCATCCGCGCCCTGGCGGCAGGCCGCAAGGCGACGGTGGCAGCCGTGGATGGCGCGGCCTTCGGGGCAGGATTGTCCATTGCCCTGGCCTGCGACATCGTCATCGCCGGTCCGGCAGCCCGGTTCTGTGCCGCCTTCGGCCGTGTAGGCCTGATCCCCGATCTTGGCCTGCTCTGGACCCTGCCACAGCGCCTGGGCGCCGGTGCGGCACGGGAATTCATGATGCTGTGCGAGGTGCTGGATGCGGGCCAGGCGCATGCCGCCGGCCTTGTCGATCACATATCGCCCGATGGCGCCTTGGCATTGGCGAAGGAAAAGGCGCGCCGCCTGGCCAGTGCGGCGCCGGAGGCCATCGCCCTGACCAAGACCGCCCTGGCGCGGGGGCCGCAGGGCCTCAACCCGCTGCTGGATTTCGAGGCGCAGGCGCAGGCCCTGCTTCTTACCGGCGCCGATTACGCGCGGGCACGCACGGCCTTCCTGACCAAGGCGCCCGCCCCTTTCCTCACGGTATGACGGATCCGCAATCCGACATCCCGCAAAGAAAAGGCCGCCGTTCCCAAATCCCGGAACGGCGGCCGAAGTTTTTTTGGAAGGAGCCCCTGAAGGAGGGCCACCCCAAAGAAGGGATGGCCACTTCAAGGCAAAACTGGCGCTCAGCGCGCCAGATACTTGTCCAGTGTCTGGGCGAACTGGCGGATACGGCTTTCCTGATAATTGCCCAGGTTGACGCGATCGTTCTTCGACGCTTTCAACCCTTCCTGAACATAGGGCAGGTTCGCCCAATCCTGGTCGAAGACCGCCCCCAGCGCCCCCAGTTCAGGCACCGATCCCCAGGCCTCGTCCTCGGCCAGCAGGCGCATGGGCGGGCAAGGCGGCCGGGGCGCACCAGGGGCAACACGGGTGATCCGCCGCACTTCCATCAAGGTATGATCCTGGTCCGGCCAGGGGCGCCAGCGATAGACGACATTGGGCGGAAAGCCGCCCCAGGGAGAAAAATTGGGAAACACATTGTAGGTGAAGGCGTCAATCATCTCCGCATCGCTGATCGCGCTGAAATCCCGGCCCGCATCCTGTCCCAGCCGCTGGCGGTTGACCGCGGCCAGTTCACGACGCGCCGTACTGTCCATCGGAACGGTGATGTTGAGATTTGCCTGCGCGGATCGGCCATTATACTTGATCATCTGATCGATGATCCATTGTTCCGATAATTCCTGGTCCAGCAGGTGCGGCGAGGTGACGGCAAACGGCGTGATCGCCAGGTTCACATTGTCGCCATAGACGCTGTACTTTGTGTTGGAATCACCGGCAAACGGCAGGATCTGCGGGTGGGTGGCGATGGAATGATACGCCTCCATGAAGGCTTCAGCCGTCACCTTCCAGTTGGCCTTGACCACCTTGGCCACCCAGACGCTGGTGACGCATTCATCATGCCGCCAGCGCTGGAAATGATCCGGCAGCGGGGCCAGGAATTCCTCGATCGACGGGCCTTCGTGGCTTTCGCGCACGAAGATATATCCCTGCCAGCGGGCAACGGCCGCCTCCGGCAGCTTCATTTCCGCGTCCGCCAGGTGCGGGAAATCCCACCGGCAGGGTATCTGGTTCAGGGACCCGTCGATATTCCAGGTGAAGGCGTGGAAAGGGCACTGGAAAGTCTCTGCCCAGCCGCTTTCGGTGCGCAATTTGCGTCCCCGATGCAGGCAGACATTGTGGAAGGCACGGACGGATCCGTCCGGCTGACGGGTGACCAGATAGGAGCGGCCGGCATTCTCGTACAGCACATAATCACCGGGCTCGGGCAGTTCCTCTTCCCGCGCGGCGAACTGCCAGACAGCGGGCCACATCTTCTCGCATTCCTGGCGGAAGAAATCGGGGCTGGTATAGCGGCTGGCGGCAATGGGGGCGGACCCAAGGTCCGGGCTGCTGTCGGCGATCAGGAAATCGGGAACGGGGTTGGTATCCCGCTCGGCATAATCGTTCCAGCTCGGGCCCGGGCTGCGTGCGCCGCAGCCGGCCGGCGAAGCGGTTTCCTTTGTCATTCTTGTTCCTCCCGTATTCAGAAGGACGCTAACATCCGGTCATAAGAAAAGCAATCCTGATTGTTTTATGTCAGCCTGCTTGCGTATTGACAGTGACGCGCAGGTGCGCCTTTGCCCGCCCGGCGGACCGGAAAAACCCAAGGAATACAAAGCAGGAAGGCCGGCATGGGGGGACCCCATGCCGGCCTTCCTGCAAATATCGATAGTGGCTATCGCCCCGTCAGGCTTTCTTCGCCGCCGGCTTGGCCGCTGCCTTGCGCGGCTTGCGGGCTGGCGGCGGCGGGGCTTCGACCGGCTTCTTGAAAGGAATGCGCCCGTCACGCAGCATCAGCAGCGTGGTGGAAACCAGTTCCACCACGAACTTCTCAGCGTCCGGATCGTCCCAGATATCCACGTTCAGCATCAGCCCTTCCAGGGCCGCGCGCGTGAATTCCGAGGCGCGGTGCAGCAATTCGATATCGTGGTTCCATTCCGGGAAGGCGCGGCACACCTCGTCCCGCCAGATGCGGTCATATAGACGGGCCCGCGGCAGGAACATCTCGCGCAGTTCGGGATCGGTGCGGGCCGCGACATGCAGTTCCAGATAGGCCTTGTATTCCCGGCTCTGATACTGCTGCCAGCTCAACTGGATGGCGGCATTGTCATAGACACGCTGCTCATCCGTCAGGCTGGTCACCTTCTTCATGAAATTCTTCATGCGCTGATAGAAGGCGTATTCGATCGTCGCCTCGATCAGCGCCTGCTTGGTCGGGTAGTGATGCAGCATGGCCCCGCGTGAAGCGCGGGCCTTGCTGGCGACCAGAAGCGTGGTGGTGCGGGCATAGCCGAATTCGGCCAGGCAATCGATGGTGGCTTCCAGGATGGCGATGCGCGTTTCCGCGCTGCGCCGCTGCTGCAGCCCGGCGTCCGGTCGCGCGAAGCCCTCCGGTTCCAGGTCTGTCAGGTTGCTAGTGGATTCGTCCATCCGAAATCTCGGTAAAATAAGGGGAGCGGTCCCCGGGCAATGCGACTGGGGGTCACCCGCATTAGATACGCTGGCTGAAGGTGGAACACAAGCATATTGGCGCCTTGAAACCGTCACGTTGTCATGTTATCAGCGTAATTGACTGCAAGCAGCACCGCTTGGCGATTTTGGCCCCCCTCCGCCGGCCCATCCGACGCGGAGCAGCCGTACCATTTCACGAAAAATGGCCCCACATGCTGAATGGCGAAGCCCCATCACCCCCCTCCAGGCCGATCAACGCCGTATTGATCGCCAGTGGCCGCTATCATGATATCGACCATGCCCGGCTGGAGATTTTGAAGATACTGGGCGGCAATCCCTGTATCCGTACCCGCGTGTTCGAGGATTACAGCCGGATCGAGGCGATCATGGCTGCCGACTTCATCGTCTCCTACACCTGCGACGTCACGCCGTCGCTGCCCGAGCAGGAGGCGCTGCGGCGCTACATCGCGGGTGGCGGGCGCTGGTATGCGCTGCACGGCACCAATTCCATCCTGCGTTTCACGGCCGAGGGGCTGGTCGACACCCCGAATCTGGCACCGCATTTCATGGAAACGCTGGGCACGATGTTCCAGGGGCATCCGCCCATCGGCCCCTACCAGGTACACAAGACGGCGGCGGGCCGGGACCACCCGCTGACGGCCGACATCGAACCGTTCGAAACGGTGGATGAATTGTACCTGTCGACCATCCTGGCGGAGATCGAGGTGCTGCTGGCGGCGGGCTTCGCGGGCAGGACGGACCGGTTCACGACCTCGCAATGGGAACAGCAGGACCATCCCGTGCTTTATCTGCGGCGTATCGGGTCGGGCACCATCCTGTACCTGACGCTGGGCCATTGCCGCGGCCATTACGACATGCAGCCGCTGACGGATTTCTATCCTCGCGTGGAACGCGGGTCCTGGGACAATCCGGTGTTCCATACGCTGCTGCGCCGGGGACTGGACTGGGCGGCCGGTGTCATGCCGGAGGGCGGGTCCGGCTTCTGACCGGACAGGCAACCCCAAGAATATGACAGGGAGGAAATGAAGAATGGATACGATGATCCCCACCCCCAAGCCGGGAGAGGCGCGCTGCCCGCGCGGGCCCAGCACGCAGGAGATCGTCCATCGCGACGGCCGGCCCGTGCCACCCGTTCTGGCCATGGAGAGCTACAGGTTCCTGGGCGACGAGGATATCGCCTTCGACCGCTACATCTCACCGGAATTCTTCGCGATGGAGATGAAGAACCTGTGGCCGAAAGTCTGGCAATGGGCCTGCCGGGAGGAACATATACCCGAGCCCGGCGATTATCACGTTTATGAGATCGGTCCTTATTCCATCCTGGTGGTCCGCACGCAGGACGGCACCATCAAGGCCTATCACAATTCCTGCCTGCATCGCGGCACCAAGCTGCGTCCCACGGGCGGCGAGGGCAATGCCACGGAACTGCGCTGCCCCTTCCATGGCTGGACCTGGGACCTGGATGGGGAACTGAAGCGTGTCCCCTGCCCCTGGGACCTGCCGCATGTCACGGCGGAAAGCCACCGTCTGCCACAGGTGCGCGTCGGCCTGTGGGGGGGCTTCGTCTTCATCAACATGGATGAGAATGCGCCGTCCCTGGAAGATTACATGGCCCCCATGCAGGACCATTTCAAAAACTGGGACATCGCCAACCGCTATATCGACCTGCATATCGAAAAGGAACTGTTCGCCAACTGGAAGACGGCCCAGGAAGCGTTCATGGAAAATTACCATACTCAGGAAACGCACCCCCAGTTGCTCTATGGCAACGGCGACGAGAATACGCAGTACGACATCTTCACCGACAATGTCTCCCGCTTTTACGCCACCAACGGCGTTTCCAGCCCGCATCTGCCCAAGGCACTGAGCGAGGAGGAACTGATCAACACGATGCTGGTCGGCGACCGCACCCTGTTGAAGGACGAATTGACGCTGGGTGAAGGGGAGACGGCCCGCATCGTCATGGCGCGCGTGCTGCGCAAGGTGCTGGGCGAAACCTACAAGGCGGACATGTCCCGCTATACCGACACCGAAATGCTGGACGTGGTGGAATATTCGCTGTTCCCCAACATGGTGCTGTTTCCCGGCCTGTCGCTGCCCATGGTCTACCGGTTCCGGCCGATCGGGATGGACCCCGACCGCTGTCTGTTCGAACTGATCTTCCTGCGCCCCGTGCCCGACAATGGCGACCGGCCGGAACCCGCGGTGCCGCAGCGGCTGGGAGAGCGCGACAGCTACACCAAGGCTCAGGGCATCGACCCAGCGTTCGGCCATGTCTATGACCAGGATACCAACAATCTGCGCGACCAGCAGGAAGGCATGAAGGCCGCCCACAAGCAGGGCCAGACCCTGACCAACTACCAGGAGGTGCGCGTCCGGCATTTCCAGCAGACCATCGACAGGTATGTTCTGGGAAAGGAACCGTCATGATCCGCGGCATCCATCATATCGCGCTGAACACGCCGAATTTTGACCGGATGCTGGTCTTCTACCGCGATGTGCTGGGCTTCGTGCCCGCCATCGACCAGGTGCGGTGGGCCGATGCCGAACTGGCGGACAGGGCGGTCGGGCTGAAAGGGTCGGCCGCGCGCACCGTCATGCTGCGGGCCGGCAACTGCTACCTGGAATTGTTCGAATATTCGGCGCCGGCCGCCCGTTCCGGCGAGCCGCTGCGCCCCTGCGACCATGGCTATACGCATTTCTGCCTGGATGTGACGGATATTCAGGCGGAATACGCCCGGCTTTCGTCCGCCGGCATGCGCTTCGCCCATGAGGAGCCCTGCGATTTCGGCAATCTGCGCGCCGTCTATGGCAAGGACCCGGACGGCAACATCGTCGAGATCCAGGAAACGGATCCGGACCATCCGTTCGCCCTGGAAAGGCTTGCACCCGCTGCCGGCTGATGCCGCACCACAGGCACCCGCGAACGACAACCAGAACAAGGGGGAAAACACCATGACCACATTTAAGGGCAAGACCGCCATCGTGCTGGGCGCCAGCAAGCGCGACAATATGGGCCAGGTCATCGCCGACCGGCTTCTGAAGGAAGGGGCGACCGTCATTGTCGGCGGGCGCGACGCGGCCGAACTGGACCGTTACGCCGCCGCCAGCGGTGCCATCGCCGTTGCCTGCGACATTACCGACAAGGCCGATATCCAGAAACTGGCCGACGCCGCGCTATCGCAGTCGGGCCGCGTGGATATCGCCGTCAATGCGGCCGGGTGGGGCTATGCCTCCCCCTTCCTGGACATGCCGGAAGACGCGCTGCGCACCATCATGGATATTCAGTTCAAGGGCGCCTTCCAGTTCCTGCAGGTGATGGTGGGGGCCATGCAGCCGACCGGCGGGTCGATCATCCAGATCAGTTCCGCCACGGCCACCATCATGACCTACAATTATGCGGCCTATATGGGCACCAAGGCCGGCATCGACCATGTCGTCCGGGCCGTGGCGAACGAGTTCGGGGACAAGGGCATCCGCGTCAATTCCATCTCCCCCGGCCTGACGGAAACGCCGATGACCCAGGGCGTGTTCAAGCTGCCGGCCGTGGTCGATGCCTTTGTGGACTGCTATCCGCTGGGCCGCATCGGCACGTCGGACGACATCGCCGCCGCCACCGTCTGGCTCGCATCGGACGAATGCTTCATGACGGGTGAGAATTTGCAGGTGAATGGCGGTCTGACCCTGCGCGCCAACCCCACCCCCAAGCAGCGCGACGCCGCCATCCGTGACGCCCAGCGCCGCGCCGGCTGACGCGGTACCCTTCCAGAACGTTACGAACAGGATAGACACCATGGATCTCGGACTGGCCGGCAAGAAGGCCATCGTGACAGGATCGACCCGCGGCATCGGCCGGCAGACGGTGGAACTGCTGGCGGCCGAAGGCTGTGCCGTCGCCATCGGTTCACGCAACGCCGACGCGGTGGCCGAAACGGTGGCCGCCATCCAGGCGGCCGGCGGCACGGCGGTGGGTGCCCCCGTCGATGTCAGCGATGGCCCCGCCTATCGCCAATGGATCGCCGACATGGGCGAACAGTTGGGCGGCGTCGATATCTTCATCCATAATGTGTCCGGCGGCGCCGGCATGGATGGGGAAGCAAGCTGGTATCGCTGTTTCGAAGGCGATGTGATGGGCGCCTTCCGCGGTTGCGAGGCCGTGATGCCCTTCATGGAAAAGGCCGGCGGCGGCTCCATCATCTTCATGAGCACGACGGCAGCCGTGGAAACCTTCATGGCTCCCATGGCCTACAACGCCCTGAAAGGCTCCCTGATCATCTATGCCAAGCAATTGTCGCAGGTGCTGATGGCGAAGAACATCCGCGTCAACGTCGTTTCCCCCGGCCCCATCTTCATCGAAGGCGGGTCCTGGGACCGGATCAAGGAGAACCGGCCGGAGGTCTATGCCCAGAATGTCGCCGTGCAGCCCAGCAACCGCCTGGGCACGCCGGCGGAGGTGGCGACATGCCTGACTTTCCTGGCCAGCGATGCCGCCGGCTGGGTCACCGGCATCAATCTTGTCGTCGATGGCGGTTATACCAAGCGCGTCCAGCTTTGACGGGAACCGTGGCGGGTCACAATGGAATGGCCCGCCACGGCGGACACGGGGATGCACGCCGCCTATCCCGCCGCCTGCAAGGCCTGACGCAGCACGTCCCTGTCGCCGATATGGTTGGCCAGGACAAGGATCAGACGCGCGTTGACAGCCAGGCTGTCCGCATCGGTGCGCCCCTGGTGCAGGGCCAGCAGTTCGGCATAGAACCCGTCCGGGTCCGGGATGTTGGGTGTCAGGATCAATGCGGTCATGACTTAAACCCCCGGGCTTTGCGGCAGGCATGGGCAACGACGCCGGCATCGGGACGGTGCCACCGCGCCGCGACATACTGGTCCGGCCGGAACAGATAGGCAGCACCCGGCATCAGCCCATAGCGCTGTGCCGCCGCACCCGCTGCTTCGACGGGCAGCAGGCGCACATCGTCCGGCACCGGGCCTTCCCAGCCATCGGCCATCAGGACGAACCCGTCCCCCAGCCTTTCCAGCAGCCAGCCATCCTCCAGCGCCATGTCAACGGCCGGGCTGCCCGGCGCCACGCCGGCCCCGTGCCAGTCCTGCATGTCGGGGCTGTTCAGCGGGCTGTGGGGATAGCTGACGGGCGTGGACAGACGGCCGGAATTGACCATGGGCCGCGCGAACGGTTGCCGGCCCGCCAGTTCCAGCACGGCATCACGGAACAGCGTGCTGACCGCCGATTTCGGCGTCAGGAAATCGGTGGACCGGCTGGAGTTCAGGATATTCTCATCTGCCGTCACGACGGCTTCATGATCATAGCTTTCCAGCAGGTCGGGACCGGCCAGCCCCTTCAACACCAGATCCAGCTTCCAGCCCAGATTGTCGATATCGGCCACTCCCCCATTGCATCCCCGCGCCCCGAACGGGGAGACGAGGTGCGCACTGTCGCCCGCGAAGATCACGCGACCATGCAGGAACCGCCGCATGCGCCGGCATTGGAAGGTATAGAGGCTGGTCCAGACGGGCTCGAACACGACATCGTCACCCAGCATGGCGCGCACCAGGCGGGTGACATTGGCCGGGTCCAGCGCCTTTTCCCGATCGATGTTCCAGCCAAGCTGAAAATCCAGCCGCCAGACATCGTCCGGCTGCCGGTGCAGCAGCGCTGACTGTCCGGGATTGAAGGGCGGATCGAACCAGAACCAGCGTTCCGCCGGCCGGTCCCCCTTCATGGCGATATCGGCGATCAGGAAATGATCCTCGAACACCCGTCCGTCGAAATCCAGGCCCATCAGGGAACGCACGGCCGACCGGCTGCCATCGCAGGCCACCACCCAGCCGGCCCGCAACCGATAGGGGTCGCCACCTGCATCGACCGACAGTTCCACCCCATCGGCATCGGGCCGCACGCCCGTGACGGCATGCCCCCAGCGGAGTTCCACATTGGACAGGCCCGCCACGGCCCGCCAGAGATATTCCTCAACATGATATTGCTGGATATTGACGAATCCCGGCCGCTTCTGCCCCTTCACGGGCAGCATGTCGAACTGGAACACGGGCTCGGTCTCCGCGCCGCGGAAGACCTTGCCGACATTCCACACGACGCCCTTCTCCGTGATGGCGTCACCCACGCCCAGCCGGTCGAAAATATCCAGCGAGCGTTTTGAAAAGCAGATGGCCTTTGAGCCGGCGGGAATGAAATCCAGCCGGTTCAGCACCACGACCCGGTGACCCCGCCGCCCCAGGTCCAGTGCCATGGCAAGGCCGACCGGCCCGGCCCCGACGATGACGACCGGAACCGCGGAGTTGCCGGCATCATCGACGCCGGCAACCGGTGGCGGGCTGGCACCGATATGGTGCCAGACGGGAATGTGTCCTTGACTGGCCGTTCCGTTCATGGCCCTCACCCCTGCAACAGTGCCCAAACCTCGCGGTCGCGCTCCATGGTCCAGACCCGGGGCCAGTCGATGCCATCCATCTCATCCCAAAGACGCTGAACGTTGAACGGCAGGCAATGTTCAAAGATGGGCCAATGGCCAAAGGTGGGGGCCAATGCCCGGTGCGTCGCCTCAAATGCTTCCTTCAGGCTGCCGCCGGCCGCATGCACGGGGCCGACCTGGGTGATCATCCCGGTCAGGAAGCCGCGCGTCTGTTCGATCGCGGCCTCCACGGCCGCCGGCCCGCGCGCCACGGCACCGCGGCCGCCGACAAGCTGTTCCGCCCCGAACGCCCGGATACGATCCAGCGTGCCGGCGGACCAATCCATATGGAAGGCGTCGCCGGTGTAAAGGGCGGCCTCCGCCTCCACCAGATCACCGGCGAACAGACTTTTCGTCTTGCCGTGCCAGGCCACGATGTCGCCGGCCGTGTGCCCGCGCCCGCAGAAGCGCAGTTCCAGGGTTCCACGCGACCCGCCCAGTTCGATCTCCAGACCATTGTCGAATGACAGGTCGGGGAAGGTCAGGCCGGGGATTTCTTCCGCCCCCTTGAACAGGCGCGGCATGCGCCCCTGTTCGCTGTCCCAATCCGCTTGCCCGCGCTCGTGGATCAGCCTGCGCGTCGGGGCACTGGCCAGCACCGTGTCGGCGCCGAAGGCCCCCGCCCCCAAGGCGCGCACCGCGTGATAATGGGTCAGCACCAGATAGCGCACGGGCTTGTCGGTATGCTGGCGCAGTTTGGCCAGCCAGTCGCGCGCCGATGACGGCGTGGCACGCGCGTCGATGCAGACCAGGAAATCCTCGCCCTCCACCGCCCCGACATTGGGGTCCCCTTCCGCCGTCAGGGCATAGACCCCGTCGGACACGATCTCCAGCGTCTCCTGCTTTTCCGCCAGATCGGCGGAGGATGCGAATGCCTTGCTCATCTGTCTGGTTTCTTCCATACGGTTCCGGGCTCGCCTTGGCGCCAGGATAGACGGCGGCGGCCGATCGGTTTGTCATCGGAATTGATGACAGGCCGACCGGATGGCGTTACGCATAAAGGGTGACCCCGCGGCTCCGGAGCCCTTGCGCCATGCTGGACCTCACCCCTGACAGGATCGCCGGCCTGCTGGATGCCATCGGCACCCCGCATCTGGCCACGCGCATGCTGGCGGTGGCGCGGCTGCGGCTGCCCGTGGTGGAACTGTTCGCCTATGCGGGGGCCGAGGGGGCTACCCCGCAACCCCTTCTCAGCCATGGGCTGGACGGTCAGTCCGAACGCCGGGCCCGTTCCTTCGCCAGCCATTTCCACATTGCCGACCCGGTGCGCGACACGCGCGCCACCACGCCACCGGGTGGCAGCTTCGTCACCCGGGTCCGCAGCGGTCAGATCAGCCGCGGCGACTATCGCTGGCAATGTTTCGAGAAGCCCGGCTTTGCGGAAAAAATCTGCTTCGGCTGGCGCGACGGACCACAGGACTATGTCCTCAGCTTCTACCTGACGGAACCGGCACCGGCGGACATGGCATCCCTGCCGGCATTCGGCAGCCTGTGCATGGGCATCCTGCTGCGCCATGCCCGTCAGGTGACGGCGGCGGGAAGCCCCCTGCCCGACCGGCTGGAAGCCCGGCTGGCCCAGGCCCATCCCACCCTGACGGCACGCGAACGCCGGGTCTGCGCCCTGCTGCTGGCCGGTGCGACAGCCGATCAGGCCGGTGAAAGCCTGGGCATCAGCGCCAACAGCGTGCTGACCTACCGCCGGCGGGCCTGCGCCCGCCTGGGCCTGTCCTCGCCGGCCCAACTGCTGGACGGCGTCCTGCACTGACCCCTGCCTAGGGGACGCTTTTTGCCCCGCCGGACATCCTTCGTCCAGCCCGCGATTGGCATGCGTATTCTTGCACTAAATTAATTGACCGTCTGGTCGGACTATTTTATGGTGACCCCAGAGAACAGCGAAGGGGCCACCCGATGTATACGACCGAGTTTCAAAAGCAGGCAGCCGTCGCCACGGCCGAACCGGCGGAACTTCTGGCCGCGTTCGAGGCGCGGGTGGCCGCCGACGATTTCATCGAGCCCAAGGACTGGATGCCCGAGGCCTATCGCCGGACGCTTGTGCGGCAGATGTCGCAACATGCGCATTCCGAAGTGGTCGGCATGCTGCCCGAAGGCAACTGGATCACCCGCGCCCCCTCGTTGCGCCGCAAGGCCGTGCTGTTGGCCAAGGTCCAGGACGAGGGCGGGCATGCGCTCTATCTCTATTCCGCGACGGAGACGCTTGGCACCTCGCGGGAGGAGATGATCGACGCGCTGCATAGCGGCCGGGCCAAATATTCCACGATCTTCAACTATCCGACCCTGACCTGGGCCGATATCGGCGCCATCGGCTGGCTGGTGGATGGTGCCGCCATCATGAACCAGGTGCCCCTGCAGCGCACTTCCTACGGTCCCTATGCCCGCGCGATGGTGCGCATCTGCAAGGAAGAGAGCTTCCACCAGCGCCAGGGCTACGAGATCATGATGGCGCTGGCCGCCGGCACGCCGGACCAGAAGCGCATGGCGCAGGATGCGCTGAACCGCTGGTGGTGGCCGTCGCTGATGATGTTCGGCCCGCCGGATGACAATTCGCCCAATTCGGCGCAGTCCATGCGCTGGCGGATCAAGCGTGACACGAACGACCAGCTTCGCCAGAAATTCGTCGATGTCACCGTTCCACAGGCCGAAGCCATCGGCCTGACCGTGCCGGATGCCGACCTGAAATGGGATGCGGCGCGTGGGCATTACGATTTCGGCGCCATCGACTGGGAAGAATTCTACGCCGTGGTGCGCGGTGAGGGACCTGTGGCGCGCGAACGCATGCAGGCCCGCCGCAAGGCCTGGGACGATGGCGCCTGGGTCCGCGAGGCCGCGACGGCGCATGCCGAAAAGCAACGGGCACGCCACGCCGCCTGAGCCCTTTCCCGCATCGCCGGCAACAAGGCCCAACGATAAGGAATTTAACTGATGTCCATGCAATGGCCCCTCTGGGAAGTCTTCATCCGTACCAAGAACGGCCTGTCGCACCGGCATGTCGGGTCTGTCCATGCCGCCGATCCGGACATGGCGATCCGCCACGCCCGCGACACCTATACCCGCCGGATGGAAGGCGTCAGCCTGTGGGTGGTGCCGTCGGCCCAGATCACGGCATCCGATCCGGCCCAGTCGGGTCCGCTGTTCGAGCCGGCAGCCGACAAGGTTTACCGCCATCCGACCTTCTACACCGTGCCGGACCATATCAAGCATATCTGACGGCGGACGGCGGGCCACCGTCCCGCCCAGACTGCCGCCGACATGTCCGGCACCGTTCACCATCAAGGGTCATCCCATGTCCGACACCACCTGTTTCGACTATCTCCTGCGCCTTGGCGATGACAGCCTGGTCCTGGGCCAGCGGCTGGGGGAATGGTGCGGGCACGCGCCGACGCTGGAAATCGACCTGTCGCTGGCCAATGTGGCGCTCGACCTGATCGGGCAGGCCACCTATCTGCTGGGCCATGCCGGTACGGTGGAAGGACAGGGCCGTGACGCCGATCGTCTGGCCTTCCATCGCGATGCGCTGGATTTCCGCAATTGCCTGCTCGTGGAACAGCCCAATGGCGATTTTGCGCAGACCATCGCGCGGCAATTCCTGTTCTCCACCTATCAGCGCCTGCTGTTCGACGGGCTGACGCGGTCCACCGACAGCCATCTGGCCGCCATCGCCGCCAAATCCGTCAAGGAAGTGGCCTATCACGCCGACCTGGCCGCCGGCTGGGTGGTGCGCCTGGGCGACGGCACGGCGGAAAGCCGCCAGCGCATGATCGACGGGCTGGAATGGATGGTCCGCTTCGTGGATGAATTGTTCATGACCGATGCGGTGGAAACCGATCTGGTGGCGCGCGGCATCGCCGTCGATCGCACGGCCCTGCGCCCGGCCTTCGATGCCGCGGTAACCGCCGTGCTGGAACAGGCCACGCTGCCGCCGCTGCCGGCCCACCGCCCCGTGACCGGCGGGCGCCGGGGCCACCATACCGAGCATCTGGGCCATCTGCTGGCCCCGATGCAGCACCTGCAGCGCTCCTATCCCAACGCGACCTGGTGACACCATGACCACCCCCGTCGATCCCGGCCAGGTCATGGATGTGCTGGCCACCGTGCCGGACCCGGAAATCCCGGTCGTGTCCATTGTCGATCTGGGTATCGTGCGGGGGGTGGATGCCGGACGCGGCTCCGTGCTGCTGACGCCGACCTATACCGGGTGCCCGGCAACGCTGGCCATCGAGATGGCGGTGCGCAGCACCCTGGCGGCCCATGGGCTGGGTCATCTGGCGGTGGAAACCGTGCTGTCGCCGCCCTGGACCACAGACTGGATCAGCGATGCGGGCCGGGAGAAGCTGCGTGCCTACGGCATCGCCCCGCCGCCCAAGGGATCGGCTGCCACCAACCTGCGCGGCCAGCCCATGCCCACCCCCTGCCCCCGCTGCGGTTCCACCCGCACAGTGGAGGTCAGCCGCTTCGGTTCCACACCCTGCAAGGCGCTGTGGCGCTGCGAGGATTGCCTGGAACCGTTCGACCGTTTCAAATGCCATTGAGGGGCCAAGAACCCATGTCCACCGGCTTCCATCCCCTGACCATCGCGGAGGTGCGGCGCGAAACCGCCGACGCCGTTTCCATCCGCTTCGACGTGCCCGACGCGCTGAAGCCGCTGTTTGCCTTCAAGCCTGGCCAGCATCTGACGCTGCGCGCCGATCTGGACGGGCAGGATGTGCGCCGCAACTATTCCGTCTGCGTCGCCCCGCAGGATGGTGAATTGCGGGTCGCCATCAAGCGGGTGACCGGCGGCCAGTTCTCCAGCTTCGCCAACGCGAAACTGGAACCCGGCATGGTGGTGGAAGTGATGCCGCCATTGGGGGCCTTCACCTGGACCTTCGATCCATCGGCCCGCAACCATTATGTCGGCTTCGCCGGCGGGTCAGGCATCACGCCCGTGCTGTCCTTGCTGAAGGCAGCATTGCTGAGCGAGCCGGAAAGCCGCTTCACCCTGCTTTACGGCAACCGCGACACCGCCTCCATCATCTTCCTGGAGGAACTGGCCGGCCTGAAGGACCGGTTCATGGGTCGCCTCAACATCCTGCATTTCCTGGAGGATGAGGAGGAGGAGATCGACCTGTTCAATGGCCGGCTGGATGCGGCCAAGTGCGCCGAGCTTCTGGAACATGTCATTCCTGTCGCGGATGTGGCCGCCTTTTTCATCTGCGGCCCCGGCCCCATGATGGACGCGGTGGAGGCGAGCCTGCTGGAACGCGGCGTGGCGCGGGAAAAGGTGTTGCTGGAGCGGTTCACCGTGGACCGGCCCGACGCGGCCCGGCTGGCTGCCAATGCCGCCCGCGCCGCCGAGGCGGCAGGGTCACGGGTCACCCTGATCCTGGACGGACGCCGCCGCCATGTCAGCTTCGATCCGACCCTCGGCAACATCCTGGAAAATGCCCGTGCCGCGGGAATGCCGGCCCCCTATGCCTGCAAGGCCGGGGTTTGCGCCACCTGCCGGGCCAAGCTGGTCAGCGGCAAGGTGGAGATGGGCGCCAATTACGGCCTGTCGGAAGCCGAGGTCGCGGCAGGCTATATCCTGACCTGCCAGTCGGTGCCCGTCGGATCGGATGTCGTGGTCGATTATGACGGCTAAGGACCATCTGCTGATCGAAACGCCGTCCGATGGCGTGCGCCTGCTGCGGCTGAATCGGCCCGACCGGCGCAATGCCCTGGCGACACCGCTGTTGTCCCGTCTTGCCAGGGCGCTGGAAGAAGCGGCGCTGGATGAAACCATCCGTGTCGTGGTCCTCACCGGGGACGGGACGGTCTTCGCGGCCGGGGCGGATATCCGCGAACTGGCCGCATCGGGTCCCGACGATGCGCCCCATGGTCCCCGGCAGGAGGCCTGGGACCGCATCCGTGACTGCCCCAAGCCACTGATCGCCGCCGTGGAGGGTTGGTGCCTGGGGGCCGGGTGTGAGCTTCTGATGTGCTGCGACCTGTCGGTTGCGGGCGAAGGTGCCAGGTTCGGCCAGCCGGAAAGCAGCCTGGGCATCATGCCTGGCGCCGGCGGAACAGCGACGCTGCCCCGTCTGGTCGGCCGCCAGCTTGCCATGCGCATGGTACTGACCGGCGAGATGATCGACACGGCCCGCGCCGTGGAGGCCGGGCTGGTCGGCGAGGCCGTGCCCGCCGGCCAGGCGCTGGATCGCGCCCTGGATTTGGCGCGCACCATCGCCGGACGGGCACCGGTGGCGTTGCGGATGGCAAAGGCCAGCGTCAGGGCCGCCTTCGACCTGCCCCACGGTGATCACCTGCTGTTCGAGCGGCGGCGTTTCCTGTCGCTGCTGGGCACCGGGGACAAGCA
The DNA here is from genome assembly GCF_052474395.1 of Niveispirillum fermenti. Taxonomy (NCBI): domain Bacteria; kingdom Pseudomonadati; phylum Pseudomonadota; class Alphaproteobacteria; order Rhodospirillales; family Azospirillaceae; genus Niveispirillum; species Niveispirillum fermenti. Next base: position 605,514 of record NZ_CP156679.1, on the reverse strand, counting down.
GGAAGGCGTTGCCGCCTTTCTTGAGAAACGCAAGCCCGTCTGGCAGGGACGGTAACAACAGGAGGACCCATGAAGAAGCTGATCGCGCTTTACCGGAAACCCGACGATGTTGAGGCCTTCCTGAAGCATTACAATGAGGTCCATCTGCCGCTGGTGGCCCGGACACCGGGCCTGCTGCGCACCGTCATCAACCGCGTCACGTCGGCGCCGATGGGCGGAGAACCGGCCTATTTCATGATCGCGGAAATGCATTTCGCCGATCAGGACAGCTTCGACGCCGCCATGAAGTCTCCGGAAAACCGGGCGGCGGGCAAGGATCTGATGGGTTTTGCCCGTGATATCGTGACGTTGCTGGTGGCGGACGTGGATTGACGTCCGCCATTCCTATCGCTTTCCCCTCAAACTTACCTTGCTTTGTCCAGGGTGACATGGCCGCCCGCGAACCGCGGGCGGTCCTTTTCCATTTCGCGCAGCGGTTCCACCTCGGCCAGCGTTTCATGGCAGCGGCGGGCCAGTTCCTGGTACTCGGCCGTCCCGTGGGACTTCCAGGCGATCTCCTTCTCCGTCAGGTCGCGCATGACGCGGGCCGGAGAGCCGGCGACCAGGGTGCGGGCCGGCACCACCATCCCCGCCTTCACGAAGGACATGGCCGCCACCAGGCTTTCAGCCCCGATGACGGCCCCATCCATCACCACCGCATTCATGCCGACCAGCGCGTTGCGGCCGACCCGGCAGCCGTGAAGGACGGCACCATGGCCGACATGGCCATCCTGCTCCACAACACAATCGGCGCCGGGGAAACTGTGCATGACGCAGTTATCCTGAACATTTGCACCGTTCTCCACGACCAGCCGGCCGAAATCGCCCCGCAGGGCGGCACCGGGGCCGATATAGCAGCGGGGCCCGATAATCACGTCGCCGATCAGGCTGGCCGTGGGATGGACGAAGGCCGTGGGGTCCACCACAGGCACCAGCCCGTCGAAGCGATAACAGGGCATGAAGGCAATCCTTTCATTGATTTCTTGTTGCCCGGTGGTGACTTATGGTCCATCACCGCCGTCGGCGGACAAGCTTTGCAGAACCGGAACAGGCATGGCACGCAAGCAGGCAGCGGACTATGAACAGCGCCGCGAGGCAATCATCGACCGGGCGGCGGCGCTTTTCGCCGCCAAGGGGTTCCTGGGCAGTTCCGTCGCCGACCTGGCCGAAGCGTGCAGCACGTCGAAGTCGCTGATATACCACTATTATCCGTCGAAGGAGGATATCCTTCACGCCGTCATGGCGTCGCATGTGGAACAATTGTCGATGGCTGCGGGGGAAGTAGCCGGCATGAAGCTGCCGGCGGCGGAAAGGCTGCGGCAATTGTCGCGGCGCTTCATGCGGCTTTATGTCGGGGCGGCGGCGCGGCAGAAGGTGCTGCTAAACGATCTGGCGCACCTGCCGGCCGAACGCCGGGCAGAAATCGTGACGGGGCAGCGCGCCCTGGTGGCCATGGTGGAAGACATCCTGGCCGACCTGCGCCCTTCCCTGGCCGATGATGCCGCGCATCGCCGCACGGCCGCGATGCTGTTCTTCGGCATGATCAACTGGACCCACACCTGGATGAAACCCGCCGGCCCGCTGGGTGCCGACGAAATCGCCGACATGGCTACCGGCATGGTGCTGAACGGCATCGGCGGCATCTGAAACCTGTTTGCGCGCGCCGCAACCTCTTATACCAACTTGCGATGAGTAGAACTCATCGCAAGTTGGTCCGGCGGCGACTGCCACAGCACCGCTCGTGCGGCGCAGCCAAGCCAACGAATGTTGGCGCCGGCGATTGAGGGCGGTGACCAGAACCAATAGGTTCTGGTCACCGCAAAATAGAATTAGAGTTTGTCCGGCAGGGGGCGCACCGGCCGAGGCCCCCTGCTTTCCCGCATCCTGCTGTTCCTCACATATGGATCGGCTTGCCGATGGCGGCCATGGCGGCTTCCTTCAAGGCCTCGGCATGGGTGGGATGGGCGTGGCAGGTCAGGGCGATATCCTCCGCCGTGGCGCCGAACGCCATGGCCTGGGTCGCCTGGGCGATCATGGTGCCTGCCAAGGCACCGATGATATGCACGCCCAGCACCCGGCCATCGTCACCCGCCAGCACCTTCACGAAACCATCGGTTTCCCTGTTGGCCTTGGCCCGGCTGTTCGCGGCGAAGGGGAACCTGCCGGCCGTATAGCGGGTGCCGGCCTGCTTCAATGCCTCCTCCGTCTGGCCGATGCTGGCCACTTCCGGATCGGTGTACATGACCGACGGGATCAGGGCGTGATCGACGAAGCCGGTGCGGCCGGCAATGGCATCGGCACAGGCGATGGCCTCCTCCTCCGCCTTGTGGGCCAGCATCGGGCCTTCCACCACATCACCGATGGCCCGGATGCCCGGCACCTTCGTCCGGAATTCGCCATCAACGGGAATGCGGCCCCGCGCGTCCAGCGCGATACCCACATCCTCCAGCCCCAGCCCGGCTGTGAGGGGACGGCGTCCCGCCGCCAGAAGCAGGCGGTCGGCCTCGATCCGTTCCGTGGCCCCGCCCGCCACGGGTGCAACGGTCAGTACCACGCCGCCGGCCGCCGGTGTCTCAACCGAGACCAGCCGGGTGCCGGTGCGGATGGCCAGTCCCTGGCGGACCAGCAGCCGATGGGCGGCGTCCGCCACCTCCCCGTCCAGGCCGGGTGCGATGCGGTCGGCCATATCCAGCACGGTGACCGCACTGCCCAGCCGGCTGTAGATGGACCCCATCTCCAGCCCGATGAAGCCCGCTCCCAGCACCACCAGCCGGCCGGGAACGGAGGGCAGGTCCAGCGCTTCGGTTGATGTCACGATGCGGTCGCCATCCACCGCGACACCCGGCAGGGGCATGACCTCCGATCCCGTGGCGATCAGGATTTCCGCCGTCTCCAGCACCCGTTCACCGCCATCGGCCAGCGCGACGGCCACGCGGCCGGGGCCGGGGATGCGGCCCGTACCCTCCACCCGCTCCACCTTGTTCTTCCGGAAAAGGCCCTGGATGCCGCCGGTCAGCTCCGACACGGCCTTGTCCTTCTCCGCCCGCATCGCGTCCAGGTCGAGCCCGACCTCCGGCAACCGGATGCCGAAGCGCGCCATGTGGCCGCCCCGCGCCTGGGCGTAGAGGTGGGAGGCATGCAGCAGCGACTTGGACGGAATGCAGCCGACATTCAGACAGGTGCCGCCCAGCGTCGCACGTTTCTCCACGCAGGCGACGCGCAGCCCGTTCTGCGCGGCACGGATGGCGGCGACATAGCCGCCGGGCCCGGCGCCGATGACGACGAGATCGTAGCGCATCAACCGTTCCCCTGCGGCCAGTTTTCCAGGACCTCTACGAAGCGCGACAACCAGCCATTGGTCTGGTGTCCATCGACGACGCGATGGTCGATGGTCAGGGACACGAAGGCCATGGGCCGGATCTGGATCGTGTCCACGCCGCCCACCTCGCGCACCACGACACGCTTTTCCAGCTTGCCGATGCCCAGAATGGCCGATTGCGGCTGGTTGATGATGATGGGCGTGGCGACCAGGGAGCCGGAAACCCCGTGGTTGGAAATGGTGAAGGTGCCACCGCGCATGTCCGCCGGGTTCAGCCTGCCCCCGCGCGCCCGGTCGGTCAGGTCCTGCAGGCGAGAGGCGATGCCCTTCAGGGAAAGGTCCTGCGCCCCCCGCACCACGGGCACGACCAGACCCTTGTCACCCAGCGCCGTACCGATGCCGATATTCACATCGTCGAAGATCTCCAGATGGTCATCATGCCAGCGGCTGTTGATGGACGGGGCCACCTTCATGGCCTCCACACAGGCGGCGATGAAATAGGCGGTGAAGGTCAGGTTGATGCCGGCCTTCTCGAACGACGCCTTGTTGGCACGGCGATGGGCCATGATGGCGCTGAAATCCGCCTCGAATACGGCCGTGACATGCGGGGCAACGGAAAGCGAATGCGACATATGCTCGGCGATGCGCCGGCGCATGCTGTCATGCGGAACCGTATGGGACCGGACGCCCGCCGACGGGGTGTCAGTCATGGCCGGCGAGGCCGCGACAGGGGCCGGCGGGGCCGCGACAGGGGCCGCCAAGGGCGCGGCCGGCCGGGCCGCCTGCTCGGCGGCCGCGCGTTCGATATCGGCACGGGTGACCCGGCCGGCATGGCCGCTGCCCTTCACGCCGGCAGGGTCGATGCCGAATTCCTTGGCCGCACGCTTGGCCGATGGCGAAAGACGGGTTTCGCCCCCTGTGGGGGCAGTGGCCACGGCCGCCGGCGCCACGCTGGTTGTGGCGGGGACGGACGCCGATGCAGCGGCTGCTTCGACCGCCGCTTGCCCGGCGGGACGCAGGCGGCCCAGCAGCGCGCCGGGTGCCGCCTCATTGTCGCTGGTCAACAGGATCTCGGTCAGGATGCCAGCCGCGGGCGCCGGCACCTCCTGGGTCACCTTGTCGGTTTCCAGTTCGACCAGCGGTTCGTCCAGCGCCACGGTGTCGCCCACTTTCTTCAGCCAGGCGCGCACGGTGGCCTTGGTCCCCTCCTGCTCCCTGGGTGCCAGAATGTCGATCACGGTTTGGTTCCTTATCGGGGGAATGTCGGGGTCGCGGGGCCGGGTGGCGGGGTCGGGACCCGGCCCGCTGACCATCATCAGAAGGCGATCAGTGCGTCGATCTTGGCGCGGATGCGATCCACCGACGGCACGGCCCAGTCCAGCAATACCGGGTTATGCGGGCTGGGAATGTCGGGCATGGTCAGGCGGGCGACGGGGGCATCCAGGTCCAGGAACACCTTGTCGGCCACCACGGCCGCGATCTCCGCCCCGAAGCCGGCCGTCTGGATGTCCTCATGCACGATCAGGCAGCGCCGCGTGCGGCTCACCGATGCCAGCACGGCCGCCTCGTCCCACGGCATCAGGGTCCGCAGGTCGATGACATGCACCGACCGCCCCTCGGCCGCCGCCTGGCAGCGCGGTGCCATGGCGCCCCAGGTAACGATGGTCAGGTCGTCGCCCTCGGCCAGGGATCTGGACTTGCCGAATTCCAGCACGTAATCGTCACCCGGCCAGGCACGACGGGCCCAGGCATCGTCCAGCATGGCGCGATGCTCGAAGAACAGCACCGGGTCGTTGCCGCGCAGGGCCGCGCGCAGCAGCCCGACGGCGTCCTCCGCATTGGACGGCACGGCCACCTTCCAGCCGGGCGCGTGGCAGAACTGCACCTCGTTGGTCTGGCTGTGCCAGGGGTCGCCGCACTTGAAGAAGCCGCCGGGCACGCGCAGCACCATGGGCGAGGCGAAGCGGTTGTTGGTGCGCCAGCGCATCGTGCCGCAATCGTTGATCTGCTCCATGGCCGGCTCGGCATATTTGCGGAACTGGATTTCCGGTACGGGCACCAGCCCGGCCAGCGCCATGCCCACGGCCCGGCCGACGATCCCTTCCTCCGACAGGCTGGTATCGAATACGCGGGTCGTGCCGTACTTTTCCTGCAGGCCCAGCGTCACGGCATGCACGCCGCCCTTCGGCCCGATATCCTCCCCGAACAGCACGACGCGGGGGTTCAGCGTCATTTCCTGATCCAGCGTGCGGCGGATGGCGGTCACCATGTTCAGGCGCTGCCCCTCCGGCCGGGGGTCCGCCGTTGATCGCGGCGGCACATAGCCGTGCGACCATTGTCCGCCCTGGGACTGGATTTCCCCCTCCTCGGCGAAGACATGGCGGACCACGCCTTCGGGATCGGCCACGGGACGGGCCTCGGCCCTCCGGCGCGCGGCCTCCACCTCTGCCCTGGCATTGGCGGCGATGGCCTCCCACTCCTCCTCCTCCAGCAGGGCCGGCACGAGGTATTCCTTCAGGCGCGGTAGCGGGTCGCGCGCCCATTCCGACGCCACGAAATCCGGCGATTTGTAGGTCTGCGTGTCCTGAAAGGAATGGCCCTGCAGGCGTGGCACCGTCAGGCGCAGCAGGCAGGGACCCTTGCGGTCGCGGACATGCGCCACGGCCTGCGACACCAGGCGGGCGGCCTCTGCCGGTTCGGCCCCGTCGCCGGCCAGGATCGTCAGCCCCTTGAAACTGGCCAGGTTGGCGGCGATGTTGCCACCCGGCGTCTGCATGATCGACGGGACGGAGATGCCGTAGCCATTGTCCTCGATATAGAACAGCATCGGCAATTGCTGGGTCGTCGCGATGGTCAGCGCCGCCCAGAACCCGTTGGATGCAACCGACCCGTCACCCCCCAGCACCACGGCCAGGGCCTGATCATACTCTGGCTGCTTCAGCACGCGGGCATAATAGTCGATGGCCTGCGCCCAGCCAGCCGTCGGCGTGTATTGCGCCCCCACCCCGCCGCACATGGGCAGGGCCTGGGCGCCGTGCGGGTTGGGATAATTGAAGACGACACCGATGTCCCGGCCGTCGGAATACCCGCCCGAACGCCCCATGGACGATCCCAGCGCATCCTCGATATCGACACCCAGCGACAGCAGCATGGGACGCGAGCGGTAATAACCGCACGCCGCGTCGTGTCTGTCGGTCAGGCGGGAACCCAGCAGGATCTGCGCCATGTCATGTCCGCGGGCGGAGAACTGGTAGAGCACCTTGCGCTCCGGCACCAGAACCTTCTCCTCCAACTCGTCCAGCGTGCGCGAGATATGCAGCAGGTGGGCAACACGGCGCCAGTCATAGGACGGATCGGGCGTGTTGCGCGGCACTTCGTCCACGGCGCGACGGGTCTGTGCGATCATGGGGTTCCCCAGGGGCTGGAATTAGATGACCGTCCGGTCGATCTGTAAATTATAGCCACTATCGGATGGGGAAACTTTGCGAAGCACAGGCCCCAAATGGCCCCAAACGCACGAAACGCGCATCTGTGGCATCCGGTATGCTCAGCCGGGGATCGGCAGGCTCGTCGTCTCCTTCAGATCACGCAGCACAAGGGAGGAACGGACGGTGGCGATGCTGGGCAGCCGCAGCAGTTCCTGGACGAAAAGATCGAAGCTTTTCAGGTCTGTGGCCATGACCTTCAGCAGATAGTCGCTGTCACCGGTCAGCATGCAGCATTCCAGGATCTGCGGTGCGGTGCGCACGAATTCGGAAAATTCCGCCGTATGTTCCGTCGTATGGGAACGCAGGGTGACGACGATGTAGGATTTCAGGGTGAAGCCCAGCTTGGCCGGCGACAACAATGCCGTGACCCGCGCGATATACCCCTCGTCCCGCAGCCTTTGCAGCCGGCGCGAACATTGCGAGGGGGACAGGCAGACGATCTCGGCCAACTCGCCTTGCGTGATATCGCCCTTCTCCTGGACGGCCAGCAGAAGTTTTACGTCGAATGCATCCAGCGCCATGATCGTCCGCCTGCGGGGTTGGGGCCGGCGCGGAGCATAATGCAGTTGGCAACGGCGTCAATCCGCCCGCCGCCCCGCAACGGTGGACAGCCAGGCGACCGTGCTGTCGGGAGCGGTGAGCGGCAGCATGTGCCCACCTTCCACCAGGGTCAGTTCCATGGCGGGCAGCAACGCGCGCAACCCGTCGCCATGCAGCCGCCAGTCCAGCACCCGGTCGTCCCGCCCATAAAGCATGGCGACGGGCAGGGTCAGGCCGCCATAGCGTTCCGCCATCCATTTCAGGTCGGCATTGGATGCCATCAGGTCGGCGGAGGCCGACTGGAACGCCCCCGGCCGCAACCCCAGCAAGCCGCCACCGGCCGTGGCGAAATCGGCCGGCACCTTGTCCGGGCCGAACACGGTATCCATGATCCGTTCTGACTGCCGGATGGCCATGGGCGTGGCCAGCGTCCAGGACAGAAACCAGCGGGCAAGGGGCGACTTGATCACCAACCCCCTGAAACAATCGGGTACCTGCGGCTGGCGCCGCGTCAGGGGGGCGATCAGGGCCAGCCCGCCGGCGCAGTCGGGATGTTCCAGCGCCACGGCCAGCGCCACGGCGCCGCCCAGCGAATGGCCCACCAGCAGCGGCCGCTCCAGCCCCAGGGCCCGGATGAAGCCGGCGATAATGGCCGCCTGCGCCCGCAGGTTGGCACCGGCCCCCGCCGGCCGGGTCGAATAGCCCGATCCGGGCCTGTCGACCAGGATGACGCGGAACCGGTCGGTCAGGCGCGGCAGAAGCGAATGGCTGAAATGGGCCATCTGTCCGCCCAGCCCGTGGATCATGACGATGGCGGGTCCGGTGCCCTCGTCGCGGTAGTGCAGTCGGTGGCCTTCGACCTCCAGGAAACGGCCGCGCGGCGGCAGGGCCCTTTCCACCCGGCGGGCCGTCAGGCCCGTGAACAGGGCCAGCCCGCCCAGGACCCCACCGGCCAGCACGGCCGTAACAGCGGCGAATGCACCCATCATCTTGCCCGTGCTCCCCTACTTGTCCTTTGCGCCGGACCCTTTCCCCTGATCATCCGTTCACGGCCAGCCGGTTGCCCAGGCCGATGACGGCGGTGGCGAAGACCAGCAGTCCGATGCCCAGCCAGACCAGCCCCCGCGTGCGCCTGTCCGTCCCGCGCCATTCCTTCAGCGCAAAACCCCAGAGCGTTGAAAACAGAATGATGCTGGCCATGTGCAGGGTCCAGGACGAAAAGCCATAGGCCCCCATCTGGCTCTCGCCGATCGTGTAGAAGAAGAACTGGAAATACCAGAGCGTGCCGCCCAGGGCGGCCAGAAGGTAGTTGGCGCGCAAGGGCATCGGCCCGTCGGCGGCGGGACTACCCCGACCGGGACGGCCCAGGAATTCCCCCGCCGTGCCGTTGCGGCGGATCAGCCAGCCGCACCAGACCAGATTGGTGGCAAGCCCGCCCAGCAGCACGACACAAAGCACAGGCAGTCCCTGCCATATAGGGTCTGTGCCGGCCGACAGCGTGGCATCGCGGATGGGCTGCCCCGCATCCAGGCCCCAGGCGAAACAGCCCGACATGATGCCGGAGAACAGCGCGATCAGGATGCCGCGCCGCAGATCGAAGCCTTCCGTGTCTTCTCCCCCGCCGGCACCGGCCTGCATCCGATCCCGCCGGTGCCCGGCGCGGGCCACGGTGGCGATGCCGGCCAGCGTGATCAGGATGCCCAGCAGCACCAACTGGCCGCTCAGCGTGGCCGCGAAGGCCGGCAGCGTGCCATGGAAGAGGGGTGGTCCCAACGTCCCCACCACCGTCGTCAGACCCAGCGCCACAGCCATGCCCAGCGACAGGCCCAGATAGCGCATGGTGAGGCCGAAGGTCAGCCCGCCCATGCCCCACATGGCGCCCCAGAAGGCACACCAGGCCAGGGTGGCGGGAGGCGCCCCGGCCAGGACACCCAGCAGATCCTCCGTCTGCAGAAACGCAAAGAGCCACGGCGCCAACAGCCAGGAAAAGACGCCGCCCGTTATCCAGAATATCTCCCAGGACCAGCGCCTGATCTTTTTATAAGGCACATAGAAGCTGGCCGACGACAGGCCACCCAGCCAATGGAACAAAACCCCTGCCAGCGGATTGGCATCCATTCCCGTTTCCTTCCCCCTGTCCAGCCGGGTTTCCGGCCCGGTCTTGGTTTGTGACCCGTTCTGCCAGCCGGCACAGGCCGGCTCAACATTCTCCTGCGGCGATGCGCCAGCGGCGGCGCCATTCGGTCAGGTCCAGCGCCAGCGGCGCCACGGGCCGCAGTGTCGCCGCCGGCGCCAGCGCCGGATTCACCAGCCGCAGCGCGCCATAGGAAACGTCGCTGTCGATATGGCTGGTATAGACCGTCATCTCCGGCCGCAACGCGGCCAGCGCCCCTGTCAGCAGGCGTGATTCGGCGAAGCGTCCCTCCACCAGCAGGCGGGATTGCGCACCGACCAGGTCCAGCACGGTATCGGCCATCAGCGCCGCATAGAATGCCACGGCCGCCTGCCGTCCGGCCGGGGTCGATGGCTGGGCCAGCCAGCAGCCCCGGCCGGAGGGAAAGGGCCCGACCCCCTCGGCAAAGCCGGGCAGCACCACGGCCCCTTCCGCCATCGACGCTGCCAGGGCCGCCTCGTTGACGGCCGGTCCGGTGACATCCGGGGCAGGCCCCAGCAGCCGCTCGATCTCCCGCCCGCCCATGAAACGGCCCGACGGGATCAGGGTGCCATGCACATCGACATTGGCCAGGCAATCCCGCCCCTCCGGCAGGTTTTCGATGGGGAAACAGGTCCCGGCGGCCGGCGTGCGCATGGCCACGAACCAGGTCCCCGTCGACAGCACCGTCGCCTCGCCCCCGGCGATTTCACCGAAACCCCGCGCTGCCAGCAGTGCCGCATTGGAATCATGCAAGCCGCAGCGGACCGTCACATCGGCCGGCAGGCCGGTCCGGGCCGCCCAGCCGCGCGTGATGGTGCCCAGCACATCGCCCGCAAAGACGCGCGGTGCCAGCCGCCCGGCCCAGCCGCGCGCCTCGGCCAGGGCAGATGGCCGGCCGGCGGCGGGCTGCCACAGGTCGGTGTGACAGCCGAGGCTGCTGACCTCCGACGCGGCGATGCCGGTCAGCACCCAGGCCCAATATTGCGGCCAGGGCAGGATCGTTGTGCCGTCCCGTAACGCCGGCTCCTCCTCTTCCAGCCAGAAAAGCTGAGCCCCCAGATTCAGCCCCAGGGGCAGTGCGGGCGACCCCGTCTCCCGGAACGGGTCGCGCATGGCATCGTACCGCGCCCGCACCCCGGCCGGAACCGGCACCTCGTAATCCAGCGGCGGGCACGCCAGACCGTCGCCCCGCAGGATGGCCGCCGCCGCGCCATGTCCCACGGGAACGATTGTACCGACCCTGGCAAGCGTCGCAAACTCGCCAAGCACAGCCTCCAGCCACTGCTCCACCCCCTTGGTGTCGAGCGTGGCGCGCCCGCTGCTTTCCTTCGCGCCACTGGGCCGGCTGCGCCGGGCCAGGCACCGGCCGCCATCGCTCCAGAGGCTCAATTTCGTAAGGGACTTCCCGATATCCAGGACGACGACGGCCCTATCCTTCACCGGCCAACTCCGAAGATAGTGTTTGATTGAAACCTATCGAATATGATTGTTTATGGCCAGAAGATTCGATACATAACCGCTCAACACTGATCGTGCGAGTGACTTCCATGTCAGATATCCAGGCCAAAGCGCCGATTGCCACCAAAGCCACCCCGTTTCTTGTCCCATGCTCCCGTTGGGAAAGCCATATGGACCGGCTGGAAGGGCCCCAGGCCCTTTTGCTGCGCTCCAACCTGTTGGGGGCCGATCTGTCGGTGACCAACTATGGCGGCGGCAATACCTCGGCGAAGCTGATCAGCCGCGACCCGCTGACGGGTGCCGATATCGAGGTGTTGTGGGTGAAGGGGTCAGGCGGTGACCTGGGCTCGATGAAGCTGGACGGGTTCGCGACGCTGGAACAGCGCAAGCTGCTGTCCCTGGAAGCGCTTTATCGTGGTCAGGAGCATGAGGACGAAATGGTGGGCTACCTGCCCCACTGCACCTTCGATCTCAATCCGCGGGCTGCCTCCATCGACACGCCGCTGCACGCCTACCTGCCGTTCACCCATGTCGATCATGTGCATCCCGATGCCATCATCGCCCTGGCCGCGGCCCGCGACGGCGAGGCGGTGACGCGGGAAGTCTGGGGCGGTGCCGTGGGCTGGCTGTCCTGGCAGCGACCGGGCTTCGCGCTGGGGCTGCGGTTGCGCGACCATGTCGCCAGGAACCCGGGCCTGCGCGGCGTCATGCTGGCCGGCCACGGCATCATCTGCTGGGGGGATACGGCGCGATCCTGCTATGAGAACACGATCGCCCTGATCGCCGATGCCGCGCATTACCTGAACGAGCGTCTGGCCCATGGTCCGGCGTTCGGCGGGGTTGCCCTGCCGGCCCGGCCGGCGTCGGAACGGTCGGCCGCCGCCGCCCGGCTGCTGCCGAAACTGCGTGGCCTGATGCAGGGTGCGCGCGGCAAGATCGGCCACTTCGCCGACGACGCGGAAACATTGGAATTCGTGGGCAGCCGCGGCCTGGACCGGCTGGCCGCCATCGGCACGTCCTGCCCCGATCATTTCCTGCGCACCAAGATCGTTCCCATGGTGCTGGACCCGGCGCGCCTTGACGATGACAGCTATCTGGCCGCCATGACGGGAGATTACCGCAGCGCCTATGCCGGCTATTACCAGCGCTGCGCCGGACCGGACGATCCGCCGATGCGCGATGCGAACCCGGTCGTCGTGCTGGTGCCGGGCATCGGCCGCCTCACCCTGGCCGCGGACAAGAGCACGGCGCGCATCGCCGGGGAGTTCTATGCCAACGCCATCAATGTGATGCGCGGGGCGGAAGTGATCGGCGGCTATGTCGGGCTGGACGAGCGGGAGGCCTTCCGTATCGAATATTGGGCGCTGGAAGAGGCGAAGCTGCGCCGCATGCCGGCACCGCGCCCGCTGGTCGGCAAGATCGCCCTGGTCACGGGCGGAGCCGGCGGCATCGGCGCGGCGACGGCGGCGCGACTGGCAGAGGACGGGGCCTGCATCATGCTGGTCGACCGCGATGCGGACCGCCTGCGCGAGGCGGCGGAGCGCCTGGAGAAGCAGGCCGGGGCGGACCGCGTGCGCATGGCCGTGGCCGACGTGACGCGCGAGGCGGAAATCGAGGCTGCCTTCACCGCCTGCGCGCGGGAATTCGGCGGGCTGGACATCCTGGTCGCCAATGCCGGGATCGCGTCTTCCGCTGCACTGGAAGCCACGACGACCGATCTCTGGCGCCAGAATTTCGCCGTTCTGGCGGAAGGCTATTTCCTGACGGCACGGGCGGCCTTCACGCTGATGAAGCGGGGCAACGGCGGCTCCATCGTCTTCATCGGGTCCAAGAACGGGGTGGCGGCGGCCACCAATGCCGCGGCCTACGCCTCCGCGAAGGCCGCCTCCCTCCATCTGGCCCGCTGCCTGGCGCTGGAAGGCGCGCCGTTCGGCATCCGCGTCAATACCGTCAACCCCGACGCGGTCATCAAGGGCTCACACATCTGGGACGGCGCCTGGCGGCGCGAGCGGGCCGGTGCCCACGGCATCGACGACGGGGCCGGGCTGGAAGCGCACTACCGCGACCGCTCCATGCTGAAGCGGGAAGTCCTGCCCGAGGATGTGGCACAGGCCGTCCATTTCTTCGCCAGCGATCTGTCGGCCAAATCGACCGGCAACATGATCAATGTCGATGCCGGGAACGCACAGGCCTTCACACGCTGAGGCCGATGATCGGATGCGATCACCGGGACTGGGTATAAATCCGTTAGAACCGGTGACGGACCGCCGGCGCGCATGGGGGGAGGAGTTAAGAGCATGGCCAATGGGTTTCCGATCGACGGCCAACTGATCGAACGGCTGAATGAAGGGGCGCTGGGCGCGCTGGAGGATGATTATGCCAGCCTGGGCCGTCAGTTGGCCCGGCGGGGCATCGATGTCGAGACCATCCGCAGCCGCGTTGCTGCCTTCTCCGTCGCCGTGCCCAGTTGGGGTACGGGGCGCGGCGGCACGCGCTTTGCCCGCTTTCCCCTGGCGGGAGAGCCGACCGGCATTCTTGAAAAGCTTGAAGATTGCGCCGTGGTGCAGCAGCTTTGCCGCATCACCCCGCGCGTCAGCCCGCATTTCCCCTGGGACAAGGTGTCGGATTATGCCGGGCTGCGGGAAGTGGCCGCATCACTCGGCCTTGGCTTCGATGCCGTCAATTCCAACACGTTCCAGGATCAGCCGGGCCAGAAACACTCCTATGCCACGGGTTCCCTGACTTCCACCGATCCAGCCGTGCGCGAACAGGCCGTGGCACACAATATCGAATGTATCGACATCGGCCGCGCGCTGGGTGTCCGCGATCTGACGGTATGGATCGGGGATGGCACCAACTTTCCCGGTCAGCAGGACCTGGGCCGCTCCTTCGACCGTTACCTGGATTCGGCCGCGCAAATCTATGCCGCCCTGCCCGACGGCTGGCGGATGCTGATCGAACACAAGATGTTCGAGCCGGCCTTCTATTCCACGGTGATCGCCGATTGGGGCAGTTCAATCCTGGCCGCCCAGCATCTGGGCCCGAAGGCGCGTTGCCTGGTCGATCTCGGCCACCATGCTCCCAACGTCAATATCGAACAGATCGTGGCCCGCCTGCACCGGTTCGGCAAGCTGGGGGGCTTCCATTTCAACGACAGTTCCTATGGGGACGACGATCTGGACAGCGGATCGGTCAATCCGCATCGCCTTTTCCTGGTCTTCAACGAATTGCTGGAGGCGGAGCGCAACCCGCGCGACGGATTCGATCCGGCCTATATGATCGATCAGTCGCACAATGTGACCGATCCGATCGAAAGCCTGCTGTCGTCGGCGGAAGCCATCGCGACGGCCTTCGCCAAGGCGCTGCTGGTCGACCGCGACATGTTGAAGACGGCGCAGGAAGAAAACGACGTCATGGCCGCCTTCCAGGCGCTGCGCACAGCCTATCGCACGGATGTCAGCCCCATCCTGGCCATGGCGCGTGTCGGCGCGGGCGGGGCCGCCGACCCGATTGCAACCTACCGCGCCAGCGGCTGGCGCACGGCCATGGCGGCCCGGCGCCGGCCTGCCGGCAGTACCGCCGGCATCGTCTGACCAGGCCGTTGCGGGCCCGCCATGCGATTGCCGCTCCGGCCCTTTCCGTCTGGAGCGGCAGCCATGACAAAGCCAATCATTGCAAAATCGCGCGCATCGCGTCAAAATTCTGCGAAAACAAGCAGGTACGCAATGCACGCCGCCGAACGTGAACGCATCATACTGGAAAGCCTCGAAGATAGCGGTTTCATCTCCTTCCGCGACCTTGAGGCCAGGATCACCGCCTCCCCCGCAACCATCCGCCGTGACCTCGACCGTCTGGTCGAACAGGGACGGATCGAGCGTGTGCGTGGCGGCGCCCGCAGCGCGGGCGGTGACAAGCCGGCACCCGCCACCGCCCAGCCCAGCCCGCCGGGCGGGCTTCTGGGTGTGCCGTTCCACGAGAATATAGGGCGCAACCGCGCCGCCAAGGAAGCCATCGGCCGCGCAGCCGCAAAGCTGTGCGTGCCCGGCGAGGGCGTGATGATCGACGGCGGGTCGACAACCTTGCAGATGTGTCCGCATCTGGCCCCGCTGGGTCTGCAGGTGCTGACCACGTCCCTGCATATCGTCAGCGCCCTGTTGCCGCAGCCCGCCACACGAATACTGCTGCCATCCGGACAGGTCTTCCGCGAACAGAACGTCATCCTGTCGCCGTCGGGCGAGGACAGCATGCCGCATTTCCATGCGCCAAAGCTGTTCATGGGGGCTGCCTCGATCGGGCCGGCGGGCCTGATGCAGGCCGACATCATCCTGGTGGTTTCCGAGCGCCGCCTGATCGAGCGCGCCGACGAGGTCATCGTTCTTGTCGACAGTTCGAAGTTCAGTGGTCCGTCGGGCCATGTCGTCTGCGCCTTGTCGGAAATCGATACCGTCATCACCGATCCCGGCATCACCGATGCGCAGGCCGGAATGCTGGAAGGCGCCGGTATCAGGCTGATGGTGGCCGACATGCCCCGGCAGGGCGTGGTCAGAGCGGGGCGTTGACGCAATTCATGCGGAGACGGCCGTTTTGATTGAAATTGATTATTGACGTGATCGATTAAGATAAATAATGATCATTCTTACAGGGTGACGGTTGCCTCGCTGCATCCGCCCCCGGGGGGTGAGGGCCCCCCACCGAACCAAAAAGGATTCAGCCGCGGCCATACCGCATGGCTCGGCTTCGGGGAGGAAATTGATGAGCAGTTTTGATCCGATCTGGCGCCGCACATCGTCCAGGCTGCGGCGGCTGGCGCTTGGCGTCTCCGTCCTGGCCATCGGCACCGCCACGGCCGCGCAGGCCCAGGAAGTCTCCCCCGGAGGATCGGCGGCCGGCGCGCAGAACGTGCTGCTGGAGGAGATCATCGTCACGGGCACGATGATCCGCAATGTCGGTCCCATCGGCACGAATGCCATCGCCATGCAGCGCGAGGATGTGGTGGCCTCCGGCGCGGCCTCGGCCAACGACCTGCTGGCGCAGATACCCCAGGTCGGCAATTTCGGCACCGTCCCCCGTGCCCAGGGCAATTACGGCCTGCCCATCGTGCGGCCCAACATCCGCAATCTGGCCGCCTCCGGCGGTGCCAGCACGCTGGTGCTGCTGAACGGCAACCGGCTGGTGGGTGCCGGCATCCTGCAGACCAGCGTCGATCCTTCCATCATCCCGCCCGACGCCATCGAGCGGGTGGAAGTGATCCCCGACGGCGGCTCCTCCATCTATGGTTCCGATGCCATCGGCGGCGTGATCAACTTCATCACCCGTGACCGCTACGACGGTGTATCCGCCAATGTGCGCTATGGCCGCGCGGCGGATTTCAAGAGCACGGAAGCCAGCCTGATCGGCGGGCGGGACTGGGGCTCCGGCGCGGCCTGGCTCTCCTACTCCTTTGCCTGGCATGACAATCTGCTGGGCATCGATCGCGACCATGCCACGGCCGATCTGACGGGGCGGGGCGGCTCCGATTTCCGCGGCACGGCCTGTTCGCCCGGCAATATCCTGCTGGGCGGCATCCCGTTCGCCATGCAGACGCGGCTGCCCGGCACGCTGAACCAGTGCGACCAGACCGACTATGCCGACCTTTATCCGAAGGAGGAACGCCACAGCGTGTTCGGCCGGCTGGTGCAGGATCTGGGCGAGGGCGTCACCTTCAATGCCACGGGTTACTGGTCGGCGCGCGACACCGTGACCCGCACCGCGCAATCATCGCTGAGCGGTACGGTTTCAGCCTTGAACCCCTATTTCCGGCCCATCGGCACGGAAGTGCAGCATGATGTCGCCATCGCGTTCGACGAGGTATTCGGGCGCAGCAATGTCAGCGACGGTTATTTTGAATCCTACGGCGTCACGCCGGAACTGCATGTGGAATTGAGCGACACCTGGCAGCTCCGTCTGATCGGCAATCTGGGCCGGTCCTACAACGAGACGAACGAGGATCTGATCGACACCACCCTGGCGACCGGCGCCCTGAACGGCACGACGGCGGCCACGGCCCTCAATCCCTACAATATCGGAGCCAGCGACGCAGGCCTGCTGGCCCGGATCAATGATTACTGGAATGTCGGCCGGGCCACGCAGCAACTGGCCGAATTCCGCGCCGTGGTCGACGGGCCGATCTTCTCCATTCCCGGCGGGGACGTCCGGGCCGCGGCGGTCGTTGAATATCATTACGAGGATATCGACAGCAGCATCGGTTCCGGCCCGGCGGGCGCGCCGACCAGCCTGCAGCGGGCAAAGGCCGACCGGAACGTGAAGTCGATCTTCGGGGAACTGCATGTGCCGCTGGTGGGTGCGGCCAACCGGGTCGCGGGGATTTATGGTCTGGAACTGTCCGGTTCCGTCCGCCATGACGATTACAACGATGTCGGCGGCACAACCAATTCCAAGATCGCCATGAATTACCGGCCGGTGTCGGACCTGACGCTGCGCGCCAATTACGGCACCTCCTTCCATGCGCCCAGCCTGGCCGACATGGGCAATTCGGTGGATTCCCGCGTCCAGGTGGTGCTGTTCTCGCCCAACCGCCTGCCGGGCAGCCCCTTTACCGACCTGCTGCGTCCCACCATCGTGCTGGCCGGCGGCAACCCGGACCTGCGGCCCGAAACGGCCGACACATGGTCACTGGGCTTCGACTTCACGCCCGACGCCATTGACGGGCTGCGCCTGTCCGCGACCTATTTCAATGTGAAGTTCAAGGATGCGATCGGCCTTGCCCCTGTCCTGGAGCCGCAGATCTATTCCGATCCGAACTTTGCCGGCTATTTCGTCCTGAACCCGACCCTGGAACAGGCCATGGCCCTGGCCGGTTCGATGCGGGTCGATGGTGTGCCCAGCCTGCCCGCCCTGTACGCCTTTTCCAGCCCCTATGTGCTGTTCGATGCGCGGCGCAACAACCTGGGCGCCATCCATACCGATGGCATCGATTTCGAGGTTGATTACCGGCATCGCATGGATTTCGGCATCATCAGCGCGCGGGTATCGGGCACCTACACCCTGAACCGCAAGACCCAGGCCGTGCAGGGTGGCGCCTTCAGCGACAATCTGAAGAACGGCACGGGCCGGCTGGCCCTGGTGGCCAGCCTGGGGGCCAATGTCGACAATTGGTCGGGCCGCATTTCCTGGAACCATCGCGACAGCTATCCCATCCTGGGCGTGCCAAGCCAGGACCGGGTCGGCGCCTTCAACACCATCGATCTGTTCGCCAGCTACAACCTGGCCAGTCTGGCGGAAGGCACCAGCATCACTTTGAATGTCGACAATCTGTTCGACAAGGACCCGCCCTTCTACAATGCCGTTCCCGGCTACACGAATGGCAGCACCCTGGGCCGTCTGGTGTCCGTGGGACTGCGGACGAGCTTCTGAGGATGGCGATGCGGGACGATCGGCGGGGCGAAGGACGGCGGCAGGCCTTGAAGGGACGGTTGCAGTGGGCAGCCTGCACGGCGGTGCTGGTGCTGGCCGGTTGCGGCACACCGGGAAACGGTCCGCCGCAGGGTCTGCGGGTGGAATATGCCGTGACCCCGATCGGCCTGGACGAACAGGCCCCGCGTCTGGCCTGGCTTTCGCCGGTCGCCCGCCAGTCCGCCTACCGCATCCGGGTGGCACAGGACCCGGCGGCCCTGGAAACGGGGCCGCTGGCCTGGGACAGCGGCAAGGTCGCTTCGGGCGACAATGTCCATATCCCTTATGCCGGCCACCGGCTTGCCGCCGGTACACGCTATTGGTGGCAGGTCATGGTCTGGGACGCCAACGGTCGCCCCGGCGCCTGGAGCCCGCCGGATTGGTGGGAAATGGGCCTGCTGGATGCGGACCAGTGGCAGGCCGGGTGGATTTCGGGACCGGATCAGACGGTCCATGACTGGTCCGATCTGGAACTGGATATCGACCTGACCCTGAAGGGCACAGCACTGGACATCCTGTTCCGTGCCCGGGGCGAAGGGAAGAAGTTCGGCGAAGCCTATGTCTGGACCCTGACCGACACCAAGGACGGCCCCACCCTGGTCCAGTCCGTCCGGCGTTATGGCGGGGGCAAGTCGGGCGGCATGCGGACCACGGAACTGGCCCGTGCCCGCCTGCCCGGCGGCCCGCTGAAGGATCGCCGCCTGAACCTGTCCGTCCGGGCCAGGGGGCAGGAGATCACCACCATCCTGGACGGGGTGCAGGTGGCCCGGCTGACCGACCCCACCCAGACGCACGGCACGGTCGGCTTCACGGCCCGCCAGGCCGATGCCGCCGTAATCCACGGGGTGCGGGTGGGCGGTACCGGGTCGCCGGAGGTAAAGACCATCTTCGCCGGCAACGACAACCCCTTCACAGGTGGCAATGTCGGTGCCGACGGGTTGCGGGTTGCGGCTGGTGTGCCGTCGGTCGACATCGTGCTGCCTTTGGGGGCGCCGGCCCCGCTGCTGCGCCGAACCTTCGCGCTGCCGGACAAACCCGTGGCCCGCGCCCGCCTCTATTGGGCCGGGGCCGGCATGCCGCGGCTGCTGCTGAATGGCAGCATGGTCGGCGCCACATCGCTGGGTGCCGGCTTCACCGCTTATGACAAGCGCGTCCTGGCCTATGTGGAGGATGTGACCGACAGGCTGCGGCCGGGTGACAATGTCGTCGCGGCGGAACTGGGACGCGGCTGGTACGGGGTCACCGATCCCAACGAATGGTATTTCCACCGCGCGCCCTGGCATGCCGATCCCGCCCTTCTGGCCCGGCTTGAGATCGATTTCGCCGACGGAACCCGACAGGTCGTGACCAGCGACGGGGATTGGCGCAGCCAATCCGGCCCCACCCTGTCCGACAGTGTCTATCGCGGGGAACGCCATGACGCGCGGCTGACGCCCGACGGCTGGAAACAGGCGGGGTTCGATGATACGGGCTGGGTGCCGGCCCGCCGCGTCCCCGGCCCCGCCGGCACCATCGATTTCGCCAATGTCGAGCCCATCGCCCCTGTCGCCACGATCCAGCCCGTGGAAATGCGCGAGGTGCAGCCCGGCATCTGGGTCTATGATTTCGGGCGTATCATCTCCGGCCTGCCCGTGCTGAAGGCCAATGGACCGCGCGGCACCACCATCTCCCTGGTGGCGGCGGAAAAGCTGGACGATGCCGGGCTGGTGGCCCCTGCCTCCGGACTGATCAACGCCCAGCTCCAGACCTACCGCTACATTTTGGCGGGCACGGGCACGGAACGCTGGTCCCCGCGCTTCGGCTATGCCGGCTTCCGCTATATCCAGGTCGAAGGGCTGACCGGCCCGCCCGCACACGACATGCTGACAGCCGAGATCGTGCATTCCGCCGTGGCCGACACGGGCAGCTTCGCCAGCGCCAACCCGCTGCTGGACCGGATCGACGCGGCCGCTCGCGCCAGCATCCTCAACAACCTGCACGGCTTCCTGACCGACACGCCGACCTATGAGAAAAACGGCTGGACGGGCGACGCGCAGGCATCGGCCGGCATGGCCGTGCGCAGCCTGGACGTGGCGCGGGTCTTCACCAAATGGCTGGCCGATTTCCGGGACGCCCAGGCCGACAGCGGCGAGGTGCCGGAGGTGATCCCCACCACGCCCTTCTACGGCTATCAGGACACGCCGGGCTGGAACCTGGTCTGGGGCCCCACCCCGCCCTGGGATGTCGCCGCACTGATCCTGCCATGGGAACTTTACACCACCTATGGCGACACCCGCGTCCTGGCGGAAAACCACGCGATGCAGCGGCGGCTGGTCGATTACACCGCCACCATCTTCAAGGCGCCGGACTATCGCGGCCGGTTGGGCCTCAGCGAATGGAGCCCGCCGGGGCCGCTGGACATCCTGAATGCCCGCGGTGGTGGCATCGATGCGGTGACCAGCGCCTATTTCTTCCTGGAAGCCGATCTGCTGGCCCGCAGTTCGGCGGTGATCGGCGCCGACGGGGATGCGGCCCGCTACCGTGCCCTGGCCAATGCCATCCGCGCGGCCTACAACGCCCGTTACTGGGACGCCGGCAATGGCTGGTACCGCACCATGGACGGCAAGGGCGTGGCGGGGCCGCCCACGCAGATTTAAAATGTCCTGCCGCTGGCCTTCGGCATGGTGCCGGACGGGCAGGAAGCGTCGGTGGCCGCCGCCATCGCCGCCGATGCGGAGAAGAACGGGCTGCGCACCGGCGTGTTCGGCACGCGATATCTGCTGGAGGTATTGAGCGACCATGGCCATGCCGATCTGGCTTACCGGATCGCCACCCGCACGGACGAGCCGGGCTGGGGCTGGTGGATCGAAAACGGCCACCAGACCATGTTCGAGACCTGGAGCCTGAACAGCCGGTCCCGCAACCACCATTATTTCTCGTCCATCGGCGATTGGATGCGCACCCGCCTGGCGGGGCTGCGACCCGGTGATGCCGGCTACAAGCGCGTTCTTGTCCGGCCGGAGATCCCCGACGGGCTGGCCTGGGCGGAAGCCACGATGCAGACCGTCCACGGCCGTGCCGCCAGTGCCTGGCGTGTGGAGAACGGTGCGCTGACCCTGACGGTGCAGGTGCCGGCGAACAGTGTGGGCGACATATGGGTGCCCCGGCGGTTCGGCCCGGTGCGCGCGGTGCCCAAGGGTGCAAGGCGCACCGGCGGGAATGATCGCTTCACCATCTATTCGGTGGAACCGGGCACGCACCGCTTCACCACGGAGGGCGCCCGATGAAAGGCTCGACTATCATCGCCCTGGTCACGGCCCTGCTTCTGACCACCGCGCCGGCAGCGGCCGGCACGCACGTGGCGGTGGAGGGCGGGCGCATTGAAGGCGTTCAAGCCGGTGGTGTGAACGCCTTCAGGGGCATTCCCTATGCCGCCCCGCCGGTTGGCGGCCTGCGTTGGCGGCCACCGGCCCCGCCGGCCACCTGGGACGGGGTGCGCAAGGCCGACAGGTTCGGCCCGGACTGCATGCAGAACCCCCTTCCCGGCGCCAAGCCGGCACAGCCACCGGCCGAGGATTGCCTTTATCTGAATGTCTGGGCCCCCGATACGGCCGGTGCCGACGGCAGGCCCCTGCCCGTCCTGGTCTGGGTGCCGGGCGGCGGCTTCGTCACCGACAGCGCCGCAAACCCCGTCATGGACGGGGCCGGCCTGGCCGGCCGGGGTCTTGTCGTCGTCACCTTCAATTACCGGCTCGGACGCTTCGGCTTCTTCGCCCATCCGGACCTGACGGCCGAAAGCGGTGACGGGCCGACGGGCAATTGGGGATTCATGGACCAGATCGCGGCCTTGCACTGGGTCCAGCGCAATATCGCGGCCTTCGGCGGCGACCCGGCGAACATCACCTTCATCGGGGAATCGGCGGGCGGGGAGTCCGTGGCGCGCCTGATGGCCTCATCTTCGGCACGCGGCCTGTTCCAGAAGGCGGCGGTCATTTCCGGCGGCGGGCGGGATGCCTGGCCCGGTCTGGCGGCGGCGGAGGCCCGTGGTGTCGCCTTCGCCAAGGCCGCCGGTGCCGCCGACGGAGTGGCGGGCCTGCGGGCATTGCCGGCGGACAAGGTGCGCGGCGGCATCACCCTGCTGGACAAGGAGGAAAAGACCTATTCCGGCCCCATCACCGACGGGCGGATCATCGATGGCGAGTTGATGGCCCGGTTCGCAGCCGGCGCACAGCCGGCGGTTCCCCTTATCGTCGGGGCCAATGATGATGAATTCAGCTTTGTGCCCGGCCTGTTCCGCATGTTCCTGAATGGTCCCCACCTGAAGGCTGTGGAGATCAACAAGGATGCCGTGCAGGCCGCCTATGGTTCCGCCGGTGCCATGCGGCGTTCCATCGCCAGCGATGTTGTCTTTGTTGAACCATCGGTGGCGCTGGCCCGCCGCCATGCGGCGGCGGGTGCCCCCACCTGGCTTTACCGCTTCGGCTATGTTGCCGAAGCCAAGCGGGAAAAGGATAGCGGTGCCGGCCATGCCACCGACATGCCCTATCATTTCGAAACACTCGGCCATGCCGGTGACGAACCGGCGCCGGCCGACCGGGCGACCGCACGCCTGATGGCCGACCTGTGGGCCCGCTTCGCGAAAACGGGCGACCCCAATGGCGGCGATCTGCCCGCCTGGCCACGCTATGACGCGGCCCGGCCGCAGATGCTGTCCATCGGTGTGGAGACAAAGGCCGTTTCCGCCGCAGAACCGGTCATCACCGCCATCACCGCCGCACGGGAGGCCACGCCATGATGTCCCTTTCCCGACGTCTTTTCACCATCGGCAGCCTAGGCATGATGCTGGCCGGCTGTGCCAGGGCCGTGACCCTGTCGGAGGGCACTGCCATCCCGCTCTGGCCCCAGGGGGCGCCAGGCACCATCGCCGGTACGCGGCCGGAGGTGACGGAGGACCGAATGCCCTTCGGCACCATCGCGCGCAACGTCTCCAACCCGTCGCTGCTGGTTTTCCAGCCCGACCCCGGCAAGGCCAATGGCACATCCGTCATCGTGGCACCGGGTGGCGGGTTCCATATGCTGTCGATCGAGAACGAAGGTATCGCCGTCGCCAAATGGCTGAACGGGATGGGGATCACGGCCTTCGTGCTGCGCTACCGCCTGATCCCGACGGGCGAGGATGTGGCGCTGAAACTGTTCCAGCGCATTTCCAAGCCGGCAGAAATGGAGGCGGCACTCGCCCCGCTGCGTCCCTTGGCCACGGCCGATGGCCAGCAGGCCGTCCGCCATGTGCGGGCGGAGGCGGCGCGCTATGGCGTGAAGCCGGACCGGATCGGCCTGATGGGCTTTTCCGCGGGCGGGGCCGTTGCCGTCTGGACCATCCTGGCGGGGGAGCCGGCAAGCCGGCCCGACTTCGCCATGGCGATATATCCCGGCCTTTTGCCCGACCCGCTGTCGGTTCCTGCCGGGGTCCCGCCCCTTTTCGCGCTGGTGGCAGAGGATGACAACATATCCAACAAGGAAACGACCCGCCTGGCCGATGCCTGGCGCGCCGCGGGCCGCGATGTGGCCCTGACCACCTATCCGACGGGCGGACATGGCTTCGGCATGAAGCCGCAGGGCAAGCCTACGGACGAATGGACGGCACGCCTGGCGGCCTGGCTCGATAGCAGGGGACTGTTGTCCAAATGAAAAACAACCTTTTCCATTCCGGGCTGCTGACCATGGGGGCGATCGCCGCCCTTCTGGCCGGCTGTGCCCGAACCCCCGTCGAACCGCCTCCCGCCATCCCGCGCATCGCGCAGTGCGAGGAGTTGACCGGTCTGCCCCTGGTGGACGGCACGGTCGAAGCCGCGACATCCGTGACGGCCGGTGCCACTGTCACGCCGGACAAGGGCGCGATCGGCCTGCCGGCCCCCGCCGCCTTCTGCCGCGTCCAGGTGCGCCTGACACCGACGCCGGCCTCTTCCATCCGGGTCGAGGTCTGGCTGCCGGAGGCGGCCGCCTGGAACGGCAAGCTGCTGGGGGCGGGCAATGGCGGCTTCGGCAGCAACATGATGGTGCCGTCACTGCTGATGCGCGGCGGCGTGGCCAGGGGCTATGCGTCTGTGGGCAGCGACATGGGGCATCATGCCAAAAGCGATGTCGACGCCACCTGGGCACAGGGCCAGCCGGAACGGATCCGCGATTATGGCTGGCGGGCCAATCACCTGGCGGCGGCCACGGCCAAGCGGGTCATCGCCGCCTACTATGATAGCCGCCTGTCCGCCAGCTATTTCCATGGCTGTTCGGATGGCGGGCGTCAGGCGCTGATGGAAGCCTCGCGCTTCCCCGACGATTATGACGCCATCCTGGCGGGGGCGCCCGCCATGCCCTGGGCACGGCTGGCCACAGCCAAGGCGATGAACGACCGGGCCGTGTTCGGGCGGCCGGGCGGCGCCATTCCCAACGCGAAGCTGCCACTACTGCAGAAAGCCGCGCTGGCCCGGTGCGATGCGGATGATGGCGTGGTGGACGGTGTGATCGACGATCCGCGCCGCTGCGCCTTCGACCCCGGCGTGTTGACCTGCCGCCAGGGTGACGCCGCGGATTGCCTGACGGCCGCGCAGGTTCAATCGGCCCGCGCCCTTTACCGTGGACCGCATGATGGGCAGGGCCGTCCCTTCTTCCCCGGCTTCATGCCCGGGGCGGAGGCCACGCCCGGCGCCTGGGATCTCTGGCTGACAGGACCGGGCGCACAGCAGGGCCGGTTCGCGACCGAGTTCTATCGTTATTTCGTGCATGGCAATCCGCAATGGACGACCGCGGATTTCAACCTGGAGACCGACTATCCCTTGGCGCAGGCCATCCAGGCGGATATCACGCCCGGCGGCCCCGACCTGGGCCGCTTCTTCGCCGCCGGAGGCAAACTGATCCTCTATCACGGCTATGGCGACGCCGCGATACCGCCGCAGAACACGGTGAACTTTTACCGTGACGTGCTGGAGGCCAGCGGCGCAAAGGCCGCCGGTTCGGTGCGGCTGTTCATGGCGCCCGGCATGTCCCACTGCCTGGCCGGCCCCGGCCCCAATGTCTTCGACGGGCTGGCAGCGCTGGACCAGTGGCGCCAGGGCGGCCCGGCCCCGGACCGTATCGTCGCCACAAAATATGACAACGACATGTTCGGCTATCTCGGCCTGCCGGCAAAGCCGCTGCGTACCCGTCCGCTCTGTGCCTATCCGCAGGTGGCACGCTGGACGGGAAGCGGGTCCACCGACGACGCCACCAATTTCATCTGCACCGATCCGCAACAGCCTTGATGCAGAAGGGGCGACATCCCGGCCAAGGCACCCCATCCCGACAAGCAGCCGTCAAACGGAACGGCCATATCCAGGAGACGCGACCAATGAAGACCCTGCTCCCCCTTCTCACCGCCATGGCGATCCTTCTGCCCGTGCCCGTCGTGGCCGCCCAGACGGCCGCCGCGCAGACGTCAGCGGCCGAAGCGAAATTTTCGCTCGATACGCCGATCGAGGAACTGGCCGCGCATGAAGGCGCCAAGGCGGCGCTGACCAGCACACTGCCCGGCCTGCTGGAAATCCCGCAATACGAGATGGTGAAGGGCCTTTCCCTGCGCCAGCTTCAGCCCTATTCCGGGGGGCACCTGACCGACGAATTGCTCGCCAAGACCGAAGCCGCCCTGGCGGAGGTCCAATGAGAAGGCCTTTGCTGGGCCGGTTGGCGGTGGCCGGCATCGCGCTGGCCATGACCTGTCATCTTCCGGCCCCCGCCCTGGCCGGCGATGCCGCCCCCGCGGCAGCCGGCCAGACCCACGCCGCACTGACCGTGAAGGTCGATGAGTTGATCCGGCAGATGACCCTGGACGAGAAGATCGATCTTCTCGCCGGGGCCGGCATCATGGAACTGAATGGCGTGCCCCGGCTGGGCGTGCCCTCGATCAAGATGACCGACGGGCCGACCGGGGTACGCTCGCACGATGACATACCGGCCACCGTGTTCCCGGTGGGTGTGGCCGTGGCGGCAACCTGGAATCCGGAACTGGCCGGCCGGGTCGGCGGGGCCATCGCGGACGAGGCGCGGGCCCACGGCGCGTCGGTACTGCTGGCCCCCACGGTGAACATCGTGCGCACCCCGCTATGGGGCCGAAATTTCGAAACCTATTCGGAAGACCCGCACCTTTCGGCACAGATGGGCCTGGGCTATGTCCAGGGTGTGCAGGCGAAGGGGATCGGCGTCTCCCTGAAGCATTTCGCCGCCAACAACCAGGAAACCAACCGTTTCTTCGTGAATGCCAGGCTGTCGGCCCGCGCGCTGCGGGAAATCTACCTGCCGGCCTTCGAAACGGTGGTCAAGCAGGCCGACCCCTGGTCGGTCATGGCCTCCTACAACAAGCTGAACGGCACCTATGCCACGCAGAACCGCTGGCTGCTGACCGACCTGCTGAAGAAGGAATGGGGCTATCCGGGCATGGTCGTTTCCGACTGGGGCGCCACCCACGCCACGGCGGCGGCCGCAAATGCGGGCCTGGACCTGGAAATGCCGGGACCGCCCGCCCATTTCGGAGACAAGCTGCGTCAGGCCGTCGAAAAGGGCGAGGTCGGCCTGGACCAGATCGACGAGAATGCCGGCCGCGTGCTGCGCCTGATCCTGCGATCCACGGTCAGGGAAGGCGGCGACGGCACCATCCCGGCCGACATGAAGTCCGCCCATGCCGAACTGGCCCGCACCGCCGCGCGTGAAGCGATCGTGCTGCTGAAGAACAAGGACCTGCTGCCGCTGCCGTCCGATATCCGCACACTGGCCGTCATCGGCCCGAATGCCGATGTCATCCGCGTCCAGGGCGGCGGCAGTTCGGCCGTGGTGCCCTTTGCCTCCATCCCCACTCCGCTGGCTGCCCTGCGGGAGGCATTGCCCGGCACCCGCATCATCCATGCCCAAGGCGTGGATAACGAGGAAACGCCGCCCGCCGCCGATGCCGCCATGCTGAGCCCCGATGAGGCCCGCAGCCGCAGGGGGTTGCAGGCGGACTATTTCGCCACGGCCGATCTGGCCGGCCCGCCGCTGCGCAGCGAGGAGGCAACGACCTTCGTCAAGCGGATCGCCGGCAATGTGCCCGATGCCAAGACGATCGGCTATGCCGGTCTGCGCTGGTCGGGCTGGTTCTGGCCGGAGCGCAGCGGACGGCACGAATTCAGCGTGCGCGGGACGGGCCGTGCGGTGCTGTCGCTGGATGGCCAGACGATCCTGGACCGGTCGGTGAAGGGACAACCCGATCCACGTGACGTGATCGGCTTTCCCGTCCTGCGCCGCACCGTTGCCCTGGACCTGGAAGCCGGGCGCGGTTACCGGCTCCAGCTCGACTATGCGACGGGCCAGACACCATACGAAGCGCTGGTCCTGGGCATCCGGCAGCCGCTTCCGGCGTTCGAAGCAGCGGTCGCTGCCGCGCGGGAAGCGGATGCCGCGATCGTGCTGGTCGGTTCCTCCTCCATGACCGAAGGGGAAGGCTATGACCGCACGACGCTGGCCCTGCCGGGTGAGCAGGACAGGCTGGTCAGGGCCGTGGCTGCCGCGAACGGGCGCACCGTCGTGGTGGTGAACAGCGGCGCCGCCGTCACCATGCCCTGGAAGGACGAGGCCGGGGCCATCCTGCAGCTCTGGCTGCCGGGACAGGAAGGGTCGCGCGCCCTGGCCGACCTGCTGTTCGGCAAGGCCAATCCGTCGGGCAGGCTGCCCGTCAGCTTTCCGGCGGCGGACGGCGATATCCCCATGGATCTGGCCGCCCTGGACAGCGATTATGCCGAAGGGCTGCTGGTGGGTTATCGCGGGCTGGAGGCCCGGGGCGTGACGCCGCTCTATCCCTTCGGGCACGGGCTTTCCTACTCCACCTTCAGCTATGGCAGGCTGAAGGCCCCATCGCGCATCCGCGGCGGGCAACCGGTGACGGTCACGCTGGACCTGCGCAACAGTGCCGGCCCGGCGGGGCAGGAGGTGGTGCAGCTCTATGTCGCCCCGGCCAGCCGGGATGCGGCGGAGCCTCTCCGGCAGTTACGCGCCTTCACCAAGGTCGCCTTGCAGCCCGGTGAGCGCCGGCAGGTCAGCCTCACCCTTGATCCGCGCGCCTTTGCGGCCTGGGATGAGGAAACGGGGCAATGGCGGGTGAAGCCCGGCGACTACACGCTGCTGGTCGGCAGTTCCGCCGGCGATATCCGCCAGCAGGGCCGCCTGAGGGTCAGCGGCGGTGCCGCCACGCTACCCTGACCCGCGACGGTGATCCCTTCCCCCGTACCCCTCCCGCCACCCCGGACGGCAGGGGTACGGGGCCTCCGGACAGAACCGGAACCCGACAATAAACAGCCCGTCAATAAAAGGAAGGCAGCAGCCGGGCGACCATCTTGCGGGCCGCATCGGGTTCCCGGTCCAGCGTGTCCCGCATGAAACCCCCGATCAGGGCATCAGCAAAGGCATTATGCGCGATGAACAGGATGCTGGACTTGATACGCCCGATGGTGACCTCGCTGTCCGGCGGCAGACGGCGCCCGATATCATCCACCAGCGACTGAACCGCCATGCGGATGGGCTGGAACCGGTCCGTCTCACCACTCAATGTGATCCAGGCCGCCAGTTTCGCAGCGCCGCCCTGGTCGAAGGCATCGAACACAAGGTCGATCATTTCCCGCTGGGCCGCCGGCTCCTCCGACAGGATCTTGGCGACGGCCTTGCCGAGCGCGTCGTTCAGATCTTCCAGCATGCTGCCCATCAGCGCCGCCTGAAGACCCGCCGCCGATCCGAAATGGTGGATCAGGTTGACATGCGTCATGCCGATCCGCCGTCCCACCTCCTGCAACGTCAAGGCACCGGGGCCGGCCTCCAGCAGGCAGGCGCGCGCTGCCTCCAGCGCCAGACGGCGGACTTCCTCGGGTGTACGGCGCGGGCGCCGGGTTGGGGGCGGATTCTCTGTCGGCATGGTGGCCACCATAGGACGGCATCCGCCGCCGGTCGAGGGTTTCAGCAGCCGTCAAGGGATCGCAAACGGTCCACTTTCCCCTACGGAAAGTGCTTTGCCTGACCGACCACCCATGATATTTACATTAATGTAAATAATAGGAGGCATCGATGCCCCCCGATACCCAATCCCCCCCCTATGCCGACCAGGACCCGATCGAGAAGCTGGATGTGCTGATCGTCGGGGCCGGCCTGTCCGGCATCGATGCCGCCTGCCGCCTGACCATGCATTGCCCGCAGAAGAAATGGGCCATCGTGGAAGCGCGCGACCGGATCGGCGGCACGTGGGACCTTTTCCGCTATCCCGGCATCCGGTCCGACAGCGACATGCATACGCTGGGCTTTCCCTTCCGTCCCTGGAAGGGAAAGGCGGCCATCGCCGATGGGCCCGCCATCCGCGACTATATCGAGGATACGGCCCGGGCCTATGGGCTGATGTCCCATATCCGCTTCAACTGCCGGGTCACGGCGGCCAACTGGTCCAGCGACGAACAGGCGTGGACCGTGACGCTGTCCACGCCGGACGGGGACCGGCGGGTCCGTTGCGCGTTTCTTTATCTGTGCAGCGGCTATTATCGCTATGACCGCGGCTTCGCACCGGATTTTCCGGGGGCCGACAGTTTCGGGGGCCGCATCGTCCATCCCCAGCACTGGCCGCAGGACCTGCCCCTGGCCGGCCGCCGCGTCATCGTCATCGGCAGCGGGGCCACGGCCGTGACCCTGGTGCCGGCCCTGGCGGAACGGGGCGCTCAGGTGACGATGCTGCAGCGCTCCCCCACCTATATTGTCTCCCGGCCGCGGCATGATGGTCTGGCCGACCGCCTTTACCGCTGGCTGCCGGACGGTCCGGCCTCCGCCCTGGTGCGCTGGAAATATATCGGGTGGAGCCTGCTGACCTACCGGCTGGCCAAAAGGCGGCCGGAGCAGGTGAAGCGGCACATCATCGAGGCCATCCGCGCGGCGCTTGGCAGCGGCATCGATGTCGACCGGCATTTCACACCGGCCTATGCCCCCTGGGACCAGCGTGTCTGCCTGGTCCCCGACGGAGACCTGTTCGCGGCACTCAAGACGGGCCGCGCGGGCATCGTCACAGGTCGCATCACCGGTTTCACGTCCGATGGCATCCGGCTGGAAACGGGGGAGGAACTGCCGGCGGACATCATCGTCACGGCCACAGGCCTGGAGATGCGTCTGCTGGGCGGGGCGGAATTGCGGGTTGACGGCGTGCCCGTCGATCTGGCCGACCGTCTGGTCTACCGGGGCATGATGCTGGGCGATGTGCCGAACCTCGCCCTGGCCTTCGGCTATGTGAACGCCTCCTGGACCTTGAAATGCGATCTGACGGCGCGGCAGGTCTGCCGCCTGCTGAACCATATGGACCGGCAGGGGCTGACGGTCTGCGTGCCCCGGTCGGCAACGGCCGGGCCGGGCCGGGAACCTCTGCTGGGCTTCAATTCCGGTTATGTCCTGCGCGCAGCCCCGCATCTGCCGGCCCAGGGGGAAAATCCGCCCTGGCGCGTGCATCAGAATTATCTGGCCGATCTCGCCTCCTTCCACCTGTCCGGCCCCGCCGACGGCACCCTGGCCTTCCATGGCCCGGGCCGGACCCGACCCGATGGGGACACACCATGACCCGACCCATGCGACTGCAAGGCCGCACGGCCGTGATCACCGGCGCCGGCGGCGGCATCGGCCGCGCCATTGCCATGTCCCTGGCCCGGCGCGGCTGCGGGCTGGTACTGACTGATATCGACCCCGACGCGGCAAAGGCCACCGCCCTGACCGCCGCCGGTGATCATGGCGTCCCTGCCAGTGCCTATGCGCTGGATGTCGGCGACGCTGCCGCCATCGCGGCCTTCCCGGCCCTGGTGACGGCCGAACATGGCGGCGCCGACATCCTGGTCAACAATGCCGGCGTGGCGTTAAGCGGTACATTCCGGCAGGTGTCGGCGGCGGATTTCGACTGGCTGATGAATATCAATTTCCAGGGTGTCGTGCGCATGACCCGCGCCTTCCTGCCGCTATTGTCGGACAGCGACGATGCCAGGCTGGTGAACCTGTCCAGCATCTTCGGCATCATCGCGCCGCCGGGACAGGCCGCCTATGCCGCCAGCAAGTTCGCCGTGCGCGGCTTCAGCGAAGCCCTGCGCCATGAACTGGCCGGCAGCCGGATCGGCGTAACGGTCGTGCATCCGGGCGGGGTCGCCACCGCCATCGCCGCCAGCGCGCGCCAGCACAAGGACATGACGCCGGAAATGCGGGCGGAGCAGAAGGCTCTGGCGGGGCGCATGCTGAAGATGCCGCCGGCCGAAGCCGGGGAGATCATCGTCAGAGCCATCGAACAGCGCCGTGACCGCGTGCTGGTGGGCCGGGATGCCCGCATGGCCGAACTGTTCCAGCGCCTGTTTCCCTCCCGCTACTGGTCCCTTATCGGACCGAAGCGGCGATAGGCGGGCTACAAGGCCTTGCCGCCGCGCAGCGGCAGGGCCGTGGTGTATTTCATCTCCTT
This sequence comes from Niveispirillum fermenti, assembly GCF_052474395.1. NCBI lineage: Bacteria > Pseudomonadati > Pseudomonadota > Alphaproteobacteria > Rhodospirillales > Azospirillaceae > Niveispirillum > Niveispirillum fermenti. The sequence continues at coordinate 573,574 of NZ_CP156679.1, read as the reverse complement.
CAAGGTCACGGTGGATTGCACATCCACCACGCCCGGCAGCTTCAGAAGCACATTGAAGATGAATTCCTGATACCAGGGCATGGACATGGCATCGACCTTCAGCATGATGTCCATTTCCCCAAAAATTGTATAGCATTCAAGGATTTGTGGCGTCAGCTCGATGGTTCGTATGAACTGCGCGCGCTGTTCGTCCGTCAGCGTCGTCATCTTGATGACGGCGAAGATCACCATGCCCGGGCCCAGCTTTTCCCGGTTGAGCAGGGCCACCTGCCCCTTGATATAGCCTTCCTCCTTCAACCGCTGCAGGCGGCGCCAGCAGGGCGACTGGGACAGGCCGACCTTATCCGCCAGTTCGCCGGTGGAGAGAGACGCATCCTTCTGCAACTGCTCCAGAATGCGGATATCTGCGGCGGATAGTTCCTCGGACATGGATTTCCCCTGGCTCCCTGTAATCTCACCCGTCCGGCATGCTGATCCCGGCTTGGGGATATTCCCAATATCATTATCCAATGATCGGGCATTATCCGGTATCAACTTTCCGGAAACAGATCATACCGAGGATAATATCGATCGGCCGCAGACCGCCAGCGCCGTAACAGGCATACCCGGATGGCATACCCGGATAACAGACCCCATTCCATCCAGGGGTGCTGCCGGCATCCAAGGGGCATAGAAACTTCCACAACCGGCCCAAACCCGGAAAAACTTCCCCACCCGCATACCCTATCCTGCCAGAACAGCGGCAGAGCCGCATGAACCGCGCATGAAGCAGCCAGAACCAGGAACGCCCCGTGATGACAGATGCCAAGCCTATCCCCGATGCACCGGAATTGCGGCAGGGTATCGATCTGGGGGGCGTGGTGGCGCTGGGCCTGGGATCGGCCGTGGGGGTGGCCATCTTCTCGGCCATGGCGCCGGCGGCGGGGCTGGCGGGGCCGGCCATGCTGCTATCGGTTCTGGTCGGTGCGCTGCCGATCTTCCTGATCGCCGTCAGCTATGCCTTCCTGGGCTCCACCCTGCCCGTTTCCGGCGCATCCTATGAATGGCCGGCGCGGTTCGTTCATCCCAAGGTGGCCTTCTTCATCACCTGGCTGCGGCTGGTGGCCAATATGGGGGCCATGGTCGTGCTGGCCCTGGTGCTGGTGCGCTATCTCTCCATGATCGTGCCCTTGCCAACCAAACCCACCATGTTCGCCCTGTTCGTGATGGCCCTGCTGGCCAATCTGTTCGGGGTGCATATCGCGGCCCGGGCGCAGAAGGTGCTGATGGCCCTGGTGGTGGTGCTGTTCGCGATATTCATCGTCTGGGGTGCCGGCACGGCAGTCGACCTGTCGCACCTGACGCCTTTCACACCGCACGGCTGGATGGCCGTGATCGCCGCCGCCCCCATCCTGACCGGCCTGTTTGCCGGGATCGAGGCGGCGACGGAGGCCGGCAGCGAAGTGAAGAACAGCCGCCGCAACATCCCGCTGGGCATCGCCCTGTCGATCGGGTCGGCGACACTGCTCTATCTGGGCGTCGCCTTCGTGGCGCTGGGCGTACTGGGGGCCGGTGACCTGGGCGCCAGCGAGGCACCGATCCTGGAGGCGGCGCAGCGCTTCATGGGCCCGGCCGCCATTCCGCTGATCGTGCTGGCCGCCACCGCTTCCATTGGCAAGTCCCTGAACGGCCTTTTCATGCTGTTCAGCCGCAGCCTGTTCGCCATGGCCAGGGCGGGCGTGCTGCCGGCAGCGCTGGCCCGTGTGCATCCGACCTGGCAGACGCCCTACATGGCATTGCTGGCCGTTTTCGCGCTGGGCTGCGTGGGCCTGTTCCTGCCCATGGAACTCACATTCCTGTTCCTGGCGGTGAACATTCCCAATCTGGTCAAATATGGCACCATCTGTCTGGCGGCGGCCCGCGTCACCCGGGACCATCCCGATCTGTATGACCGTGCCGGCTTCAAGCTGCCCAAGCCCCAGATGCTGCTGGTAGCAGGCCTGGGAACCTTGTCGTCACTGGTGCTGATTGTCGTGGGGTTCGAGGCGGACTGGCGCCCCTATGCCATGCTGTCGGCCTGGGGCGTGGTGGGGGCGGTCTATTACATTGTCAGCCGCCGGGGACGCTGACCGCCCCCCGGCCATGGCATTCTGACGGACGGCATGCGGCCGCGTCATTCGACGCCGCCGCCGACCTCCTCCAGATAGGTCTGCGCCATTTCCGCGTAATGCGGGGCGATGGACATCTGTATCCGCAGGTCCTCTTCCGTCAGGGCGCGCAGGAAGCGGGCCGGGCTGCCGCCCCACAATTCCCCGGACTTCACCCGCTTGCCCGGCGTGACCAGCGCCCCCGCCGCGACCATGGCGCCCGACTCCACGACGACCCCGTCCATGACACAGGCCTTCATGCCGATGAAGGCCCCATCCTCCACCACGCAGCCATGCAGCAGGGCCAGGTGACCGATGGTGACATTGTCGCCGATCGTCGTGCTGAACCGGTTCTTGGTGCAATGCACGACGCTGCCATCCTGGATGTTCGTGTTCTTTCCGATGCGGATGGAATGCACGTCGCCCCGGATGGTCACGTTGAACCAGATATTGCTGCCGGCACCGATCTCAACGTCACCGATGACGACGGCGTTGGACAGGAACGCCGTCGGATCGATGACGGGAACCTTGCCCTGGTAAGGCAGGACGGTCGGGATGGCACGGGTCTGGATCATGGGAACACCGGTATAACGTCGAGGCCGAGCGTTTCGTCGAAGCCGTGCATGATGTTGAAATTCTGCACGGCCTGACCGGAAGCGCCCTTCATCAGGTTGTCGATGACCGATACCAGGATGGCACGGCCGGGGATGCGGTCGGGGAAGACATTGATCAAAGCCAGGTTGGACCCGGTCACGTGACGGGTCTGCGGGCCGACGCCGGGGGAAAGGACCTTGACGAATGCCTCCCCCGCATAGGTCTGTTCCAGGGTCGCGCGCAGGTCGGCGGCCGTTGCCCCGTCCTTCAGGCGGACATAGGTGGTGGCCATCATGCCCCGGTTCATGGGGATCAGATGCGGGGTGAAGGCAACCCGCAGATCGGTGCGGCCCGCGGCCCAGCCCAGGCTCTGCTCGATCTCCGGCGCGTGGCGGTGGGATGCGATGCCATAGGCATGCATGCCCTCGGCGACCTCGCAATAGAGGCTGCCCTGCTTGGCATCGCGGCCGGCACCCGACACGCCGGACTTGGCATCGATGATGATGTCATCACCGGCGATCAGTCCCTGGCGCAGCAGCGGCAGCAGCGGCAGCAGCGATGCGGTCGGATAGCAGCCGGGATTGGCCACCAGCCGCGCCCCGGCCACCTGGTCACGCGCCATCTCGGCCAGGCCATAGACGGCGGTTTCCTGCAAGACCGGGGCCTTGTGGGCATGGCCATACCATTCGGCATAGGTGGCGACATCGAACAGGCGGAAATCAGCCGACAGGTCGCAGATCCGGACATGGGCCGGCAATGCGGCGATCACTTCCTGCGTGGTGCCGTGCGGCAGACCGCAGAAGACGAAATCAACCCCCGTCCAATCCACATCGGCGATCCGTGTCAGGGCCGGCAGGTCGTAGGGGGCCAGGTGGGGGAACACCTCGGCCACCGGCTTGCCGGCCGCCCGCTCCCCCGTCAGGGCGGTGATGCGCACATGGGGATGGCGCAGCAGCAATCGCATCAGCTCGGCACCCGTATAGCCGGAAGCGCCAAGGATGGCGACGCGGACGGGGGTGGAAGCGCTGGACATGTACTGCAATCTCCTGGTCAACGGATGGGAGCCGTCATTCTGGCTACCGTCCGTTACAAATACAGCTTCATGCCCTCATGCGAAGCATCAAAGCCAAGGCGCTGGTAGAACCTGTGCGCATCGGTCCGTCGCTTGTCGGTGGCAAGCTGCACCAGCCCGCAGCCGCGTGCCCGTGCCATATCAAGGCAATTCTCGATCAGGACGGCGCCCAGCCCCTTCGACCGGAAGGACGAAGCGACGCGCACCGCCTCGATGGTGCAGCGGCGCATGCCGCGGCGACCCAGGCCGCGGGCATAATTCAACTGCGCCATGCCGATGACGCGCCCGTCCAGGTCCAGCACCAGGATTTCCGCGCTGGGGTCCAGCATGATCTCGTCCCAGGCCTCGTAATAGGGTTCCAGGTCGCCATCCTGCTCACGGGTGCGGCCCAGCATGTCATCGCCCAGCAAGGCCACCATCTCCGGCACGTCCCGGCGCTGGGCCACGCGCACAACCACATCATCCTTGATCGACATCCGGTCCCCCTGAAAGCGAATCCCATCATAGGGCCTGCGAACGCCGTACCGAACCGATTTCAGCATGCGCAAGCGGTTGAAAAAACATGACGGAACACATGATTGCCGCCAGAATCCCCGCCGCTCCCTTCCCCCATGCCAACGGTCCCGCGCGGCCCTGCCTTGCAGGATGCGCCCTTATCGCACCGCAAGGGCGCGGCGCATAGTTCCCGCCCGCCCGCCCGCCCGCCCGCCCGCCACCCGGTCCCGGTTCCATGTCCGACGCTTCTCCGGTCGATCAGCCGACCAGTCCCTTCGCCTATGTGCCCTATCGGCTTTACTGGTTCGCCCGCATCTGTTCGATCCTGGCCTTGCAGATGCAGATCGTGGCCACGGGCTGGCGCATCTATGACGTGTCGGGCAGTGTCATGGCGCTGGGCTTCGTCGGGCTGGCGGAATTCCTGCCATCCATCCTGCTGGTGCTGGTCACGGGCCATGTGGCGGACCGGTTCGACCGGCGCCGGGTCATCAATTTCTGCCAGGGGCTGGAAGTGACGGCCATGCTGGTTCTGTGGTTCGCCCTGTGGGACGACAACAGCGCCATCTGGCCAGCCTTCATTGCCGTCATCATCCTGGGCACCGCCCGGGCATTCGAAATGCCGGCGGCCGCATCCCTGGTCCCCAACCTTGTGCCGCGCGCCATCTTCCCGCGCGCCGTGGCCCTGAATTCAACAGCATGGCAGGGGGCGGCCATCGTGGGCCCGGCCCTTGGCGGGCTGATCTATGGCCTGATCGGCCATTGGGTCTTCGCGGTCAGCGCCGGCCTGTTCGCCGTGGCCTTCACCCTGGTCTGCTTCATCAGGCTGGCCCCCAGGGTCCGGCCCGAGGCGGTGAAGAAGATCAGCCTGGAAACGCTGTTCGCGGGCTTCCGCTTCATCTGGGGCAAGCCCATCGTGCTGGGCGCCATCTCCATGGACCTGTTCGCCGTGCTGCTGGGCGGGGCGACAGCACTGCTGCCGGTACTGGCCAAGGACCAGTTCCATGCCGGACCGGAAATGGTCGGCCTGCTGCGGGCCAGCCCCTCGGTCGGGGCGCTGGCCACGGGCCTGCTCCTGGCCTTCCGGCCCGTGCGCCGGCGCGTGGGCCTGACGCTTTATGTCAGTGTGGCCGTGTTCGGCATCTGCACCATCATCTTCGGTTCCACCGCGTCGGCACTGGTGGCCGGCGGTGCCCTGGTCGTCATGGGGGCGGTGGACATGATCAGCGTCTTCATCCGGCAATCACTGGTGCAACTGGAAACGCCCGACGACATGCGCGGCCGCGTCAGCGCCGTCAGCAGCCTGTTCATCGGTGCGTCCAACCAGTTGGGGGAGTTCGAATCCGGCGTCACAGCCCATTGGTGGGGCGCCAGCATCTCGGTCATTGTCGGCGGCATGGGCACGCTGGCCATCGTGGCGCTCTGGTGCGTGCTGTTCCCGGCCCTGCGCAAGGTGGACCGTTTCCCCGGCGCGGTGGAGCGCTCCTGACCCCTTGCGGGCACGGGTGAACAAGCCTCAGCCACGAACCGGACTTGTTCATTCGACAGCGGCGCCGGCCGGCCCGATCCTGTACCCGATCACGCGATGACGGGAAACGGAGGGACAGCATGCCGGATATCGCCCCGCCCGCGCTGGCACGGCAGGACCGGACCGGCGTTCCCTTCCGCGTCATGGCAGGCGATGGCATGCCGCTGGGCGGCTTCATCTGGAGCCATGGGGAAAGCCGCCCGGGCCGGCCGCTTGTCGTCATCACGGCCGCAACCGCCGTGCGCTGCCGCTATTACGCACGCTTTGCGGCCTATCTCCACGCCAATGGCTTCGACGTGCTGACCTATGATTATCGTGGCATCGGCGAGTCGCGCCCATCGTCCCTGCGCGGATTGAGGGCCGATTGGGCCGATTGGGGCGAGAAGGACCTGGAGGCCCTGCTGCGCTACGCCCAGGCCGCCTTTCCCGGCCAGCCATTGCAGGTGGTCGGTCATTCCATCGGCGGCTTCGCCATCGGGCTGGCTCCGTCCAACGGTGTGGTGCGGCGCATCCTGACGGTCGGCGCGCAATATGCTTACTGGCGCGACTATGCAGGCGACCGGCGCTGGCGCATGGTCGTGAAATGGCATCTCGTCATGCCCGCCCTGACGGCCCTTCTGGGGTATCTTCCGGCCCGGCGGCTGGGCTGGATGGAGGATCTGCCCGCCGGCGTGGTCCGTGACTGGAGCCGGATGCGCGCCCGGTTCGAGGATACGGTCCGCCCCGGCCGCATGCATGACGGCCAGCGGGAGGGCGACCATCTGGCGCTGCGCTTCCGTCAGGTGACGGCACCCACACTGGCCATCGGGCTGGAAGATGATCCGCATGGCACCGTGACGGCCATCGACCGGCTGCTGGACTATTTCACGAACAGCCACCGGACCCATTGGCGTATCGCCCCGCGTGAGATCGGCCAGAAGGCCATCGGTCATTTCGCCTTCTTCCATGACCGGTTCAAGGATAGCCTGTGGCCCGTGGCGCTTGCCTGGCTGCTGTCCGGGCAGATCCCGGCCTGGGCACCCGGCCATCCGGCGGCATCCGCCGAGAGGCAAGCCGAATCCGCTTTCAGATCACTTCAGCAAACATCAATAAGATATTGAATGAAAAACTATTTTGTTATCACCGGCGGCCCTGGATCAGGTAAGACCACCCTGGCCGAAGCCCTGCAGGCCCAAGGCATGATATGCATGCCGGAAGCGGGACGCGCCATCATCCGGGACCAGATGGCCATTGCCGGCACGGCGTTGCCATGGGCCGATCGCGCGTCGTTTGCCGAACAGATGCTGGGCTGGGAGATGCGGTCCCATCATGAGGCCGGCCGCCACGGCAAGGCGCCTGTGGTTTTCGACCGCGGCATCATCGACGTCATCGGCTATCTGCGCCATTGCGGGCTGCCAGTGCCGGGGCATGCCGCGCGGGCGGCATCTCTGTTCCGTTATCATCCCTTTGTCTTCGTGGCCCCGCCCTGGCCCGCGATCTATGTACAGGACGCGGAGAGACGCCAGGATGCGGACGAAGCGGCGGCGACCTGCCGCGCCATGGAGGACGCCTATCGCGCCCATGGCTACAGCCCGATCGCCTTGCCGCTTGCCCCCGTGGCGGCAAGGATCGCTTTCGTGCGGGACCATGTCGCCAGATGGCAAGCATGAGCGGCCGACAGCATCGGCAATACCGGCAAGGATGAAATCGCCTTCACGCCTGGTTCAGATTTTCTCATGCCTGAACCCGATCTGCGGCCGATAGGATCGGTTCGAACTGCAAACCAGGCCGGGAGGACCGAAAGCATGGCGGAAATCGGGGCGCCACTGACGGCGGATGTGGAACAGAGGGTGCGCGACAGTTTCGCCCGACAGGGGCTGATGGCGCATCTGGGGGCGCGCCTGCACCGGCTGGGCCATGGCCTGGCCATCATCCAAATGCCCTATCGACCGGAACTGACACAGCAGCATGGCTATTTTCATGCGGGCGGCAGTTCGGCCATCGCGGACAGCGCGGGCGGCTATGCGGGCTTCACGCTCTTTCCAGCCGACAGCTCGGTCCTGACCGTGGAGTTCAAGCTGAACCTCCTGAACCCCGGCCAGGGCGACTATCTGGAAGCCGTGGGCCGCGTGGTGAAGGCCGGGCGCACCCTGACCGTCTGCCAGTTGGAGGTGTTCGGCTGCACTGCCGACAGCCGCAGCATGGTGGCGGTCGGCCAGCAGACGCTGATCTGCCTGCGCGACCGGCCTGACAGCGCCGCTGCGGTCAGCCGCCCTCCCGCCCGGCCCGGCGGCGGATGACGTCCCCCATCGGGAATTCCAGATGGCAGCGTATGCCATCCTCCTCGAACAGCAGCGAGGAGGAGCCCTGAAGCTCATAGGCGATGGATCGCTGGATCAGTGTGGACCCGAAACCGGCCGGTCCCGGCCGGTTGGCGGGTGGCCCACCTGTTTCCTTCCAATCCAGCACGATGCGCGGCCCGGCATCGCCCGGCTGTTCATCGGGCAGGGCCCACCGCACGCAGACATGCCCGCCGGGCTGTGAGAAGGCCCCGTACTTGGCGGCGTTGGTCGACAGTTCGTGGAAGATCAGGGCCAGGGCCAGCGCTGCCTTGGGACGCAACTCCACCACGGGTCCGTCCAGATCGACATCCTGGGGTTCCTGGGCATAGGGATTGACCTCGTGCCGGACCACCTCGTCCAGGCGCACCCATTCCCAGAAATGGTCGGCCAGAAGGTTATGCGTCTCCGACAGGGCGCGCAGCCGCCCTTCGAACGAGCGCCAGAAATCGTCCGTCGTGGCGTGCCGGCGGCGCGTCTGGCTGCCGATGGACAGGACGGTGGCCAGCGTGTTCTTCACCCGGTGCGACAATTCCGCCATCAGCAGGGCCTGGCGTTCCTCCGCCTGCCGGCGTTCGGTCACATCGATGATCTGGACAACGGCCCCGGACGGGCCCGGATCCCCGTCCAGCGGCGTGATGGAGAACAGCACGGGCACCACCCGCCCATCCGGTGCAACCAGCGATGCCGCTTCTTCCGCCACGGCGGGGATGGCGGCACCGGGTTTGCGCAGCAGGCCCAGCCGACCGAAAAGATCGGCACTGGGCACGTCATCGCCCAGCAATTCCATGGCCGGCGGATTGAGATAGGTGGCAACGCCGTCGGCGTCGGTCAGCACCAGTCCCGACGGCACGTTGCGCGTGATCGTGGTGGTGATCAATGCCTGATCGGCCAGCCGCCGGTTGGCTGCCGCCAACTGATCGGCCAGCAGGGCGCGGGTGCGGGCGGCGTTGCGCTCCGCCTCCAATTGCAGGGCCCGTCCCTCGCGTTCGCGGAAATCGGCCAGCAGGCGGCGGTTCTGCTCTTCCAGATACCGGCGGCGCAGAATGGCCCGCAGCCGGGCCCGCAGCGGCGGCAGTGCATCCTCGGTGAACAGGTCGTCGGCGCCCGTGGCCAGGATGTCGCGCACCGAATGCTGATCCAGGTCGCCGCGATGGGCCAGGATCATTGCTGTCTGCGCATCGTCGGCCCGGTGGTAGCGCCGGCAGAGCGCCAGCCCGTCCATATCGGGCAGCACTTCCGCGATCAAGGCCACGTCGAAGGCGCCGTGGGCCAGCATGGGCAGCGCCGTGGCACCTTCCCGCACGGTCTGGATATGGCAACCTTCCTCCAGCAGCAGGCCGCGCAGGTCCTCTGCCGGGCCGGGGTCGAACCCCACCATCAGGGCCTGGGGCTGGCGGAAATGGGTTTGGGGCAGAACATCGACATCCGCGTCGCGCCGCGCATGCCGCAGCAATTGCGCCACCCGCAGCAGCAGCAGCGACGGGTCGGTCGATTTCGGCAGGAAATCGTCGGCCCCGCTTTCCAGCCCCTCCCGCTGACGCTGCGGCGTCTCGTCCGCGGTCAGCATCAGGATCGGCATGGAAAGGGTGGCCACATGCAGGCGGATCAGCCGGCACAAATCCGCCCCCTGCAGGCCGGGCAGGTGGTGATCCACGATCAGCAGGTGCGGCAATGTGCGGTTCAGAACCGGCAGGGCCGCTTCCGCACTGTCCACCTGTTCCACGCCGTACCCTTCGTCCTCCAGCAGGAGACGCAGGCGCAGGGCCTGGGTCGGACTATCCTCCACCAACAGGATACGCGGCACTTCATCACCCTTCCCCGTCCATCGCGCCCGTCAGGCGTCGGACAGCGTCTCATGCATCTGCGGACAGAAGGTCGCCAGCGCCAACCGGGCCAGTTCCCGCTCCTCCACCGGCTTACGCAGGTGGGGTCGTGACCGCCATTCGGGCGGCAGGCCACCGGCATCGTATCCGCTGGTCAGGATGAAGGGGATATCCCGTTCAGCCAGTGCCGCGGCCAGCGGAAACACCAACTGTCCGGAAAGGTTGACGTCCAGGACGGCCCCGTCGATGCGGTCCTGGTCGGCCAGCGTCAGGGCCTGTCCGACGCTGCCCACGGGACCGGCAACGATGAACCCCAGATCGGCCATGATGTCGGCGACATGAATGGCGATCAGAAATTCATCCTCGACAACCAGTATCCGCTGGTCACTCCTCATACTCACCCTGTCCTGCCATCAACAAAAACGATTCCGGAGCCTTATACTACCCCCTGAACCGGGACTTGACGCTAAGCGTTGTGCTTTATTCCGAATGGCCTATCAAGGCCGAAGGCACGTACATCATCCGGCCATCATCCGGCCGGACCCAAATCTGCCGGGGGGCGGCCGCCAATCTCCGCCGTGATGCGCAAGGCTGCCTCCCGCGCCAGGCCGCCCAGCGTGGCGATGCGGCCATCCGTGATGCGCGCCATGGGCCCGGACAGGGACACCGCACAGACCGGATCACCATGTTCGTTGAAGACCGTGGCGGCCACGCAGCGCAGTCCCACGGCATGTTCCTCGTCATCGATGGCATAGCCGCGGGCGCGGCTCGCCGCCAAGTCCGCGTGAAGATCGGCCAGCCCCGTCACGGTGCGCGCCGTCATCCGGGCCAGCCCGTGCCGGGCGGCATGCCGGTCCAGGCCGGCCGGGGCCAGTGCGGACAACAGCGCCTTGCCCACGCCCGAGCAATGCATCGGTACCCGCGCGCCCAGCCGGGCGAAGGTGCGCATCATCTCCCGGCATTCCACCTGCGCCAGATAAACGGCCGCCCCCTGATCCTCGATTGCCAGATTGACCGTCTCCCCGCTGGCTTCCATCAAGGCACGCATATGGGGGCGGGCCATGCGCACCACGTCGCGGGTGCGCAGGAAGCCATTGCCGGCGATGAAGGCCTGCACACCCACGGACCATAGTCTGGTTTCGGCATCGAAGCGCACATACCGTTCCGACTCCAGCGATGTCAGCAGCCGGTGCGCCGTGGATGCAGCCAGACCAACACCCGTCGCCACTTCCGTCAGGCTGGCCCCGCCATCGGCCTGGGCCAGATGGTTCAGGATGGCAATGGCGCGGCCCAGGACCTGGACATTGCCGCTGCTGTCGGTGCCGGATCTGGCCATTGCTGTCGGTCCCTGTTCTGGAATATCGCCGCCCGGGGCAGCAATAGATAGCACCGGAACCCATCAATTTCCACATTGTGGAAAGAGTTCCATGATCAGTTGCGTCGCACCCGGCCCGCTGCTACGCCTTGTGCCAGCCATAACAGCCCGCCACCAGGGGAAGAGCGATCATGTCCGCCACCGTCGATGTCCATGGCCTGAAGGTCGATGCCGAACTGCACCGCTTCATCGAGACCGAAGCCCTGCCCGGCACCGGCGTGGACCCGGCCGCCTACTGGCAGGGATTCGCGGCCCTGTTCCGCGACCTGTCGCCCGTAAACCGTCGCCTGCTGGACCGCCGCGACGCGCTGCAGGCCAAGATCGACGGCTGGCACATCGCCCGGCGCGGCCAGGATATCGATGCGGACACCTACGAGGCCTTCCTGCGCGATATCGGCTATCTGGTGCCGGAGGGACCGGACTTCACCATCACGACGGCCAATACCGATCCGGAGGTCAGCCAGGTTGCCGGGCCGCAGCTTGTCGTGCCCGTCATGAACACGCGCTTCGCGCTCAACGCCGCCAATGCCCGCTGGGGCAGCCTTTACGATGCACTATACGGCACCGATGCACTGGGTGATGTCGGCACGCCCGGCGCCCGGGGCTACGATCCGGTGCGCGGTGCCGCCGTCATCGCCAAGGGGCGGGAGGTGCTGGACCAGGCGGCGCCTCTGGCCACGGGCAGCCACAAGGACGCCAAGGGCTATCGCGTTGCCGACGGCGCCCTGGCCGTGACGCTGGCCGACGGGTCGGTAACCGGTCTGGCCGATGCCGGACAGTTCAAGGGCTATGACGGCGATGCCGCCGCACCGTCCAACATCCTGCTCGTCCATCATGGACTGCATCTGGACATCGTCATCGACCGCGGCCATTCGATCGGCAAGTCCGATGCGGCCGGCGTCGCCGACATCGTGCTGGAATCGGCGCTGACGGCCATCATGGATTGCGAGGACAGCATCGCCGCCGTCGATGCCGCCGACAAGGTCACGGTCTATCGCAACTGGCTGGGGCTGATGAAGGGTGACCTGACGGCGACGTTCGAAAAGGGCGGCCGCACCATGGACCGCGCCCTGAACCCCGACCGCACCTACAAGAGCGCAGATGGCACCGGCAACGTGACCCTGCACGGCCGCTCCCTGCTGTTCATCCGCAATGTCGGCCACCTGATGACGATCGACGCCGTCACGCTGGAGGATGGGTCCTGGGTGCCCGAAGGCATCCTGGACGGCATCGTCACCAGCCTGATTGCCCTGCACGACCTGCGCCGCACCGGCGGCCTGTCCAACAGCCGGGCCGGCTCTGTCTATATCGTCAAGCCCAAGATGCATGGACCGGAGGAAGTGGCCTTCGCCAACCACCTGTTCGACCGGATCGAGGATGTGCTGGGCATGGCCCGCCACACGCTGAAGGTCGGCATCATGGACGAGGAGCGGCGGACCACGGTCAACCTCAAGGAATGCATCCGCGCCGCCAAGGACCGGGTCTGCTTCATCAATACCGGCTTCCTGGACCGTACCGGCGACGAGATGCACACCTCCATGCAGGCCGGCCCCATGATCCGCAAGGCGGACATGAAGGCCGCCGCCTGGATCGGGGCCTATGAGAACTGGAACGTCGATAACGGCCTGGCCACCGGCTTCCGTTCCCATGCCCAGATCGGCAAGGGCATGTGGGCCATGCCCGACCGGATGGCGGAGATGCTGAAGGCCAAGATCGGCCATCCGATGGCGGGTGCCACCACAGCCTGGGTCCCCTCGCCCACCGCGGCCACGCTGCACGCGCTTCACTACCATCAGGTCGATGTGGCCGCCCGGCAGGCCGAACTGGCCAGCCGCCCGCGCGCCAGCCTGCGCGACATCCTGACCATCCCCCTGGCACGCGGCATCAACTGGTCCGAGGCGGAGATCAACGAAGAGCTGGAGAACAACGCCCAGGGCATCCTGGGCTATGTCGTGCGGTGGATCGACCAGGGCATCGGCTGTTCCAAGGTGCCGGACATCCACAATGTGGGCCTGATGGAAGACCGGGCCACGCTGCGCATTTCCAGCCAGCACATCGCCAACTGGCTGCTGCACGGGGTCTGCACGCAGGCGCAGGTGCTGGCGGTGATGAAGCGGATGGCCGCCGTTGTGGACAAGCAGAACGAGGGCGACCCGCTCTATCGCCCCATGGCGGCGGATTTCGACCGCTCCATTGCCTTCCAGGCCGCCTGCGATCTGGTGTTCAAAGGCGTGGAACAGCCCAGCGGTTATACGGAGCCCTTGCTGCACCATCACCGCCGCGCCCTGAAGGCGCAGGGCTGACCGCCGGCCCGCCAAGCTGCCGCCTTTCCGATGCAGGAAGGGCGGCGGCATCTGCCATCGGTGGGGGTATCAGCCGGCGCGGCCAGCCAGCGCCCGGCCGACCTTGCTGCCATTGGGCCGGGCCAGTTCCGCGCTGATCCATTCCCCGATCGCGGCCAGCCTGTCCAGGTCGACGCCCGTGGACAGGCCCATGCCGTTCAGCATGTACAGCACATCCTCTGTCGCGACATTGCCCGATGCGCCCTTCGCATAGGGGCAGCCGCCCAGGCCCGCCACGGCCCCGTCCAAAACGCGGGCCCCCAGCTCGATACAGGCCAGGATATTGGCCAGCGCCTGGCCATAGGTATCGTGGAAATGCAGGGCGATGCGGCCCATAGGCACATCCTCCGCCACGCGGCGCAGCATGGCGCGTGCCGCCCCCGGCGTGCCGACGCCGATCGTGTCGCCCAGGCTGACCTCATAGCAGCCCATCGCCATCAGGCTTGCCGCCACCTCCGCAACCCTGGCCGGGTCGACGGCGCCATCATAGGGACAGCCCAGCACGCAGGAGACATAGCCCCGCACCCGCACCCCGGCGGCCCGCGCCCGATCCACCACGGGCCGGAACCGGTCCAGGCTTTCCGCAACGGTGCAATTGATGTTCTTGCGGCTGAACCCTTCCGATGCGGCGCCGAACACCGCCACCTCGGTGACGCCGACGGCCAGCGCCGCTTCCAGCCCCTTCTCGTTTGGCACCAGCACGGGATAGGTGATGCCCGGCCGTCGGTCGATGGCCCGCATCAATTCGGCACTGTCGGCCATCTGCGGCACCCATTTCGGGCTGACGAAGGCGCCCGCCTCCACCACCGACAGGCCCGTAGCGGACAGGCGGTTGACCAGTTCCACCTTGGTGGCCAGGGGAACCAGGGTCTTTTCATTCTGCAGGCCGTCGCGCGGGCCCACCTCGACAAGACGGATGTCGTGCATGTTCATGTCCGGGGTTGTGGGGCGGGAAGATCAAAAAGGCTCAGCTTGCCTTGCTGGCGGGCAAGGGTGCCGGTCCATGGCCGGACAGCACCATATCCACCTGGGCCATCAGCGGGGCGAAGGGCGACGACCGGCCGATGCACAGGTGATAGGGCTGCTGTGCCAATGTGTGTGGCAGTTCGGACAGCCGGCCCGCAAATTCCGGGTCCGCCAGACGGTGGCGCAACGAGACGGCATTGTCCACAACGGCATCGACACGGCCATTGGCCACCAGCCGAAGGGCACCGGCCAGATCGGTGGCCCAATGGATATCCAGTCCCAGAGGGCGCAAATGCGCTTCCGCCCAGCCCGAACCGATATAATGGCCGACGCGGAACGGCGCCAGATCGGCCAGCGACCGGACCCGTCGCAGGGCATCCAGCCGCGGATTGTCGCGCGCGGCCACGATGCTCATGGGAAAGCGGAACACGGGCGTGGCGCTGGCCAGGACATAGGCCATGCGTTCGGGCGTGGGCACGGTCAGGAAACCATCGGCCTCCCCGCCGCGTACCATGGCCTGCGCGCGGGCCCAGGGAAAGGCCTGATGCTCCACCGTCTGCCCCAGCCGGTCGTGCAGCACGCTCTGGGCCGCATCCACGAACATGCCATGCACGCGACCCGCATCGTCCACCTGCGAGAAGGGGACGAAATCCCTGAAATACACCATGCGGAAGATTGCAGGACGCGCCTGCGCCGGGCGCCAGGACAGCGCCGTGGCGACGGTCAGCCCCCCCAGGAAGCCCCTGCGAGAGAACATGGCGATGCCCCATCGTTCCCGACGTCAGCATGAAGTGTAGCCCAGAAATTCCTTGAGGAAAACAAGCGTGGAGACGAGGCCGGATGACAGTTTCAAGTGGCGGGCCGCGCCGGACCCGCCACCGATTCTCAGGCGGCCTCGAACCCGACCAGTTCCACCCCTTCACCCACCTGGTCACCCACGGCGTAACGCAGGTGCGTGACCTTTCCATCCGCCGGGGCCTTCAGCGTATGTTCCATCTTCATGGCTTCCAGCACGATGACGGGCTGGCCCTTGGTCACCGCCGCCCCCTCCTCCACCAGGATGGCGATGACCTTGCCGGGCATCGGGGCCGTCAGGCGGCCATGGCCGCCCTGGTCGGCATGCGCGCCGGCATGGGGATCGGCCAGGACAAGGCTGTGCGTGCCGCCGGCATGAAACAGCGTGACATGCTCGCCCCACTGCACCCAGCGGGCCGACACCCGTACCCCGTCCAGCGTGGCCGACAGCGTGCCGTCGGGCCCCAGCCGACCCGATACGGTCAGTGTCCGTCCGTCCGTGGCGATGGTGAAGCCGGTGCCGGTCCAGGTCACATCCACCTTGTGGCGGCTGCCCCCCTCGCCCGGAACAACCCATTCCATCCTGTCCACGGCCGGCAGGTTCATCAGGAAACCACCCACCGCGTCCCACGGATCGGTGCCCGTGGCCACACGGCGCGACAGCAGCTGCCCCAAAGAGGCCAGGGCCAGCACCGGGGCCGCCGGTTCCGCGGCGGCGGGCAGCAGATCGGCCTCATACCGCTCGATGAAGCGGGTATCCAGGTCAGCGGCGGCAAAACCCGGATGGGCGGCCACGGCCGACAGGAAGGGCACATTGGCGTTCAGGCCCGCGATCTCCGTCGCGGCCAGGGCGCCGCGCAGCCGCTGTACCGCGCTATCCCGGTCGCGATCCCAAACGATCAGCTTGGCGATCATGGGATCATAGAAGATCGAGATGGCGTCGCCAGTGCGCACGCCCGTATCCACCCGGACATGCTCCCCCTGTTCGGGGAAGCGCAGATGCGCCAGCGTGCCGGTCTGCGGCAGGAACCCCTTGGCCGGGTCTTCCGCATAGAGCCGGACCTCGATGGCGTGCCCCTGGATGGCCAGTTCCTCCTGGCGCAACGGCAACCGTTCCCCGGCCGCCACCCGCAATTGCCATTCAACCAGATCCTGGCCCGTGATCTTCTCAGTTACCGGATGCTCCACTTGAAGACGAGTATTCATCTCCATGAAATAAAAGGAATTATCTGTATCGAGCAGGAATTCCACCGTGCCGGCGCCGACATAGCCGATGGCCTTGGCGGCGGCCACGGCCGCTTCGCCCATGCGAACGCGGACGGCAGGGTCCATGCCGGGGGCGGGGGCCTCCTCCACCACTTTCTGATGCCGGCGCTGGATGGAACAGTCCCGCTCGAACAGATAGACGCAGTCACCATGGCTGTCGGCGAACACCTGGATTTCCACATGCCGCGGACGGGCCAGATATTTCTCGACCAGCACCCGGTCGTCGCCGAAGCTGGCCTTCGCCTCCCGCTTGGCCGAAGCCAGGGCGGCGGGGAACTCGTCGGCGCTGGCCGCGACCTTCATGCCCTTGCCGCCACCGCCGGCCGAAGCCTTGATCAGGACGGGGAAACCGATGCGTGCCGCCTGGGCGGCCAGCAATTCATCCCCCTGGTCCTCGCCGTGATATCCCGGCACCAGCGGGACGCCGGCCTTTTCCATCAGGGCCTTGGCCTCCGACTTACCGCCCATGGCGCGGATGGCACCGGCCGGCGGACCGATGAAGACCAGCCCCGCGGCTGCGACGGCATCGGCGAAGGCCGCATTCTCCGACAGGAACCCATAGCCCGGATGGATGGCATCGGCCCCGGCCGCCCTGGCCGCCGCAATGATCCGGTCGATCACCAGATAACTCTCGCGGGCCGGGGCCGGGCCGATATGCACGGCCTGGTCCGCCAGGGCCACATGCAGGGCATTTGCGTCGGCATCCGAATAAACGGCGACAGTGGCCAAACCCATGCGACGGGCCGTGCGGATGACCCGGCAGGCGATCTCGCCGCGATTGGCGATGAGGACGGAAGTGATCTTGCTCATGGCGCCCATCCCGGCTTGCGTTTGTCGAAGAAACTGGCGAGCCCCTCCCGCGCCTCTACCCCGGCGCGGGCCTGGGCGATGCGGGTGGCCGTCTCCGCCACCAGCGCGTCATCGATGGGGCGGTCCACCAGCGGGATCAGGGCTTTGGCTGCCGTCACGGCCTGTGGCCCACCGGCCAGAAGCTGGCCGGTCAACGTCCCGGCCAGGGCCTCCAGCGCCTCTGCCGCCGCCACCTCATGCACAAGGCCCAGCCGATACGCCTCATCCACCCCGAACCGCTCGGCCGTCAGGAAGTAACGGCGGCAGGCCCGCGCGCCCATCGCGGCCACGACGTAAGGGGCGATGGTGGCCGGGATCAGGCCCAGCCGCACCTCGGTCAGGGCGAACTGTACGCCTTCGGCCGCGATTGCGATGTCGCACGCGGATACCAGCCCCACGGCCCCGGCGAAGCAATTGCCATGCACGACGGCCAGCGTCGGCTTGGGCAGATCGTTCAGGGTGCGCAGCATGCCGGCCAGCCCCATGGCATCCGCCTGGTTCTGCGCAAAATCATAGCTGGCCATGCGACGCATCCAGTTCAGGTCGCCGCCGGCCGAAAAGCTTTTGCCATTGCCGCGCAGCAAGACAACCCGCACGGCCGGGTCTTCCCCCAGGCGGTGGAAGATGGCCGTCAGTTCGGCGATGACAGAATCGTTGAAAGCATTGTGCAACTCCGGACGGTTCAAGGTGACGGTGGCCACCCCCCGCGCGTCGATGCCGGTCAGGATATCGCTCATCTGTCGCTCTCCGTCACATCCGGAACACGCCAAACTTCGCCGGTGGGATCGGCGCGTTCAGCGCCGCCGACAGCGACAGGCCCAGCACATTGCGCGTATCGGCCGGGTCGATCACGCCATCATCCCACAGCCGGGCCGAGGCATAGTAAGGATGGCCCTGGCGTTCATACTGCTCGCGGATGGGGGCCTTGAACGCGGCTTCGTCCTCCGCGCTCCATTCCTTGCCGGCGGCCTCCAGCCCGTCGCGGCGGACCGTGGCCAGCACGGTGGCCGCCTGCTCCCCGCCCATGACGCTGATACGGGCGTTGGGCCACATGTAAAGGAAGCGGGGGCTGTAGGCCCGACCGCACATGCCATAATTGCCGGCCCCGAACGACCCGCCGATGATCAGCGTGATCTTCGGCACATTGGCACAGGCGACAGCCGTCACCAGCTTGGCACCGTCCTTGGCGATGCCGGCATTCTCGTACTTGCGGCCCACCATGAAGCCCGTGATGTTCTGCAGGAACAGCAGCGGGATCTTGCGCTGGCAGCACAGTTCGATGAAATGCGCCCCCTTTACGGCGCTTTCGCTGAACAGGATGCCATTGTTGGCAATGATCCCCACCGGCATGCCCCACAGATGGGCGAAGCCGCAGACCAGCGTCGTACCGTAATTGGCCTTGAACTCGTCCAGTTCCGATCCGTCCACGATGCGGGCGATGATCTCCCGCACATCATAGGGCTTGCGTGTGTCGGTCGGGATGATGCCGTAAATCTCGTCGGCGCCGTGCAGCGGCTCGACCACGGGCCGGATGGCGATGTCCGGCCGCTTCACCCGGTTCAGGTTGCCCACGATGCGCCGCGCGATGCCCAGCGCATGGCCATCATCCTGGGCCAGATGGTCGGCCACGCCGGAAATGCGGGTATGAACCTCCCCGCCGCCCAGATCCTCCGCCGACACGATCTCCCCCGTCGCCGCCTTGACCAGCGGCGGCCCGCCCAGGAAGATCGTGCCCTGGTTCTTCACGATGATGCTTTCATCCGCCATGGCCGGCACATAGGCACCGCCCGCCGTGCAGGACCCCATCACCACGGCAATCTGCGGCACGCCGTTGGCCGACAATGTCGCCTGATTATAGAAGATGCGGCCGAAATGGTCGCGGTCGGGAAACACCTCGTCCTGGTTCGGCAGATTGGCCCCGCCGCTGTCCACCAGATAGACGCAGGGCAGGTTATTCTCCCGCGCGATGTCCTGGGCGCGCAGATGCTTCTTCACGGTCAGCGGATAATAGGTGCCGCCCTTCACCGTCGCGTCATTGGCCACCACGACGCATTCCTGCCCGGCGATGCGCCCGATGCCCGTGATGATGCCGGCCGCTGGCACATCGTCGGCATAGACGCCATAGGCCGCCAACTGGCTGAATTCCAGGAAGGGCGTGCCGGGGTCCAGCAGGGTGCGGACCCGCTCGCGCGGGCTCAGCTTGCCGCGGGCCAGATGCTTGGCCATGGCCTTGTCGCCGCCGCCCAGGCTGATCCGGCCGACGGTGGCGCGCAGGTCTTCCACCTGCGCCTTCATGGCTGCCGCATTCTCGGTAAAGGCCGGGCTGCGCGTATCGATATTGGTGGGAAGGACGGGCATGGGCGGTGGCCCTCTTCGTTGCGGCACCATGATCACTCCCTCAACCGTCACCCCGGGGAAGG
Source organism: Niveispirillum fermenti (assembly GCF_052474395.1). Classification (NCBI taxonomy): domain Bacteria; kingdom Pseudomonadati; phylum Pseudomonadota; class Alphaproteobacteria; order Rhodospirillales; family Azospirillaceae; genus Niveispirillum; species Niveispirillum fermenti. Next base: position 553,605 of record NZ_CP156679.1, on the reverse strand, counting down.
CCGGGGTCCAGCATCGTGGAATGAGGCGCCAGTGAACTGGCCCCCAGCCTTCGCCGGGGTGACGGTTGAAGAGACTGGGACTGTATCGACGCTTACGCCGTTTCCTTGAACAGCTCCCGCCCGATCAGCATGCGGCGGATCTCGCTGGTCCCGGCGCCGATCTCGTACAGCTTGGCGTCGCGCAACAGGCGGCCCGTGGGGTATTCGTTGATATAACCGTTGCCGCCCAGGATCTGGATGGCATCCAGCGCCAGCTGCGTCGCCTTTTCCGCCGCCAGCAGGATGGCGCCGGCGGCATCCTTGCGGGTGATGCGCTTGGCGTCGGCGGCGCGGCCGACGGCATAGACATAGGCGCGGCAGGAATTCAGCGCGACATACATGTCGGCGACCTTGCCCTGGATCAGTTGGAACTCACCGATCGACTGCCCGAACTGCTTGCGCTCATGGATATACGGAACCACGATGTCCATGGCCGCCTGCATGATGCCCAGGGGGCCGGCGGCCAGGACGGCGCGTTCGTAATCCAGCCCCGACATCAGCACGCGCACGCCACCATTCACCTGGCCCAGCACGTTCTCTTCCGGGATCTCGCAATCCTCGAACACCAGTTCGCCGGTGTGGCTGCCGCGCATGCCCAGCTTGTCCAGTTTCTGCGCGCAGGAGAAGCCCTTGAACCCCTTCTCCACCAGGAAGGCCGTGATGCCGCGCGGCCCGGCCTCGGGCTCGGTCTTGGCATAAACAACAAGTACATCGGCGTCGGGACCGTTGGTGATCCACATCTTGGTGCCGTTCAGGACATAGCGGTCACCCCGCTTGTCGGCACGCAGGCGCATGGACACCACATCCGAACCGGCACCCGGCTCGCTCATGGCGAGCGCTCCGACGAAATCGCCGCTGATCAGCTTGGGCAGATAGCGCCCCTTCTGGTCCGTGTTGCCGTTCAGGCGGATCTGGTTGACGCAGAGATTGGAATGCGCGCCATAGGACAGGCCGACGGAGGCCGAGGCGCGGGAGATTTCCTCCATCGCCACCATGTGCTCGACATAGCCCATGCCGGCGCCGCCATATTCCTCGTCCACCGTGACGCCCAGCACGCCCAGGTCGCCCATCTTCTTCCAAAGGTCCATGGGGAACTGGTCGGTGCGGTCGATCTCGGCCGCGCGGGGCGCAATCTCGTCGGCCGCGAAGCCAGCCACGGCATCGCGCAGCGCATCGGCCGTCTCACCAAGGCCGAAATCGAACATGGGCAGGCTGTTGCGCAGCATGGGGCGTCTCCTCCGATGGCATTTATAGAAACGGTCATACGTTTTTTTATTGGCCGTTTCAACAAGGAATTCCGCGGCCTGGCCTCCGCATGGCATGCGTGATTTCCAGTTGACGGCACCCCCCTGCCCACCGCAGCTTGGCGCCTTGCATCGATTACCGGGAAGTGAGGCCATAGATGGCCCGAACGGCCGGCAGCCATGGGCCGAAAACCATGGAAGCGATCCGCAAGGCGGCTTTGGCTCTGATCTACCGCAAGGGGTACGAGGCCATCACGCTGCGCCAGTTGGCCGATGCCGTGGGCATCCAGCCGGGTTCGCTCTACAACCATGTCCGCAACAAGCAGGATATTCTGTTCGATCTGGTCCATGACCATATGACCACGCTGCTGGCGGAAGTGGAACAGGCGGTGCCGGCGGGGGCCACGCCGCTGGCGCAACTGGAAAGGTTCATCACCTTCCACGTCACCTATCATATCACCCGGCGCGAGCAGGTGTTCATCGCGAATTCGGAGTTGCGCAGCCTGGAAGCGGGTAATCACGCCGTGATCGTGGGCCTGCGCAAACGCTATGAAGGCGTGCTGATCGACATCCTGCGCCGTGGCGGCCAGGATGGCAGCCTGCGCGTGGACGAGGCGACGATCGCGGCCTATGCCATCCTGTCCATGCTGACAGGCATCTGTTCCTGGTATCAGCCGGGCGGCCGCAAATCGGCCGAGCAGCTTGTCACCCTGCACCGCGACCTGATCCTGCGCGGCGTCGTGGCCTGATCCGCCCGACATGTCCGGCACGGGGCGCAACCGCGCAGCTGTTAAAAAAATGGGGCCGTGGTCGATAAGACCACGGCCCCGGAAGTTTACCCTTCAGGCGAAGGATACGGATCAGAACTTCACATTCACGCCGCCGTAGAAATAGCGGCCACGGTTGTCCCAGTTGGCGGAGGTGCCGTTACCCGTACCGGTATAGACGGTCGGATGGTTCGGCGGACGCTCATTGGTGACGTTCTGGACACCGGCGCGCAGGACGAGGTCGTCCGTGACCTTGTACAGCACGCGGACATCATGGGCCCAGTAATCACCCGTGTAGAACGGGATGCGCGGCAGCGGCTGGCCATCGGCGATGGGCAGCAGCGCCTCGTCGGCGACCATGTTGTCCTCGAACCGCGTCGTCCAGGAGAAGGTCAGCGCGTCGTCGGAATAGGTCGCGGTGCCCTGAAGCTTCCAGGACGGGGTCCCGGACGTACCGGCATAGCGGCGCGGCGCCTGGCCGGCCTGCGACACGAAATCGTACTTCAGCAGGTGCGTGCCCTGCAGGCTCAGGTCCAGACGGCGGCCTTCGCCCAGGCTTTCGGAGATATCGGTCAGATCGAAGCCATAGGCGACGGAGAAGTCGATACCCCGGTTCTTGAAGCTGGCGATGTTCGCCTGTGTCAACTGCACGACATCGACGCCACCGACGACGTTGGTCCGCGCACCGGTCGCATCACGGGTGATCAGCGAGCAGAGCGCAGAGCCGCCGACCGTGTCATAGCAGGCCTGGAACACGCCCGACAGCGCCGGCAGGTTGATCGCGTCCTTGATGTTGATGTCGTAATAATCGACCGTGGCCGCAAAGCCTTCCAGGAAGGTCGGCTGGATCACCGCGCCCAACGTGTAGGTCTTGGCCAGTTCCTCGCGCAGGTTGGCGTTGCCGCCCTGGAGCAGACGCAGGGACGAACGGCCCGTGCCGATGTTGCTTTCAAACGCCAGCGGATCATAGCCGGCGATATCCCGCGAGCAATTGGCGACGCGGGTGCTGCGGGCGTCGCCGGTCAGGGTGGCAACGCGCGACCGGTCGCAGGGGTCCTGCTGGGCAGTCGTGAAGTTCTCACCCGTCGGCGCATAAAGCTCGATGATGTTCGGCGCACGCACCGACTCCGAATAGGTACCGCGGAAGCGGATATCATCGATCGGGGTGAAGTCCAGACCGACCTTCCACTGATCCACGCCGCCAACCGTGCTGTAATCAGCCCAGCGATAGGCGCCGTCCAGGGTCAGTTCCTTGACCAGGAACATGTCCTTCAGCAGGGGCACCAGCATTTCGGCATAGAATTCCTTCACGTCATAGGCACCCTTGCGGCGCGGAATGGCGTTCGTGAACAGCAGGCCCTGTGCTGTGGCGCTGTCGGTTTCCTGGTCCGACTTCTCCTCGCGGTATTCCGCACCCACGGCGATACCGACATTGCCGGCGGGCAGCTCGAACAGGTCGGTCGTCAGATTGACGGCGGCAACCTGCTGCGAAGCCTGGCCGACGGTGACCGACGTCGCCTTGGAATAGTCGATGGCGGCCTGGCTGGCGCCGTTCAGCCAGTCGAACGGAATACAGCCGGCGGCATTGGCGCGCACGCCTGCGTCGGAGGACAGCAGGTCACGGCAGATCGGCTGGCCAGTGGCCGGATCGATCACCGAATCAAGCTGGCGGGTGTAGCGTTCCTTGTGGAACTGGCCGCGGTTGATCGACTTGCCGTCCAACTGGCCGTACTGGTAGTAGGTATCCCACTTGACCTTGCGGTCACCCAACTCGAAATCACCCTCCAGGCCGATGGCCGTGCGGATCATGTCGCGCTGCTGCTCGATGACGCGCTGGCCGAATTCCTCGGTGAAGCGGTACAGCTCGGCGGAAGAGGACGGGCTCGTCAGGCCGTTGGCATCGAAGATGCGGCGCAGTTCGACCGCATTCGCCGTATTGCCGTTCAGGAAGGCGTTGTCACGCCGCACCATGTGACGGAAGGAGGCGGAACCGGTGAAGGCGGGCTGGGCGAGCGGGTTCTTGCTGTCCACGCTGGCCGCACCGATTTCGGCCGTGATCTTCACGAAATCGTTCAGTTCATAGGAACCGTAGGCGCGGCCCAGCAGACGCTCGCTCTCGCCCTGAAGCGTCGTGTAGATTGACGTGTAGTCCAGCGACGGGTCGTTACAGAACGGCGTCGCAGCCGTCGGGTTGTTGCGCGGCGTCAGACAGGTCGCGTCCAGCCCCTGCACCGAACGGCTTTCGAAATCGATCGACACGCCGGCCGGCGCGTTGGCGGCCAGCGGCCCGCTGCCCGGATTGGCGACGAGCGTGCGGAACACGCCGCCGCGGCCCGTGCGGCTCATCGGGTTCGGCACCACGGTGTTCGGGGACACAAGGGTGTTGAAGGTGATGCCAGGGCTGGCCCACTTGCGGTCCTTCGCCAGGACGCTGTCGACCTTGGTATATTCGATGCCGGCCATGACATAGCCCTTGCCGTCATGGAACTTGCTGCCGAACACACCGCTATACTGCATCTCCTGGCCGTCGCCATATTCGCTGATGCCGTAGCTGGCATCAAACTCGGCACCTTCCAGGTCCTTGCGCAGCAGGATGTTCACCACACCGGCCACGGCTTCGGAGCCGTACACGGCGGAAGCGCCGCCGGTGATGATTTCCGTGCGCTGGACCATGCTGGACGGGATCGTGTTCAGATCGACCGCCGGGCTGTCCAGCGCGCCGGTGACGTGGCGCTTGCCGTCCACCAGAACCAGCGTGCGGTTGGTGCCCAGGCCCCGCAGATCGACGCGGCTCTGGCCGCCCACGAACAGGAAGCCGCCCGAGCTCTGCCCGTTCAGCGACGGGGCCATCTGCGGGGCGGTGGACACGGCATCGGCCAGGTTCGTGAAACCGGCGAAGCGGATCTCGGTTTCGGTGACCACATTCAGCGGCACCGAGGAATTGAGGTTGCTACGCGCAATACGCGACCCTGTAACAACAATTTCTTCCAACTGCGCAAGGTTGGCATCCTGTGCAGCCGCAGCACCCGCCATGCCGACCGCAGCACCAACCAAAAGCATACCCCGCAGGCCGGCAATGGCCTTCTTACCCTTCGTCATTACGAACCTCTTCTCGTTATGCCCCGGCATCTGCCCGATATCAGCCGCGGCCGCTTTGTGACGCGATTGAGACACCGACAGGCATCACGGATCAAACGATAAAGAAAAACGCTCGTTCGATAACAAAAAGGCGTGCCATTTCCGACACTATTCATTTCAATTTTGCAATTACATAGCAATTTATAACAAAATATTATTTTCAAAATTGGTTCTTTAAAAATTTTATTTCCGAAAAAATCGGGCATTTGGATTTATATTTCATTCATCTTTGAAATATTCGCCAATGAAAACAATTTGTAAAATCGAATGGGATGCAAACATTACGGCCTGCGACGGCGAAACGTGGGGAACCAGAAAGCCGGAGCGTATCTCCGGACATGAAAATGGCGGGTCCCCGGATCAAGGACCCGCCACAGGCGATGCCCCCTGCCGCCGGAGCAGCGCCAAGGGGCAATTCCGATGCCCGGCCTGCTGTTACTTCGGCGCCATGCGGATGGCGCCGTCCAGACGGATCGTCTCGCCATTGATCATGCTGTTGGCCACGATATGCATGGCCAGGGCGGCATATTCCTCAGGCCGGCCGAGGCGGGAGGGGAACGGCACCTGCTTGCCCAGGCTGTCCTGCGCATCCTGCGGCAGGCCCAGAAGCATGGGGGTCATGAAGATGCCGGGCGCGATGGTCACCACCCGGATGCCGCTGCGGGCCAGTTCGCGGGCGGCCGGCATGGTCAGCGCGTGAACGCCCCCCTTCGACGCGCCATAGGCCGCCTGGCCGATCTGCCCCTCGAATGCTGCCACAGACGCCGTGTTGATGATCACGCCGCGTTCGCCATCCGCCGTCACCGGCTCCAGCCCTGCCATGCCATCGGCCGCCAGACGCAGGATATTGAAGGTGCCGATCAGGTTGACCTCGATCACCTTGCGGAAAAGCTCCAGATCATGCGGGCCGTTCTTGCCCAGGATCTTCGCCGGCGGCGCAATCCCGGCGCAATTCACTGCGATGCGGGCCGGGCCATGGGCCGCGGCGGCCTGCGCAATCGCCGCGGACGCACTGTCCGCGCTGGTCACGTCACAGCGGATCGCCACGCCGCCGACTTCCTGGGCCACGGCCTGCGCCGCTTCCAGGTTCACGTCCAGCAGTGCCACCCGAGCCCCGCCAGCGGCCAGCGCCCGGGCCGTCGCGGCGCCAAGACCCGAACCACCGCCCGACACGATCGCGGAAACGCCCTTGATATCCATCACCTCACTCCTCTTCTTGTCATTCGCGTGGCCATCCGGTCCCGGCCCGCTTACAGCAACCGGTTCAATATCCCAGCGAATGCGCCGACGCAGCAATTCAAAGAAGGTGGGAAGCTGCCCCGCGCCGCGGGCGGTAAAAAGGGCCGGCGGCGCGGGTGGAAAGACGGGTGAGCGTTCGGAGGTGACCTGGCGGTGCTACAGCCTTGCCGTCACGGCCTTGGTTTCCAGATAGGCGTCCAGCGCCTCGCGGCCGAATTCCCGGCCCCAGCCGGACTGCTTGTAGCCGCCGAACGGGATGTTCGTGGCGATGGCACCATGGCAATTGATGGAAACCTGTCCCGACCGGATGCGGGCCGCCAGCTTGTGCGCCGTGGACAGGCTGCGTGTCCACACACTGCCCGACAGGCCATAGTCGCTTTCATTGGCCAGGGCGGCGATGGCGTCCACATCCGCCGTCTCCAGCCGGTGGACGGCCATCACGGGGCCGAAAACCTCCTGCCGGAAGATGGCCATGTCGGGGGTCACCCCGGTCAGGATGGTGGGGGGCACGAAATGGCCGGGCCGGTCCAGCTTGCCGCCGCCCAATGCCAGATGCGCGCCATCGGCCACGGCCCGGTCGATATGGCCCACGACACGGGCCGCATGGCCGGCACTGATCAGCGGCCCGAAATTGACCGCCGGGTCCAGCCCGTGTCCCAGCTTGAAGGATGCGCAGAAGGCCGATATCCGCGCCACCAGGGCATCATGGATATCGGCATGGGCAAAGATGCGGGTGCCGGCCATGCAGTTCTGGCCCTGCAGGAAGAAGGTCGCCATGGCCACGCCGGGCCCGGCCAGATCCAGGTCGGCATCGGGCATGACGATGACGGGCGACTTCCCGCCCAGTTCCAGCGATACCTTCTTCAGGTTGCCAGCGGCCGCCTGCACGATCTTGCGCCCGACCTCCGTCGATCCCGTGAAACTGATCTTGTCGACCAGCCGGTGGGCTGACAGGGCGGCCCCCGCCGTCTCCCCCGGACCGTTGACGATATTGACCACGCCGGGCGGAAATCCCGCCTCCACGACCAGCGCCCCCAGGGCCAGGGCCGACAGCGGCGTTTCCTCCGCCGGCTTCACGACGACCGTGCATCCCGCCGCCAATGCCGGGGCCAGTTTCAGCACCAGGGTCGACAAGGGCACGTTCCAGGGGACGATCAGGCCCACCACCCCCACAGGCTCCCGCAATGTATAGGTCAGGGCCTCGGCATCGGCCGTCACGTGTGGCGGCGGGGTGGTGGTGACACCTTCGATCCCCAGGATGCATCCGGCGTAATAGTCCAGCATCTCGACACAATTGCCGACCGTCAGCCCCGCGATGAAGCGCGGCATGCCATTGTCCAGGATCTCCAGTTCCGTGAACATCTCGGCGTCGCGTTCCAGCAGGCGGGCAAGCCGGTTGATCAGCCCGGCGCGGGCCCGCGCCGCCAGGCGCGACCAGGGGCCGTTGAAGGCCCGGTGCGCCGCGGCCACGGCCACGTCGATATCCCCCGCCCCACCGGCCGCCACGGTGGCAAGCGACCATCCCGTGGCGGGATCGCAGGTGATCAGGCTTTCTCCCCCCAGGCCCGGCCGCCACTGCCCATCGATCAGCATCCCATGTGTGCGGGCCAGGAACGCGGCGGTGGCGTCGGAGATGGGATGGCCTTCAAAGGGCGGAACATCAATCGGCATGTCGAACGGCTCTGTTCTCAGACGGGGACGGTACGGCAATCATAATCCAGCAGGCCCAGCGAATCCTCGTTGCGAAGCTCTTCCAGGCCGAACAGCTCGGTATCGGCAGCCTGCAGGCGATCGGCATTGGCGTTCGATTCCCCCTGGATGAAGGTGGCCCGTTCATGGCGGGCGGCAACATAGCGGCGCAGCCCCTCGCCGATGCTGCCCGCCACCGACAGGGCGCGCGACAGCACGATGGCATCCTCAATCGCGCAGGCCGCACCCTGGCCCATGAAAGGCGTCATGGCGTGCGCGGCATCGCCCAGCAGGACGACCTTGTCTTCCAGCGCCCAGTCGGCCAGCGGCTTGCGGGCATTGATGGCCCATTTGTAAAGCTGGCCCTCCGGTGCTGCGGCAATCATGGCCTGCACCTCCGGCGCCCAGCCGGCGAAGGTCTGTTCCAGGTCACTGCGCGCCGCGGGGATGGTCCATCCATCCTGCTCCCAGCCCGGCTGCCGGGCGAAGAACACCATGTTGAGAACCTTGGACCCGCGCACCGGATAACGCACCACCATGCGTCCGGGGCCGATATGCATGCCGGGGAAATGCGCCAGATCGACCAGCGGTCCTTCCACAGGTGCCAGGGCGCGCCAGACGACATGGCCCGTGAAATGCGCCTTGTCCTCCTCGAACCGTTGGCGCACGACAGATTTCAGGCCGTCGGCGCCGACCACGAGATCACCTTCGATACGGCGGCCATCGGCCAGGATGACATCGCTGCCTTCCACCGCCACGGCGGCGGCCCCCGTCAGCAGGACACCGCCGCCCGCTGCTGCTGCCGCAACCAGGATGGCGTGCAGGTCGGCACGATGGATATAGACATAAGGCGCGCCGTGGCGCTGGCGCATGTCGGCCCGTTCCATGACCCGCAGCGTGCGGCCGTCGGCCCAATGCTGGATACGCTGGCGCACGGGCTCGACACCCGCCGCCGCGATCTTTTCCGCCAGCCCCAGATAGACATAGCCCAGCATGGCGTTTGGCGACAGGGTGACACCCGCCCCCACCTCACCGAAGGCGGGCGCCGCCTCCAGCAGGGTTACCGGAAAACCGCGGGCCAGCAGCGCGATGGCGGCCGTGAAACCGCCGATGCCCCCACCGACGATGGTTATTCTTGCTTTGCTCATGGGCGCTGAAGCCTTCAGATTCGCATAAGGCCGACCTGCTATCGGCGTCGCTCTGATTAGGCCGTGCGGAAATGCCCGCGGCATAGGCGGCGGCTGTCCTCTGTCCACATGGCGGACGGACCCGCAAACAGGCAAAATGTATATCCAGTAGGCATTTACCGCCGATCTATCCGTCTGGCGGTCATAATATTTCGCGGGATCGGTCAAAAGGACCCCGAAGCGGGGGTGCGACGGCACCGCCATCCACCCCTTCTATCCGACAGGTGGACATACGCGCATATTCTGCGGTTAGAGTTACAGATTATTGTCATGATCCATGCGGTTGGCGCATGGTTGTCGTGTCTGGAGGTTCGGGATGGACAAGGTGAAGCCCGTCAGGGCAATGCTCCGCGTGCTGGATGTTCTGCAGGTGCTGAACAGCCGCAACGGCGTGACGGTGACGGATGTCGCCAACGCCATCGACCTGCCGCGGACGACGGCCTATCGGGTATTGGAGACCCTTTGTTCGGCCGGCTATGCCGTGCGCGACGGATCGGACGACCGCTACCGGCTGACGGTGCTGGTGCGCGGCCTGTCGGACGGCTATGACGACGAGGCCTGGATCGGCGAGGTGGCGCAGCCGCTTCTGGCCCAGCTTGGCCAGAAGCTGGTCTGGCCGGTGTCGATCTGCACCAATCAGGGCAACCATATGCTGGTGCGCCACACGACGGACAAGACCAGCCCCCTGGCGCTGGAGCGCTACAATGCCGGCGTGCGCGTGCCGCTGCTGAACAGTGCCGCGGGCCGCACCTATCTTGCCTACAGCCCCGCTCCGCAGCGTGCGGCCCTGCTGGACATCGCCCTCGGCTCCGGTGGGGAGATGGAGGGGGCGGGCCGCCAGCGCGACATGATCGAGAAGATCCTGACCAATATCCGCAAGGCCGGCTACGCCATCACGATCCGCCAGTACCGGGGCGAGTTCGAGTGCAGCCGTTCCGGTCTATAGCGGAACGAACCTGTTGGGCGTCGTCGGCATGCGGTTCATGGACAAGGCGGTGACGGAACAGGTCTTCGCCGACCGCTATCTTCCCGACCTGAAGCAGACCGCGCGGGAGATCGGCGGCGCCTACGCAGACTGGAAGGGCGGGATCGCGCCCGATCCGGTCGAACAGATGCCGGCGCCGCGTTGGGACTGGACCCTGGAACGCCGCGTCGAACATTGATGACGGGGGCGGGGCGGGCCTTTGCTCACTCCGCCCGTTCGCGCGTGAAGCTTTGCGAATAGACGAAACGGTCGGCGGGATGGGCACTTTCGCTGGCCAGGAACAGAACACCTTTGGCATCATGGTAAAGGCGACGGGTGCGCAAGGCGGCGACCCCGGCCTCACTGCCCAGCAAAGGGGCCAGCATCGCGTCCAGTACCATGGCACTGATCTGCTGATCGATCCGGGCGGCGGCGATCCCATACCGCGCCTCGATGGCATCGGCGATGGTGGGCCTTGCCTCGATCTCCGCCTTGGACGGCGCGCAGTCGGCCCGGACCAGAACGCGGGTCAGCCCGACCGTCTTGGTGCCCGTGCCGCGTTGGCCGCGCAGTTCCCACCAGTCGGCCGGCTTCAACCCCAGTTCATGGGCAAGCCCGTTCTCCGGCGCAGGGCCATAGGACATGATGGTCAAGCGGGCGTCGCGGGCATATTGCAGCAGGTCCTGGAAGCCACCCAGGGGCTGCACAAACAGCACCGGTTCCGCCGGGGCCGCCACGATGGTGCCGGCCCGCCGCTTGCGCGTGACCAGACCCGCATCGGACAGCAGGCGCAAGGCATCGCGGGCCGTATGGCGGGAAATCCCGTGAATCTCGCACAATTCCTGTTCGGTCGGCAGCAGGTCGCCCACCTTGTAGGTGCCGTTTGCAATGGCCGCCCGAAGCATCTGGGCGATCTGTTGATAACGGGGTGCCGTGCCGATAGCCAAGTCCGCCCTGTCCTTTCTTTTCCGCCCGTTCCGGGGCGGGCATGGCGGATCAAGGCCATGGGGTGGCCATGCCCGTCAAGCCCGCTGCCGGATTTATCCGAATTGCGGTGTTTTTTTGCGGCGCATCGTTCAGCACCCTTCCCCCCGGAAAAACACCATGGTACAAACATTATGTCCGGACAAATGGAAGTGCCATGCCCCTCGTCGCACAATTGGCTGACCATCTTTCCCGCCCCGTGACGGCGGGTATGCGCCGTCAGGCGGCGTTGCACCTGCTGGATTGGGCGGGATGCGCCGTGATCGGCGTCGCCACGCCCGTGGCACAGGCGCTGGCACATGTCTTCCTGTCGGACGGGTCGGGCGGCTGCACCGCGATCGGCCATGCCGGCACCGTCGGGGCGGAAGCGGCGGCGCGGTACAATGGCGCGCTGGGCAATATTTATGAGATGGACGATGTGGACAAGCGGGCGCGCCTGCATCCCGGTCCCGTCGTCATTCCCGCCGCCCTGGCACTGGCCCAGGCGGAGGGGGCGGACGGTGACCGGCTGCTGGACGCCATCGTCCGCGGGTACGAGGCGATGATCCGGCTGGGCCGTGCGCTGGGCGATGCCCATTACAGCGTCTGGCACACGACAGCCAGTTGCGGCACGATGGGGGCCGCGGTGGCGGCCGCCTCCATCCTCGACCTGCGGGGCGACGCGCTGGCCCAGGCCATGGCGCTGGCCGTCACCCGGACCGGTGGGCTGTGGGAAACCCGCAATGATCCACTGTCCAATGCCAAGCAAGTCCACAACGCCCAGGCCGCCGGTGATGGCCTGCTGGCGGCAAGGCTGGCTCAGGCCGGGCTGCGGGGTCCGGCCCGCATCCTTGAAGGGGGCGAGGGATTGTTCGCAGCCACGGCCGCCGGGGCCGACCCTTCGGCCCTGCTGGCTGGCGCGGCCCCGGAGACCTGGTGTCTGGCCGATGTCAGCCTGAAACCCTGGCCCGCCTGTCGCCATGCCCATCCCGTGATCGACGCGGCCCTGGCCCTGCTGGACCAGGTGGACCGCGACCGGCTGGAGGTGGCGGAAGTGAAGGGCGTGGCCATCGAGACCTATGCCGACGCCCTGCGCTTTTGCGACCGGCCGGCGCCGAAAAGCGTGATCGAGGCCAAATTCTCCCTGCAGCATGCGGTTGCCGTCACCCTGCTGGGTGGCCCCCCGCCCCTGTCCGCCTTCGACCCGGCCATGATTGCCGATGCGGAGGTGACCGCCCTGCGGTCGCGGGTGAAGGTTGTGACGGCGGAACCCTACGCCGGCGCGTATCCGGACCATTTCGGCGCCCGCCTGTCCATCACGCTGTCCGACGGCACCCTTCTGGTCCGCGAACAGCCCGACGCGCTGGGCGATCCGGAAAACCCGCTGCCGCACGACCGTGCCGTCGGCAAGGCGCGCAGCCTGATGCACGCCGCCGGCATGGATGCGATGGCGGTGGAGCGGTTGGTGGAAGAATGTCTGGCGCTGGCCGATGGCGGAACGATCCCGCGGTCCTGGCCGACGCGGATCATGCCGGGGAAGGTTTGAGATGACGGCTTCGGAAAGGCTGGCGCAGCATGCGCTGTCTGTTGAGTGGGTGACATTGCCGGAGCCGGCCCGCGAGGCGGCCCGCATCTTCCTGCTGGATACGCTGGGCGTGGGCATCGCCGGGGCCAGGGCACCCTTTGCCGAAGAGACGACGGCAGCGGCGCTGGGCTGGGGCAGTACCGGACCGGCCCCCATCCTGGGCCGCGCCATTCGCTGTTCCGGTCCGCAGGCCGCCTTCATCAACGGCTTCCAGATCCATGCGCAGGAATTCGACTGTGTGCATGAAGCGGCGGTCGTGCATCCGCTGGCCACCATTCTGTCGGCCCTGATGGCCGATACGGCGCGGCATACCGCACGTGTGAATGGCGCGGAATTCGGGGCGGCGATGGCCGCCGGCGTCGATATCGCCGCCACGCTGGGCCTGGCGGCCACGACACCGCTGAAATTCTTCCGTCCCGCCACGGCCGGCATCTTCGGCTGCGTGGCGGCCATGGCGCGGCTGCGCCGGCTGGACCTGGCCACGACGGTCAGCGCCTTCGGCCATGCGCTGGCCTTTGCGTCCGGCACCATGCAGGCCCATGTGGAAGGCAAGCCCGGCCTGCCCCTTCAGGTGGCGCATGCCGCGCAGGCCAGCCTGATGGCGCTGGACCTTGCCATGGCCGGCGTTCCCGGCACACAGGGCAGCATCGATGGCCCCTTCGGTTATCTGTCCCTGTTCGAGACGGGCAGCGCGCTGGCGCCGCTGCTGGACCGGCTGGGGCAGGATTGGCGCATCGCGGAGGTCAGCCACAAGCCTTTCCCCACGGGCCGCGCCGCCCATGGCGCCATCGTCGCCACCCAGGCCCTGATGCGCGACCATGGTGTGTCGCCCGCCAACCTGGAAAGCCTGACCTATACGGCCCCGCCATTGATCCACCGGCTGGTGGGGCGGCCGCTGCCGGCCTATCCGGCGGCCATGACGGCGAACTATGCCCGGCTCTGCTTCGCCTGGCTGGGCGCCGTGGTGCTGACGCGCGGCACCGTGAGCCTGGCGGATTTCACGTCCGGCCGGCTGTCCGACCCGGTGCTGCATGCGCTGGGCGGCAGGATCAGGGTGGTTGCCGACAACAATCCCGACCCCGCCGCCTTCACCCCGGCCCTGGCCGAAGCGGTCCTGTCCGACGGTCGCCGCGTGGTGGCGCGCGTCGACAGCCAGTTGGGCAGCCCGGTCACGCCGCTGACCCGTGAACAGCATCTGCGGAAATTCCGCGCCTGCCTGGATTTCGCCGGGATGTGCCATCTGGCCGACCCGCTGATCCAGGCCATTGACACGCTCGACAGCCAGGACGACATGGCGGCGTTGCTGCGCCGTGCCGGCGGCCTGCCGGGCTGAGCACAACAGGGAGACAGGGACCCTATGGACGGGCACAAGACCTATTTCAATGCCGTGGATTGGGATGCCTTGCAGAAGGACCACCCGATCGGTGACGATTTCGTGCGCTTCGCCACGAAGACCAGCCGGGATGAGCTGACGGCGCATCAGAACCGCCTGTTCATGCGCTGTGTTGCCCGCGCCTGGGCCACGCCCTTCTATCAGCGCCTGTGGGGCAAGGCCGGGATCGAAAAGGGCGATATCCGCTCCATCGCCGACCTGCCCCGCCTGCCGGCTTTCGACAAGTCGGACATCATGGCCAGCCTGGAACTGGCGCCGCCCTTTGGCGATTTCTCCGCCTTTTCCAGCTACCCGGCCGGGGAGCGGCCGCCTGTCGTGTTCCATACCACCAGCGGCACCACGGGCAAGCCGCAGGTTCTGCTGTTCGGCGCCAAGGGGCGCGAGGCCCAGAACCTGCTGCTGGGCCGCCTCTACCGGTTCCAGGGGCTGCGCCCGGATGATGTGGTCCATTCCGTCTATGGCCATGGCATGATCAATGGAGGCCATTACGTGCGCGAAAGCGTGCTGCACTGGACCTCGTCGATCTTCATGTCGGCCGGCACGGGCGTGGAAACCCGCTCCATCCAGCAGGTGCAGTTGATGAAGGAGTTCGGCGCGACGGTCATCGTCGGCTTCTCCGACTACATCAAGAAGCTGGCCGAGGTGGCGCGGGAGAACGGGATCGATCCCGTCCGCGACCTGAACATCCGCATGATCTCCGGCCATCTGGGCAAGGAGGACAAGGCGGGCCTGTCTGCCGCCTGGGGCGGGGCGGAATGTTTCGACTGGTATGGCGTGGGTGATACCGGCTGCATCGCCGGTGAAGGCCCGGACCGCGACGGTCTTTATGTGATGGAAGACGCCCAGTATCTGGAAGTCTGCGATATCGATACCGGCGCGCCGGTCCCCGATGGCGGGCTCGGCGACATGATCGTCACCTGTATCTACAAGGACGATATCCACCCCATCATCCGCTTCAACACCCATGACGTGACCCAGGTCCGCCCCGGCAAGTCCGGCATCGGGGTGGAGTTCAAGCGGATCGAGGGCTTCCTTGGCCGGTCGGACAATATGGTCAAGATCCGCGGCATCAACATTTTCCCCCAGGCCATCGGCCCGATGCTGAACGGCGTGGAAGGTGTCGCCGGCGAATATATCTGCAAGGCCGTGCGCGACGCCGCCGGGCGTGACGAGTTCATCGTCGTGGCCGAAACCAACGCCGGTGCCGGCGACCGCCAGAGCGTGGCGGAGCGCTGCCGCGCCGTGCTGAAGCAGAAGATCGGGATCGAGGTGGGTGTGGAACTGGTGGATCATCGCGCCACGGCCGGCCTGACCCAGATCGACGTGCGGCAGAAGCCGATCCGCCTGATCGACGAGCGGTTCAAGAAGTAGGACGACGCCCGGCCATGCCCGACGGTCTCCCCGCCGCAGACATGGCCGTCAGGCTGGCGCCTTCACCAGAGTGCCTCCCCCCGCGAAAGCCAGAGCCATGACCGACGCCCACATGCTTCATTCCGCCGGTGCCGCTGGTCTGGCCGCCCTTTACCGTGACGGTACAACCGATCCGGTCGCCGTCACCCGCCTCTACCTGGACCGTATCGCGGCGCTGGACGGGCGGGTCCGCGCCTATACCCAGGTACTGGCCGAACCGGCGCTGGCGGCGGCGGCGGCCTCGGCGGCGCGCTGGGCGGCGGGGCGGCCCCTGTCGGCCATGGATGGTGTTCCCATTGCCGTGAAGGCCAACATCGCCATCGGCGGGGCCTTCTGGCATGCCGGTATCGGTGCCTATCGTGACCGGGTGGCGGTAACGGATGCCGACTGCGTGGCCCGCCTGCGTGCGGCCGGGGCCATCATCCTGGGCACGGTCAACATGCATGAGGGCGCGCTGGGGGCAACGACGGACAATGTCTGGTTCGGCCGCACCGAAAATCCGTTGAAAGCCGGCTATACCGCCGGCGGGTCCAGCGGCGGGTCGGCGGCAGCCGTGGCGGCCGGACTGGCTGCGGCGGCATTGGGGTCCGACACGATGGGATCGGTGCGCATCCCCAGCGCTTATTGCGGCCTGGCCGGCTACAAGCCCGCCCGCCGCGCCATCAGCCTGGAGGGGGTGATCCCGCTTTCCACCACGCTGGACCATGTGGGGGTGCATGGGCACAGCGTTGCAGATTGTGCCCTTGTCGCCACCCATGCCGGCGCGGGACCGGTGGAGCCGGTCGCTTCGCTGGCGGGCCTGACGCTCGCGGTTCCGGACTGGCGCGCCCGCGTGGAGGCCCCGGCCCCTATCTGGGCAGCACGGGACAATGCCGCTGCCGCCTTGCTCGACCTGGGTATGGTCTCCAGCGACGCCGACATGCAATCCTATCAGCCCGGCCAGGCCCGCCGCATGGGTCTGCTCGTGTCGGAGGTGGAGGGGCTGAATGCCCACGCCGCCCAACTGGCTGAAAGCGAGGAAGGTTTCTCCGCCGGGTTCCTGAGCCTGCTGCGCTGGGGTGGGAAGCAGCCGGCCACCAGAGTGGCCGCCGCCTATCAGGGGTTGGACGAGATCAAGCTGGGCGGATTGGCCTGGCTGGATCGGGTCGATGCCGTGCTGCTGCCCACGGCCCCCCAGACGGCCTTTCCCTTCACCGACCCGGTGCCGGCCAATCAAGCCGATTTCACGGCACTGGCCGATTTCATCGGCTGCCCGGCCATCGCCGTGCCAGCCGGTCTTTCACCCGAAGGGCTGCCCCTGTCTGTCCAGGTGATCGGCCGCGATGCCGCCATCGTGCTGGCCGTCGCGGCGGCACTGGAGTGAGACAGGCCCGGATGCCGGCAATAAGCCGGGCATCGGCGTCGGCCTTGAACATCTGCGCCACGAAATTGACCAAGACCATTGTCTTGCCCGGGTGAACAATGCCGGCACCGCCGTGGGCCGCCACCCGACCATGCCGAAAGTCCCGGGGCACTGCTGTCCTCGATTTTGCAAGCGGCCATCGCCATGGGGCCACCGTCGGCGGTGTGATCCTCTGCGCCGCCATCACCACCCTTGTCAGCGCAAGCCTGATGCCTGTCTTCGGCCGGACGTCGGAGCGTGCAGGGATAGATGCCTGACCCGCCGCCAAACGAACCTTCGCCCCCCGCCACTCCGGCGCGGGAACGGTTCATCTGGCACCCACCATTCCCCCCGACACCGTTCGGCCTTTCCTCGGGTCGACGCTAATTTAATTGTTTAAATTAGCCTAAAATATCTTATTGGGATTTTGTCCGAACAAAATCATCCCATGAAGTTTCATTCATTGAAATACGATTCTTTTTATAAGTTAAAGTTATATGACCTATTGCCTTATTAAGTGATTTCATCAATTTTAATGCCACCCAATCAGGGTCGCTCCCACGCCCCGTTCGGAGCCGGACTGTTCCACCCCATTGCCTTGAGGAGAGCATCATGCCGTTTGGACCGCCCAAAGGAGTCAAGGTCAGCTTGGCGCAGACATCGCCCTCGCAGTTCACCCCGCAGGTGCTCAAGGGACAGCTTCAGAATGTCGGCCTGAGCTGCCAGCAATTGACCGACGCGAACCTCGCCGGTTATGTGGCGAATGTGGATTCCCAACTGCCCAATGGCAGTGTCCAGTCCTTCGGCATCCTCGCCAAATCGTCCGATCTGACCGCGTCGTCCGGGATGGCGTTGAAGGCCCTGGCGGGGTCGAACAACTCCGCCCTGGTCCAGGCTGCCACCGCGAACTGGGAGCCGGGCACGCAGGCGGAAGGCTTCAATAACTATCTGGAAGTCATCGCCTATCCCGACCACTTCAAGTGGCTGCTCAGCGGCGTCCCCCAGAACCAGTTCACGGGCGTCTATCAGGCGCCGCAGGCGACCAGCGGCAACTATCCGAACGCCCAGGCGATCCAGGATCTGTTCGTCAATGTCTGCACGACCGCCTCGGCCACCCTGATCAACGGCCTTGATCAGACGACGATGAAGGCCATCCTGACGAATGTCATCCAGCCGCTCAACGATGCCCAGCTGTCCGATTACAACAACACCGCCAGCCGCACCATCATGCTGGTGGAGAACTACAATACGTCGACGGGCTATGCCGATGCGATCGGCGTGCTCTATGTCGGCTGGACGCTGACGATCTCCGATTACAAGCGGAAATCGAAGGATGGCGGCGATACGCACCCGACCACGCTGACGGTGGAATCCTGGAGCGTCACCTATGAGGACGGCTCCATCCTCTGCCGCGACTACAACGCCGTCTGCACCCAGTTCGGGCTGACGCCCATGACCTGCCCGCCGAACTGATCCGGCCCGTTGCAGCTTTGGCATTCACCACCATCGTTAACAGGAGTTTCAAGATGCCTTTCGGCCCGCCCTCCACAACGCTGACGATCTTCGAAACCATGCCGCCGTTGAATGTCGATACGTTCAACTCCGGCATCCAGGGGATCGCGGCGAACAACCAGGCCATCTCGGTCATTCTGTTCGCCCCGAACCTGTCGCTTCTGACCACGATGGACAATTCCAACTCGAAGGCGGACAGCTCTTATTCCCTGTCGGTCTCCACGGGCTTCACCTTCAGCGCCAATGAGACCTTCAGCATCTCCGAGGAAGTCGGTGTGAATGCCGAGATCGTCACGGAGAAGACGACCTTTTCCTTCGCCCTGTCCATCACCGAGCAATGGACGACGACGACAACCACCTCCATCACCTGCAACTGCCCGGCCGGGCAGAAGGCGTTCTTCTATCAGGGAACGCTGATGTCGCGTCAGATGGCGTTCAATGCCCAGAACCAGTCCTACTCCTGGGTTTCCGCTCCGGCCAAGGCGCTTTCGCCGATCATGGTCTCCACCAGCAGCCCGGTGGGCAACGCACCGTCGAACCCGGTCAGCGTGAACATGATTTCATCCTGATCACCGGCTGACCGGCGGGATGGCCGCCTCTTCGGGGCGCGGCCATCCCGCCATCTGCCACAGCATTTCCGTTGAAGCGAGAACGGCCGGGAACATGAGCTGCTCAATCGCGGTGGTCGGGATGGCATGCCGCTATCCGGATGCGAACAATGTTGCACAGTTCCTTGAAAATTCCCTGGCACAGCGACGGTCCTTCCGCGCCATTCCGGGAACGCGGCTTTCATCCTGGTATTTCGACGAAACGGGCCGGTCACGGGACAAGGCCTATACCCGTCAGGCATCGCTGCTGCGGGGGTTCCGGTTCGACCGGGACCGTTTCAAGGTTCCCCGGTCAAGTTATGAGGTCACGGACCTCACCCATTGGCTGGCGCTGACCGTCGCGCAGGAAACGCTGACCGGCATCTCCTTCCGCGAGGGGGCACCCGGACTTTCCGGGGATCGTGTCCGCGTCATCGTCGGCAACACCCTGACGGGTGAATTCTCCCGCGCCGGACTGATGCGGTTGCGCTGGCCCTATGTGCGGGGCGTGCTGGCCCGTCATCTGGACCGGCTGGTCCCGGACGGGGACGAGGCGGCGCGCCGCCAGCTTCTGCGGGAGATAGAGGCCGATTACAAGCAATCCTTCCCCGTCCCCAACGAGGATTCCCTGGCCGGCGGCCTGGCCAACACCATCGCCGGCCGCATATGCAACTATTTCGATTTCCATGGCGGCGGCTATACGGTCGATGGGGCCTGCGCCTCGTCCCTGCTGGCCGTGGCGGATGCCTGTTCCGCCCTGGCGGCCGGGGATGCCGACATGGTCCTGGCCGGCGGCGTCGATCTCAGCATCGATCCGTTCGAATTGATCGGCTTCTCCCGGACGGCCGCCCTGGCCCGGACGGAAATGCGGGTCTATGAGGAAAGGTCGGAAGGTTTCTGGCCGGGGGAGGGCTGCGGCTTCGTGGCGCTCATGCGCCTGGATGACGCCATGGGCCTGTGCGATCGGGTTCATGCCGTGATCCGGGGCTGGGGCGTTTCCTCCGACGGCAAGGGTGGCCTCACCCGCCCGGAATCCGCGGGCCAGGCCCTGGCGCTGGAGCGCTGTTATACCCGCGCCGGATATGATGCGGCGTCGGTCGGCTATTTCGAGGGTCATGGCACAGGCACGAAGGTGGGCGACGCAGCCGAGCTTCAGGCGATCATTGACACCCGCCTTCGATCCGGTGCCACCCCGGTTCCGGCGGTGATCAGCTCGGTCAAGGCGAATATCGGCCATACCAAGGCCGCCGCCGGCCTGGCGGGATTGCTGCGCGCGGTGGCATGCCTTTCCGAACGGGTCCTACCGCCTCTGACTGCCTGCCAGCGGCCGCATCCATTGCTCGATGGCGCGGCGGCAGGCCTGCGGGTGATCCGGCATCCGGTCCCGTGGTACGGGACCGCCACGCCCCGGCGGGCAAGCGTCAGCGCCATGGGGTTCGGGGGGATCAACACCCACATCACCCTGGAGGAGGCACTGCCGTCATCGGACATGCCGGCGGCGGCAACGGGCACGCCGCCGCTGGGCGAAACCGACCTGGAACGGTTCAACGGCGCCCAGGATGCAGAACTGTTCCTGTTCGCGGCCTTCCGGCTGCGCGATCTCGCCTGGACCGTCAATCACCTGGCCGAGATGGCCGGCAACCTCTCCCGTGCCGAACTGACCGATCTTGGCATTGAAACCATCCGGCGCGCCACGCGCACGTCCTGGGCCCCCTGGAAAGCCGCGATTGTCGCCGGCACACCGGCCGAAATGGCGCGCAAGTTGCGCCTGCTTCATGACAAGCTGACACAGTGGGACGATGACGGCAGGGTCATCGACCCGCGCGAGGGCATTTTCGCCGCCGGCCAGAATGTCACGGGCCGGATCGGCCTGATCTTCTCCGGGCAGGCGGCGCCGGCCCGGCGCGGCTATGACGCGCAATGGCATCGGTTCGAGGCTGTACGCCAGACCTATGCCCGGTCGGACCTGGCGGCCCTGCCGGCCGGAACCGACACGGACTTCGCCCAGCCGGCGATCGTCACCGCTTCCCTGGCCGGCCTGCGTCTGCTGCGCTGGCTGGGGATCGACGGGGATGTCGCCGTCGGGCACAGCCTTGGCGAGCTGGTCGCCCTGCATTGGGCGGACGGGATGGACGCGGATGCGCTGCTGCGGCTCGCCCGGACCCGTGGGCGTCTGATGGCGACCGATCCCGGCGCCGACGGGGCGATGCTGGCCATCGCCGCCGGTCACGACAGGGTGGCGGCCCTGCTGGCGGGCGAACCCGGACTGCATATCTCCAACATCAACACCCCCGCGCAAACCGTGATTGCCGGCAAAGGACCGGCGGTGGAGGCGCTGGCCGACCGGCTGGCGCATGCCGGCGTGCCGGCAAAGCGTCTGCGCCTGCGCCAGGCCTTTCATACGCCGGCGATGGCGGGGGTGGCGGAACGGCTGCGGCCGGAGCTGGCCGCACTGCCGCAAATTCCCCTGCTGCGCCCCGTCATCTCCACGGTCACCGCCGGCCTGCTGCCGGCCGACACGGACATCGCCGCGCATCTCCAGGCGCAGATCGTTCAGCCCGTGGCGTTCGCCGCCGCCGTGCAGCAGGTGGCGGACCGCGTCGATTTGCTGATCGAGGTGGGGCCGGGCGATGTCTTCGCCGCCCTGGGCCGGGCGACCACGGATATTCCGGTATTGTCCCTGGATGTGGGCGGTGAATTGATCGCGCCCTTCCTGGGTGCGGTCGGCGCGGCCTTTGTCCTTGATCGGGCCAGGGAGGTGGGGAAGCTGGCCGCCGACCGGTTCCACCGCCGGATCAACTGGTACTGGGTCCCCGACCTGCTGAAGAACCCCTGCGAGGAGGTCTTGACCCAGGACATGGCGCCATCCGGGCCGGACGATGATGCCCCGGATGGTACGGCAGCCCCCGCACCCGCCTTGGATGGCCCATCATCGGGAGGGACCTTGGATCGGTTGCGGCAGATCGTTTCCACCTCGGCCGGGCTGCCGGTCTGGACGATTCAGGGCACGAGCCGGCTTCTGTCGGATCTGCATCTCAATTCCATCAAGGTGGGGGAAATCCTCGCACATTTCACGGCCTCCCTCGGCCTTCCGGCCACCGCCGATCCGACCCGCTTCGTCAATTCCAGCCTGGATGAGATCGTCGCGTTCGTCGAAACGCTGTCGGCCCGGGACGGGAACCCCGGCGCAGAGGACGGGGACACCGTCCCGGCCGGGCTGGATGACTGGGTCCGTTTCTTCAAGCCTGTCCGGCATCCGGCACCGGACCCGGCCGGCGCTCCCGCCCGCCCGCCCGGCACCTGGAGCCTTGTCGGGACCGTTCCCAGCGGGCTGGCCGACCTGACCGGCCGGCTCTCGGAAACGGCGGGCGGAAACGGGGTTGTCGTCTGGCTGGCGGGCGCAGAGGAGGAGACGGCCGGCCCGCTTCTCTTGACGGCGGCCCATCGCTGTGCCCGGCAAACGCGCAACGCGAAGCACCCCGCCATGCTGGTCGTCGTCCAGGATGGTCCGTCCGGCGGCGGATTCGCCCGTTCGTTCCATGCGGAGAACCCCCATATCCCCACCCTGGTCATCACGGCGGCGGATGCGGGGGCGGGCCGGCTGGCCGAACTGATCATCCGCGACGTCATGGAGATGGGAGACGGTTTCCGCGAAATCTTCATCGACCGGGCCGGCCATCGGGAAATGGAGGCGCTGGAAATCATCCAGCCAGAAACGGCCGGCCGGTCGCCGCCCCTGGGGCCGGCCGACGTGCTTCTGGTCTCCGGCGGCGGCAAGGGCATCAGCGCGGAATGCGGATACCAACTGGCGCGTGACACCGGCTGCGGGCTGCTGCTGCTTGGCCGGTCGACGGTGGATGGGTCGGCCGAGCTCGCCGCCAACCTGGCCCGCATCCGCGGCGCCGGAATCCGCGTCTCCTATCAGGTGGCCGATGTCACCGATCCGGCTGCCGTCGCCGCCGCCATCGCCGGGGGCACGGGGGAACTCGGGGCGCCGGTAACCGGCATCATCCATGGCGCCGGACAGAACGCGCCCCGTTCGGTGGAAGGATTGAGCGACGAGCATATGGCCGCGACACTGGCACCCAAGATCGCCGGCCTGCGACATCTCCTCGCGCAGGTCGACCGGCACGCACTGAAGCTGCTGGTCACCTTCAGTTCGATCATCGGCCGGATCGGCCTGCATGGCGAGGCGGATTACGCCTTCGCCAATGAATGGCTGAGCCGCATGACCGAAGATCAGCAGCGCGCGCTGCCGGGCTGCCGTTGCCGGGCACTGGAATGGTCGCTCTGGTCGGGAACGGGCATGGGCCAGCGTCTCGGCCGGGTGGAGGCGCTGACCAGCCAGGGTATCACGCCGATCACCATCGATGCCGGCATCAAGGCGTTCATGCAGTCGGTGGAGATGGCGGACCTGCCGGTCCGTCTCGTCATCGCCGGCCGATATGGCCGGACACCGACGCCGGCATCGGGGCGGCAGCGACGGTTCCTGGAAAGGGTCCGGGTCTTCTACCCCAAGGTGGAGATCGTTGCGGACAGCGACCTGACCATCGATACCGACCCCTATCTGGAAGATCACCGTATATCGGGAGAGCGCGTCCTGCCGGCCGTCATGATCCTGGAGGCCCTGGCCGAGACGGCCACCACCCTGATGGATCGCGCCGACGCCCGGCTGGTTTTCGAGGCCGTGCGCTTCAACAAGGCCATCATCGTGCCGGCGGCCGACAATCCCCTGACCCTTCGGCTGGTCGGGCTGGCCGACGGGGCCGGCACCGTCACCCTTGCCGTCCGCTGCTCGACCACCCGCTACCAGATCAACCATGTGGAGGCGCGGTGCCGGCTGGACGCCCGGCCGGCCGATGACGAAGCTCCCCCTCCTCCCGTCGCTGCCGCTATCCTGCCGGGCCGGACCGAGGCGGCGATGTATGATCATCTGCTGTTCCAGACGGGGCGGTTTCGCCGTATCGCCGCCTATCACGCCGTCAACGCGCGTCACTGCCGGTGTCTTCTGGCCGATATTCCCGTGGGATCGTGGTTTTCGGACCGGGTGCCGCCGGGCGGCCTGATCGGGGACCCGGGCGTCCGTGACGCCGCACTGCATGCCGTACAGGCCTGCATCCCCCACAGGATCATGATCCCCGTGATGGTGGAACGCATCGATATCGGTGTTCTCAAACCGGGCAGCGGCCCCTGGAGCCTGTGGGCACAGGAAATCCAGACGATCGGCGATGTCTGCGTCTTCGATCTGGTGATCACCGATGCCCATGGCCAGCCGGTCGAGCGATGGTCCCGCCTTTCCTACAAGGCGATCAGTGCGGTGGAAACGTCCGACCTGGCTGCCCTGCCGCTCGCCGTGGCGCTGCTGGAGCGTCTGGCGGCCGAGCGCCGGCCCGATGCCTTCCTGTCGGCCCGGATCACGGCCGGCGCCGGGGCACCAGATGCTGTAACGGCGGGCGCCATCGGGCGCCGGCCTGACGGGCGGCCGGAGCCCTTGCAGCCCGACAGGCACCTTTCGATCGCCCATGACGGACCATGGCGGATGGCGGTGTCCGGCCGGGTCCCCGTCGGATGCGATGTTCAGACGGTATCCGTCCGGGAACCCGCCATGTGGCGCGACCTGCTGGGACATCAGGGCTTCGACCTGGCCCGGCAAATCGCCCATGAAAGGGACGAAGCGCTGGAGGTTGCAGCAACGCGGGTCTGGATGGGCCGGGAAGCGATAAAAAAGGCGGGCCGGGACTGGAACACACCCCTGACCCTTGATGTCACGCCAATGGCGGGCGCCGTCATCCTGCGTGCCGCCGGGGTGGAGGTGCTGTCCCTGATCGTGACCGAGGCCCCGGCCGGCACACTGACCGGCGTCGCCATCGCCGTCACCGACGATGGAAAGGCGGCGATGGGATAGGTTTGACCCCGGTGATCGAAAATCATCCCGCCGCAGCGCCGGGAGCCGGCCGGATACGACCTCCCTTGTTTTACAGGCTCCCTTGTTTTACAGGGCAGCCGGATAGGGCACCTGTGCCAGCCGGCGCAGCAGCGGCACCAGTTCGCCGTCGCTGATCAGCGCAGCCGCATCATCGATGCGCATCCAGCGCCGCTCCCGCTGGTCCATCTCCGGCCAGGTATCCAGCACGCGCGTCACTTCCAGCAGATAGACAGCCACATCGCATTCGATGGCAGCACCATCAGGCATGCGCTTCAGATAATGATAATCACCGATGGGGCAGGAAGCGATCCGGCCAAGAACGCCGGCCTCCTCGAACGCTTCCCTGGCGGCCATGGCGTCCGGGGTCAGCTTCTTCTTGATCCAGCCTTTCGGCAGAATCCAGCGCCGCGTCTCACGCGACGTGACGAGCATGACCTGGGTACCCTTCGCCGCGATCCGGAATGGCACGGCGGCACATTGCTTTCGTCGGCGCTTGGACAAGGGTCGGGGCCTCCGGGCATTGGGGGGATGGCAGGGGGGATCGCAATCAGGAAGAACAGCGGGGGAGCAGAAATGTTCCCGGCCGAGCCCGTTCTGTGGGTGGAACCCGACCCGATGGTCCGTCACAGAGCCTTCCGCCGCGCTCCTTCCTTCAGGTCCATCCCCTGTCATCACAAGCTTGGCGAAAAGCAAAAAACGTCAGCACATTCCAGCCATGCCTGATATGTCACAACCAGATGCTTGCCATTCGGCGTGCCATGGACCACCTTTGGCGGGTCGACTTTGCTACTGGGCTATCTTCCGGCTACCGCTGGTCCTTCCCTGTCGTGACTTTGGCGCCCGTCCGCACTCCCGCGCCGGGCAGCTCCGAACGGGAAAGATCCCAGGAGGCATTCATGTCCACCACCGGTACCGTCAAGTGGTTCAACAGCACCAAGGGCTTTGGCTTCATCCAGCCCGAGGATGGCTCCGCCGACGTTTTCGTTCACATCTCCGCCGTTGAGCGTGCTGGCCTCAGCACCCTGAACGAAGGCCAGAAGGTCTCCTTCGACGCGGTCCGCGATCCGCGCAAGGGCAAGACGGCGGCTGAAAACCTGCGCGTGGCCTGATCCGGTTCGGTTTCAGGTTTGGGGCGGCGGCATGGGGGTCCATGCCGCCGCCCTTTTCACATTCAGGGGGAGCCCGCGCGTGGCCAAGGAAGAATTTATCGAGTTCGACGGTATCGTCGAAGAAGCCCTGCCCGATGGCCGTTTCCGCGTGAAGCTGGAAAACGGACACGAGATCATCGCCTACACGGCCGGCCGCATGCGTAAGAGCCGCATCCGGTCACTGGCCGGTGACCGGGTGACCGTGGAAATGACGCCCTATGACCTGACCAAGGGCCGGATCACCTATCGCCACAAGGACGAACGGCCGTCCACTGCGGGCGTTGCCCGCCGTCCGGCACCGCCGCGCCGTCGCTGACGCGAATGGCTGCCCCCCACCCCCAAGGTCAAGCAACAGCCGCGGAGGGTGGGAACGGCCGGGCAAGCCGCCCGATGATGCGGTTTCATCACGCTTCGCGCCCGCCTTTGGGCTCGAATATCCGATGTCAACAGGACTGGACCGGCAGGGCGATGGCAAAGCCGGCGCGATCCCGGCATTGCCCCAGCGCCTCGGCAATGGCCGGCACCGTCACGCACCCGCACCAGCCGCAACCCGAACAAAGGGAGTGTGTTGGGACAGCCGCACCTGCCCTTCCAATGGCGTTCCAGAGTCAAATCGTGCAAAGCCTTGACGTAAAATAATACTGTCAAGACGGATATTGGCACATCCCTATCTGGCCTCTCTGGCGCGCGCCTGGGCCGGACGCGGCGCCGACCTGCGAGTGGCACGCCAGGAAAAGGGCCAGCCCGCCCAGCATGGCAAAGGCGTACAGCCCATCCTATGGGTATATCCACCGGTGTGGCGGCATCGCCATCGACCGGCAGCAGCCGTTTCCCGATGCCCGAGCAGATGTCCAGGGAACCCTGTCCCTCGACCGCACCGAAATTCGGCATATAGCTGCCGGGGATCATCCCGCACAGCAAAAGGGTACAGAACAGCAGCATGCCGGCCTATCGCCGCATGCCGAACATCCTGCTTCCGGGCGCCCCCATCTCCGTGCGCCTCTTTTGACCACAACGGTTCACCGGGTCAACCCACCGGCCGCTGCGGCCTTTGCTGCCATCCTCTGTGGAGCAATATTCCCTATTGACGTTATAGGAATATTATATGAGCTTAACCATGATCGGCACGAAAGGAGAGCATGATGGCCCCGTATGATGGTTTTCCTCTGCCCTCCGCCGACCGGGACCATATTGTCCGGCACCGCGATGCGCATTGCGGCGGGCCCGTCCGGCCGGCGTGCCACGGGTGTCGCTGATGGTCGCGGCGGCCCGGAAAAGGCCAACGATCGCCATCATCGGCGCCGGGCTCAGCGGGGCGCTGACCGCACTCCACCTGCTGGCCGGCAGTGATGGTGCCGCGCGTATCCTGCTGGTCGAAAAGGCGCGCGGGTTTGGCAAGGGGGTAGCCTACAGCACGCGGCATGGCGCGCATCTGCTGAATGTACGTGCCGGCAACATGAGCGCGTTTCCGGACCAGCCGGGCCATTTCATCGACTGGGTCCGGGAAAACCAGGTGGCGATGTACCCTGGCGACGGCAACGGATTTGTCTCCCGCGCGGATTATGGCCGCTATCTTCAGGAATTGCTGGGACAGGCCGCGAAGGGGCATGGCGCCCTGGGCCGGCTGGTCCTGGTCGCTGACGATGCCGTTTCCCTGGCTCGGACGGAAGATGGCGCGGGCCTCTCGCTGGTGACCGGTGTCGGCCGGTCCTACAGGATCGACGCGGCCGTCCTCGCCGTCGGTAATTTTCCGCCGGACCCGCCACCAGGCGTGGCCCAGACGCTTCTGCAATCCCCCCGTTTCCATACCGATCCCTGGGCGACGGGCACCCTGGACCATGTAAAGCCCGATGAACCGGTCCTGCTGCTGGGAACCAGCCTGACCATGGTGGACGTGGCGATATCCCTGACGGATCGCGGCCATCGGGGACCGATCATGGCCTTGTCGCGCCGGGGGTTGTTGCCGCGCCGGCATGCCGACCCCGGTCATCCGGCACCACCGGTCATCCCCACACTCACCCCGTCCCTGGCCGGCTCGCTCCGATCCGTGCGGGCGGCCGTCGGGGCGGCACAGGCCCGTGGCGGCGGCTGGCACGAGGTGATCGACAGTCTGCGGGGTGCCACGGCCGGCTATTGGCAGAACCTGCCCATAAAGGCGCGGTTGCGGTTCATCCGGCATCTGCGCCCCTGGTGGGATGTCCACCGGCATCGGCTGGCACCGACCATCGCCTGTCGTATCCGGGAAATGATGGATGAAGGCCGCCTGACCGTCGTGGCGGGGCGCATACTCTCACTGGATGCCGACGCATCGACCTTGCGTCTGCGGTTCAGACGGCGCGGGCAAACCACCGGTGAGACGGCGGATTATGCCCATGCCATCAATTGTGTGGGTCCGGGTGGCGATATCGCCCGCACGCGGGACCCCCTGTTGCGCAACCTGCTGGAACAGGGTTTGGTGGTGCCGGACCCGTTGCGCCTCGGCCTGGACACCGACGAAGTGGGCCGGTTGCGCACTGCCGGTGGCGCGACCGTTCCCGGCCTGTACGCCGTCGGCCCCATCATGAAGGGAACGTCGTGGGAAATCACGGCCGTGCCGGATATTCGCCTACAGGCCAAGAACCTGGCCGCCACGATCCTGCGGGAGATCGTGGCGGGCTGAGCATCAGCAGTCGGGCCCGTGCCGGAACGCGCGGGCGATCGACCGGGAGACGGGAACCGCCCGCCTGCACAGGTGACCCGGCGGCGAACCGGATGGAGCGCGATTTCAGTCCCTGGCCCCGATCATCCCCGTCTTGGCGGCACTTTCCAGCGCCCCGCCGGCGCCATATTTCTCGAACGTCGCCTTGGCCGCCGCGTGGGACTGGCTGCTGTAATCCAGCGAATGGGCCTTCCAATTGTCGAAGGATTCCACGCGCGCGCGGTTGGAACCGGTGAAATGCGGCACGACGAAGCGGCTGTAGAGTTCATAGGACCGCTTGGTTTCGTTCCAGTCTGCCCAATCATGGGCCTGATGCAGGAAGACACCGAAATCCCCCTGCTTGGCCTGCAGCTTCTTCAGCACGTCCACGGCATCATCGGGGGTGCCGATGACGATATGGCCGGCTTCCAGCAGTACGTCGACCGGGTCACGGCCGACCAGGTTGCCGAAGCGGCCCGGCGTCACGGTGCGGGCATAGTCCAGGTATTTTTCCAGGCCGTGGCGCACATTCTCACGCGCCTTTTCCCGGGTTTCGGCAATGTGCATGGGGCCCATCAGGCGCAGCCGCGCGCGATCCATGCTGCGGCCATGCTCGGCCGCCACGTCGCAGGCGTGCTTCCAGTTGACGTCCAGCACGTTGAAACCGCCCGTCGCGTCGGTGGCCGCCACGCACAGCATGGCCAGATCGTACCTGCCGGCCAGCCGTCCGCCCGACGGCGTCGCCGCGCTGGCCACGGCGATTTCCGGCCGCGGGTGGGTATAGGGCAGCAGATGGGCGCGAGCCTCCCGCAGCACGTACCAGTCGGTCGTCTCCGTCACCGTCTGCCCGTCCAGCAGGCGCAGGACGACATCCAGCGCCTGGGCCATGCGGTCGCGCTGGGTCTTGGGGTCGATGCCCAGCATGCGGGCATCCGATACCAGAAGGCCGGGACCGAAACCGAACATCACCCGCCCGCGGGACTGATGGTCCAACTGGATGATGCGGTTCGCCACCATCAGCGGGTTGTGATAGGGCAGCGAGATCACACCCGTCCCGAACCGGATATGGCGGGTGCGCTCGACCGCGGCGGCGATGAACAGTTCGGGCGAGGCGATGGTCTCGAACCCGCCGGAATGATGCTCGCCGATCCAGGCCTCGTGATAGCCCAGCCTGTCCAGCCATTCCATCAGTTCCAGATCGCGATGCATCAGGGCGTGCGCATCCTCGTCCACCGGATGCAGCGGCGCCAGGAATACCCCATGGCGCAGGCTTGTCTTCGACATTCCATTCCTCCCATGCCGACAGCCGCCTTCATCGGGGCCACCGCCTTGTCCTAAAAGCTAGAATATGGAATTCATCCCGTCCATCAAAACAAAAGCCGGATAGAACGCATCATGCCGGATTTTATTTTCGGGTACATGACCAGCTTTCATGCGGCGGGACCGGCAATGATGCCGCGATCATGCAGGCCAGCCAGTTGCGCCGTCCCCAGGCCCAGCAGGTCGGCCAGCACCGCATCGGTATCCTGTCCGGGCACGGGTCCGGCCGCGGGCGGCACGGGCGGGCAGGCGGAACAATCGATGGGGCTGCCGGCGGTCAGCATGGTTCCGATGCCGGGATGATCAACCCGGGCGAAAAGCGGATTGGCCGGGGAACAGCGCGGATCCTCGGCCAGCAACTGTTCGAAACGCTGATAGGGTCCCCAGCAGGCACGCGCGGCATCCAGCGCCCGGCCGGCGTCGGACAGCGTGCGGGCCGCGAACCAGGGGGCCAGCAGGGCGGCGATGGCGTCGCGGGCCCCGTGGCGGTCGCCTTCGCGCGACAGGTCCAGCCCCCGCGCCGACGCCAGGGCCGACAGCGGCCCCTCCTGTCCCGTGGCGCGGACCAGCGCCTGCCATTGTCCGGTGCTGACGGCGGCGACCATCAGGCGCCGCCCGTCCGACGTGGCAAAATCGCAGCCGAAGGCGCCATAGATATGGTTTCCATGGCGTTCCCGTTCCGCGCCGTTGATCTCCACCTCTGCCAGCAGCCCCATGTCGGCGACGACGGCCAGGGCCACATCGGACAGCGCGATGCGCAGCCGCTGTCCCCTGCCATGCAGGCGCCTGAACCGCTCGGCCGCCAGAAGGGCCGTGGCGGCCGTCTGACCGCAGATGAAATCCCAGGCCGGCAGCACATGGTTGACGGGCCTGTCGTCCCCCAAGGGCCCTGTGGCCAGCGGAAAGCCGACCGCGCAATTGACGGTATAGTCCAGGGCCGTCGACCCGTCGCGGTTGCCCAGGATGTTCACCATGACCAGATCGGCCCGCCGGCGGCACAGCGCATCATAATCCAGCCAGCCGACGGCGGGAAAGTTGGTGATGAACAGGCCCCGCCCCTCCCCCGGGGCCGTGATCAGGGCCTGGGCCAGTTCCCGCCCTTCGGGCCGGCGGATATCGATGCGCACGGATTTCTTGCCCTTGTTCAGGCCGGCCCAGTAAAGGCTGCGGCCCGCGGCCGTGACGGGCCAGCGGTGCTGATCGATACCGCCTTCGATCGGGTCGATGCGGATGATGTCGGCCCCCAGCCGGGCCAGGGCGCCCGTGGCGAAGGGACCGGCGATGAAGGCGGCGCATTCGACGATGCTCAGGCCGGACAGGATGGCCATACGGGTTGCTCCGTTACGGTACGGATCTCATAAGGCCCCGGCAGCGCCGCGGCCGGAATGGAGATTTGCGTATCGGGCCGGAGAATATTTCGCGGGCCAAGGGCGGGGGAGCGGAGGATACTGAACCAGCAGGAGCCCCAGCCGAGGCAGCAATGAGCGTCGATCCGGAAATCCAGGCCGCCCGGCAGTTGCAGGCAGCACAGGCCCCGCCCGGCTTCGACATCACCCGCATGGCTCCGGCAGAAGCAAGGGCGGGCATGAACCGGCTGGCCATGGTCTTCACCGATCCCGGCGCCGGGCTGGACCGGGTGGAGACGCGAACCGTGCCCGGTCCCGGCGGCCCGATCCGCGTGCGGCTCTACCATCCCGCACCGGGGCCGGCACCCGGCGCCATCCTGTTCGTGCATGGCGGCGGCTGGTTCGCCTGCGACATCGATACCCATGACCCGGTCATGCGCCGGCTGGCGCTGGAAAGCGGGCGGGTGGTGATCGGTTTCGATTACCGGCTGGCACCCGAACATCCGTTTCCGGCCGCGATGGACGACACAACTGCGATCTGGGATTGGGCCCTGGGGCTAGGCATGGGCGTGCCGGCCCTGGCCGGGGACAGTGCCGGCGCCAATCTGGCGCTGGCGCTGATGCTGTCGCTGCGCGATGCGGGCCGCGACGACATGCCCCCCATCGCGGCGCTGGCCTATGGATGCTATGCCCCAGGGCTGGACACGGGCTCGCAACACCGTTTCGGTGATGGCAGCTACGGCCTGTCCACCGCGCGCATGCAATGGTACTGGCGGCAGTATCTGGGTGCCCTGGCCGATGCGCCGCCGGTGCTGGCGGCACCCCTGGATGCCGACCTGCGCGGGTTGCCCCCCTGCTTCATCGGCATCGCCGAATGCGACGTGCTGGCAGATGAAAACCGGATGATGGTGGCGCGGATGCAGGCGGCGGGCGTGAATGTGGAAACCGTCACCTGGCATGGTGCCACACACGGCTTCCTGCAGATGACGGCGCATGCGGAATTGGCCCGCGCCGCCGTCCGGGACGTGGCGCGGGCGCTGGTCGCTTAACGCGGCTCCTTCGACCGGATGCGCACCGGGTCACTGCCATAGGTGGCGTCGCGCATGCGGATGGCCTGGCGCACGCCATGGGCCTTCACATTCTCGCGCCAGGTCCTGCGGCCCGGCCCCTGCGACAGATGCGCCTTGGCATCGGCCTCGATGGCGAACTGGCGCAGGACACGGGCACCGGACAGGTCCATGGCGGTGTTGACGATGCGCTTCTGCGCCGCCGCGATCTCCGGATCGATCAGGGCGATGCGCCGGGCCAGCGCGTCCACTTCCGCATCCAGTTCCGACGCCGGTACGCTGTCGAGCACCATGCCGATATGGGCGGCATCGATGCCGGCGATGCTGTCACCCGTCAGCAGCAGGCGTTTCGCCCATTGCGGACCGACATGGTAGAACCAGTAGTTGACGGGCGGCGACCCCAGGCCGCGCGTGCCGGGATGGCCGATGCGGGCATCGTCGGCGGCAATGATCAGGTCGCAGGCCAGCGCCAGTTCCGCCCCACCGGCCAGGGCGCGGCCCTGGATCTTGGCGATGACCGGCTTGTGGATGTCGGGAATGATATGCATCTGGCCCATCTTGCGGGTCATGGTCCAGACATCATCATCAAAGCTGCCCATGCGGCTGCGATAGGTGGCCGTGGCATCCTGCTGATTGTCGGGATTATAGCCATAGCCCAGATCATACCCGGCGCAGAAATCATCCCCCGCCCCGGCCAGCACGATGACATGCACATCGGTGCGGTCATCGGCCTCCAGCATGGCGTCGTGGATTTCCTTGATCAGGTCCGGCGACAGGGCGTTGCGCTTGCCGGGCCGGTTCAGCGTCACATAGGCAATGCGGTCACGGACCTCGAAAGTCAGGAATTCCTGGGTCTTCAGCCATTTAGCCATGATTTTTCCTCCTGTGTCTTTTGTCACGACCGCCGCACGATCAGCGCGTCCACGGCGATGGCGCGGCCAGGGCCGCAGATGATGGGGTTGACGTCGATTTCCGCGATCAGGTCCGACAGGTCGGCGGCCAGTTCCGATAGGGCGACAATGATACCCGCCAGCCGGTCGATATCGGCCCCCGCCTGTCCCCGGAAGCCGCGCAGCAGCGCCGCCCCTTTCAGCCGGTCCAGCATGTCGCGTGCCTGCTGCTGATTGACGGGGGCCAGTTCGGCGGCACTGTCGTGCAGCAGCTCCACCATCACACCGCCCAGCCCCACCACCACCATGGGACCGAAGGTCGGGTCCAACTGGCTGCCCACCACGATCTCAAGCCCCGCCGCGATCATCGGCTGCACAAGGACGCCGGCGATGCGCGGGGCGGGTTCCACCCGGCCGGCGGCATCCATGATGGCGGCGAACGCCCCGCGCACGGCCGTCGCGTCATGCAGATCCAGGCGGACAACACCCGCCTCCGTCTTGTGCGCGATGTCCGGTGTTTCCAGCTTCAGCACGACCGGATAGCCCAGCCGATCCGCCGCCGTAACGGCCGCATCCGCATCCTGCACGACATGGTCCGTCGCCACGGGAATGCCGTAGGCGGCAAGAACCGCCTTGGCCTCCCGCTCTGTCAGCCGTTCCCCGGCCGCCGCCAGCAGGGCCCGCGCGTGGGCAGCGGCCGGATTGGGACTGCCGCCCCGCGGGCGCGGTGCCGGGCCGGTGATGCGACGTTCCCGTTCCAGCCAGGCGGCAAGCGTGCGATAGGCACCGGCGGTAGAACGGAACAGCGCCACATGCGGATCGGCCTCCGCCGCTGCCGCCCCCGGCCCGTGCTTCCATTCCGACATCCAGGACAGGCAGAGCGGCTTGCCGGCCTTCGCCGCCAGACCGGAGAACAGGGCCACGTTGCTGGGCGTGCCAGGGTCACTGATGCTGGGCGCCATGACCAGCACGGCGGCATAGCCGGGATCGGCCAGCATCGCCTCCAGACAGGCACCATAGGAGCCGGGATTGGTCGCCACCTGGGCCGTGATATCGCAGGGATTGGACGGGTTGCCGAAATCGGGGACATTGGCGTCCAGCACGGCCAGTGTCGCGGGGGCCGGCTTCGGCATTGGCACGCCGGCCGCCTCCGCCTTGTCCAGGGTGATGACGCAGGCCCCGCCCGAGGCCGCCACCGCCGCCACGCCCGTCGCCCTGGGCCGCCCGGCCTTGGCCAGGAAGGCGGCGGTCTCATACACATCCTCGATATTGTCGACCTGGATGATACCCAGGCGGCGCCAGGCGGCCTCATAGGCGGCATTCGCACCGGCCAGCGTACCGGTGTGTGACAGGGCGGCCTTGGCGGCGGCCGTGCCGGTGGCGATCTTGTACATGACGACGGGCTTGCCGGCCGCCAGCGCACGCTCGCCCGCCTGCAGCAGCCGCTCCCCGTCCTTCAGCCCCTCGGCGATGCAGGTGATGACAGTGCAGCCGGGATCGTCCGCCAGATAGGAGACATAGTCACAGACATCGACGTCGCAACTGTTCCCCGCCGCCATGAAATGGCTGTAGGAGCCGCCGCGTTCCGCCACCTGCGCCAGGGCCTGGCCCAGCCCGCCCGACTGGCTGACGATGGCGACCGGTCCGGTGGCGGGACGGCGGGCGCCATAACCGGAGGCGAAGGAAAGGCCGGCCCGGCTGATATTGTTGATCAGGCCGATGCAGTTGGGCCCGACGATGCGCAATTGCGATCCGCGCGCGATGGCCGCCAGCCGGTTCTGCAAATCGATACGGTCGGCCAGCCCCGTCTCGGCAAAGCCGGAGGCATAGATCACACAGCCGCCCACGCCCAGCGCGGCACATTCCTCCACCAGCGGCAGAACGGCATCGACCGGCACAGCCAGAACGGCGCAGTCAGGCACCCCCGGCAGCGCCGACAGGCCGGAAAAGCAGGGAATGCCATAGAGCTCAGCCGCATTCGGATTGACACCCCAGGTGCGGCCCGTGAAGCCCGACAGGTTGGCGGCGGTACGCGCACCGAAGGACTTTTCGTTACGCGACAGGCCGACAATGGCCACCGACGCGGGATCGATCAGGCGGCGCAGCTCGGCATGGGTATAAACGGGACGGGACAAGGGGTTCTCCCTGAATTCTGCTTGACCGAAATGCATTGCCACTCTCTCCACCGTCACGCCGGCGAAGGCCGGGGTGACGGTGGAGATTGATGAAACCCGCACAGCACGGACTTTCGCCGGGAAGGCGAAAAGGACGCTCGCTCACCGCCGGCTCGTCGGGATCTGGTTGAACGGCACGTCCTTGTCGGCCCGCATCTCGCCCGGCATCTTCAGGACACGCTCGGCGATGATATTGCGCAGAATCTCATCCGTGCCGCCGGCGATGCGCTTGCCGGGGGCATAAAGCAGCGCTTCCTGGAACCAGGCATTCATGGGGGCGAAATCGGGGTCCATCACGGCCCCGGCCTGTCCCAGCAGTTCGATCCCGTAGGCGGCGATCTCCTGCAATTTGGTGGCGCTGACCAGCTTGCCGATGGAATTTTCCGGCCCCGGTGCGCGGCCGCGGGAAAAGGCGGTCTGGGTACGCAGGCGGGTATATTTCAGCCCCTCCGACTGCACATACCAGCGGGCAATCTTCTCCCGCACGGCGGGATCCTGGATGGCGGGCCGTCCGTCGATGGTCAGGGTCCGGACCAGGGCCAGGATGTCATCCACATCCGGTCCCTCCGTCTTGCCCACGGTGAAGCGCTCATTGGCCAGCATGGTCAGCGCCACCTTCCAGCCTTCACCGACGGCACCCAGCCGGTGATGGTCGGGGATGCGCACATCGGTCAGGAACACTTCGCAGAAATTGGCCGTGCCGGATATCTGCTTCAGCCGCCGGACCTCCACACCGGGCGCCGACATGTCCAGGATGAAAAAGGTCAGGCCCGCATGCTTGGCCACTGTGGGATCAGTGCGGGCCACCAGCATGCCGAACTGCGAGAAATGGGCGTTGGAGGTCCAGACTTTCTGGCCGTTCACGACCCAATCTTCCCCGTCGCGCATGGCGCGGGTGCGCAGACCCGCCAGATCGGACCCGGCCGCCGGCTCGGAGAAAAGCTGGCACCAGATCTCCTCCCCATAAAGGGCGGGGCGGGCATAACGGTCGATCAGGGCCTCGGTTCCATGCGCCATGATGGTGGGCAGGGCCATGCCGACACTCTGGTTGAAGACGCCGGGCGGCACGTCGAACGCCTCCTCCTCCGCGGCGAAGATGGCGGCCTGCATCTGCGTGCCGTCGCGCCCGCCATAGCGGCGGGGCCAATGGATGCCGGCAAAGCCGGCGGCGGCCTTGGTCGCCTGCCATTGCTGGGACAGGCGCACATCCGCCGCCGTCAATTGCCGGCTGCGATAGGTGCGGCTGCCGGCGGTACGGCGCGGGGCATGCGCGGTCAGGAAGGCCCGCACCTCGGCCCTGAATGCCGCTTCCTCCGGGGTGTCGCTGAAATCCATGGGAAGCCTCAATGCTGAAGGGCGAGCTGGTCGAACAGGCGGTCGCGCCAATGGCGCGCCCCGCCGATGATGCCGGACAGCAGGGCCGCACGACGGTAATGCAGGTGACAATCGGCCTCCCAGGTAAAGCCCATGCCGCCATGGGTCTGGATGTTCTCCCGCGCGGCCAGTTGGTAGGCATCGATGGCCGCCAGCCGGGCCGCCGCTGCGGCGCGCGGCAGCTCCGGCGCATCGCGGTCCAGCGCCCAGGCGCCGAAATAGGCGTTGGAACGGGCCAGTTCCACGGCCACATAGATATCGGCCAGCTTGTGCTTGATAGCCTGCAGGGACGCGATCGGCCGGCCAAAGGCGAACCGGTCCATGGCGTAGGCAACAGCCATCTCCAGCGCCGCCCGGGCGCCGCCCACCTGCTCGAAGGCCAGCGGCACGGCCGCCCGGTCCAGAAGCCGGGCGATGGCCGGCCAGCCGGCGGCACCGGGCAGCGGCTCGGCCGGCACATCCTGGAAATCCAGCCGGGCGGCATCGCGGGCGATGTCCAGCGTGCGCAACGGTGTGCGCCGGATGCCGGGCGCATCGCCGGCCACCAGGAAAAGCCCCACCTCCCCCTCCACATCCCGCGCCGCCACCAGCAGCAGCCCGGCGGCTGCGGCGTCATGCACCGGCACCTTCATACCCGACAGCCGGCCGGCGGCCACGCGCGCCCGGATGGTGCCGGCTGCCGGTTCCCCCGCCCCCTCGGCCAGCGCGAAGGTGCCGGCGACGCTGCCGTCGGCCAGCTTCGGCAGCCATTCAGCCTGTTGCGCCGGGCTGCCGAACGCCAGTACCGCCTCTGCCACCAGGTAAAGGGTCGAAGCGAAGGGGACCGGCGGCAGGAAGGCCCCCATCTCCTCCGCCAGCATGCACAGGGCTTCATGTCCCAGGCCTGACCCGCCATGCTGTTCCGGAATGGTCAGGCCCAGCCAGCCCATGGCGGCCATTTCCGACCATAGCGGGCGGTCAATGACGGGTCCCTGCTCCATCTGCTGGCGCACCGTGCCGGGGGGCAGCCGGTCCGCCAGGAACCGGCGTACCTCCTGCCGCATGGCCGTCACATCATCGCTGAATTCGAAATTCATCGGGCCTCACATCCGCTGGCATCACAGCGCCTGAGCTTGGGCGATCGCCGCCCGGCAGCAAGCCAGTTTTCCGAAGCCAGCATGACGAAGGCTCATCCCCGGCGGGGTGCTATTTTTTGGAATGCGGCGATGAGGGGCGGTCATCGCCGCACCGGAAAGGACATAAATATTCATTCAATCTCAATGGCTTGAAGAAATATCATGCTGATCGGGAAGCTGGCGGGCCGGGACTTGCGGGCTGGATGGGGACGCGCCTATTCGTCAGACGGCACGGACCGGACGGCCACGCCCGGCCGACAGCGCAATGCCCGGAGGAGGCCCACCCATGTCCTATCCCGAACCGACCCTGTTCATTGGCGGCCGCTGGCGCAAGACGGCCCGGGGCGGGCCGGTCGTGAACCCGGCCGATGGCAGCGTGCTGGCCACCGTGCCCCATGCGGAAAGGACCGACCTGGACGAGGCGCTGGCGGCGGCGGAAAAGGGCTTCCGCGTCTGGCGCGCCACCGATCCCGACGAACGCGAGCGCATACTGGTTCGCGCCGCTGCCAACCTGATGGACCGGCGGGAGGAGATCGCAGCCGGGCTGGTGCTGGACCAGGGAAAGACCATAAGG
Organism: Niveispirillum fermenti; assembly: GCF_052474395.1. Lineage (NCBI taxonomy): Bacteria > Pseudomonadati > Pseudomonadota > Alphaproteobacteria > Rhodospirillales > Azospirillaceae > Niveispirillum > Niveispirillum fermenti. The sequence goes on along the minus strand of NZ_CP156679.1, from coordinate 514,896 downwards.
GAAGCCCGCAACGAGGTGCGGGTGGCCCATGACCGCATCCTGTGGGATGCGGGGGAGGCGCGGCGGCTATATGGCCGGATCGTGCCGGCCGGACCCGGCATGCGCAAGATGGTGACGCGCCATCCGCTGGGCGTCGTGGCCGCCTTCTCTCCCTGGAACTACCCGCTCGCCTCCCCCACCCGCAAGGTGGCGGGGGCGCTGGCGGCGGGCTGTTCCATCATCCTGAAGGCGGCGGAGGAAACGCCATCCGGGGCGGTGGCACTGGTCCGCGCCTTCCAGGAGGCAGGCGTGCCGGACGGGGTGGTCAATCTGGTGTTCGGCAAGCCGGCCGACATCTCCGCCCACCTGATCGCGCAGCCGGCCGTGCGGCTGGTGACCTTCACGGGCTCGGTGCCGGTCGGCAAGCATCTGGCGGCCCTGTGCGGCCAGCACATGAAACCCGCAATCATGGAACTGGGGGGCAGTTCACCCGTGATCGTCTGGGACGATGCCGATGCCGACGCTGCGGGGGCATTGTCGGCGCGAGGCAAGACCCGCAATGCCGGACAGGTCTGCGTCGCCCCGACGCGGTTCTTCGTGCATGCCAGTGTCCATGACCGGTTCCTGGACAGTTTCGCGGCGGCGACGGCGGCGCTGAAGGTCGGAACCGGCCCGGACCCGGCGCTGGAGATGGGACCCCTGGCCAACCAGCGCCGGCTGGCCGCCATGCAGGCGCTGACGGCCGATGCGCTGCAACGCGGCGCACGGCTGGTGTGCGGCGGGGAAAGGCTGGGCGACCAGGGCTTTCTGTTCGCGCCGACCATATTGGCCGATGTACCCGCCGACGCGCGCGCCATGGTGGAGGAACCGTTCGGCCCCCTGGCCCTGGTCAGCCGGGTGGAAAGCCTGGACGAGGCCATAGCCGGGGCCAATGCGCTGGAATTCGGGCTGGCGGCCTATGCCTTCACCGACCGGGCCGGGGTCGCCGCCCGTCTGGCGGACGAGATCGAAAGCGGCAGCCTGGCCATCAACCACTATAACTCCACCTATCCCGACATGCCGTTCGGCGGCGTGAAGGATAGCGGATATGGCCGGGAAGGCGGGGCGGAAGGGCTGGACGGCTACACTTTCCTGAAATCGGTAATGCAACAGACAAGCGCATATTAATTGTATGGATATATCACTCCATACAATATCCATACAGGGAAATTGCATGGATCAAGGCGGTTGTGCCGGCTCCGGCGGCGGTGATGGCCGGCCCAGCAGCATCGCGAAACCGGCCGGGTCCGGCAGGCCCGGCAGCGACAGCAGCAGCGGCGGCAATGTATCATTGCCTTGCGTCCACCAGAGGCTGTCGCCTGTGCCCCCCTCCCCCGGCAAGGCGACAGGGCGGGGGGTGTCCGCGTCGCCGGCCGCCAGGCCCGTCACAGCAGCCAGCAGGGCGTCCCAATCCAGATCATCGGCCAGGGCCGTGAGGAGCAGGGATTCGGCCTGGGCATACCAGCCGCCGGCCCCGGCCAGCAGGGCCGGCAGGTCACCCGCCCGACCGGCCAGCGCCAGCAGGGGGAAATGGCGGCTGGCCTTGTCGACGCTGGGGATCATGACCCCGGCCACCGCCCAGGGTCCGCACAGGCCCGGCGCCAGCGCGAAATGCCAGATGGGCGCACAAAGATAGTAGGACAGCCACTCATCCCCCAGGTCGGCACGGCTGCGCAGCATGCCGGCCTGCACCCAGCCGTTCAGACGTTCCACCAGGGCCGCCGGCACGTTGCGGCTGATGAAATCACCGAACAAGGGCAGCTTGCCGAACAGGCCGCTCCAGCGCCAGGGGGCGGCCGTCTCCATTACTGGATCACCGGGCATGAGAACCCCTCCACCTCGCGCCGGTCGAACGGATGGGTCAGATGCAACGGGTCGAGCTGGTAACGGACCACACCGCCATCCAACCTGAACTCAAGAAGGTAGGTGCCGTTGCCGCCGGTAGACCAAGCCGCCTGATCCAACAGCCGGAACAGCGACCAGTCACCGGCCGGCACCGACAGACGCCCATAGGGAGCAGCCGTCAGTTCCACCCGCAAATCGCCATCGGGGGGCCATGTCACACGCTCATTATCCGACGGCACCTGATTGAAGACGTGGGCCGCAGCCCCGACCTGCAATCGGGTGGACTGGATACCACCGCTCACGCTGACCAGACGCAGGTTGAAGCTGATGTTCCGCCGCGATCCGCGATTCTGGAACCAGCTACGGCTGATGGCATCAGCGCGCTCGAACTGACGCAGAACGTCCGGTGACAGGCCCAGATCGACACCATTGGCCGGCCGCCAGACCCAGGTCGCCTGCCCCCTGTCGACATGGGCCCGCAAGTGCTTGTCGAAGAAATCCGGGATCAGGCCGCCGGGCGCGAACAGCGCATCGAAATCGGCACCGGAGATTTCACGAGGAGCATCACGGCTGAACGGATAACGCCCGTCCACGGCACGGCACAGGTCGCGAACCTGCGCCCATGCCTGGACCAGCGCATCGCGCTGCCCTGCGACCACCGCGCTGGACGCCACCCGGCCGATATCACTGGCAACAGCCCGCACCAGCGGCGACCGGTCATCGACGGCATTGTTCAGGCGCCGGATGACCGCCGGGTCCACGGGCACCCCCGCATCATGGTGGCTGATCTGGCTTCTCACCTCACGCATCGCTTCCAGAAGCTGGGATAATGACCGTCCCCCGCCGGTGCCCGTCACGAAGGCATGCAGGGGTTGGAAATGCCGGTCGATGGCACGGCCCGGCATCGTGCCGCCGGCCGGAAGGACCGGCATGGCCGGTGTTGCCCCACCGCCACCGGCCCCCTGTTGTTCCAGGAAGGCCGCAGGGCGGGTCCGGAACACGATCACATCCATCAGTGCCTGCAGGGGCGAGCCCGCATCCCCGGCCGTCAGGTGGCCCAGCACCTGGCTGGCCCGCGCCTGATCCTCCATCGGTGCCAGGCGGACATCATCCAGCAGTCCATCCCATTCGGCCCGGTACCGGCTTTCATATTCACCGAGAATATGCTGGGCCAGGACCGTATCCGGCACCGGGCTGGCGGGCGCGCCGGCCGGGTCCAGAATCCAGCCCTGCCGCCCCAGTTGCCGCGCCACCAGCGCAATGCCCGGCAAGACATGGTCGCGGAACGCCTCGGGCGTGAAATGTCCCGGCACCCCATCCCCCGGCCCTGCCCCGCCGGACCGCCGGACGAAAACCGCAGCGTTCGGCCCGGCCATTGATGACAGGGTGGACACAGGCAGATGCTTCGCCTTCAGCATCCATTCCAGCCGTTGATAGCCGATCGCCGGCAGGGACATGCTGGACAGCAGATCCTGCGTTATCCCGACCAGATTGCCATCCAGCCATGGTGCGGCGGCGGCTGTCGGCGAGGCCGTAATCAGACTTTCCAGGTGCTGCATCGCGGCCGCCTGGCCGTTCGGGGCGAAGGGGGGGAGGATGGCCGGCAGGACCGCCAGAAGCTGGACCGGGTCGCGCTGGTCCGGCATGCCAAGCATCATATAGGCGGCCAACCCCTCGAACCGCTGGGCCGGGGACAGGTCGCGCCGCAACTGGTCTTCCAGTGTGCGCAGCAGGGCCGGCAACATATGTACCTGCAAGGTACGCTCGTACATGTTCCGCGCCGCGGTCGCCACATCCTGATGCCGGGACAGGCCGAAACGTTGCCAGACCGGGACAGGCCCGTCGGCCGCCGCCACCCGGTCGCCCATCGTGTCGAGTAAGGGCAGCAGATCGGTGACCCGAGGCGCCGGCTTTTCCTGCAGCAGGTCGGCCAGGGTCCTTTCAAAACGATCGAGCTGCACAGCATTATCGGCCAGCATGGCCCGGTTCTGCTGGAAGCTGATGCCCAGGCCCGCCAACCCGCCAAGCAGGATCACCGCTGCCAGCATCCAGGCGAGACGCATCCGCCACCGGTGCCGCCGCCATGCCCGGGTGCTGATCCCGACCAACCCGGCCTCGCCGATCAGCACGTCTTTCACCAGATCCACGATGAAGTAGCTCAAACCCTTGCTGCCCTTGCGCTCCACGGCCGGCTGCAATTCCAGGATGCGGGTCAGTCCCTGCCGCAACGCCTGACCGGGGAAAACATTGGTCAACCCGGCCTGATAATGGATCGCCGCGGCACGGTCGGTCATCAGATCAATCTGGCGATGATCCTGTATACCGCTGCTGAAATAGAAACCGCGCAACAGAAGCGGGCTGTCGCTTTTCCCCGGATCGAACAGGTTTTCCAGGAAGGAGGTGCAGACCCCGCGCAGGCTGGCGAAATGTGCCGGAAAATCCAGGATGCGAGCTGGATCCGCCCCCGGGCGAGCGCCGAGCAACCTGGGCAGACGCTGGTACAGACGATCGACCAGCAGATCATATTCATGGGCCAGATGCGACAGGTCGGGGCCATCGCGCCCCGACGGCAAGGGCAGCGTCGCGCCCCAGACCTGCAGACGGTCATCCCGGTCGAAATCGTCGAAATATTCCTGGAAACCGCGCAGCAGATCGATCTTCGTGAACATCACATAGACCGGCAGGCGGCAACTGAACTGTTGATACAGTTCAACCAGGCGCGCACGGATGGCATCGGCCTGCATGGTGCGTTCCGCCTCGTCCGCCTTCTCGCCGACCAGATCATCGACAGCGATGGCGACGATGATCCCGTTGACCGGCTGCAGGGGCCGGGTGCGCACCAGCAGTTTCAGGAAGCCCAGCCAGGCCCGGTGATCCTTGTTGGCCCGTTCCTTCCCGCCCGAATAGCGGCCAGCCGTATCCAGCAGCACAGCGTCCTTGCTGAGCAGCCATCGGCAATCGAGGGTCCCCCCGACACCGCCATGGGTCTTGAACTTCAACGGACCGGCATTTTCAAGCACCGTGGACTTGCCAGACGCGGAAACACCGATCATGAGATACCAGGGATTCCTGTAGACCCTGTCGCGCCTCAGCCGGCCGTCTTCTTCCCCGTTCGCCGATTGTTGTTCAAGGGCTTGCAGCCCTTCCTTCAGGTTCCGTCTTTGCTGTTCAACCTCCCGGCGGACGGTCTCATCCTCCGACAGTTCGGCAGAGGATGTATCGGTCATGCCCTCCAGCAACCGCCGCTGGCGCCACCGGTTGACCAAACGGTACAGCACAGGAACGACAGCGCCCAGCAGCAGCACGACCGCCACCGTCACGCCCCGGGCCTGATGGGCCGGCGGCGGCAGGAAGACCGGAAGCGAGGTCTTGGGTGCCAGATACCAGGCCGCCAGACCCGAGGCCAGCAGGAAGCCGGCATAGACCGCCTCTTCCAGACCCCTGGTTCGCAGCAGCATGCGCCGTCTCATGGCATCATCTCCCGCCAGAGGGTGACGGTCACGCGGCGGTTGCGTTGGCGCCCCTCCTCCGTCGTATTCTCTGCCACCGGCTCGCTCGCTCCCTTGCCGCGGACATCCATGGCGCGCCCACCCAATTCCGCGCGCAGCACGCTCTCCACCGCCTGCGCCCGCATCAGCGACAGAAGTTCGTTGTTCGGAAAGTGTGGATCGCGGCTTTGCCGGCTGTCGGTATGGCCTTCCACGACAATGCGGCCCCGCAGACCGGCCAGCCGGCGCGCCACCTCACGCAGGACGGGACGGGCTTCGTCCGACACGGTCGCACTGGCCGATGAGAACAGGTTGAGACCGCCGAGATCGAAGCTGACCGCCCCGACCGTCTCCGCAATGCGGACGCCGGAGACCGGCGCCACCGACACGGGCGCTGGCGGAGGGGCCGGGGGCGGGGCGGGCGGGGGGAATTGCGGGGGCGGTGGTGGCTGCGGCAGGGTCGCATAGCGGTCGAGCACCCGATCCGTCGGATCGGTCAGGCCGTACCAGAACAAGCCATAGAAAGCCGCCACCACCAGCACGGCGAACAGAACCGGCAACAGGCACGACAGGCTGGACCACAGCGGGGGACGCGGCACATCCTCTCCCCGCCAGTTCGGCGAAAGCCGGCCATCGGCGTCGGGCCAGAGATGTTTCAGTTCCCTGGCAAGGGCACCCATGTAGGCCTGGACCCTGACCTTGCCTTCCGGCCCCGCCCGCAAGGGACCACGGAAACCCACGGACAGACAGGTCAGGGCCAGGAAGGCCAACGCCCCGGCAGCCGGTTTATCATGCCGGAGGCGTTCCAGCAGGTCTTCCAGCAGGTCGAAGAATACCTCGCCGCGGGTATCATCGAACTTGAAGGTGGTGATCATGGAGATCCCCATCCATTCGTTGTTCTGACACCAGTCGCTGTTCTCGATCAGGTCATCAATCGTGGCGCAGACCAGAAATTCGGCGATCCGGATATCGTTGCCGTCCCGCAACAGGGAAGTGGTGACAGCCGTGAACGCCCCTACCCCCTCGACGAACCAGGAATGAAGCGCCCGCAGGTCCGGCTGTTCCATGGTCTCATTGATACGCGAGGCCTGCTGGAGCAACGGCTGGGCCGCCAGCACCAGCGAGGTGGCAGGGTCGGCCGTGCCCAATCGCCCGGCATCGCTCCGGGAACGTGCATCCCCGCCGGACCAGCTTCTGTCGGAACGCCGCCGCCCCCCGCGAGGGGGAAAGGCATGCCGTCCCCCCGGCACGGGCCGCATCCCGGCCCCCGATGAGCCGTAACCGTCGCGTGCCGTCATGGCATGCCGCCCGGAAAGACCCACATCAGGATTTCAAATTCCTGCTTGGTCACATCCGGCAGGGCCATCAGCCCAAATCGGCCCGATGCATGCAGGTCACGCCAATTCACATGGTTCTTCTCCAACCGGAAATAGGCACGGCCCGTCACGGCCGGCAGATGGCGCACCTGCCGTTCAAGGGGCTGCAGGCCAAAGCCATTGATGCCCTGCTTGCGCAGGCTCTCCACTTCGTTCCCCAGATAGATCTTCAGACGTTTGGCATGGACCTTGTTTACCGTGTCCTCCGGCGTCAGGATGGTCTTGACCGACAGGACGAAATCCGCGCTGTCGATCCAGTCGGCGTCGGGAACGACGGCGAACCAGGTCTCCTGGCGGATGGTGCAGGGCTCGAACCCCAGCTTCACGACCTGCGCGCCGCGCGCCGACAGGAAACGGCGCAATTCCCACATCAGCGGGCCGAAACAGGCCCGCAGATCATCATGCCGGTATGGCGGCAGTTCAGATACATGGCGCAGTTCGGTGAAGCTGGACAATTCACCAGCCAGCGACAGAAAGAAGCGGTAAAGCGCCTCGGGATGTGAGGTGCCATCAGTATCCATGTGGGCCAGCAGGGGCTGGGCCCGCCCCAGGGCCGTCAGCAGCAGCCAATCCTCCACCCCCGCATCCGGCCCCGACGGAACCCCATGGCGGCGCTGGGCCACCAGCCCCCGGACCTCCGCCACGAAGCCCCGCAATACCGGTGACGTGCCGATGGTCAGGCAGGAAGGGATATGCCCGTCGTCCAGGACGGCCTGACGGCTGGCCGCGACATCCTGCACACGCGCCACGGCGATGCAGGCGCGGTCGGGCGGCACATCCCCTTCCAGATGCAGCGACAGGTTCAGGCGCGCCAGCCGCATCTCCACCGCTTCGCCGTCAGGCCCGTCGCCCGTGTCACGCACCAGGGCAACGAACGTCCCGTAGCGCGTCGCGACCCCGTCAGAGATCGCACCCTGTCCGGGACGGTCCTGCGGCAAGGCAAGATAGACCAGCCCCACGTAACCCGACGGCAGGGTCAGGGATGGCGGCAGCAAGCCCGTTTCCGGCACCTGGAAGGGCGTGCCGTCGGGAAAAATGCCGGCACAGCGCGCCAGCGCGAATTCCCCCATCCGCAACCGCGACAGATCGATGGACAGATCCGTCACGCCCCAGCCATAGGCGCCAAGCGCGCCTGCATGGCGCTGAACCTGCCATTCGATATGCCTTTCCATCTGCTGGAAATGCTGTGGCCTGATAAACAGGCCCTGCGACCAAACCACACGGTTTTCCATGCCCCACCCCCAAAATCATTTATTTCGATCGAACGCCATTCCTGACATCATTTTTACTTATCGCTTCGTCGATATTGTCCATTTCAGCAAATATATCATCAAATACACGTCGCATTATTTCATCATATTCTTCTAATTTATCGTAATTCAATCTGTTCCATTTTGCATTATACCTGTTCCAGAAGAAATGAAATTTGCCATTTACACTCAATATCACCATCACCTTGTCTATTATTTTTCTTATCCCACTTCTCTGGTACATGTATTCCCGCCGAATGCTCTCCGGGTTCAGGCTGTCGATCACGGTGTCCAGCGCCCGTTCACAAAGCCGGGAAAGGGCCGATTGCCAGCGGACGAGATCATGGTAAGCCAGCCGGGTCACCTGATCGGCGGGCTGCCCGGCATGACGCGGCGGGGCCAACAGGTCGGCAAGAAGGCGGGACATGTCGGTGGTTTTCAGGAGCGGGTGGCGCGCGCCCGGCCCGAACGACATGCCGGCGGCCGGAAAACCACGCTGTGCCGCTTCGGCCCCTTCCAGAAGCGAATGCAGACCCTCCAGGTTTTCCCGGCAGAGCCGGCCGGCCATGAACAGGATGTCACCCGGCATCACGTCCGGCCGCAGCCTGGCCGCCGGAAGATCCGCCCCTTCCAGAAAGCGGGCCAGCAAACTGTCGGGGGCGGCCACGGACGGCGCGGGCATGTGGCCGCGCGGGGCGTCATCGGCCGGCAGATCATCCCAATCCCCCAAATCATCGATGCCAGGATCGGGAACCGGGGCAGGCGCCGGAACCGGTGCGGCCACGGCCGGCGGCCGGACCGGCGAGGCCGGAACCACCGGCGCCCGGACGCGGAATTCCAGCACATAGTCGGCGATCAGGAGTTGCTGACCGTCGACCAGCGGCTGCGGCCGCCCTTTCGGAAGCGGTTCCGGCCGGCCATCGATGAAAACGCCGTTCAGGGAAAGATCGGTGATCAGATACAGACCATCCCGCATGTCGATCCGGAAATGCTGACGTGAAATGACGGGATTTCTTCGAATATCCAGCAATTTCCAGTCGTACCCCTCGTCACGGCCCACGGTCAGCGGCAAGTCGGTAAAGCGGAAAACGGCCCCCCTGTTCGGCCCCTCGACAATGCGGAGTTCAGGCATGACCTGTCGGCACCTTCCATGCGGGCATCGCCTATGGCGCCGGACGCCGCCGGCGCGGCCCATCCATTATCATCGCCCTTGTGATTAAAAGTAGAAACAAACCAAATTTGTTCTTAGTATGAAGGAAGTTTCAATTCATGTTCAATAGAAAATGATGATTGATATTTGGACCGCGACATACACTATAAATCATGATCGTCCATATATTTACCCTATTGCCGCAAAATTTGATTGATGTTCTAAATATCGAAATCAATAAACCAAGAAGGTTATATTCAATACAGTATGCAAACAATGGGGCATGCAAAAGAGGATGCGATGTGGTAACTGCTCACGGGGCTGGCGAAATGAGTTGCGCGCGCTCGTTGGATATGAGTCAACGTTCGGATGGAAGAGCGGTCGCGCTACCGTCTGAGTGAAGCCGAGAAGGACGCCCTGCTTTTGGAGCAGGCGGCGTTGATCGAGCGCTTGGCCGCGCGGATCAAGGAACTGGAGGCGCTGGTCGGCAAGCCGCGCAAGAATTCGTTGAATTCCCACACTCCGCCGTCGCAGGACGGTCCCGGCCGCCCCGGCCGCCCCGGCCGCCCCGGCCGCCCCGGCCGCCCCGGCCGCCCCGGCTCGAAGGCGGTGGCCAAGCGCCGGCACAAGCCGCGCCTGTCCCGTTCTGGCGTATCGCGCCCGCTGGCCGAGGAGCCGGACAAGACGGAACGGTGCCTGGCCGCGATCTGCCCCCATTGCGGGATGGCGGCCTCAGGGCTGCCCCAGCGCTGCCGACACCGCTACGACCACATCGACCTTCCCGTCATCCGCCCGGTGGTGACGCGGGTGGAACTGTTCGGTGGGCGCTGCGGCGACTGCGGGCGGCGCTACCGGGCCGAAGCTCCGGCCATGATGCCGCCGGGCACGCCGTTCGGGCCGGGGATCCGCTCGCTGCTCGCCTACCTTCACCACAGCCATCACGTCGGCTTCGAGCGTCTGTCGCGGATGCTGAAGGAACTGTTCGGGCTGACCATCTCCGAAGGCGCCATCGCCAACAGCTTCCGGCGGATGGGGGCAACGTTCGACACGGCTCGCGCGGCGATCAAGGCCAGGCTGCTGACGGCGCCGGTCATCGCGTCCGATGAAACCACCACGCGGGTGAACGGCGTCACCCAGTGGCAATGGGTCTTCCATTCCGACAAGGCGGTGCTGCACGACATTGTCCCCAGCCGGGCCCGGAGCGTGGCAGCCCAGCTTCTCGGCGATCATCGGCCCGAGGTCTGGGTGTCGGATCGCTATGCCGGGCAGCAGGAACTCGCCCGCGCCCACCAGGTCTGCCTCGCCCATGTCCTGCGCGATGTCCAGTACGCCATCGACTGCGGCGACACCGTCACCGCCCCCAAAATCCGTGACCATCTGCGCTGGGCCATCCGCATCGGCAAGCGACGCCCCACCTTGAAGGATAGCACGCTCAAAGCCTACGCCGCCAGGGCCGACCGCGGCCTCGATGCCCTGCTCGGCGTTCCCGCCGCCCATCCCGCCGGCCGCGACCTGCAACGCCAGATCAAAGCGTGGCGCGGCAAGTTCTTTGTCTTCCTCGACGACCGCCGCGTCCCCCCAACCAACAACGGCAGCGAACGGGAAATCCGACCTTCCGTCATCTTCCGCAAGGTCACCAACGGCTTCCGATCAACCTGGGGGCCCGGCATTCATGCCGGTTACCGATCCGTCACCGGAACCGCTCGCTTGCATGGCCAGTCCCCCTGGAACGCCATCCGCGCGCTCATCGACGGCAACTTCGCCCTCGCCTGAAACCTCCCGCCGCCAGCCACGTGAGCAATTACGCGATGTGCGCTCACCCCGTCTTTGGTCATTCAATGGGCTGGTGAGAGACCTGTGGCATCTCGTCAGCAATCCATCTACCGCAAGGCGTAGGCAGGACCATCCGCCAGGCATTCCGCCTGTACCGACAGTTCCCGCCCCATGCCCACCCGTCGCCCGACCAGCCCAAGCCGAACCGCCCGCAATGGCGGCTGTCCAAAGGGAGCCTGCAACCATGGCATTGAACAAAGGTGGCCAAAGGGCCCTGGCCAGGAAAGAAGACCATCCGCGCGTCCTGATCACCCTGGACGTCGATGATGGCGGCGCCACACGCAAGGTCGAAATCCCCTTTGTGACCGGCGTGATGTCCGACCTGACCGGCAAGCATCGCGCTCACCTGCCCGATGTGGAAGCGCGGGAATTCCGGAACGTCAACAGCGAGACGTTCGACGATCAGTTCAATATCTACAAGCCGTCGGTTTCCATCACGGTCCCCAACCGGATCGACGGCAAGGGCAAGCTGGGCGTCGATCTGGCCTTCACCCGCATGGCCGATTTCGAGCCGGCGGCCATCGCCCGCAATGTGCCGCCCCTGGCCCGGCTGTTCCATGCCCGTCAGGCGCTGGACGACCTGCTGGCTACCGTCGGCGGCCGGTCGCGCGCCATCGCGGTGCTGGAAAAGCTGTTGAGCGACCCCGACCTGATGCGCGCCCTGGCACAGGAAAGCGCCGATACCACCGGGCCGGGCGGTGATGAGGACGGACCGGCACAGGAAGGAACAGGCCGATGAGCGCACAGACGCACGCCCAGCCGCAGCCGGAAACCACCGGCACGCAAACGGCGGACGACAATAGCCCATCCAGCCATTTCCGCCGTCTGGTGCGCAAGGAATTCCGGCCCCGCAACGACAGGGCCGCCAGCCAGGTGGACAAGGCCATCGGGTTGCTGGCCGCCGAGGCCTTGCGCGACACCACGCTGATCGGCGAGGATGTGGAGGAGACCATCCAGGCCATCATCGGCCGGCTGGACAATATCCTGGCCGAACAGATCGACGCCATCCTGCATCATCCCGACTTCCAGGAACTGGAACGCGCCTGGCGGGGCCTGCAATATCTGGTCGACAACACGGCCACCAGCAGCCTTCAGAAGATCAAGGTCCTGAATATCTCCAAATCTGAGATACAGGCCGTTCTGAAAAGGAGCAAGGCGGAAGATAAATGGGACCGCAGCATCCTTTTCACGCATATCTATGACGATGCCATCGGCAGCCATAATGGCGACCCGTTCGCCTGCCTGATCGGTGATTACCAGTTCGATCACCAGCAACAGGATGTGGACACGCTGAAGCGGCTGGGCCGCATTGCAGCGGCGGCGCATGCACCCTTCATCGCGGCAGCAGCGCCCGCCCTGTGCAATATCGACAATTGGCGCGATTATCCGACCGTATCGGACCTCGACCGGCTGTTCGACGGGGTCGAATATGCGGCCTGGCGGGAATTGCGGAATGAAGACGACGCCCGGTACCTGTCGCTGTGCATGCCGCGCTTCCTGGTCCGGGCACCCTACAAGCCGGGTGCCAATGAAGCCGAGGGCTATGTCAGCTTCAAGGAAAGCGTGGATAATGACGCGCCAGAGCATCTGTGCTGGGCCAATTCGGCCTATGCCATGGGCGTCAACATCAATCGCGCCTTCACAGAATATGGCTGGGTCAGCCGCATCCGCGGGGCAGAGGCCGGCGGCCAGGTGACAGGGCTGCCGCAGCATCTTTTCACAGCCGCCGACGGCCAGCTTGATGCGACCTGCCCCACGGAAATTGCCCTGCCCGTCCGCAAAGAGACGGCCCTGTCGGCCCAGGGGCTGACAGCGCTGGTACACGAGCGCAATTCCAATCAGGCCACCTTCTTCGACGCCCCTAACCTGCGGCGGCCCGTGGCCTATGAAGGGGCGCCGGGGAAGACGGCGGAGGAACGGCTGGGCACCCGGCTGCCCTATATCTTCACCACCAGCCGCTTCGCGCATTACCTGATGCGCATCGTCTACCGTAAGATCGGGTCCGACCAGTTCAGCACGGCCGACGAGGTGCAGCGCTGGCTGAACCAGTGGATCAAGAACTATGTCCTGGGCGACCCCAAGACGGCGGGTGAGAAGCTGCGCGCGGAAAAGCCGCTGGCCGACGCCAGGGTGGAGGTCACGGCCGATCCCGAGCGGCCGGGCTATTACAACACGATCTTCAATCTCCGGCCGCATTTCCAGATCGAGGAAATGGCCGTTTCCATGCGGCTGACCTCGCTGGTCCCCTCCAAGCGGGATTGAGCCGGGCCGGCAACCCCCTCCCCCCACCGACAGGAGTGAATGATGGCGGGTGACATTTTCCTTGATATCGATGGCGTTCCCGGTGAGGCGCGCGATGCGGCCTACAAGGGCAAGATCGCGGTGGAAGCCTTCCGGTTCGCCACCTTCCAGGATCTGACCTTCAAGCATGGCTATAGCGGCGGCAAGGTGAACATCCCCGGCCTCTGGCTGAAGAAGGTCACCGATGCCAGTTCCCACCAGCTTTTCATCAATTGCGCCACCGGCGCCTATATGAGCCAGGCGACGCTGATCGTGCGCAAGGCAACGGGCGGCACGCAGCAGGAATATCTGAAATTCCTGATGTCCGACGTGATGGTGCAGAGCTTCGAACTGCTGATGGAGACGGAGAAGAACCCACTGGAGGAAGTCAAGCTGGTCTTCTCCTCGGTCAAGATGTCCTATGCGCCGCAGGGTGCCGCCGGCGCCCTGGATTCCTTCAAGGAAGCGGGCTGGAACCTGGCCGAGAACTGCAAGCTCTGACAGCCGGCAACGGGGGGGTATCGCGATGTGGCGGGACACGCCCAACGGCTACCAGCCCTCGTTGCGCCACCGGCTGTCGGGCCGCGACCGGCCCGCACGGGCAAGGTCGCTGGAGGCATGGCGGCAGGAACTGGTCGCAGACCTTGCCATCCTGCTGCAAACCACGGCCGGAGGGACGGTGCCGGCCGGATCGATGGCCGCAGGTTCCGTCCTGGGCTACGGGCTGCCCGCCTTTGCCGGCATGGCGGTGACCGACAATACCATCCTGGCCGTGCAGGGCGCCCTGCAGGCCGCCCTGGAAACGTTCGAGCCGCGGATCGTGCCGGGCACCATCCGGGTCCGGTTCGACGGGCCCGCGAACGACCAGCCGGCAGGGCAGATGGCCTTCACCGTGGAATGCACCGTGGAGGCGGTGCCGGCCCGCCTGCAGGTCACCTTGAACACTATCGTTGATTTCACCGCCGGCACCGTGGGGAACATACCACAGGACCAGAGACATCGATGATCTATGCCGGCCTCAGCCGATATTACGAGGATGAATTGCGCCACCTGCGGGAGGGGGCCGTGCTGTTCGCCCGGCAATTCCCCCAGATGGCACGCGGCCTGGGCCTGACACCCCAGCATTGCCACGACCCCGATGTGGAACGGCTGCTGGAGGGGGTGGCGTTCCTGACGGCACGGGTGCAGCAGGAACTGGATGCACGCTTCCCGCGCCTGGCGGGGCACATGCTGGAAGCGGTGAACCCCAATTATCTGGCCCCCGTCCCATCGATGACCATCGTGCAGTTCCAGCCCCGCGGCGGGGATGCCGGCCTGCCGGAGGGGCACAGCCTGCCCCGCGGGTCGCTGTTGCGGGGCGTCAACGAGGCCTGGCCGGAAAAGCATTGCCTGTTCCGGACCGCCCATGACGTGACGCTGTTTCCCATCACCCTGGCCCGGGCCGATTATGCCGGAACGCCCGCCGCCGCCCATGCGCTGGGCCTGCCGCCCGGCAGTGCAGCGGGCGCGGCGCTGCGCCTGTCCTTTACCTGCCGGCAGGGGATCACGGCCGACAGGCTGGAACTGCACGCATTGCCGCTGTTCCTGACGGGAGCGCCCGGCGTGACGGCGGCCCTGCACGAACATCTTCTGGCCGGGACCGCCACCATCCTGGTACGGCCCGCCGGTAATGGCGGTCACGGCCGGCTTCTGCCGCCTGACGCGCTGGAGCGCATGGGCCACAGGCCGGAAGAAGCGATGCTGCCCGTGCTGGCCCGCAATTTCGACGGCACCCGCCTCTTGCAGGAATATGCCGCCCTGCCCGAACGGTTCCTGTTCGTCCGCCTGAAAGGGCTGCGCCCGGCGCTGCGCGACTGTGCCACGGCGGGGTTCGAGATCGTGATCCTGTTCGACAGGGCGCACCCCCACCTGCATGCCGGCCAGGTTTCGGCCAGCAATTTCGCCCTGTTCTGCACGCCGGCCGTAAACCTGTTCGAGCGGCGCCTGGGCGCCATCCCGGTCGGCAACCGGCAGACGGGGGTCGACATCATCGCCGACCCGCACAACCCGCACGACCATGAGATCCATTCCCTGCTGTCGGTGAAGGGATATGGGGCAGGCAACCAGCACACACATGATTTCCAGCCCCTGTTCGCGGGCCAGGGCGGGCGGACTGATCCGGCGGGCCGCGCCTATTACACACTGTCCCGCCGGGCACGCCATGCCGCCGATCCCACGCCCGGCATGCCCCATGCCGGGCAGGAGGTGACGATCGCGCTGGTCGATCGCGACAATGCCCCGGTCCCGCACGCGCTGCGCTTCCTGGGCATCACCGCCCTGTGCTGCAATGGCGACCTGCCGCGCCGGCTGGCACGCGGCCAGGGCATGCTGGACCTGCATCCGGAGGAACCCGCCCCGGTGGAGGCCGTGCATTGCCTGACACGCCTGACACCGCCCCGTCGGCTGACCGCGGAAGGCGGCATCGCCTGGCGGCTGGTGTCGCTTGTATCCCTGAACCTGCTGTCCCTGCTGGACCGCGACCCGGCCGCCGCCGCCGCCAGGCTGCGCGACCTGCTGCACCTGCATGCCGACAGTGCGGACCCGGCCGTACCGGACCAGATCGACCTGCTGCGGTCCGTCGCCATCCGCCCGATCGTGGCACGCCATCCAGGTCCCGGCCCCATCTGCCACATGCGGGGGCTGGAGATCAGCCTGGGCATGACGCGGCGCGCCATGGCGGAGGGTACCGGCTTCCTGCTGGGCATGGTGCTGGACGAGTTCTTCGCCCGCTATGTCTCCACCAATTGTTTCACCCAGACGGTCGTGCTCGACGAAGAGCGCGGGGAGGTCAAGCGATGGCCGATCAGGACCGGTCGCCGCGACCAGCCATAGGGCCGGACCATCCGCTGGCCATTGCGGCCCCGTCCTATGAACTGTTCGCCGCCCTGCGCCATGCCGAGGCGTCAGCGCCCGACGCCCCGCGCCTGGGGATTTTCGGCGGCCGGCTGGAGGAAGAACCGGTCCGCCTGGTCCAGGCCGTCACCCTGGCCTTCCAGCCCACGCAGATCGAAGGGCTGGACATGATGGAGGACGGCCCCCCCGCCCTGCGCATCACGGCGCCCGGACTGTTCGGTCCCAACGGCGTCCTGCCGCTGCATTTCACCGAAGCCGTGCTGGCGACGGAAAGCCGCCAGGACGGACCGGACGGGTTCCGCTGCTTCACCGACATCTTCCATCACAGGGTCCTGACCCTGCTGTACCGTGCCTGGGCAGCGGCGGAACCCGTGGTGGGCCTGGACCGGCCCACGGGCGAAGGCGACCATTTCGCGGGCCTGATCGGCGCGCTGGTGGGGATCGACCCCGCCGCCCCGGCGACCGGCCCGGACGGCGGCACCGGCCGGACCGATCCCTGGCTGGCCGACGCACTGCGCCACCACGCGGCCACAGCCCAATCGGCCGTGCGGGGCATTGCCGGACTGGAAGCGATGATCAGCGGCCTGTTCGGCATAGAGGCCGCAATCATCCCCTTCACGCCCGCATGGCTGCCATTGCCGCCCGGCATGCAGTGGCGGCTGGGCCAGGATGGCGGCACGCGGCTGGGCGACGGTGCCGTCCTGGGCGACCGGGTGCCCGACGTTCAATACCGGGCCCGCCTGGTACTGGGGCCCATGGCGCTGGACGAGTATCAGCGCTTCCTGCCGGGCGGCGAGACGCTGGAGCGGCTGCGCGCCCTGCTGCATGTCCATGCCGGCGGGGAGATCGAGTTTGACATAACGCTGCTGCTGGCCGCTGACGCCGTGCCGGAACCCCGGGCCGGGGACGGGCTGCGCCTGGGCCTGTGCGGCTGGATCGGCGGGCGCGCCGACCCCGGTCCGGCCGGCGACCTGACCCTGTGCGCACCGGCCGGCGGCACCCCCTGGCAAAGGAACGGACCATGAGCATCAGCCGCCGGGACAACACCCTGAACAAGCTGTCGCCCCCGCTTTACGCCGCCATGGCTGCGGCCGTGGAATATTGCCAGATCAAGGGGCACGCGCTGGTGGAGCCGGTCCACCTGTTCCACCAATGCCTGCTGGCCGATGACCCGGCCCTGC
This sequence comes from Niveispirillum fermenti, assembly GCF_052474395.1. Taxonomy (NCBI): domain Bacteria; kingdom Pseudomonadati; phylum Pseudomonadota; class Alphaproteobacteria; order Rhodospirillales; family Azospirillaceae; genus Niveispirillum; species Niveispirillum fermenti. Next base: position 497,583 of record NZ_CP156679.1, on the reverse strand, counting down.
GCGCCATCATGGCGCGGTCCGGCATTGTGGTGGAAAGGCTGCACCAGGATATCTGCGCCGCGCTGGAACGCCTGCCGCGTGATCCCTATCCGGCGGAGGATTTCGCCTTGTCCCTGTGGCAGGCCGTGGAGCGGGGATGGGTTGTCGCCTCGCTGCTGCAGGGGGCCGGCATGGTGGACATGCGCCATCTGCTGATCGGCATGCTGGAGGATGAAGGGCTGGCGCGCGTGCTGGCGGACATGTCCTTGCAATTCACCCGGATCGGGTTTGAGGCGCTGAGCCTGGAGGTGGGGGCGGAAGGTGCCGGACCGGCCGTGGCAACCGACGATGCCGGTCCGGACGCACCGGAGAGGCCGGCCCCCGCCCTGATGGGCCGCCGCGACGCGCTGAACCGCTTCTCGACCGACCTGACGGCGCGGGCGCGGGAGGGGCGGATCGACCCCGTCACGGGCCGCGACGCGGAAGTGCGCCTGATCATCGACATCCTGATGCGCCGGCGGCAGAACAATCCGATCCTGACCGGGGAGGCCGGCGTCGGCAAGACGGCGGTCGTGGAGGGGCTGGCCCTGCGCATCGCGGCCGGAGACGTGCCGCCCGCCCTGCGCCAGGTGGAATTGCGCAGCCTGGACCTGGGGCTGCTGCAGGCAGGTGCGGGCATGCGCGGGGAGTTCGAGCAGCGGCTGCGCCAGGTGATCGACGAGGTGCAAGCCGCCGCCACCCCCGTGATCCTGTTCATCGATGAGGCGCACACACTGGTCGGGGCCGGCGATGCCGCCAACCTGCTGAAACCCGCCCTGGCCCGCGGCACGCTGCGCACCGTCGCCGCCACCACCTGGAGCGAGTACAAGCGGTATTTCGAGAAGGATCCGGCGCTGACCCGCCGCTTCCAGGTCGTGGAGATCCCGGAACCGTCGGCGGCGACGGCCATCGACATGTTGCGCGGCGTGGCCGGCCCGCTGGCCGCCCATCACGGCGTCCAGATCCTGGACGAGGCCGTGGAAGCCGCCGTGACGCTGTCCCAGCGTTACATCCCCGCGCGGCAATTGCCCGACAAGGCGGTCAGCGTGCTGGACACGGCCGCGGCCCGCGTCGCCATCGGCCACCATGCCGTGCCCGCCGCCCTGCAGGATTGCCGCCGGGCCATCGCGGCCCTGGAAACCGAGCAGACGACGCGGAGGGCCGAGCATGATATCGGGCTGGACGCGGCGGAGCGGATCGCGCGGATCGGGGAGGAACTGTCCGTCCTGCGCGAACGCCAGACCCTGCTGGACCAACGCTGGGCGGACGAGAAGGCGCGCGTGACGGCCATCCTGGCCGCGCAGGCCCGGCTGCGCGGTGAAAACGGGTTCCCGGACCGGGGTCCCCTGCTGGAGAGCCTGGCGGCCATGCGGGCCGAGCTGGAGGCACGCCAGGGCGAGACGCCGCTGCTGGTGCCGGCCGTCGGCGCCCAGGCCGTGGCCGAGGTGGTCGGCGACTGGACCGGCATCCCCGTCGGCCGCATGCTGCGCGACCAGTCCGAAACCGTGCTGGCGCTGGCCGACAGGCTGGCGGAGCGCGTCATCGGTCAGGACCATGCGCTGGAAAGGATTGCGCAGCGGGTGCAGACCGCCAGGGCCGGGCTGGACGACCCCGGCAAGCCCGTCGGCGTCTTCCTGCTCTGCGGTCCCAGCGGCGTGGGCAAGACCGAAACCGCCCTGGCCCTGGCCGACCTGCTTTACGGCGGTGAGCAGAACCTGATCACCATCAACATGAGCGAATTCCAGGAGGCGCACACCGTCTCCACCCTGAAAGGCGCGCCGCCGGGCTATGTCGGCTATGGCGAGGGTGGGGTGCTGACCGAAGCCGTCCGCCGCCGCCCGCACAGCGTCGTGCTGCTGGACGAGGTGGAGAAGGCCCACCCGGACGTGCATGAGATTTTCTTCCAGGTCTTCGACAAGGGCGCCATGGAGGATGGCGAGGGCCGGCGCATCGATTTCCGCAACACGCTTTTCCTGCTGACATCCAATGTCGGCAGCGGCATGACACGCGAACTGTGCCGGCACGGCACCCCGCCCCGGCCGGAGGATATTGCCGCCGCGCTGCGGGAACCGCTGCTGGCCGTCTTTCCCGATGCGCTGCTGGGCCGGATGGTGGTGCTGCCCTATTATCCGCTGGGGTCCGCGCAGCTGCGCGCCATCATCGGCCTGCAACTGGACCGCATCGCCCGCCGCGTGGCCGCAACGCGCCGGCTGCCCTTCACCTATGACGACCGCACCATCGCGCATGTGCTGGAACAATGCGTGGAGACCGACAGCGGCGGGCGCATGATCGACGCCATCCTGACCGGCAGCATCCTGCCCACGGTGGCCCACGCGGTCCTGAAAGCCGGCACGGGCGGGCCGCCGGTGACACGGGTGCATGTATCGGCCGATCCGGCAACCGGCTTCCTTTACGATTTCGGGCAGGAAGCCGTCGGACCCGGTGACGACGGGAAGGCGGAGGCCGGATGACACCGACGCAGGCCAATCGCGCCTTTGCCGTGGCAACAGCACTGCCGGAAGATACGCTGCTGCTGTACCGCCTGTCGGGCACCGAGGCGCTGAGCCGGCCGTTCGAATACAGGCTGGAACTGCTGACCACGCAGTCCCGCCTGGACCTGGAGGGGCTGCCCGGCACCGACATGACGGTGCGCATCCGCCGCCAGGACGGGGAGGAGCGCCATGTCAACGGTATCGTCACCGACATCGCCCAGGCCGGAACCCACCAGCGCTATAACCTGATCCGGGCCACGCTGCGGCCCTGGTTCGGGTGCCTGGACCATACGCGCGACAGCCGCATCTTCGAGAACAGGAGCGTGCCCGACATCGTGCGGGAGGTGCTGGCCCCCTACCCGTTCGCAGCGGTCGAGACGCGGCTGACCGACAGCTATGACCCATGGGAATATTGCGTCCAGTATCAGGAAAGCGATTTCGCCTTCATCAGCCGCCTGCTGGAGCATGAAGGCATCCATTACCGTTTCCGGCACGCCAATGGCCGCCACATCCTGGTCCTGTGCGACAGCAGCGCCGCCCACGACCCGCTGGACCCCGGACCCGCCCTGCGGTTCCGGCAGGAGCCGGACGATCTGGCCCGGTCGGTCAGCGAATGGCAATCGACGCGCAGCCTGCAGGGCGGCCGCCATGCCGTCGGCGATTTCGATTTCGAACAGCCGGGCAAGGCATTGCGCCATGCCAGCAGCATGCAAGGCAGCCATCCGCTGTCGGACCTGGAGCGGTTCGATTATCCCGGCGGCATGACCTACCGCCCACGCGGACGCCGGGCGGAAGCCGGCGACACCATCGCCCGGCGGCGGATGCAGGCCGTGGCGGCGCAGCGGGTGCTGTGCGACGGGCGCACCCTTGTCCGCGAACTGGCCGCGGGCACCCTGTTCACGCTGACCCACCACCCCCGGCCCGACCAGAACCGCGAGTATCTGGTGGTGGAGACCGGCATCGAACTGCGATCCGATGCGTTCGACCAGGGCGAGCCGGCGGATGCGCCCGTGCCCGCCTATCAATGCCGGTTCCGCTGCGTTCCGTCCGATACGGTCTTCCGGCCGGCCAGCCTGACGCCCTGGCCCCGCATGCACGGGCCGCAGACAGCCATCGTCACGGGAAAGGCCGGGGAGGAGATCTGGGCCGACCGGTATGGCCGGGTGAAGGTGCGCTTCCACTGGGACCGCAGCGGCCGCAGCGGGGAGCGCACATCCTGCTGGATCCGGGTGTCGCAGTCCTGGGCCGGGGGGGAATGGGGCGCCCAGTTCCTGCCGCGCGTGGGGCAGGAGGTGATCGTCGATTTCCTGGATGGCGACCCCAACCGGCCCATCATCACCGGCCGCGTGTATAATGGCGACGCCCTGCCCCCCTTCGATCCGGAAAGCCAGGGCACGATGTCGGGGTTCCGCAGCCGATCCAGCAAGGGAAACGAGGGCTGCAACGAACTGCTGTTCGAGGACAAGGCCGGGCGGGAGCGGCTGTTCCTGCGGGCCGAGCGCGACATGGAACGCCATGTGCGCCGCGACGACGTGGCCGGCATCGGCGGCGACCGGCATCTGGGTGTGTCGGGCCAGCAGCGCATCCGGGTGGGCGGCGACGATCATCATATCGTGGAAGGGGACGGCTTCCGGCAGGTGGACGGCTCGGCCAGCCTGATCGTGGGGGAGGACCAGCATCAGCGCGTGGGCCAGCTTGCCGCGCTGGAAGCGGGTACGCAAATCCATCTGAAGGCCGGCACCAGCATCGTGCTGGAAGCCGGTGCGCAGGTGACCATCAAGGCCGGCGGGTCCTTCATCACGGTCGGTCCGGAGGGGGTCACGATCTCCGGCCCCATGGTCCGGGTGAACAGCGGGGGTGCCCCCGGCCAGGGGCGCGGGGCGACACCGGGCACGGCCGAACCGCCCCGCAGGCCGCCACAGGGCGGACGCGGCCGGGAACCGGCCCCCGCTGCCGCAAGGGACGCACCCAGGTCAGCCGGGCCGGCGGGCACACATCCCGTGGCCCGGCAATTGCGCCAGGCGCATCTGGATGCCGCCGCCTTCTGCGAACCCTGCGGGGAGACATCATGATGCGGCCGGACATGCTGGACCGGGTGAAGGCCGGATTGTTTGCCGGCACCGCCGCCACCTTCGCGGTCGTGGATGGCGCCGCCTGTCCCGATCTGGCGGAACGGCTGGACCGGCATGGCACGCGGCACGCCTGCCTCTATCTGGAACGGCTGCACCCCGAGGTGGCCGCCGCCGCACCCCATCTGGTGGCCCTGGAACCGGGGGACGGGTTCACCGACTGGTTGCTGTCGGGCGGCTGGGGACGGGCCTGGTGCATCTTCGCGCAGGCCGATGCGTCACTGCCCCTGCTGCGCCGCCATTTCCGCCGCTTCCTGATGGTGACGCTGGCCGATGGGCGGATCATGCGGTTTCGCTTCTATGATCCCCGCGTGCTGCAGGCCTTCCTGCCCACCTGTTCCCCGACCGACGCCACCCGCCTGTTCGGGCCGCTGCGATCACTGATGACCGAGGCCGAAGGCGGCCGGCAGATGCTGCGCTTCATGCCCGTGCCGGACGCGCCCCCGCTGCGATCGGCCATCGACCTGATGGCGGCCGGCACATGAGAAGGGGGCGCCCGAAAGCGACGCGGACAGGAGGTATCCCATGCCATTGCAGGTGATATCCGGCGCCATCATGGCCTGCACGCACGGCACGGCACCCGCCCGGCTGACGGTCCAGCCCGGAGCGGGCGGCCTGACAGGGGGCGCACCACCGGCATGCATCACCGACCACCGTCCCCGGGTGAACATCCCGCCCTTCGGCCTGTGCATCAGCCTGGCCAACCCCGCCGTCGCCGCCGCGACGGCGGCGGCCCAGGGCGTACTGACCCCACAGCGCTGCGTGCCGGCGACATCCACACCCTGGACGCCCGGCAGCCCGACGGTCGGCATCGGCCACATCCCCGCGCTGAACAGTCGAAGCCGCTGCCATTGCCTGTGGCTGGGGGTGATCAGCATCACGTATCCCGGCCAGACGACCTGCATCATCCCCTGAACCGGCCGCGCAGTCCCCACGCGATGCACAAGGCCAGCAGCCCCAGCCCAAAGGCCAGAGGCTGCCAGATCAGCGGCATCGGGCGCAGCACGGCCCGGTCGGGCCGGCCCGGGGCCACATGCACCGTGACCGGCGCACCCGGCGGGTGCCGGGCCACCCGTTCCAGCAGATCAGCCGGCGGCGGTTTCCCACCCTTGGCATCGGCAGTCTGGCTATCGTCGCTGTAGCGGTCACCGACATAGGTGCGGCCATCCACCTGATAGCGATAGCGGATGGTGAAGGTCCAAACGGGGGAAGAAAGGGAACCACCGCTGCTTTGATACGACCGGATGATCTTCAAACTGCTTTCCAGCACCCGGCCATCCACCTGTTGCCAGCCGGCCTGTTCGTGGAAACGGTGCAGAAGAAAGACACCGACGAGGATGGCGATGCTCGCGATCAGCAGGCCCAGTACCATCACCCGGCGTTGCCTCATATCATCACCCGGCGCTGCCTCATCGGACAACCTGCCAGGTGCCGTCGGGACAGCCCAGCGTCACCTCGAACCCGTCCATCCGCCCGGCTGCACCGATCCTGATGGCATCCGTACCGTCAGCCCGCAGGGCACGGGCAAGGCGAAGATCAGACGACCATGACAAGCGGAACTGTGCGGAACGGGCCATTTCCACCCGGAACCCGTCCTGCCGGCGCAATGCCGCCAGCCCGTCCCGCAGGCCCGCATCCATGTGCGGACCACCGATATCCAAGGCGAGCCCGATCTCATCATGCTTCAGGCGCAGCATATCGAGCAGTTCGGTATCCGGCCCCCTGGCCAGCAATGTTGCCAGCCTGGCCACAACGGCACGGGCGCTGAGCAGAATATCCGGATCATCCGGACGCATCACAGAGGGAAACGTCGTCCACAACCAGATCGGCCAGGGACCTGCCAGGTCGAACCTTTCCGACGCCTTGAAAGGGTTTTCCCCAGCGGCGGGAAGGGTGATCGAGACCAGCGAACGGCCGGGGTCTCCGTTATCGGGATCGACTATCTGCACAGCCACGGTGACGCGGTCATCCACAGCGCCGGTGATCTCCACCTCCAACAGGTTCTCGCCGGCACGGATATAGGGTTCCAACCGACTGCTGCTGCGCTCTCCCGTCAGGTCATTGACCAGCAGAAAGCCATTCACCCAAATCGTCAGCCGGGCCGGCACAGAGCCCGCGTGACTGTCGACATGAAGCTGGACCATTATAGTCACATCCGACCTCCATTTTTCGAATTATTATTTATTTTCTATTGATTTTGATTAAAATAATTCGCAAAAATTGCACATTTTTTCTTCAATTAATATTATTCACCATAGATTTATTTCGCTAATTTCATCTTTTATTTCATTGAATATATTCCACTCCCTTTCATAATTAATCAAACCCCAAGCCATCTTAAATTCTACGTTGATCCTTAAAGGAGAAAATACGAAATTTGTTTTAATTTTTGGATTCTCACCATCCAAAGCATAAACACCGCCATTTACTTCGATACTCGATATTCCAGAAAAACTTGCCCTTAATATATCTTTACTTAATACTAAAAGCTCTATTGCAGGCTCTACGCTTCCGGAACCAATCACTCTTATTGAAATTGATTTCGATTCGTATCTTCCGTTATGAGGCCAATATGTGCGAATACCATTCGCTTCGATATCCACCCCCAAGGCAATATTGAGAAAGAAGCCGGCCTTCAAATATTTGTTGATCAGTGGCGGTGTTGGAATTGCCAGAATCCGATATGAAGCATCGGTACCCAGAAATGGCGCCAGCGACCCTGTCATCTTCAAAGAGCAATAGGCGAGATGGCTGCCCTCATCCTCTTCCCATTGCGCGGTAAGGGATATTTCCTTGCCCTCCCTGATTTTCCAGTTCTTCTCGCGCCGCCCGCGGAAGGTACGGACCTTGAACGCCTCCCCGACGGGAAGGCCCTTCGACAGCTTTTTCAAACGATCCAGCAGATTCTGCAGATCGACGGAGAACTTCACCTGACCCGACGGATATGCCGCCACCTTCACCGTCCGCCCCACCCCGCCGCATGTCTGGACGCTGACCATGCGGATGGTGGGGGAAACCTTGTGCAGTCTGTGCGGAAGGATGCCGGCGGCGGCCGGTGCGCGTATCTTGAATTCCGCCGTCCCCGGCTCGCGGCGGTCGATGTCCGTACCGTCCACGCGCAGGCGGAAACGGTCGCCGCAGTCGCCGGCGGCCAGGGCAGCAACGCTGACCTTGTCACCGGCAACGCTATCCGCGACCACCATCAACAGGTTGTCCCGCGCCGCCCGGCCATGTCCACATCGGACATCAAAGGAAGACAGCTTGCAGGGGCATTTATCGTCGGCCACGGGCGGTGGCGCAGAGGGGTGGGCCGATAATTGCGGTCCGACCGGACAGGCGGCCATTGTCCCCCGCGTGCCGGCATTCTGTTCCGCCACGGCACGGTCCTGGCGGACCCGTTCTTGCCGTGCCTCGGCCGTGGGCGTTGTATATCCCCCCCCTTCGGCGACGTAGCGGTCCATCCAATCCTGCTGGAAAGCACCGTATTCGGGATCACCGGGGTTAGGGGTGGGCTTGTATTTCCGCGCGGTCTCGGCGTTGGCGGCGGCAACGGCGCTGGCCTTAAACGGTTTGGTCGCGACCCTCATGTCCTGGCCTCCGCCCGTCCGGCTTCCTGTTCCACCCCTTTCCAAAGCAAGGCCGCGCGGCTCTCTCCCGTCGCGGCCAGGGCAGCGGGCACCCAGGCGAGTTGCGACCGCGTCTCGAAGCCGATGCCCAGCGTCAGCGCAGCATAGAGGTAGGCCACCGCCTCCCCCATGGTGACCATGCCGTGCAGATCCGCCCGCCGCAGCAATCCGTCCACCATATCCCGGAAAGCTTGTCCGGGATAAAGCGCCGCCACCTCCGGCAACAGCACGGCCAGTTGCTCCGCATGACGATCAACCCAAACGGGCCAGGCCGCCGCCTCCAGCACCTTCACCTGATCGTGATCGATCCGCAGCATGGAGCCCCGAAACTGTCGCTTGTCATGGAACACCGTGCCGGAAGGGTACCGGCCGCCCGCCCCCTTACAGGGACATGGCTTACCGGACAGCACGGTGATGGCACATTTCTACATGAGCCTTCAACGAAGAGTAATTGCAAAATTAACCCAATCCAGCAGAAATTTATTTTGTGATTATAATTATAATCGAATTCTCTATTATTCTTTCATTTTGATTAATAATTTGGATTGAATTTCTTTCCGTTATGCACAATGAATTTTAGAAATATCCATCTTCTTCCACAATTGCAAATCCCCTAATGCATATCCCTGGCCGGAACCACCCGGAACGGCTGACTGCGATGGGCGGAAAGCATCGGAAATCATTGATAAGTGGATAATCATGATAAGATTTCTGCATATAAATCGATGCACCCTTCCTTACGCCCAACACCATCACCGCAGGGGGCGCCTGCCGGGGCCAGGCATGACGGGGCTGGCGCTGGCGCTGGGGTGGCCGGTGACAGCATCGGCCCAGACACAAGAGCCGCCAGGGCTCCCCCAAACGCAGCCGGAACTGCCGCAGAACCTGATGCAGCAGAACCGCCCCCAGGGGCCTGCCGCCGCCTTCAACTGGCCGGAAGTGGATGAGGACCTGCCCTATCTCTCGCCGCAGGACCCGGCATTCAGGCTGCGGGACATTGAACTGACCGACACGGCGCCCGCTGACACGCCTCTCCTGGCTCCGGGGCAATTGGCGAAGATCTACGAGGAATACAAGGGAAAGACCATCACGGTCAGCACCCTGTTCACCATCCGGAACAGGCTGGCCGCCGAGTACCGCAAGCATGGCTATTTCCTGACCCGCGTCATCCTTAGGCCCCAGACGCTGTCGCCGGGCGAGGATGGCGAAACCGTGTACATGGATGTCGTGCAAGGCGTGATCACCGATATCGAGCTTGCAGGCGATGCGGGGCCCGTGGGCGGGCGCATCCTGGCCATGGCCGGGCGGCTGAAAGACCGGACGGGCGTCAGGATGCAGGATGTGGAACGGCTGCTGCTGCTGATCCAGGATCTTCCCGGCATCGCGGTGCGCGCCCGGTTCAGCGCCGCCCCGGACAGCCGGCGGAACGGCCAGGTGCGCCTGACGCTGGAGGTGGCCCGCACGGCCTATTCCGGGATCGCCAATATCGATAATCGCGGATCATCCTTCGTCGGTCCGTGGCAGATCGGAGCCGGCCTGTCCCTGAACGCCATGACATCCCTGGGCGAGCGGGTGGAAGCCTACCTGTTCTCCGCCGGTGGTCAGGAACAGCTTTACGGCCAACTGGCCGTCACCCTGCCGGTCGGGCTGGATGGCACGCTTTTGCGCGTGCATGGCGGCTATGGCCCCTCCCGCCCCGGCGGCACACTGGGCCAGGCCGGGTTTGAAAGCACGGTGCTGGTGGCTGGCGCCACGCTGTCGCATCCCGTGATCCGCAGCCGGCGCACGAACCTGACGCTGGCCGCCGGCGTCACCGTGAACAATGCCGATATCGACCTGAACCCGCCCGATGCCACCAGCCAGCGGCTGAGCGAAAGCCATCTGCGCGTGCTGCGCCTGTCAGCCGATCTTTCCTATCTGGATGGCTGGCGCGGTGCCACGCAATTGTCCGCCGCCTTCGATCGCGGCCTGCATATCTTCGGCGCCACGCCCCGCAACGCCGCCCTGACGGCGCGGCCGCAAAGCACGCCGGAGATGGACAAGCTGTCGGCCCGGATCACCCGCCGGCAGGCACTTGAAAGCTGGGGGACGGTCGATCTCGACCTGGTGGCCAGCCTGGTGGGCCAATATGCGTTCGACGTGCTGCCCCCCAGCCAGAAGGCGCAACTGGGCGGCATGGAGATCGGCCGCGGCTATTATTACGGACAGTTGACGGGCGACCATATGGCAGGCGGTTCGCTGGAACTGGTCGCAACCCGGTCGCTGGACTGGTCATTGGCCGGCTCCTCCACCGGGCTTTACGGCTTTTACGATTACGGCACGGTCTGGAACATCGCCGACAGCGACCCGCCACGGCGCCACCTGCATTCGCTGGGCGGCGGCATGCGCCTGCGCCTGGGCCGTTTCGCGGAGCTGGAGACCGAATATGCACGGCGGCTGTCCCGCAACCCCACAGCCGCCATCGGCGAACGGCTGGGCAAGGACAAGGTCTCCATCAAGCTGACCGGCAAATTCTAGGCACCGGACAACCGGCCAAGAACAGGAGAGGACGGATGCACACCCACATCACCGCCATGGCCGGCGTGCCCTGCCCCCGCCCGGTGCGCCACCGGCGGCCCTATGGCGGCCTGCCGGCGCGGCTGCGGGCGGGATCGGCGATCGGTGTCGCGCTGGCCGCAATGGCCATGCCGGCAGGGGCCGGCCCGACGGGCGGCCAGGTGGTGGCCGGCCAGGCCAGCATCACGGCCACGGCCCCCGGGGTCACCACCATCCAGCAGGACAGCAACAGCGCCATCATCCATTGGGACCGGTTCGACCTGGCGGCCGGCGAGCGTGCGCAATTCCATCAGCCCGGCGCCAATGCCGTGGTACTGAACCGCGTGGTGGGCAACGACCTGTCGCATATCGCGGGCCATGTCACGGCCAACGGCAAGCTGTTCCTGATCAATCCGCACGGCGTGGTCTTCGCGGCCGGGTCCAGCGTGGATGTGAACACGCTGGTCGTCTCCACCGCCGACATCGCCAACCGCGACTTCCTGGAGGGCCGCTATCGTTTCGACCGGGCCAGCCCCGTGGATGGGGCCCGGATCAGCAATGCCGGCACCATCACCGTGGCCGAGGCCGGGCTGGCCGCCCTGATGGCGCCGGCGGTGGAGAATAGCGGCGTGATCGCGGCGAGACTGGGCACCGTGGCACTGGCCACGGGCCGGCGCTTCGCCGTGGATTTCCAGGGCGACGGGCTGGTTTCGTTCGAGGTGGCCGAAGGTGCAGCGGGCGGAAGCATCGAGGCCGGTGGCCTGATCAGCGCCGACGGCGGCACCGTGCTGATGACCGCCGCACAGGCCGGCGGCATTCTGGACAGCATCATCCGCGTCACCGGCGGGGTGGAAGCCAACAGCGTTGATGTGCGGGATGGCAGCATCATCCTTTACGCGGGCGATGGCGGCCGGGCCGAGTTGCACGGCCGGCTGGCGGCGACGGGCACCAGGGACGGGGAACAGGGCGGACAGGTGCGGATCGATGGCGGCATGGTCGGCCTGATGGCCGAGGCCCGCATCGACGTGTCGGGAAGGGCCGGCGGCGGACAGGTGCGTATCGGCGGAGAGGTCCGGGGCGGCGACGGCACCACCCCCGCGGCGAAGCGCACCTATGTCGACCCCGGCGCCACCATACGCGCCGATGCCATGGCCCGGGGCGATGGCGGTGACATCGTCGTCTGGTCGGAAGAGGTGACGCGGTTCGGCGGCACGATCAGCGCACGCGGGGCCGCGGGTGGCGATGGCGGCTTTGTCGAGGTGTCGGGGCGCGAGCATCTGGTGTTCCAGGGGCGCGTCGATGTGGGGACACAGGCCGGCGGCAGGGCAGGCACCATCCTGCTGGACCCGCGCGACCTGATCATTGCGGATGCCGGGCCGGACAATGGCCTGGTGCTGGACGCCACGCTGGCCTTTTCCGCCATCGACGAGGATACCAACGCCACCCTGACCGCCAGCTTGGTCAGCAACCTGACGGGCAATGTCGTCCTGCAGGCGTCGCGCAATCTGACCATCGATGCCACCCTGGACTTCGCCGACCCGGCCACCAGCAGCGTGACCTTCCAGGCCGGCGACAGCATCAATATCAACGCCACGGTGGAAAGCAGCGGTGCGGCCCTGAATTTCCACGCCGCCCATGATCCGCAATGGGCGGGATACAATGCCGAAGGACGCATCCAGGTGGCCGCAGCACTGGGGTCCGACAGCACGGGCGACATCCTTCTGACCGCCGGCACGGGCGGGATCGGGGGCGGGATCGGGCTGGGCGCCGATATCACCACAGGCGGCCTGGCCACGCTTTCCAGCCGGGTGACGCTGGAAGCCGATGTCATCATCACCAGCACGGCCACCAGTATCGACCCCGCCACCCCGGCGCCCGGCGGCATCAGCCTGGCCGCCGTGACGGGGGGCGGACATGCCCTGACCCTGGATCATGGCGCCGGCGCCCTGACCCTGAACGGCGTATCCGGTGCGTCGGCGCTGATGCTCGACGGGACGGGCACACGGCTTCTGAACACGGGCACCTATGCCACCACGGCCGAACCACCGCTGGACCTGGGGGCCGTGACGCTGGACGGGATCATCACCCTGGGGCAGGCGACCCGGTTCGGCGACAGCCTGATCGCCGGTCCCGTCATCATCCAGGCGGGTACCCATGACGTGACCTTCACCGGGACCGTGATGGCCGATGCGGCCAGCACCGATCCCGTCCGGTCACTGACCGTCAACAGCCTGGGAGCCACCCTGTTCGAGGCCGATGTCGGCGTGGGAGAGAATGCGGCCCTGGCCTTTCTGGAGACCGACAGGGGACGCACCGGCACCCAGAACAACGGTACGCTTGAGCTGCGCGGCAATGTCGTGACGACGGACGGCCAGATCTATCGGGACCGGCGGGTCAGGCTGGCGGGCAGCCTTTACGAGACGACGGGTGCCACGGGCGGCATCTCCTTCCAGGCGGTCCTGGCCGGCAGCGGCGTGGATCTGGCCGGCAACGCCATGCTGCGGGCCGCCGCCGGCATCCAGCTTTCCACCGGCATCCAGGCCGCCGCTGTGCCGGCACCGGGGACGGCCCCCGTGCTGACCATCGCGCGGGGGGCGGGGCCGCTGGTCTTGAGCGGCGTGGCCGGGGTGGCGGCACTGAACCTGACCGGGACAGGGACGGTCACCTTGCAGACGGGCACCTATGCCCTGGCCGGTGGCACGCCGCTGATCTTCGGCAATGTCACCCTGGCCGGCGTGCTGACGCTGGGCCAGGATACCAGCTTCGCCGACAGCATCCTGGGTGCCTCCACCCGGATCGAGGCGGGCAGCCGCAATGTCACCTTCACCGGCCGGGTGGATTCCGACGGCGTCCAGAACCTCCGCACCCTGACGGTCAACAGCCTGGGTACCACCATCTTCCGCGGCGATGTCGGCGGCCGCGCCGCCCTGGGGGCGATCGAAACCGACAGTGGCCGGGACCCGGCACTGGACAATGGCGCCCTGCAACTGCTGGGCAGCGTGTTCACGACGGGAACCCAGCTCTACCGTGACCGGTCCGTCCTGCTGGCGGGCGGGCAGTACGCCACCCATGCCGGGGGTAGCAACGGCAACCTGTTCGCCATCCTGGGCACCGGCGGGCAGACCATCCTGGGCGCCGACACCTTGGTCACAACCGGCAGCGGCGGCGCCATCTTCGCGCAGACGGTGAATTCCGCGGCCGGCGCGCCGCTGCGGCGGCTGACGGTAAACAGCCGGGGCCTGACCCGGTTCGATGCCGATATCGGCCGGCGGGTGGCGCTGGCCGCGCTGGAAACCGACAGCGGCGGCATGCCCGACGGCGACCATGGCACGCTGGTCCTGGGCGGCAGCGTCATCACGGCCGGCAACCAGACCTATCGCGACCGGTCCGTGACCCTGTCGGGGGGGCTTTATGATACCGGCAATGGCGGAGATGGCGGCGGGGATTTCACCCTGTCATCCATCGCGCCCGATGCCGGCATCCTGGTGACCGGCACCACGGCCATCCGCACCGGCGGCGGGACTGCCGGCTTCGCCACCGCCATCACGGGCGCGCCCGGAGCCACGCTGGCCATCGACACGGGCAGCGGCGCCCTGGTCCTGAATGGCAGCACGGGCCTGGACAGGCTGGCGCTGACCGGAACGGGCACGCGGTTCCTGCATGCCGGCCTTTACAGCACCAGCGGCGACGACATCCTGGAAACGGGTGACGTGACGGTGAACGGGCGGCTGGTCTTCGGGCGGGAAACGCGGCTGGGCGCCGTGACGCTGGCGGACGGCACAGCGCTGGAGGCCGGGGGCAACCTGGAGACCGGGGGGATAGCCGGCAACGGCTTCAACCTGGATCTGACAGGTGCCGGCGACATCACGCTGGCCGGTGCGGCCGGGATCGGGACCCTGTCCATCGACAAGGTGGATGGCGGCGTCCGCCTGGCCGGTCCGCTGGAAGCGGGCCTGCTGCGCAGCGACGGGCGGTTGGCCCTGGTGCTGGCGGGTGGTGGCAGCGTGGGGGACCTTGCATTGTCCCATACGGGCAGTCTGGCCGTCACCGACGGCTTTGCCTTCGCCGGGACCGCCGACCTGACGCAACCGGACCGCAGCCTGACGCTGGGCGGCACCATCACGGCCGGCGGTGAACTGACCCTGGGCGATGCGCTGCTGTCCGGCGATACGACGCTGAACAGCAGCGGCAGCCGCATGGGCCTTGTCCAGGGGGCCGGGCATGATCTGGGCCTGACCGGATCGGGCACCGACAGGGCCGGTGCGCTGGAGGGGATCGGAACGCTGATCCTGGACAAGGCGGATGGCAGCGTCACCCTGGTCGGACCGGCGGCGCTGGACGGGCTGGTGACAGCCGGTACCTTCGCGCTTGTCATCGGCGGCGGCGGCACGGTGGGAAGCGTGACGCTGGGCCATGCGGGATCACTGGCCATCACCGACGGTTTCACCTTCACCCAAGGTGGGGTTCTGGCCGGAGCGGGGCGCAGCCTGGCGCTTGGCGGCACGATCGGTGCGGGCGCCGCACAGACGCTGACCCTGGGCGATGCCGTCCTGCTGCGCGATACGGCGCTGGTCAGCGACGGTGCGGCGATCGACGCGGGCTCCATCACCGGCGGAGGGCACGAACTGGCGATCACCGGCAACGGCATGGTCACCACATCGGCCCTGGCCGGGATTTCCACCCTGGTGCTGGACAAGCGTGACGGGAGCGTCCTGACGGCGGGCAGGGTTGAAACCGACCTGCTCCGCACGGCAGGGGATTTCGACCTGACCCTGGCAGCCGGTGGCCAGGTGGGCAGCGCCGTACTGGGCCATGGCGGCAGGCTGGCCATCACGGCGGGACTTGGACTGGGCAGCGATACCGATCTGTCATGGGCCGGGCGCCAGTTGACGCTGGCCGGCCGGATCGACGCGGCATCCCACCGGCTGGATATCGGTGATGCCGGCCTGTCGGGCGGCACCGAGGTGACCAGCGGCGGCACGCAGGCCGGCACCATCACGGGCAATGGCCATGACCTGAGCCTGTCCGGCACCGGCGCCGACAGCATCGGCAACCTGGAAACCGTGGCGACCCTGTCCCTGGACAAGGCCGGCGGCAGCGCCATTTTCACCGGGGCCGTCCAGGCCGGGACGGTCGCCAGCACGGGCCGTTTCGCGCTCTCGCTGGCGGGTGGCGGCAGCGGCCGCGTGGCGCTGGCCCATCGCGGGGCGCTGTCCATCACCAGCGGTTTCACCTTCGCCGGGAACACCGACCTGCGCATGGAAGGGCGCGACCTGTCCCTGGCCGGGCTGGTGCGGGCCGATGGCGGCAGCCTGACACTGGGAGCCGCCAGCCTGACCGGAAACACCGAGCTTTATGCCGTCAATATCACGGCCACGGGGCCGCTATCCGGCGGGCAGGCGGCGCTGACCGCCATGGCCGCGGAGGACCTGACCCTGCAGGGTAGCCTGACATCGGGCAGCCTGACGGCAACGGCGGGCAGGATCACCCTGGCCGATGCCGCCACCACCGGAATGATGCGACTGACCGGATCCGCCGCCCAGGGGCCGGGCATCACCCTGAACGGCCGCTACACGGCCAGCGGCCTGATCACCACGGGGGCGACGGTCCTGGCCGGGGACAGCGTGGTCCGCACCGGCAATGGCGGCACCGACTTCAACGGCACCCTGACGGGCACGCACGCGCTTTTCCTGGAAAGCAGCGGCACAACCCGCCTGGGCGGCGATATCGGCCTGTCCCGGCTGGACGTTGCCGGCACGGCCATCATCGCAGCCGCCCTCGTGGAAACCACGGGCACGCAGGATTACCGGGGCGATGTCCGCCTGGCCCGCGACACCGCCCTGCGCGGCAGCCATATCCGTTTCGCGGGCCCCATCCTGTCGGCAATGGCGGCCAATGGGGGTCAGGGCACCGGTCCGGCCGCCCTCAGCGTGACGGGCAGCGTCACCGTGACGTTCGGCGGCGATATCGGTCAGGCCGGCAGCGGCGATGCGGCATCGCAGGCGCTGCGGTCATTGACCGTGGCGGCACCCGATATCGTTCTGGGGCAGTCGCCCGATGCCGGCATCATCGTCCGCACGGCCGGCAACGCCGCAGGCGCGGATGCCGGGGATCAGACCTTTACCGGTCAGGTCCGGCTGCTGGCCCGCACCGTGCGCCTGGACACCACCAATGCGGGCGCCAGCACGGGCGGGAATACGACACTGGCCCACGGCGGCGACCTGTCCTTCAGCCATATGTCGGGTGCCGACACGGCGGTCACCTGGTGGATCGGCACGGGCAGCGTCCAGGGCGTGCCGGGCAGCACACGGCCCGACATCAACCTGGGCGGACTGACCATCTCCGGCTTTGGCGGGCGCATGGATATGACAGGCATCATCAACGGCATCAGCGATCCGGTGGCGGCCCAGATCGTGCGCAAGGACATTCCGCGCAGCAACGACATGCGGCTGAACGGCTGCGCCGTGGGCAGCCCGACCTGCATCGTCATTCCCATTCCGGCGCTATCGGTGCCGCAACAGACCTACAGCATCAACTTCCAGCAACCGGTCAGCCTGGACAGCCAGTTGCCGCTGACCCTGGGACGGGGGAACGAAGACCTATGGTGAGCCGACCGAAGCCTTCCGCACCGGCCCCCGCCCGGTGGCGATATGCCGGCCTGCTGGCCCTGGCCCTGCTGCTGCCCCCCGCGGCGGTGGGAAACACACCGGCCGCCCCGCGGGAGGGTGTGTGGTCCCCCGTCGGGAAGGACACCGATGGCCGGGAATGCTCAGCGCGGGCCACCCGCGAAACACCGCCGGAGATCCCCGCCGACCAGGCCATCAGCGTCGCCTGCGGACGGCTGGACCGGGCCCCCAACCAGATTTTCGTGGCATCGGCCACGAACGAGGCCGTGGCCGCGGGGTGGAACCGCTATCGTGAGCGCGTGCTGAATTGCGGACCGGAAGAACCCCTGCCCTTCCCCGCCGCCGGCACGCAAGGCCGCATCTGGCACTGCAGCCCGGTCAATGCCAGTTGGGGTTATGTCGCGCTGACCGTCACCATCGGCGAGCGCCAGTATTATGCCATCGGCCAGGGGTCGGCGCAGCCGGCCCTTCTCCAGGCGATCGGCGTCGCCTCGGGCCGTCTGGCGACCGCCCCCCAATCCACCCCCACCCGCGGGGACAGCCGTATCCTTTATGAACGATACATGGATGACGGCCGCGTATACGCGGCGGCCGAGCAATATGTGAAAAGCGAGGATGCCTTCCGCCGGGCCCTGGAAATCCATCAGCAGGTCAATGGCGCCAACAGCCCCGGCGCCACGGAGATTCTGCTGCCCCTGGCGCTGATCCTGTCCAACCAGGGCCGCATGCCGGAGGCGGAGCGATATTTCAGGGACGCAGACGCGCTGTTCCGGGGCCAGCCATCGATTGCGCACGGCGTTCACCTGGCCATGCACCATGCCAACATGCATTGTTTCGCAAGCGCCCATTCCACCCTGGCAAAGCTGGAAACCTGGCTGCGGAGCCGGCTGGAATGGCAGGACGCCGACCCGACCGATCCGCGGGCCAACGCCGACGCGGCGCGCACCGGGCGGCGGCATGACGCCCTGAACGTGCAGGTCACCCTTTCCCCCACCCAGGCCACATTGACGCCGGCCCAGTTCGACGAGGTTCTGAAGACCCTGCTGTATCTGAAGGCGGAACTGCAATACCGGGAACGGCTGGAAAACACGACGCGGTCGCGGGCGATGCCGACGGACTGCCCCCCTTCCCCGCCAAAGGCCCAGGCGCAGGCACAACCAACCGCGGGCAATCCGAAGGACGCTGCCATCCGGGCTCGCCAGACGCTGGAAATGCTGAATGGCATGGACAAGACGCCATCGGAACAGGCCATCGTCGCCTTCATGCTGCGGACACGGTCGATGACCTATCTGGCCCTGGACGAGCCCGAACCGTCTCCCGACGACATCGGTGCCGCCATTGAAGACCTCAACCAGGTCATCCGCATCCTGAACAAGCTGAACATGCAGGAGCGGCCGCTGGCCGTGGCGCATCTGCGCCTGGGAAAGGCCTACAAGCTGCGGGGCAAGACCGATGATGCGCTTGAGCATTTCGAGAAGGGAGCGGACCTGCTGCTGAAGCATGAACAGTTTGCCACCATCGACATGCTGGAGCCCTATATCGCGACCCTTTACGAACAGAGCGGGCGGGCGGGTACGGACGCCGCCGGTCTCCGGCAGCGCATGCTGGTGCTACAGCAACTGCTGGGGGACGGCGCCACGGCCCGTTCCATCGCCGCCGCCGCCACCCGCGCCGAAAACCGCCCAACCGATACCATCTCCGAAGAGGAGGAAATTTAGCATATCCGCGAGCAACGCGCCCTCATCCAGACATTACGGCAGGCCCGTAGCGGCACAACTCTTGTGCAGGCGGAAAGGGAATTGCGCGATTGGGAGAACCGCCGCGCCAACCGGCTGCGGCGGCAACAGCAGGATGCGGAAGCGCGGCTTCTGCGACAACGGGACGAACACGCCCGGTTGGCATTGAGCATGCCGGATACCTCTCAACCGCGCATCGCCGAGCTTGACACCAGCAATCAACAGTTGCTGGCCGATATCGAACGGATCAAGGCCGAACTGAACGACCTGCCGCGCGCCGCGCTGCTGACCCAGGGGATCATCCAGCCCGAGCGACTTTTCAACCAGATGCAGCCCGACGAGGCGATCGTGACCTTCTTCGTCGGCCACCGGCACACCTATGGCATGCGCGTCAACAGCGACCGCACCATGGAGGCCTGGCGCACCGACCTGACCCTGGAACAGGCCACGCAATGGGTCGACGACATCATCGCCTCGGTGGCGGTGCCCCCGGGCTCGAAAATCCGACCCTATCCGGTGACGAAGGCACACTCCCTTTACGTCGGATTGTTCGGTCAGGATATGCAGAGGGTGCAGGGGGTGGAGACGATGACCATCGTCGCCGACAATGTGCTTGCCCGGTTGCCCTTCAGTGCCCTGGTCACCGGCGACATATCCCGGCATACGGAAAATGACACGGAAACCAAAAGCGAGTTGAACCAGTTGCGGCAAACGCGCTGGCTGATCGATACCGTCGCCGTCGCCCATGCCAGCAGCCTGAAAAGTCTTGTTCTTCTGCGGGAACTGGCGACTGACGTAACGCCTTCGGAGAAATATTATATCGGTTTCTCCACACCGGATCAGGCATCCGACCTTCAATTCGACATGCTCGCATATGGCGCCGCCCCTCCGGCTTCCGGGATGTCATCTGATGGTCTTCTCGATTCCGATCAGCTTCGTTGTGCGGAAGAAGCCAGATGGATCCGAAATCTGGGACCGCTGCCTCACGCACCGGAGGAAATCGATGAAGTTCGCAAGAGACTGAACCTGCCCGCGTCCAGTTCGCTTACAGGCACCTCCTTCCGGCGGCAGACATTGATGAACCGTGACATGGCCGGATATCGCATCCTCCATTTTGCCAGCCATGCCGTTCTGCCACAGCCACAACACACATGTATTCGCGAGCCAGCCCTGCAGATCTCCCTGATCCGGAGCCCGCGGACGCGCGCAGCGGCATGTTGACAATGAGCGAGATCGAGCACATGACCCTCAACGCCGATCTTGTCGTCCTTTCCGCATGTGACAGCGGGGGAGCAGGAAGCGTTGAATCACAAGAGGCGCTGTCCGGTCTGGCGCGGGCCTTCTTCTATGCCAATGCCCGCGGCCTGGTGGTTTCCGCCTGGGCTGTCAATGATCAGTCCACAAAACACCTGATTCTTCAGATGATGACCATCATCGGAAAAGAAAATAAATCCCCGGCAAAAGCCCTGAGGGACGCACAGCTTCACATGATAAACAATAATGGAGATAATAAGGATTTACTCCCCAATTATATACACCCTTATTATTGGGCTCCATTTATCGCCACAGGAAATGTCACGCAAGTAATTTCTATGACGAACATTGCACTCGATACACCAGATACATAATTGCATAGAAGTTCATCATAAAATCCCTAGAACGAAGGAGAAGGAAATGAAAATCATCAAGATAATCGGAGCATCAGCGATCATTATCTCCTTAACAATCGATCCATCTTTCGCTCAAGGAAACTCAAGTTCCCTCCAACATACGGAAGAAGAGCTAGCAAATGACGCCTGCGTCATTTGGAAAGAATTAAGCGAATGGTTGCCACCTGCTTGTGTGGATGAGGAACATTCCACACTGGCCATCGCCAGCGGAACAAGAAGTGGGGCACAATTTTATATGTACGCACACAACGTGCCCGTACAGGAACGGATACGACATACCCCGCCAGAAAATGGCAAGGTTTTGCTTGGTATAGAATTTAATAACAATTCATATCAAGTCACGGAAAACTTCAAAAAGATAATTACAAACATATATGGGGTCGTCGCGGGAAATCCCGGTATATTATATGAAATAACAGGCCACGCCAACAGAACAGGCATCTATCAACGAAATCTCACATTATCGGAGAACCGAGCAAAGGCAGTACATGACGCCGTCCTGAGGAACTTCAGAACCAACTACAAGCCTGCTCCAGAGAACCTATCCTGGTCCGGGAAAAGCTGGGATGAGCCACTTCCGCATATTTCCGACCCGAAGGATGGCAGGCACCGGCGTACTGAAATTCAGGCGGTCAAACGCCAACGCGGCTCCTGACGAGCCGGCCGGCCCCTGGTGACCAGAGACCGGCATCCGACCAGCAACCGGCACCGTGCTTTTCGCCAAGGCGGCCAGTGTTTCTCCAGATTTTACAGGAATGGAACATGTGTGCGATACGAACCGACAAACCGGATGCCGATAATCAGATCGGGGCTACAAGTCCTTCCCATACACCAACCATAAAAGATGTGGCGGGCGGCACGGCGCCGGAAACAGGTACAGAATTGGACATTGTTCAGAACAGCGCAATCGGCCAGGATTACGAAATCAGCGATTGCCTGGGAGATGGCGTTTATAAGGCAACAAAAAGGGGAAACAGAAAAACTTACATCATAAAGAAAATTGATGAAAAATATAAGAGATCATTTGACTCTCTGAAAGAAATAAAAACAAAAATCATGAACGGAACAACCAGCCAATACAGCAGTATATATTATTACATTTATGAGTATATTGAAGGAATTACACTTGAAAATTATATTAATAAATATGAATCAAAGAGAAATTATGCAGAATGGATATATCCATTCACCTTCCAGGTGACAAAAACCCTGGGGGCCCTGCATGCCAAGGACGTTTACCACCGCGATGTGAGCCCAGCGAACATCATTCTGCGCAACGGGAACCCGAAGGATCCGTGGCTGATCGATTTCGATATAGCTCTGTTTCCAGACCATGCCCCACGTCACGGCGTTGTCGGCACTGCGAGCTTTCGTTCGCCGGAGCATGGCAACCCCAACACCTATTGCCCGGCTTCTGACCTGTATAGCTTGGGGAAGATTCTCGCTTATATCCTGGGGGACCGCGAGCCAAGCACATTGAACCCAGACGATCTACCGACCCCCTGGAACAATCACGTCCGTTGGATGGTTAATAATAATATAAATAGTAGACCTCAAAGCGCGCGAGATTTAATAAATAATCTAAAAAAATCCAATAATAATGGGCAAAGTATAATTAATATTATTGTTGTTTTATTATTATTAATTTCCATCGTCGTCCTTATCTATTTTTATAAAGATATAGAAGATAAATTCTTCCCACCCAGCCGCCCCTCTGATGAAACTCCCCCTCCCCCGCCGCCCCCCCCGGTGCCTGCCCCGCCATTGACACTCGATAAGGCGCGGCAGCTACTTGCCGCGTCGGCTGGTACCGATTGCGAGGCCTTGCGGGTCCGGGAAGTCGGTCCCAACAATCTGGCGATCGACGGGCTTGTCGGTGATGATGGGGCCGGCTGGCAGGCCCTGCTGGACCGCTTGAAGGGCGAAGCAAACGGCACGTGGCTGGATGATAATGTCCAATCCTTCTCATCATCGGTCTGCACGCTGCTGCGGTTGATCCGGCCACGCTGGATGGAGGCCGACAATCACGGGCTGACGACAAAAGCTGTGCTGTCGGCCGGCGGCAGTCTTGACGTCACGATGCAGAACACGCAACCGATAGCGGGGCATTTTTTTGTCTATATGTTCGTCATACTGGACAATGGCGAGGTCCGGAAGCTGAGCGAAAATGCCGTCTATGATCTGCGCACCGCAACCGTCATCGGTCCGGAGCGTTTCGCTGCACTGCCGGCCGGCCGGTCGCTGGTGCTGGGCCTGCTGGCCAGGACGGGCATGCCCAGGACACAGCGCCTGCC
Organism: Niveispirillum fermenti; assembly: GCF_052474395.1. NCBI lineage: Bacteria > Pseudomonadati > Pseudomonadota > Alphaproteobacteria > Rhodospirillales > Azospirillaceae > Niveispirillum > Niveispirillum fermenti. The sequence goes on along the minus strand of NZ_CP156679.1, from coordinate 474,457 downwards.
GGCCCGGACCGATCTGGACACCCTCATCAGCGCCCTGGATTCCGATTGGGACCCGGACCCGGGGGCAATCCTGGTCAGTTGGACCGTGTATCAATGAACGGGCAGGCCCCGCCAGGCACTGACGTTCAAGAAGCGTGACCGCCATCCGGCGACGTCAGCGCGCGCACATGCGTGCGCAAGCGTTACAACGCATCGCAATTTGTTATTATTCCAGCGGCCGGCGGCAATCGGCCAGCAGGGGGGAGAGGTCGGTGGGCCGCTTCTGCTGATAGGTCTGCGCATGCTGCACAAAGCGGCGCGTCATGGCCCGCAGCCCCTCCGCCCCGGGGAAGTCCAGCGCCGCCTCCACCTGCGGCAATTGCCGGCGCAGCGCCTCGGCACCGAAGGTTTCCGTGGCGCTGACCAAGTGTGACAGATAGGCCTCGCCCGTGATCCGGGCACGGTTGAGATAGGCGTCCCGCGTCTTTTCCCCCCGCGCCCGGAGTTCTGCGCCCAGCAGCTTCAGTTGCTCATCCAGCTTCTCGACCTGCACCATCTCGTCACGATAGCCGCGCATCAGCATGGCGGCGCTGCGCACGGCCATGCGGGCACCATCGGCCTCGACCTCCGTCCGGCGGCGCATTTCAGCCCCGATCTCGGACGCCAGCCGGTTCAGGCTGTCGGCCATGGCCGGGGTGGGCGCCTGGACCGCCAGGGCACGGGCCGCGGCCGGCAGATCGGCCACCGCCACGGGTGCGGCGGCCTGGACGCCGCGGCGGGCATCGGCCTTCAAGGCCTCGATGCGGGACTGGCTGGTGGCGACCTGCATGCCCACCACCACGCGAAAGCCCGTGAAGGGCGGGCGTCTGACCCCGCCCGTATCAGCCGCGAAGAACGGTTCCTCGTGCCGTTCGGCCGTGCGGACATCATTGGCCGAGGTCAGGCAGGAACCACCCCGCACGACAAAGCCGCCCACCTGGCCATGCAGGCGCCCCTGCGCGGTTGAGCGATAGGCATCCATGACGATTTCCCCGACATTGCCCAGCATATCGTGCAGACCCAGCGGGTTCGGCTTCAGCGAACCGATGAACTGGGTCATGCCATCACAGGAACGCGGATCGGCATGGGCGACATAATCGGTCAACGGGCCATCCATGGGGAAGGTGCGGGCCACCTCCTGCGCGGGCTGGACCCGGTTGCCACCGCGGGCCGCGAACTCCCACTCCACCTCCGTCGGCAGGCGGACGAAGCCAGGGGCCCCGTCTTCCATGGGCAGCTTGTCCTTGTGGTTGGCCAGCAGCCATTCGCTGTAACGGCGGGTGAAATCGACGGCATCGAACCAGCCGGCATCATCCTTCGGCAGGCCGCCCTGCGCCGGCAGCGCGTCGCACCCGGCCATCACGGCGGCATATTGCGCGGCCGATACCTCGTACTTGCCCATCAGGAAATGACGCCGATCGGGCTTGCCCCCCGTGCTGAGCCCGCCCACGACATGATCGAAGCGCAGATCCTCGCGAAATCCCAGGTCGGGATCACCGGTACCCAGCCGTACCTTCTGGTCGGCCAGCCAATGGGCCGGACCGAACGTTTCCACCCGGCGGAAAATCATGCGCCCACCACAGGGCATGGGCAGCGCCACATCCCCCGCCGCCGGCCGCGGATCGGCATGGTCGGCGGGCCAGCCGGCCCCGGCGGCCGGCGGCGGGGTCATTCCCAACAGCAGCAGCGCCGCGACAGCGCCCCCAATCCTATGGATCATGCAATCCCTCCCCCGGTTCGATGCGGGTCACGCGCCAGGCGGCCAGGGCGGATGCCGCCAGGGCCAAGGCCAGGGTCAGGCCCAGCGCCGCCAGCAGATGCCAGACGGTCAGCAGGCTGGCCTGCCCCCCCGCCGCCAGCCGGTCGCGCAAGGCCAGATTGAGCAGGACCGACACCAGGCCATAGAGCATGACGGCCAGGGCCCAGCCCATCACCGCCACGCCCGTGGCCTGGATGACGGGAAACAGCATGGCCTGGCCGGCCGGCAGCCCGTGCAGACGCAGCAGGCTCAAGGTCCGCCGCTTGCGCAACACGCCCGCCCACAAGGTGGCCGACAATGACACCATCAGGCCGGCCGCCGTGCTGCCCGCCACCACCAGGAAGACCAGCCCCAGGGCCCGGTCAAGCGCCAGAACCCGCTCGTAATCGCCCAGCCGGTCGGCCGCCACATGCAGGCCCCCATCCTCCAGATCGGCCAGAAGCCCGCGCAGGGCCGGCATGTCGCGCGCATAAAGCCGGAAATTCCGCAGCACGAAGGGCGGCCCGTCCGTCCGCCCCGGCCAGCCGAATGCCGGCACGGCGTTGAAATCCTGCCAATGCTCCAGGCCCCACATCAGGGACTGGTCCAGCAGCGCCCCGTCTTCCGCCCAGGCAGCCCGGTCCAGTACGGTGGCGACCGTCAGGGGCAGTTCCAGCAGGTCGGTCCCGCCATCGCGCGGCTGTCGCAACAGGTTCAGTTCAATCCGGTCGCCCGCCCGGACACCCAGCCGTGCCGCCAGCGACCGGGTCAGCACCACTTCCCCCCGTCCGGGCGGGGGGAATGCCCCCAGAAGCGGGTCACCGGGACCGCTGGCCATGGCCAGCGCACTGGCCCGTGGCACGATGCCATCCCCCGCCTGTTCAAAATCCAGCGTTCCCGCGATGGGAGAGGCCGTGCCCACCACGAATTCCACGCGCGGATCGGCCCGCAGCCCATCCAGGAAAGACGGGTCCAGCGATGCGACCTCCCGCAGCTGGATCTGACGGTTGCGCGGGTCGGCCGACATGTCCTGCACCATGGTGGCAATGACGCCGTGGCGCAGGCTGTACAGCACGAGCAAGGGCAACAGCACGGCCGCCAGCGCGAAGACGCGCGTCAGCAGGTCGATACGGTCATGGGCCATGTCGCGCAGGCTGAGGCCGGGGCCGATCACGCCGCGCCCTCCCCCGACAAGGGCGTGACCAGGGCCCGCAGGCGGGTGCCGGCCGGCACCTGCGCCCGGATGGTCAGCAGGCTGAAGCCGAACCGTTCCAACAGCGGCCGGTCATGGCTGGCCACCAGCAGGGCCGTGCCGTGCCGGTCTGCCATGTCGCAGAGCGCCGCCATGACATCACGCGCCCGATCGGGGTCCAGGGCCGCCGTCGGCTCATCCGCCAGGACCAGGGGCGGCCGGTGGGCCAGGGCGCGGGCGATGGCCACCCGCTGGCGCTGCCCCACCGACAGCGCAGCGGGCAGCGCGTCCAGCAGGTCGGCGATACCCAACTGGCCGGCCAGAACACCGGCCCGGTCGGGGTCCTGGATACCGGCCAGCCGCAGGGACAGGCCGATATTCTCCGCGACCGTCAGAAAACCCAGCAGCCCGCCGCGCTGATGGACATAACCCAGCAGGCGGGCCCGTATCCGCGCCAACCCGCTTTCCGACCGGCGGCGCCAGGCCGCCAGCACGTCGACCATCCCCTCTGTCGCCATCCCCTCCGCTGCCGTTCCCCCCGGCACCACATTGTCTGACGCAGCCCCGTCAGGCGCCGAAAGCGTGAAGCGGACGGCATGGTCGGGGGCACGGGCACACGCGATGGTGTCAAGCAGGGTCGACTTACCGCTGCCGCTGGGTGCCACCAGGGCCACTCTTTGCCCCGCCGACAGCGACAGCGAGGGCACATGCAGTTCAAAACGACGTTCCGCATCCGCCCGGCGCGCGGTCAGTTCCCGAACCTCCAGCACCGCACCTGCAATCACGGCAGCAGTTCCAGAGGCAGCGGATAGACCCGCTCATCGATACCCCCTCCGGCATTCAGGCTGATCCAGCGGCCTTCATCCCGGAAGAACTCCCGGTAAAGGCTGCGCAGGCCCCGGATGTTGTTCAGCATATCGTGGATATGCGTGGGGCTGAGCGCGTTCAGCGTTTCCGGCGTATGGCGCAGGATAGCGCTGTTATAGGGAAGGGCCGTCACGATCCCCTTGATCAAATCCTTCATGCTGGTCAACTCGCCATCGCCGGGCAGCCGCGCCGACAGGCCACCGGCCAGACTGTCCAGGCTGGCCGGATCGCTCTGTGCCGTGGCCAGAACCTGACGCAGCAGGGTGAAGAAGCTGTCGCGCCCGCCCGGCGCGTCCAGCCGGGCAGTGGCCGCCTTCTCGATGGCGCCCAGCGCCTGGTAAAGCTCGTTCAACTGCGCGCGCGTCAGCAGCACATGCATGTCGAAGGCACCGCGCGCCTGCGGATCGGCCATGTCGAAATCGGCCGTCCAGCCGCGCTGGATCTCCGGCGCCGTCTGGTTCCGCTGATTGGCCAGCCAGGCAAGCTGCATGGCATATCCTGCTTCGACCACGGGTTGCCCCCCCTGCCGGGTGCTGTCGGCCTGTGCCGTCCGCCCCCCCGCCGCCAGTTCACCGATGGCCAGCACATCGCGGCCGATCCCGTCGATCACGGCCCCGAACCGGTCGACATCGCCCTCGGCCACGGGATGGAAATAGCTGCGGCCCGTGGGATTGAACCGGGCCAGCTTGTCCAACTGCGCCTCCGCCCGGCCATGATGATCCCGCCCCTCCGGCGTTTTCAGCAGAATGGTGAAGATGGCGGTCAGCCGGTCCTGTGCCCCGGCCTTGGCAGCGACATGGTCGGGCTCCATTCCCGTCTGGCTGCGATCGTCACCAGCCCCGCGGACGGGGGCATCGGTGATCAGCACGATGAAGCGCGCGCCGAAATCCTCCCATCCCGGCATAGCCAGCGCCGTATTGACACCGGCAATGCCATCCTCCGCAAAGCCCACGGAACTGACGCCCGCCTCCTTCATCCCGTCGATGGCCGACTGGAAGGCACCGGCGTTGAAGGTGCGTTCCAGCGGATGGAACACCTTGCTGACATAGTCCAGCCCCGGCCGGTCACGCAGGCTGTCGCGGTAGCCCACAAGGCCGAAACTGATACGATCTCCGGCCGGGGAATTGCGCAACTGGCCGACGATGGTCCGCACCATCTGGCGCGTCCGGTCGATATAGGGCTGCATCGACTTGGTCGTGTCGATGACGAACACCACGCCATAGCGCATATTGCGCAACGCATCCGGATCGGGGGTGCGCGGTGCGGCCGGATCGGCCGGCATGACCAGGGTGGCCACCTCCAGCACCTTGCGGTCGCGCCGGCTGGGCGGAGCGTTGGGGACGGTGACATTCTGCCAGTCCAGGATCGGCAGCATGTAGAAACTGCTGGCGAAATCGGGAACGCGGTCCTGCGGCTCCATCGCCGCCAGTCCCGTGCCCGGATCGATGCGGCCCGAACGGGCCTGTGACAGCAGGTTGGCGACCCGCTCGGCCCGGGCGGTGTCACCCAGCACCCGGTCCAGCGACGCGCGATCCTGGAAGAACAGGGCGGGCGGGCGCCGGACAGTCTGGTTGAAGGCCAGGACCACGGCCTGCTTCCAGGGCACCGTCGCCGCCTCCGCGATCCAGCCCGTGGGCGCCCGGCGCGCATCCGGGCCGACCTGCAGCCAGACCTGCCCCCCCACATCCCGCCGTTCGAACACATAGAAATGGCTGAAGACAGCCTGAACGGTGCCACCCGTCCCGCCCGCGGCCGGCAGCAGCCTGGCATCCGGCCGGGTCAACACCCGCTGCAACAGGCCCGGCACCCCGTCGACGGTCAGGGGCTGATAGGCGGCGATGGCCGGCGGCACGGACGGCCAGACCAGGAACAGCAGGATCAGCAAGGAGCGCAGGTATCGGGACATCGGCCATCCTCCCCGTTCATTCACAGCTTTGCCGGACGGCCGGCAGGCGCAGGTTGAGCAATTGTCGCGCCACGACGTCGCCCTGCTCTTCCCGGGCCCTCAGCGCGGCCTCCAGCCGATCCAGCACGGCGGACACCCCCGTCTCGCGCGCCACACAGGCCCGCTCGTACAAGACAAGTGCGTCGACGTCGCTGGGTGCGTTGAACAGGCCGGGGGTGAAATCCAGGCTGTCCTTCGCTTCCGCCATGTAGCGCAGGCTCGGGCCGTATCCCTCCCGCTCCAGCGCATGGAAAAGGGTGCTGGCCTCATCAAAACGGCCGGCCTCCGCGGCGGCTACGGCGGCGGCATGCCGCTCGGCCAGACCGGGCGGCATCACCGGATCGACAATATCGACACTGTCGATATCCGTATCCGTCCCGCCGGCAGTGAACCAATAGGCCAGCCCCAGACCGGCGACCAGCGCCAGAGCGACCAGACCCCAGATCAGGCCCCGCCGCGCGGGTGGCTTCTCCTCGCCCGGAGGCAACGGGTCGGGCGTGTCCCCGGCAGGCGGCTCAGCGGGCGCGGGCTCCGCCGGTACGGATGGCACATCCGGCGCCACGGGCTCCACCGGGGTGGGTTCCGGGGGATCGGGTTCCGGTGGCGGCTCCGGTTCTGGCGGTTCCGGTGGCGGCGGTGGCGGTTCCGGTTCCGGTGGCGGTGGCGGCGGGGCAGCCGGAACCGGTATAATGGCCGGCGGCGGGACGCCACCGGGAAAGGAACTGGCGGCATCGGCCCCCGGATCGGCCCGGCCCGCCTTCATGCTGGGCGGCGGCGTGACCCCGCTCCACATCAACTGGCCTTCCAGGTCAAGGTCGGGCAGGCGGACCAGCAGGGGCGTATAATCCTCGATCAGTGCCGTGACCAGCGGCCCGATGGGCACCAGCAGATCACCATCCCGCGAAAAGGCATGGCCCGACCGCCAGACGAAGGACCCAGTCTGCCAGCCGGCGGGCCCCAGGAACGGTTCCTCCTCGTCGGCCTGCATGATGATGAGCCGCAGGATGCCGGTGGCGCGCCCGGCCGCGCGCGGCACCACCAGTTCGGCAATGCCGCTGCCCGGCTGGTTCCGGTCGTTGCGGATTTCAAGGGGGATCACCATGCCATCACCTCAGACCCGCAGGCTGGACAGGATACGGCCCAGCTTGGCGTTCTGGGCGATATCGACCACCTGCCCGCCGGCGGAACCCGCATTCTCCCGCGTCAGGGCCAGAAAGGCGCGGGCCCATTGCGTGCCATAGCGGCGGCGCATCTGGCTCAGATCATCCTCCGCCTCCGGCAGGTCGGGCCGGCCGCCCGGTTCCACCCGCGGCGGCCGGGTGAAGGCAGCCTGCGCGTCGGCCGCCAGCGCAGGGTCGGCAGTGGTGGATGCCAGCAGCGACCGGCCGCAATCGGCCACGAAATCATTGATCAGCATGGCCGAGCCCAGGGCGACGGCCGCCGCCGTCGGTCCCGGCGGCTGGCGATAAGCGGTCACCTTTTCGGTATGGCGATCGATGGCTTCCATCAGGCCCAGCCGCCGGGCGGCGATGCCCAGTTCCTCCGCGAAGGTCTGAAGTGCGGGCCCGGGCAGGCCCGTGCGCACGCTGACGGCCATATCCTCCGTCTTGTCCGCCAGCCGTTCCAGCCATCGGGCCACGGCACGCTCCCCGAAGCGTATGGCGGGGGCCGTGGCCCGGGTGCCGGCAGGCGGCGGCGGTGCCAGACCCAGTTCCGCCAGGTCCAGGCCGAAATCCCCGCCGCCGGACGGGGGCGGCGACACTTCGCCGGCGTCGGCCAGCCGGTCACGGCGCAGGAATTCCATATAGGCCCGGCGCAGCGGCGCCTCCTCCACCCCCAGTTCATGCACCAGCAGGCCGACAGCCCGGCCCGCCGCGGCAAAGGTGCGGACCGCACCCATGGCCCGCTCGTGACGCTGGCGCACCCGTTCCTCCACATCCTCCCGCTCGTACCAGGTTTCCAGCAGTTCCAGCAGCGCCTTGGCCAGGGCGTGGGCCTGCGGACGGATCTGGCGGTACTTCAGATCGGGCTGGCAGACGGGTGCCAGCGCTTCGGCCAGGGCAGTCGTGCCGCCGTCATTCAGGCCCAGCAGGGCGTCAACGGCTGCCGCGGGGCTGGCCACATGCCGGCGCACCAGCGGGCTTTCCCCCATCGCGCGCCGGAAGGCCGGCAGGATGCGCGCCTGGAAATCCGGGGTGAAGCCTTCCTCGTCGCGGACGGTGCCGGCCGCCGCCACACCGCCATAGCGGAACTGCCCGTGCTGTTCCAGCGCCTTGGGATTGCGCAGCAGGAAGGTGTTGGTGAAGGCCCGACCCGGATGCCATTCCGTCGTCCAGCCGGGAAATTCATCGAAATTGGTGCGGAAGCGGTTCTCGATCTGCTGTTCCAGATTGCCGCCGGCCGACAAGTCGAAGATCCGGTCACACTTCGTCATGCACAGCAACAGGCTGGTCGGCTGGCCTGCCCGTTTCTGCGGCGTGTCGCCATGGGTCCGCGCAATCCAGCCTTCCACCAGTTCCGGCAGCTTGCGGATTTCCAGATTGCCGTCGGGAACGCACAGCATCATCGTGTTGAGGTCAAGTTCCGTGACGTAATTGTCGAACAGGACCGCCACCTTGCCGCGCAGGAAACAGAGTTCGCGCGGCGGCTTCTCCTGCCCCGGCCGATCGGCTGCTCGGCGCAGGCAGCGGTCGGGTGTGGACCCTTCGCGTGAGCGGGCGCCGGGAAAATCCAGCAGGTCGGTATGGTCCAGGAACGGCCAGGGCGCCCGGTCCAGAGTGATGCGCAGTTCCGCCGTCAGCGCCGTGATCACAGGCTGGCGCAGCATCACGGTGCGGCCCGGCGTGGTGCAGATGGCCACCATGCGGGCCCCCGCCCCCGTCACTTCCGCCAGTTCATAGATACGGTCGACATGCAGGATGCCGGCGCTGGTGTCGCGGATGGCCGACAGGGGCGCATAGACCGTCGTGGCATGGCCCAACAGCTCCAGCGCACCGCGCAATTCCCGGAAAAGCTCGTCGAATTCCGGCAGCCGGCCCCACAGGGGCGACAAGGCCTCCAGCCGCGCCGCGGCCGACAGGCGCGGCAGCACCCCTTCCAGCGCCGACCAGTAACCGTCGGCCAGTTCGCGGTTCTGCAAGAGGGGATGGGTGGGGGTGAAGCCGCGCAGGTAATCCTGCAGGTCCAGCACATCCTCGAACCGGAAGCCGGGCAGCGCCACATCGCCCGCCATCCCCTCCAGCCGCGCCAGGTGCGCCTCCATCGCGGCGGGGCTCAGCAGGGCCGGATCGTCGGACAGGGCCGACAGGTCGAACACGAAGCTGTTGACCAGGATCTTGACCAGATCCACCTCGCGCACCAGCCGCAGCACGACGGGGAAGCCTGCCGGCACCTCTTCGGACCGCAGGGAGAAGCGGGTGACCAGACCCGTGGTCTCCTTGCCGCCCTGCGGGTTCACCTGGGTCAGGAAGTCCAGCTTTTCCTGCTCCGCCCCGTTGCCGAACAGGGCCAGGGCGGTGCGGTGGGGTGGGGTGATGAACTTGCCGATCAGGAAGGACTTGCCCGCCTGGCTGGCGCCGAACACGGCGGCGGACATGGGGCGTTCGGCCGCGCGGGCCAGGCGGTCCGCCTCCATCAGGTGGCGTTTCAGGCTGCGGTCGAGCCCTGCGCGCTGGGGCCCCAGGCGCCGGACGCTGGCCGCGGACCATTCCAGGGCGTCCCTGGCGGCCCCGGCCAGAGTGTGACAGGTCAGGGCGAGCTGCTGGTCTTCTTCACGCGGCATTCCGCTTTCCCCCTCAATCCCGCCAATGCAGGGCCAGAACCCCGCTGTCGAGCCAATAGCCGGCCTCCTGGTCACGCTCGACCCGCAGGGTCTGCAGGGTCAGCCGCAGTTGGTCGGTGACCACCTGCCCGTTGCCGTCGCGCGCCTCCTCGATCACGAATTCCTCGCTGTCGGTGACATCGTCCGCGCCATTTTCGTCCTGCACACGCAGGCGCACCTGGAGGGGCATGCGCAGGCCCGTCGCCTGTTGCGGGTTCTTCAGGTCCAGGAAGGCCAGCGGTGTGGTCTTCCAGCGCTCCAGGGGAAGCTGGCGATAGCCGATGAAGGATGGCGGCGTCAGGCTGAACGGGTCGCTGAGCTTGCGCCCGCCGCCATCCAGGTCGATATCCCGGAAGGCCAGCCTGTGGTTGGGCAGCATGTCGTTGCGTTCCAGCACGCCGATATGGTTGGCGGTGGAACGGATGCGGATCTCGCTGGCCCGGACCAGCAGCCCCTCCACCTGCCCCTCGCACACCTGGCACAGCATGGCGCCCACGGCCGCCGTGGTCTTCGGGTCCTCGATCCGGAAGCCCGGCGAATGGAAGGGATACCAGTTCCCCACATCAAAACTGTCCATGCCGATCACGCGGCCCGGCGGCACGGGCACCTGACCGATGACGATGTCGCGGATGACCGGCAGCCGCGACGGCCGCCCCGACAGCAGCAGCACGTCGCAGTCGAAGGCCCGCACCACGTCGCAAAGGTCGGTCAGCATGGGCCGTACCACGCCTGCGATGGTCCCCTCCAGATGATCGCGGCGGGTGCGGATCACCACCTGGTCCAGGCTGAAGCCACCGGCACCGCCGCGCCGGGCCGGCAGTTCCAGATAATCGCGCACAGCCGCGCGGCACCCGCCGCCCGCGACGCCCATCAGCGGGATGGCCAGCGCCTCGTCCGCCTTGGCACCGCCCTGCGCCTCATAGGCGGCCAGAAGGGCCAACGCAGCCGGGCGCAGCACCTGACCCACGAACAGGGCGCGCAGCGTGCGCTCCTGCTGGGCCATCCCCTCCCGGTCACCAGAGAAGCGGCCCGCCAGGAAATGCGCCGGCTGGCCCATGCCCGCCGCCGTCAGCTCACGCGCCAGGCAGGGCAGGATCTCATCCTCGATGATCTGCTTCAGCACATCCTCTCCCGCCAGCCGGAACCCTTCCCGGAAAAGCTGGCGTGGCAGGATGGTGCGGTCATTGTCCGTCACCTCGTGCTGGATGATCATCAGGTCGGTGGTGCCGCCGCCCATGTCCATGCTGGCCACGCGCAGGGTCGGCCGCGCCGGGTCCCCGCCACCACGCGACATCAGGCGAAAGAAATCGCGCGGCGCGGTCTGCAGCTTCTGCGTGATCTCGTTGAACAGATAGACCAGATGGGTGGCCGTCGCCTCGTCCCAATCCTGCTTCACCGTTGGCCGGCGGTGCAATGGCTCGTTCCGGTCCCAGCCCATCACCTGCCACAGCAGGTCGACGCCCGAGCGCACCAGCCGTTTCAGGATGCGCTGCTCGGCCACGGGCGTGGCCGACGGAATGGTCAGGATGATGCGGCTCAGTTCCCGCGGTTCGTCGCTGCGGGGCAGGTTGGCGCGGGTGGCCGGCGCGTTGATCTGCGACAGGGCATGGGCCAGCAGCTCCGTCAGCATCAGCATGTAAAGCGTGCTGCGCGAATAGGAAGGTTTCATGCCCGGCACGTCATTGTTGCGCACCAGTGTGCCGCGCTGGGTCAGGCGGCTGGGGATCGGCCCCTTGATGGGGGGCGGCCGTTCCCCCACGGGCACGCGCGCCGGGTTGTTCACCCAGGGGGCCGGCCGCTCCTGCCGGTCCCAGAGATAGCGCTTGGGGCTGGACAGGCCGCTGCGCCCATGCGTGCCATCGGTCAGCGATGACAGCCAGACCGCCTCCGGCCCCACGCGCACGGGCGTGGGCCACCAGAAGGCATCGCGCATGGGCCGGCCGGACATGCGCGAATAGGCCCCCAGATTGAAATGGGTGGGATGGAATTCCACACGGCTTTCAAACGGGTCGGCATAGACATGGGCCGGGTTGGACAGGTCGCGCAGTTCCAGCCGGTAGGCCTGGCTGATGTCCAGGCGCTGTCCGGAATCCTGCCCCTCCTCGATCAGGATGCCACAGGTCCGGCTGTTGCCGATATCGATCACCAGGTTCACGGGGATCGGCTTCAGGTCGCGATGATAGGGGCGTTCATTCAGGAACCGCAGGCGGGGGACGACCGGACCCTGCGGCTGATCCGCCCGCTGCCCCGGTTCCGACCCGGCACCCAGCGCCGCCAGCACCGTGATATGCTGGGCCAGGCAAAGGGTCGGATTGGGCAGGTCGTCCATCGTCACCGGCGCGCCGTTGCGCCGCGCGCTTTCCGCAGCCAGGAACCCCTCATGCAGCCAGCCGCGCACCCAGTCCAGGCGCAGGAACTGGTTCACATCCTCCATGCCCGTCGCCAGCCCGAACAGGGTGATCCCCTCCGCATCGCGCGGTTCGGGCATGACATAGCGACCGTCGCCGGGCCGGTCGGCCAGCAGCGTGTCCAGCGCCAGGGTGATGCGCCAGGCGTTGCCGTCCCTGTCCGGTTCCGCCAGCCGGGTGATGTGCAGACGGGCCCAGTTGAACGGCCCGTCCGCGAATTCCCCCGTATCGCGCAGACGCAGCACCGGTGCCGGATACCATTGTCCGGCCAGTTGCGCCAATGCCTGCTCTCCGCGCACAGTGAACACCGTCTCCTCGTCCACGGCCAGCATCCTGCCGGTACGCGGGTCGCGGATCAGGGGCTGCTTCTCCTCGTCATACTCGACACGGTGCAGCACCTCCCGCGGGCGGCCGTCGGGGTCCTTTTCCCCCGGCACGGTCTCGGCGTGGAAGCTCATCCTGATGCCGGACGCGAAGGCCGCCGTCATCCCGAAATCCAGGAACTGGATGCCGGAATTCGGCATCAGGGTGACGACGCTGCCGCGGGGCCAGCGGAAAAGATCCTTCAGCATGCGATGCCAGCACTCCTCATCCTTCCGGTCATGGCGCCATTCCGGGTCATGGCATCGTCACCACGGTGACATCCACGACCTGCTGGTCGTTGACGGTGCCCTGGTAGATCTGAACGTCCGCCCCCTTCTTCACACGGACCTCGAACTGGTCCGTGCTGCGCCCGCGCCGCTTGGCATTGGCCACACGCACGGCATAGTTTCCGGGCTGCCACGCCCCGTCGGCGAAATAGACATTCTCCACCGGGTTGGGCACGGGGTCGCGGACATTGGCATCCACGTCCAATTGCCCACCGCAGGCCGTCTTGCGGCGGAAATGGATTTCCGTCCCGTCGGGGCAGACGACATAAAGATCCAGGTCCGACGGGGTGTCCCAGATCAGGGTGATGGTCAGGTCGCCTTCCGTCGCACCGGCCGCCTCCATCCGGCGGTCGAACTCCTCATCCTGGGCCTGCGACGGGGGGGCGGGCGCCGGCGAGGCCGGGTCCTGGGGCGCTGCGGGCGGCGGAAGGGCCGGTTCCTCCGGCGCACAACGGGGGGCCTGCGCCAGACGCTGTTCCAACTGCGCCAACTCCGCCAGCAGATCCTCCTGCTGCGTCGCGGCCGACACCGGCACGGGGCAATAGCCCGGCAGCCAGGGCCGCAGGGCGCAACCGGCCAGCAGCAGATAGAAGATCAGGGCCAGCAGCGGCAGCAACAGCAGCCACAGCCAGCCCCACCCCATGCTTTGCACGACCAGCACGGGAACCGTTTCGCGCGGCGGCAGGGCGTGTACCGGGGGGGGAACCGGCTGTTCCTCCACGATGGCCGCAGGCTCGACCGGCGGCGGAGGCGGCGGAGGCTCGACAGGCGGTGCCTCAACGGCGGGCGGAACGACCGGCGGGGGAATGGCCCGCAGGAATTCGGCCAGCGGCTCACGCTCGGGCGGCGGGCCCTCCAGCTCGATACCCCAATTGACCAGCACGGGCCGGCCACCGACGCTGAAAAGCTGATCCTCCACCGGCGGCGGCAGCTTCAGGGCCTTGGCCAGCGCATCTCCCAAGGCGTGGGCCGGCCCGCTTCCGGCGGCGGACAGCCGGTCGGCCCGGTCGCGTATCTGCGCCACCGTTTCCTGCAGCCGGGCCAGCAGATCGGCCCGCGCCGTCTCATCCAGTGACCGGAACGCCGCGGCGGGAGCATCGGCCGGGCCCAGCCAGCTTATGCGGGTATTGCTGCCCATCACCGGTTCGGCCAGCAGATCGGCCGCATCGTCACCCAGATCGCGGCGCAGATACTGGTCAAGCTGCTCCCAGGTCTCGATCACCCGCCCACCGCCGGTGCCGGCGGGGCGCAACCCCTGCAAAGTCGTTTCGCACAGAAGCCGCCGTTCCATGATGCTATTCGCCTTGGGCCGGAGCGTCGGGAGCGGGGGGCGGCGCCGTGCCCGGCCCGGGGACCGCTTCCGGTGCGGGGGCCGCCGGTTCCGCCACGGGCGCCGGTGTGCAGGCATTGTCCAGCACCCGCGGGGTGACGCCCTGGGCACGCAGGAAGGCGGCGGCGTCACCGGCGGACAAGGCATAGTTCATGCGCCCCACCTCCTGCGCGCGGATGAAGGTGTTCACCCCGACCAGCCGGCCGCAGCGATCCACCAGCGGACCACCGCTGTTGCCCGGCGTGATCTGGGCCGTATGCAGGATCAGGCTGGCACCGTCGCGCGGCTGGATCGCCGTGACGACCCCTTCGGTGACGGCCGGTGCCGGCGGGTTGGAGGCATCGCCCGACAGAAGACGGCGGAAATCCTCGTCGCTTTCCATCACGAGGCCGGGGAACCCGGCGGCCACCACCCCGGCCAGCCGGCTGACAGGCGGCGCAAATCCAAGCGAAAGGGCCTGCGGATCCGGCTGCGCCACGGCCAGCAGGGCGAAATCGGGCTCCCCCGCCTCGGAGCCGCGCGTCGTGCCGCGCACGGTCGCTTCGGAGACCCCGCCCGTGCGGCCGACCACGATCAGGCGGCTGCCCGGCGGGCCGGCGACCACATGCTGATTGGTCAGCACGGCCCCGTCCGCCACATACATGCCCGTGCCGTTGCCCAGAAGGTTGTCATCCGGCCCCACCTGCAGCACCAGCACCGTGGAACGGTCCAGCAGGTCCAGCAGGCTGCCATCGAAGGGTTCGCCTTCCGGCGTCACCTGATCGGGCACGGCCGACAAGGCCGGCGGTGGCGTGGCCGGCGCCGTGGAGCCATCGGGAAGCTGATATTCCCCCTCCCCCGCCACGCAGACGCGCGCATCCAGCAGCCGTCGCAATTCCGCGATGCGGTCGGCCAGCGCCCGGTTGCTTTCCGCCACCGCATCGGGCGACATGACGGGCCCCGGACGTGCCGCCACACCCGGATCGGGATAGACCAGCACCCCCGGGATCAACAGGATCAACAGGACCACAAGGGCAAGGATCAGGGCAACCAGCGGCGCCAGCCAGGTCCGCCGGCGTTCCACCAACAGCAGGGTCCTGGCCGCATCGTCCCCGCCGCCCGCGGCATTCTGGCGATCATCGGCTGTCATGCCTGTTTCCCCTCACTGAACGACATCCCGCCTGCCGGCATCATTCACAATCCTCCGCCCGTGCCTGGCCGGCCGCGGCCCGCACGGCGGCCGCCAGGCGGGGCAGGTCGGCGGGCGCCACGTAATGGCCGCCGGTCGCCCCGGCGATGCACCGCAATTCGTCGATCTGCTGGCTGACGGCCACGACGCTGACCTTCAGGTCGGGCCGGCGCTGCGCAAGCGCATGCGCCGTGGCGCAGGCATCGCCGCCGCACGTGTCATACCCGTCGGACACCAGCACCACATTGATGGGACCACCCCCCGGCAGCGGCGGCGCGATGATGGGCAGGGCCTCCAAGGCACCGCTCAATGCCGTCGCAGGCTTCAACGTCACGCCGGCGATCGACTGCCGCAACCGGTCGCGCTCTGCCGTGACGAAACTGCCATGATGTTCCGGCGCCCCGCAGGTGGCGAAACTGACCAGATCGAAGGTCACATCCGGTTCCGCCAGCCGGGTCAGTTCCGTTAACGCCCCCTGGGCCACGCTGATCCGCGACTCTCCCGGTGTGGCGTCGATCGCCGCCGACAGAGCCTGATATTCCCGTTCCGTCCCCATCAGGGCCCGCAGCAGGGGCGGGATACCATCCAGTTGCAGCATGCGGCGTTCCTGGGCGGCGTCCACCCGGTGGGAAACCTCCATGCTCCTGGAAACGTCCAGCACCAGCACGACCCGGTCGCTGCTGGGCATGGCGCAGGCGGGCCGCGCCGGTGGCGGGGGAGCCGCCGCCGCACGCTGCTGCGGCACGGGTGGCGGCGGTGGTGCCGGTGGCGTGGCCTCGACCGGCGGTTCGGGTGTGGGCTCAGGTGGCGTCGGGCATGCCGGGGCCAGGGCGAGCTGGCGTTCCAGAGCCGCCAGTTCGGCCATCTGCGCCGCCAGGTGCGCGGCCTGCGGGTCGTCCGCCCCGACGCCCTCCACCATTGCGGAGGCCGGGCAGAAGGACAGGCCACCGCCCGGCCATGGCAGGCTCAGCCCGCAGGCGCGCAAGGCCAGCCAGCCGATGGTGACGGCCAGCACCAGCAACAGCGCACATGCCGCCAGCAACAGCATCCGGTCGCGCCGATCATCCACCCCACGCACCTCCCGCACCAATGCCATCCCCCTGCCCCGCCTCCCCGATCACTCCTGCAGGACCCGTTCGGTCTGCAGCCTCAATGCCTCGTCCAGCGCGGCGCGGCGCGCATTCAGGCGTGCCTCCTCCTCCGCGATGGCCTGGGGTGTCAGGGCCGGGTCGTTGAGGCGGGCCAGTTCCGCGCGGGCCAGACGCAACTGTTCCTGCATGGCGGTCACCCGTGCCCGATCACGGTCATTGTGCGTTTCAACCCCGGTAAGGGTGAGTTGCAGGCGATCCAGATCCTGCTGCTGGTTTTCCAGGTCCCGGCGGCGGGCATCCAGATCGGTGGAAAGGCGGGCCTGACGGGCCTGGGCGGCGGCGGCCGATTGTTCCTGCACCAGCAATTCCTGGCGCCGCGCCTCCAGATCAGACCGGGCCTGGGCGAGATTGGCCTCAAAGCCACCAAAGGCCGTGCAGGAGCCGGCATCCAGCACATTACGCACACGGCTGGGGTCGCAATCAGCCGCCGAGGTGGCGCAGCCGCCCAACACGGCTACCATCACGGCCCCGCCCAGAATCCGGATCGATCCACGCATCCCCATCCCCCTGACCTATCCCCAGCCCTCTGAACCCAAGTCCCGGTTGATCGCAACCGATCACAGGCCTCAATCGCCGGCGCCCACATCCTTGGGCTTGGCGACGCCGCATGTGCGGCGCGGCGGCGGTCGCCGCCGTACCAGATCCCCCCCAGGTCCGCCCCGGCCCGGGCTGTCCGGTTACCTCACCATCAGGTCATCGGCACGGACAGGATCAGGGCGGCCACCCGCTCCTCATCCTGCTTGATCTTGGCGCGGGCAACCTCAAGCTCCTGCAACCGCGTGAACAGATAGGCCTTGGACGAGCCGTCCAGTTGCGGGTTCTCCAGCGCGGCGTGGGCCGATTTGATATGGTCATCCAGTTTCTTCACAGCCTTGACCAGCGTGTCCTGATCCTTGCGGGCCTGGGTCAGGCGCCGTTCCAGGACGGCCTTTTCCGTGACGCCGGCGGCCACGTTGGTGTGCAGTTCCTGCAACTCCGCCTCCGCCCGGTCGGCGATGCTCGCCGCTGCCGCGGCGGCCGCCTGCGCATCCGCCACGGAATTGTCCACCCGTTCCCGCTCCAGAGCGATACCGGAAGCCTGATAACCGGCAGCGGTCTGGTTCTGGGCCAGGAAATACCCAGCCGTACCTCCGGCAATGCCCCCCGCCACACCGCCAGCCGCGCAACCTTCAGCCTTGCCGCTGGCCAACCACCCTATGGCGCACCCGCCCAGCGCACCCACAATGGCGCCCTGCATCGTGTAATCCTTGGTGTAGTCGCGTAGCACCTGCTGTTCAGGCGTCAGATTGGCCTGACCGCCGCCACCCCCCGTCGCACATCCGGACAGGAATGCGATGGAAAACCCCATGGCCAGGATGCCGGCACGATGAAAGCGCATGCTTCACACCTTTGCTATTCTATGAGTAGACGACAGGCGTAGGATTTTATGATGAAAAGTTGCACCTATCCGCCATTCGTTGCAATCGTGAATCATCCATAAGGGTAGGGTACAGGAAATTTGGGATATATCCATTAGGGGATTTTCCCCTTCCCGGTCGTGGCGGCCGGACAGGCGGCATGCAAGCCATTGGCCACAGGGTGGAACCAATTCGGAAACCACGTGTTTCCAAGGCGAACATCCCGAGGATCGGTCCCATGCCCAAACCCATCCGTATCGCCATCATCGGCAACGCGCTGCCCCGCCGTTGCGGTATCGCCACCTTCACGACCGACCTGCACGACGCCTTGCGCGCCGCATCGCCGGACCTTGAGGTCGGCATCGTCGCCATGACCGACAGGGGGCAGGAATATGATTATCCCGACATCGTGCGCCTGGAGATCCGGGAGGCCATGGTGGATGATTATGTCCGGGCGGCCGACGCGCTGAACAGCGGCGATTTCGATCTGGTCTGCGTCCAGCACGAATTCGGCATCTTCGGCGGCGAGGCGGGTGCCCATCTGCTGTTGCTGCTGAAACGGCTGCGCATTCCCGTCGTCACCACGCTGCACACGGTCCTGACCGATCCGTCCGACCAGCAACGACGGGTACTGACCCAGGTGGTGGACATTTCCAGCCGCGTCGTGGTCATGGCGGAAATGGGCCGCCGTCTGCTGCGCACCATCTACAGCATCCCGGACGAGAAGATCGCGGTCATCCCCCACGGCATCCCGGCCACGGATTTCCAGGAACCGGACGGGTTCAAGCGCAAGCTGGGCTTCGTTGGCCAGTCGGTGATCCTGACCTTCGGCCTGCTTTCACCCAACAAGGGGCTGGAGACGGTGATCGATGCCATGCCATCGATCCTGGCGCACCAGCCCGATGCCACCTATGTGATCCTGGGCGCCACCCACCCCCACCTGTTGCGCACCGAAGGCGAGCGCTACCGCGAGCAGTTGATGGAGCGGGCGCGGGGGCTGGGCGTCGCCGACCGCGTCGTGTTCGCCAACCGCTTTGTCGATCATCCGACACTGGTCGATCACATCGCCATGTCGGATGTCTATGTCACGCCCTATCTGGATGCGGCGCAGATGACATCGGGGACGCTGGCCTTCAGCTTCGGCATGGGCAAGGCCGTGGTTTCCACACCCTATTGGCATGCGCGCGAGCTGCTGGCCGACGGGCGGGGCGCGCTGGTGCCCTTCAACGATCCGCAAGCCATGGGCAAGGCCATCGCCGGCCTGCTGACCGACCATGACGCCCGCAATGCCATGCGCCGCCGCGCCTTCGAATGCGGACGCGACATGGTGTGGAGCCGGGTGGGCCAGCGCTATGCCGCGCTATTTGCGCAAGTCCGGCGCGAACAGCGCCCGCGCGAAGCCATGCCGCACGGCCGGCCCTCCCTGCCCTTCCCCACCCTGCCCGCCGTCAACCTGCATTATTTCCTGCGCATGTGTGACGATACGGGCCTGTACCAGCATGCGGTACGCGGCGTGCCCGACCGTTCGCACGGCTATTGCGTGGACGACAATGCCCGTGCGCTGCTTCTGGCCTGCGCACTGGCGGGGGAGAAGGAGGAGGTACCGGACCTCACCGTGTCGCGCTTCACCGCCTTCATCCAGCATGCCTGGAACCCCGACACGCGGCATTTCCGCAATTTCATGGGGTTCAACCGCGAATGGCTGGAAGCGCGCGGCTCGCAGGACAGCCACGGGCGCACATTGTGGGCGCTGGGCGAATGCGCGCGCTGTGATGCCGATCCGGATCGGCAGGCCTGGGCCCGCGACCTGTTCCGCCTGGCCCTACCCACGGTGGATGGCTTCATGGCGACCCGCGCCCAGACCTTCACGCTTCTGGGGCTGGATGGCTATTGCGCGGCCCAGCCGCGGGACCGTGATGCGGCGCGCATGCGCGACCGGCTGGCCGCAAGGCTGGTCACCCTGTTCAAGAGCAACGCCACCCAGGATTGGTGCTGGTTCGAGGACGGGCTGTCCTATGACAATGCCCGGCTCAGTCAGGCGCTGATCCTTGCGGGCCGCGCCACGGGCAGCCAGGAGATGACGGATGCCGGCCTGCGGTCGCTGCGCTGGCTGGCCGAGGTGCAGACGGCACCCTCGGGCTTCTTCCGCCCCGTCGGATCGCAAAGCTTCGGCGACCTGCGCGTACCGCCCCGCCTGTTCGACCAGCAACCGCTGGAAGCCGCCGCCATGGTCGCCGCCTGCGCCGCCGCCTTCCAGGTTGAAAAAGACCCGTTCTGGTGGCAGGAGGCCACGCGCGCCTTCGCCTGGTTCCACGGCGAGAACGACCAGGGCATGCCCATGGCCGACGAGATCGGTGCCTGCCGCGACGGTCTGTGCGCAGACGGGCTGAACGAGAACCGCGGCGGGGAGTTGGTGCTGTCCTACCTGCTGGCCATTACCGACATGCGGCGCATGTCGGCCGCCCGCACCGTCAGCCTTGCCCAGACACCGACGGTACAGGCCCTGCGCGCCTGATAATCGCCCACCCGACGTCAGACCTGACATCGCGGCCGGCGCCGGCTGCGGAGAAAGGAGCCCACACTTGTCCACCATTCCCAGCCTGACCCGGCAACCCCTGCAATTGCGGCCCGACCCGTCGCGTGTCGTCGTCCGCCCGTTCAAGCCGGCGACGGAGCCGCGCGACCTCAACTCCAAGGACAAATCCCGCGCCAACCGGATCACCGAGCGCGTCCTGTCCCTGGACCCGGACACCACCGTCAGCCAGCTTGCCGATGTGCTGGAGAATTTCCGTGGCCGGCACCGGCAGCTTCTGGAGATTTTCGAGCAGCGGGCGGACGAGATGGAGGAAGCGCTGGACGACCATGAGGCGTTCACGCCGGCCCAGCGCCAGTTGCTGGGCGCCTATTTCCTGCATGAATATTCGTTCGAGGCCTCTGCCCTGTTCAACCCGTCCATCGTGCGCCATCCCGACCAGTCGGGGATCATCGAGGGCGGCCTGCGCTTCATCCTGAGCCTGCGGGCCGTGGGCGAAGGGCATATTTCTTCACTCACCTTCCTGACGGGCGTGATCTGCCCCGACGGGCGTATCCTCATGGACCCGAAGTCACAGCTCGCCTCCATCCCGCGTGTCGCCAACCGCCGGCCGGGGCCCGACGGGGACGAGGTGGAAATCATCTTCCGGCCCGAGGATGACATCAGCGAGCGTGTCATCTTCCCCGTCACCGACAGCCAGGCCAACGGCATCGAGGATGCGCGCTTCGTGGAGTTCACCGACGGGCGGCACAAGACCTACTATGCGACCTATACCGCCTATAGCGGCCATTCGATCCGTACCGAGCTGATCGAGACCAGCACCTTCGACCGGTTCCGCATGATGCCCATGCGCGGGCCCGCCGTGCGCAACAAGGGCATGGCCCTGTTCCCCCGGCGGGTCAATGGCCGCTATGCCATGATCGGCCGCCAGGACAACGAGAACCTGTATCTGATCTATTCCGACGACCTGCAGAACTGGGAGGACGGTACCCCCATCATGCGCCCGGCCCAGCCGTGGGAGTTCGTGCAGATCGGCAATTGCGGCCCGCCCATCGAAACGGACGAGGGGTGGCTGCTGCTGACCCACGGCGTGGGACCCGTGCGGCGCTATTCCATCGGCGCGGTGCTGCTGCACAAGGATGACCCGAGCAAGGTCATCGGCCGGCTGACCGAACCGCTGCTGCGGCCCGAGCAATCGGAACGCGCGGGGTATGTGCCCAATGTCGTCTATACCTGCGGCGCGCTGGTCCATGGGAAGCGGCTGGTCGTGCCCTATGGCATCGCCGACACGATCACCGGCTTTGCCACGCTGGACCTGGATGAACTGTTCGCCGCCATGCGGACATGAGGTGCTGAAAAACCGGCCGGCAGACGCAAACGGGGCGGGATGCCAATGGTATCCCGCCCCTTTCATGTCACGGCACTTCGCCATGACACGCTTCGGCATGGCGCCTGGTGGTCGCGGCGGCTTTACGCAATGGCGCCTGCATGCGCCCCTGCATGCGCCGTGATCCAGCATAGTTTCCATTTTGAAAACAATTCCGAACCATGGGGCGTCATTCCTTGCCGCCGGTATCAGCCGGTCAGCTAACGGCGGCCTGCGGGTTGAGCATGCGTTCGGCCAGTTCCGTCAGCTTGCGGTCGGTTGCCACCTCCTCGTCCAAGTTCTGCTTCAGCAGGCCGGCGCAGTCGGACCGGCCCAGCCGGTTGGC
The DNA here is from genome assembly GCF_052474395.1 of Niveispirillum fermenti. Taxonomy (NCBI): domain Bacteria; kingdom Pseudomonadati; phylum Pseudomonadota; class Alphaproteobacteria; order Rhodospirillales; family Azospirillaceae; genus Niveispirillum; species Niveispirillum fermenti. Next base: position 452,528 of record NZ_CP156679.1, on the reverse strand, counting down.
CCAGGCCACCAGGGTGCCGTACCGGGTGATCTCGTAATGCTCCACCGCCTGCGCAGCGGCGGCAAGGGCGGCGTCCAGCACGTCCTCGTCCGCCACTTCGCCTGCGATCTCGTTGCTTTCCTCGATGATGCCATCGATGGCAGGGCAATCAACGCCCTTCACATCGACGCCATGCAACTTGAAGACCTGTTCCAGCCTCTGGATCTGGCCGCGTGTTTCCAGCAGATGGGTTTCAAACCCCTGCTTCAGTTCGGGACTGGTGGCCTTGCCGATCATCTTCGGCAGCGCCTTGGCGATCTGGTTTTCGGCATAGTAGATGTCGCGCAGGGTATGCACGAAAAGATCATCCAACGTCTTGATGTCGCGCGTGAACAAGCCCATGGGTCAGCTCCTGTGGGTTCAGCGGTGATTGGTTAGAATGCCGTCCGGGGGTGCAGCACCGGGGTCATGCCCGGACCGGTCGCCGCCTGTTCAGGGCGGCTTTGCCCCCTTGTGAAGGAAACACCAGAAACAGGGGGCGGGTTCCCGGTACGATAATGGCGCGGCATCATAGGCCTCGGGCCGGATTGGCGCGCATCCGGCATCAGATATGGGACAATTGCCCGCCGGCGAAGAAAAGTGCCTGGCCGATCAACGCCCGGACCATGGAAACATCGAAGGGCTTCGCCACGAGGAAGACCGGCTCGGGACGCTCACCCGTCAACATTTCCTCCGGATAGGTGGAAATGAAGATCACAGGCACGCGGCACCGCGCCTGAATCTGATGCATGGCTTCCAGACCGGACCCGCCGTCGGCGAGTTGGATATCGGCCAGGATCAGGTCGGGCCGGCGCCGGTCGAACATCGAAACCGCCGCCGCCACGGTGCGTGCCGTGCCCACCACGCGATGCCCCAGGGCCAGAACCACCTGTTCGATATTCATGGCGATCAACGGTTCGCTTTCCATGATCATCACATCGGCGGCATCGAAAGCCATCAAAGCGCGGACGGCCGCTGCCAGCAAGCTCCGCACCTCCGTCTCCGGTGTCTCCATGATTTCCGCCACCTCCGCCAGGGTGAACCCCTCCAGCGCGACCAGCAGCAGCACTTCGCGCATGCGGCGCGGGCAAAGGGCGGGGTCGGGCGTCCGGACACGCCAGTCACCGCCAACGGCCGCATGGTAGCGGCTGAACAGACGGAAAAGCCCGACACGATCACTGGACGTGGCGGAAAGCCAGCTATCATCCGTTTCCAGAATATCCAGAACGGCCAGGACATAGGCGTCGCCGGACGCCTGGGCACCCGTCACCGCGCGCGCATGACGGCGGAGATAAGGCAGATGGCAAACGATATTGTCGGTTGCAGACATGGTCCCCCCTTCGGGTCCCCCCTTTGGCCGCTGCAGCGGCCTTGTCCCCGGCTGCTGCCGTATAGGTCAGCGTTGGGGGCACCAAAACACAGGGGAGCAGCGAATGCTCCACATTGGAAACGCCTGCAGGCGGCCTTCTGGGGAACCTTGAAGGCCACATGCCCGTTATCCCATTGAACGCCAGGAAATGGCGGGATGAAAGGACGCAAGGGTGGTAGCCGGCATAAGTCACAGGCCGGCGCGGCAGATCGGTACCCTGTCGGCACCCTGAACATGCCGATCCGGGGCCGACATGGAACAGCCGACCTGGAAAAACCAAGGAGATGGACAATGGCAGAGATCCCCCGCAACCCCGACAAGCAGGAACCCCAGGTTTCCGAACAGCATCTGGAGATGAAGGACAATGGCCCCATCATGACTTCCGTTCCCCCCGAACGGCAGGCGGTGGAAGTGAAACCCATGCGCTGGGTGCTGGGGCTGGGTATCGCGGGCGCCATCGGCGCCATGGTGCTGGCCTATATCATTCTGCATGTCGGCGGCACCTGATCCGACGATCCCGCCATTTCCGCCGATCCGACATGGATAGGCGGAATAGGCGGCCAGACCACCGGCATAGGGCCGGTGTCCGAAGGGCAGAAGACCGTAAGAATCAGGAACTCCTGGCGGCGTGCGGCTGTTTCCATTCAAGAACCAGCCACAGGAAACCGCCATGACCATCGAAACGGTAATGCTTTCCGGTCGTCAGGGCCGCAACTTTTCCCCCGCCCTGATGATGTCCTGCCTGGCCGCGCCCGGTGTGCGCGGCGGACGACAGGGTCTGCCACGGCGGACCCGTCCGCCCTTGATCACCCTGGGCCGCCCCTGTCAGGCGCATCTGCACGCAACCGAAAAGGCGGGGGAAGCCGCGCGCGGCAGCGGGGAACCGTCGGGACGGACGATGGCCGACCTCCACGACGCCGATACCGACGAACCCTCCCTTTCCGGCAAGCGGGCCATCATCACGGGCGGCACGACCGGCATCGGCCGGGCCATCGCCATCCTGCTGGCAAGCTATGGGGTCCGCGTCTTCATCTGCGGCCGCACGCCAGAGCATCTGCATGACGCCCTGGAGCGCATCCGCGAGGTGGGGGAAGGCAGCGGCATCGCGCTGGACCTGGCCGAACAGGGCGGCGTCGACCGGTTCTTCGCCGCGGCACATAAATATCTGGGCGGGTTGGACATCGCCGTTATCAACGCCGCCGTGCCAGCCGACGGGCTGACGGAAATGGATGCGCAGGATTTGCGCTATGCCATCGCCACCGACTTCACCGCCTATATCACCAGCGCCCATACCGCCTGCCGGCTGATGGGCGGCAACGGCCATATCGTGCTGATCGGATCGACCAGCGCGCATGCGCCGTCACCGGGTTCCACGGTCTATGCCGGCATGAAGGCCGGCATCGCCGCCTTTTCCGAAGCGCTGACCAAGGAACTGGGCAGCAAGGGGGTGAAGGTCTCCCTGGTCGAGCCGGGCTTCACCAGTGCCGATTTCCATTATCCCGAACTGCCGGCCGAAAAGCAGGACGAACTGATCCGCGAGGAGAAATTGCTGCGGGCACAGGATATCGCGGTCGGCGTGCGCTATCTGCTGACGCAGCCCAGCCGGGTGGTGGTGCAGCAACTGACCATCGTTCCCCGGCTGAAGGCGTAGGAGCGGGCCCATGTCCTTTGCGATTGACCGGCTTGTCCTGACCCCCGACGATATCGACCTGTCCCGGTCACCCATGGCCGGACAGCTTGAGGCCGAAACCTATGTGCTGGGCGCGTTCAACCCCGGCATGACCCGGCTGCCGAACGGCAACCTGCTGCTGATGGTCCGGGTGGCGGAGGCATTGCGGGACCCCATCCGGGACGGGCATGTCCATGCGATCCGATGGGACGCGGACAGCGAAGGCTATGTCCTGGATGCCTGGCCGCTGGAACTGGCCGACACGGCCGACCCGCGCAAGTTCCTGATCCATGGCGGCGGCTGGCGCATCATGGCGCTCACCTCCCTTTCCTGGCTGCTGCCCGTGGAATTCAGCGCCGACGGGTTGGAGCGGATTGCCATCCATTACGACAAGGCCATCGCGCCGCAAGCCAGCTTCCAATGCTATGGTCTGGAGGATGCCCGCATCAGCCGCGTTGGCGGCCAGTATCTGATGACCACCTGCTCGGTCAGTCCCGAGCGGCATTCCACGACGCTTTACAGTTCCAGCAACGGGCTGGACTGGGTGTTCGAGGATGTCGTGCTGGATCACCAGAACAAGGACATGCTGATCTTCGAAGGGTTGATCGGCGGCCGGTACTGGGCCCAGACAAGGCCGCTGGGCGATCTCTATTTCGCCTATCCGCCCGGCAGTCCCTGGCGCGCGGGGCCGTCCATCAATCTGGCGACCTCCCCCGACGGGCGGCATTGGAAACCCCATCGCCACCCCGGCATCCGACCGCGGTCGGGCACCGTGACGACGGCGCGGATGGGGGGCGGTGCGCCGCCCATCCTGACCGAGCGCGGCTGGCTCAGCCTGTGGCACGGGGTGGAACCGAAGGAGATCGTGGGTATCTACCGCACCTATTGGACACTGATGGACCGCGACGATCCCAGCCGTATCCTGGCGGAAGGCGAGGCACCCCTGTTGGAGCCCGACGCGGACCTGACACGGCCGATCGAAGATCAGCTTTACATCCGCGATGTCGTCTTCACCACCGGCATCGCCGATGGCGGCAACCATTTTATCGTCGCTTCGGGGGAAGCCGATCTGGCCTGCCGCATCACCCACATCCCCAAGCGGGTCTTCGGCCTGTGATGCCCGGCGTGATGCGTGATCAGGGAGAGGATCGGCAATTCCCGGACAGCAACCTGGCCCAGCCACCCGGCGCATCCCGCTCCACAGCGCATTAATGTCCCGGTGAGGTGTACGCACCGGGACCTTTTACAATGGCGCTTGTAACGGGAAGATCGACGGACAGGCCAGCGACAGCAAAAGCCTTTTCCCGGAAGGACTGGAAACGCGGCGGCGATCCGCCGCGTTTCCTCCCCCGTCAGGCGTCACGGCCGGGCATCAATGGCCAAGCACGCGCATCAGTTCCGATTTGCGCATGCGGGAACGACCGGGAATGTCGCGCCGCCTGGCCTCTTCGTAAAGCTCGGACTTGGTCGGCCCGGTGGCATTGCTGCGGCGGGCCTTGCCCGCCGCGCTCCCGCTGGCGTCCGCCTTGCTGAGCGCCACTGCGATGGCCTGCTTGCGGCTTTTGACCCGGCCGCCGCCGACCTTCTCGATCGCGCCATGCTTGTACTTGGTCATGACGCGGCCGACGACCTGCTTCTGATCCTCGTTCAATTGTCTGGGCATTGATCCGATCCTCCTGCGGATTGAAGGCGGGTTTCCCCGTCCATGGCAAGGCTGGGCAGGCATCAGCCGCGCTGGCTGTGCGCCCCGGCCGGACGGGAGATGCCGCCCAGTGCCTGGGCCGCCGAATTGGCCGCGTTCACGGCAACATCGCCCAGCGACAGGATACCCACCAGCCGCTTGTCATGGTTGATGACAGGCAGGCGGCGGACCTGGATATAACCCATGTTGCGCGAGACCTCGTCGACCTCGTCATCATCGAAGCAATATTTGACGTTCTGGCTCATCACGTCGCGGACCTTGGTCCTTGGACCCCGGCCCGATGCCACGGCGCGCACCGCGATGTCGCGATCGGTGATCATGCCGACCAGCTGGTCGTTGTCACCCACGGGCAGGGACCCGACATCCAGGTCCGCCATCATCTTGGCGGCTTCTTCGATCGTTTCCGTCGGGTTGGCGATGCGGACATCGCGCGTCATGGCTTCGCTTACTTTCATGTCGGCCTCCATCGGCTGGACCATGGTGCAGCGGGCCGCCCTGGTTCACGCCATGAACCCGATCGACCCGGTTACGCCCACATCCCCCGTCCCACGCATAGGGGAACAACCGGATATGGGCGAGGTTCCACCCCCCTGCCCAATGTCCCAGCCGGTTTCCCCGCGCGGCCGGCTTTCAGTCCGCCGCCCCGTCGATCTGGGCGAAGACACGGCCTGCCGCATGGAACGCGCTGTTGGCCGCCGGCACGCCGCAATAGATGGCGGCCTGGAGGATCACCTCCTTGATCAGGTCGCGCGACACGCCATGGGTCACGGCGGCGCGGACATGCATCATGAATTCCTCTTCCCGGTTGAGCGCGATCATGGTGGACAGCACCATCAGCCGGCGGGTGGTGTGGTCGATGCCGGGCCGCGTCCAAATCTCCCCCCAAGCATAGCGGGTGATGAGGTCCTGGAATTCAGCCGTGAAGTCGGTGGTGTTGGCGATGGCGCGGTCGACATGTGCATCGCCCAGGACGGAACGGCGGGCTGTGAAGCCCAATGCCTTGCGCTCGGCTTCATCCATGATCTCAATCCTTCAGGAAAGACAGCAGGGCTTCGGTGAAAGCCTCTGCCTGCTCCACATTCGATAAATGCGCCGCGTCCAGTTCCACCAGCCGGGCGCCAGGGATGGCGCTCGCCAACTCATGGCTCCTGGCAAGCGGGGTGGCAGGATCCTGGCGGCCGCCAATGACCAGGGTGGGCATCGGAATACGCGGCAAAGAGGCCCGCTGGTCCATGTCGCGCACGGCGGCACAGCAGGCCGTATACCCCTCCACCGGTGTGGCATGCAGCATGGCGGCGATGGGGGCAATGGCTTCCGGATGGGCAGTGCGGAATGGCTCGGTGAACCAGCGTTCCACCACACCATTGACGATGGCACCCATGCCCTGCGCCCTTACCAAGGCGATCCGGGCGTTCCACGGCTCGGCCGGGGCCATTTCGGCGGCCGTGTTGCACAAGACCAGATGCGACAGCCGGTCGGGTGCGTTGGCTCCCAGCCATTGCCCCACCATGCCCCCCTTGGACAGGCCGACGAAGCGGACCTTCTCAATCCCCAGCGCATCCAGCAGGCCGACAGCATCGCGGCCCAGCAGATCGATGCTGTAAGGACCGGCGGGCGCATCGGACAGACCGTGACCACGACTATCATAGCGCAGGACGCGGAAATGCTGGGTCAAGGCGGGCATCTGCGGCGCCCACATCTCCATATTGGTTCCCAGCGAGTTGGACAGCAGCAGGATGGGCGCGCCCTCCGGCCCATCCAGGCGCCAATGCAGGCGGGTACCATCGGCCAGGGTCACGAACTGGGCCATTACATCATCTCCCGCTCATAGGTTTTCAGCACGCGGGACACGAATTCCCCAGCCGATCCGAGATAACTTTCCGGCTGCATCAACGCCGCCAGCCGTTCAGGCGGCAGGTGGGGGGTGATAGCGGCATCGGCAACCAGTTCTTCCAGCAAGCCATGGCCGGCGACGACGGCGCGCTTGCACGCCGCCTCCACAATCTTCCCCGCATCATGGCGGCCCGATGCCTCGGCCAGGGCCTGGGTCACGGCTTCCGCCATCATCAACCCGTCGGTCAGGTTCAGATTGGCGCGCATGGCATCCGGGTCCAGTTCAAGGCCGGACAGGGTCTCCGCCATATGGGCCATGGCACCGGATGTCAGGGCGAACAGCTCTGCCAGTACTGGCCATTCGGCATGCCAGCCGCCGACGCCGCGCTCCTGTTCCTGCACCATGGCTGTCAACAGGGTAGCGACCAGGCCGGGGGCACGGTTGGCTGCCGATAAGGCAATGGTGGTGCCGACGGGGTTGCGCTTGTGCGGCATGGCGGAGGACCCGCCCTTGCCGGCGGCGGCCGGCTCGAACACCTCCGCCACCTCCGACGACATCAGATGGGCGATGTCGCGCGCGATCTTGCCAAGGCTGCCGGTGAGCAGGCCCAGGGCTGCACCCAGATCGGCGATCCGGTCGCGCTGGCTGTGCCAGGGCGTGTCAGGCAGGGGCAGTGACAGTTCAATGGCCAGTGCTCTGGCGACAGCCAGCCCCTGCCCGCCCTGGCTGGCCAGCGTGCCGGCCGCCCCACCAAATTGCAGGACTGACACCGCCGTGCCGGCATCACTCAGGCGGGTACGCACACGCAGCAGCATGGACAGCCATCCGGCAGCCTTCAGCCCGAACGTGATGGGCAAAGCCTGCTGCCACAGGGTACGACCGGCCATGGGGGTCGTGGCATGGCGCCGGGACAGGTCGGCCAGGGCGTGGATGGCGCGGTCCAGATCGGTCAGCAGCAGCGCCACGGCGTCGCGGGCGCGCAGGACGAAGCCGGTATCAATAATATCCTGGCTGGTGGCGCCGCGATGCACATGACGCGCAGCGGCTGGATCGGTCGCCGCCACCTTGGCGGTCAGCGCCTTGACCAGCGGAATGGCCGGATTACCTGCCAGCGCCGTGGCCCGGCCCAGTTCCGCGATATCATAGAGATCGGGATTGCAGGCGGCATGGATCGGGGCCAAGGCGGATGCCGGCACCATGCCAATACTGGATTGGGCCGACGCCAAAGCCGCTTCCACCCGCAACATGGCGCCCAGCACCGCCCGGTCATCGAACAGGGAAGCCATGGCGGGCGTCTGGAACAAAGGCGTGAACAGGGTGGAGATCATGCGATAACCATATGATGGAAGAGCCGCAGCTTACTCCCTTCCGTCATCCCGGCGAAAGCCGGGAGCCAGGGGCCCCAGGATCAGACCGCAACATCATCTGAACAAAGCAGCCGAAAGGTCGGGCCTGTGGCTCCTGGATTCCGGGTTTCGCCGGGTGGCTCCTGGATCCCGGCTATCGCCGGGATGAGGGGGGAGGAAACATCAAATGTCGAAGAACACCGTCTCCCCGTCGCCCTGCAGGCGGATATCGAACCGGTAATGCCCCTCCCCCGCCGGGACAGCCAGCAAGGTGGCGCGACGGGCAGGCGGAACGAGGTCCAGGATCGGGTCTTCAGCGTTGCTGGGCTCATCCGCGAAATAGATGCGGCTGACCATGCGCTTGATGATGCCGCGTGCCATGACGGAAATGGCGATATGCGGCGCCTGAAGGCTGTTACCGGGACCGGGGACGCGGCCGGGTTTCACCGTGCGGATGGTGAAGATGCCATCCGCATCGGTCGCGGCGCGGCCGAAACCAATGAAATCCGGGTCCAGCGCCACCTCCGCGCGGGTATCATCAGGGCTGTCATAGCGGCCGGCGGCGTTGGCCTGCCACAGTTCCACAAACCCGTCGGGGATGGGCACGCCGTCACCATCAAACAGGGTGCCGGTGATGGTCACCACCGCGCCCTTCGCGGCCCCGCGCGGCTGGTCGTTCGGGTTCAGCGTGTAATGGCCGTCGGGCAGCAAATCCATCCGCGCGCCGGCATCGCCCTTGCCTTCCACCAGATCGGCGCCACCCTTCCAGGGCAGGGCATAGTGGAAGAAGGGGCCGACGGTCTGCCAGGGTGTTTGTCCGCTCATGGATCAATCCTCCATCGGCGTGGCATCGCGGCCGCGCAGCACGATATCGAAAATGAAGGACAGCGCGAAGGCTTCGTGCGTCGTTTCGATATCGAACCGGCTGATCATGCGCGACAGGGCATGGGCGGGCACGGCATTGGCGATGGGGTCCAGCGGGATCAGCGGATCACCGGGGAAATACATCTGCGTCACCAGCCGTGTGGCGAAGGCAGGCCCCATCAGCGAGAAGTGGATATGAGCCGGGCGCCAGGCATTGTAATGATTGCCCCAGGGGTAGGCACCAGGGCTGACGGTCAGGAAACGGTAGCGCCCCTGATCATCGGTAATGACCCGGCCCGACCCGGTGAAATTCGGGTCCAGCGGCGCGTTCCACTGGTCTTTTTTGTGGATGTAGCGGCCGGCGGCATTGGCCTGCCAGACCTCGACAATCGTGTTGGGTACGGGCCGTCCATCCTCGTCCAGCACGCGACCGGATACGACGATGCGCTGGCCGATGGCCTCCCCCTTGCCAACCTTGGTCAGGTCGGCCAGGGCGGGACCCATCAGCCGGTCCCAGCGGCCGGCAGGACCCGTCACTTCCGTCAGGGTCTGCGGAATGCGGATCAAGGGCTGGTGCGGCGACCGCTTCACCGTGGATTTGTAATCGGGGGACAGCAGGGCCGGATGCGCGCCCTCCTCCTCCCTTTGATAGGGCAGGATCAGTGTCATTTCTCGTTCCTCCCTCAGATTTTTTCAATCGCCAGCGCCAGCCCCTGGCCGACGCCGATGCACATGGTGACCAGGGCGCGCTTGCCGCCCGTCTTTTCCAGCCCCCGCAGCGCCGTCAGAGCCAGCCGCGCGCCGCTTGCCCCCAACGGATGACCCAGCGCGATGGCGCCGCCATGCGGGTTGACATGAGGGGCCATCGGGTCGACGCCCAGCGTGCGCAAGGATGCGATCACCTGCGCGGCAAAGGCCTCGTTCAACTCGATCAGGTCGAAATCACCGATGGTCAGGCCCAGCTTGTCCATCAGCTTCTGTGAGGCCGGCACCGGGCCGACGCCCATGACACGCGGTTCCACGCCGGCCGTCGCCATCCCCAGGATGCGGCCACGCGGGGTCAGGCCATGGGTTTTGACGGCGGTTTCCGAGGCGATCAGCAAAGCCACCGCCCCGTCATTAACGCCGCTGGCATTGCCGGCGGTGACGCTGCCGCCGGGCCGGACCACGGGTTTCAACTTAGCGAGCGCTTCCGCCGTCGTATCGGCGCGGGGATGTTCATCCACACTGACGATGGTCGGCTTGCCCTTGGCGTCCAGAACGGTCACCGGGGTGATTTCGTCTTCGAAATAACCCTCGGCCTGGGCCTTGGCGGTCCGTTGCTGGCTGGACAGGGCGAAGGCGTCCTGATCGGTGCGGCTGACCCCATGTTCGACGGCCACATTCTCTGCCGTTTCCGGCATGCTATCGGTACCGTAACGTTCCTTCATCGCCTTGTTGATGAAGCGCCAGCCGATGGTCGTATCCTCGATCTGGGCGCTGCGCTGGAAGGCGCTTTCGGCCTTGCCCATCACCAGGGGGGCGCGGGTCATGCTTTCCACGCCGCCGGCGATGACAAGATCAAGCGCGCCGGCATTGATGGCGCGCGCTGCCGTGCCCACGGCATCGGCGCCGGATGCGCACAGACGGTTGATGGTAGTGCCGGGGACCGACACGGGTAACCCCGACAGCAACGCCGCCATACGGGCCACATTGCGGTTATCCTCGCCGGCCTGATTGGCACAACCGAGGAACACTTCCTCAATCACAGCCGGGTCCAGGCCGGGATGACGGGCCAGAAGGGCGGAGATCACCTGGGCCGCCATATCGTCGGGCCGCAAGCGGGAAAGCGCGCCGCCGAAGCGGCCGATGGGGCTGCGGATGCCGTCGCAGATATAGGCGTGGCTCATGCTGCCACCTCCACCCGGAAGGCAGCACCCGTGGCCGCCGTGATCTGTTCCACCGTAATGCCGGGGGCCAGTTCGATCAGGGCCATACCGCCATCCCCATCCTTGTCGATGGTGAAGACGCCGAGATCCGTGATGACCATGTCCACGACACCCGCACCGGTCAGCGGCAGGGTGCATGCGGGCAGCAGCTTGGAGCCGCCATTCTTGTCCTGATGTTCCATGACCACGACGACCTTCCGGACGCCAGCCACAAGGTCCATGGCGCCACCCATGCCCTTCACCATCTTGCCGGGAATGGTCCAGTTGGCCAGATCGCCATTGCCGGCCACCTGCATGGCGCCCAGCACCGTCAGGTCGATATGGCCGCCGCGGATCATGGCGAAACTGTCGGCGCTGCTGAAATAGGAAGAGGTGGGCAGTTCGGTGATGGTCTGCTTGCCGGCATTGATCAGGTCGGCATCCTCTTCCCCCTCAAACGGGAAAGGCCCGATGCCCAGCATGCCGTTTTCCGATTGCAAGATCACCTGCATGCCGTCGGGGATATAGTTGGCGACCAGCGTCGGGATGCCGATGCCCAAATTCACATAGAAGCCGTCGCGCAGCTCACGCGCCGCGCGGGCGGCCATTTCATCGCGGGTCCAGGGCATGGGTCAGACCTCATTGCTGGCGGCCGGACGCGGCCGCGTGGTGCGCTTCTCGATCAGCTTGGCATAGGCCGCGCCCTGGATGACGCGATCAACATAGATGCCGGGCGTATGGACATGATCGGGATCGAAGCTGCCGACGGGCACGATCTCCTCCACTTCCGCCACAGTCACTTTGCCGGCGGTCGCCATCACCGGGTTGAAGTTGCGCGCCGTCTTCCGATAGAGCAGGTTGCCTTCCGTATCAGCCTTCCAGGCCTTGACGATGGACAGGTCGGACCGCAGCCAGGTCTCACGCACATAGCGCTTGCCCTCGAACTCCTCCACCGGCTTTCCTTCCGACACGACAGTGCCGACACCGGTGGCGGTGTAGAAGGCGGGGATGCCGGCACCACCAGCGCGGATGCGTTCGGCCAGCGTGCCCTGCGGGTTCAGTTCCAGTTCCAGTTGGCCGGAGATGTAAAGCTGTTCGAACAGCTTGTTCTCTCCCACATAAGAACTGATCATCTTCTTGATCTGGCCATTATTCAGCAATTGCCAGAGGCCGAAACCATCAGCACCGCAATTATTGGAAATGATGGTCAGTCCCTTGACGCCGGCCTCTTTGATGGCGGGGATCAGGTTTTCCGGGTTGCCGGACAGGCCGAAGCCGCCCGACATGATGGTCATGCCGTCAAACAGCAGACCGTCCAGCGCCGACCTGGCGTCGGAATAAATCTTGCCAGCCATTTCTATAGGTTCCTGTTTCGGATGAGGTGCCGGGGCCAATCAGTGCAGCGGCAGGCCCACATAATTTTCCGCCAGCGATTGCTGCGCCGCGTGGGAGCCGCGGAGATAACCAAGCTCGGCAATCTGCATGCGGCGGCCAAAGGCATCCGTTTCCGGGAAACGATGCATCAGGCTGGTGAACCACCAGGAGAAGCGTTCGGCTTTCCAGACCCGGGCCAGGGCGCGGGCCGAATAGGCAACGATCCCGGCGCTGTTGCCCCGGTAATGATCGGCCAGCCCCTCGGCCAGATAGGCAACGTCCGTGGCGGCGAGGTTAAGCCCCTTGGCCCCGGTGGGCGGCACGATATGGGCGGCGTCGCCGGCCAGGAACAGGTTGCCATGGCGCATCGGTTCGGCCACGAAGCTGCGCAGGGGGGCGATGGACTTTTCAATCGACGGACCGCGCGTAACGCGCGGGGCCACCTCGCCGCCCAGGCGCAGGCACAGCTCGTCCCAGAACCGGTCATCCGACCAATCTTCCACCCTCTCGGTATTCGCCACCTGCACATAATAGCGTGAGCGGCTGGGCGAGCGCATGGAGGCCAGCGCGAAACCGCGTTCATGGCTGGCATAGATCAGTTCATGATCGCAGGGCGGCACATCGGCCAGAACGCCCAGCCAGCCGAACGGATAGACCCGTTCGAAGGTGCGCAGGACATCGGCCGGGATACTGGCCCGTGCCACGCCGTGGAACCCGTCGCAGCCGGCGATGAAGTCGCATTCCAAGGCCTTGTCCATGCCCTGATGCCGGAATGTCACGCGGGGCCGCGCGCTGGCGATGTCGTGGAGGGCGACATTCTCCGCTTCGAACAGAAGCGGGATGTCGCGGCGGATGGCGGCATCGATCAGGTCGCGGGTCACCTCCGTCTGGCCATAGACCATGACGGATTTGCCGGTCAGCGCCTTCATGTCGATGCGGGTATTGTCGCCGTCGGTGGACAGCGCGAACCCTTCATGCGGCAGCCCTTCCCGGTCCATGCGGTCATCCACGCCGACCTGACGCAGGAGATCGACCGTCACCTGTTCCAGGATGCCGGCACGGATGCGGCTTTCGACATAGGCACGGTCACGCCGCTCCAGGATCACGCATTCCACGCCCGACTTGTACAAAAGATGGGCCAGAAGCAATCCGGCGGGTCCGGCACCGATGATGGCGACCTGTGTGCGCATCACCAAACTCCTCCCATGGAATATATTGGTTTCCCCGTGTGCTGCGTGGTTCAGATCTGTCCCTCTGAACCGGGCACACTCTCGCTGTTGGGATGATGATAGCCTGGGCGAACCATTGGCACAGGAGACGCATCCGTGAAAAAATTGGATTTTTCATCGCCCCCTTGTCATCCTGCGTGACATGAGCCGGAAAGCCAGCAATCCCGTGCCTCGCTTCTTCCTATACGGAGAGGCGGAGGCGAAGACGGATGAACATTTCATCCATGCCGAAACACTGGAACGCCGCAGCCAGCCCAGCGGCTGGCAGATCCGGCCGCATGCCCATGCCGACCTGAACCACATGTTCGTCATCGCCACGGGCGGGGGGGAGTTGCTGGCCGGCGGGGAGCGGGAGGCGTTCACGGCCCCCTGCCTGCTGCTGATCCCCGCCGGGGAGGTGCATGGCTTCATCTGGCATGCCGACAGCCAGGGCCATGTGGTCACCTTCGTGGAGCCGATGCTGCGCGGGCTGGCGCGCCGGGAACCGGGTCTGGGGGCGTTGTTCACGCGGCCATCCTGCGTGCCACTGGGGCGCGACGGGGCCGATTGCCTGCGACTGGCCGCTTTGCTGGAAGCGGAGATGGGCGGCGGTGGCGTCGGCCGGTCGCTGCTGGTGGAAGCCGCCCTGACGGCGCTGCTGGTCCATGCCTGGCGCATCGCCAGGCTGACGGCCGGCGGCGGCGGTGCCGCGCGGGGACCACGGACCGCCCTGGTCACCCGCTATCGTGACCTGATCGAGGCGCATTATCGCGAAGGCTGGGGCGTGGCCCGCTTTGCCGACGAACTGGGGGTGACACCGGGCCGGCTGCGCGCGGCCTGCATGGCCGTGACGGGGCATCCGCCCATCGATCTTCTGCATGACCGGCTGCTGGCGGAGGCAAAGCGTACCCTGCTCTACAGTGACCTGGGCGTGGCGGAGGTGGCCTTTGCACTGGGCTTTGGCGATCCCGCTTATTTCAACCGCTTCTTCACAAGCCGCGTTGGCTGCTCCCCAGGCCGGTTCCGGCAGGGGGCGGCGGGGTAATGCCGCCCCCCTGTTCCCCCGCCCGCCCCGGCGCGCCTCAGTTCGGTGCGTCAGTGTAACGCCCCCGGATGGTCATGATGGCCGCCGCGACCCCGGCCGACAGGGCGACGGGCACCATCGCCATGGCCACACCGGCCGGCCCCCAGCCCTGCCCCAGCAGGTGACCGGCCACCAGCGGCCCGCCGATCGAGCCCAGCCGGCCGACGGCGATGGCCGCCCCCGTGGCCAGACCCCGTACCGACACGGGATAATAAAGCGGCATCACGCCATAGAGTGAATATTGCGCGCCCAGCAGGAAGAAACCCGCCAATCCGGCCAGCAGCAGCACCGGCCCCAGGCTTTCGGCACCAGCCAGGCCGAACATGGCCAGGGCCAGGCAGGGATAGGCGGCGATGATGGGAATGCGCGGCCCCAGCCGGTCGACCAGGATGCCGATGCCCCAGGCCCCGACGACCGAACCGGCATTGAAGGCAAAGGCGGCACCCGCCCCGCCCGTGCCGCCCAGCCCCTTGGCCGCCACCAGCGAGGGAAGCCAGTTCAGCAGCAGATAGAGCACCAGCAGCGTCAAGCCGAAGGTGAACCAGCCCAGCAGCGTGATCAACGCCCGGCCACCGCCGAACAAGGCCTGTGCGGCGCCCGGCCGCTCCCCCACCGCAGCGGCGGGGGCCCGGCTGTCGGGCATCAGGCGCGCCATGGCCGGCAGCAGCAGCAGCGGCAGTACGCCCCCGACCACGAAGATCGATTGCCAGCCATGACTTTCCAATAGGCCGGCGGCGAACAGGGCAGCCAGGGCACCCCCCGCCGGCATCCCGGAGAACATTAAGGTGATGGTGCGGGTCCGGCGCTCGGGCGCGGCGATTTCCAGGGCGACGGCCACCAGGCTGGGCATCGCCGCCCCCATGCCTGCACCCGCCAGGAACCGGTAGAAGCCAAGCGTCACCGGGCCGGTCGCCACCACCGTGGCCAGCGTGAAGAGGCCGAAGATGGCGACGCAGGCCATCAGCAGCCCCTTGCGGCCCATGCGGTCGGCCAGCCAGCCACCCGTCACCGCGCCGCAGACCAGCCCGGCCATGCCGGCACCGAACACCACGCCGGCCTGTCCGGGCGTCAATCCCAATTGGGGCAGCAGATAAGGAGCTGCCACGCCGATGGCCTGGATGTCGAACCCTTCCAGAAGGGCGATGAAAAAGCAAAGCAGCAAGGTGATGCCGCCCCGCGGCACTTGCCGGGCCGATGCGCCCATTGAATAACCTCCCGTCTTGCGCCCCGTTCATCGGGGCTTACGCAATTCATGGCACGATAGACATTCTTGTTATAAAACATAATCATTAAATTGGACATCGGTTTACGGAGGTGATCTAACAGGCTGTCGGCACGATGCTTTCGCATAAGCGAAACATAGAACTGCACAATCCCGCGCGGGTGCGCCGGGGCCGATCTGCCCGCAACACCTGCCATCCGCGCATCGAAGCGCTTGCAGAGTTCGGGAATATGTTATATCTCATAACTAATAAACGGTCACAGGCAGCAAACCGGGAGGAAATGGCGCATGAGCATTGATCTGGATGCCCCCCTGTTCATCGGCGGAACGGAACGGGCGGCCGGTGATGGCCGCACCTTTGAACGGCGCAACCCGCTGACGGGTGAAGTTGCCAGCCGCGCCGCAGCCGGCGGCGTGGCCGATGCAAACGACGCCGCCGATGCCGCGGCAGCCGCCTTCCCGTCATGGTCGGAAACCGGCCCCAACGCCCGCCGCGCCCTGCTGCTGAAGGCGGCGGATGCGCTGGTGGCGCGCATGCCGGACTTCATCGCCGCCATGGCGGCGGAAACGGGGGCCACATCCGGCTGGGCCGGGTTCAATGTGACACTGGCCGCCTCCATGCTGCGCGAGGCCGCGTCGCTGACCACACAGATCAACGGGGAGGTGATCCCGTCGGACAAGCCGGGCTGCATCGCCATGGCGGTCCGCCAGCCCGTCGGCGTCATTCTGGGCATCGCGCCCTGGAATGCGCCCGTCATCCTGGGCGTGCGGGCCGTGGCCACGGCGCTGGCCTGCGGCAATGCCGTCATCCTGAAGGCATCGGAACTGTGCCCGCGCACACACGCGCTGATCGGATCGGCGCTGGCCGATGCCGGCTTCCCGGCCGGGGTGGTCAATGTCGTGACGAACGCGCCGGAAGATGCAGGAAACATCGTCGGCGCCCTGATCGACCATCCCGCCGTGCGCCGCATCAATTTCACCGGCTCCACCCGCGTCGGCCGCATCATCGCCGAGCGGGCCGGCCGCAACCTGAAGCCCGTGCTGCTGGAACTGGGCGGCAAGGCGCCCTTCATCGTGCTGGACGACGCCGACCTGGACGAGGCGGTGAAGGCGGCATCCTTCGGCGCCTTCTTCAATTCCGGCCAGATATGCATGTCCACCGAGCGCATCGTGGTGGACAGCACGGTTGCCGACGATTTCGTGGCGAAATTCGCGGCCAAGGCCGCCACGCTGGTGGCCGGCGACCCGCGGGAAGGCAAGACGCCGCTGGGATCGGTCGTCGATCCGCAGGCCGTGACCAGCGTGCAGGCCCTGATCGATGATGCCGTCGCCAAGGGCGCCAGATTGTACCAGCCCACCCCCACCCGCGGCACGTTGATGTCCGCCGCCATCCTTGACCATGTCACCCCCGACATGCGGATCTATGGCGAGGAGAGCTTCGGCCCCGTCACCACCATTGTCCGCGTCGATGGCGAGGACGCGGCCATACGCACGGCCAACGACACCGAATACGGCCTGTCATCGGCCATCTTCACCCGCGATGCCGCCCGCGGCCTGCGCCTGGCCCGGCGCATCCAGTCCGGCATCTGCCATGTCAACGGTGCCACCGTGCATGACGAGGCGCAGATGCCGTTCGGCGGCGTCAAGGACAGCGGCTATGGCCGGTTCGGCGGCAGGGCCGGCATCGACGCCTTCACCGAACTGCGCTGGATCACGCTGGAAACAAAGCCCGGCCATTTCCCGATTTGACCCTTTCTTTCAGGAACAAGAACATGACGACCGATACCGTTGCATTCGATGTCGCCGATGGCATCGCCTGGGTCCGCTTCAACCGGCCGGACAAGCGCAATTGCATGAGCCCGACCCTGAACCGCCGCATGATGGAGGTTCTGGACGAGCTGGAATTCCGCGACGATGTCGGTGTCCTGGTCCTGTCGGGGGAAGGGTCCGCCTGGTCCGCGGGCATGGACCTGAAGGAATATTTCCGCGAAACCGAGGAGAAGGGCCTGGGCGCCACACGCCAGGCCCAGCGCGAGGCCTATGGCTGGTGGCGCCGCCTGCGCTGGTACCAGAAGCCGACCATCGCCATGGTCAATGGCTGGTGCTTCGGCGGCGGTTACGGCCCGCTTTATTCCTGTGATCTGGCCATCGCGGCGGAAGAGGCGAAGTTCGGCCTGTCGGAGATCAACTGGGGCATCCTGCCGGGCGGCGGGGCCACCAAGGTGGTCGTCGACCTGCTGCCCCTGCGCGATGCCATGTACCATGCGCTGACGGGCGAGATGATCGATGGCCGCAAGGCTGCCGAATGGCGCCTGGTGAACGAGGCCGTGCCCCTGGACCGGTTGCAAGCCCGCGTGACAGAGATCGCCAGGGTGCTGCTGGAAAAGAACCCGGTGGCCCTGAAGGCTGCCAAGGATGCCGTGCGCCGCGTGAAGGAAATGACCTACGACAATGCCGAGGATTATCTGGTCCGCGCGCAGGAGGCGGCCAATTCCTACGACAATGACGGGCGCAAGGAAGGCATCCGGCAATTCATCGACGACAAGACGTACAAGCCCGGCCTGGGCGCCTATAACAGGGGGTGAGCGGTCCCCGGCGCCCCCACGCAGAACCACCGGGAAGGACAGGCGGGGCGGCGGCTGCGCCCTTGCCCTTCCCGGACAGTCTGCCGCCATCCGCCGTCTTTTGAGGAAAGCCCGACGCGAATGAACGCGCCCTTCCCCTTCCTGCCGGCCCCGGACCCGCTGGCCTTCCAGGCCGGGGCACAGCCGGACAAGATCGCCCTGGCCGACCTCACCAGCGGCAGACGCTACAGCTATGCAGAGCTGGACCGCGCGGTGAACCGCTGCGCCACCTGGCTGGCCGGACGTCTGGGCAATGCCATTGTGGGCCAGCGCATCGCCGTACTGGGCCGCAATGACGCGGCCATGCCGATCCTGCATCTGGCGGCGGCACGGTCGGGCGCCATCTTCGTTCCCCTGAACTGGCGCCTGACGGTGCCGGAACTGGCCTTCCAGGTGGCCGATGCGGACCCCGCGCTTCTGCTGGCACAAGAAGAGTTCCTGGACACGGCAAAGGCCGCCGCCGACGGCCGGGAGCGCACGGCGGTGCTGCCGCTGGCAGCGGCGGAGGCGGCATGGCTGACGATGCAAGACACCCGCCCGCCCGCCCAGCCTGCCGACCGGCCCAGCACGCTGCTTTACACTTCCGGCACATCGGGGCGGCCGAAGGGCGCCTTGCTGACGGAAAGCAACCTGTTCTTCACGACCGTGAATTTCAGCCTGATGAACCATGTGACGGCGGCATCCGTGCTGTTGTGCGACATGCCGCTGTTCCATGTCGTCGGGCTGGTCACCATGGTGCGCACGCCGCTGACCCAGGGGGGCACGCTGCTGCTGTCGCGCGGGTTCGATCCCGCGCTGACCATGGCGAGGCTGGCCGATCCGGCCCTGGGCATCACCCACTACATGTGCGTGCCGCAAATGGCGCAGACGCTGCGCCAGCACCCCGGTTACGATCCCGCGCCGCTGCGCCGGATGACGGCCCTGTGTACAGGCGGCGCCCCCATGCCCGCCGCCCTGATCGGGCGTTTCAGCGAGGAGCAGATCACCATCGCCGACGGCTATGGGATGAGCGAGGCGGGAACCGTGCTGGGCATGCCGGTCGGTGACCGGGCGCGCATCCTGGCCAAGGCCGGCTCGGCCGGCCTGCCCGGCCCGACCCTACGGCTGCGGCTGGTCGATGATGACGGGCAGGATGTACCGGACGGCGCGGTCGGCGAGTTGTGGATCAGCGGCCCCAACCTGTCCCCCGGCTATTGGAACCGGCCGGAACTGCCGACGCTGGCCGAGCAGGGTGGCTGGCTGCGCACCGGCGATGCCGCGCGGCGCGACGGCGACGGTTTCTACTATCTGGTGGATCGCAAGAAGGACATGTTCATTTCCGGCGGGGAAAACGTCTATCCCGCGGAGGTGGAGGCGGCCATCCTGGAACTGCCCGCCATCGCGGAAGCGGCCGTCATCGGCATGCCCGATCCGCGCTGGGGCGAGGTGGGCTGGGCCTATATCGTGCCGGCTGCGGGTCAGGTCGTCACGGAACAGCAGATCATGGCCCATCTGGATGGCCGTATCGCCCGCTACAAACGGCCGCAGCGCGTGGTGATCACCGACGGTCTGCCGCGCACCGGATCGGGCAAGGTGCAAAAACACCTGCTGCGCCAACAGGCCGCGTCAGATTGACGGTATCCTTCACATAACGAAATGCGACATAACGAAATACTCGAAGTCCGGGGAACAAGGCGATAGTTTGCGCCTGCGGATGAAAAACAGGCGGAGCGCGCGGCATGGACGAACAGGAACGGGGCGGGATCGATCTTTCCGCCTTGCAATCATCAGTCGGCTATCGGTTGCGGCGGGTGCAGATCGCAGCCTTCACGCTGTTCACGCAGTTCATGTCGGAATTTGACATCAGGCCGACGCAGTTCGCCATCATGACCGTGATCCGCGACAATCCCGGCCTCAGCCAGTCCCAGGTCAGCGATGCGCTGGGGCTGAAGCGTGCCAACCTCGTGCCGCTGCTGGACGGGCTGGAAGGGCGCGGGCTGCTGGTCCGCTCCCCCTCCCCCGCCGACCGGCGGTCCTATTGCCTGCACCTGACCGACCACGGGCAGGAACAGATGCGCGCCATCCAGACACGCCACGACGCCTATGAGCAGGAACTGACATCCTCGCTGGGCCCGGCGGGCCGCGTGGCGCTGCTGGCCCTGCTGGACGGTTTCCATTTCACCGGCGACAGCGACGGCGATACGGGTTGAGACGCGCCGCCCAGGCGGCACTGCGAACAATCACCAGATCACCCCCCGGGGCGGCATGACGCCTGTGGACTCGCGCTCCGACAAGCTGTATACAGCTTTCCAAGACAAGAAACAAAGCGATAGGGAGAGTGACGATGGGTGGGACCTTCCCCCTGAACGCCTGGTATGTCGCCGCTTATGACGTGGAAGTCGGGCGCAGCCTTATGGCCCGGACCATCTGCGAGAAACACGTCGTTTTGTACCGAAAACTGGACGGAACACCCGTGGCGCTGGCCGATTCGTGCTGGCATCGCCTGCTACCCCTGTCGCTGGGCAGCCTGGAGGGCGACCAAGTGGTCTGCGGCTATCACGGCCTGACCTATGATGATACGGGCCGATGTGTATACATGCCGTCGCAACACACCATCAACCCGTCCGCCTGCGTGAAATCCTATCCGCTGGTGGAACGTCACCGCTTCCTGTGGATATGGCCTGGCGACCCAGCCCTGGCCGATCCGGCGTTGATCCCCGATATCCATTGGAACAACGATCCGGCCTGGGCCGCCGACGGCAAGGTCATCCATGTCCGGTGCGACTATCGGCTGGTCCTGGACAACCTGATGGACCTGACGCATGAAACCTTCGTGCATAACGGGTCCATCGGCAACCGGGCCGTCGCGGAGGCACCGTTCACCGCGACGCATTCCGACGATACGGCCACCATCACCCGCTGGATGATCGATATCGAGGCGCCGCCCTTCTGGGCCGCCCAGCTTGGCCGCAAAGACCATGTGGACCGCTGGCAGATCATCAATTTCACGGCCCCTTCCACCATCATCATCGAGGTGGGCATCGCCCCCACGGGCACGGGCGCGCCGGAAGGTGACCGCAGCCAGGGGGTGGATGGCCGCGTCATCAACTGCCTGACACCGGAAAGCAATGGCACCTGCCATTACTTCTGGGCCTTTTCCCGCAATTTCGACATCCACAACCAGGCCCGCACCCACCAGATCCGCGAAGGGGTTGCCCGCATCTTTCGCGAGGATGAGCAGATCCTGGAAGCCCAGCAGAAGGCCATCGATGCCAATCCCGGCCATGTCTTCTACAATCTGAATATCGATGCCGGATCGATGTGGGCCCGCCGCCTGATCGATCGCATGATGGAACGCGAGCAGCGCCCCGCCCTGGCGGCGGAATAGGAGCATCGGGGACCAGGGTCGGAGAAAGGCAGCGCCATGAGCTACAACAAGGACGCCGCGCAGACCGTGCGTGCCCTGGCCGGTATCCGCGACCTGATCCTGTGTGGTGCCGTGGCGCCGGGGGAAAGGCTGTCGGAGCCGGTGCTGGCCGAACGGCTTGGCATCTCCCGCACCCCCATCCGCGCCGCGCTGGCCCGGCTGGAACAGGAAGGGCTGCTGGAACGGGTGCCGGCCGGCGGCCATATGCCCCGGCGCTTCACCCTGGCCGAGGCCATCGACGCCATCGAGCTGCGCGGCGTGCTGGAAGGCACGGCCGCACGGCTGGCGGCCGAACGCGGCGTGGAGCCCCGGCGCATGCTGGCCATCAACCGCGTGCTGGACGGCATCGACGCGCTGATGCAGCCCGACCCGGCCAACCCGCCGCTGGAGGATTATGTCGCGCTGAACGCCCAGTTCCACGACCTGCTGTCCGGCCTTTCGGGCAGCGAGACGATCGAACGCGAGATCGAGCGCATCACCCGCCTGCCATTCGCCTCGCCCAGCGCCTTTCTGGAGAAACCGGGCGCGGCCGTGGTGCCCCATTCGCTGGCCCTGGCCCAGGCCCAGCACCGCGCCATAGTGGAGGCCATCGGCCTGCGCGAGGGCGCCCGGGCCGAAGCCGTGGCCCGCGAACATGCGCGGCTGGCCCGGCGTAACCTGGAACAGGTCATGGAACGCGGCAGCGAAGCGCGCCACCGCTTTCCGGCGCTGGCCCTGGTCGGCGGCTGACAAATCCCTTCTGGAGGAACAGGATGAAGAACGAAGCCGTCTGGCTGGACGCCACCGTCACGCGCGCCGAGGATATCGCCACGGGCGTGCGGCGGATCGAATTCGCCGCCGCTACCCCGCTGCCCGCCTTCGATCCCGGATCGCATATTGCCATCCGCGTGGCGATTGCCGGCGGGCACGCCATCCGAACCTATAGCTGCCTGCCGGATGCCGCGCCGGGCCATGTCGCCGTGGCCGTCAAGCTGCATCCCCACAGCCGCGGCGGATCGCGCTTCATGTTCACCCTGTCCACCGGCGACGCGGTGCGCATCACAACGCCGGAGAACCGGTTCGAACTGTCCTGGCGGACGCCGGATTATCTGCTGCTGGCCGGCGGCATCGGCATCACGCCGATCTATGGCATGGCGCTGGCCCTGGCGGCCCGCGGTGCGCACCTGCGGCTGGCCTATGGCGGGCCGGGCCTGGATGCCATGCCTTTCCAGGCCCCGCTGCGCGCGGCCCTGGGTGACCGCCTGTCGCTTTACCCGCAGGACCAGGGACAGATGATCGATCTGGGACGGGAGATCGCGGCCCTGCCGCCGGCAGGGGAGCTTTACATCTGCGGCCCGCTGCCCATGCTGGACGCGGCCCGCCAGGCCTGGGCGGCGGCCGGGCGGGCGCCCGGCCGGCTGCGCTATGAAGTGTTCGGCGATACCGGGCGGTTCGGGGAGGTGCCGTTCAGCGTGCGCGTCGCCGGCTATGACCGGACGGTGACGGTGGCGTCGGACCGGTCGATGCTGGATGCGCTGGCCGATGCCGGCATCCATGCCCTGTCCGATTGCCGGCGGGGCGAATGCGGCCTGTGCGTGGTCGACGTGCTGGACCATGATGGCGATATCGACCATCGCGACGTCTTCCTGTCGGACGCGGAAAAACAGCGGGGCGACAGGATGTGCGCCTGTGTCTCCCGCATCGCGGGCGGGCGGGCCACCATCGATACCGGCTATCGCCCCAAGGCCGGCTGACCGGCCCCGGCAATCGCCGCCGCCTCGGCCTGGGCCGTCCGGGCCACACGGCGCAACTGCCAGGCGCCGGCCAGTGCCGCCAGCGGCACCAGCAGCAGCGCCAGGCGCAGGCTGCCGGCCCCCACCAGGGGACGCAGCAGGTCGCTGCCATAGCCCACCAGCATGGGGGCCGGCACGCTGGCCCCCAGCGCCACCGCCAGCAGCATCAGCGCCGTCGCCATGGCCCGCATATTGGCCGGCGCCTTCATCTGCAGAACGGCCAGCACCAGCGGCGCATTGGTCACCAGCAGCGCATAGCCCAGGATGAACAGGGCGGCGAAGGTGACAAAATCATCGGCCAGCAGCGACAGCCCGAAGCAGACGCCCGACAGCGCCAGCAGCAGGGCCACGGCCTTCAGCGGCACCCAGATGCCCCGGCGGCCGAAATGGTCGGTACCCAGGCCGGACAGGATCATGCTGGCCCCGCTCAGCCCGGCGATGCCCAGCCCGATGACGCGGCCGACCTCCGCGCTGCCCAGCCCGAAGCTGCGCACCGCATAGGCCGGCGCCCAGGCCAGCACCGCGAAGACGCAGAAATTGCAGAAGATGGCGGCCACCACCGTCTGCCGGAACAGGGGAATGCGCCAGAGATGCCCCATGGTGCGCAGCATGGACAGCGAGGGCGGTGGGGCGGCGCCGGCTGCGTCCCGCGCGCCGCGCACCGGTTCCCGCACCGTCAGGACAAGCATCACGGCCAGCAGCACGCCCGGCACCCCGGCCGCCAGGAAGGTGGCGCGCCAGCCCAGCCATTCGTTCAGCCAGCCGCCCAGCGCGAAGCTGATCAGGATGCCCAGGGTGGAACCCGATGACAGGATCGCCATGGCCGTCGCCCGGCGGGCCGGTGGAAAATAATCGCCGATCAGGGAGATGGAGGCCGGAGTCGACCCCGCCTCCGCCACCGAAACACCGATGCGGGTCATGGCCAGTTCCAGCAGGTTGCCCGCCCGGCCGCCCAGCGCCGTCATCACGCTCCACACCGTCAGGCAGACGCCCAGGAAGCGCACACGGTTGATCCGGTCGGCCACATAGGCCATGGGAATGCCCAGCACCGCATAGAAGAAGGCGATGGCCGGACCGGCCAGCAGGCCCATCTGCCCGTCGCTGAGCCCCAGGTCGCGCTTCACATCCTCCGCCAGGATGCCCAGGATCTGGCGGTCGGCCATGTTCATCACATAGACCGCATAGAGCATCCCCAGCACATACCAGGAATAGCGCGACACCCGCGCGGCGGCGGTTCCGTCGGTCTGCATCTTCTGTCCATTCATCCAGCGGAAGGGAGGAGGCCGGGTCCGGCGAGGCCCCGTCAGGGCAGCAGCAGCACCTTCGACGGTGTGCGGCCATGACACAGGCGCAGCGCCGCATCGGCCTGGGCCAGGGGAAAACGGTGGGTGATCAGCGGGGCCAAGGCCGACGGCGCCGCGGCCAGCGCCGACAGCACCACCCCCCAGGCCGATGGCGGGATGCGGGAGGCACCCCGGATTTCCAGCCGGTATTTCACCAGCCGCATGATGTCGACCGTCGCCGGCCGTTCCGGCATGCCGGCCGCCACCAGCACCCCGCGCGACCGCAAAAGCGCCAGACCCTGATCGATGGCCGCCCCCACGCCCGCCGCCTCCACGGCCAGATCGAAACCGTCACCGGCCAGCCGGGCCAGTTCCGCATCGGCGCCGTCGCATGCCCGGTCGACGCAATGCTGGAACCCCATCCCGCGCAGCACCTCCAGGCGCGGCCCGTCATCCTGGCCGACGATGGCCACCTGTGCCGCGCCCAGATGACGGGCCAGTGCCGCCACGCCCTGCCCGATGGGACCGGGCCCCAGCACGACGACGCGCATGCCCGGCCGGAAGCCGCCGACCGACAGCGCATGCGCCCCGACCGACAGCGGCTCGGCCAGCGCGCCCAGTTCCACGGGCACATTATCGGGCAGGTCATAGCAATAATCGGCCGGCGCCAGCAGGAAGGGCGCAAAGGCCCCGTCGCGGACCAACCCGACAGGCTGGCGCGCCGCACAGCCGACGGGGTCGCCGGCCCGGCAGGGGCCGCAGGCACCACAGGCCACGGCCGGATTGACCACGACGGTCCGGCCGACCCGTCCCGCGTCGACGCCATCCCCCACCGAAACGATGTGGCCCACCGTCTCATGCCCCAGCGTCACGGGCAGCACCGATGCCATGAAGCCGGCATAGGATGGCGTCCAGCGATCGATGGCCAGGTCCGTGCCGCAGATGCCGGTGGCGGCGACACGGATGCGCACCTGTCCCGGCCCCGGTTCCGGCGGCGGCGGCAGATCGACCAGGGCCAGTCCCTGCCCCGCTTCCGTCTTGCGCAATGCCAACATGTCCAACGTCCCCCCGGCTCCGGGTCTGTGCCCGTTTCTCACGACCTGAACCCCGATGGTACGTGACCGGGGCCGGCCATTCAGGCGATTTCGTGGAATGGCGGCGCCGGAAAACTCATGCACCCCGCGCCTTTCCCCATTGTCGCTTCATGTTATGGATATCAGATCACATTCCATGATATAGACCAAGCAGGAAGGACAGGGTGGACATGCCGATCCGCAGGATTCAGAACATCTATGTGGTGGCCCATGATATGGAGCGGATGGCCGGCTTCTATGGCCAGGCGCTGGGGGCCGTGCTGAAGTTC
Source organism: Niveispirillum fermenti (assembly GCF_052474395.1). NCBI lineage: Bacteria > Pseudomonadati > Pseudomonadota > Alphaproteobacteria > Rhodospirillales > Azospirillaceae > Niveispirillum > Niveispirillum fermenti. The sequence goes on along the minus strand of NZ_CP156679.1, from coordinate 426,483 downwards.
CGCGACGGGGACGCCTGGACGCAGTTCGGCCTGGGCGGGGGCAATTTCGCGCTGGCCAGCCCGGCAGAGGCCGGGGCCGGCGACAAGGGCGCCACCGTGACCTTCGAGGCAGATGACCCCGACGCCGTGGCCGCCGCGGTGGAGCAGGCCGGCGGGCGCATCCTGGACCGGCGTAACATGGGCGGCCATGGCCGCACCGTCACCTGTGCCGACCCCGAAGGCAATGTGTTCCAGCTTTTCGCGCGCGCGGCAACGGGCGGGGCAGCAGCGGGCGGGGCAGCAGCGGGCGGGGCGGATATTGGCGCCGGGACCACGGTAGGATAGGCTCTGCCGCGAAACAGGCCCGGCCATGCCGTCGGGCCTTACCGGTGCCAGGCAACAGGAAACCTCATTGACGCAACATGCCGATCCTTCCGACCGGGGCCAGAACAAGGCCACGGCCCGCACCCTGCAGGTCCTTTCCTGCTTTGCGGCCGATGCGCCCGGCTATGGCGTGACGGAACTGTCACAACTGCTCGGCATGACCAAGAACATGATCTACCGGGCGCTGACCACGCTGGTGGATCAGGGCTATCTGGTGCGCGACGCCTCTGGCGCGCGCTATCAGCTTGGCTTCCGCGTGCTGGAACTGCAAAGCCGCACGGCGCTGGAACCGGATTTCCGCAGCCTGTGCGCCCCCTATGTGCAGAAAATCCACGCCCTGACCGGGGAAACGGTCAGCCTGATGGTGCGGGGCCTGGATTATGCCGTCTTCATCGACGGCATTGAAACCAAGCGGCCCGGCACATGGCGAATGGAGATCGGGGGCCTGCGCCCCCTGCACGTGCCCGCATCGGGCCGGGTGATGCTGGCATCCTGCACTGACCGGGAGATAGAGGAATATATCGCCCGCCACAGCCCGCTGACCATCCCCCCGTCCAACCGGGCCATGACGGCCGAACAGCTTTGGGCCGATATCCGGGCCATCCGCCGTCAGGGCTATGCCATGGTCCGGCGGGAAGGGCCGCTGCCCATGCTGGCCATGGGCTTTCCCATCGTGGATGCGGAAAACCGGCTGCACGGCGTCCTGTCGGTCGGCGGCCCCGTGGAGCGGATGGAAGGCGAACTGCAAAGGCTGCTGCCCGAACTGCGACGCCTGATCGACGAGTTGTGCAGCCGCACCCGGCTCTATGCCGCAGACGCGGCGCATGTGGAGATCAATTGATGCCCGCCCCGTCCAGCCGTGCCGTCATCAATTCATCGGCCTCCCACGTGTTCGAGGTGCTGCGTTTCGTGGCGGAGGCCGAGGAGCCGATGGGCGTGACAGAGATCAGCCGTCTGATGGCGCTGCCCGCCTCCACCGTCTATCGCGCGCTGGTGACGCTGGAGGAAGCGGGCTATCTCAGCCGCTACCAGAACACGCCGCGATATGAAGTCGGCCAGATGCCGCAATTGCTGAACCGGGCGCTGTTCAACCGGTTCCACCTGCACAAGGCCAGCCGGCCCGTGCTGCGCACGCTGGCCCATGCGATCGGGGAAACCGTGTCGCTGTCCGTGCGGCTGGGATGGTTCGGACTGCGCATCGGCGGGGCCTATGGCAGCAACGACATCTATCACCGCGACCGGCTGGGCGAGGCGGTCCTGCTGCATGACGGGCTGGCAGCACCCGCCATCCTGGCCGGCCTGCCGGCAGAGGAAAGGGCGGGTTACCGGCGGTTCGTCACGGCGCATTATCCGGACCGGGTTCCAGCGGATGGCTGGGACGCGCTGGAAAGCCGGCTGGCCGCCGCCGTGGCGGATGGCTTCGTGGCACAGCCCATCGCGCTGGCCCCCGGCTTCCAGGCGGCCGCATTGCCCATCCGGGCGGGCGACGGTATCGCGCTGGCCGCGATCACGGCCAACGGGCCCGTGCTGCGCCCCGGGGAACTGGCCCTGCCGGCGGCCCTGCTGGCCGCCCGCGACCAGCTTGAAGCCATGGTCCGGGCCGAACCGGACCTTTACCGGTCACCCTTCCAGCATATCGCGGCGGACGATATCCGGCTGCACCTGCCCTGATCGACCAGGAAAACCGGTCCCGCAGATACGTGACCGGTTATGCAACATCCACATCAATCCGCGGCAAAGCTGACGCGGACCGATCCCAGGCCACCGATCGACGCCTCGTACCGCTCGCCAGGCTTGGCCGGAACCATGGCACCCAGCGCACCGGACAGGACCACGTCGCCCGGTCCCAGCGGATAGCCGACGGCGGCCATCCGCTCGGCCAGCCAGATCAGCGCGTTCAGCGGGTTGCCCAGGCAGGCCGCACCAACGCCCAGCGAAACCGGGTCGCCATTGCGTTCCATGACCATGCCGCACAGGCGCAGGTCGAACCGGTCGATCGGCACGGGCGTGGTACCCAGCACGAACAGACCGGAAGAAGCGTTGTCGGCGATGGTGTCGACGATGCCGATATCCCAGCCGGCGATACGGCTGTCGACGATTTCCAGCGCCGGCAGGGCGAAGTCGATGGCCTTCACGACATCGGGCAGCAGCAGCTTTTCACGGTCCAGCGGCTGTTTCAGGACGAAGGCCACCTCCGCCTCGATCCGGGGCTGCAGCAGCGTGCCGGCCGGCACGCTGCCACCGTCCAGGATGGCCATGTCATCGAACAGCATGCCGTAATCGGGCTGGTCGACGCCAAGCTGCTTCTGCACCGCAACGGAGGTCAGGCCGATCTTGCGGCCGACCAGCCGCCGACCCTGTTCCAGCCAATGCGCCGTGTTCAGCGACTGGATGCGATAGGCCGTATCCAGGTCCGCTTCCGGCAATTCATGGCGCAGCGGCGCCACGGGGCCCTGGCGATAGGCGTTGCGCAGGCGGGCGGCCATGTCGGCCAGCACCACTTCCTTCCGATCGTCCCGTTCAGACATTCCCTGTTTCCTTCCCCAATCACGCGGCCTTGCCGGCGCCGGCCTTCAGCAGGTCCAGCGCCACATCGACGATCATGTCCTCCTGCCCGCCGACCATCTTGCGGCGGCCCAGTTCCACCAGGATGGCACGGGTGTCGATGCCATATTCCTGCGATGCCTTTTCCGCATGGCGCAGGAAGCTGGAATAGACGCCGGCATAGCCCAGCGCCAGCGTTTCCCGGTCCACGCGCACGGGACGATCCTGCAAGGGGCGCACCAGATCCTCTGCCGCGTCCATCAGGGCGTTCACGTCGCAGCCATGGTTCCAGCCCTTGCGGTCGGCCGCCGCGATGAACACCTCCAGCGGGGCGTTGCCGGCACCTGCGCCCATGCCCGTCAGGCTGGCATCGATGCGCACGGCCCCTTCCTGGGCCGCCACGATGGAATTGGCCACGCCCAGCGACAGGTTGTGATGGGCGTGGATGCCGCGCTGCGTCTCCGGCTTCAGCACCCGATCATAGGCCCGCAGCCGGTCGCGCACGCCATCCATGTCCAGCGCCCCGCCGCTGTCGGTGACATAGACGCACTGCGCGCCATAGCTTTCCATCAGCCTGGCCTGCTCCGCCAGCCGTTCCGGCTCGATCATGTGGCTCATCATCAGGAAGCCGGACACGTCCATGCCCAGATCGCGGGCAATGCCGATATGCTGCTTGGAGACGTCGGCTTCGGTGCAATGCGTGGCCACCCGCACCGACCGCACGCCCAGTTCATAGGCACGGCGCAGTTCATCGGCGGTGCCGACGCCCGGCAGGATCAGCGTGGTCAGGACGGCGCGGGACAGGACGGATGCCACGGCCTCCAGCCATTCCCAGTCCGTATGGGCGCCGAAGCCATAGTTGAAGCTGGCGCCGGACAGGCCGTCGCCGTGCGCCACCTCGATCGCGTCCACGCCGGCACGGTCCAGCGCGCTGGCGATGGCCTTCACATGGTCCAGCCCGTACATGTGGCGGATGGCGTGCATGCCGTCACGCAACGTCACATCCTGGATATAAAGCTTGTCGCTGGCGGGGTTGAAGCCGGTCATGCCGCGTTCCTCCCGGCGGCGATGCGCTGGGCCAGCATATCGCCCGTGGCCTTGGCCGCCGCCGTCATGATGTCGAGATTGCCGGAATATGTCGCCAGATAATCGCCGGCCCCTTCCACCTCCAGGAAGATGGAAGTCTTGATGCCGGTAAATTCACCCTGGCCGGGGATCTTCAGGCGGTTATTGTCGCCGAACCGCTCGAACTGCACCTCCTGCTTCAGGCGGTAGCCCGGAACATAGGCCTGCACCTTGGCCACCATGGCATGCACGGCGGCGCGAATGGCATCCTCGTCGGCACCCTCGGACAGGGTGAAGACGGTGTCGCGCATGATCATCGGCGGCTCGGCCGGATTCAGGATGATGATGGCCTTGCCGCGGGTGGCACCGCCCACCTTCTCGATGGCGCTTGCGGTCGTGCGCGTGAATTCATCGATATTGGCGCGCGTGCCCGGACCGGCAGAGCGGGAGGCGACCGACGCGATGATCTCGGCATAATGAACCTTGGCCACGCTGGAAACGGCCGCGACCATGGGGATGGTCGCCTGGCCGCCGCAGGTCACCATGTTCATGTTGCCCTGGTTCAGGTGCGCATCCAGGTTCACCGGCGGCACCACGAACGGGCCGATGGCGGCCGGCGTCAGGTCGATGACCTTCTTGCCGTCGGCGCGCAGGGCCGCGTCATGCAGCTTGTGCGCATAGGCCGACGTGGCGTCGAACACGATGTCGATGTCGGGATAGCAGGGCATGGCCCGCAGCCCGTCCAGCCCCTCATGCGTCGTTGCCACGCCGCGCTCGCGCGCCAGGGCCAGCCCTTCGGAAGCGGCATCGATGCCCACCACGGCCGCCAGTTCCATGTTCCGGGGATATTTCACCATCTTGATCATCAGGTCGGTGCCGATATTCCCCGACCCGATGATCGCGGCCTTCACCTTGCCCACGCCATCCTCCCTCGCTGCCTCAGGCGGGAACGCCGTTCCGCCACGCCGGACGATAGGCGGCAGAGCGGCGGCGGGCAAATTTCAGAACCCCATCAACTCCCGCTCAGCGGGAATTGATGCCAATCAGACCACAGCCTGCCCTGCCGCCATGCGGGCAAAGGGCTCCACAGGCCGATAGCCATCCCGCGGCCGGCCGGCCATGCCCGGCGACCCGCAGGATGCGGCATCCGCCCGCGCCATGCCACTGGCCTCCCCGCCCGGCAGCGGCTATAGCATCGGCATGCACGATCTGCCCGCCCTTCCCATCGATGATGCCCTGCCGGCGCTGCTGTCGGCGCTCGACACCGGCACGACCGCCGTCCTGCAGGCCCCGCCCGGCGCCGGCAAGACGACGCGCGTGCCGCTGGCCCTGCTGGACCAGCCCTGGCGGGGGGGTGGCAGCATCATCATGCTGGAACCCCGCCGGCTGGCGGCAAGGGGGGCCGCCCGGCGCATGGCCGCGATGCTGGGGGAGGAGGTCGGGCAGACCGTCGGTTACCGCGTGCGGCTGGACAGCCGCGTGTCGGCGGCAACCCGGATCGAGGTGGTGACGGAAGGCCTCTTCCTGCGCCGTCTGCAATCCGATCCGTCGCTGGACGGGGTGGCCGCCGTGCTGTTCGACGAATTCCACGAACGCAGCCTGGATGCCGATCTGGCGCTGGCCTTCTGTCTGCAATCGCGGGCCCTGCTGCGTGACGACCTGCGGCTGGTCGTGATGTCGGCCACGCTGGATGGCGGTCCCGTGGCGGCCCTGCTGGGCGACGCGCCGCTGATCAGCTCGCAGGGCCGCGCCTATCCGGTGGAAACGCGCTGGGCCGAGCCCGGTCCGACCGACCGGCCGGACGAACATATGGCCCGCACCATCCGCCGCGCCCTGGTGGAAGAGGAAGGCAGCCTGCTGGCCTTCCTGCCGGGCAGCGGCGAGATCCGGCGGGTGGAACGGCTGCTGGCCGGCGGGCCGCTGCCCGCTGGTACCCTGGTCACCCCGCTTTACGGCGACATGACGCTGGAAGCGCAGGACAGGGCCATCCGCCCCGCGCCGGCCGGCCAGCGCAAGCTGGTGCTGGCCACATCGATCGCGGAGACCAGTCTGACCATCGAAGGCATCCGCATCGTCGTGGATAGCGGCCTGTCGCGCCTTCAGCGCTTCGACCCGCGCAGCGGCATGGGCCGGCTGGAGACGTTGCGCGCTTCCCGCGCATCGGCGGACCAGCGGCGGGGCCGCGCCGGGCGCCTGTCGGCCGGCATCTGCTACCGCCTGTGGTCGGAAGCGTCGGACCGCGCGCTGCTGCCCTTCACCACGGCAGAGATCACCCGCGCCGATCTGGCGCCGCTGGCCCTGGAACTGGCGCAATGGGGCATCGTGGATGCGGACGAGCTGGCGTGGCTGGATGCCCCGCCGGCCCCGGCCCTGGCCCAGGCGCGGCGCCTGCTCCAGCAACTGGGCGCGCTGGATGACGGGTTGCGCATCACGGCGCACGGCAAGGCCATGGCCGGGCTGGGCGTGCATCCCCGGCTGGCGCATCTGGTGCTGCGGGGCCGCGCGCTGGGCCGCACACGCCTGGCCTGCCGCGTGGCCGCCCTGATCGGGGAACGCGACATCCTGCGCGGCGGCGGGCGGCGCGATGCCGACCTGCGCACCAGGCTGGAACATCTGGACGAACGCGGGCGGTGGGGCGAGGTGGAGCGCTCCGCGCTGCACCAGGTTTTGGATCAGGCGCGGCAGTTGGAGCGGCAGGCCGGCGGCCCGCCCGGCTCCGTCGATCACGACGATGCCGGGCTGCTGCTGGCCCTGGCCTATCCGGACCGTATCGGCCAGCGCCGGCCGGGAGCGGCCGGGCAATTCCGTCTGTCAGGCGGGCGGGGTGCCATGCTGGACCCCACCGACGCGCTGGCCGCCTGCGACCTGCTGGCCGTGGCCGATCTGGACGGCCAGGGGCGCGACGCCCGCATCTTCCTGGCCGCCCCCGTCAGCCAGCCGGCACTGGAAGAAGCCTTCGCCGACGATATCCGCATCCGGACGGAGGTCGCCTGGGATCATCGGGAACAGATGGTGCAGGCCCGTCGCCGGCGGCGGCTGTTCGAACTGTCGCTGAAGGACGAGGCACTGGCCACCCCGCCGGCCGACCTCGTGCTGCCGGCCATGCTGGAAGGTATCCGGTCCATGGGGCTGGGCTGCCTGCCCTGGACGAAGGAACTGGAGGGCTGGCGCCGCCGCGTCGCCTTCCTGCACCGTGCCGCGCCGGAACGGTGGCCCGATATCGGCGATGAAGCGCTGCTGGACGGGCTGGAGACCTGGCTGGGACCCTATCTGTCCGGCGTCACGCGCCGGTCCCACCTGGACCGGATCGACCTGCATTCCGCCGTGACAGGCCTCCTGGACTGGAACCAGCGCCAGGCCATGGATGCGGAAATCCCCACCCACCTGACCGTGCCCACCGGCAACCGCATCCCCATCGATTACAGCGGGCAGGAGCCGGTGCTGGCCGTGCGCCTGCAGGAACTGTTCGGGCTGGCGGAAACCCCACGCCTGGGCGGCGGCCGCATTCCCGTGCTGCTGCATCTGCTGTCGCCGGCCCACCGGCCCGTGCAGGTGACGCGCGACCTGGCCGGATTCTGGTCCGGCTCCTACCGTGAGGTGAAGAAGGAACTGGCCGGGCGCTATCCACGGCATTACTGGCCCGACGATCCGCTGATCGCCGAACCGACGGCCCGGGCCAAGCGGCGCGGGACGTGACAGCCCGGCCGGAAAGCCGGGACCGTGAAATTCAAGGGCCCCCGGGTCAATGAAAAGGGGCGCACCAATGAAAAGGGGCGCCGGCCCAACGGAACGGCGCCCCCTGCCTTTATCGTGGTTTCCCCCTGCCCTCAGGCCGCGGCGGTGGTTTTCCGCCCGGCGCGCACCGCGTCATTCTCCAGGATGAAACGGCGCACACGCGGCTCGATATCTTCGCGCCATTTGCGGCCGTTGAAAATACCATAATGGCCGACGGACTTCTGAAGATGGTTGTGCTTCTTCGCCGCGGGAATGCTGGAACACATGGTATGGGCCGCGATGGTCTGGCCGGGGGCCGAGATGTCGTCCAACTCGCCTTCGACCGTCATCAGGGCCGTCTTCTCGATGGCTGACGGATCGACCGTCATGCCGCGCCACTTCATCCGGCCCGTGGGCAGCGCGCGCTCCTGGAACACCTGATTGACGGTCTGCAGATAGAATTCCGCCGTCAGGTCCATGACAGACAGATATTCGTCATAGAATTTCCGATGCGCCTCCGCACTGTCGCCGTCGCCCTGCACCAGATGGCGGAACAGCTTCAGATGCTCGCCCACATGGCGGTCCAGGTTCATGGACATGAAGCCCGTCAACTGCACGAAGCCCGGATAGACCTGGCGCAGCGCGCCGGGATAGTAGAACGGCACCGTCGTGATGACATTGCGCTCGAACCAGCCGATATCCTTGTCCTCGGCCAGCTTGGTCACCACGGTGGGGGCCGCCGCCGTATCCAGCGGGCCGCCCATCAGGGTCATGGAAGATGGCTGGCACGGATCGTCCAACTGGGCCATCAGCGCCACGGCGGCCAGCGTCGGCACGGCCGGCTGACACACAGCCATGACATGCGTGTTCGGCCCCAGATGGCGGATGAAGTCCATCACATAGTCGATGTAATCTTCCAGATCGAAGCGGCCGCGCGACAGCGGGATCAGCTTGGCATCGTGCCAATCGGTGATATAGACATCGTGATTGGGCATCAGCGCCTGGACCGTGCCGCGCAACAGCGTGGCGTAATGGCCCGACATGGGCGCCACCAGCAGCAGCTTGGGATCATCGGTCGGCGCCGCCCGCTCGAACCGCACCAGATTGCCGAACGGCCGTTCCACCACGACACGTTCCGTCACCGCCACGTCACGGCCATTGATGCGCGTCGTGGGCAGGCCGAAATCAGGTTTGCCCCAGCGGCGGGTCGTGCGCTCAATCAGTTCGGCACCAGCCGCCACGGCGCGCCCCACCTGGGTATAGGAGGCCGGCAGAAACGGATTCTGGAAAGTCTGCTGCGTGGCTTCCGCCATCAGGCGCAGGGGCGTCAAGGCGGCATGATGCAGATCGTACAGGTGATAGAGCACTGACAATTCCCTTTCGACCCCGGCCCACCCATCCGGATGGGTCCCCAACCCAACCAATCGCGTTAAGCCTTTTTCACGAGGCTCAGCCACGCGGCATAGCCTATCCGTTCAAACAGATGTTGCAACAGATAAATAACGAAACAGTTAAGACCTTCCCGAAGGAGACGGGAAGTCGCAAGCCGGTGTGACACCGGTCTCACCTGCCCATTGATTGGGCAATATTAATGCAGACATACCCGGATACCGCGCGCGGTGTAAGCATTCCGCTGGAATCCCGGTTCAAACATGCGAATGGATTCCGCCCTGCCGGACGGTTGGCGACGCCCGGTGCCGGGCCACCCGCGGGCCCGCCGGTGGATGTCACAGGCTGCGCCGGGATCGCAGGGCCGCGGTCAGCGTGCCATCGTCCAGATAATCCAGTTCGCCCCCGACCGGCACGCCATGCGCCAGCCGCGACAGGCGGACACCACAGCCGGCCAGCCGGTCGGACAGGTAATGCGCCGTGGTCTGGCCACCAACGGTGGCGTTGAGCGCCAGGATGACCTCCCCCACCTCCGGCCGTGCCGCACGGTCCAGCAGGGCGGGGATGGACAGATCGTCCGGCCCGACCCCGTCCAGCGCCGACAAGGTACCACCCAGCACGTGATAGCGGCCGCGATAGGCGCCGGTCCGTTCCAGGGCCCACAGGTCGCCCACATCCTCCACCACGCACAGCAGCGCGCCGTCGCGCGTGCCGTCGGCGCAGATATGGCAGGGATCGCGGCTGTCCAGGTTGCCGCAGACCGAACAGGTGCGGATACCCGCCGCTGCGGCCGTCACCGCCTCCCCCAATGGCAGCATCAGGCTGTCCCGGCGCTTGATCAGGTGCAGCGCGACACGGCGTGCCGACCGCGGCCCAAGACCGGGCAGCTTGGCAAGCAACTGGATCAGGCGGTCGATTTCAGGTCCGATCATGCGGCGACGCTACAAGATGTTCGCCGAATGTTCCAGCGCAAAACGGGACCCGCCGGACGGGGCATGCCGCGGGCGGCGGGCACGGGGGATCAGAACCCCACGGCGCAGCCGCCCGGCTTCACGACGCGGTCCACGCCGGGCGGATACTTTGCCCATTTCTCCCGCGATCGCGGGGGGCGCGCGGCGAATCCACCCCCACAATTGGGGCAGCGGCCCTTCAGCACATCCTCCACACACGTCCGGCAGAACGTGCATTCGAAGGAACAGATCAGGGCATCCGGACTGTCGGCCGGCAGGTCCCGGTCACAGCATTCGCATCCCGGCCGCATTTCCAGCATCTTAACCCTCCACACGGGCGCACTCAGGGTCAAAAGGCCGCCCCGCAGAACCTGGGGCGGCGCCAACATGGAAAGGCCGTTGCCCCTCCGGAACGGATCAGAACGGCATCTTGAAGCCGGGCGGCAGCTTCAGCCCGCCCATCAGCGAGTTGGTCTGCTCGGCCATATAGGCTTCCACCTTCGCCTTGGCATCGTTGAAGGCGGCCGTGATCAGGTCCTCCAGAACCTCCACATCCTCCGGATCGACGGCGGCCTTGTCGATCTTGATCCCGCGCAGTTCGCCCTTGCCGTTCAGCCGGACCTGCACCATGCCGGCTCCGGACACGCCCGTGGCCTCATGCTCGGCCAGCTTGGCCTGCATTTCCTGCATCTTGGCCTGCATCTGCTGGGCCTGCTTCATCATCTGGCCGATATTCTTCATGGCTCAGAAGTCTCCTTCATAATCGCCCTCATCCAGGGGCGGCGGGGCATCGAAATAAGGGTTGTCGGGCATCTCGTCACCCCCAAAAGCGTCCAGCGCCTCGGGAATCTCCGGTTCGGCCTGCGGCGGCGGGGGCAAGGCCACCTGCGACTGGTCGATGATCCTGTCAATCCGGGCGCCGGGAAAAGCCGCCAGCACGGCCTTGACCAGCGGATGCTCGGCCGCTTCCGCCCGCTGGCGCTGCTCGGCCTGCCTTTCCTGCTCCGCGATGGTGGGCGCGCCCTGGGCACCGGAAACGGTAACCACCCAGCGCCGGCCCGTCCATTCGGTCAGCAATTGCCCGACCTTGCCCGGCAAATTCTGGGGACAGGCGGGCTGCAACCGCAGCTCGATCATTCCGCTTTCAAAACGGACCAGATGGACCGATGCCCGCAACAGGCCGGCCAGCACCCCTTCCCGCTTGTCCAGGAACAGGTCGGCAACGGCCTGGAAACTGGTTGGTTCCGGCACCGTTTCAATTTTTTCCGCCGGTACGGGTGCCGGCAGCGCTGCCGGACCACCGGCATAGGCACGGCCGCCGGCCACCATGGCCATCGGCGCCCCGTGGGTCGGCCCCGCATGAACAGCGGGGCCGGGACCGGCCGAGAATCCACCGCCAGCGCCACCACCGCCACCGGCTGGCGACGCAGCGGCCGCGTGCAGGGCACGGGCCGCGGCTTCCACCCCGCCGGCCTCATTGATCTTGCGGATCAGATCGGACGGGCTGGGCAGGTCCGACGCATAGGAAAGCCGGATCAGAACCATTTCCAGCGCCTGCATGGGCACGGGTGCGTGCTGGATCTCCCCCAGCCCCTTCAGCAGGATCTGCCAGGCCCGGGCCAGGGACGGCATGCCAAGCCTCTGCGCCAGGGCCACGCCGCGCGTGCGCTCATCCTCCGGTATCGACACATCGTCGGCCGTACCGGGCACGACACGCGCGCGCGTCAGGAAATGCGTGAAATCCAGCAGATCCTGGGCGACGACGATCGGATCGGCCCCGCAACGATGCAGGTCGGTCAGGATATCCAGCGCATCCGCCGGCCTGCCTGTCAGCGTCGCTTCGAACAGGTCGATGACACGGGTGCGGTCGGCCAGGCCCAGCATGTCACGTACCTGAGCCAGGGTGACCGTGCCCCCGCCCAGCGCGATGGCCTGGTCCAGCAGCGACAGCCCGTCACGCACCGACCCATCGGCCGCCCGCGCGATCTGGGCAATGGCGTCGGCTTCCACCGGCACGCCTTCCCTGTCGGCCACGCGGGTGAAATGACCCGACAGTGTCTGATGGTCCACCCGCCGCAGGTCGAATTGCTGGCAGCGCGACAGGACCGTCACCGGCACCTTGCGGATCTCGGTCGTGGCGAAGACGAACTTCACATGCGGCGGCGGCTCCTCCAGCGTCTTCAGCAAGGCGTTGAAGGCGCTTTTCGACAGCATGTGGACTTCGTCGATGATGTAGAGCTTGTAGCGCGCCGAGGACGGAGCATAACGCACGCCCTCGATAATCTCCCGCACATTGTCGACGCCGGTATTGCTGGCGGCGTCCATCTCGATCACGTCGACATTGCGGTCGGCGGCAATGGACACGCACATCTCGCACACCCCGCAGGGGCTGATGGTCGGGCCACCCTGCCCGTCCGGCCCGATGCAGTTCAGGGCACGGGCGATGATGCGGGCCGTCGTGGTCTTGCCCACCCCGCGCACGCCCGTCAGCATATAGGCCTGATGGATGCGGCCCGACTGGATGGCGTTGCGCAGCGTGCGGACCAGCGCATCCTGCCCCACCAGCTCATCGAAATTCTGCGGCCGGTACTTGCGCGCCAGCACACGGTAGGCGGCGCCGGCGGCGGAATGGCTGGTCGCTGTCGTCTCGTCGGTCACGGGGCTTGATCCCAAGGCGCGGAGGAATGGCCGCACTTTAGTGCCCGGTCGCGGCCGACGCCAATGATTTAGCGCCCGATCCGGCAAAACCGGGGCCAACATCATGAATTCAAAGGAATTTGAAGGTGGGAGGCTGGACGAACGACCCGAGCCGAAACTCGTTACGGCTGCTTCCTTCCGGACCTGACCGGGTTGGCGAGGGACTCGCCCGTTGCCAACCTCCCGACGCCTATATCGGCGAGACGGGCGCCAAAGACAAGGGGGATTCCGCCGGGGCCGGTCTGACGCCAACGCATTGGCGGGCCTGCGCCGGCCATGTCACGGTCCAAAACCATGATGACACCGAACTTCTACACCGGCAGCGGCCTGGACCGCTCCGCGCACCGGCGCAAAGACGCGCAGTGGCTGGCCGACCGCCTGCGTCAGGCCCCGGCCAGCCGCATCATCCCATGGTGGCGCGGCCAGCATCTGGTGACAGGGCCGGACGAAGCGCCGCAGCCGGCCTTCCTGCCGGCCGATGCCACATGGTGGACCGCGCATCTGGACATGCCGCCGCTTTACCTGGGCGATATCAATGGTTTCAGCTATTTCGCCGTCGATCTGTCGCCGCTGGAGGATGCCGGCAGCCATGGAGAAATAGCGCGGCTGGGCCGGCTGGTGGAATTGCGATCGCTGGGCATGCGCATCGACCGGCACCTGGGCGGGATCTATGCCTATATCCGCGCCCTGCTGCTGTGGCATGGCCGCCACCAATTCTGCGGCGCCTGCGGGTCGCCGACCGAGGCGGCGGACGCAGGGCACAGCCGCCGCTGCACCAGCCCCGCCTGCGGCATATCGCATTTCCCGCGCCACGACCCGGCCGTGATCATGCTGGTGCATGATGGCGGCGACCGCTGCCTGCTGGGACGCCAGTCCCGATTCCCGCCCGGCATGTATTCAACCCTGGCCGGATTCGTGGAACCGGGCGAAAGCCTGGAGGAGACGGTTGCACGTGAATGCATGGAGGAGGCGGGCGTTCCCGTCACCGACATCCGCTATCATTCCAGCCAGCCCTGGCCCTTCCCCGCCTCCCTGATGCTGGGGTTCCACGCACGGGCGACGGGCTTCGACGTGCGTCCCGACCAGGAGGAACTGGAGGATGTGCGGTGGTTCAGCCGGGATTACATCCTGAACCCGCCGCCGGGCGACGAATTCCGCCTGCCGCCCCGTGACAGCATCTCCCGGCAACTGATCTCGTCCTGGTTGCGCGGATAATCCGCCGCTGCCATCCTGCCAGCCCGTTTCGTTCCAGCCGGAGTGAATGCCCAGATGACCGACCCGTCCCTGCCCGCCACCAGCACCGTGGCGGCGGAACTGTCCACGGTGCGCGATTTCCTGCGCTATGCCGTCAGCCGCTTCAACCGGGCCGGGCTCGTGCATGGCCATGGCGCCGTCACTGCCTATGACGAGGCGGCCTTCATCGTGCTGGAAACGCTGAAGCTGCCCGTGGACCAGCTCGAACCCTATCTGGATGCCAGGCTGATCCCGGCCGAGCGCCTGGCCCTGGCGGAAATCATCCACCAGCGTGTCATCACCCGCAAGCCGGCCGCCTATCTGACCAAGCGCACCTATATCCAGGGCGTGCCCTTTTATGTGGACGACCGGGTCATCGTACCGCGTTCCTTCATCGGAGAATTGCTGTTCGGGGATTTGTTCGGCGGGGAACAGGATTTCACGCTGGTCGATGACGTGACCGAGGTGGAAAAGGTGCTGGACCTGTGTACCGGATCCGGCTGCCTGGCCATCCTGGCCGCCGGCATCTTCCCGCTGGCCCAGGTCGATGCCGTGGACCTGTCGCCCGATGCGCTGGAGGTGGCCCGGATCAATGTCACCGACCATGGTCTGGAAGACCGGGTGAAGCTTCACCAGGGCGACCTGTTCAAGCCGCTGAAGAACAGGAAATACGACCTGATCCTGACCAACCCGCCCTATGTCGATGCCGATGCCATGAAACACCTGCCGCCGGAATACCGGGCGGAACCGGCCATGGCCCTGGCCGGCGGGGGCGAGGACGGGATGGATATCGTCCACCGCATCCTGAAGGACGCGCCCAAGCACCTGAATCCCGGCGGCGGCCTGCTGGTTGAGATCGGCACCGGCCGCGCGGCCCTGGAGGAGGCCTATCCCGATGCCGATTTCCTGTGGCTGGAAACGGAACTGTCCTTCGGCGAGGTGTTCTGGATCACGCGCGAACAGTTGCTGGAGCTTTGATGCGGCCGGCGGGTGCGGCAGGCAGGTCCCCAAAGGGCTGGACCTGCCGCGGCACCTGCCGTACACCTGATGCCGTTCCCTCATATGGTGGTCGTCATGCCATCATGACCCCAAGCCGTAGCAACGCCCCAAGCATCAGCCCATGCCCGACGCCCTCTCACAGCCCTCCCCCCTGACGCCGCTTGCGGCGGCACAGGACGTGCTGCGGCGCGTCTGGGGCTACCCGTTGTTCCGCGGCATGCAGGCGGACATCGTGGAGCATGTGGCGTCGGGCGGCGATGCGCTGGTGCTGATGCCGACAGGCGGGGGCAAATCGCTCTGCTACCAGATCCCGTCGCTGGTGCGGCCGGGCGTGGGAATCGTGGTCTCCCCCCTCATCGCGCTGATGCGCGATCAGGTGGATGCGCTGCGCCAGCTGGGCGTCCGCGCCGCCTATCTCAATTCCACGCTGGACTGGCGCGAGGCCATGGAGGTGGAGCGGGCCTGCGAGCGGGGCGAGATGGACCTGCTCTATGTCGCGCCCGAACGGCTGGTGACGCCGCGCTTCCTGGAATTGCTGGAACGGTCGCGCATCGCGCTGTTCGCGCTGGACGAGGCGCATTGCGTCAGCCAGTGGGGCCATGATTTCCGGCCGGAATATCTTCAGCTTTCCATCCTGCACGAGAAATTCCCCGATGTGCCGCGCGTGGCCCTGACGGCCACGGCGGACGCCCAGACCCGCACGGATATCGCCAACCGGCTTGGCCTGACCGATGCCCGCCTGTTCCTGGCCAGCTTCGACCGCCCCAACATCGCCTACCGCATCGTGCCCAAGGACCAGGAGCGCCGGCAATTGCTGGATTTCCTGCGCCGCCGGCCGGAAGATGCGGGCATCGTCTATTGCCTGTCGCGCGGCAAGGTGGATGCCATCGCGCAATATCTGGCCGATCAGGGGATCGATGCCCTGCCCTACCATGCGGGGCTGGACCCGGCCACGCGACAGGCCAACCAGGACCGGTTCATCAAGGGCGAGGGCGTGGTGATGGTCGCCACCGTGGCCTTCGGCATGGGCATCGACAAGCCCAATGTCCGTTTCGTCGTGCATATGGACCCGCCGCGCTCGCTGGAAGCCTATTACCAGGAGACCGGCCGCGCCGGCCGCGACGGGCTGCCGGCCGAAGCGCTGATGCTCTACGGCTTCGCCGACGTGGTGCAGATGCGCATGATGGTGGAAAGCTCCGACAGCCCACCGGCCTTCAAACGGACAGAGCGGCAGAAGCTGGAGGCCTTGCTGGGCTTCTGCGAGACGGCCCGCTGCCGCCGCCAGACGCTGCTCACCTATTTCGGGGAGGAATATCCCAAGCCTTGCGGCAAGTGTGACACCTGTTTCCAGCCCGTGGAAACCTATGACGGCACCGTGGTGGCGCAAAAGGCGCTGTCAGCCGTCTATCGCACGGGACAGCGGTTCGGCGTGGGGCATCTGGTCGATGTGCTGCGCGGTACAAGCACCGACAAGGTGGTCGAACGCGGCCATGACAAGCTGAAGACCTTCGGCTGCGGATCGGACCTGTCCAAACAGGAATGGCATTCGGCCTTCCGGCAATTGGTGGCCAACGGCTATCTCTGCGCCGACCCGGAAGGACATGGCGGGCTGATCCTGGCGGAAACGGCCACGTCCGTGCTGAAGGGGCAGGAAGCCGTCCGCCTGCGCCGCGACCCGGCATCGGAAGGGCGCGGCCGGTCCGCCACACGCGGCGGCAGCCCCCGGCCCAGGACCTCCACCGCCGACCTGTCACCCGCCGACGACACGCTGTGGCACGCGCTGAAGGCCCTGCGCCTGGAACTGGCACGTGAACAGGGTGTGCCCCCTTATGTGATCTTCCATGACGCCACGCTGATGGAGATGATCCGGGAGCGGCCGACCGAACTGGACGAGATGGGCAGCCTGCAGGGCGTCGGCGCGCGCAAGCTGGAACGGTACGGTGCCTATTTCCTGGATGTGATCCTGGCCCACAGCTAGAGCACCGACCCTTCATGCTGCAGGGGATACCCCCCGCAGCATGAAGGGTCGGGATCAGATCTGGTATCCGCCGGACACGTCCAGGATGCCGCCGCTGATATAACCGGCGTCCGGGCCGGCCAGGAAGCAGACGGCCGCCGCCACCTCCTGCACATTGGCGATCCGGCGGATGGCATGGAGGTCCATCATCGCGTCGGGCAGATTGTCGGCGACGGCCGCTGCCATGTCGGTGGGCATGATACCGGGCTGCACGACATTCACAGTGATGTTCCGGGGGCCAAGGTCCCGCGCCACACCCCGGGCATATCCGACGATGGCCGCCTTGGTGCCCGCATAATCCGCCACCCCGGGAAACGCCACACGGCCGCCCAGCCCGGACCCGATGAAGATGATCCGCCCATCATCGGAAAGCGCCCGGGCCGCGGCCCGCGTTGTGGCCACGGCGCCCAGCACATTGACCTGCCATTGCCGGTCCAGTCCCGCCATATCCAGAGCGGGATCATCCACCCGCTGCCCCTGGACCGCAATGGCCGCATTGTTCACCAGGATATCGAGCTTGCCGAACCGGGCAATGACGGCATCGACCAGCGTCTGTGCCGATGCCAGGTCCGCCTGATCGCTTTTGACTGCCAGGGCACGCACACCCTTTGCCCGCAGCTTGTCGGCGACCTGGGCCGCCTTCTCGTCGGATGCCACATAGCTGAATGCGACATCGGCCCCGTTGTCGGCCAGCGTCTCGGCAATGGCCGCACCCAGCCCCCGCGACCCGCCGGTAACGAGCGCGACCTTGCCAGTCAGTGTCTTCTGCATGGAAAACCTCCTTCGATCGACGGACCCGCACGGCCTCATGCCGGCAGCCCGATTTCATAACGATCATTATGGTAACGATCTGTATGATATTTGACAGGATGAGGTCAAGCGGTTTACTAATGATCATTATGAAATTACGAACCAAGCGAAGCTGATGGGACGCCATCGGGAATTCGATGTGGAAAAGGCGCTGGACGCCGTGCTGTGCGTTTTCTGGCGCATGGGCTATGAAGGCGCGTCCTATGCCGACCTGACCAAGGCCGCCGGGGTGGAACGGCCCGCGCTTTATGCCGCGTTCGGCAACAAGGAAGCGATGTTCCGCCGTGCCCTGGACCGCTATTACCAGCGCTATCTGGACTATATACCCGAAGCGCTGGCGCTCCCCACGGCGCGGGAAGTGGCCCGGCATATCCTTTATCAGGCAGCCGAACTCACGACCCGCTATGCGGAGAATACCGGCTGCCTCGGCATCAACGGCGTGCTGGCCGGATCGGATGAGGCCGAGCCCGTGCGCCAGGCCCTGATCGATGCCCGCGCCGCCGGCCAGGCCCGGATTCAAGAGCGGTTTGAACAGGCGAAGGCCGAAGGGGACCTGCCGGATACCGCCGATCCCGAAACCCTTGCCGCGTTCCTGACTGCCATCCTGCACGGCATGGCCGTTCAGGCCAAGGCCGGATACAGCCGTCGAATGCTGGAAGCCGTCGCCGATCAGGCCCTTCGCGCCTGGCCCGAACCCGACGCCCCCACCCTCTCATAACCAGCCACATTGCCGCTCAATGGCAACGCTTGACACATTCCCATAATTCTATGATTATAGAATTATGGAATCAAAAAATGCCATCGAAGCCTTTGCGGCCCTCGCCCAGGATACCCGGCTCTCCATCTTCCGCCTGCTGGTGCGAATGGGGCCCGACGGTCTGCATGCCAGCGAGATCGCCAACCGGGTCGGCGTTCCCGCCTCCACGCTTTCCCACCATCTGGGCATCCTGGAACGGGCGGGTCTGCTGCGATCCTGGCGGGTACAGCGGCAGATTTTCTATGCTGCCGACTATGCGGGGACGCGCAAGCTGGTCGCCTTCATGATGGAGGATTGCTGCCAGGGCCGGCCGGAAATCTGTGGCGGCATCCAGATGCCGGCCTGTACGGGCGATTGCGGGGAATGACCCGCCGACGCCCCATGGAAGGAGACATCATGTCCGTGCGCGCCTTCACCATATTCCTTTTCCGCACCCGCAACTCTGCCCGCAGCATCATGGCGGAGTGCAAGCCGTGACCGGTATCACCATCTATCACAATCCCGACTGCGGCACGTCGCGCAACACGCTGGCCATGATCCGCAACAGCGGCGTGGAACCGACGGTGATCGAGTATCTGAAAACCCCGCCCCCGCGTCAGGCCCTGGCCGATCTGATCGCCCGCATGAATGTGCCGGTACGCGCGGTGCTGCGCGAGAAAGGCACGCCCTATGCCGACCTGGGGCTGGGCGACCCATCCTTGTCCGACGACACCCTGCTGGATGCCATGATGGCGCACCCGATCCTGATCAACCGGCCGATCGTCGTCACGCCGCTGGGCGTGCGCCTGTGCAGGCCATCGGAGAAGGTGCTGGATATCCTGCCCGACGGGCAGAAATCGGCCTTTGCCAAGGAAGATGGCGAAGCTGTCGTGGATGCCGACGGCAATCGGCTGCGTTGATCCCCTTCCGTCAGGTATAAAGGTCCACCATCGTGAGCCAAGCCGCACCCGCCCGCCGCCTCTCCTTTCTCGACCGTTACCTGACCTTGTGGATTTTCGCCGCCATGGTCCTGGGCGTGGTGGCGGGCAGCCTGCTGGAGGGATTGCCGGCGGCACTGGACCGGTTGTCGGTGGGCTCGACAAATATTCCCATCGCCATCGGCCTGATCCTGATGATGTATCCCCCACTGGCCAAGGTCAGGTATGAGGAGTTGCCTCAGGTCTTCGCCGACAAGCGCATCCTGGCCCTGTCGCTGGTCCAGAACTGGATCATCGGGCCGGTATTGATGTTTGCCCTGGCCGTCATTTTCCTGGCCGACCAGCCGGATTACATGACAGGCCTGATCCTGATCGGGCTGGCGCGCTGCATCGCCATGGTGCTGGTCTGGAACCAGTTGGCCTGCGGTTCCAACCAGTATGTGGCGGGGCTGGTCGCCTTCAACTCCATCTTCCAGGTCCTGTTCTTCAGTGTCTATGCCTGGTTCTTCCTGGGCTTTATGCCGCCCCTGCTGGGTCTGGAAGGCAGCGTCATCGATGTCTCTTTCAGAACCATTGCAGAGGCCGTGCTGATCTATCTGGGCATCCCCTTCCTGGCCGGCTTCCTGACCCGCAAGGTCCTGGTTCGCGCCAAGGGAGAGAACTGGTACGAGAACCGGTTTCTGCCGCGCATCTCCCCCCTCACGCTGGCAGCCCTGCTCTTCACCATCGTCGCGATGTTCAGCCTGAAGGGTGGCGACGTGATCCGGCTGCCGCTGGACGCGCTGTCCATCGCCCTGCCGCTGACCCTCTATTTCCTTATCATGTTCCTGGTCAGCTTCTTCATGGGCCGGATGATCGCGGCGGATTATCCCCGCGCCACCGCCGTCGCCTTCACGGCGGCGGGCAATAATTTCGAGTTGGCCATCGCGGTCGCCATCGCCGCTTTCGGACTGGCCTCCCCCGTCGCCTTCGCTGCCGTCATCGGCCCGCTGGTGGAGGTGCCGGTGCTGATCCTGATGGTCCAGTTGGCCCTATGGCTGGGCCGACACTGGTATCCCGCCACCGCACCGGCCAAGGAGTGAACCATATGAACCGTCTACGCCCGCTATCCGACCCCACCCATCTGCCGGCGCTCGATCCTGCCTATGCCAACCAGCGGCCGGGGCTTGGCATGGGGCCTCTGGATCACAAGCCGCGCATTCTGCTGCTCTATGGCTCCCTGCGCGAACGTTCCTTCTCCCGTCTGGCGGTGGAGGAAGCGGCCCGCCTGCTGGAGTATTTCGGGGCGGAGACGCGGATCTTCGATCCATCCGACCTGCCTTTGCCCGACCAGGTGAAGGGCGACGATCATCCGGCCGTACATGCTTTGCGCGAGCATTCCATCTGGTCGGAAGGCCAGGTCTGGTGCAGCCCCGAACGCCATGGCCAGATCAGCGGCATCATGAAGGCGCAGATCGACCATCTGCCCCTGGCCATGGGCGGCATCCGGCCCACACAGGGCCGCACCCTGGCCGTGATGCAGGTGTCCGGCGGCTCGCAAAGTTTCAACGCCGTGAACAGCTTGCGCATCCTGGGCCGCTGGATGCGGATGGTCACCATCCCCAACCAGTCCAGCGTCGCCAAAGCCTTCCAGGAATTTGACGCGGCCGGGCGGATGAAGCCTTCAGCCTATTACGACCGGATCGTCGATGTCATGGAGGAACTGGTCCGTTTCACCGTGCTGATACGCCCCCTTGCCGACCCGCTGGTGGATCGTTATTCGGAGCGGCGACAAGCCGGCAGGCCTGTCGACGCCTCGACCGATCTGGCCACATTGGCCATCGGGGGGAACCTTTCCATCCGGGCGCCGGACCCGGCCACCCCGGCCAATGGCGCAGCGTCCGGGCGGGTTGGAGCGAAGGCCTGACCGTTTTGTTGGCGGCAGTGTTGAGAGCGCGACGCCTCTGTCCGCCTGCGGCCTGGTGGGGGGCCGGCGGCCCCTTCCCCTCCCGCCTCAGCGCACCTGACGGATGGAAAGGGCCAGATGGCGCACATGGGCTTCGTCAACTTCCACGCCCAATCCGGGCCTGTCGGGCAAATGCACCACGCCGTTGCGCACGAAGGCAGCGAAGTCGGTCGGGTCCTCGGCCAGCCGCAGGGTCGACATGAAAGCGTGTCCGGCATCCACCAGATTGGTCATGGTGACGGCATGATGCAGCGATGCGGCCTGAGTGATCCCGAATTCAAGCATGGAGTTCATATAGCAGCGGATGCCGAACGCCTCTGCGATCGTGGCAATCCGCTGCGCCCGGAGCGGCCCGCCATTCTTGCTGCTCTTGATGCTGAAGACGTTGGCGGCGCCCAGGGCGGCCAGGCGTGCCGCCTCGGTCAGGCCGGTCAGCGCCTCATCCGCCGAGATCGGCAGGGTGCTGGCCCGTGCCACCATGGCCAGCCCCTCCAGATCGTCCTTGGCAACCGGCTGTTCCACAAAGGTCAGGCTCGATCCTGCAACCCCCGTCAGGAATTCCAGCGCCTCGTCGCGCGTCCAGCCCTGGTTGGCATCGGCAATCAGCTTCACCCGATGGCCGTACCGCGCCTCCAGCGTGGCGACCCGATGGATCTCCTCCCGCACGGGTGCGACGCCCATCTTCAGCATGAAGGTATGGAAGCCCTGGGCAAGCTTGTCATCGATGATGGCCATGTCATCGTCGGCGGTGCCGGCACCCAGAGGCCACAGCACGGGCAGGCAGGCATGGACCGCACCCCCCAGCAGGGTTGCCACCGGCACCCGCAGCCTTCTGCCCAGAAGGTCGAGCAGCGCCATGCTGACGGCCCCCTTCGCGCAGAGGTGCCCGGCCTGCAGATTGTCCAGAATGGCTTCGATACGCCCCGGTTCCGGCCGGGCTTCACGCAGAATGGCGGGCAACAGCAGATCATGCAGGACGTTACCGGCTTCCCGCGGCGATTCCGCCGTGAAGGGCTGCATCGGGTTTGCCTCCCCCCAGCCCACCAGACCATCGGCGTCGGTCAGCTTGAGCAGAACCGCCCGTGTGCCGGCCAGTGTTCCGTATGATTTGGACAGGTTGTAGGGCCTGCTGAAGGCGACCTCGATCTCGAACAGTTCGGCCGCCACGATGCGCGCCATCGCGGCTGTGCAGGCTGTTTCCCGGATCATCTGTCTCTCCTGAAAGAATATGTGGGGGCGGCAGGCACGGGGCCGCCGGCCGTCACGGTCCGGGTCCCGTTATTCCCTGGCAATTCAACCCAGTGGTATATCGCCCACCAATATTCGTCCAAGTCGATTATCGGCGCAGTGTATTCCCGGAGGTTATGTCCGGCGATGCGTTCAGGGCTGGCGAAGCACGGATGCCGAGATGAACTCGGCCGTCATCCGCACTTCCTGCACGAAGGCATTCACCAGATGGGCGTTCCTGCTGTCGATGCTGCGGCAAAGCTGGAAATGGAAGGGGATTTCGGGTTCGAACCGGCGCACCGCCAACCGGTCCTCCAGCCCGCTTGCCACCAGCGGATGAGCCAGCGACACGCCCAGGCCGGCCGCCACGAATTCGCATAAGGTCGAGGCCACATTGGCGATCATGGCGACCTGCGGCCGGACCTTGTAGGTCTCGAACATGGTGTTGACCCTGTGCCCGAAGGAACTGTCCGGATTGACGGACACGAAGGGAACCCCGTGCAGATCCGGCGGCTCGATCAGGGTTTTGGCCGAAAGGGGATGGTCGCGCGGCATGATGCAGACCAGCGGATGTTCCATCAGCGGTTCAAACATCGCATAGGGATTGTCGAGACCGGGTTCCACCAGCCCGACATCGAGCTTGCGCGTCACCAGCCAATCCACGATCCATTGCGAGGTGAGCGCCTGGACGGAACAGAAGAGGTTCCGTCGATCCTTCAGGAACCCCATGGTCGCGCGCTGGATGAAGGAACCGGCCAGTGCGGGCATCACACCGATGGACAGGCGCCCCTGCTCCTCGCGGCGGATGGCGTCAACGGCATTCTCAACCTGCCGGACGCCCGCAAAGATGCGGTCGATCTTTTCATAGAGACGCATGGCGTGTTCGGTCGGCGCCAGACGGCCCTTCACCCGGTCGAACAGCTTCAGGCCGGTATCGGCCTCCAGATGGGCGATCAGCTTGCTCATCGCCGGCTGCGAGATGTTGATCATCGTGGCGGCACGGCTGATCGTCCCGTTTTCGATCACGGATTTGAAGGCTTCGATCTGGCGAAGATTGATATGTCGCGACATGCCATAACCCCGGGGAATGGGATGGGCCGATATCCGATTTGGACGGATGGAGAATGGCTGGCTAGCCTGATCAGGCGCAAGGGGATTTGGCCCCGTGCGGGCAGGCTGGCGGCCAGCCGACCCGCCGGGTGCCACGGCACCGCGCCTCTTCCACACACCCGACCACCGCAGCCGCCATGAAAGGCTGCAAGGAGAAAGAATGTCCGATATTCAACGCTTTGAAACCAGCGCCCGTGTCAGTCGCGTCGTGATCTGCAACAATATGGTCTTCCTGTGCGGACAGACGGCGGACGACCGCCAGCTTGATATAAGGGGGCAGACCAAGCAGGCCCTGGCGAAGGTCGACAGGCTGCTGGCCGCGGCCGGCACAGACAGAAGCCGCGTGTTGGCGGTCCAGATATGGCTGAAGGATATCGGCCGGGACTTCGCCGGCATGAACGAGGTCTGGGATGCCTGGACCGTGCCCGGCGCGGCGCCGGCACGGGCCACCGCACAATGCGACATGGGCGCACCCGATGTCCTCGTGGAATTCATCGTGACGGCGTCAGTAGCACCGGTGAACGGCAACTGAAACGCGACAATCCCGGCGGCCAGCCGCCGCCGGGACCTGTGCGATGCCATCCGCAGGTTCCGCTGCGCACCACGTGGCGCGCAGCGGAACTGGATTACATCTTGAAGCGGAAGCCCATGCGGAAGGACCGACCCAGCACATCATAAAGCACCGGATTGACGCTGAGCGGTGCCGTGCCGACGCCGGGGCCATAGGCCATCTGCGCCGGGTCCTTGTTCAGCACATTGTCCACCGACAGGAAGCCATCCACCTGATCGGAAAGGCTGATCGTGATGCTGGTGTCGAAATAGATGGCACCGGGCAGATGATTGTCGTTGATCGTCATATTGGCCGTCGTGGAGGCAGGACAGCCCGAGGTACACTGGATATAGGACGTGTTGTAGACACCGGAACTGAAGCCGCGGGCCGTGAACAGGACCGACACGGGATCACGGCTCCACCCCAGGGAGGCCTGATACCGCCAGCGGGGCAACGAATTCTTCAAGGTGCCGTTGGTGCCATTGGTCCCGACCGTGTCCGTCGGCGGCGTGATCCCGTCATCGGAATAGTTCTTCAGATAGCGGGTGGCCATCAGCCTGATGGCCAGGTCGCCATCCAGGAAGGGCTGGCGGTAGCCGGCCTCGAAATCGATGCCGCGGGCGATCTGCTTGGCGAGGTTCACGGGCTGCACCAGGACGGAGGAGATCACGCCGGCCACATCCCGGTCGATCTGGGAACAGAACGCACCATTGCCCTGGAAACACTGGTTCACGACCGTCGCGGCATTGACGGTGGAAATCGCGTCCTTGATGTCGATGTCGTAATAATCCGCCGATGCCGTGAAGCCGGGAAGGAAACGCGGCCGCAGGATCACGCCGACACCCAGGCTGTCCGCCACCTCCGGATCCAGGGAAAGATTGCCCCGCGTCACCTGGAAGGCCGTGGTCGATGCGTTGTTGCGGAACGGATCGTTGAAAGAGGTCGTGGAGGTCTGACTGGCCTGGAACAGTTCCGCCAGGTTGGCCGCCCGGATATCACGCGACCGCGTCGTGCGGAAGGAGATATCGTCGACCGGCGAATAGGTGAGCCCCAGTTTCCAGGTCGTGACATAGCCGGACGTGCTGTAGTGGGTTGCCCGTACCGCCCCGTTGAAATCCAGGCTGCGGGCCCAGGGCTGGTCCGCGGCCAGCGGCACCACGGTTTCCAGGAACCCTTCGGTCACATTGTAGGAACCGAAGCTGGCGGAATAATTGCCGGCGAAGAACGAGCGGGTCGATGACAGGGGGTCATTGCTGCCCGATACGGCTTCGCGCCGGTGTTCCAGGCCGCCCGCCACCGACACCGGCCCGGCCCAGCTAGAGAAGGGCCGGCCCCGCAACGTGCCGGCAAACACATCCTCTTTCAGCTTGGTGCGGCCCCAGGAGGTGCCCAGCACATAATCCAGCGCGGCCTCGCTGACCACGCCGGTGCCGAAGATGTTGTAGGGCACACAGCCATTGCCGGGATTGCTCAGGGTGGAGCGGCAGACGATGGCCCCATTCGCATTGCGCACCGCGTCGATGGCGGCCCGGTAATTCGCGGTGATGCTGATATCGGCCGCCGTGTAGGCGTGGTTCACGCTTTTCTGGCCATAGACATCCCAATCCCAGTCGGATCCGAAAGCCTCGAAATTGCCGCTGGCCCCGGCGACACCCCGCCAGGAAGACCGCCGGGACAGGGCGGGGATGGGTCCCATGTCCTGGTTGAAGGTGCCCAACGTGAAGGGGGCCGTGACCTGATCGGCGATGCTGGCCGGGATGAAGGCATTGTCGGGCTGAATGGTGATGTTCGCGAAATTGAACTGGTTCAGCGTCCGCTGGAACGATTTGGCCCTGCTATAGGACCCCTGCACGAAAACCTGCACATTGTCCGTCACGTCATAGCTGGACCGGATGAACAGGTTCTGTCGCGACAGCCGGGGATCGAGATCGCCGGACCTGGCAAAATCGGCATATTCCCAATCGCCACCCTGCATGAAGGGTGCGCTGATGACCGGTCCATAATTGAACTGGGCAGGAACGCCGCCAGGTCCGAAATAGGTGCCACGCAGCGGCCCCGACGTGATGATGCCGCCGGGCGTCGCCGTCGCGAAGCCGGTATTGGGGCTGACCAGCAACTGCGGCTGGCCATTGGTCGGCGTATAGGCCGGATTGAACATCAGCTTGCTGCCGTCGTACCAATCGCGCGGCACGCCAGAGATACCCTTGTTATAGGCATGTTCCGCGCTGACCAGGATATGGCCACGGCCATCGGCGAAACCCGTGCCCCCGGCCAGGGACAGGTTGTAGTTGCGGCCATCGCCATAGGTGGTGGTGCCGCCCTGTACCTGGCCCTTCAACCCGGTGAAATCCTTGTCGAGCAGGAAATTGACGACCCCGGCCACGGCATCGGAACCCCAGCCGGCCGAGGCCCCGCCGGTGACCACGTCCACCCGCTTGACCAGCGCCTGGGGAAACTGGTTCACATCCACCAGACCGGTCAGTGTCGACGGCCCCACCCGCTGCCCGTCCAGCAGGACCAGGGTGCGGCTGGCACCCAGGCTGCGCAGATTGAGCGCATTGATGCCAACCAGCCCCGCACTGACGAAGCCGACATTGGCGCGCGGCGTGTTGTTGGGCGCCATCGACGGCAATTCGTTCACGAAATCGGCAAGGTTGGCCGGCGCCTTCGCCGCGATCTCCTCGATGCCGATCACCGATGTCGGCGTCGGTGCCTCGTATCCGTCGCGCTGGATACGGGTGGCGGTTACCATGATCTCCTCAAGCACGGCCTCGCCGCGCGCCGCGCCGTCCGGCGGGGAGGACGCGCCCTGCGCAACGGCCCCCCCGCATGACCACAAGGCGACAAGCCCCGCCGTGCCCGCACTGCAAAGCAGTCCGGCACGGGAATTGAACCGACGGTTTCCCCTTTTGGCTTTGGCCACATGAGCCTCCCATTTTTATGTATGCGGTGCCTTATCGTGTGAAGCCATGCCTATTTCTGTCAAAGTCGAAAAACCATGTAGGTTATTCTTACAGGTTATGGATTTTCTTCAACAGCCGGGCCGCCAGAGGCATGGGTATGTCGGTCAGTCCGGCCGCATCCTGGCGAACGCGCCAACCCGGCGGATCGACCGGCGAACGCGATATCGCCGGTCCCGATGGTCGCCGCATACCCCATAACCCAGAGGAATAGCATATGTGATTTATCGAGTTGGACAGACATGGCGTGCGGTGCCTAGGGTCGCTTCATGCGAGAGGGACTTCCATGAACGCCGACATCATTGTCATCGGGGCTGGCCTTGTCGGCTCGGCCATTGCCTACGGGCTGGCAAATCACGGGTTGAAACCCCTGGTGCTGGACGGAGGGGACCGGGATATCCGGGCCTCCAGCGCGAATTTCGGGCTCGTCTGGTCGCATGGCAAGGGCATGGACATGCCCGCCTATCAGCAATTGACCCGTGATTCCGTGGGTCTATGGTCTGACTTCAGCGGCGAGCTCGGCGCGCTGACGGCCATCGACCTGCAATATGAACGCAAGGGCGGCCTGGCCCTCTGCCTGGGCGAAGCGGCCTATGAGCAGCGGCGGACGGAGCTGTTGCGTCTGCACAACCAATATGCCGGCCCTGCCGATTGGGAGATGCTGGACCGCAGGGCCCTGACGGCACTGATGCCGGATGCCGGGCTGGGTCCGGATGTGATCGGCGCCAGTTTCGGACGGCTGGACGGGCAGGCGAACCCGCTCCGCCTGCTGACGGCGCTGCATGCCGGTATCCTGCGCAAGGGGGGGCGTCTGCTGGGGCGCAGCGCCGTGCAGACCATCGGAACCGATCGCAGCGGTTGCTTCCAGGTCGCGTTCACGGGCGGGACAGCGTCGGCCGCCCGTATCGTGATCGCCGCCGGCCTTGCCAGCAAGGCGCTGGCCGCACAGGTCGGGATGGACATTCCGATCCGGCCGCAGCGCGGGCAGATACTGGTCACCGAACGGTTGGCCCCCTTCCTGCCATTGCCAACCATCGGCCTGCGCCAGACGCGGGATGGCACGGTCATGATCGGCGCCACCCATGAGGAGGCCGGCCTCGACACCGCCGCCACAAGCACCGCCGCCGCCGCCCTCAGCGCGGAGGCCGTTCGCACCGTTCCCGCCCTGGGCAATGTGCGGCTGGTCCGGCAATGGGCGGGGCTGCGTATCCTGACCCCCGACAGCTATCCCATCTATGCGGAGTCCGGGACACATCCCGGGGCTTTCGTGGCCCTTTGCCATTCCGGCGTGACCCTTGCGGCAGTGCATGCGGTGCAGGTCGCCGCCGCCATCGCCGCAGGCCGTCTGTCATCCTCCTTTGACGTTTTCCACCAGAGGCGCTTCGATGTTCAGGAAGTTGCATGAGCCGGACCCCGGCGGGCCGGTGATCGACATCGACGGTGTCGCCGTCACCGTCGAACCGGGTGAGACGATTGCCGCCGTGCTGCTGCGACAGGATCAACCCTGGTCGCGCCAGACACCCGTTTCCCAAAGCCCGCGCGCCCCCTACTGCATGATGGGCGTCTGTTTTGAATGCCTGGCGGAGGTCGACGGGACCCGTTCGGTCCAGACCTGCATGAAGCCGGTTCAGGACGGAATGCGCGTCATGCGCCAGATCGGCCGACCGAGGATTTGTGGATGAGCCGCCAGGACCTTCTCATCGTGGGTGCCGGCCCGGCCGGCATGGTCGCGGCCATCGTCGCCCGCCGGCACGGATTGAGCGTGACGGTCATCGACGATCAGCCCGCCCCCGGCGGACAGATATGGCGTTCGGTCGAACAGACCGCCCGGCGGGATGCCATCCTGGGCCCGACCTTCACCGAAGGACGGCCCATTGCCGCGCAGTTCCGGGCCAGCGGAGCCACCTATCGGGCGGCGACCCAGCTTTGGCAGATCGAACGGGGCTATCGCGCCTTTGTCAGCCATGCCGGACAGGCGGAAGTGATCGAGGCCGATACCGTCATCCTGGCCACAGGTGCCCAGGAAAGACCCGTCCCCTTTCCCGGCTGGACGCTTCCCGGCGTGCTGACCGTCGGTGCCGCCCAGATATTGCTGAAGAATGCGGGCCAGGTCCCGGCAGGCCCGCTCCGGATTGCCGGCAGCGGCCCCTTGCCCCTGCTCTATGCGGTGCAGCTTCTGCAGGCCGGCGGCCGGATCGCCTCCTATCTGGACACCACCCCGCCCGGCCGGTGGCGCGCAGCCCTTCGACACCTGCCGGGTGCCCTGCACACGCCCGCCGCCCTGATCAAGGGTCTTAGCTGGATGGCGGCGCTGCGCCGGGCCGGCGTGCCCGTCGTCAGGGGTGCCACCGGGATCGAAGCCATAGGCCGCACCCGGGTGGAGGCGGTGCGTTACCGGACAAGGGGCGGCACCATCGTGACCGCACCGGCAGACACGATACTGGTCCATGAAGGGGTCGTTCCGAACATCCATCTGCCACTGTCACTGGACTGCCTGATGGCGTGGAACGAGGCGCAGGATTGCTTTGCCCCCGTGCTGGATGAGTGGGGGGAGAGTTCGCAGGCCGGGCTTTTCATCGCCGGTGACGGGGCCGGCATCGCGGGGGCAAAGGCCGCCTGTCTGCGCGGCGAACTGGCCGCCCTGCGGGTCGCCGTCAAGGCCGGCCGGCTGGCAACGGCCGATGCGGCAGCGGCGGCACATCGCCCGCGCCGGCAGCTTGATCGCGAACGCGCCGTGCGCCCGCTTCTCGACAGTCTTTTCCGGCCGCGCCCTGAAATCTTTGCGCCATCTGATGACACCATCATATGCCGGTGCGAGGAAGTCACCGCGGGGGAGGTCAGGGCGCTGTGCGGCATGGGCATGCCCGGACCCAACCAGATCAAGGCCGCCACCCGCACCGGTATGGGACCCTGCCAGGGCCGTCAATGCGGCTATACGCTGACCCGGCTGCTGGCGGCCGCACAGGGGCGCCCGCCAGGGGAGGTCGGCTTCCTTCACGTCCGTCCCCCCTTGAAGCCCGTGACCCTTGGCGAACTGGCTTTGCTGGATCGCCCGCCCCCACCCTGATCCCCAGGGGCAGGGGGTGGGTTTACGCAGAAAACTCAAGCCGTTGGGACGGAAATATTCCATGAAGGCGCGCCACAAGGTTCTCTCGATCCTGTTCGTCACCTGGATCATCTCCGGGATCGACCGGATGGCCATCTCCGTCGCGATCCCCTATATCGCCGCGGATTACCAGCTCACCCCGATGCAAAGCGGCATTCTGATGAGCGCCTTCTTTGCCGGATATTCCCTTTCGCAAATCCCCGGCGGCATGCTGGCGGACAGGTTCGGCGTGCGCAAGGTCGCCACGCTGGCCATGCTGTGGTGGTCCGCCTTCACCGCCATTACCGGCGTCGCCGCCAATTTCATGCAGATGCTGGTCGTGCGGTTCCTGTTCGGTCTTGGCGAAGGGGTTTATCCGGCTTGCGCCTTCAAGACCATCGCCACCTGGTTTCCCCGGCAGGAACGGGCCACGGCGAACGCGATCATGCTGGCGTCCAACCCCCTTGGTGTGGCCATCAGCCCGCTGATCGTCGTGGCCATCATGTCGGTATGGGGCTGGAAGGCCGTCTTCTTTCTGCTTTTCATTCCCGGCGTGCTGTTCGCCGCGGTCTTCTGGAAGCTGGTCGCCGACAGGCCATCGGAAGCCAGGAACATCACGGCGGCGGAATTGACGGAGATCGGCCAGGAAGAGTTGCCCGGTCCGGGCGAAAGAAAGGCCGGCATCCTGGAGGCGGTAAAAGAGCCGAATATTATCCGGTACTTCCTTATCCTGTTCAGCTTCAACATCACATTCTGGGGGTTCACCACCTGGATGCCGACCTATCTGGTACAAAGCCGGGGGTTTTCGATGATGCAGATGGGTATCGTGGTATCGCTGCCGTTCTTTGCCGGAACGGTGGGCAGCGTCCTCGGCGGCTGGATCTCTGACAGATATTTCAGCAACCGGCGGCGGCTGGCCATTGTGGCAACCCAGATACCATCCGCTTTCTTCCTTTACATGACCTTCACGGCGAGTTCGCCGCAGATGCTGATCATATCGCAGACGCTTGCCGGATTTTTCCTGGCTTCCTTCTTCACGGCCTTCTGGGCGTTGCCCATGAACACCGTCCCGAAGAAGCTGATGGGGGTGACGAGCGGCTTCATCAACATGGCAGGTCAGATTGCGGCCTTCATTTCTCCGCTGATGCTCGGGTTTCTGGTTGAAGCGATGGGTGGGGATTTCAACATGACCTTCCTGCTTCTGATCGTCTCACTGCTGATCTCGGCCATGATCGCGCTGACCCTCCCCGGCGGGCCGCGGCCCCGGTCGGCCAGTCAGGCGGATGGATAATACCAATTCCCGATGAGCTGGACTCATCGGGAATTGGTTCGGCGGCGACGGCCGCGTGCAGCCCAGGCCGCAGATGCGGCGCCAGCGTTCCAGGAACCGAAAGGAAGACCCCGTATCTCCGGTCAACGGAAATAAGGGGTCTGAAGATGATGCAAGCATCAAAGCGCAGTGATGATGCTTTTCGTTTCCATGAAGGCGGACAGCCCCTCGGCACCGCCTTCGCGGCCCCAGCCCGATTGCTTGAAGCCACCGAACGGCAGGGCCGGGGCGACGATCATGCCGCTATTGACGGTGATCGTGCCCGCCTTGACCTGCCGGGCCAGCCGGTAGGCGGCGGCGACATCCCGGCTCCAGATATTGGCTGACAGGCCGTACACCGTTTCGTTGGCCAGCCGGGCCAGATCAGCCGGATCGTCATAGGGCGTGACCACCAGCACCGGCCCGAAAATCTCCTCCCGCGAAACCGTCGCCCTGGCATCCGGGTCGAGCAGGATGGTCGGCGCGACGAAATAGCCCCGGTCGCCGGCGGCATGCCCGCCGGTGATGACACCCACCCCCTCCCGTCGGGCACCCTCGATATAGGACAGCACGCGGTGTTGCTGCGCCGCAGACACGAGCGGCCCCAGCGTGGTCGCCGGATGCATGCCGGGGCCGATCCGCAAGGCAAGGGCCTGCTGTACCAGCCCATCCATCACCCGATCCACCACCGTGCGGGCCACCAGCAGGCGGGAACCCGCCGCGCACATCTGTCCGGCATTGCGGAAAATGCCGCCGGCAACACTGGGGATGGCGCGGTCCAGATCGGCATCCTCCATCAGGATGGTCGGCGACTTGCCCCCCAGTTCCAGTGTCAGGCGCTTCAGATTGCCCTGCGCTGCGGTCAGCAGGGTCTTCCCCACAGGCGTGGAACCGGTGAAGGAGATTTTGTCGACATCGTCATGGGCCGCGAGGGCGGCGCCCGCGACACTCCCCAGGCCGGACACGATATTCACCACGCCCGGCGGCACGCCCGCCTCCAACAGCACTTCCCCCAGCCGCAGCAGGGTCAGCGATGTCTGCTCCGCCGGTTTCACCACCATCGTACATCCGGCGGCCAGGGCCGGTGCAATCTTCACCACCGCCTGAACCAGGGGGAAGTTCCAGGGCGTGATGATGGCCACCACGCCGACGGGCTCACGCAGCGTCATGGCCATGAAGGTGCCGGGCAGGTCGACGGTCGGCGTTTCGCCCGTGATCTTGGTACACCAGCCCGACCAGTAGCGGAACGCGCCGATAGCCAGTTGAAGATCCGCCGCACGCGCCGCACTGACAGGCTTGCCATTGTCCAGCGTTTCAAGCTCGGCAAATTCCTGGGCGCGTGCTTCCAGCAGGTCGGCAACCCGCCAAAGAACCTGGGCACGCCGGCCGGCCGTCAGTCCCGTCCAGGCACCGGTATCGAACGCGCGGCGGGCGGCGGCCACAGCCATATCCACATCAGCCGCCGTGCCTGCGGGGATGGTGGCAAAAGGCTGTTCATCGGCAGGGTTGATGGCCTCCATCCGCGCGCCACCGGATGCCTCGCGCCACGTCTCCCCGATCAGCATCCGGAACGGGCGGCCAAGCGAGACACGTGTCGCATCGGCAATGTCCGTCATCATCCGGCCTTCTCCCTCGAACATTTCCAAGAATAATTGGTATGACAGGCCACCGGCGGTGCGGCTGGCATACGGATTTTCTAAGGGAAGCGGAGGCGCAATCCGCAATTCCTTCTTGGACGGCGATATTCCAGCGAAGCATGGCGCCGACCGGCAGGCGCGCAACATTCCCCAAAGGAATAAAGGGCCAGCAAATTGAATTTTACAATCACCCGGCCGCCCTCTTTCCTCTCAGGAACAAATGGATGAACAAGCAGCCCGCCGGCATCAGCCGAAGGGCGGTGGCATCGCGGACAGCAGACCGCGATGCCTGAAGGGAGGAAGAAAATGAAGCGTAACCATGCAGGCCGGTCCGTGCTGTTGATGGCGACGGCGTTGAACACCGTCCTGTGGCCGTCCATCGCCCTGGCCCAGGCTGCGCCCGCACCGGCCGCCGCCGACGGACAGAACAGCGCCATCGTGCTGGAAGAGATCATCGTCACCGCGCAGAAGCGCGAGCAGTCATTGAATGACGTGCCCATGTCGATCACCGCCATCACCGGCGACGACCTGATCGCCCGCGGCATAACCGATGTGGAAGACCTGGCCAAGGTGACACCGGGCCTCAGCTTTACCGAAAGCGGCTCCGGCACCCCGGTCTTCACGCTGCGCGGCGTCGGCTTCTTCGACACCACCCTGGGCGCCAAGCCCAGCGTCGCCGTCTATACCGACGAAGTGCCCCTGCCCTTCTCCATCATGGCGCAAGGCGCCGCGTTGGATCTGGCGCGCGTGGAAGTGCTGAAGGGGCCGCAGGGCACATTGTTCGGCCAGAACGCCACGGGTGGCGCCCTGAACTATGTCGCGGCCAAGCCGACACGCGATTTCGCCGCCGGGATGACCGCCAGCATCGCCCGCTTCAACAGCTTTGAAACGTCGGGCTATGTCAGCGGCCCGCTGGTGGGCGATGTCGTGGCCGCCCGCCTGTCGGCCCGTGCGGTGCGCAGCGGCGACTGGCAGGAAAGCTATACCCGTGACGACAGCCTGGGCGCCAAGCGCTTCTATCAGGGTCGCCTGCTGCTGGATGTGACGCCGTCCGACGATCTGAAATTCACGATCAATATCAACGGCTTCAAGGACAAGTCGGACACTCAGGCCGCACAGTTGATCGCGCGGGTCTATTCCGCCCCGGCCGCCACCGGCAACATCCCCAATGTTGTCGGCTACCCCGTCGCGCCGGACAATAACCGCGCCGCCGACTGGGACCCGGACCAGTCGCTGAAGCGGGATAACGGCTTCTATCAGGCATCGTTGCGCGGTGACCTGGATATCACCGATAATTTGCAGCTCACCTCCATCACCGCCTATTCCGACATGGAAGTGGACCAGTTGGTCGATCAGGACGGTACGGACCAGCGCGCGTCCCTGACCAATGTCCGCGGCAGCCTGTCGGCCTTTTCGCAAGAACTGCGCCTGACGGGGGTGGTGGGACCGGCGGTCATCGTGGCCGGTGCCAGCTATGCCAGGGAAAGGTCGAACGAGAACAGCCTGTACCAGTTCCCGTATACAACCAGTTCCTTTACCACCATCCCCGGCATGCGCACGCTGAGTTCCGGGTTGCGGGGCAAACAGGATTTCGACAACAGGGCCTTGTTCGGCAATGTCGACATCGATCTGACCGATGAGATCACGGCCCATGGCGGCGTGCGTTATACCAAGGTCGATCTGGATTACCGGTCCTGTGCTGTCAGCGGTGATGCGACATCGGCCGCCACATACAGCACGCTGGTCAATGTCGTGCGCGGCCGCGTCGGCCTGGCACCCATCGCACCCTTGCAGGCCAACCAGTGCGTCACGCTGGACGCCACGGCCACACCGGGCGAGGTCGTCCAGTCGCTGAACGAGGATAATGTCTCCTGGCGCCTGGGCCTGGACTGGAAGCCGCTGCCGCGGACCCTGTTCTATGTGAATGCCAGCAAGGGTTACAAGTCGGGCAGCGCCCCCACCCTGCCGGCCATCGAGGCCTCGACCCTGTCGCCCGTCACGCAAGAGTCCGTCATGGCCTATGAGGTCGGCTTCAAGGCGACCGTCATTCGCGGCGCCCTGGACGCCAATGGCGCCCTGTTCCATTACGATTACGATGACAAGCAGTTGCTGGCCCGCCGGCCCACGGTGCTGGGCAACCTGCCGGGCCTGGTGAATGTGCCGAAATCGCGGATCCAGGGGGCCGAAATCCAGGTCAATGCCTATCCGGCCGAAGACATTCGGATCAGCCTGGGCGGCACCTGGCTGGACAGCAAGGTGACGGGCAGCTTCATCAACTCCACCATCCTGGGCGCCACGGCGGACTTCAAGGGTGATGCCTTCCCTTATACGCCCAAATATCAGCTTGTCGGGGATGCCGAGTATCGCACGCCGGTGAGCGACAGGCTGGATGGCATCCTGGGTCTGAACGCCACCTATCGCAGCGCCACCAATGCCGGTTTCGGCGGCGACCAGCGTCTGCAGATCGACGCCTACACGCTGGTGGATGCGCGGTTCGGCATCGCCGCCAATGACGACCAGTGGGCGGCGAGCCTGTTCGTCCATAATGTGTTCGATGAATATTACTGGAATAACGTCGCCCGTCTGTCCGACGTGGTGCGCCGTTACACGGGCATGCCACGCACCTACGGCATCCAGCTCAGCGTCAAATATTGACAGAAACCGTGCCGGGGGGCGTCAACCCTCCGGCCTGCTTGGAGGCGGCATGGAAGCCTATATCTACGACGCGATCCGCAGCCCCCGCGGACGCGGCAAGCCCGACGGCGCCCTGCATGAGGTGACGCCGGTGGCGCTGGCCGCCCAGGTGCTGGCCGCCATTCCCGACCGCAACGGCATCGACAGCGCACAGATCGGGGATGTGATTCTGGGCTGTGTCACGCCGGTGGGTGAACAAGGTGCTGACATCGCCCGCGTCGCGGCACTGATGGCCGGTTACCATCAGGATGTGCCGGGCGTGCAGGTGAACCGGTTTTGCGGGTCCGGCCTGGAAGCGGTGAATATCGCGGCGGCCAAGGTCATGTCCGGTGAGGTGGCGTTGGCCATCGGCGGTGGCGTGGAAAGCATGAGCCGCGTGCCCATGATGTCCGATGGCGGCGCCCTGGCCAGCGATCCGGCCGTCGCCTACCAGACCTATTTCGTGCCGCAGGGGATCGGCGCCGACCTTCTGGCCACGCTGCACGGTTTTACGCGAACCGCCTGCGATGCCTTTGCCGTGGAAAGCCAGCGCCGCGCCAAACGCGCCTGGGACGAAGGGCGGTTCGACCGGTCGATCCTGCCGATCCGCGATGTCATCGGGCAGGTCCTGCTGGACCGTGACGAACATATGCGGCCCGATGCCGACCTGCAGGCACTGGGCACCTTGAAGCCGGCCTTCGAGGATATGGGCCGGAAAATGCCCGGCTTCGACGCCACGGCCCTGCTGCGCTATCCCACGGTGGAACGGATCGAGCATGTCCATCATGCCGGCAACAGTTCCGGCATCGTCGATGGGGCGGCCGCCGTGCTGGTCGGATCGCCAGAGGCGGGACAGCGGCTGGGCCTGCGGCCGCGCGCCCGTATCCGGGCCATGGGGTCCATCGGGTCGGAACCGACCATCATGCTGACCGGGCCGGAACGCATCGCCCGAAAACTGCTGGACCGGACCGGCCTGTCCGTCGCCGATATCGACCTGTGGGAGATCAACGAGGCGTTTGCCAGCGTCGTGCTGCGCACCATCCAGGCGCTGGACCTTGATCCCGACCGGGTGAATGTCAATGGCGGCGCCATTGCCATGGGCCATCCGCTGGGCGCGACCGGCGCCATGATCCTGGGCACCGCCCTGGATGAGTTGGAACGCAGCGGCCGGCAGACCGCCCTGGTCTGCCTGTGCGTCGCTGCCGGCATGGGCACCGGCGCCATCATCGAGCGCGTCTGATATTCCGTCACGGAGCTTTGAGAATGACCCCATCCATCCGTTACGACATCGACGCCGACGGCATCGCCACCCTGACCATCGATGTGCCGGGCCAGTCGATGAATGTCATTGGCGCGGCGTTCCTCAGCGACTTTGCCTCACTGCTTGACCGGATCAGCGATGACGACAGCGTGAAGGGCATCGTCATCGCATCGGGCAAGCAAAGCGGCTTCATGGCGGGCATGGACCTGAAAGCCATGGAGGCGTTGTTGGCCGGTGGCGACGATATGGGCGGCCTGTTCGAGCGGGTGTTCGACCTGAACCGCCTGCTGCGCCGGCTGGAAACCTGCGGAAAGCCTGTTGCCTGCGCCATCGAAGGGGCGTGCCTGGGCGGCGGGTTCGAACTGGCGCTGGCCTGCCATTACCGTGTTGCCGGCGATGATCCCAGGACACAACTGGGCCTGCCGGAATGTCTGCTGGGCCTGATCCCCGGCGGCGGCGGAACACAGCGCATGCCGCGCCTGACCGGCGTGCAGACGGCCCTGACCCATATGCTGCAGGGCAAGCTGTTCCGCCTGGCGGACGGGCTGGTGCTGAAGCTGCTGGATGCGGTGGTGCCGGCGGGCACGGCGCTGGCTGCCGCACGGGCCTGGGTCGCGGCCAATCCCGACGCGCATCGTCAGCCCTGGGACCGCAAGGGCTTCAAGGTGCCGGGCGGCGCGGGTGCCATGAACCCCGCCTTCGTGCAGAATTTCATCGGCGCGGTACCGATGATGGTGAAACAGACCCAGCATAATATCCACGGGCCCGCCGCCCTGCTGTCCGCCGTCTATGAAGGGCTGCAACTGCCCATGGACCGGGCCATCCGGGTGGAATCCAAATATTTCGCCAAAGTTCTGGCCGATCCCCAGGCCCGGTCCATGGTGCGCACCCTGTTCGTGAACAAGCAGGCGGCCGAACGCGGCGCCCGGCGGCCGGCCACAGTCGCACCCGCCCCCACGGCCAGGCTGGCCATGCTGGGTGCCGGCATGATGGGGGTGGGCATCGCCAGTGTGGCGGCCCAGGCGGGGATGGAGGTCGTGCTGCTGGACCGCGACATGGCGGCGGCAGAGAAAGGCAAGGCGCATGCGCAGGCCGAACTGGCTGCACGTGTCGCCAAGGGCAGCCTGAATGAGGAAAAGGCGGCACAGATCCTGGCCCGCATCATTCCCGCCACGGATTTTGCCGCCCTGGCCGGATCGGATTTCGTGATCGAGGCGGTGTTCGAAGATCCCGGCATCAAGGCCGAGGTGACGCGCAAGGTGGAGGCGGTACTGGGCCCCGATACGATCTTCGGCTCCAACACCTCCACCCTGCCCATCGGCACGCTGGCCGGCGCCTGGTCGAAGCCGGAGAATTTTATCGGCATCCATTTCTTCTCACCCGTGGAGCGCATGCCCCTGGTGGAGGTAATCCTGGGACCGAAGACCGGCGACCGGGCGCTGGCCAAGGCGCTGGACTTCATCGCCCAGATCCGCAAGACGCCCATCGTCGTCAATGACAGCCGGGGCTTCTACACATCGCGCTGCTTTGCGACATATGTCGGCGAAGGCACGGCGATGCTGGCAGAGGGCATCAATCCGGCCCTGATCGAGAATATGGGCCGGCAGCTTGGCATGCCCGTGGGGCCGCTGGCCGTGTCGGACGAGGTGTCCATCGAGCTGGGCCTGAAGGTCATGCAGGCGACCCGTGACGCCCTGGGCCCGGCCTATCGGCCCAGTGCGGCCGACCATGTGCTGGAAAAGATGGTCATCCAACTGGACCGGCGCGGCCGCAAGAATGGCCGGGGCTATTACGACTATCCGGCCGATGGCGGTTCCAAGCGCCTGTGGCCCGGTCTGACGCAGCATTTCCATCCCGCCGCCGACCAGCCATCGGCAGAGGATGTGCGCGAGCGGCTGCTGTACCGGCAACTGATCGAATGCGCGCGCTGCCTGGAGGAAGGGGTGCTGTCGGCGCCGGAGGATGGTGATATCGGTGCCATTTTCGGCTGGGGCTTCGCCGCCCACACGGGCGGACCGTTCAGCCATATGGACAATCTGGGGATCGGGACGGTGGTGCGAAAGCTGGACCGGCTGGCCAGCCTGCACGGCAACCGTTTCACGCCGACGGCGCAGTTGCGGGAGATGGCGGCCAGCGGGCGGCGCTTTTACCCCGTATCCGCGTTAAGCGCATAAAGCACTTACCCCTGTGTTTCCTTCACCGCGCGGATGAAGGCGCGCACGATGGGCTTTGGGTCCCAGCGCTTGCGGACCGCACAGCACATGGTGGAAGGCGGCAGCAGGTTCATATCTTCCAGCGCCACAAAATCCGCCCGGAAAGCGGGGGTGCCGGCAAAGAACTCCGTGGTGACGCCGATGGCGTTCGTCTGGGCCACGATCTGCCGGACCAGAGGGAAATAATCCACGACATGCACCCGCTTGTGCCATTCGATATTGGCATCCTCGTAAATCTTGCGGACAGCCACGCCATAAGGGCGGCCGTCGGACGGGCTGACAAAGTCGAATTCCGCCAGGTCGGTGGCCGTGATCGACGGCCGTTCCAGCAATGGGTGCCCCTTGCGCACAAAATTGATGGAACGGACGGCCCGGATGGTTTCGCGATGAATATCCGGCCAGTCGGCATAGGCAGCATCGAAGCCCAGCGCGACATCGACGGTGCCGGCGCGCAGCAATTGCACCGTCCGCTCGAAGGTCGATCCGCTGACATCGACCTTGATGCCGGGATGGCGTTTCAGCAGCAGGGCGAGCGGCGCCAGCAGACGCCATTCCAGCGAGGCAGGTCCCACCCCGATGCGCAGCGTGCCGGCATAGTCCCGGTCCTGTTCGGCAGGCCGGCGCAGCAATTCGCGCGTGTCATCCACCAGCCGGGCCGCACGATCGATGAAGTCGCGCCCTTCCGCCGTCAGGAACGATCCGCGCGGCGTGCGGTGGAAGATCGAATAGCCGATCTGTTTTTCCAGGCTGGCCACACTTTTGGTGATCGCGGACTGGGTGACCCCCACCGCTTCGGCGGCGGCCGTGATGGAACCGGTGCGGGCGACGGCGACGACGTAGTTCAGCCGGAGATCCATGGCGGGTCATTCCATCAAGGCATGTTGATGACTACAAATGAATTTGACGCTTATGTCGGTTCGATCCAGGCTGCAAGCAGAAAATGGGAAGGAAGCTCGCCATGAACGCGATGAGCATGCTGACGGGAAAGACCATCGTGGTCACCGGCGCCGGCCGGGGGATCGGTGCCGCCATTGCCCGGCTTTGCGCCCAGGAAGGGGCCAGGGTGCTGGTCAATGATCTGGGTGTTTCGCCCGATGGGGATGGCACCGATGCGCGCCCCGCCGACCAGGTGGTGGCGCAGATCCGGGCCGCCGGAGGCACTGCCATGGCCAACCATGCCAGCGTCGCCGATCCGGATGGGGCAGCCTCAATTATTTCGGACGCGGTCGGGCATTTCGGGCGTATCGACGCCGTCATCAACAATGCCGGCTTCCTGCGCGACAGCATCTTTCACAAGATGAGCCTGGCCGACTGGAACGATGTGCTGAACGTGCATCTGACCGGCTGCTTCCTGGTCTCCCGCGCGGCGGCGCCGCACTTCCGGGAACAAGGCTCGGGCGCCTTCGTGCATTTCACCTCCACCACCGGCCTGATCGGCAATGTGGGGCAGGCGAATTACGGGGCGGCCAAGGCGGGCATTGTCGGCCTGTCCACCGCCATCGCGCTGGATATGCAGCGTTTCGGCGTGCGCTCCAACTGTGTGGCGCCGACGGCCTGGACACGGCTGGTCGACAGTGTGCCGCTGGACAGCGTCAACCGCGACAAGGCGGAAAAGCTGAAATCCCTGACGCCGGAGAAGATCGCACCGCTGGCGGCCTATCTATGCGCCGATGATGCGGCCGACATTACCGGCCAGATTTTCGGCGTGCGCGGGGATGAGGTTTTCCTCTATTCCCGGCCGACCATCCTGCGCACCATGCATAATGCCACCGGCTGGACCCCGCAAAGCTGCGCCGACACGTTGATGCCGGCCCTGCGGTCCAGCATACAGCCGCTGCGCAGCGCCTCCGAGATCATCAATTGGGACCCGCTGTGATGGGAGCCGGCATGACCAAGGTCGGCATCAGCGCCGCCGGCGCCTATGTACCAATGCTGCGCCTGCAACGCCGGACCATCGCCGCCGCCACCGCCTGGTACAATCCCGCCCTGGCCAGCCTGGGCAAGGGTGAACGGTCCATGGCCAATTGGGATGAGGATGCGGTCACCATGGCGGTGGAGGCGGCACGCGACTGCCTGACCGGGCGCGACCGGCAGGAAATAGGGCGCCTGTTCCTGGCTGCCACCACCCTGCCCTTCGCCGACCGGCAGAATGCCGGGATCGTGAAGGAGGCACTGACCCTGCCCGATGCGGTCGGGTCGATGGATGTCGGCGGGTCGCAGCGGGCGGGCACGACCGCCCTGCTGTCGGCACTGGACGCGGCACGCGCGGCCGACGCCTCCGTGCTCTGCCTTGCCGCCGACAAAAGACCGGCGCGGCCGGCATCCACGGATGAATTCCTCAATGGCGACGGGGCGGCCGCCCTGCTGGCCGGGACGCGGGACCTGATCGCGGAACTGATCGGCCATTACAGTGTGACCGTCGATTTCGTCGATCATTATCGCGCCAGCGACCGTGACCATGATTACGCCTGGGAAGGGCGCTGGGTCCGGGACGAGGGCTATCTGCGCCTGCTGACGGGGGCCATCCGCGATGGGCTGGACCGCAACGGCGTCAGTGCCACGGATATCGATCACCTGATCCTGGCCCTGCCCGCACCGGGGGTCGATGCTCAGGTCGCCAAGGCTGTCGGTATTCCGGCTGAACGGGTAGTGGACGGGATGCATGGCGATCTGGGCTATACCGGTGCGGCCCACCCGCTTCTGCTGCTGGCCCGGCTGCTGGCCACTGTTAAGCCCGGCAAGTGCATTGCCCTGGCTGCCTTCGGACAGGGCGTCGATCTGCTGCTGTTCCGCACCACCGGCCTTGCGGGTCACGGTGCGACCGGTCTGGGCGTCGATGGCTGGCTGGCCCGGCGGCGGCCGGAGGAAAATTATCTGAAGCACCTGCATTTCCGGGGCGAGGTTACGCTTGAGGCCGGCATGCGCGCCGAACTGGACCTCAAGACCTCGCATGCCGCCCTTTACCGCGACCGGAAAACCGTCCTGGGATTGGTTGGCGGGAAATGCCGGGTGACCGGGACGGTGCAATATCCGAAAAGCGCCGTCTCCGTCGCCCGCAATGCCCGGATGGTGGACACGCAGGATGATCATCCGCTGGCCGACCGGCCGGCGCGGCTGGTCACTGTCACCGCCGACCATCTGGCCTTCTCCCCCGACCCGCCCAGCCATTACGGCATGATCGATTTCGACGGCGGCGGCCGGATGATCGCCGACATCGTCGATGTGGGCGATATGGTGCCGCAGCCGGGTGCGCGCATGCGCATGATGTTCCGGATCAAGCGCATCGATGCCCGTGGCTTCACACAATATTTCTGGAAAGCCGCCCCGGATGCAGGGGCTCCCGAGGTTGCCTGACTTGCGGGGCTCTCAGGTTCGCCGGGATGACGGTAAAGACTTCATTCATGATCAGGAAAATCCTGGTTGGAGGAACTTAAATGGCCAGCGGGATCAAGGACAAGGTCGCCATCCTGGGCATGGGATGCGCGAAATTCGGGGAACGGTGGGACACTGACGGCCCGAGCCTGATGGTGGAGGCGTTCGAGGAAGCCATCGCCGATGCGGGCATCGACCCGTCGCAACTGGAGGCTGGCTGGTTCGGCCATGCCGGCAAT
Source organism: Niveispirillum fermenti (assembly GCF_052474395.1). Lineage (NCBI taxonomy): Bacteria > Pseudomonadati > Pseudomonadota > Alphaproteobacteria > Rhodospirillales > Azospirillaceae > Niveispirillum > Niveispirillum fermenti. Next base: position 383,447 of record NZ_CP156679.1, on the reverse strand, counting down.
GCCGTGGGGCCGGGCGCCATTCCGCTGGCCCTGGCGCTGCGCCTGCACAACATCCCCATGACACGGGTGGAAAATGCCTGCGCAACGGGCACGGAGGCACTGCGCGGGGCCGCCTATGCCGTGGCCAGCGGTGCCTGCGACATCGCCTTCGCGCTGGGCATGGAAAAGCTGAAGGATGCCGGCTATAGCGGGCTTCCCGCCGCGTCGCGCGGGCCGTTCTATGACGCCACCAACGCCAACCTGACGGCACCCGGCGCCTTTGCGCAACTGGCCTCTGGCTACGCCGCGCGCCACAAGGTGGCGGCGGACGATCTGAAGCGCGCCATGGCCCATATCTCGGTCAAGAGCCACGCCAACGCCACGAAGAACCCCAAGGCCCATCTGCGCAAGTCCATCACGGCCGAACAGGTGATCAAGGCCCCCATCGTGGCCGCCCCCCTGGGCCTGTTCGATTGCTGCGGCGTGTCCGACGGCGCGGCCTGCGCCATCGTCACAAGGCCGGAGATCGCGCGCGCGCTGGGCAAGACGGACATCGTCACCATCAAGTCGCTGCAACTGGCCGCCACCGGTGGTTGGGAGGCGCAGGGCAGCGGCTGGGACAGCAGTTATGTGCCCACCACCCGCGCCGCCGCCGCCCGCGCCTACAAGGAAGCCGGCATCAATGATCCGCGCGCGGAACTGAGCCTGACGGAAGTGCATGATTGCTTCTCCATCACCGAACTGGTGACCATGGAGGATCTGGGCCTCAGCGATGATGGCAATGCCTGGCGCGATGTGCTGGACGGGCGGTTCGATGCCGATGGCGCCCTGCCCTGCCAGATCGATGGCGGCCTGAAATGTTTCGGCCATCCCATCGGCGCCACCGGTATCCGCATGGTCTATGAGAATTATCTCCAGCTTCTGGGCCGGGCCGGTGCCCGCCAGCGACAGCAGCCGGTGGTGAACGCGCTGGCCCATAATCTGGGCGGCGCGCCGTTCCACGGCATCTGCTCCATCTCCATCGTCGGGCTGCTGTAATACCAGATCCCGGTGAGTTGCACTCACCGGGATCTGGTACGGCGGCGACCGCCGCCGCGCCGCACATGCGGCGTAGCCAAGCTCACGGATGTGGGCGCCGGCGATTGAGGCCGGTGATCGGTTGCGATCACCGGGACTTGGTATAAGGCATTCCCCCAACACGTCCAACCATGAACAGACAGGACCCGGCCTTGAGCACCTCCCCATCCGAACCGGACGCGCGCTACCGCTATGTTGTCGTGGCGGTGCTGGGCTTCGCCTACATGCTGAACTTCGTGGACCGGCAATTGCTGTCGATCCTGGTAGAGCCGGTGAAGCAGGATCTCGGCCTCAGCGATACCCAGATCGGCATGCTGACGGGGCTGATGTTCGCGCTGTTCTATACGTTCTTCGGCATTCCGGTGGCGATGATCGCCGACCGGGGCAATCGCACCCGCCTGATCGCGGCGGCCTGCGGCATCTGGAGCATCTTCACCGCCCTGTCGGGTCTGGCCACCGGCTTTGTCAGCCTGGCGCTGGCCCGCATCGGCGTCGGCATCGGGGAGGCGGGCTGTTCGCCCCCGTCATACTCGATCATCGCCGATTATTTTCCGGCCCATAAACGCGGGCGGGCCCTGGCGCTCTATCTGCTGGGCGTGCCCGCCGGCAGCTTCGTCGGCGCCGTGGCCGGTGCGGCGATTGCCGACGCCTATGGCTGGCGCACGGCTTTCGTCGTGATCGGTCTGGTCGGCGTGCTTTTCGCGCCGCTGCTGCTGCTGATCGTGCGGGAGCCCGTTCGCGGGCGTTTCGACGCGGCGGCCCCGTCCGACGCCGGCCCGCCCCGCCTGATGGAGGCGCTGAGCTATTTCTGGCGGTCACCGATCTTCATCTTCACGGGCCTTGCCTGCGGTCTGACCTCCTTCTGCTCCTACGGGCTGCTGAACTGGACGCCGGCCTTCCTCAGCCGGGTGCAGGGCATGTCGTTGGGCCAGATCAGCGGCTATTTCGGGGTTCTGGTCGCGGGTTCGATGGTTGTCGCCGCCTGGATCGGCGCAATGGTCGCGGACAAGGCGGGGGCGCGCAATCCCATCTGGTACGCCCTGCTGCCCGGCCTCGGCATGCTGCTGGTGGTGCCGTTTCTGTTCGGCTTCACCATGGTGGATGACTGGTCGCTGTCGCTGCTGCTGCTGGTGCCGCCCACCATGCTGACATCCATCTATCTGGTGCCGGCGCTGGCCTTGCTGCAGAACCGCACGCCGCCCCAGTACCGGGCGACGGTCAGCGCCACGCTGCTGTTCCTGCTGAACCTGCTGGGCCTGGGCTGCGGCCCGCTGTTCGTGGGCATGGTCAGCGACCGGCTGACGCCGGTTTACGGCACGGCCGGTCTGGCCATGGCCCTGCAATGGCTGACACCCTTCATCATCCTGGCCTTCCTGTGCCAGGCGATCACCGCCTGGCTGATCCGGCGGGAGGCGCTACAGGGAAAATAGCGGAATATGCAAACAAAGACAGCACCGTCCAAGGGCGGTGCTGTCTTTGCACAGAGCGGCGAGACTGCCCGCCTACCGCCGCTTCCAGTTCCCGGCCCGCCGTTCCTGCACGGCCAGGATGCCCTCGGCGAAATCGTCGGTGATGCTCAGCTCATTCTGCTTGCGCGCCTCAATATCGGTCTGCCGGCGGATGTCGTCCAGCAGGCCGTCGCGCAGGGTGGCCCGCGTGGCTTCCACGGCCAGGGGAGCATTCTCCGCGATCTGCCGGGCCAGCGTCAGGGCGGTGTCGAACAAGTCCCCTTCCTCGACCAGCCGGTCGGCAAGACCGATACGCAGCGCCTCCTCCCCATTGATGCGCCGGCCGGTATAGAGCAACTCGGCGGCCTTCTGCTGTCCCACCACACGCGGCAGCAGCAGGGTGATGGCAAAGCCCGGATGGATGCCGATCTTCACGAAATTCACCGCCATGCGCGTGCTGGGGGCGACCACACGGAAATCGGCGATCAGGGTCAGGCCCAGCCCGCCGCCGATGGCCGCTCCCTGCACCGCCGCCACGATGGGCTTGCGGATGGCAAACAGACGGTATGCTGCTGCATAGATCTGCTCCGGCTTCTCATGCGCCTGGGTCAGTTCGGCCCCGGCGCAGAAATTCCGGCCCTCGGCCGCCAGAACGATGGCGTGGATATCGGGATCGGCGTCCACCTGCTCCAGCGCGCCTGCCAGCGCCGAGAGCAGGGGAATGCTGAAATAATTGCTGGGTGGCCGGGCAAAGCGGACGATGGCGACATGGCTCTCGGCCCGCGTCACATTGATGACATTGCCGTCCGCATCCGGTTCAGCCAATGGACCATTGTCCGGCGAAAATTCATGCTGGTTCATTTTCTACCCATGTTTTCCTGGGAAAGGCGTTCCTGGCGGAACTGGCTGCGGCGGGCCTTGCCCACCTCGTCGCGCAGGTCGGTGGTGACGAATTCGAAGCTTCGCGGGACCTTGTAGCGGGCCAGTTGCGTGGCGAGGTAGGCCGCCAAAGTCTCCGCGTCCAAGGGTGGGGCCTGACCGGGTGAGACCTGCACGATGGCATGCACCCGGTTGCCCAGATCATCGTCGGGCAGGCCGATCACCACGCTGCCGCGCACATCCGGATGGCGCTCGATCGCCGCCTCCACCTCCGCCGGATAGATATTGACGGCACCGGAGATGATCAGGTCGGTGCGGCGGTCGGAGATATAGAGGAACCCCTCTTCATCGACATGGCCCAGGTCGCCCAGCGACGTCCAGCCATCGGTGACCTTCATCTCCGATCCGATATAGTGGAAATTGGGACCCGCCCCGGACGCCTGACGGAAGAAAATCTCCCCCACCTCTCCGGGCGCACAGGGCGAGCCATCGGGACGCAGGATCGCCATTTCGGTGCCCGGCGCCGGGCGGCCGACCGATCCGCGATGGGCCAGCCAGTCGGTCCCGCTGATGATTGTAGCCCCGATCCCCTCCGTTCCCGCATAAATCTCGAACAGCCGATCCGGCCCGATCCAGCCGATCCAGCTTTCCTTCAGCCACGGCGAACAGGGGCCGCCCAGATGCACCAGGGTGCGCAGGCCGGACAGGTCGTACCGGCCCCGCACCGCTTCCGGCAGGCGCCAGATACGGCCCATCATGGTGGGAACCATCATCACATAGCTGACGCGGTGGCGCTCGATCAGGGCCAGACAGGCCTCCGCATCGAACCGTTCCATATTGACCACATGGCCGCCGCCGAACAGGCACTGATGCGCGGCACTGAAGGCGGCATTATGATAAAGCGGCCCTGGATTGAGGATGGTGTCACCCGCCTGTTGCAAGGCATAGCCGGCCCCCACCGGATCGGCCCGCCCGTCGACATTGGTGACGATGACCTTGGGCCGCCCGGTCGAACCACCGCTGGTGATCGCCTTCCAGGAAGGGGACACGCACGCCGGCAGGGGCTGGTCGCCATCCTCTGGCCCCGGTTCCATATCCGGCGCCAGGGTCGGGCACCGGGCGAAGCACAGGCCGGGCGGCCCGATTACCAGACGCGGCGACACCGCCGCCACAATGGCGGCGCATTCGGCCGCCGGCATCTTGGGCGAGATCGGACAGGGCACGGCCCCCAGCTTCCACAGGGCGAAGCTGGTCTCGAAAAAGGCGATGGAATTGGGCAGGGCGAAGATGACGAAATCCCCCTGCCTCACCCCGTGACGGGCCAGCAGGCGGGCACGGCGGTTGGCGCGGGCATCCAGTTCGGCCCGGCTCAAGGTCACGCCATCCTGGGTCAGCGCCGGCCGGTCGGGATCGATGGCGGCGTGGTAGGCGAGGACGAGGCCCAGCGGCAGACGGCTGGTCGCGGAAGGCATCACGCTCATAGGGCCGGCCCCGCGCGTTCCGTTCCAGACCGTGACGCACAGCTGCTTGTCATTCCACCAGGCACCGGATCGCCCCTCTCCATTGCAAAACCGAACCGGTGAAACCTGCCAACGACCGGCATTCCCGTCTAATGCTTTGCTGGGTATTCGCATTCCTTAGTGGAATATCCCCCCATTATTCTTCCGGAGAATACCAATTGACCACAAGTCATTTGACGCATGATCGAGCCCCCGCCGACATTGGCCGGAAACCGGGCCACCGGCGGGTGCGCGGCAAAACAACAATATCGGGGGGGGGCGAGGCCAGCATGGGAAATTTCCTGCAAGACGGCTGGTACCAGCATGGGTCCGGCCGCGGCATGACACCGGCGATGGCGGGGAGTATGCATTGCTGTGCCAGCGGCATGCGGCGCGCCCGCATGAACCCTGTTGATTATTCGGCGCGGCGGCGGACGATGCTGCACCCCACCGCCGGGCGGAAGGATAAACCCATGCTGGAAGATCAGCACAAACGCATCGGCGATGCCGGTTCCAATAGCCTGGACCCGATGATGATCACCCAGGAACAGGTTGCCGGCGCATGAAGAACGGGAATGACGGAAGCCGGCACGACTTCATCATCATCGGCGGCGGGTCGGCCGGAGCCGTGGTCGCGGCAAGGCTGAGCGAGGATCCCGATATTGGCGTCCTGCTGCTGGAAGCCGGTCCCCGCGACCGCAGCCTGCTGATCCACATGCCGGTCGCCTTCCGCCTGCTGCGTCAGCACATGCTGTTCGACTGGGGCTACAAATCGGAGCCGGAGCCGCACGCGGCGGAAAGGTCCATCCCGGCGGCACGCGGCAAGGTACTGGGCGGATCATCGGCCGTGAATGGCATGATGTATTCGCGCGGCCATCCCGGCGACTATGATCAATGGGCGCAGATGGGGGCCAAAGGCTGGTCCTTCGATGATGTCCTGCCCTATTTCCGCAAATCGGAGCGTAGCGAACGGGGGACCAGCCATTGGCATGGCAGCGACGGCCCGATGAGCGTGTCGCGCATGTCGCATGACGATCCGCTGGTCCGGGCCATGCAGGCGACGGCCCGCGCCCTGGGCCATCCCGTCACCGACGATTTCGAGGCGGGCACCTCGGAAGGTTTCGGCCTGCCGGACCTGACGGTCGGACGGGGACGCCGGGCCAGCACCGCCAGCGCCTTCCTGGCGCCGGCGCGCGGCCGGCCCAACCTGACGATCAGGACCGGGGCGCAGGCGACCCGCATCCTATTTCAGGGAACCCGCGCCGTGGGGGTGGAATACCGGCAGGCGGGCCGGACCCTCACCGCCCATTGCACGGGTGAAATCGTGCTGTGCGGCGGCGCCTATGCTTCACCGCACCTGCTGATGCTGTCGGGCATCGGCCCCGCCGACCATCTGCATGCGCAGGGAATTGATGTGGTGGCGGACCTGACCGGTGTGGGCAGCAACCTGCAGGACCACCCGCTGGTGCCCATGGGGTTCCGGGGCACGCGCCCCTTCCCGCTGCGCGCGAAATTGCGGGCCGACCGGGTGGCGCTGTCCGCATTGCGCTGGGCGCTGACCGGCAAGGGCATGATGGGGACCCAGCCCCTGACCGCCATCGCCTATTACCGCTCGCACGCAGGGCTGGAACGGCCGGATCTGGAGAATATCCTGATGCCGACCAGCCTGAGCGCCCATGTCTGGTTTCCCGGCATCCGGCCACCGCATGAGGACATGCTGACCTCGCTGAACTGCGTGCTGCGGCCGGGCAGCCGGGGAACCGTCCGCCTGCGGTCGGCCGATCCCCTGATGGCCCCGGAAATCCGCTTCAACCTCTTGTCCGACCCCGGGGATGTCGATCTGCTGCGCCATTCGATCGAATGGACGCGCGACCTGATGGCGACGGACCCGATCCGTGATTTCGTGGGCGAGGAGGTGTTTCCCGGCCCCAAAATGGCCGACCGGCAGGCGATGGACCGCTATATCCGGTCCGTCGCCGTCACGGCCCAGCATCCGGCCTGCACCTGCCGGATGGGCACGGATGACGAGAGTGTGGTCAATGCCGCCCTGCAGGTGCATGGCGTGGAAGCGCTGCGCGTCGCCGACGCCTCCATCATGCCCACATTGATCGGCGGCCACACGAACGCCCCCAGCATCATGATCGGCGAACGTGCCGCGGATTTTCTGACCAAAGGTCCCTGAAAGCAGTTTCAGATATCGAACCTCACCCCTTGGGCGAGCGGCAGGGTGCGCCCGTAATTCACGGTGTTGGTCGCCCGCCGCATATAGGCCTTCCAGGCGTCCGACCCGGATTCCCGCCCGCCGCCCGTCTCCTTCTCACCCCCGAAAGCCCCGCCGATCTCCGCACCCGAGGGGCCGATATTGACATTGGCGATGCCGCAATCTGACCCACGGACAGACAGGAAGGTCTCCGCCTCCCGGATGTCGTTGGTGAAGATCGAGGAGGAAAGGCCCTGGGGAACGGCATTGTGCTGTGTCAAGGCGGCGTCGAAATCGCTGTAGCGCATCACATAGAGGATCGGTGCGAAGGTCTCCTTCTCCACCGGTCCGTGCTGGCCGGCGATTTCGACCAGGGCCGGGCGGACATAATAGGCGTCGGGACCGAAGCCGGATTCCACCCGCCCGCCGCCGGATAGAACGCCGCCTGCGGCCACGGCGTCGGCCAGGGCCGCCTGCTGGGCTTCGAAGGCCTGCCGGTCGATCAGTGGCCCGACGAGGCTGCTCTCCACCAGCGGGTTGCCCACCGGCACCGTGGCATAGGCCTGCTTCAGGCGCGGCACGAAGCTGTCATAAAGGCTGTCATGGATGAACAGACGGCGCAGGCTGGTGCAGCGCTGGCCGGCCGTCCCCATCGCCGCGAAGGCAATGCCGCGCAAGGCGAGGTCGAGATCGGCCGTGGGCGCCACGATGGCGGCGTTATTGCCGCCCAGTTCCAAAATGGCGCGGGCAAAGCGGGACGCCAGACGCGGGCCGACGGCCCGGCCCATCGCCGTCGACCCCGTGGCCGACACCAGCGGCACATGGCGATGGTCGACCAGCATCTCGCCCACCGCGCGTCCGCCGATCAACAGGCCGGACAGACCCTCCGGCGCCGTGCCGCCATCGGCGCGGAACCGCTCCATGGCGCGGGCGAACAGCGCATCCACGGCCAGCGCCGTCAGCGGCGTCTTTTCCGACGGCTTCCATACCACGGCATTGCCGGCCACCAGCGCCAGGGCGGCGTTCCATGCCCAGACGGCCACGGGGAAATTGAAGGCGGAGATGATGCCGGTGACACCCAGCGGGTGCCAGGTCTCCATCATCCGGTGTTCCGCCCGCTCCGTCGCGATGGTCAGACCGTGAAGCTGGCGCGACAGGCCCACGGCGAAGTCGCAGATATCGATCATCTCCTGCACCTCGCCCAGCCCTTCGGAGATGATCTTGCCCGCCTCGATGGAGACAAGGCGGCCCAGTGCTGCCTTGTGGCTGCGCAAAACCTCGCCGAACAGGCGCAGCAGTTCGCCCCGGCGGGGGGCCGGCACCAGGCGCCATTGCAGGAACGCCTGATGGGCCTGATCAATGACCTGTGCCGCCTCCACCGCACCGGCCTCCCGCACTTGGGTCAGTGTCTCGCCGGTAACCGGCGAGCGGGCGGCCAGTGTCTCGCCGGTAACCGGCGAGCGGGAGGTAAGGGTCCCCGCCAGGTGGCGATCCTTGTCCACGCCGAACCGGTCCAGCAGGGACAGGGTCTCGGCAATCAGGGAAGTCGGGGTGGCGGGCATGACAGGGTTCCTTATGAATGATGGGAATGCCGCAGATGGGCCAGCAGCGCCTCTGCGGGGTGACGGGGCCGGAAGCCGGCCATGCGGTGGATCTGGCAACGACAGGAAAAGCCCGTGGCAAGCACCTGCCCGGCCGGGATGCCCGTCAGCTTCGGCCGCCAGCTCATCTCGAACAGTCTTGCCGACAGGCCGGCCTGTTCGCGTTCATGCCCGAACAGGCCGGCCATGCCGCAGCAGCCCGTCGCCTGGATTTCGAGCGTAAGGCCGAAGGCGGCGAAGATGTCCTTCCAGAGCCTGGGCGCGCGGGGCGTGGCTGTCCGTTCAGTGCAATGCGCAAACAGCCGGAAGGTTGTCCCCTGCCGTGACCCATCCGGCACCGGGAGCCGCCCGGCGGCGATCTCCCCGGCCAGGAAATCCTCCACCGACAGGATGCGGCGGCCATCGTCGCGGGGTGGCGCATGCCCCCGGTATTCCTGGTCCTGCATGAGCAGGGCCGCCGGTTCGATGCCGATGACCGGCACGCCGGCATCCAGCAGCCGCCCCTGGAAATCGCAGGCCGCCCGCGCCACAAGGGCGAACCGGTCCAGCATGCCCTGCACATGCAGGGCCTTGCCATTGGGCCGGGCGGCGATCTGATGAACCCGGTACCCCAGGGTGATCAGCAGGTCACGCACCGCGTGCACCGTGGCCCCGTCGAAGCTGCCGGTGAAACTATCCTCCAGCAGCAGGACCGTGCGCACCCTGTCAGCCGGAGCAAGCCCGGACCAGATGGCAAGATCGGCGGAAGACGGGTGGCGGCCACCGCGCGCCGGATCAATGCGGGGCAGGTCGATCAGGCCGAAGCGGTCGCGCAAAAGGCCGGACGCCCATCCCAGCAGCAGATTGGCCAATCGCGGCACCCGGCGGGCCATCGGCAGCAGTGTTTCCATGCGCGCCACCAGGGGATCGCGCAGCGGCCGAGGGCGGTGCTGGTGGAAGGCATGAAGAAAACGGGCCCGCATGGCGGGGATATCGACCTTGACAGGGCATTGCCCCGCGCAGGCCTTGCAGGACAGGCAGCTTGCCAATGCTGCATGCACCTCGCCTTCAAATGCCTCCAGGGTGGCGGGTGCTGTGGGCAGGCTTTTCAGCCGCGCCCATTCCCGCAGCAGGGCGGCGCGGCCCTTGGGGGATTGCCGCCGGTCGCGCGTCGCCTTGTAGGAGGGACACATCGCATCGTCGGCATCCCAGTTGAAGCAGGCGCCATTGCCATTGCAGGCGACGGCCTTTTCAAAAGGCCGGGCCAGAGCCGGGCCGATTTCCCGGTCGAAGCCCCCCCTGAACGGCACGCCATCGATCCGGTCAACCGGCCGCCCCCCGTCGGGCGATGCCAGCTTGCCAGGGTTCAGCAGGTTCAATGGATCGGCCGCCCGCTTGATGCGGCAAAGCTCATCGTACAGCACCGGCCCGAAGAAGATGGGCGAATATTCGCCCCGGAACCCCCGCCCATGTTCGCCCCACAACAGGCCGCCATGGCGCCTGGCCAGCGCCGCCACCGCGTCGGAGATGGGGCGGATCAGGGCGGCGTGGGCGGGGTCGCGCATATCCAGCGCCGGGCGGACATGCAGGCAGCCGACATCCGCATGACCGAACATGCCGAAATCCAGGCCGTGGCCATCCAGAATGGCGCGGAACCCGGTGATGAAGTCCACCAGGCGCTCGGGCGGGACCGCCGCATCCTCGACAAAGGGGGTTCCCTGGTGCCGCCCGTCCAGCCGGCCCAGCAGGCCCACCGCCCTTTCCCGCAGGGACCAGAGCTGCGCGATGGTGGCGGGGTCGCGCACGATGGCCCAATCCAGCACCGCCCCGGCATCGCCGGTCAGCATGGCCGACAGGCGATGCAGCGCCTGTTCCAGCACCGCCGGCCGGTCGGCCACGAACTCCACGATGTTCAGCCCGCCGACGGGCATTGTCGCAGGACCACCCAGCACGCCGTCTATATCGGCCCAGACGGGGTCCTGGCGTGCGAGGCGGAGGATCTTGTCGTCCAGGATCTCGATGGCCGCCGGGTCCGCCGCCAGCAGCCGCCCGATATCGGCCAGGGCACCGTTGAAGGACCCGTAACGGATGCCCACAAGCGCACGACAGGCGGGAATGGGCCGCACGCGCAGGGTCAGGCGCGTGGTTACAGCCAGCGTCCCCTCCGATCCCGCCAGAAGATAGTGCAGCCGGAACAGTCCGTCCCCGCCCAGGACATTGCGCAGATTATAACCGGTCAGGCCCCGGTTCATGCGGGGAAAGATTTCAGCGATCAGGTCATGGTGTCGGGTGACGACACGATGCACCTCGCGGTGCAGCCGCCCCGCCAGATCGTCCTGCCGCATGACCCGCCGCAGCGCGTCCCGGTCCAGGGCCGCGACGGCGTGGCTGGAGCCATCGGCCAGCACGACCTCCATCCCGTCGATATAGTCCGACGTCTTGCCATAGATCCGGGACCCCTTGCCCGAGGCATCGGTGGCCACCATGCCGCCCAGCGTGGCCCGCGAGGCGGTGGAGACGGTGGGCGCAAAGAACAGGCCGTGGGGCCGCAGGAAGGCGTTGAGCTGGTTCAGCACCACCCCCGGCTGGACGGTGACGGTCAGCCGTTCCGGGTCCAGCCCCTCGATCCGGTTCATATGGCGCGAGGTGTCGATCACCACACCGGCGGTCAGCGACTGTCCGTTCGTGCCGGTCCCCCCGCCCCTGGGCGCCAGGGGAATGGGACCATGATCGGCGGATGCCGCAAGCCTGACGATGGTTGCGATATCATGGCCATCGCGCGGGAACAGGATGGCGGCGGGCGGACGCTGATAGATGCTGTTGTCCGTGGCGAAGACCGTGCGGGTTGCCGCATCATCGGCGATGTCGCCGCGATAGGAACTGTCCCGCAGCGCCGCCAGAAACCGGGGGACCGGTTCCACCTTCACGCTTCCGCCTTCAAGGGCAGGTCCGGGTCCAGCCCCAGCCGCGCCAGGGCTGTGCGGATCGACAGGGACTGCTCGTCCGCATAGAGAACCATTTCATCGCGGACAGGCGCGCCCAGCGCCTGTTCGAACGATGCACGGCTGGAGCGCTCGTCATATTGCCGCCGCTCCCCTGCGCCAAGATTGGACTGGAATATCCCGGCTGCACTGACGGGCAGGAAATCCTCATAGGTGATCGGCTCATATCCCAGATAACCCCGGTCCACGAGGTCATCCACCGACAGGACCGACATCCGGTCTTCAGGCGCCGCCAGCCCGGCCGGCGTGGGGAAATAGCGGAAGAAGGCCAGCCCCTGATCGCGCAGCATCCGCCAATCGTCGGGAAAGGCACGAAAGCGCATCGCCAGGGCCTGCCCATCATCGCCCGATCCCGCCTGCGCGTCGCGCCGCGCCGCCGCCAGCAACTGGTCATACAGCAGCCGGCCCTTGGGCGTCAGGGCGGCACCGCGCTGTTCAATCTCCCCGAAACGGGCCGTATGGGTGCCCAGCACATCCCCTTGGCCGGTGGCGAAACCAACCGGTTCCGACAGGGCCTTGAAGCTGGTCTGGCGCAATAGGATGGGGCAGTCGCGCCGCGGCGGCCCTTCGATCTGCGCCTTCGCCGCCATGCCCTGCGCAACCATGCGGGCCTGTGCCGCATCGATATCCAGGGTGCGCGGGGTCAGGTGGTTGATATGCGGCCCCTTGAAACTGACGATATCGGCAACCAGCCGGTGTGCGGCCACCAGCGCCTTGTAGGTCGACAAACCGACATTCGCCTGCGCATGCCAGCGGAAGGTCTCCAGCGCCTCGCGCACGAACCCGGCCGCCTGGTCATGGTCCAGGCCGCCCTGTGTCTCCGACACCGCTACCAGTTCCATGGCGCGCGGCGTGAATATCCGCCGGGCCGACAGGATGGCCGCCGCCTCTGCCCGCAACGCTTCATCCCCGATCAGGTCCAGGCGCAACAGCGAGGTGAAGACGCGAAACGGATTGCGGCGCAGGTCAGCCGCGCCCACGGGCCGGAAAGCCGTGGAATGCACCGGCACACCGGCCACCGACAGATCATAGTAACCGACGGGAACCATGCCCATGACCGCGAACAGCCGGCGCATGTCGAACAGTTCGGCGGCCGTGCCCACCCGGATGGCGCCATGGCGTTCGACATCCAGCCGGGCCAGTTCGCCACGGCATTCCAGACGGGCCATCAAGTCCGGTGCGGATGCCAGCGCATCGGCGTTCACCGATGCCACCAGTTCCAGCAACGCGCCATATTGCGGCACCTCGGTCCGGTACATGTCCGACAGGGCGATGGAAAACAGGGCGCGGATTTCATCCGGCGGGACACAATCCGTCCTCGTCATCTGCGGCTCCCAGGCTGGTGCAATAAACGGCGGGGAGCTTCGTCGGACGAGTGCCGGCAATCAAATCAGGGATTATCAAGACCTCATTCCACGCCAGAATGACCTGCACACAGCGCGACGGCCCCTCCCCCCCGCATTTCATTCCATGGGGGAATGATGTTTGGAGCAATCATCGCTATGCAGGATCATACCCATCCGCCATCGCTTATCCGGGACTCACCGATTTCCGGACGTGGAACAACAGATGTTGGGAAATGACCGCTCCCATGGCCTTTGGGAAAAGACTGCGCCGGCGCCCGTCGCCTGCACACCCTTGCACGGGGATGCACGGACCGATGTGGCCGTCATCGGCGGCGGCTATACCGGCCTGTCGGCGGCGCTGCATCTGGCCGAAGCCGGGGTTGCGGTCACCGTTCTGGAAGCGGTGGAACCCGGGTTCGGCGGGGCGGGCCGCAATGTCGGGCTGGTCAATGCCGGCATGTGGGTCATGCCCGACCATCTGTGCGACGTCCTGGGGCCGGTGCGGGGGGAGCGGCTGCTGAACCTGCTGGGCGACGGCCCGCGGGAGGTGTTCGCCCTGGTGGATCGGCTGGGCATCGAGTGCGAGGCTGAACGAAGCGGCACGCTGCATTGCGCGGTCGGGCGCGGCGGTCTGGCGGAGATCGCGCGGCGTCAGGCGCAATGGGTGCTGCGCGGTGCCCCCGTCCGGCTGCTGGACGCGGCGGAGACGCGGGCGCGGACGGGATCATCCGCCTATGCCGGCGCCCTGCTGGATGCCCGCGCCGGCACGATCCAGCCGCTGGCCTATGCCCGTGGCCTGACCCGCGCCGCCCTGGCCGCCGGCGCCCGGATATTCACCGGCAGCGCGGTCAGGGATGCACAGGCGCAGGGCGGAAAATGGCGTCTGTCCACCGGTCACGGGACCTTGACGGCGGACCGGGTGATCGTGGCAACGGACGCCTATGCCAGCGGCCCCTGGTCGCAGGTGCGGACCGAACAGGTCCACCTGCCCTATTTCAATGTCGCGACCCCGCCCCTGCCCCCGGACATCCGCGAGACCATCCTGCCCGGCCGCGAAGGGGCCTGGGACACGCGCGATGTGTTGAGTTCCTTCCGCATGGACCGGGCCGGGCGGATGGTGTTCGGCAGCGTCGGCGCGCTGCGCGGCACCGGCACCGCCATCCACCGGGCCTGGGCGCACCGTGCCCTGCGCCGGCTGTTCCCCCAGATCGGCCCGGTCACGTTCGCGGCGGAATGGTATGGCCAGATCGGCATGACGGGCGACAATCTGCCACGTTTCCACCGCTTCGCCGACAATGTGATCAGCTTCAGCGGCTATAATGGCCGGGGCATCGCGCCCGGAACTGTTTTCGGCAGGCTGGCGGCGGCCCTGATGCAGGGCACCCTGCAGGATGGGGAATTGCCGCTGCCCGTGTCGCCGGTCACCCGGCCGCGCCTGGGCCGGGCACGGGAAGCCTTCTTCGAGGCCGGAGCCCAGATCGTGCATGCCGCATCCATGCGCTGGTGAAAAGGGCGGTCAGGCCCCCGCCCGCGCCGCCGATGTCTCCGCCAGTATCCACTCCCGGAACGCCGCCAGCCGGGGATGGCTCGCACGGTCAGTGGGCCAGACGAGGTGATAACATTCCGTGCTGCGCATCGGCCGGTCCAACGCGGGGACCAGTTGGCCCGATCGCAGTTCCTCACCGATCAGCAGGTCGGGCAGCAGGGCCACGCCCAATCCCGCCACCGCGGCCTGGGCGGCCGTGGCGAACTGGTCGATCAGCATGCCATGGACGCCATGGGCATCGACACCGTTGGCCCGCAGCCATTGCTCCCAGGCATCGGGCCGGCTGGTCAGATGGAGCAGCGGTGCCTTGCGGATGTCGGCGACCAGATCGAACGCAAACCGTTCCTTCAGGGAAGGGGAACAGGCGGGAATCACCGTCTCCGGCATCAGCATGGCCAGTTCGGCACCGGGCCATTCCGCCGGGCCGAAATGGATGGCGGCATCGATGGCTTCCAGTCGGAATTCAAACCGGCCGGGCCGGGTCACCAGATTGATGGTGATGCCCGGATGGGCTGCCATGAAGGAAGGAAGCCGTGGGGCCAGCCAGCGCGTGCCGAAGGTGGGCAGGACCGCCAGGTTCAACGTCCCGCCCGACGGGTTGGCACGGAGATTGAGCGAGGCGGTGCTGATCCGGCGCAACGCCTCTCTTATTTCCCGCGCATAGCCGTCGCCCGCCACGGTCAGGTGAATGGTCTGGCGTTCGCGATGGAACAGTTCGACCTCAAGCTGTTCCTCCAGCGCCTTGATCTGGCGGCTGACGGCACTCTGCGTCAGGCAGAGTTCACGGGCGGCGGCCGTGATGCTGCCTGTCCGCGCCGCCGCCTCGAAGGCGGACAGGAGCGGCAGGGACGGCAGGAAACGGCGGGGCGTCTGCAAGGGCTCCTCCCGAGGGGCCGGCGCTGCGGGACAGTGTCAGACTGGGGGCACGGGGACGAGGGGAAAGGGATCGGCAATCAGCCGGCCTTTCCCCCTGAATGGGCCAAGGCGAAATCAAGCGCCGCCCGCACGGCCGCCACCTGCGCCCGGATGCAGATGTCCGGGGTCGTGCGCGAGCTGTCGGGATAAACCTCCGTCGTCGTCTTGAAACGCGCATTCGTGATGGAGGGGCAAAGCCCCAGTTGCGCAACCGGATATTCGATGATGCCATGGGCGATGACGGGCGATCCGATGATTTCACCCTGCGCATCCGGCGGCGCGATATGGGTTACCTTCTCGACCTCGGCAATGATGGCTTTCTGGAAATCAAGCTGCCGATCCTCGCTGTCAGCCACCAGATAGAAACCGTCCGGCGTCTCCTCCTCCACGAAGACCTTACCGTCACGGGCGCTCAAGGCGGGGCCGAACTCGGTCCGGTCGGTGTCCGTGGTCTCATGCAGGTCGATATGCAGGAGGTAATCATTGGCAAAGGATTGCGTGAGATCCATCAGCGCCGTCGCCTCAACCGGCCCGCCCGGCCGGAAATTGCGGTTTGGATCCACGGCATCATGATTCCAGCGGTGGATCCGCTCATAGGCCCAGGGGCTGACACAGGGGGCGACCAGCAGATTGACCCTGCCGGCATAGGCCCCGGCAGCCTGATCGAGGAAGGCCAGCGCGCCGAGGACGCCGCTGGTTTCATAACCATGCACCCCCCCGGTCACCAGGACCGCCGGCAGCCCCGGACGCATCACACGGCTGCGCAGTGCGTAGAGCGTATAGGCGTCGCCGGCATATCGTACCTGCCCATAGACGGTCCGCTCGAAACGGTCCCCCAGGGCATCGATCCGCGTGACGATGTCCTTGTCATAGAAGCGGCGCCGGGATTGCCGGGACCGCCACTGGTCGCGCTCCCGCTCCCCCCACGGGCGCCCGGCCTCTCCGATGGGGCTGTCGGTCGTCATCGCACTTCATCTCCCGTCAGGATGCGGCGGCCATTGTGCTGCCGGCGATCCAGTCGTCAATCAACATTTCAAGCACGGGCAGCGTCACCGCCCCGGCCGCCATCAGTGTGTCGTGGAAATCGCGGATGCGGAACCCCTCTCCCAAGGCCGCCTCGGCACGGGCGCGCAGTTCGCGGAACTTCAGATTGCCAAGCTGATAGGCCAGCGCCTGCCCCGGCATGCCGATATAGCGGTCGACCTCCGCAGTCAGCGTTTCCAGCGGCATGGCCATGTTCTGACGGAAATAGGCGATCGCCTGATCCCGGCCCCAGCCCTGGGCGTGGATGCCGGTATCCAGCACCAGGCGCAGGGCGCGCCACATCTCCATTTCCAGGCGTCCATACCGCTTCTCCGGCGTGTCGTAGAAGCCCATATCCTCGCCCAGCGCCTCGCAATAGAGCGCCCAGCCTTCCAGGCAGGCGGCATATTTCAGGGCACCGAACCGGCGGAAGTCGGGAAGCTGGTCCATTTCCTGGATCAGAGCCAGATGCATCAGATGCCCTGGCCAGGCCTCATGCAAGGCCAGTGGCAGATGCATATAGCGCGGGCATTTGCCCGGCAGCGAGGTGATCCAGTGGATGCCGGCCGCACTGCCATCGGCGGGATTGGGCTGCGCATAGGCCGGCGGCATCTTGTCGGCCACGGCCACCGGAATAGAGTTGATGCCATAGGTGATGCGCGGGATACGGCCGAAATACTCGGGTATGCGAGCGTCGATGCGCTTGGACAGGATTTCGATCTGCTCACGCAATGCCTCGGCACTGGCGGCGAACTGCTGCTTGTCGGTTTGCAGATGCTGGCGGAAGCCTTCAAGGTCATCGGGGAAGCCGGCGGCCCCGGCAACAGCCAGCATTTCCCCCTTGATGCGCCCGACCTCCTTCAGGCCGATGGCATGGATGTCGGCGGGCGGCAGGTCGAGCGTCGTATACTGGCCGATATGATAGGTGTAGTGACGCTGGCCATCGACATCATCACTACAGGCAAGGCTGTCGCGGGCGGGCGGCAATATCGTGCGTTCAAGATAACGGGCATAGGCCAGGAAGGCGGGCACCACCACCGTCTCGACCAGCTTGCGTCCTTCCTCGGCCAGGGCCGCCATCGCCCGCCCCCGGCCCGCGGCCCGTGCCAGCGGACCGTAAAAGGCATTCTCCTGCACGGGCATCGACATCTGGCCACGGATCTGTGCGATGGCCCGTTCAACGACGAGACGGGGATGGGCCATACCGGCGGCAACGCCCCTCGACAGGCTTTCCTGCACCGTCGCGAAGGAGGCCGCGGTCGTCGCCAGACGCTGAAGGTAGCGCCGTGCATCATCGGCCGTCGCCAGCGCGGTGGAGTTGGCCCAATAGATCAGCGTGAATTCCGGCCCCAGCGGATACAGCGTGGGCCGCAGATGGGCACCAGCATCCACCATCTCCACCAGGGACCGGAACTCATGGTCGAGCAGCCGGTGCGTGGCCCGGTCCTGAACGCTCAGCGGCGCCGGATCGATGCTGGCAAGCTCGGCCAGCGCCGCCCGGGCCCAGGCGGCCCGCCGCTCAAAATCGGCAGGCGCCTCGTGCAGCAGCTGGTTCGCGCCGGTGGCGACACCGGCGGCGATGGCGGTGATCGGGAACTCCTGGCACTGGAAGGTCCAGAAGCGTGCGGCCAGATCGGCCAGGGTGGTGGAAGCGCTCATCGCGGTTTCCTTGGGTAGCGGCCGGCTTCGTGCGAGCGGGCGATGGTCGGGAAGGAGGTGGTGGTCAGACCGCGTCGGCAACACCGGTTCGGCGCGGGTCGGCGCAGGCGCTGGCCGTCCCGTCGGCAGCGATATGCACGCCCTCATAGCTGCCATTATGGTAGTTCCAGGGATTGACCAGTTCCATCCGAAGCCCGCGTGCCCGCACGCCGGCATGGATTTCCGGCGTGCCGCAATCCACCTCCAGCGTGAAGGCATCGGGTGAAAGGCTGTCCGGACCATAGGTCGGGCCGCCGATGCGCGGCCGGTGGACCGAACTCTCGATATCCATCCCGAAATCCAGAATGTTGAGCGCGTTGGTCACGCAATTCGGGATCAGGCCGACACTGGGCGACCCGGCGGCCAGCACCGGCTTTCCATCCGCGTCAAAGATGATGTGCGGGGCGACATAGCAGGTGCCGCGATCCCCCGGCTTCGGCATGGTGCGGAAGAAATGCACACCGCCGGCCCACAGGTTCATACCGTCCACGATCAGCCCGTTCGACCAGGCGCTGGACATGACGGAATGGAGGACCGTGGCAATATTGCCGTCACGATCCACAACGGTCAGGTGGTTCGACCCCGGATAGGGTACGCGGGCGGGGTCCACCCGCTTGGGCTCGCGCATCCGCATCAGCTCGAAGCGCATGGCCGCGTAATCCTTGGACAGGATGGTTTCCAGCGGCAGCGGCCAGCTGTTGGGATCGCCCTGGGCGGCGCCATCGGCGAACACTTCCAGACAGAAGCGGGCCAGCCAATACATGGTATCGGCGCTCTCGTTCGGCAGGCCCCACTCCTTCAGCGGGATGCGCTCGACAAGATTAAGGATTTCGATGATGTGGGTCCCGCCATTGTCAGGCGGGGGAGAACCGGCGATCTTATAATCGCGATAACGGCCCCAGGCCGGGTCCATCCAGCGAACCTCGTAACGGTCGAAATCCTCCATGGTCAGCACGCCGCCGGCACGCTTGACGGTGTCGACCACCTTCTGGGTGAAGGCGGAACGGTAGAAATAATCGACGCCGTCCGTCGCCATCCGCTCCAGCGTCTCGCCCAGCGCGTGGTTGACCAGCGGCTCGCCAGGGCCGCGCAGGCTGTTGTCGCGGAAATAGATGCTGCGGCCTTCCTCCGACAGGCCGATCTTGTCCATCTTTTCGAACATCATGCCGTAGAGGAACGGGTAGATCGGAAAGCCCTTATGGGCCAGTTCGATGGCGGGTGCGGCCAGGGCTTCGCGCGACTTGCTGCCATAGCGCAGGCGCGATGCCTCCCACGCCGCCCAGAAGCCGGGAACCGCCACGCTGCGCCCTGTCGGCACATCCGCCGCGGAGAAGCCCGGCAGGCCGGCCAGCGGTGCGTTCATCGACCCGTTTATATATTGAGTGGCGCCGGTCGCCTTGTCGTAATGCATCATGCTGAGCACGCCGAAGGCCGTGGTCATGTGCGGTTCGACAACCGTCTGCGCCAGCGAGGCGGCAAGGGCGGCATCAACGGCATTGCCGCCGTCACGCAGGACATTCAGCGCCACGCGCGAGACGATGGGGTGCGAGGTGACCACGACCCCGTCGCGTCCCGACGCCTTCTGCTTGCGCCCGAACACGGCCGCCTGCGTAAGCTGTGCGATTTCGTCATGATCGAACATCACTTGCCTCTCCTTGGGATATCTTCCGGCCGAGCCGCATGCCGGTATGCGTTTAAGGGGTGAGCCCCAGATATTCGGCGAAGAAAGCCAGGACTTCCGCCGACTGGCGCGTCTGGCTGTCCTTGCCCACGGTGCCGTGCCCCGCATCGGCATGCACCCGCAGCAGGATGGGCAGCGTGCCGCCCCCCGCCTGCTGCAGGCGGGCCGCCAGCTTGCGACCGTGCCAGGGCGGGCAGCGCGGATCGTTGGCCCCGCAATCGATCAGCATGGCCGGATAGGCAGTGCCGTCCCGGACATTCTGATAGGGTGACCAGCGCATGAGAATGTCTGCCATCGCGGGGTCGGACGGATCGCCATAATCCAGCGTCGCCGCCATGGTGAACGGGTCCCGCACCCGGCCCAGCAGGTCGGTGACGGGCGCCTCCGGCGAGATGGCACGGAACAGGTCGGGCCGCTGCACGGCCGCCACGGCCGCCATCACGCCGCCATTCGATCCGCCGGTCACCCCAAGGTGCCGGGACGTGGTGATGCCCCGCGCAATCAGGTCTTCGGCAATGGCATACAGGTCGTTGAACGTGTTCTGTTTGGACGCCAGGCGTCCCTGGTGCCACCAGCGACTGCCGAACTCCCCCCCGCCGCGCAGATGCCCCAGGACCAGCACGCCGCCCGCCTCCACCCACGCCGCCCAGCGGCTTCCGAACCAGCCGGGAAGCACGGCGACATTATAGCCGCCATAGCCGGTAATGATGGTCGGCTGCGGCCGCGACAGGTCAAGGTCGCGACGCGCCACGATATGATAGACGATCTCCGCGCCATCGGCGCTCACGGCCGTGCAGTCCAGCACCTGCGCATCCAGCGTCCATTCCGGTTCCGTGACGCGGGTCAAGGCACGGGTCTTCACATCGGCCGTGCAATAGGCGGGCGAGGTCGCGGGCGTGGAAAACAGGAAGTCGATCTGGTCACCCCGGCCGCGTGCAATGGTATTGGTGACGTTGAAGAAGGAGAAGAAGCTGCCCGTGCGGTTCACCAGACCCCGGCCGGGCAATTCAATCTCCCCTTCCAGCACCCCCGACCGGTGGTAGACGCGCAGCCGTGAATAGGTGTCGACGAAATCAAGGACGACGGCCCGGTCGCCCACCGCCAACACATTGGCCAGCACGGCATCCGATGGCGGGATGATTTCCTGCCAGGTCTCTGTCTGGGCCGGGCATGCCAGCGGGATCGACACCAGCCGGCCGCCGGATGCACCGTCATCGATGATGGTGAAGAACCGGTCGCCAACGATATCGCCCCGGAAGATGCCTTCAACATCCCTCAGGAACGGCTTCCAGACCCCGTCCCCTTGCGTATCCAGGATGAATTCCGGGCGGGGGGCCAGATGGTTGGCGAACAGCAGCACATGGCGCCCATCGGCCGCAACCACCGGCCGCACATAGAAATGGCTGGGCTCGACCCTCTCGTGGACGGCTTCGGCCGGTCGGCCGATCATGACCCGGAACAGCGTCCTGTTGGCCGCGATGTCGGCCGGGTCCATGCTGACATAGAAAAACCCGCTATCGTCGGGCAACCAGACGAAATTGCTCATCCGCTCGCTGGGCAGGCCCTGAGACAGGATCCTGCCCGTTTCCACCTCCACCAGTTGGACGACAGGCTTCTCCCGGCCCCCAGCGGTATAGGCGACGATCGCCATCCGGCCGCTGTGCGACAGCGCGTATCCCGCCATCTGCAACGGCTCACCGGCACGCAGCAGGTTCAGATCGACGACACGCCGGCCCGGTCCCGTCGGCGTATCCGACAGTTCGACGACCATCAGGTCCTGGTCAGCGGGCACGAAGCGGCGGATATAGTGGCCGCCGGCAAAGGTCGGCAGCATCATGTCATCCGCATCACCCATCGAAAGAAGCCGGGCCAGGAATTGTTGATAGGTCGGCAGACCGGAAAGATGGGCGCGGGCCATCTGGTCCTGCGCCGTCTGCCAGCCCATGACATCGCCGTCCTTATCACTTTCCAGCCAGCGGAACGGATCGACATGGCGGACCGTACCGCCGCCGAAGACCACCTGTTCGGGGCGCGCTTCGGCCGTCAGCGAAGCCCTGGCATCCATGCCGGCCATATCAGGCACCCCCGCCCTTCCCGCCATCCAGCGCATCGGCCCACACCGCGCGGATGCCTTCGCCGATGATGTCCGCGATGACGGAGCTGTGATCCTTGCCAGGGAAAATCCGTGTGGTGAGCTTGAGCGACGGATATTGGCGCAGCAGCAGCGTCTCAGCCATCAGGACCGGTGCGCTGACGATGCCCCAGGCAGCCAGACTGATCTGGCCGATCTCCCGCTCCCCGGCGCCGAAAAACACATGGGCCTTCAGGTCCGCATGGGCCGCGGCATAGTCGGTTTCCAGCCGGAAGGCCGAACGGTCCACCGCGTTGCTGGACGGGCTGCCGATGATATAGCGGCCGAAGGCGCCGGGCCTGGCGAACAGGGCATAGTTTGCGAACATGCCGCCGCCGGAATGGCCCAGCAGGCCATGATCCGCGCTCATGCGATAGGTGCGCGCCAGGTCCGGCCGTACCTCGTCGACCAGGAAGGCAAGAAGATCGTCGGCCTTCTGCTGCTGCCCGTCCTCCGGCACGCCGAGCTTGCGAAAATAATCCCCGCCCGGCCCGTCGAACAGGATGTTCCGCCCGGGCGGTGCAAAATCGATGGCGCGGCGGCGGCCGAATTCCGCCACCCCGGCATCGGCGGAACACCCGATGCCCACGACGATCATCTCTGGCGCCAGCCCACCGATCACCAGGGTATTGAGCAGGCCCACGGTCAGGTGAAGCAGGAACGGCCCGTCCGTCACCCACAGGACGGGATAATGCTTGTCCGGCATGGCGTGATAGCTGGCCGGCAATGCCACCTGGACTTCATAATCCCAGCCGAAGGCGGCGGCCGGCATGGCGATGGCCGGCTCGATGGACATGGCGCAGCGGGCCCCGGGCCGCGCCCAGTCATGCACCGGCGCCTTCTTCGCATCTTCGCTCATCGTTTTTTCCCTCCCCTATCGTACCGGGTCCGATCATCGCGCCGTGGTCGCGCCGGCGGTCTCCGGCGTGCGGTCAAGGGGGTGTTGCAAGCCGCTGTTCGCCCGTGCCGTCGCCTGGAACGGCTTTTCCGCAAGGCGGAGCATGATGATGCAGATCACCCAGGCTGGCAGGCTGATGGCCAGGCCACCCCAGAACAGACTATGCGGCCCCGCATCGATCAAGTCGCCGAAGAATGCAGCACCGGCGACGCCCAGGCCGACCGCCGGCCCGTTGGTCATCGCCCGGATCGCCATGATGCGCGCCCGGACCGGGGCCGGGGCCAGTTCCTGCAACAGGCTGACGCTGGACGCACCGGCAATCGTCGATGCGATGATCTGTATGCTGACGATGACATAGACCTGCCAGGGTGCGGTCACAAACGGGATGAAGCAAATGAACGGAACCGAGATGGCCAGCGTGACCCAGATGATGCGCGGTGCCGCGCGATAGCCAAGCCGCTTCTGCAGATACCGCAGAACGAAATTGCCGGCCACGACGCCAACCACGCTGGCTGCCGCGATGACCGCCCCCAGCACCATGCCCACTTCCGCCGGACCCAACCCGAAAATGCGGGTCAGCGAGACCGGCGTCCAGGCCAGGATGCCGGTGACACCCAGGGCGAAGAAGGTCATGCCGATAAAGACGAAAAGCACCGACCGCATATTGCTTTTCAGGAACGGAATGATGGGTGCCACCGGTGCTGCCGGCTGCCCCCCCGCCCTGCTTTCCACCCGCCCCTTCGGAAGGACGAAAAGCATCGCCATGAAGAGGGGAAACGGAATGGCGGCAGCAATGAAGGCCCAGCGCCAGTTCTCAAGCTCCGCAAAGGCCGACAGGGCCGGGCCCATCGCATTGAGGCCGGAGATCATGGCACCGACCAGGAAGAGACCGGACGCCATGCTCAACGATACAGCGATGTAATAGATCATCGTCGCCGTGACGCGCGCCTGTCCACGGAACAGTTCCGGCAGAAGCGACATGAAGATGGGCGCAATACCGGCCTCCGCCGCCGCCACGGCCGCAGAGGCGGCGAACAGGGAGACAAACCCCGACGCAAAGCCGCATGCGGCCGTGCCCAGCGCCCAACTGACAACACAGAGCGCCAGCACCCATCGTTTGTCGAACCGGTCGGCAAACCAGGCGATGGGATAGGCGCCCAGAAACGTGAACAGGGCGAAGCCGATGCCCTGGATAAGGCCGAGCTGGGTGTTGCTGAGATCGAGTGAGACACTCATCTCGGCGGCGACCAGCCCGAATACCTGGCGATCGATCGTGGCATACAGCATCACGGCGACCATCACCGCCAGACAAAGCGATGCACGGATGTCCGTGACTGCCGGGGGCATAGTTCGATGCATTGGCTTGTTCCTGAACCCGTCTATCCCGCAGGTTTGAGCGCGCACATACCATGATCCGCAGCCAACCCGATTGCCCATCCGGTTTCATCCGCTATCCTGGCCGTGCGACGCCCCTTAGAACCCGGTCTTGAAATTCACGCCGATGATACGGGGCGTCTGCTCCACGTCCTGCAGGATCACACCATAGGGACCGGGAATGACCGGCCTGCTGACATCGGTCAGGTTGTCGGCGAACAGGGACAGTTCGAAATTGCCGAAATCCACGCCGATCCGCGCGTTCAACAGGTCGCGGGCACCAATCCGGACATTCACATTGGACCCGCGGTTGATGATCGCGGAACGCCCGGCATGCTGATAATCCAGGCGCGCAAAGCCGTCCAGGCTCTCCGACAGGGGCCAGCGGTAGTCGATATAGCCCGACCAGCTTTCCTGCACGGCATAATCCACCGGATCGCCAACCGCATGTTCGGCGGAAGCGGTCTTATAGGAAAGATCGTTCCAGCCATAGGTGGCGCTGACCGTCAGGCCGCTGACGGGGCGGGCGGTGAGGGATGCGTCGATGCCATAGCCCTGCACCTTGCCGCCATTCGTGATGTATCCGATGGCGGCACCGACGGGGAAGAACGAGCTCTGCACGCCCTGCCAGTCATTGTAATAGGCCGCGGCATCGACGATCAGGCGGTTGTCCAGCAACTGATGCCGGGTGCCGACCTCATAGGTCCACAGCTTCTCAGGATCATAGTCGGCCGGACCGCCCGTCGCCGCGGAGTTGAAACCACCGCTGCGGAAGCCCTTCGCAACGCTGGCATAGACCAGCCCGTCCGGCGAAAACTTGTAGCTGACATTCACCCGCGGATTGACGGAGGAGAAATCGCCGCTGTTCTCGTTGATGGCCGGGTTACCGAAGCTGGCCGACACCGCCGTGAGCGTGCGCTTTTCATAGAAATAGCGGAGCCCGCCGGTCACGGTGAGCTGGTCGGAAACATTCCATGCCAGTTCGCCGAACACCGCCCCCGCCTCTGACTTGCTGGTCGCCACGGCAGAGATCAGGTCGAAGGCCATGGTGCCGGGTGCGGTGACCGTCCTGGAGACACCTTCGCGGTCAAGGCGACGGCCATAGAGCCCAACCGTCCATTCCACGATGCCGGGGGCCGATGCCAGCCGGATCTCATTGGAGAAAATCTCCGTGCTTGAATCCGAGCCCAGCCCTACGCTGGTGATGGTCCCCGCCGGATATCCGAACACCGGCAGCAACGGCACATAAACGGACGAAAGATCCGTCATCGTGCTGTTCTCCGCCTTCTGGTAACCGAAGCTGTTCAGCAGAGAGCCCCAGCCCAGGTCCCATCGCAGGACGGCGTTGACCAGATCGTAGTTCGGATTGTTGTATGCCGCCAAGGGAGCGGATGTCTGCCGGCCGGTCCCGTAATTCTGGTAATCCTGCTTCTGGTCCTGATGCAGGACCATGATGGATGCCTGCAGGTTCTCCGTCACCTCGGCCAGCAGCTTGCCGCGGATCGTGAAGATTCTGGCGGCATTGACGTCCTTCTTGCCCGTCACCGTGCTGTCGATCCAGCCGCCCGTATCCTCATACCCGGCCACCACGCGCAGGCCCACGCGATCTTTCACCAAAGGCAGATTGACGACACCGCTCACGCGCCCGGCGGTGCCGCCATCGGTCACCCGGCCCAACTGGCCTTCCAGGCGCCCGCCGAAATCCCGCAGGTCGGGATTGGCCGTCAGATAGCGGATGGTGCCGCCCATGGACCCTTCACCATAGAGCGTTCCTTGCGGTCCGCGCAGCACCTCGACACGTTCCATGTCGATCAGGCGCAGGCCGACGCTCTGGGTATTGTCATCGATGCTGGTCGGCATCTCATCCAGATACTGGCCGACGGTGGGCAGGCCGTTGGTGGCCGACACACCACGGATCTGCAGGCGTTCCTGGCCCGGCGCCGTCTCCACCAGCGACAGGCCGGGCACGGCATATTGCAGCTCCCGCAGGCTCGCCACGCCACGTCGTTCGATTTCCGCACCAGTGACGGCCGTGATCGCCAGGGGAACCTCGATCAGCCGCTCCATGCGCTTTTGCGCCGTGACGATGATTTCCTCCAGGATCACCGGCTCTGCGCCCACGGCGGCAGTAGTGGCCTGAGCCTGAACCCCGGCCGGCAGGGCAAGAACCATGGCCGCTCCGGCAAGCAGGTGACCACGCGACCAGTATGAACATTTGCCGCTTCGCGCCATATCCAAGTCTCCCATGACCATCCCTGAGATTTTTGGCTCGCCTGCCGCCGCGGTTGAGATCCGCGCGTAATGATCAGCATGAGCCGGTGATGTGAGGATAAGGCCAAGCGAGGCGGGGAAATGTCTCATTGCGACAAAAATGGGTCCACAGGCGACATGGTGGATAGCACCGGCCCGCCACGCCTCCTGAAAAAGCCGCACCTATGGGGAGTGGGAGGATGCCCGCGCCTGCCCCGGGGACATGGCGAAGCGCTGGCGAAAGCTGCGCGAAAAATGGCTTGAGCTTGAAAAACCACAGGTGACCGCGACCATGACGGTCGACAGGTCCGTCTCCCGCAGCAGCCGCATCGATTCATCGAGCCTGATCCTCAGGTAATGTTCACGGATCGTGGTGCGCATCTGCGTCCTGAACAGCCGTTCCAGCTGGCGGACCGAAACACCGGCGGTAAATGCCAGGGCCTCACGCTCCAGCGGCGTCTCCTTATTGGCCTCCATGGCTTCCAGCGTCGCGACAAGGCCCGGATGCGATACCCGGTAGCGCTGGCTGACAGCCGCCCTTTGTGCGCCTTCTGCCGGCCGCTTGTGGGTCCGCAGATACCAGTCGCTGACAAGCTGGGCGAGGTCGGGGCCGTGGGTGCTGGCGATCAGTTCCGCCACGAGATCGAGCCCGGCGGTGCCGCCGGCACAGGTGATCCGCCGCCGGTCGATGACAAAAAGACCGCGTTCGACCTCAAGGTCGGGGAAGGTTTCGATGAAAGCCGGCTCGTGTTCCCAATGGATCGTGCAGCGATAACCCTCCAGCAGTTCCGCCCGCGCCAGCAGGAAGGCCCCGCCGGACACACCGCCAATGACGATGCCGCGTGTGCTCAGCCGCCGAAGGGCGGCGAAGGTCGTGCGATTGTCGAACAAAGCGGGATTACCGCCGGCGAACACGAACATCATGTCGACATCGGCATTGCCGTCGATCATGCCATCAACCTGCATGGTCACCCCGGTTGATGGCCGGGCCGGCTCGCCATCCACCGAATAGTGCCGCCATTCGTAAAGTTCACGCCCGGACAGGCGGTTCGCCGCGCGGAACGGCTCGATCACCGCCGCATAGGACATGAGGGCGAACCCCTCGATAAGAAGGAATCCCACGCGGACCGGTCGAACGCCCATGCCGGGGGTGTCGCTTCTGGACCCGATTTTGTCGCCGCTGTGCATCATCGCCGCTCAAATACCATCAAGATGGGTCTAAAGCATACGGACCGGGAGAGGAAGGATATGCGCTATTCCTGGGCGACTTTGATTGCGCAATCGCTTCGCGGACATCGCGGCTGGAAGCCGGCCTGGGCGGACCGGCCCCCTCAACCCCATTATGACATCGTTGTGGTCGGCGGCGGCGGGCATGGTCTGGCGACGGCCTATTATCTGGCAAGGAACCACGGCGTCGCCCGTGTGGCGGTGCTGGAAAAAGGCTGGATCGGCGGCGGCAATGTCGGCCGCAATACGACCATCATCCGTTCCAACTACCTCATGGACGGCAATATCCCGTTCTATGAATGGTCGATGAAGCTCTGGGAAGGGCTGGAACAGGACCTGAACTATAACGCGATGGTCAGCCAGCGCGGCATCCTGAACCTCTACCATAATGATGCGCAGCGCGACGCCGCCGTGCGTCGCGGCAATGCGATGCGCTTCCATGGCGTCGATGCAGAATTGCTGGATCGCGACCGGGTCCGCCGGATGGCACCGTTCCTGGATTTCGACAATGCGCGTTTTCCGATCATGGGCGGTCTGCTGCAACCGCGCGGCGGAACGGTGCGGCATGATGCCGTCGCCTGGGGCTATGCCAGGGCCGCCTCCGCGCTGGGGGTCGACATCATCCAGGGATGCGAGGTGGTGGGGATCGAGCGTGATGCGGCGGGCGCCGCCATTGCCCTGGAAACCACGCGCGGGCGGATCGGTGCCGGGCGGATCGGCCTGGCCGTGGCGGGCAGCACCTCGCGCGTCGCGGCCCTGGCCGGCCTGAAGCTGCCCATCGAGAGCCACGTCCTGCAGGCATTCGTTTCCGAAGGACTGAAGCCGGCCATTCCCGGCGTCATCACCTATGGCGCCGGCCATTTCTATGTCAGCCAGTCCGACAAGGGCGGCCTGGTGTTCGGCGGCAATCTGGACGGCTATAACAGCTATGCCCAGCGCGGTCAGATGCCGACCGTGGAGGATGTCTGCGAAAGCGGCATGGCGATGATGCCGATGCTGGGCCGGGCGCGCGTGCTGCGCAGTTGGGGCGGCATCATGGACATGTCCATGGATGGCTCGCCCATCATCGACGCAACGCCCGTGGACGGTCTGTTCCTGAATGCCGGCTGGTGCTATGGCGGGTTCAAGGCCACGCCCGCCAGCGGCTGGTGCTTCGCCCATCTGCTGGCGACCGGCGCGGCGCATGACCTGGCGTCGGCCTACCGCCTGGACCGGTTCGCCACCGGGGCGCTGATCAACGAAAAGGGCGAAGGCGCCCAACCCAATCTCCACTGAGGCGCTGCTGAAAAATGCGTATCCATTGCCCTTATTGCGGCTCGCGTGACATTGGCGAATTCATCTATCGGGGCGACGCTGCACCAACACGGCCGGCCACACCCGATGCCGGCGCCTTCGTCGATTATGTCTATCTGCGGGAGAATATCGCGGGGCCGATCGATGAGCATTGGTACCACCTGCATGGCTGCCGCCAATGGCTGACCGTCCGGCGCGACACCGTCTCGCACGAGATCATGTCCGTCACCCTTGCGACGGAGGGTGCGCGATGAGCCGGCTGGCAACAGGGGGGCAGATCGACCGGTCCAATCCCCTCACCTTCCGCTTCGATGGCCGCACCTATCAGGGGCTGGCCGGGGATACCCTGGCCTCCGCCCTGATCGCCAATGGCGTCAGGCTGGTGGGACGATCCTTCAAATATCACCGGCCGCGGGGGATTCTGTCGGCAGGGTCGGAGGAACCCAACGCGCTGGTGACCCTGCGGGAGGGGGCCCATGCCGAACCCAATACCCGCGCCACGCTTGTCGAGCTGTTCGACGGGCTGACGGCCATCAGCCAGAACCGCTGGCCGAACCTGCGGTTCGATCTGCTGGCGGTGAACCAGGCCATCGCGCCGATGCTGGTGGCCGGCTTCTACTACAAGACCTTCATGTGGCCGGCTTCCTTCTGGGAGAAGGTATATGAGCCGCTGATCCGCCGGGCGGCGGGCCTCGGCCACCTTTCCCCCCATCCCGACCCGGACCATTATGACCGGGCGCATGGGTTCTGCGACCTGCTGGTCATCGGGGGCGGGCCGGCCGGGCTGGCCGCTGCCCTGGCCGCCGGACGGGCAGGCCTGCGCGTGATCCTGGCCGGGGAGGATTTCCGGTTCGGCGGCCGCCTTCTGTCAGAGCGGCATGTCGTCGCCGGCCTGCCCGGCGATGCCTGGGCGACGCAGGTGGCCGACGAACTGGCATCGATGCCCAATGTGCGGCGGCTGGTCCGCACGACCATCGTCGCCGCCTGTGACGGACGCGAATATGTGGCGGTGGAGCGGCTGACCGACCATCTGCCGCCAACGACACCGGCCCGCCCGCGTCAGCGGCTGTGGAAGATCGTCGCGCGGGAGGCCGTGCTGGCATCGGGCGCCATCGAACGGCCCCTGGTCTTCGGTGGCAATGACCGGCCGGGGGTCATGCTGGCCTCAGCCGTCTCCACCTATATCAACCGCTTCGCAGCCGTTCCGGGCAAGCGCGCGGTGGTGTTCACCACGGGCGACAGCGGCTGGCGCACGGCCGCCGACCTGATCGCCGCCGGGGCAGAGGTGGCCGCCCTGGCCGATGCCCGCGACGATGTGCCAGCGGCGGTCCGGGCACTCCTGCCCCGCGGGGTTCCCGTCCATATCGGGGCACGGGTGGCCGACACCCATGGTGCGCCGCTGCATTCCGTCGATCTTTATGCCGATGGAAAGCGCCATCAACTCCGTGCCGACCTTCTGGCCATGGCGGGTGGATGGAACCCGGCCATCGGGCTTGGGTCCAACCTGGGCACACGCCCGGTCTGGTCGGACGTGCAGGAGACATTCCTGCTGACGCAGACCCCGCCGGGCCTTCATATCGCCGGTGCCGCCAACGGCAAGTTCCCACTGGGCGACGCCATCCGCGACGGCTGGTCACGCGGCGCACAGATCGCCCAGGCGCTGGGCCGTCCCGGCATTGCCGAACCGGACCTGACGACCAGCGACGATCCGGCCAGCGGCCGCGCGCTGTGGCATGTCGCAGAGAGGCGCGGCAAGGCCTTCGTCGATTTCCAGAACGATGTCACCGACCGGGATATCGATCTGGCCGTTCAGGAAGGCTTCACCTCCGTCGAGCATCTGAAGCGCTACACCACGCTGGGCATGGCGACGGACCAGGGCAAGACCAGCGGCGTCAACGGCCACGTGCTTCTGGCCAGGGCGACCGGCAGGACGCTGACGCAGACCGGCACGATCCTGTCACGGCCCCCCTGGCAGCCGGTGGCCATCGGCGCGCTGGCGGGCCATCACCGCGGCCGCGACTTCCGGCCAGAACGCCTCACCCCCAGTCACGGCTGGGCGGCTGCGCGCGGTGCCGTGTTCACCGACGCCGCCCTGTGGAAGCGCGCGCAATGGTTCCCGCATCATCAGGACGAACCCTGGCGCGATGCGGTCGACCGGGAGGTACGGCTGACCCGGTCCGGGGTCGGCGTCTGCGATGTCTCGACGCTCGGCAAGATCGACATCCATGGGCCGGACGCGGGCACCCTGCTGGACCGGCTATATACCGGCACATTCTCCACCCTGGCGGTGGGGCGCGCCCGCTATGGCATCATGTTGCGCGAGGATGGGTTCGTCTTCGACGATGGCACGACCACCCGCTTTGCGGCCGATCGCTACTATCTGACGACGACGACGGTCAATGCCGGCCGGGTCATGCAGCATATCGACCACGCCCGTCAGGTCCTGTGGCCGGAACTGGACGTGCAGGCGGTATCGGTGACCGAACGCTGGGCCGCCTTCTCCATCGCCGGTCCCGCCTCGCGCACGCTGGTCGCGGCGGCATTGCCGGGGATCGACCTGTCCAACGCCGCCTTCCCGCCCATGGCCGCCATGGAACTGACGTGGGAGGGAGGGCCGGCACGGCTGTTCCGTCTGTCCTTCTCCGGTGAGCTTGCCTACGAACTCTGCGTGCCGGCCCGTGCGGGCGACCGGCTGATCCGCCGCCTGTTCGATCTTGGCGCCAGCCTTGGCATCACGCCCTATGGCACCGAGGCGCTGGGCGTCATGCGGATCGAGAAGGGCCATGTGGCGGGACCGGAACTGAACGGCCAGACCACCGCCGCCGATCTGGGCATGGGCCGGATGGTATCGAGCAAGAAGGATTTCATCGGCCGCACCCTTGCCGGACGCCCCGCCCTTGTCGATCCAAACCGCCCGGTGCTGGTCGGGCTGAAGCCACGTGACCGGCGCCAGTTGTTCACGGCGGGCGCGCATCTGGTCCGGCCGGGCCAGGCGCCGGTCGCGGCGCATGACGAGGGCTATGTCACCTCCGTCGCCTATTCACCGACGCTGGGCCATCCCATCGCTCTGGCCCTGCTGTCCGGCGGGCGGGGCCGCCATGGTGAGCTTATCGTTGCCCATGACCTGTTGCGCGGAACCGCCGTGGAGGCGGAAATCTGTGATCCGGTTTTCTACGATCCCGAAGGAGCGCGCGTCCGTGGTTGATACTGTTCGGATTACGGAACGGCCGGACCTGTCCGTGGCCTCCATCCTGGCGCGCCGCGGCGCAACCACGGCCGCCATTGGCGGAGCGATTGGCATCGACATGCCCCTCGGGCCGACCTGGGTGGCGGCGGAACGCTTCATCATGATGGGAACCGGACCGGGAAGCTGGCTGGCAGTCGGACATGATGACGGCTCCGACGGATGCGGCGACCTGGGGGACCGGCTCACCGGACTGGCCAGCGTGTCTGACCAGACCGGCGCCTACCGCCTGTTCCGGGTGGAGGGGCCGGATGCACGGACCCTGCTCCAGCGTGGCGCCTATATCGATCTGGACGGCGTGGCCTTTCCGGCCGGTGCGGTTGGCGTCACCATGATCGGGCATGTGGATGTGATCATCCGCAACATAACGGACGGGCACTGCTACGAGGTCGCGGTCTACCGCAGCTACACCGACAGCTTCATGCGATGGGCCGATGCCGCCTGCGCCGGGCTTTGAGCGACAGCGGGGCAGCGCCGCCCCTGCACGGAAGCATTCACCCCCGCATGGGCAGATAGGGGTGGTCCAACCCGAAGGCCACCGGCCCCATCACCCGCAGCGCGGCGTCGGAACGAAGCTGGGGGGGGGCCGGGACAGCCACGATCCTGATCCGCTGGCCGTAACGCAGGCTTTGGGTCGGTATCGGTTCGCCCGTGTCACGATCGACGATGCAGATCAGGTCGGGCACGATGGCCAGGACGCGGTCGCCAATGCGCGCCACAAGGTTTTCGTTCTGGAACAGCACTTCGGCTTCACCCGCCCCATCCAGGGCCGCCACCCGCGCCAGGCCTGAGGCGAAGCCATCCGCCGTCCGACGCTCCAGATCGGTGATCTTGCCGTCGAACAGGATGGCCCCACCGCCATAAGGCGGGAGGGTACGCAGGCAGTCCACCAGCGATCCGACGGGATCACCGCCGCGCCGACCCTGGCGGATGGCCCGGCCCACGGCCAGCGCCGCCGACAGGGTACCCGGCACGACCGCCGCCTTCATGCGCGCGCCATCCATGGGGAAACAGGCGATGAAGACACGCAACCCCATCTGGATGGCCAGCGCCCGCGTCATGTCCTCCGCCACCTTGTCGGTTACGGCGTTGATGACGGCGCTGTTATGGTATTCATCGATCACCACCAGCGGCGTGGCGCGGATGCCGTGCAGGCTGAAGCTGTTCATCTGCAATTCGGGGAAGGCGCGGCCCATGCCGTCACCGTCGATCACGGGCAGGCCCCGCATGGCGCCCGCCGCCAGTGGCAACAGCGAATTGCCGCCGCCGATCTCCGCCGGCAGCAGGGCGTCGATCCGCCGGCCCAGATGCGCTTCCAGCCGGTCCAGGGCGGCCATCACCTCATCCCCGCGGATCAGTTTTTCAACCTGCACGGTAGGGGCGCCGAAACCGGCGATGGAACAGACCAGCGCATCGTCGGGCAGGTCCGCCGGGGCCAGGATGCGCGGCGCCCCGTGGCGGGCGAAGGCTTCCCCGGCCACCAGCCGGCCGATATGCGGATCACCGCCGCCGCCGGTGCCCAGGAAGGCGGCTCCACGGGCAAGGTCTTCAAGATCGTCGATGGACAGGTCGAGGGACATGATGTCGGCCTTGTGAGGGAATGTCTGAAAGATCAGCGGCGCGGCGGCGGCGGAAAGGCCCGGCGGCTGTGAGACAGGCCCAGCGACAGGCAGGTCACGGCCGCCATCAAGGCCGCCTGCAGCGGGCTGATGACGGGAACAGGCGTGCCGCGCGCGGCCAGGGCGGCGGACAGCTTGTCCGACAGGCCCAGGAAGCCGGTGCAGCCCAGCAGGATGGCATCGGCCCGGTCCCGCTCGATGGCCTGCACGGCCCCGTCCAGCAGGCGGGGCAGCAGCGTATCGCCGCTATGATCGATATCGAGCACGCCGATCTCCACGGCCTGGACGCTGGCCAGCTTGGCACGCAATCCATAAAGAAGGGCGTTGCGTTCCAGCAGGGGGCGAACGCGGTCGGATATGGTGACCACGCCGAACCGGTGACCCAGGGTGGCGGCCAGGTGCATGCCCGCCTCTCCCGGCCCGATGACGGGGATGGACACGGCCTCACGCGCGCCATGCAGACCGGGATCGCCGACGCAATCGATGATGATCGCGTCCACACCGTCCGCCTCTGCCTGGCGGGCGCTGGCGACGACGCCGGGTGAACACATCACCTCGTCATGCAGGCTTTCGATCGAGGGCGGGCCGTCCGCGATGTTCACATGGCTGAAACGCAGGGGTGCCAGCAGGTCGCCGAATTCCTGGCGTTTGTGCGGGCGCGGGGTGATGTGCGGCGTGATCAGCCGGACATGGTGGGTCATGATGTCTGCTCCGGGATCGCAATCGGCGCCCGGCGGGCGAACCACAGCCGGGACAGCAACAGGTGGAAAAGGCCAGCGGCCAGCATGGCGTCGATGGCCGGAATGCCCGTCAACCGGTACCAGCCCGCCGACGCACCGGCCCCCACGGCCACGGCAAGGCCCCAGGACAGGAAGGCGGCGACCGACAGGCGCGGCCGCGCCGCCATCATTTCCGGCACATACCGCCGGCCGCTGACAGTGAAATAGTCGGTCAGATAGATGGCGGCCACTGGCGGGATGGCGATGCCGACCGCCAGCATCAGCGGGATCAGGTGCGAACTGACGCCCAGGGCCGCCAGCGTGACGCCGATGGCACCGGCCGCCCCGACGACCCAATGGTGGCGGACCCGACCCAGCGCCGCCGACAGGCCCAGGGAGGAGGAATAGAGATTGCCGGCATTGGTCATCCAGGCCTTGACGACCAGGAACAGCAACGCCGGCACACCCAGACCCAACGCCACCATCAGCGCCACCAGATCACGATGTCCCGTGGCGATGGCGGGAACGGCCGCCAGGACCAGCACCAGGGGCATCATGCCATAGCTCAGCAGGGCGGCAATCCGCGCCTGTCCCGCATCGCGGGCAAACCGCGTGATGTCGGGAAAGATCGTCGCACCCACCACCATCGCCCCCACGACGGCGGAGATGCCAATACCCAGCGTCGGCGGGTCGGCAGGCGTGGCCAGAAGCACACCCGGCTCCGCCATGCGCCAGCCCAGGAAGGCCATGGCCAGCAACACCAGCCCAACCAGCGGCATGACCAGATTGGACAGGCGCTGAAGCCCCGCGAAGCCGAACAGCGTCGTGGTGATCATCAGCGACCCGCCGATCAGGATATAGGGCGTGGGACCCAGGCCGATCCCCATCTGCCGGCCGATGCCGGCCAGGCTTTCCCCAAAAATCTGCGCCGTCACCCCGAACCAGCCCAGCAGCGTCAGCGCCAGAACGAAGCTGACCACCCGCCCTCCATCGCGCCCGAAGGCCAGCCGGATGATCTGCGCCGTCGACAGGCGGGTCCGGGCCGCCATGCTGCCCGTGGCCATGCCCAGCACGGTCAGGATGGCGGCCCCGGCGGCAAAGACCAGGGCGGACCGCCCCAGCCCCTGCGCCGTTCCAATCTCTGCCCCCATCACAAAAGCCGGCAGGGCGATGATGACGCCGATCTTGATCAGGGCAATGCGCCAACCGTGGACAATGGCGACGCTTTCCGGCACAGGACCGTTTGCATATTCCTGGCGTGAGCCGATGCCGGCCATGGAGTACTCCCTTCACCCGCTTGTCTTTATGGAACTAGAACCGGAACGTCGCCTCCACGCCATAGCTGCGCGGCTGGTTGGGAAAGCGCAGATCGGATCCGGTGATGGACAGGTTGGTCGCATGCCGGCTGTCGGTCAGGTTCTTGCCGACCAGCGCCACGGCCCAGTCGGACGCATCCACCGACAGCCGGGCGTCGATGAAGCTTTTCGTACCGGTGCGCATTGTGTTGTTGAGGTCGAAATAGAAGGCGCCGCGCCGCTGGTAGGAACCGAAAGCGATCAGGTCCATATCCGCCGTCAGGGGTTGTGTGTAGGTGGCTGATGCGTTGAAGGTGAAGGGCGGCACGGTGGGCGATTTCTTGCCCACGGCGGTGGCGGCCCCCAGTTCCGTGGTGTCGATGGCGGCAACCGTGCTGTCGGTGACACCGATACCGGCATTGACCGACAGCGCATCGGTCAACCTTGCGTTCAGTTCCAACTCGAACCCGTCGATATCCGTACTCTTGATGTTCAGGACACCGCGGCGGGATTCCGTGGCGGAGAAGATCACAAAGGACAGGAGCTGGTTGGAATAGTCGATATGGAAGACCGACCCGTTCAGCGTCATCAGCCCGTCCATCAGCGTGGTCTTGAACCCCACCTCGTAATTGCGCGTGGTCTCGTTGTCGAACTTGGTGTTCTGGGTGAAGCCGCCGGTGCGGAAACCCTCCGAATAGGTGACATAGGTCATCACATCGGGCGACCATTTGTAGGAGACCTGCAATTTGGGCTGCAATTTCTTGAAGGTCGCCTGTTTGAAGCTGGCCGCCGGGGCGCGGCGGTCGCGCGAATCCTGCTTGTCGCGGTCATAGCGCAGGGCCGCCAGCAGCGTCAGTTCCTCCGTCACCTCATATTCCCCCTGTCCGAACAGGGCCCAGCTTTCACTGTTGATGCGGTTCAACTGGTTCAGCAGGTTGGGATTGATGCCGCCGGGGATCTCCGCCCCCACCTGGATCGCCTGGTTCTCCTGCTTGTCCTGGTAGAAACCGCCGACGATCCAGTTGAACACTCCCTTGCCATTCGATGCCAGGCGCAGTTCCTGGTTCATCACCTTGGTGGCGAAGGTGATATCCTGAACCCGCAGCGGGGCAGCGGAATAATCGGCGTCGGCGAAGATCCATTGCTCCACGTCCGCGAAACCGCTGACAGAGATCAGGCTGACAGCCCCCATGTCATAGTCGAGCCGTAGTGACGCATCCCGGAACCGGGTACTGTCGCGTCCGATGATATTGCTGGTTGCCAGGCCGTCCACGATATCGTCGATACCTGCAAAATTGCCCGCTGCGTCGCGCGGTGCGATGTCCTGGATGCAGCAACTGCCATCACCCTCCGTCCAGGCGCCGCGCATCTGTGCGCGCAGCTTCTCCCCCTGATAAACGAATTGCAGGCGGCCCGACGTTTGATCGCTGAAGTCGATCCGGTCGCCGCGCGCATTATGGATCAGGCCGTCCGTACTGCGATGGTAGGCGCTGGCCCGCACGAAAAGCCTGTCTTCCACGATGGGACCCGATACGACACCCGACAGGCGGTAGGTGTTGCCCCGGCCATAGCTTGCCTTCACCTGGCCCTCCGTCTCGTTGGTGGGCCTCTTCGTGGTGATATTGATGGCGCCCGCGATGGCACCCTGGCCGTACAACGCCCCCTGCGGCCCCTTCAGCACCTCGATCTGGGCCACATCAATCAGGTCCTGGGTCAGGAAGTCGTTCGACCCTAACTGCACGCCATCGACAATGATGCTGACCGGCGGCAGGGCGCCCTGGGCACCGGCAAGGCCCCGCATGGTCAGGAAGGTCTCGTTGCTGCGGAACGTCTCCCGGATGATCAGGTTGGGCGTCATGTCGACGAAGTCGCGCACGCTCTCGATGCCGGCCTGCTCGATCTGCGCGGCGGAGAAGACGGTAACCGATTCCGGCACCTCCTGCAGGCGCTCCTCCCGCTTGCGGGCGGTCACGACGATCTCCTCAAGCTGTATTTCCGATGCCGTCACAGCCGGCACCGGCGGCAGCAGGACTGTCGTCAGCAGCAGCGACGCCAGGATGGAATGTTTCCCTTTACGCTTTCCCATGATGAACTCCCGTGTTCACTTATTGTTGTATGAAAGGAGCGATCTGTCTCAGGCCAATGATTGCCGGCCTGTTCGCAGCGCCCCGACGGCCTTGGCCCGGATGCGCACCGCACCGCCCGGCACATAGGCGAGCGGCCGTTCCTCCAGGTCGAAGATCTCAATGGTGGCTGGATCAGCGCCGGCCGACGCGGCGGCGGCGATGGCTTCCGCCCGCGCCTGCTCCAGCGCCGCGTCCCGGCCGATGCGGCCATAATGGTAGACACGGTCAACCTCGCCGCCGACCTGGGCCACGGCGGCACCGATGGCGTTGGCCACACCGGCATGCGGTGGGACCACCACCTCCGACACGCCGGAAATTGGCCGGGAGACCAGCACGGCACCGCCCCCCACCAAGATCAAGGGCAGGGCGGCAGCGCTGGTCTTGACCCGGTCCACGCCTTCCTCGATCAGGCGGTGGATATGATCGACACCGGCCGCCACCAGCGTGGCCGGCAGATGCGCCACCTTCTCCCGATCGCCGATATCGGCACAACCGGCGGCAACGGCGATGTCGGTGGCCGTCAGCGTGTCGCCACCGAAGACCAGGGCCCGTTCCCGGATGCGGAACCCGACGGAACGCGGGCCGATGGCCAGCCCGTCCCCGTCCGCCGCCACCAGACTGCCGCCGCCCAGACCGATGGCCAGGATGTCGGGCATGCGGAAATTGGTGCGCACGCCGCCAACATCGGCGGTCACCGCCGCCTCGCGCGGGAAACCATTGACCAGCATGCCGATATCCGACGTGGTGCCACCGATATCGACCACCAGCGCATCCTTGATGCCGCAGAGATAAGCGGCACCCCGCATGCTGTTGGTGGGGCCCGACGCAAAAGTCAGGACGGGATATTGCTCGACGGTGTCGGCACTCATCAGCGTGCCGTCATTCTGGCTGACGAAGAAGGGCGCCTGGATGTCCAGCCTGGCCAGCGCGTCGCGGAAGGAACTGACGACCTGCGTCGCCAGATCGGCCAGGCTGGCATTCATGATGCCGGCATTCTCGCGTTCCAGCAGGCCCAGCCGGCCGATGCGGCTGGACAGGGTCACGCGCACGCCGGGCATCTCCTCACGCAGGATGGCCTCCGCCCGCTCCTCCATGGCGCCGGCCACGGGGGAGAAGACGGCGGACACGGCCACGCTGCGCAGGCCACGCCGCTGGAAATCCCGCGCAGCCGCACGGATGGCCGCCTCGTCCAGCGGCGTGTCGACGCGACCATCATACTGCACCAGCCCGCCGACCAGCACGGTGGCGCCATGCATCTTCTCGCGGATATCGGCCGGCCAGCCGACCAGCGGCGGCAGGCCCGTCGTCGCGGGCAGGGCGATGCGGATGATGCCAACCGGCAGCAGATGCGCCCGCTCCACCACGGCATTGGTGAAATGGGTGGTGCCAATCATCACCGCCTCGATGGCGTCGGCGGGAACCTTCGCCTGACCCATCACGGCGGTGATGGCATCGATGATGCCGCCGCTCACATCCGCCGTGGTCCCCGCCTTGTGCCAGGCCAGGATCGTTCTTCCGTCCAGAAGAACGGCGTCGGTATTGGTTCCGCCGACATCGATGCCGATCCGCATGTTTCCCCTGCATCCGCGCCCCGGGCGCGTTCCCCGAATTGTTCGACGGGTTCAGCATGAGCCAGGCAGCGGCCGGCAGGCAAAGCCGGGGGGGAGTGGGATGGCAGCAACCGGAGAGTAGGAACGGGAGTGGCCGGGCGGGTGGGATGGAACACAGATGAAGGGTAGGGCGTCACACCCCGCCGGCATGTTCCACCGGCACGGAACCGGCCGTACCCGGCAAGCCGGCCAGACCGGCACGTCCGGTCACGCCCAGCTTGGCATAGATGTTCTTGACGTGGAACTTCACGGTATTGAGCGTGAGGCTCAGATTGCGGGCGATCACCTTGTCCGGGTGTCCCGCCTGCAATTCCGCCAGCACCTTTCGCTCGGCGCCGGTCAACAGCGCCAGCGCCCCGTCCCCGTCCGGCCGTGCCGTCAGGTCGGTCAGCAGGGCACGGGCATGGCGGCCGGCGGGCCCCTCACCCTCCCCGCCCGTGGCGGCGAACCGCTCCAGCAGCGCCAGCATGGCATCCCCCTCCTCCCGGAAGATGCGCCGGAAGCCGGTATCGGCGGACAGGAGCAGGGTTTCCCGCAGGTGGGCGGCCGCCTGATCCGGCTGCGCGGCCGCGTCGGCCGCCAGGGCCGCCAGCGCGCCCAGCCGGATCAGGGAGCGCTTGTTATCGGCCAGCCGCAGGCCGGGCATGACCGCCGCCGTCATCTCCAGCACCCGTTCCGGTTCCCGCCGCAGCATTGCCAGCCTTCCATAGGCCAGCAGCACCGCCTCCCGCTCCCGCCAGAGTTCCAGGCTGTCCAGCATGTCCGGCGCCATGCCCACACGACCGTAAAGCGACAGCGCGTCCTCCCCCCGCCCGGCCAGCACCAGGCAGGAGATACGCAGCGCATCCAGGAAACGCTGCAGGGACGGCAATTGCCGCCGCGCCACTTCCGCCGCCGCGGCTTCCAGTCGGCCAAGCGCCGCATCAGCCCCGCCCGATGCCAGGGCCACCATGGCGGATGTGCCGTGCATGGCGGCCAGGATGTCGAACCAGGCCTCCTCGTTGAACGTGTCGCCCACCTGTCGCAGCCGGCGGTGCGCCAGTGCGATCTGGTCGCGTTCATAGGCGATATCGGCCGACAGGGCAGCGATCAGCTTTTCCTTGCCCGGATCGTCGGTCAGATGGCGCTTGGCGATACCCTGGGCAGCAGCGATGGACTCCTCCACCGCCAGGGGCTGTCCACGGGCGCCGTGGATGCCGGCCAGATGCAGGTGATGGTAGAACTGGCCATGCACGCAATCCAGGCGGCGATACAGGTCCATCGCCTCGGCCGACGCGGCCAGCGCGTCATCGAACTGGCCCTGCTGGGCGCGGGAAATGCAGATGGCGGTCTTGGCGCTGGCCATGACCAGCCGTCCCCCGCCGGGACCCAGCCGCGCCGTGCGGTTGACCGCATCGACGTAAAGGGCCAGCCGGCCATCGCCGACGGCCTCGCATTCATTGACCAGCAGGGTCGATTCCACGATCAGCGCATCGATGCGCAGCAACCCGGAATCCCCGCCGCGCGGCTCCTCGGTGAAGTCGCGGGTGTCACGGCGCGCCTCCTCGAAGGCGCTGCGGGCTTCCGTCAGGCGGCCCGTCTTCAGCAGGGTCAGCGCGTGCAGCAGCTTCATGCGCGGATAGGCGGCCAGGATCGCGGCGTCCAGCATGTCATCCAGCGCCTTGATGACGCCATAGCCGAAACGCATCCATATCTCTTGCGCGCCGCCCGCCGCGGCCACCACTTGTGCCGCAAGATCGGCGTCGCCGGCCTTCATGGCATGACGGACGGCACCAATCAGATCCCCATGGCGCTGGCACCAGGCAGCCGCCCGCCGGCGCAGCGCCAGCCGCTCACCATGCGGCAGCCGCTGGAAACAGCGGCGCAGCACCAGGGCCAGGGTCGGATGCAGCGCAAAATGCTGCTGCTCGTCGGCCAGCGGCCGCAGGAACGGCCCCAGCACGGGGTGATCCAGCAGCCTGTACCAGCTCTCATCCTGTCCCAGCAGGTGATGGACGGGCTCGGGCCCCAGCCTTTCCATCACCGAAAGACGCACGGCATCCGCCATCAGGGCGGCATCCACCGGCGCGAACACCTCCTCTTCCAGGTAATCGGCGGTGTCATCAGCCAGGGCATCGGCCAGATGCGACAGGCGGGCGCGGTCGCCGCGCCTTTGCCACCAACGGCGCGCGAACTGCACCGCCACCGGCCAGCCGCCCGTCAATTGCTCCAATTCCTGCTGTTCCACCGGCCCCAGGGCATGGTTGAACAGATATTGCAT
Organism: Niveispirillum fermenti; assembly: GCF_052474395.1. Taxonomy (NCBI): domain Bacteria; kingdom Pseudomonadati; phylum Pseudomonadota; class Alphaproteobacteria; order Rhodospirillales; family Azospirillaceae; genus Niveispirillum; species Niveispirillum fermenti. The sequence goes on along the minus strand of NZ_CP156679.1, from coordinate 341,528 downwards.
CTCCTCCCGGTCGAAACCCAGGTCGGCAGGGCGCAGGTCCAGCACCAGCCCGCGGGCCCGCAGGGATGCCAGCCCTGCCTTAACGGGGACGCGCCCGGTCAGGACCAGCCGCACCGGCGCCGGCAGCCGCCGCACCAACCCCTCCAGCACGGGCGACAGCCGCGCCGGTTCCAGCAGATGCAGCCCGTCCAGCACCAGCAGCGCCGATCCGCCTGGCGGAACCACCCCTATCTTCTCCTGGGCCGTGGCCAACGCCTGTTCCAGCGCCCCCGCCTCTGCATCCGCCGGGTCGATCGTCAGCCAGGCCACAGGCAGGCCACGGGACTGCCAGCGGTCATGCAGTTGCGCCGCGAACAGGGTCTTGCCATATCCGGCCGGGGCGCACAGATCCAGAATGCGCATGCCGGACACCGCATCCAGCCGGGACAGCAGGCCCCGGCGCGGCACCATCTGCATCGCATGCGGCGGCGGGCACCACCGCCCTTCCGCCTCGCCCGTCATGTCCCGCGCATTCTCCATCGGCCCTGTCATCGGCAAAGGGCGGCCCCTGGCGTCACGCCGGCAACCGGCCGGAAGCATCCAGGAAGTCATATCCGATCATAGGCTTCAAGGGCGGGGTCGGATAGGCCCGCTTGCTGTGCGCCAGGCCGGCCCTGACCAGGGCCGCAGCCATCAGCAGGGTGGTCGGCACCGGTTCAATCACCGGGACGGGATAGCCGGCATCGCGCAGCCCCGCTTCCACGGCCACACCCAGGCCGCTGAAGCCTGTGCAGCACAGGATGATCGTATCGGCACGATCCCGTTCCACGGTGCGGCGGGCCGCCGCCACAAGCGCTGCCGTGACCTCATCCCTGGCCCCCTCGATGGACAGGACGGGAATATTGATGGCTTCCACCCCCGCCAGCCGGTGGTCCAGCCCGTTCAGCCGGGCCATGTTCTCCTTGCCCGGCCGTCCTCGGTCCATCACGGTCAGCAGGCTGAACCGGTGACCCAGCATGGCAGCGACATGCATGGCCGTTTCCGCCGGACCCAATACGGGGATGCCCACCATCTCGCGTGCGGCACGCAGGCCGGGATCGGACATGCAGTCGATGACGATGGCGGCGGCCCCCGCCCGCTCCGCCGATATCGCCTTGGCGACGATGTCGGGGACGGCCATCGCAGCATCGAATTCGGACTCGATCGATGCCGGCCCCCGATCGAGCAGGCTGTGGCTCAGATGGATATCGTCGCCCAGCAGGGCCTGGAAGGGGGCGGTATCCCGCAAGCCCCGCGTCGTGATGGGGGTCAGCAGGTGAATATCAATGGGCATGGTCGCGGCCCCCCGTCTCTTATGGTGTGATACCCGATCACACCAGGGTAAGGACTGCATCGCAACCCGTGACGGGCCGCCCCACCCTTCGGATTTAAGCCACCACCCTTGCCCTTGCCGCCTTCGATCAAATCGCCGCCGTTGCCTGATGCAGCCAGTCCAGATCAGCCCCGGCGACCCGCGGGGAGAGTTCGGTCCGGACGCGGGCATGGCAGGTGTTGAGCCAGTCTCACTCGTCCCCCGGCAGGATGTTGCGATCGACCATGCGGTGATCGATGGGGCACAGGGTCAGCGTCTCGAAGCCCAGCATGGGCTGGCCCCCGGAATGGCGGCGCGCACCCCCAGTTCCAGATTTTCCACCCGGATGCCACAGGCGCCGGCCAGGTCATAGCCGGGCTCGTCGGACAGGATCATGCCGGGCAGCAGGGTGACGCCGTTCAACGGCACGCCGATGTCAGCCTTGCCCCTGCACCCACAGGGATGAGCCGACAGGACATGTGCTTGGAGAGGATTACGGCCGGGATGGAAGCGCCGTCTGGCCCATCACTGGAAATTCCGATTCCGCTGGTACAAAAGCGCCCATACGCTGCCAAGCCGTGCCTCGTCACTGCCTGCGGGCAGGGACGCCATGGTCTGGGCGGCAGCCTGGGTCTGCCCGGCCCGGTATTGCAGCATGCCAAGCCGCAGCCGGACCTGCGCGGGCGACAGCAGCTTGCCCTTCAGCGCCTGTTGCATCAGCGCGATGGCCTGATCCGATTGCCCCAGCGATGCCTGGGCCATGGCCAGCCTGGCCATGGCATTTGCATCCTTGCCGGCCAACACCTGGCGCTGCCGTTCCGCCAGCCCCTCCTTCTGCGCCGTCACCTGCCGGGTGGCGTAATCACGCAAGCGCTGCTGACGCTCCAGCTTGGGGCCATGGCCCAGGATACCCATCTTCCACCCCTGGTCCAGCACGGCCAGCGCCTCGGCCGGCAGTTCGTCCACCATGGCGCGCTGCGCCATCTCGGTATAGGAATCCGGGTGTTCGTAGGCGCCAGCCGCCAGCCTCAAGCGCGCCCAGTCCAGTTCCAGCCGTTCCGGGACCGGCTTGGCACGGGCCATGGCGTCGAACAGGCGCAGCCAGTTCTCCTTGCTGTCATCGGTTTGCAATTGCTGGCGCAGGGTCCGGATATAGCCCTCATTGTCGCCGGAGCCGAATTCCGACGCGGCCAGGAGTTGGAGAACCTCCGGCGACGGGCGGCGTCCCGCCTTGCGCTGTTCCTCGGCCAGGGATCGTGCCAGGGCCGCCGCCTTCGCCGGCTCCTTGCCGCGGTAATAGGCCTCGGCGACCATCAGGCGGAAGGCCTCGCTGCGCCGTCCCGCCGCCATCGCCTTTTCCCCGAAGCCGGCCGATTTTCCGTAATTACCGGCGCGATACCAGAGCTGGGACAGCGTCTCCAGCGCGCCGGCCTGATCGGCGGCCGACAGGGGAACCAGCGTGGTTGCCGCCTCGAAGGCGTTGGCGGCCAGGTCGAAACGGCCCTGGGCCTTGTAAATGGCGGCCCGCATCTGCTCCACGGCCCATTTTTCCTGCGCCGTGATGGTCTTGACGGCACGCGCCTTGTCCACCTCCCTCAGCGCCGTGTCGTACCGCTTCCCGTCCAGGGCCGCGCGCGCCGCCTGCAGCGGCAGGCCGACCTCCCGGCTGACGGCAATGTCCGCCGCCACCGGCCCGACCAGGGACACGGGCGGCACCAGCAGGGCCGACACGATCGCAAAGGGCAACAGGCGCCGACGCAGGGCGGGCAGGCGGGTACGATACATCTCTCCTCCGGCTGAACGGCACAGCAGACAGTTCAGGGGTTTTGCGTCGGATCGGCTTCCGGTTCAAGGGCCAGCAGATCGAACACGGATGGAAAGACGCCCCGCCCATGGCTTCAGCCCCCCCCTTGCCTCCTCACCCGAAAGCCGCCGGCCGGCCGCCTTGCGCTGTCACCCCAGGCGCAATTCGGCGATATAGGCCATCAGCGCATGGCTGGCGTTCAGCATATGGGCGCGCATGCACCGCGCGCTCTCCTCCCCGTCCCCGCGCGCCATGGCGTGCAGGATCTCGCCATGTTCGGCGTGGGACTGCACCAGCCGGTCGCCCCGCCGCAACTGGGTGCGGCGGAAGGCAGCCAGCCGGGAACGCACCGCGGCCGTCTGGGACGCCATGAACTGGTTGCGGGTGGCGGCGTAGATCGTTTCGTGGAAATTGCGGTTGAAGGCATCATAGGCGGCGACATCGCCATCACGCATCAGGATTGTGGAGGCATGGTGCATGTCGTACAGCTTGCTGCGCTCCGCCGGGGTCATCCGATAGGTGGCCAGACGGACGCACATGGCCTCCAGTTCCGCCATCGTCTCGAACATGTCCATGATCTGTTCCGACGTCACGGCGGTGACGAAGACGCCGCGCCGGGGGCGTATCTCAACCATGCCCGTCACGGAAAGCTGGCGCAGCGCCTCGCGTACGGGGGTGCGGGACGTTCCGAAACGGTCGGCCAGTTGCTGTTCGTCCAGCGCCGTGCCCGGCCGCAGCCGGCCCGTCGCGATCTCGTCCGACAAGGTCTGGCGGATCATGTCCGACAGCAGGGCGCGCTCCTCCATCGGGGCGTCGGCGGCAAGGTCGGGATCGGCTTCGATGGCTGTCATGATGGGTGTCTGTCCCTGGACGCATGGTTGGCCAGAATAGCGGGTTCGGGACACGACCGAACAGAAAAACGCCATGGGGGCACACAGGTCGCCTCAGGTCGATTGCCGTTCCACCCAGGCGGCGGCCCCCCGCAGGGAGCGGAAATCGGCCAGCGCGCGCACCGGCATGCCGGGAAGATGGGATTGCGCCATGCGCGACAGCGCGTCCCCCGGTCCCAGTTCCAGCAACAGGGTGCAGCCGCGTTCCCGCAGCCCGTCCAGACAGGCCGCCCATTCCACCGTCCGCACCAGTTGCGACGCCAGGCTGGCCCGCGCCCGATCGGGGTGGAAAACCGGCGCCCCGTCGATGCCCGCCAGCACCGGACAAAGCGGCGCGGTGAAAGGGGCAGCCGCCAGCGCGGCGTGGAAAGGTGCTACGGCCGGCGCCATCATGCTGGTATGGGAAGCGATATCGACCGCGATGGCTGTCACCGCGGCGCCCGCCGCCTCCAGCCGGTCGCGCAGCAGGGCGACATGGCCGGCCGTACCGCCGATGACATAGCGGTCGGGTCCGTTGGCGATGGCGATCTCCCCCCCGAACGAAAGCAGGGTGGGCCGGTCCAATCCGCGCACGGCCAGCATCGCCCCGGCTTCCCCCGTCCGTGCCATTGCGGCATCCATCGCGCCAGCCCGTGCCGACGCCAAGGCCAGCAGCGGGTCCAGCGCCAGGGCCCCGGCCACGTGATATGCCGTCAGTTCACCGATGCTGTAACCGGCCACGGCCAGCGGCGGGGGCAGCAGCGGCGCCAGAGCGGCCCAGGCCGCAGCCTGAACAAGGCAGAGCAGCGGCTGGGCCACCCGATTGCGGGTCAGGCGCGCCGGGTCGCCGGCCACCAGCCGGCGCGGATCGTCCCAGCCGGCCGCCGCCGCCCGGTCGAATATCCGCTGGGTGGCGGGCTCCCCGGCCAGCACATCCAACATGCCGGCATGCTGCCCCCCCTGCCCGGAACAAAGGATACCCAGACCCATGCCATCACCTACCGCGCCATAATGCCATCGGGCCGGTCCCCTTGCGACCAGAGGAACCACACGGCGGCCAGCATGTCGGCACTGCCGCCCGGCGACAGCCAGCGTGCCACGCATCGCCGGTGCAAGGCCAGCGCCTGATCGCGCCAGTCCTCCCGAAGCACGCCTCCCCGGTCCAGGAAGCGGCCCGCCTCCCCCTGCACGAAGGACAGGCCCGCCGGCCCGCCCCGATGCAGCAGGTTGGTGTCCTCCAGATAGGTCATGGCGGTGAACAGCGCCTGGACCCCGGCAGCATCCGCCGATCCGGTCGCCGCCAGCCCGTCCGTCAGCGCCGGCAGGACCTGTCGATAAAGGATGGGAAAGCCGGCAGCCGCCTGCCCGCGCGCGCCGCGCGCGCCATGGCGGGCGGCAACCCTGCTGCCATGGGACGGGGGCGCGCCCTCCCCCGCCGCCAGGATGGCGCGGCCCCAGCGCTCGCGGACGATATCCCCCAACGATCGACGCAACCCCCGGGCCCGGCGCAGGCCGGACGCCGCCGCCAGCAGGCCGATGCAGAAGATGGCGCCGCGATGGGTGTTGACGCCGCCGGTCGCGGCCAGCATGTCGCGTTCCGCGTCGCGGCCCAGCGCCGCCAGATCCCCGAATGGCGCATCATCCCCCCCGGCCGCGGCGATGGCACGGAAATAGGGGCGCAACGCCGACAGGCTGCGCAGGAATGTGGCCATATCCATGTCGGCATGACTGCCATTGTCCAGCGGACTGACCAGTCCGGGCTTGGGCGCCAGCACCAGCTCCGCATGCAACGCCCTGACGGCGGCACGGCCGATCTGCCCGGCGCCGCCATCGCCGGCGGGCAGGCAGGGCGTGCGGAAGGGACGGCTCACGCCACCCTCCCCGGCATTTGCGCCGTCAGGGTCGAAACATCGGCTAGAAAAAGGGTGTCGGGCGCCTTCACCAGCACGCGGCCGCCGCCCAGCCATTCCCGCCAGGAAACGGCCAGCCCGCCTTGCAGCACGATCTCCCCGTCCAGCCGCGGATGAAGGTGACCGGCCAACGGCCGCAACAGGGCCGGCAGCCGCGCCAGGGCCCGCGCATCGGCCGGGGCGAACAGCAGGTCGATATCGGACCGGTCCGGGCGGACATAGTCCAGACCGGTCAGGGCCTGCCAGGCCAGGGAGCCATAGACCCGCACCGGCAACCCGGCCCCGGCAGCGGCCGCCGACAGGGTTGCCACCAGGGGCCGCCAGGATGGTGGCACCGGCACCTCGGTCAGCAGGGGGGGCGGCCTGCGGCCGGTGACGACATCACGGCGCACGTGCAGCCCGATCCGTCGCTTGTCCGGCAGGGCAAGACCCAGCCGCAGCGTGCCGGGGGCGTCATCAGGCGGGCGGCGGGCCACCACCAGCGGCCGGCCGGCGGCCACCCATCCGGCGACAAGCGTCTGTTCCGGCCCCGCCAGGGCCGACAGAAGCCCGTCCGGCCAGTCCGCCGCCAGCCGCACGAAATCATGCCGGACGGGAAGCGGGTCAGACGGGGTCATGGCGCACCCGATCCGCCACCCCGGCCGCCAGCAGCCGGCCTTCCCGCAACAGCCCGTCGGCACGGCGGCGATCGGGTCCCGCCGGTTCCGCCAGGGCATCCGCCAGGCATCTGGCAAGGTCACCCTGCCAGAAGGAACGGATGGCGCCCATGCGCCGATAATTCTCCACCCCAGGGGCGAAGACGGGATTGGATGCCGACAGGACCTCCAGCCTCTCCAGCGGGATCTTGGTGACCCGGGACATCGCGGGCAGGTTCATCACCCGCACCTGCGCGCCCGGCAGCGCATAGCATGCCTCGGCCAGGAGGGAGGAGGCCAGGAAGCCGCCGCTGACCGCTTCGGACCAGACCAGACCGATGGTTCGGTGCCCCTTGCGGCGGGCCAGATCCAGGCACTTTGCCAGGTGTGCCATATAGCCGTTGATGCCCAGCAGTTCATCCCGCCGGCTGGGCCGCTGGCCCTTGGTATCGACCAGCAGCAGGATCGGCCGGCCGGGATGGTCGCGCACCACGTCCAGCACCATCCCCGCCATGCGCAGCGCCAGTTCCACACCGATATAGACCCCGCCCCGCGTGCCCAGAACGGCGACGTCCTGTCCGCCGTTGCGGCCGACACCGGCGAAGAAATCGCCATCGAAGATGATATCGTCCCCGTCGGGAAACAGGGATCGGATCAATTGTCCGGGTTCCATCGTCACGCCCTCCGATCCTTCGTGACCGCCAGGAAGGCGGGGATTTCCAGCAGCGGAAGCCCGGCCGGGTTCTCGATACGAAGGGCCGCCCAGATGTCGGTGGCGTCGCGGCACGCCCCGAACCGTTCAAGCCGGCGGCCCAGCCTCTCCTGCTCCGCCTGCATCGCCGCCAGCGACAGGTCGGGCACCGCGGCATCGCGGATCAGGGCGATGGCGGCATCGCGGAAGGCGGCGATGACGTCGGGCACGATCGCCGCCGCCTCTCCCAGCAGATAACGGTGCTTGCCGCCGACCGTGCGCCAGACCAGCGCGCGGTCGCGGCTGTCGAACTCCTCCACCCCCATGGTGGTTTCGATCACTTCCGGGCCGGAAAGGCCCAGCCGCCCCTCCTCGCTCATCACGATGGCATCACACAGGCGGCTGGCGATGCCCATGCCGCCGAAACAGCCGAACTGGCCGCCATCCAGCACGAACACCGGAATGCCCGCGGCACGCACGGCCAGGATGGCGCGCATGATCTCCGACATGGCGATCAGGCCGGCATTCGCCTCATGCAGCCGCACCCCGCCGCTTTCCACCAGCAGCAGCACGGTGGCCGGCCTTTCGTCCAGCGCGCGTTCCAGCAAGCCGGTCAGCTTGGCGCCATGCACCTCGCCCACGGCACCGCCCATGAAGCCGCCCTCCTGTGCCGCGGCCAGCACCGGCCGGCCGTCCAGCAGGCCCTTGCCCACGATGACGCCGTCATCGAAGGCGGCCGGCGTGTCCAGCGCATGCAGATGCGGGCTGGATACGCGGGACGAGGGTGGCAGGATTTCACGGAAGCTTCCGGCATCTAGGACACCCCGCAACCGCTCCCGCGCGCTGGCCTCGTAATAACTGCTCATGGCGTTTCCCCCGCCTTGAAGGCGTCCATCGCCTGGTCCAGCCGCAGGCTGACCACCGCCGGCGTGGCACCGACATCATTGATCGAGATGTGCAGATCGGCCGGTTTATGGCGGGCGAAGAAATCATCCATCACCGCCTGCCAGATGGGGCGGAAGCCGACGGCGGCCGTGACCACCTCGATCCGGGCACCACCGGACAGGTCTGCGGCTTCAACCAGGATTTCCAGATTGCCGGAGCCGACAACGCCGACGAGGGCCGGCGGGCGGTTGCCGGCAGGGACGGGCCCGCCGTCGCGATAGTCGAAAACCAGGGTTTCCATGATACGGCTCCCCCTTACCAGTTGCGGAAACGCTTGGGCGGGTCGTAGAGCCCACCGGACGCGCGGACCAGATCCTTGACGGTGCGCGCCGCCAGCAGGTCGCGCGTCGCCTCGCGCTTGTCGATGCCAATATCCTCCGGCCGGCGGATGATGCCGCGGTCGCGCAAATTCTCCACCGCGCGGCGGTCCCGCGCCAGCCCCACGGGGGTATAGCCAGCCACGCCGCGGATCGCCTGCTCCCGCTCCTCCTCCCCCCGGCAGAGCAGCAGGTTCGCGATGCCTTCCTCCGTCACGATATGGCTGACATCCTCGCCATAGATCATCACCGGCGGCAGGTCCATGCCGGCGGTTTCGGCCAGTTCCCAGGCGTCCAGCGTATCCACGAAGGCCGGCTGCATATGTTCGCGGAAGGTCTCCACCATCTGCACGACCAGCTTCTGGCCGCGCGGCATCCGGCCGGAACCCGCGCGCGCCTGGCGCCCGGCCTTCAGCCAGGCCGGGCTGGCATGGCGACGGCCGCGCGCGTCGGCCCCCATGTTGGGGGCACCGCCGAAGCCCGCGATGCGGCCCAGCGTGGCCGTCGAACTGTTGCCGGCCAGATCGATCTGCAAGGTGGAGCCGATGAACAGGTCGCAGGCATAATGGCCCGCCGCCTGGCACAGTGCGCGGTTGGACCGCATCGACCCGTCGGGGCCTGTGAAGAACACATCCGGCCGGGCACGGATATATTCCTCCATCCCCAGTTCCGACCCGAAACTGTGGACCGACCGGACAAAGCCCGCCTCGATGGCCGGGATCAGGGCCGGATGGGGGTTCAAGGCCCAGTGCCGGCAAATCTTCCCTTTCAGGCCCAGACGCTCTGCATAGGTCGGCAGCAGCAGCTCGATGGCGGCGGTGTCGAAACCGATGCCGTGGTTCAGGCTGTTCACCTCATATTCCGCATAGATGCCTTTGATGACCATCATGGCCATCAGCACCTGGATTTCCGATATCTGGGCGGGATCACGGGTGAAAAGCGGCTCGATATAATGCGGGGTCGGGCTTTGGATGACGAAATCGACCCAATCGCCCGGAATGTCGACACGGGCCACCTTGTCCACCCGTTCGTTCACCTGGGCGATGACAATGCCGCGCTTGAAGGCGGTCGCCTCAACGATGACGGGCGTGTCCTCCGTATTGGGGCCGGTATAGAGGTTGCCGTCACCATCAGCCGCCTGCGCAGCCACCAGGCAGACGCGCGGCGTCAGGTCCGTGAAATAGCGGCCGAACAGTTCCAGATAGGTGTGGATGGCACCGATCGATAAACGCCCGCCGGCCAGCAATGCCGCCAGCCGCCCGGCCTGCGGACCGGAGAAGGAAAAGTCGAGCCTGGACGCAACACCACGTTCGAACACGTCCAGATGCTGCGGCAGGGCCAGCACCGACTGAACCATATGCAGATCGTGGACCCTGGCTGGGTCAAGGCCGGCCAGCACCCGGGCCAGGAAATCCGCCTGTTTCTGGTTGTTGCCCTCCAGGCAGACGCGATCACCCGGCTCCAGCACCGCCTCCAGCAGCGCCGCGGCATCGGCGGCTTCCACGCCCTTGCCGCGGACCAGCGGTGCTGCCCGCGCCAGGCGGGCATCGCGGTTGCGGCTGGCGGTATCCCATATGTGCATCTCATCCTCTTCCGGTCGGCCGATCGGCTTGGCGGGGCCCTTGCGCGGCGGGCGACAGACCAACCAGCCGGCTTTCAGCGGTGCATCATCCTTGCTGCCGACATGGAAGCACCATTCAGCCTGTTTTGTCGACAAAAAGTCTAATTTTAAGATCCATAAAATTCATAGATACAAGATTGGAGCCATATTGTTTTTATGGCGCGACCGTTCGCGGCTGGTATCCGGGTATGGGTTTCCGCATCGGCGCGGAACCCTGTTGATAAATGTTATAACGTTACATATGTTGTGCGGCGCATCATAAAGCCAACAAAGAACGGCAGCCCTCATGTCCCAGCACCTTCCGAACCCCGCCCGTTTCAACAGGGCGTCCATGACTTGTGCCCTGCTGGTCACCACCTGTCTGGCGCCGGCCGCCTGGGCACAGGATGGTGACGCGCCGATCAACCCCATCGTGGTGGAGGCGACCAAGCAGAGCTATGCTGCACGGTTGGTCACCATCGGCGGGAAGGAACCGGTGTCGGTGCTGGAAGTGCCCAATTCCATCAGCGTCATCACGCAGCAGCGCATCCAGGACCAGAATCTGGTGACGATGGTCGACGCCCTTGCGCAAGTGCCGGGGGTGCATGTCACCACCTGGGACGGGCTGATCGGACAGATCCGCTCACGCGGGTATCTTCTTGACGTCTCCTATGACGGCATTCCCGCCTACAATAGTGGGCAGGCCCAGGATTTCGACCTGATCGTCTATGAACAGATCGAAGTGCTGCGGGGCCCGGCCGGCATTTTCAAAGGGTCCGGACAGCCCGGCGGCACGGCCAATTTCGTGCGCAAGCGCGGGCTGGACAAGGCGGCAGCCAGTTTCGGCGCCTCGATCGGCACCTGGAACAATTACCGGGCGGAAATGGATATCGGCGGGCCCCTGACGGCCGATGGCCGGCTGCGGGCGCGCGTCACCGGCTCCTACCTCAACCGCGAATTCTTTACCGACCGCTCGCACGAGGAAAAAGTCGTCGCCTATGGCGTGCTGGATTACGACGTGACGGAGCGCACCACGGCCTCTGCCATGATCACCTATCAGGATGATCGGGGCGAGGCCATGAGCATGGGCCTGGCCAATTACCTCCTGGCCGGCCATCCGCTGCACAACCAGTTCATCGACGTTCCCCGGTCCACCAACCAATATCCGGACTGGAACCTGAACGTTTATGAAACCATCGAATATTCAGGCGATGTGCGGCACGTCTTCGCCAATGACTGGGTTGTCCGGTCCAAGCTGACCTATCGGGAACAGAACAAGATATTCACCGACGGGTACCCCACACCCGGCATCGGCCTGAACCCGGTGACCAACCGCTTTTCCAGCTATAACCGCCGCACCAATGACGGCACGACCGAGCGCACGGGCCTGGACCTCTATGCGTCGGGTCCGCTGAATCTGTTCGGGCGCAAACACACGCTGACCATGGGCTATAGCTGGGAACTCTATGATGTGGCCAGCGCCGGCGTGAACAATGTGCCCTATACCGGCACCCCGGCCGGCAGCGGCATCCCGCTGGAGGATGCGGCCAATGTGCCCCGCCCGGATTTCGTCTTCAATAACGGCAACCAGACGCGGGTCGACCAGAGCGGCTTTTATGGTCAGGGCCGGTTCGAACTGATCGACGGGCTGATCGCCGTGGCCGGGGCCAGGATCAGCGATTTCACCTCCAAAAGCCGGAACATCGCACCGCATCCCAGCCCCACGGATTTCACGCGCGGCGCCCATGCCTCCGGCGAGGTCACGCCCTATGGCGGGCTGGTCTATTATCTGCGCCCCAACATCACGCTCTATGGCAGCTATTCGGATATCTTCATTCCGCAGACAGCCATGAAATGGAACGCCAGCGGCGGTTCCCCGCTGAACCCGCGCGTCGGCAAGCAAGTCGAGGGCGGCGTCAAGGGGGCGTTCTTTAGTGAAGGGCTGCTGGCCTCGCTTGCCATCTATAATACACGCGACGTCAACCGGTCCTTCGCCGATCCCGACCATCCCGGCTTTTTCCTGGAACTGGGCGAGGTTGAGGTGGAAGGGCTGGATGCGGAGATCACCGGCCGCCCCTATCCGGGCGTGGACCTGTCCATCGGCTATTCCCTGATCCGCACCCGGCATGTGGAGAACTCCAACGCCGCGCTGGTCGGCCAAGCCTTCGACACCTGGGAGCCCAAGCACAGCCTGAAGCTGTTCGCCAAATATACGCCAGCGGCACCGGGCTGGAACCGCGGCTGGGCCGCGATCGGCGTACAGGCGCAAAGCACGCTGCTGGGCGGCGGGGTCAAGGATGTGCGCGAGCAGGAACCCTATGCCGTGGTCAGCCTTCACGGCGGATATGCCGTGACGGTGAACACCTCGCTGTCCCTGTCGGTCAACAACCTGTTCGACAAGGTCTACTACGCCCGCGTCGGCGGGCCCAACACCTACAACACCTTCGGCGACCCCCGGAACGTCACCCTGTCGATGCGGACACGGTTCTGAAGCCGCCCTCCCCCTGGACACCGCAGACCAGGGGGAATCCCGCCTTGGCATCACGGTACAAATCATATATGTTTCGTATATGAACCATAAGCGAGACATTCCATGGGCATCGTGAATATCGATGATGAACTGCACGACCAGCTACGCCGGGCCAGCAAGGTTTCGTGCCGGTCGATCAATGCGCAGGCGGCCTTCTGGATCAAGGTGGGCATGCTGTGCGAGACCAATCCCACGCTTGGCTTCAATGAGATCATGGCGCGGGAACTGGGTGCGGCGGGCGTTTCGGCGCCGTTGCTGGCGGTGGGCGAGGCATGACGAAGCAGCCCTGGGAACTGGCGTTGCTGGGGCAGTCGGGCCGGCTGCTCGCCTCTGTCTTCGCGCTGCTGGACCGGACGCCGCTGGCTGGTCGTTCGACCATGGAAATCAACGATATGGTCGAGCATTTCATCGTCCGCGACCTTCAGGCCCGGCCCGCCAGCAAGGGACAGTACGGCTATGGCTTCGTGCTGAACGCCTCGATCAATGATGTGGTGTGCCACGGCGTGCCGTCGCCGTCCGATGTGCTGCGGGACGGGGACATCGTCAATTTCGACATCACGCTGGAAAAGGACGGGTATATCGCGGATTCCAGCAAGACATATCTTGTCGGTGACGTGCCGCCCGCCACCCGCCGGCTGGTCCAGACCAGCTACGAGGCCCTGTGGATGGGGATCAGGGCGGTCAGGCCCGGGGCGCGGCTGGGGGATGTCGGCTGGGCCATCGAGCGGCATGCCAAACGGAACGGCTATTCCGTGGTAAGGGAATATTGCGGCCACGGCATCGGCCGGGAGATGCACGAAGAACCACAGGTCCTGCATTTCGGGAAACCAGGCACCGGCCTGGCACTGCGCGAAGGCATGGTCTTCACCATCGAGCCGATGATCAACCAGGGCCGGCGGCATGTGAGGACCGAGGATGACGGCTGGACGGTGGTCACACGGGACGGGTCGCTGTCCGCCCAGTTCGAGCATACCGTGGCGGTGACGGCATCCGGCGTGTCTGTGCTGACCCTACGCCCGGACGAGGCACCCCGGTAAGGCACACCCGGGGCGGGCGTGCCGGCCGGCTGCAGGGACATACGATTGATTACATTGATCTTGTTGCCGTGGGCGGCGCAATCGTTCAGGCTTGTGGCGTGCATATCCCGCAACCAGCACAGCCAGCCCGATGCATCACAGACAGATTCTGGATATTGCCCTGCGTGAACTGCCGGCCCACCGTGCCGCCTACCTTTCGCGCGTCGCCGATGCGCTGGGCCGCGACCCGGCGCTGGATGAACGGGGACATCTGGCCTATCCGGTGCTGGCGGCAGCGGCGACCGGGATAGAACCCGTACTGGAACCGGCCGACTGCGCGCGCCATATCGTCGGCTTCCTGCTGTCCCATGCGGAGGGCATTGCCCATACACTTTATTCGCCGGCCTATCTTCAGCAAGGGTCCGCCGCCATGACCCCCTGGGCCGACCGGCTGCGGGCCAACCTGTCCATCGCCATCATGGACGAGCTTGCCAGCGGCCGTCTGGTGCTGGACGAGCCCAAGGTCTGGCGTTTCGGCAGTGACGGGCGCGGCGACGCCCATTTCCCCTATGCCGAGGAGATCGAGGAAGGCTGACCCGGCGCGCAGGAACGGGGGAAGAAAAGAAGCCGGCATGGCCGCCGGGGCGCGGCAGCCATGCCGGAGTTCCCGCATTTCGCCCTGAACCGAAAAGTGGGCCCGGCCGCGGTGAACCGGAACGTCGGCGGGAACAGGGTCCGGCAATGGACAGTGCCCGCGGCGTCAACGATATCCGGCACAGGGCCGGTGGGGAGGATCACGAGAAATAGAAGCAATCGCCGGGCCACCCCCCATATCTATGGTTTCCGTCCGGAAATCGGCGGAAAAGCTGAAATACCTTCCCGCATGTCCGGCGAGCCGGCCCGGCGAACCATTGCATCATGCAAATTTCTTCTGCAATACGCATCGGCCTGTTGCAGAAGGCAATGACGCGGCCCATACTGGCGCCATGCCTGACCAACCGCCCCATATCCTGATCCTGGAACCGGCCCCGTCGCTGTCGCTGGCCTATGTCAACGCGCTGAAGCGCGACGGATACCGGATTTCCGTCGTGGACAGCGCGCGGGGCGCCCGCAGCGCCATCGCCGACCAGGCCATCGACCTGCTGCTGACCAACCTTCAAATTCCCGACATGCCGGGAACCGACCTGCTGCGTGCATTGGGGCAGGACGGACGCCTGCCGCGCACCATCGTGCTGACGGCGCTAGGGTCGGTGCAGGTGGCCGTCGATGCGATGCGGGCCGGGGCCGCCGACGTGCTGTTGCTGCCCGTGGGCACGGAACGGCTGCGCGGTGCCGTTTCCACGGTGCTGTCGGCGCCGGGTCCCGCCCATGCTCCCGCCCCCGCGGCCGCCCCACGCCGTACCGGAAAGCCCGTTGCCGCATCGCCGGAAGCGGCGGACCCGGACCAGTTCTATGGCTTCATCGGCGCGTCCCCGCCCATGAAGGCCGCCTACCGCCTGATCGAAGCCGCGGCCCCTTCCAAGGCCACGGTGTTCATCACCGGGGAAAGCGGCACGGGAAAGGAGGTCTGTGCGGAAGCCATCCACCGCCGCAGCCCCCGCGGCGACCGGCCCTTCATCGCCATCAACTGCGCGGCGATTCCGAAGGATCTGATGGAATTGGAAATCTTCGGCCATGTCCGGGGCGCCTTCACGGGGGCAAGCACCGACCATGCCGGTGCGGCGCTGCAGGCCGATGGCGGCACCCTGTTCCTGGACGAGATCGGGGAGATGGACCTTTCCCTGCAGGCCAAGCTGCTGCGGTTCCTGCAGACAGGCATGGTCAAGAAGGTGGGCAGCGAAAAGCTGGAGCCGGTGGATGTGCGCATCGTCTGCGCCACCAACCGCGACCCCTATGCCGAGGTGCAGGCGGGCCGTTTCCGGGAGGATTTGTTCTACCGCCTGCAGGTCATCTCCATCGAACTGCCGCCCCTGCGGGAGCGGGGGGACGACATCCTGTTGATCGCGCGGCATTTCCTGACCAAGTTCGGGCGGGAGGAGCGTAAGGAGTTCAAGGGATTCAGCCGGGATGCGGAGGAGATTCTGCGCACCTACAACTGGCCCGGCAATGTGCGGCAATTGTTGAATGTCGTGCGCAACGTGGTGGTGCTGAACGATGGGGAGGAGATCAAGCCCTTCATGTTCCCCCCACCTCTGAACAAGCCGACCATGATCGTGCCGCCCATCCTGCAGGACCCGCGCTGGGCCGCGGTGGCGGGCCCGCTGGCCAGCCAGATGGGGCAGGCTTTTCCGCATCTGGCCGCCCCGCCCTCGGGCCCGTTCGGGGGGCTGGGCATTCCGGGCGTGCCCATCCCCGGACTGGGCGCCGCCCCCCCTCCCCGACAGGGCCGCCGCCTGGCCGTGGCGAGGCCGGCTGGGCAGAGGATGAAGGCCGCATCCGCCCCCTCTGGATGGTGGAGGAGGAGGCGATCGAGCAGGCGATCCGGCTATGTCATGGCAACATCACGCGGGCTGCGGCTCTGCTGGAAATCAACCCCTGCACCATCTATCGTCGCCGACAGAAGAAGCGCGCCGGCTGACAGGCCCGAAAAAAGAAAGACACGCCATGATCACAGAGATCCGGCATATCATCTTCTCCAACGACGAACTGAAGCTGGTGTTCCAGACGGTGCCGCTGGAAGGCTTCGATCCCACGCGGCGCATCACCCGCGTCCAGGTCGTCGAGGGGCCGCCACCTTCCATCCGGATCCAGAGCGACGTGACGGGCCAGCCCGGCGCACGGGGAGAGCTGGAGGTGGAAAGCTACCAGCTTGCCCGCCTGATCGTCGCCTATTGCCGCGACAAGAAAATCCCGCTGCCCAAGGACGCGCTGAAGACCATTCACGCGCAGGGCGATGCACTTTGTTTTTCGATCATGAGCACGCTGGGGTGATGGGGACCGGCGAAGCGGCAGGGGCAGAACCCCCCGCAAGGGGGTTTGGTTTCGGGTCGCACTGGGCTATAATCCCCCATCAGACGGGAACCAACGATGGCCGGTGCCACGATGATTGACAGTTCAGCCGCATACGCCTCGGCGACAAACATGCTGCAGGCCCGCGGCCAGTTCCAGACCGAACAGGTGAAGCAGAGTTCCGATCAGGCCCAGCAGGCCGTCACCGCCCTGTTGGAGGGCGAGACCCAGGGTACCAGGGCGGCCCCCAGCGGGGGACGCGGGCAGATCGTTGATATCACGGCCTGATATTCGACCGGCCGTACCCGCCCCGCGTTCTGCCGCGTGAACGGCCGGAAAGATGACCGATCCCCTGCCCCCGCTGACCAGAATCCCGCCGCATGTCACGTGCCTGGCCGACTACGAGCCACTGGCGCATGAACGCATGACAGCAGCGGCCTGGGCCTATTTCGCGGGCGGGGCCGGCGATGAATGGACCCTGCGGGAGAATGTGGCCGCCTTCGCCCGCCTCCCCCTGCGATCGCGCGTGCTGCGTGACCTGTGCGGCGGCGGCACCCAAACCACGCTGTTCGGCACGGTGTTGCCCGCCCCCATCCTGCTGGCGCCCGTGGCCTTCCAGCGGATGCTGAACCCGGATGGCGAACTGGCCACGGTACTGGCGGCCGGCGCGCTGGACACCGCCGTGGTGGTCAGCACACAGGCCAGCACCCGGCTGGAGGACATCGCCGCGCAGGCGCAGGCGCCGCTCTGGTTCCAGCTCTATATCCAGCCCGACCGCGAATTCACGGCCGGCCTGATCCATCAGGCGGAAGCGGCGGGATACCGCGCACTGGTGGTGACGGTCGATGCGCCCGTCAACGGCCTGCGCAACCGTGAACAGCGCGCGGGCTTTGTGCTGCCACCCGGCATCGGCCCGGTGAACCTGCGGGGCCTGCGGCCGCCGCCACCCGGCCCGCCGGACGCCCTTCTGTTCGGCACGCCCCTGCTGGAACAGGCCCCGACCTGGGCCGATCTGGCCTGGCTGCGCGGGCTGACACGGCTGCCCATCCTGCTGAAAGGGATCACGGACCCCGATGACGCGCGACGCGCCGTGGATGCCGGGATGGACGGGGTGATCGTTTCCAATCATGGCGGCCGTGCGCTGGATGGCATGCCGGCCAGCATCGACCTGCTGCCCGCCGTGGCGGCCGCGGCCGGCCACGCCGTCCCGGTCCTGATGGATGGCGGCATCCGCCGGGGCGCCGATGTGCTGCGCGCCCTGGCGCTTGGCGCGCGGGCCGTGCTGATCGGGCGGCCCTATATCTTCGCCCTGGCCGCGGCGGGCGCCCCCGGTGTCGCCCATGTCATCCGCATCCTGCGGGCCGAGCTTGAACTGGCCATGGCGCTGACGGGGTGCCGCGACATTGCGGGGATCGACCGGTCCGTCCTGGCCGGAAAGGCATAGAGAACCTTGCGGGCAGGTCTTTAAAGCCCGCTGTCTTCAGCCTTCCGCCCGATAGGGGGCGAACCGTGCCACCGCTTCGTCCACGGCGAGGTGACGGCCGATGGCCGGGAAGGCGCGCTGGGCGCAATCCGTCCGCTCGCAGACCTTGCATCCGGCGCCGATGGGGGTGGCCGCATCCGGGTCGGACAAGTCCATGCCCTTCGTATAGACCAGTCGCCCCGCGTGGCGGATATCGCAGCCCAGACCGATGGCGAACTGCTTTGCCGGTTCACCATAGCCGCCCGCGCCGTGGCTGACCGTGCGTGCCACCCACAGATATTGCCGCCCATCCGGCATCAGTGCCCGCTGGGTCAGGATGCGGCCCGGCTGGGCGAACGCCTCATACACGTTCCACAGCGGACAGGAGCCGCCGACGCGCGAGAAATGAAAATCCGTGGCCGATTGGCGTTTGGAGATGTTGCCCGCCCGGTCCACCCGGACGAAGAAAAAGGGCACACCCCGGGCATCGGGCTTTTGCAGGGTGGAAAGCCGGTGGCAGACGGTCTCGAATCCCACACCGAACTGCCGTTCCAGCCGCTCGATATCGTAACGCAGGCTCTCCGCGGCGGCCAGGAACGGCTGATAGGGAAGGATGACGGCACCGGCGAAATAGTTTGCAAGCCCGATGCGGGCCAGCCGCCGCGCCTCCTCACCCGAGAAGTCGGCCTGGGCGGTCAGCCGGTCCAATTCTTCCCCCTGTTCCAGGAACGCCACCTGCGTGGCCATGTGGAAGGCCCGCTGTCCCGCCGTGAGGTCGGCGGAAAGATGAAGCGTCCGGCTGGCCCGGTCATAGCGGCGGGAAGTCCGGCCGCCCTCCGTGCCACTCTCCGCAACCACGACCCGGACATCATGCCGCCGGGAAAGATGCGCCATCAGACCGGGCGCCATGTTGCCGATGATCAGGTTGGACCCACGGTGCAGTGTCGACGCCGCCAGGTCCAGCGGTTCGACATGGTTATGACGGGCATAGAAGAAATCCCGCACCTCCTCGAACGGCATCAGCGGTTTCGGCGTCGCCTGCCATTCCTCCCCCAGCCGGGCGGACACCTGTTCCAGGCGTCCCGATGCCTCCCGGTAACGACGATGCAGGGACAGCAGCGCCCGGCCGACGGAAGGCATGCTGGATGCCAGTTCCTTCAGTTCGGCCAGCGCCACGCCGTCAGCCACCCCAGCCTCGGTCAGCGCCTCCCGCATGTCGGCGACCAGCCGGGCCTCCTCGTCCTCGGAGAAAAGCTGCACATCGACGCCGAAGACCGCGTTGATCTTCAGCAGGACGGGCACTGTCAATGGCCGCAGGTTCTGCTCCAACTGGTTCAGGTAGCTGGGCGAAAGCGCCAAGGCACGGGCCAGCGCAGCCTGACTGAGCCCCTTTTCCTCCCGCAACCGGCGCAGCCGGACCCCGACAAACTGCTTGCGCATGATCTTACCATTCACAACGTTCACATGTTTGCAGGGAACCCTGCACAAACATTCACTAATTCAGCCATTCTACGGCCGATTATTTGCAAATATTGAGAATGCCGTCGTGAATGGCAAGTGGATTGGAGGGATGGCATGCCGGTAATCGGGACGATGACGGAAAAGCAGCCGGCACAAGCCGGTACCCTGCTGATGGAAACCGTCCTGGCCGGCGGCACGGACGGGCGGGATGACCTGCTGTCCGGTGGCGACGCCCTTCGGCTGATGGGCTGGGCCGCCCAGGTCGCCGCCGGGCGCCACACCAACGGTCGCGTGATGATGATGGCGGCGGATGAAGTCCGCTTCCATCGGCCGGTGCCCATCGGCCACCGGCTGGAACTGATGGCCCGCCTTGTCCATATGCGCGGCACCATGATGACCATCCTGGTGGATGGCATGATGCAGCCACC
The DNA here is from genome assembly GCF_052474395.1 of Niveispirillum fermenti. Classification (NCBI taxonomy): domain Bacteria; kingdom Pseudomonadati; phylum Pseudomonadota; class Alphaproteobacteria; order Rhodospirillales; family Azospirillaceae; genus Niveispirillum; species Niveispirillum fermenti. The sequence continues at coordinate 321,581 of NZ_CP156679.1, read as the reverse complement.
GGCGGGCGGACCACGCGCGCTGGTGCTGAGCGGCTATTTCCAGATGCTGGCCATCGATGATGCCGAGCGGCCGCGGCACGATCATTCGGCAATGTAATCATACAGAACGTGACCGGGTCACGCCATTTGCATACCGGTCACGGCGTCTCGATGGCTCAATGCCAGGTCGACAAAGGCGCGCAGATAGTCGATCCCGGCATCCGCCTCCCGATAGCCGAGGAAAATCTGCTTGGCGACACCATCCGGGCCAAGACGCACGGGATGAACCCCGAACCTGGGGCCCAACTCGGCCACCATCCAACGCGGCAACGCCGCCACGCCGCGCCCATGCGCGACCATCAGCAGCATGATGTCGGTCGTTTCGATCTCCTTGTGCTGGCGGGGACGGACACCGGACGGCGTCAGGAACCGGGTATAGATGTCCAGCCGATCGGTTGGCACCGGATAGGTGATCAGCACCTCGTCGGCCACCTGCTGCGCCTCCACATGGTCCGCATGCCGCAACCGGTGTTCCGGCCCCACCACCAGCACCTGCTCGTAATCGAAGACCGGTTCGAACCGCAAACCCGGCTTGAACAGCGGGTCCGGGGTCACAAGCAGGTCGATATCGTAGCCGAACAGCGCGCCGATGCCGCCGAACTGGACCTTTTGCCGGACATCCACATCCACCCGCGGCCAGGCATCCAGATAGGGCGCAACGATCTTCAGAAGCCACTGGTAGCAGGGATGGCATTCCATGCCGATCCGCATGTTTCCCCGTTCCCCCTTGGCGAACTGGCGCAGCCGTTCCTCCGCATGGGTCAGTTGGGGCAGCAGACGGTTGGCCACGGCCAGCAGCCACTCCCCGGCCTGTGTGGGCCGCAGGCTGCGCCCCTCCCGGTGCCACACGGCCACCCCGATCTGTTCCTCCAGCTTGCGGATCGAATGGCTCAGGGCCGACTGCGTCAGGTTCAGCCGGCCGGCCGCCGCCGTCAGCGACCCGTGCCGGTCCACCTCGCGGATGATGGACAGATGGATGCGTTCCAGGATCGCCATGCCGACCTCATGTATGAGCCAGCCTCATTGATAAATGAAATCATACCATTTTTCTTCATGGAACATGCCTCTTAAGGTCCCAGTCGTTTCCTCAACGCCCGTTCACGACCCCCGTTCACGACCCCAAGGCAAGGACCATGGCAACGACAACCCACAATCTCGGCTTTCCCCGCATCGGTGCCCGCCGCGAACTGAAATTTGCGCTGGAAGCCTATTGGAAGGGGCTCTGTCCCCGCGAGGACCTGCTGCGGACGGGCAGCGAACTGCGCGCCCGCCATTGGGGAGAGCAGCAGGCCCTGGATCTTGTGCCGGTCGGCGACTTCGCCTTCTATGACCAGGTGCTGGACATGAGCTTCACGCTGGGTAACCTGCCGGCACGTGTGCGGGATTTCCACGGCCATCCGCTGGACAATTACTTCCGCGTGGCGCGGGGCCGCTCGCAGGCCACCGGCGGGGAGGGCGGCTGCTGCGGCGGTGTCACGGCCGGCGAGATGACGAAATGGTTCGACACCAACTATCATTACATCGTTCCGGAATTCGATACCGATACCCGCTTCGAGCCCGACCCCTCCCGCCTGCTGGAACAGCTTGCCGAGGCGCAGGCGCAAGGTGTGCGGGCCAAGCCGGTGATCATCGGCCCCGTGACCTATCTGGCCATCGGCAAGGCCAAGGACGGGTGCGACCGGCTGGACCTGCTGCCCCGTCTGTTGCCGGCTTATGCCGAACTGCTGGCGACCCTCGCCGCCCGGGGCGTGGAATGGGTGCAGGTGGATGAGCCGATCCTGGTCACCGAACTGGCGCCGGAATGGCGCGATGCCTTCACACGGACCTATGAGACGCTGAAGGACAGCGGGGTAAAGCTGCTGCTGGCCACTTATTTCGGCCCGTTGCGGGAGAATCTGGACCTTGTCACGGCCCTGCCCGTCCATGGCATCCACCTGGATGCCATCAATGCCAGGGACGAGGTGGATGCGCTGATCCGCACGGCACCGGCCGGTTGTGTGATCTCGCTGGGCGTCGTCAATGGCCGCAACATCTGGAAGACCGACCTGGAGGCCGTGCTGGACTGGCTGGAGCCGGTTGCGGCGCGGCTGGGCGAGCGGCTGTGGATCGCCCCTTCCTGTTCCCTGCTGCACGTGCCGGTGGATCTGGAGGGAGAGCGCAAGCTGGACCCCGAAATCAGGTCGTGGCTGGCCTTCGCCATCCAGAAACTGGCGGAAATCAACGTGCTGGCCCAGGCCCTGGCGCAGGGGCGCGCCGCCGTGGCCGACGAACTGGCCGCCAACCGCGCCGCCATCGACGCCCGCCGCAACAGCCGCCGCGTCAACAACCCGGCCGTACAGGCGGCCCTGGCCCATATCGATGCCGGATCGGGCCATCGCCGCAGCCCGTTTGCGGCGCGCGCAGCCTTGCAGGCGGCGCGCCTGGACCTGCCCCGCTTTCCCACCACCACCATCGGTTCCTTCCCCCAGACGCGGGAAATCCGGCTGGCCCGCAGCCAGTTCAAGGCCGGCGGCATCGACGAGGCTGCCTACCTGCTTGCCATGCAGGCGGAAATCGGCCGTGCCGTGCGCGAGCAGGAAGCCCTGGGCCTGGATGTGCTGGTGCATGGCGAAGCCGAGCGCAACGACATGGTGGAATATTTCGGTGAACAGTTGGAAGGCTATGCCTTCAGCCAGGGCGGCTGGGTACAATCATATGGCTCGCGCTGTGTGAAGCCTCCGATCCTGTTCGGTGACATCAGCCGGCCGAAACCCATGACGGTGGACTGGATCACCTACGCCGCATCCCTGACGGACAAGCCCATGAAGGGCATGCTGACCGGTCCGGTGACCATCCTGAACTGGTCCTTCGTGCGCGATGACCAGCCGCGGTCCGCCTCCTGCCTGCAACTGGCGCTGGCCATCCGGGAGGAGGTTCTGGACCTGGAGAGGGCCGGTATCCGCATCATCCAGATCGATGAGGCGGCCCTGCGCGAAGGGCTGCCCCTGCGCCGGGCGCAATGGGCCGATTATCTGGGCTGGGCCGTGGAAAGCTTCCGGATCGCAGCCAATGGTGTGGCGGATGAAACCCAGATCCACACCCATATGTGCTATTCGGAGTTCAATGACATCATCGCGTCGATCGCCGACATGGATGCCGATGTGATCACCATCGAAACCTCCCGGTCGGACATGGAACTGCTGGATGCGTTCGATGATTTCGCCTATCCCAACCAGATCGGCCCCGGCGTCTATGACATCCATTCGCCCAACATCCCGACGCAAGGGCATATCGTGAAGCTGATGCGGAAGGCGGCGGAGCGTATTCCCGCCGACCGGCTATGGGTGAACCCCGATTGCGGCCTGAAGACACGCACCTGGGAGGAGGTCCTTCCCGCCCTGGCCAGCATGGTTGCCGCCGCCCGGACCCTGCGCGCCGGCGTCCCCTGATCCCAGGTCCCGGTGACCGGGTACGGTCACCGGAACGGGGTCATCAGCTATACCGCTTGTCCAGCGCGTCCCATGCGGGCTTGCCGACCAGACGCTGGCGTTCGGTGAAGGGGGTGACGAGGCCGCTGGTCTCCTTCACCTCCTTCTCGTCGCGCAGAACCGTCAATGCCTTCTGCATGCCCATCACCGCGCCCTGAAGGGCCGCATTGGCATAGAGCACGATGCCATAGCCCAGATCGGCCAGTTCCGTGGCATTGAAGATCGGGGTCTTGCCGCCGATCACCATGTTCATCAATTGCGGCCGGTCCAGCCGCCGGGGCAGGGCGCGTATCTCATCGGCCGTGGTCACCGCCTCCACGAAAAGGATATCGGCCCCGGCCTCCGCGAACCGCTGCGCGCGCTCCACCGCGGCCTCGAACCCATGGACGGCGGCGGCGTCAGTGCGGGCCATGATCAGCAGGTCGGGATCGCGCCTTGCATCGACGGCGGCCTTGATCTTGGACACCGCCTCCTCGGTGGAGATGACATCCTTGCCGTTGAAATGGCCACACCGCTTGGGCGCCACCTGATCTTCGAGCTGGATGCAGTCGGCACCCGCGCGTTCCAGCGTGCGGACCGTGTGATAGACGTTCAGCGCGTTGCCGAAACCCGTGTCGGCATCCACCAGCAGCGGCACCTCCACGGTATCGCGGATGCGGGCCGTGTGGTCGGCGATCTCCGCCAGACCCATGAAGCCCTGATCCGGCATGCCGAACCACATATTGGTGACGCCGGCACCGGTGACATAGATGGCCTCGAACCCCAGATCCTCCACCACCTTGGCGGAAAGCGCATTGAACGCGCCGGGCATGATCACGCCACGGCGGGCTTCGACCAGGGCTTTGAGCTGTTTGCGGGTAGACATGGGCTTTCCTTAAATCTTGAGAGAGGTTTTCGAGGAACCGAAAACCTCTCCGGCGGCGACTGCCGCCGCGCCGCACGTGCGGCGTGAAGCCAAGCCGCGGATGCGGCGCCGGCACTTGAGGAACACGAACTAAAAACTGTCGGCGGGCACGCGGACCCAGCCTTCCATCAGGATGCGGGCACTGCGGCTCATCACGGCCTTGGTGACCTGCCACCGGCCATCGACCAGGGCTGCCTGGGCCCCGACGCGCAGGGTTCCGGACGGGTGACCGAAGCGCACGGCATCGCGCGTGCCGCCCCCGGCCGCCAGATTGACCAGCGTGCCGGGAATGGATGCGGCCGTGGCAATGGCGACTGACGCCGTGCCCATCATGGCATGGTGAAGTTTGCCCATGGACAGGGCACGGACCAGCAGATCGATCTCCCCGGCCCTCACGGGGGTGCCGCTGGAGGCGGTGTAATCGGCGGGGGGGGCCACGAAGGCGATCTTGGGCGTGTGCTGGCGCCGGGCAGCCCCGTCCATATCCGCAATCAGGCCCATGCGCATCGCACCGATGGCGCGCAGCGTTTCCAGCCGGGCCAGGGCGGCGGGGTCCTCATTGATGGCGCCCTGCGGTTCCGTGCCGTGATAACCGATTTCAGCGGCATTCACGAAGATGGTTGGAATGCCGGCATTGATCAGCGTCGCCCGCAGCCTTCCTCCCGGCACGATACTGTCCGGCACCTCCAGCACATCCACCGGATTGCCGGTGGGGAACATCGCGCCGCTCCCCTCCCCCGCCTCCGCCGGGTCCAGGAATTCCAGCACGATTTCCGCCGCGGGAAAGGTCACGCCATCCAGGTCGAAATCCCCGGTTTCCTGCACCTGGCCGCCGGTGACGGGGACATGGGCGATGATGGTCTTGCCGATATTGGCCTGCCAGATGCGTACCGTGCAGGTGCCGTTTTCCGGCACAAGGGCCGGGTCGATCAGCCCGGCCTGGATGGCAAAGGCACCGGCCGCCGTGGACAGGTTGCCGCAATTGCCCGACCAGTCGACGAAATCGCTGTCGATGGCGACCTGACCATAGAGATAGTCAACATCATGGCCGGGTTTGCTGCTCCTGGACAGGATCACGCATTTGCTGGTGCTGGACGTGGCGCCCCCCATGCCGTCGATCTGCTTGCCATAGGGGTCGGGGCTGCCGATGACCCGCTGGAACAGCCGGTCCCGCGCCAGCCCCGGCACGCGACAAGTCTCGGGCAGGTCTTCCAGACGGAAGAAAACACCTTTGCTGGTGCCGCCGCGCATATAGGTGGCGGGAATGCGGATTTGCGGTGCGGGCGCCATCAGACCGCTTCCTTCTGCGGATTTTGCAAGGCCAGGAAATCCTGGGCGAAGCGCTGCAGCACGCCGCCCGCCTCATAGATCGACACTTCCTCCTCTGTGTCCAGGCGGCAGGTGACAGGCACCTGCACCCGCTCTCCGTTGCGGCGGCGGATGATCAGGGTCAGATCGGCACGGGGGTGACGATCCCCCGCCACGTCATAGGTTTCCGTGCCGTCCAGGGCCAGTGTCAGGCGCGTCGTGCCCGGTTTGAATTCCAGCGGCAGGACACCCATGCCGATCAGGTTGGTGCGATGGATGCGCTCGAACCCTTCCGCCACGATGGCTTCCACCCCCGCCAGCCGCACGCCCTTGGCGGCCCAGTCGCGACTGGACCCCTGGCCGTAATCGGCCCCGGCGATGATGATCAGGGGACGACGGCGGTCCAGATAGGCCTCAATCGCCTCCCACATCCGCATCACCTTGCCGTCGGGTTCCAGCCGGGTCAGCGATCCTTTCTGCACCACCCCGTCGACCACAGCCATCTCGTTGATCAGTTGCGGGTTGGCGAAGGTGGCACGCATGGCGGTCAGATGGTCACCGCGATGGGTGGCATAGGAATTGAAATCCTCCTCCGGCACGCCCATCCGCGTCAGGTACTCGCCTGCCGCCGAATTGGCCAGGATGGCGTTGGACGGCGACAGGTGGTCGGTCGTGATATTATCGGGAAGGATGGCCAGCGGCCGCATGTCCTTCAGCGTGCGGGGATTGGCCGCCAGCGCCCCCACCCCCTCGGTATCCCAATAAGGCGGGCGGCGGATATAGGTGGATTGCGGGCGCCAGTCATATAGCGGGCTGACCGGCCGCGCCCGGCCGCGCCCGGCACCGAACATCGGTTCATAGACCCGGCGGAACTGTTCCGGCTTCACGCTGGCCGCGACGATCTCATCGATCTCCGCGTCGGTGGGCCACAAATCCTTCAGGGTGACGGGATTGCCCTGCGGATCGGTACCCAGCACATCCCGTTCGATATCGAACCGCACGGTACCCGCGATGGCATAGGCCACGACCAGCGGCGGGGAAGCCAGGAAGGCCTGTTTGGCATAGGGATGGATGCGGCCGTCGAAATTGCGGTTGCCCGACAGCACAGCGGCCGCATAAAGGTCGCGCTCGATAATCTCCCGCTGGATGGCGGGGTCCAGGGCGCCGGACATGCCGTTGCAGGTGGTGCAGGCATAGGCGACGATGCCGAAGCCCAGCTTTTCCAGTTCCGCCAGCAGCCCCGCCTCTTCCAGATACAGCCGCGCCACCTTCGACCCCGGCGCGAAGGAACTTTTCACCCAGGGCTTGCGGACCAGCCCCAGCGCATTGGCCTTCTTCGCCAGCAGGCCGGCAGCCACGACGTTGCGCGGGTTGGAGGTGTTGGTGCAACTGGTGATGGCGGCGATGATCACGGCCCCGTCGGGCAGCAGCCCGGCGCTTTCCTGGTCACGCGCCTGGTCCAGGCCGACGGCGATCCCCCGCTCGGCCAGGGCACTGGTCGGAAGCTGCCTGTGCGGGTTGGAGGGCCCGGCCATGGTGCGCACCACACCGGACAGATCGAAAGACAGCACCCGCTCATACGCGGCCGTCTTCAGATCATCGGCCCACAGGCCCAGCGTCCTGGCATAGGTTTCGACCAAGGCCACCTGCGCCGGCTCGCGCCCCGTCAGGCGCAGGTAATCGATGGTCTGCCGGTCGATATGGAACATCGCGGCGGTGGCGCCATATTCGGGGCACATGTTGGAAATGGTGGCCCGGTCGCCGATGGACAGGATATCGGCCCCTTCCCCGAAGAATTCCAGCCAGGCGCCGACCACCCGTTCCGTGCGCAGGAACGCCGTCAGGGACAGCACGATATCCGTGGCGGTGATACCCGGCGACGGCCTGCCCGTCAGGCGCACCCCGACAATGTCGGGCAACCGCATCATGGATGCCCGGCCTAGCATCACCGTTTCCGCCTCCAGCCCGCCCACCCCAATCGCAATGACGCCGAGCGCATCGACATGCGGCGTATGGCTGTCTGTGCCGACGCAGGTGTCGGGGAAGGCAACACCGTCACGCACCTGGATGACGGGGGACATCTTCTCCAGATTGATCTGGTGCATGATCCCGTTGCCGGCCGGAATCACATCGACATTCTCAAAGGCGCGTCTGGTCCATTCGATGAAATGGAACCGGTCCTCGTTGCGGCGATCCTCCACGGCGCGGTTCTTCTCGAACGCCTGCGGGTCGAAACCCGCATATTCGACGGCCAGCGAATGATCGACGATCAACTGTGTCGGCACCACCGGGTTGACCCTGGCCGGGTCACCGCCCTGATCCGCGATGGCATCACGCAGCCCGGCCAGATCGACCAGGGCCGTCTGGCCCAATATGTCGTGGCAGACGACACGGGCCGGATACCAGGGGAAATCCAGGTCGCGCCGCCGTTCCACCAACTGGCGCAGCGCATCGGGCAGCAGGGCCGTGTCGCAGCGGCGCACCAACTGTTCGGCCAGCACGCGGGATACATAGGGCAGGCCGGCCCAGGCGCCGGGGCGGATGGCATCGACGGCGGCGGGCGCGTCGAAATAATCGTGCGGCGTGCCGGGCAGCCGCTTACGGTAGGCGTTGTTCATGGCGTAGCCTCACTGCCGCTGGTCGATGGCGACGAAGGCGCGGTCTTCCGGGCCGACATAATTGGCGCTGGGCCGGATGATCTTGTTGTCGATACGCTGTTCGATGATATGCGCGGCCCAGCCCGAGGTGCGGGCGATGACGAACAGGGGCGTGAACATCGCGGTCGGCACACCCATCATGTGGTAGGAGACGGCGCTGAACCAGTCCAGGTTCGGGAACATGCGCTTCACTTCCCACATCACGGCTTCCAGCCGGGCGGCGATATCGAACATCTTCGTCGATCCGGCCTCCTGCGACAATTGCAGGGCGGTGCGCTTGATCACCTCGTTTCGCGGGTCCGACACGGTGTAGACGGGATGGCCGAAGCCGATCACGACCTCCTTGCGTTCCACACGGGCGCGGATGTCGGCTTCCGCCTCGTCGGGGTTGTCGTAACGCTTCTGAATCTCGAACGCGACCTCGTTGGCGCCGCCATGCTTGGGTCCCCGCAGGGCACCGATGGCCCCCGTGATGGCGGAATACATGTCCGAGCCCGTGCCGGCGATGACGCGGCCGGTGAAAGTGGAGGCGTTGAATTCATGCTCGGCATAAAGGATCAGGGAGGTATGCATCGCCCGTTCCCACAAGGGCGATGGCTTCTTCCCGTGCAGCAGGTGCAGGAAATGCGCCCCGATGCTGTCATCGTCGGTATCGACCTCGATGCGCTTGCCATTGGTCGACCAGTGATACCAGTAAAGCAGCATCGACCCCAGCGACGCCATCAGCCGGTCGGCGATGTCGCGCGCACCGGGAATGTTGTGATCGTCCTTTTCCGGCAGGGCGCAGCCCAGCGCCGACACACCGGTGCGCATCACATCCATGGGATGGGCCGATGCGGGCAGGCATTCCAGGGCCTGCTTCACATGGGTCGGCAGGCCGCGCATGGCGCGCAGCCGGGCCTTGTAGGCGCGCAGTTCGGCACCGGTCGGCAGCTTGCCATGGACCAGCAGATGGGCCACCTCCTCGAACTCGCAGCGTTCGGCGATTTCCAGGATGTCATAGCCGCGGTAATGCAGATCGTTGCCGGACTTGCCGACCGTGCAAAGCGCGGTGTTGCCGGCGGTGACGCCGGACAGGGCCACGGATTTCTTGGGCTTGAAGGGAACGGATGCCGCGGCGTCGGGCGCTATGGCGTTCATGGGGCTGTTTCCTGTCCGTATGATGCATGGCAGCGACAGGAGGGCTGTTCCCAACCTTCGCCGATGCCCGCATCATCGGGAGAGGACACCGCTTGGTGAATGGCTGAAATGGTGAAGATTTGCCGAGACGATCCTGCGAATTGGTGAAGGTTGTGAAGGGGCAATCAGTCCCCGCAGGCGTGCCGCGCGGCCAGCCAGGCGAACACGAAGGAAGCGGCGATGCTGGCCCCCGCGCCCGGATAGACCCGTCCCATCACCGAAGCCGTGCTGTTGCCCGTGGCATAGAGCCCGTCGATGGCACTGCCATCCCCCCGCAGGACCCGGGCATGTTCGTCCGTGACGATGCCACCGGCCGTGCCGACATCGCCCGGCACCATCTTGAAGGCCAGGAAAGGCGGCTTGTCGATGGCGCCCAGGTTGGGATTGGGCTTGGTCCAGGGATCGCCGAACCAATTGTCATAGGCGCGTTCACCGCGGTGGAAGTCCAGATCCCGGCCGGTGGCGGCGAAGCCATTGAAGCGCGCCACCTCCTCCGTCAGTGTGTCGGGGTCCAGCCCGGTCTTCACCGCCAGTTCGCGCAGGCTGTCGGCCTTTAGCATGTATCCGCTGGTCTCCCAGTCGGCCGGGGTCTTGCCCGGCGGCTGGGTGCCCCAGGCATAGCGCTGGCGATGGCGGCTGTCCATGATCACCCAGGCCGGCACGCCGGCCCTGTACAGCGCCTGGCCGTTCGCCATGTAGGACTGGCTTTCATTCATGATGCGCCGGCCGTTCTGGCCGACGACGATGACGTGCGGCTTCGACAGGTCGGTCACGTGCATGTAGACCTCACCCGATGGCGGCAGCGTGCCCGGCACCCACCAGGCCTGATCCATCAGGTCCAGGGCGGCACCATGGGCCTGGGCGATCTCGATCATCTCGCCCGTGTCGCCGGGATTGGCATTGGTCCAGCCGGTAGACGCCGGCTTGGGCCCGTATTGGTCACGCATGCGCTGATTATGGGAGAAGCCACCGGCATTGATCAGCACCCCGTCGCGCGCCTGGATGCGGCGCGTGACACCGTCGGGACCACGGGTAACGACACCGGTGACCCTTCCGGCCGTCTCCACCAGTTCCACCACGCCGGTATCGGTGCGGATGGGCACGCCCTTGGCATCGGCCAGCATCAGCATGCGGCCCTGCAGGGACCCGCCATAGGACAGCATGGGCTTGCCCGTCTTCTGCGCCTGCCGCAGACGCCACAGCAGTTTCACACCTTCCCACATGCCACGCGGCGTCCGGGTGGCCAGGGTGATGTTGCGGGTCTGGTCGACGGGCAGCGGCATGACCATGGGTCCCAGCCGCAGCCTGTCGAACAGCGGCCCCATCTCCCTGGCATGCAGCATGGGGGCAGCCAGCGACCGGCTTTCCGGACAGCCGCCCTCCAGGTCGTCGTAATAGTCCGACCAGCCATGGGCGCGGATGAACGCCATCCCCTGCGCCTCCAGAAAGCGCACCATCTCCGGCCCCGCCTTCAGGAAGGCGTCCTTGCGGGCCGGGGTCGATCCGGGACCGGCATCATCGCCGACGACGCGGTAAAGGTAGGTGCGGGCCGCCTCCTCGCTGTCCTTGATGCCGTGACGGGCCTGCAAGGGGTTGTTGGGCACCCACAAAACCCCGCCCGACATGGCCGTCGACCCGCCGATCTTGTCGGTCTTCTCCAGGATCAGCGGCTGCTTGCCGATGGTTTTCAGGTACAGACCGGCCGCCATCGACCCGCCGCCGGACCCGATGATGATGAAATCCGTGCTTTCGTCCCAGGCCTGGTTCGTCATCAGTTCTTGTCCGCCAGATAATGGTGCAGCGTCGCGTGGAAATTGCTGATGGCCCGTTCCTGGACCGGGCTGGTGCGGGCGCCCTTGAACGCGCGCGACTTCATGCCCTTCTGCACCTCGCCCATATTGGCGAAATCCTGTTCCAGGATCAGGCCCCAATCGACCTTGGCCCAGTCGGCACCATGCTCGACCTCAACGCCCGGCTCCGCCCCCTCGGCGAACCGTTCCATGACGTTGATCTCGAAAATGCAGCTATCGGGATCGTCGCCATTGGGACGGGCCCGGTAGAACAGCACGTTGGTCGGCTGGTGCAGGAAGACCAGGTTGGGGAAGATGTGCCAATCCGTACCGGCGGCCATCAGCGTTTCGATGGGAATATCGGGATAGGGCCGGCCGTTCTTCGCCGCCTCCTCCCGATGGAACTGGGCGAAAGCGCCATAGACCGCGTAAACGTCGCTGTCCTCCGGCAATTCCATCAGGCGTTTGCCCGCCGCCAGCATCTCTTCGGTTGTCGTGGCCTTCAGCGTGTCCCAGATTTCCTGGTTGAACTGGTACAGACCCTTGCGGAGATCGCCCTTCACCCCTTCCAGGCGCGGGCTGGGCAGCCCGAACAGGGCGGTCGGCGCATAGCCGAACATGCCATGCCTGCCCTTGGCGGCGCTGTAGGTCATGTCATCGAAATAGGGTAGCAGTTGCCGGTGCGTCGTCTGCACGTGATAGCCTTCGTTGAAGGCCTCCAGCGCCACTTTCCAGTTGCAGGGCATGACGACGCTTTTGCGCCAGACATAGCGCATCTTGTCGAACTCGAACGCATCCAGCATGGATTTGGCGGGTTCCAGGAACTCTTCCAGCGGTTCGGCGTCGGGGTTCATGTTGATGAAGACCCAGCCGCCCCAGGTGCCGACCTTGACCGGCACCAGCGCGATATCCTCGTCCTTCAGGCAATCGCCCCAATCCTGCCGGTCCACGACATCGACGGGCTGGCCCTCCAGCGACCATTTCCAGCCGTGATAGCGGCAATGGAAGCGCCCCATCTTGCCGCAGCCTTCCGTCAGGCGGCGGCCGCGGTGAGAACAGACATTGTAAAAGGCGGCGATGGCGCCCGATTGCTGCCGCACGACGGTGATGGACTCATCGGCGATATCGTAGGTGACGTAATGGCCGGGTTCGGCGATCTCCTCCTCCCGGCAGGCCATCTGCCAGACCTTCGGCCAAAGAAGCTGCTTTTCCAGGATGACATAGTCGCGGGAGATATAGGCCGCGGCCGGCACGAAATCCGGACGCACCGGCTCGCCATCGACCGTGCGCTGTGCATCGCCACTCATCTGCATGTTCCTCCCTGTTACGCCCGAATCATCCCGGTAGCGGCCCGGCCCGTTCTACATGGATTTTTTCTGCGACACCGCTGATTTCATGTCATGTCCGGAAAAGCCGGCACCATTACCCACCCTGCGCGAACCGCCGGTCGAAGACATTCTCCGCGATGCGGTTCAGCAGGATTTCAATGGTGCCGCCCGCGATCATCCAGCCGCGCGTGCGACGCAGGCAATATTCGATCAGCGCGTCTTCGCCGAATCCTGATCCGCCCATGATCTGCATCGCCTCGTTGGCGCAATCAAATCCTGCGCGGTTGCAGGCCACCTTGGCAATCGCCGTCTCCTCCGCCGACGGGAAACCCGCATCGGCGTTGGTCGCAGCACGGTAGAGCAGCAGTTGCGCCGCATCCAGCTTCACCTTCATTTCCGCGAATTTCCATTGCAGGCCCTGGAATTCGCACAAGTGCCGGCCGAACTGCTTGCGGGTCCGGGCATGTTCGATGGCCGCGTTGTAGGCGTAGCGGCCCAGGGCCAGGCTGCGGGCCGTATTGCCGATGCGCTCCACATTGAAGCCGGCGATCTGCTTCTTGAACCCACCCGGCCCCAGCAGGACCTTTTCCTTCGGCACATAGACATTGTCGAAGAACAGCGGGTTCCATTCCTCTCCCGACAGAAAGCGGACGGGCTTGCCGAAGGTGAAGCCCTCCTGCCCGCGCTCGATCAGCACCGATCCGATATTGCCCGTGCCCGGTCCATAGCGGACATAGACCAGGAAGACGGTGGCGTGCAGGCCGTGGGTGGTGAATATCTTCTGCCCCGTGATGCGGAACCCGTCGCCATCAGGCACCGCCGTCGTGGTCAGTTCCGTAACGGCGGAACCGGCATTGGGCTCCGTCATGGCGACGGCGATCAGCCCGTCGCCCTTCAGCAGCGGCTGAAGATATTCCACCTGCTGCTGGGGAGAGGCGAAGCCGGCAAAGGTGCGGATGGCGCCGAAATTGCCGGCCTGGATGACATCCGCCGACCGGGGGCACACGGCCGCCACCTGTTCGATGGCCAGCACGGCATCCATCAGGGACCCTCCGACGCCGCCCTTCTCCTCCTCGATCGTGATGCCGAGCAGGCCCTGTTCGGCCATCGCGCGGGCGACGTCCCAGGGGTAATCGTCGGCATGGGCACGGGCCAGGGCCCCGTCGGCCAGGTGGCGCCGGGCGAAGGCCGCGACCGAATCCCGGAAAAGCGTCTGTTCCTCGGTCAGGTTGAAATGCATTCTCGTCGTCCCATGCAAAGGGTTCACCGCCAAAGCTGCGGTGACAGGTCGGGATTCTGCATAAGGCAAGGTGAACCCGGACGGCGAGCGCTGTCGGCGGCCGACGCCAAGCCTTCACATCCGCGATGGGTTCCCGCCGGGGCCCCCGCCTTTCTTGACAGTCAGGCGCCCCGGACGGCTGGTGAAGCTGTGGGCGATGGTATGCGCCCGTCCCGATCCCAAGCCTTTGAGAGTGGCCGGACACGCCATGACAGACATGAACCAAGTCATCACCACCCGCGTCGACGGCGATATCGGCGTGATCATCTCCGACAACGCCCCCGTCAATGCCCTGGGCTTTGCCGTCCGGGACGGGCTGGTGCAGGCGCTGGCCGCGCTGAATGCGGACGCCCGGGTCCGGGTCATCGTGCTGGCCTGCGCCGGCCGCACCTTCTTTGCCGGCGCCGATATCACGGAATTCGGCAAGCCCAAGCGCGAACCGGTGCTCCAGGCCGTTATCGCCGCCCTGGAAACCTCCGCCCGGCCCGTCATCGCCGCCATCCACGGCACGGCATTGGGCGGCGGGCTGGAAGTGGCGCTGGGCTGTGCCTTCCGCGTGGCCGTGCCATCGGCCAAGGTCGGGCTGCCGGAGATCAATCTGGGCCTGCTGGCCGCGGCCGGCGGCACCCAGCGCCTGCCCCGCCTGATCGGCCCGGAAAAGGCGCTGGAATTCTGCCTGTCGGGCAAGCCCGTCTCCGCCGGGGAGGCACTGGCCCTGGGCATCATCGACCATGTGGCCGAGGGTGATGTGGTTCAGGCCGGCCTCGATTTCGCCCGCCGCGTCATCGATGAGGCAATTCCCGCCGTGCCCGTGCGCGATCGGGAAGAAAAACTGGCCGCCACCCGCGCCGACCCGTCGGCATTCGACGCGGCGGCCGAAAACTGGGCCCGGAGAACCAGGGGCCAGGTGGCACCCGCCGCCAACATCGCATCGGTCCGCCGGTCCTTCACCCTGCCCATCGACCAGGCACTGGCAGCGGATGCCGCCGCCATCGCCGACCTGATCGCCGGCAGCCAGTCGCGCGCCCTGCGCCACCAGTTCTTCGCGGAGCGGGAAGCCGCCAGAATCCCCGGCATGCCGGCCGGCATCACCCCGCGCCCGGTGGATAAGGTGGCCGTGATCGGTGCCGGCACCATGGGCGGCGGCATCGCCATGAGTTTCGTGGCGGCCGGCATTCCCGTCCTGCTGATCGATGCGACACAGGACGCGCTGGACCGCGGCATGGACCGTATCCGCGCCAATTATGCCGGTTCCGTCAAGCGCGGATCGCTGGCCCAGGCGCGCATGGATGCCCGGATGGCGCTGCTGTCCGGCGCCACGGACCGCAAGGCGGCGGCCGACGCCGATCTGGTGGTGGAAGCCGTGTTCGAGGATATGGACCTGAAGAAGACCATCTTCCGCGAACTGGACGCCATCACCCGGCCCGGCACGGTCCTGTCATCCAACACATCCGCCCTGGATGTGGACGAGATCGCGTCGGTCCTGACGCGGCCGGAGGATTTCCTGGGCCTGCATTTCTTTGCGCCGGCCAATGTCATGAAACTGCTGGAAGTGGTGCGGGCCGCGAAGACCGGGCACCACGCCATCGCCACCGCCATGGCCGTGGGCAAGCGTATCGGCAAGGTGCCGGTCCTGTCCGGCAATTGCGACGGCTTCATCGGCAACCGCATCATCGCCAAGCGTTCCGCCGCTGCCGAGCGGCTGCTCCAGCAGGGGGCGTTGCCGCCGGATATCGATGGCGCGCTGAAGGCCTTCGGCTTTCCCATGGGGCCGCTGGAGATCAACGACATGTCGGGACTGGATGTCGGCTGGTCCATCCGCAAGCGGCGCGGCACGCCCTTCCCCATCGCCGATGGTATCTGCGAGCGCGGATGGTTCGGGCAGAAGACGGGCCAGGGTTACTACCGCTACGAACCCGGCAGCCGCACCCCCCTGCCCAACCCGGATGTGGAGACGCTCATTCTCGACACATCCGCCCGCCTGGGCATCACACGGCGGGAGATCGGGCGCGAGGAGATCACCGAGCGCCTGTTGTATCCCCTGATCAACGAGGCGGCGCGGGTGGTCGAGGAAGGGATCGCCCTGCGCCCGTCGGATGTCGATGTCGTCTATGTCAACGGCTATGGCTGGCCCCGCTGGCGCGGCGGGCCGCTGTTCCATGCCGACGAGGTCGGGCTTGCCACCATCGTGGCGCGGCTTGACGCCTTCCGCGCCGATACCGACGATCCTTCCCTGGAACCGGCCGCCTTGCTGCGCACGCTGGCCGACCAGGGCTCAACCTTCGCAGAATGGCAGAAAAGCCGCGCCGGAAACCCATAAGCGCGGATAATGGAGACAAGCATGGTCGATTACAGCAAGTACCAGTTCCTGAAGGTTGAGATCGACGCCAACGGCGTCGCCACCGTCACCATGAACGATCCGGACAAGCTGAACGCCGTCGGGCCGGAAAACCACAAGGAACTTGAATATATCTGGGTCGACCTGGCCCAGGATGAAAGCATCAAGGCCATCGTCTTCACAGGGGCGGGCCGCGCCTTTTCCGCCGGGGGCGACATCAAGAAGATGGCGGCCCGCGCCGGCACGGAATATGGCCTGAAATACGCCCTGCGCGTGCCGCAGAACACGTTGCGCATCTTCGAGCACATGCTGCTGACGCCCCAGCCCGTGATCGCCGCCGTCAATGGCGATGCCATTGGCCTGGGGATGACCATCGCCCTGTTCTGCGACATGAGCGTCGTGGCCGACGATGCCCGCCTGGGCGATACGCATGTGAAGGTGGGTCTGGTGGCCGGTGATGGCGGGGCCGTGGTCTGGCCACTGCTGGTCGGGCCGCAGCGTGCCAAGGAATTCCTGATGCGCGGCAAGCTGCTGCGCGGCAAGGAGGCCGAGGGCATGGGGCTGGTGAACTATTCCTTCCCCAAGGAGGATGTGCTGGCCGAGGCGCACAAGATCGCGACGGAGATCGCCTCCAATCCCATCTGGGCCGTCCGCTGGTCCAAGGCGGCCGTCAACAAGCAGTTGAAGGCGCAGTTGAACCAGATCCTGGAACTGTCCATCGCCTATGAATCCCTGACCATGCTGACCCAGGACTATAAGGAGGCCGTCAATGCCTTCGCCGAAAAGCGCAAGCCCGAATTCCAGGGCTTCTGAGGCGGGCCGCTACCGGGGGCTGGAAAGTATCCGGCGGGTCGGCGTGGTCGGTGCCGGCCTGATCGGCGGGGGGTGGGTCGCAGCCTTCCTGGGCCGGGGCTATGACGTCTCGGTCCAGGACCCCTCTCCCGGCACGGAGGCGCGGCTGCGCGCCCAGGTGGCGGCAGCCTGGCCGGCGCTGGAAAGCCTGGGGCTGGCCGCGGGCGCCAGTCCGGACCGGCTGACCTTCCACACCAGCCTCACCATGGCGCTGGAAGGTGCCGATTTCGTGCAGGAGAATGCGCCGGAACGGCCGGAGGTGAAGGCCGCCCTCTATGCGCAGTTGGGCGACGTCCTGCCGGCCGATGTGATCATCGCCAGCAGCACGTCGGGCCTGCCCGTCAGCCTGCTGCAGCGGGATTGCCGGCATCCACAGCGCTGCGTGCTGGGCCACCCGTTCAACCCCGTCCACCTGATGCCGCTGGTGGAACTGGGCGGAGGGGAGCAGACCGATCCTGCCGCCATTGACACCGCGACATCATTCTATGTCGCCATGGGCAAGGAGCCCGTGCGGCTGGACCGGGAAATCGTCGGGCATATCGCCAACCGGCTGACCAGCGCCATGTTCCGGGAGGCCGTGTCGCTGGTGGCCGGCGGCTATGCGACCGTGGCCGACGTGGACCGGGCCATCCGGTTCGGCCCTGCGCTGAAATGGGCCGTGCAGGGCCAGTTCACGACCTTCCATACCGGCGGCGGCGATGCCGGCATGGAAGGGTTCCTGCGCCATTTTGCACCCGGCATCATGAACCGCTGGCGGACCATGGCCGACCCGGACCTGGCTGACCCGGACCTGCAGGCGAAACTGACGGCGCAGGTAGCGGAGGCGAACGGCCACAGGCCCGTCGCCGACATTGCCCGGCAACAGGACGCCATGGTCCTGCGGCTGTTGCAGGCGCTGGCGGAATAACCCTCAATCCGGTTCCGAAATGAAAAGACCGCCCGGTGTGATGCCGGACGGTCTTTTCATTTCGGAACCGTATCATCCGCGCCAGCCGGCGCGGATATCGGGGTCAAGATTTCTCGCCCCCGATATCAGGCGATGGCGGGCAAGCCACCGGCCGCGGCCAGAATGTCCATATGATGATCGCTGTCACCGAACAGGGCGTCGATGGCCGTCAGGCGTTTGAAGCCATGGCCCACCTTGTATTCCGTGGTCAGGCCGATGGCGCCGTGCATCTGCACGGCCTGCTGGCCCACGAACCGCCCCGCCTGCCCGATCTTGGCCTTCACGGCCGCGATATGCAGCCGGCGTTCATCCGCCGGCCGGTCGAGCGACAACGCCGCCACCATGGCCATGGAGCGCGACAGTTCCACCTGCATCAGCATGTCCACGGCGCGGTGCTGCAGCGCCTGGAAGCTGCCGATGGCCACGCCGAACTGCGTGCGGGTGCGCAGATATTCCGCCGTGGTCTCCAGGATATCAGCCATGATGCCGACCGCTTCCGCCGCCAGGGCCGCGTTGGCCTCCTCGAACACCGCGTCCAGGATGGTGGCACCCCCGTCCGCCGTGCCCAGCAGGGCGGCTGCGGGCACGCGCACACCCGTCAAACCGATGTCGGCCAGCCGCACGCCGTCATAGCCGGTGCGGGGCGTCCGGCTGACACCGTCCGTGCCGGCATTGACCAGGAACAGCCCCACCCCGTCCGGCGTGGTGGCGCTGACCACCAGTTCATCCGCCGCGTGGCCGGCGATCACCGCGACCTTCGCCCCGTCCAGCCGCCAGCCGCCGTCCACCGGCACGGCCCGCGTGGCCAGCCGGTGGCTGGTGTGGCGCGGGCCGGGCCATTCCTGATGCGCCAGGGCCATGACATGCTCACCCGCAATGATGGAAGGCACCCGCGCGGCCCGCTGGCCGGCGTCACCCGCCCGGCGCAGTACGCCGCCCGCCAGCACAATGGTGGCAAGGTACGGCTCCAGCGCCAGCCCCTTGCCCAACGCCTCCATCACCAGCATGATTTCGACAGGCCCGCAGCCGAAACCGCCATCCGCCTCGGCGAAGGGCAGGCCCAGCAGACCCATTTCCGCCATGGCGGCCCAATGGTCGCGGCTGAACCCCTCCGGCTGCTTCATGGCCTTTTCGCGGGCGTGGAAATCATAGCGGTCGGCCATGAGGCGGCCGACGCTTTCCGACAGCAGCCGCTGCTCGTCATTCAGATCGAAATCCATGGCTTTCTTCCTCAAAGGCCAAGAACGGTCTTGGCGATGATGTTCTTCTGGATCTCGTTGGAACCGCCGAAGATCGAGACCTTGCGCATGGTGAAGTAAAAGGGGGCCGCCGCTTCCAGCCAGCCATACGGTCCCTGGTCGCCATGGTGGCCGTGGTCAGGCACCGGCAATCCCGCCGGGCCGGCCAGTTCAAGGGCCAGTTCTGTCATGCGCTGCTGCAGCTCCGTTCCGCGGACCTTCAGGATGGAGGCGGCGCTGCCCGCCCCACCGCCATGGCTGTCGGCGGCGACCACTCGCAGTTGCGTCAGTTCCAGCGCACGCAGGTCGACCTCCACCTCTGCCAGACGCCGGCGCAGCCGTTGCCGCTCCGCATCCGACAGGATGCCGCGGGCATGCAGGTCCGCCTCCAGATGACGAAGCTGCGACAGCCGTTCCTTCGACAGGCCGATGCGGGCGATGCCGCTGCGCTCATGCCCCAGCAGGTGCTTGGCATAATCCCAGCCATGCCCCTCCTCACCGATGCGGTTGGCGACGGGCACGCGGACATCATCGAAGAACACCTCGTTGAGGTCGGCGATGCCGTCAATGGACGGGATGGGGCGGATGGTGATGCCCGGCGTGCGCATGTCCAGCAGCAGGAACGTGATGCCCTGCTGCTTGCGGCCGCCGCTGTCGGTGCGGACCAAGGCGAACATCCAGTCGGCATGCTGGGCCTGGGTGGTCCAGATCTTCTGGCCGTTCAGGACATAATCGTCGCCGTCGCGCAGGGCCGCCGTCTTCAGCGCCGCCAGGTCCGACCCGGCACCCGGTTCGGAGAAGCCCTGGCACCACCAATCATCGATATTGGCGATGCGGGGCAGGAAGCGGCGCTTCTGGGCGTCTGTCCCGAAGCGGGCGATGACAGGGCCGATCATGTTGACATTGAAGGGCGAGCCCTCGGGCGCATGGGCCAGGGCCATCTCCTCCTGGAAGATATAGCGCTGCGTGGGTGTCCAGGCCTGCCCGCCCCATTCCACCGGCCAGTTCGGTGCGGCCCAGCCGCGTGCATTCAGGATACGTTGCCAGCGGACGATGTCGTCCTTGCCCAGGTGCCGGCGCTCCACCATCTTGCGGCGCAGGTCGGCCGGCAGCGCATCGGCCAGGAAATCGCGCACCTGCTGGCGGAAGGCACGGTCGGCGTCGGTGAAATCCAGGTTCATGCTCATCATCCCGGTCTGCGTTCCGCCAGGAATGTGCCGCAGCGCCAGGGCGGGTCAACGCATGCCGGGCCGAAGGGGCCCAGCCTTCACATGGCCGATATTGTCAGGCGGCAAGGTCCAGCAGCACACGGCCCGCACCGGGCCCGCGCGCTGCGGTCACGGCTTCGCCCAATGCCGACAGCGGCCAGACCCCGCGCACAGGGGCGATCAGCGGCATGCCGTCCAGGCGGGCTGCCAGCATGCGGTAAAAGCCCCTGATATCGGGATCGGCCGCCTCGGCGGGGCGCAGGCTGAAACCCCGGATGGACAGGCCGCGCCCCGTCAGCAGGGTGGATGGCACCTGGCACGGCTGGCCCGACAGGTGGCCATAGACCAGCAGCGTTCCCCCCGGCGCCAGACAGGCCGCCAGCCGGCCCGTCGCCTCCCCCGCCACGCAGTCCAGGGCCAGGACCGCACAGCGCGCTGCCAGACGGGCCGCCAGATCGGGCCCGTCGCAAAAGGTATGACCGCTTCCGGCCCGGCCGATATCGATGACCGGCACCCCCAGGCCGGCCGCGAAATGCCGGACCAGCCCCGCCACGCCGGACCCAGGCGCATTCAGCAGGACAGGGTCACCGGCCCGCAGCGGCACCATGTGCAACAGCCGCCAGGCCGTGGCGGGGTTGATGCGCAGCAGGGCCGCCTGCGCATCGGCCAGACCGGCCGGCACCGGCACCAGATCGGCGGCGGGCAGCAACCGGTGGCTGGTCCAGTTCCCGCGGGTCAGGGGCAGGACGCGCATGCCGGGCACCAGGTCGGTGACACCGGCGCCAACCGCCAGCACCTCGCCCACCCCCTCCGCCCCCGGCACGGCCGGATAGGTCGGGGCGAAGGCATAGCGCCCGGCGATCAGCAACAGGTCGGCGGGGTTGACCGGGGCCAGCCGCATCGCGACCAGCACCTGCCCCGGTCCGGGTTGTGCGGGCAGTTGAAAGGAAACGGGCCGGGGATGCATCCCCGGCCCGTCCAGAACGGCGCGCAGGCCGGTTATCACGAAGCGTTGGCCGTGCGCGGGATGACCCGGCGGGTATAGCCCGTCGGCCAGACCGGCACCTGGCGGCCATTGGCCTGTTGTTGCTGGGCATCAGCGCGGGCGGCGGGCTTTGGGCGGGGCATGGGCAGCACCCCCTTGCGCTGCTCCTGCACGATCTCGACGATTTCCTCGGTGCGGGCACAGATGATGTCGGTCGGGGCCAGGACGCTCAGCACCAGCCGGTCCGTACCGCAGCGTGGGGGCAGCAGAACCGCCACCGATCCCGTGCCATCACCATGGTCGGGCGTGGCGATCCAGCCGCAATCACGCAGCCGGGCCAGTTCCTCCATATGCTCGGCCACCTTCACGCGACGGGCGGGGTCCTGTTCCTCCGCGTTCAGGCGGTGCAGGGCGGACCGCACATGCGTATCCTTGTAGGTGGACAGAAGCAGCCGCCCCTGCGGGCTGTGCAACAGGCAATCCGTGTTGCCGGCATGCTCGACAACGGCATGCTCGTGCAGCCCGTCGATCACATGCAGATGCTGGACGACATAGGATGTGGCCGTGGACAGGACCACGGTTTCGCCCAGCGCCTCCGCCACCCGGTCCAGCACGGTCACCACGGCCCCGCCCCGGAACAGCGCCGGGTCCACCCACGCCCCCAGCAGCGCCACGCGCGCCGTCGGGCTATAGGTTCGCTTGAAGCGGTCGTAATGAAGATAACCCAGCTTGGTCAGGCACCGCAGCAGCTCAGAGGTGCTGGACTGCGGGTAGGATAAAGCACGCGACAAGTCCATGACGGTCGCCGTGCGGTTCTTTCTGTCGAAATATTCGAGGATTTCCAGAACACGATAGGCAGACTTGATCGTTCGGCCGTCTTTATTGCTCATGGCGTCTTCCTTCCTCAACATGGCCACTTCTGTATGCGGCCTTGAGAAAACGGTATCCCATCGCCCATCTGATGCACAAGTTTTTCCGAACCCTGTTCGATTATCCGAACGCCATCCATCACATTCATGATATCGGCGGCCTTACGAACAGGGAAGGTGCCGGGGGGCTGTCTCTGTCGGCACTATTCGGCAACTACTCCGGGCACCGAAGGCGGTCCCCCGCCGGACCCGCCTGCCGCCCTCATGCCGAAACGCTCTGCCCGCCCGCGCGGAAACCTTATGAAACGCCTCGGACAATTGCTTGAACAGGAAGAAAACGGACGCGGGGTCGCCGGTTCCGGCCCGCGGGCCATGACCCGCGTGCTGCGCCTGTTCGACTGCCTGGCCCGCCGCCGGTCCGGCATGACGCTCTCGGAACTGAGCCAGGCCATGGGCGTGCCGAAAAGCACGTTCCTGGCCAGCCTGCGGGCGCTGGCGGCGGACGGGTTCCTGATCTGCGAGGATAATGTCTACCGGCTGGGGCCCTGTGCCTACCGGCTGGCCGGCAACATCATCATGGCATGGTCGCAGCCGGACATCGTGCGCCATTACGTGAAGGAACTGGCGGAGGCCACGGGCGAGTCCGTGGGCTTTGCCATCGCCGACTGGGATATCGGCCAGGCCATCTTCACCGATGCGGTGAACAGCGCCCAGCCCGTGCATTACGCCATGCGAGCCGGCATCCGCGCGCCGCTCTATGCCAGTGCGGCGGGGCGCGTGCTGCTGGCCTATGCCGCCCCCGACCAGCAGCATGATTATATCACGCGCGGTCATTTCCGTGCCCTCACGCCCTCCACACGGACGACACCGGACAGGCTGACGGAAAGCCTGGATGCCATCCGGCGGCTGGGCTATTGCGCCAGCTTCGGGGAGATGCTGAAAGACACGGCCGCCATCGCCGTGCCCGTCTTCGATGCATCCGACTGCGTCATCGGCGCCCTGATCGTGGCCGCCCCGCTGAACCGGCTGCGCGCGGGGTTTGAACCGTTGCTGGCCAGCATCCGGCATTATGGCCGGCTGGCCTCCGGCCTGCCCCCCGGCGACCCGGCCGAACCATAGAAAGAAAAAAGGCGGCACCCATCCGCTCCCTTTGGGGGAACGGACAGGTGCCGCCCAGGCGAGCCGGGAGGAACCGGCCGGACCGTCAGGGCGTCAGGCCCATGAAGCGCATGCCGTTTTCATACATGATCTTGCGGGTATCGCTGTCGCTGATCCCCTTGCAGGCCTCATCGGCGAAGTCGCGCGGCTTTTCCACGCCCTCGGCATGGGGGTAGTCGGAGCCCATCAGGATCCAGTCGGCATTGCCGACCTGATCGATGATGGCCTTTATATTGTCCTCCGGATAGGCCACGACCGCGACATTGCGGGCGAAGATACGGCTGGGCCGATCCTTCAACTGGCCACCGGGCCAATAGCCGTTCTTGGCCATGCCGCGGCACTTGTCCATCTTGGTCAGCATGGCCGGCACCCATTCGGCGCCGTTTTCCGCCGACAGCAGCTTCACATTGGGGAAGCGCTCGAAGAAGTTCCAGAAGATGAAGCTGGACAGCGTCTCCACCACCGGCCGTTCCGAATAGCCGTGCATCCAGACGAAGGCCGTCTGCTTGATGCGGGACTGCTGCACCGGCTCGCCCCAGACGGCCATGTGGTCCTTCATGTAGATGGCTTCCGACACGTGGAACACCACGCGCAGCTTCGCCTCGTTCACGATGGCCCAGAACCGGTCATGGTCGGGATGCGCCGGAGCCTTGCCGCCATAGGGTCCCATCGGCATCAGGATCACACGGGCACCGTTCGCGATGCACCAGCGCACCTGCTCGCACGCCTTGTCCAGATCGGCCAGGGTGATGATGGGCGCCGTGAAGATCCTGTCCTTGTAATTGAACTTCCAGTGATCCAGCATCCAGTGATTATAGGCGCCCAGCACCTCATGCGCCGCCGCCGGCTGATCCAGATAGGAAATGGCCGTGATCATGTTGCCGATGAACATGATGGCGCCGCGCACATCCCACTCGTCCATGCGGGCCAGGCGCGCCCCCGGCTCCATCATGTCGGCCGTCTTCTGGACATGCAGGTCGATATCGGCCTTGCCCTCCTTCATGGCGCGCAGCCATTCGTGCAGCTTGCCGGGCGCCGGCACCCGGCCATCCTCATGCAGGTGGTCGGCACTGATCTCGACCTTGCGGGCGCCCACATACATGGCGTACTGGCCATCGTCGCCGGTCTTGAAGCTGATTCCGTAATTCTTCTTGGCGCTGTCGGAAAGATAGGCGCTCCACGCCTCCTCCGTCTCCCAGTAATGGGTATCGGCGTCGAAGATGGGACCTTGATAGCGCGGGGCTGCCGCGCCCGGCTTGACTGCGGCCTGGCTGGTCATGGCTTTCCTTCCTGCATGCTTGCAAGGCTCTGATACGCAACAAATATTCTGTCGATTCCCTTGCTGATCGAAATTTAGCAGAGCGGAACCGCCCTGACAGGGGGCGGCATGGACGGGGGGCCCAGTGATCACCCATCTGATGGGTGCTGCCGCCGATACAGGGGTCACAGGTCGTGCGGCCGCAGCCAGCAGCGTTCCGCCGATGCCCGCTCCACCGCTTCCACGACCTTTTGGACGGCCGCCGCCTCGGTGAAGCTCGGTGAGCCCTCCCCGCCCGTGCGGATGGCCTGCACCATGTCGGCGAACATCCAGTCCATGGCGATGAGCGGCCGCGGCCCCGTCGCCGTGCAGCCCGGCACGCGGTGGAACCGCTCCTCGATCGTCACCGGCCGGCAGGCGCGCTCGCCATAGGGGACGGGCCTTGCATCACCGGCATGGAGTTGCGCCGACAGGCCATTGCCAAAGCTGCTGTCGGTCAGCAGAAGCCGACCCCGGTCGCCCCACACCTCCACCCGCCAGCCCTCCGTGTCGGGCACGCACCAGCCGGTCTGCAGGCTGCCGATGGCGCCATTGGCCAGACGCAGGGTGGCCGATCCCAGATCATGGGTGTCGGGACGGAGTACATCGCCATTGGGCAGGAACCATTCCGGCACGCCCGTCGTCAGCATGCCCGTCACCTCCTCCACCCCGCCCAGCAGATGGGTCAGGTAAAGCAGGGCATGCGTGGCGAAATTGCGCCAGCCGGACCCGCCGCTGGCCTTGTCGGCCAGCCAGTAATAGGGGTCCGTCGCCCCGGAATAGGCACTGTAGCAATAGGGCTTCCCGTTCTCCTCGAACAGGGGCAGGAAAAGCTGCACATTGAAGCCCAGCGGCCGGCCGATGAAGCCGGTATCGACCATGGCCTTCATCTGCTGTGCGGCGGGACTCCAGCGGAATTGCGCATCGACGACGCCGACGACACCCTTCGCACGCTGCAGGTCGCGCATGGCCACGGCATCGGCCACGCTGGTGGCAAAGGGCAGCGCGTCATAGACATGCTTGCCATGGCCAAGCGCCGCCATGACCATCGGAAAGCGGAAGGAGGGACGGGTGCCGACATCAATGATATCGAGGTCGGGATCGGCACACATCTCCTCATAGTTCCAATAGGCCTTGGGGATGGAAAAGGCCTTGGCCGCGGCTTCGGCGGTGTGCGGGCGCGCCGTGCAGATGGCCGCCACCTCCACCCCCGGCGTGCGCCGCCAGGCGGGCCCGTGGACCTTCAGGCTCCAGTTGGCGCTGATGATCCCGACCTTCAGAACCTTCTCCGTCATGACCGGCCCTTCCCAACTGTCCGAGATTTCCGGGCCATTTATAATGGCGCCTGCCGACGCTGCTGGCCTTCCCGCCGCCATCCATCACATGCGCGATGAAAGGCCGACCCCGGCTATAGGGTGGCTTGCCCGCCCAGCACCACGGTGGCCTGGCTGGACAGCACGCCGCCATTGCCATGGGCGACGGCCAGGTCCAGGTCCGGCACCTGCCGGTCCCCGGCCTCGCCCCGCAATTGCCGCACGGCCTCCACCAGCAGGAACAGCCCGTACATGCCGGGATGCACGCAGGAAAGGCCGCCGCCATTGGTGTTGACGGCCAGCCGCCCGCCCGGTGCGATGGCCCCATCCGCGACGAACGGCCCGCCCTCCCCCCTGGCGCAGAAGCCCAGATCCTCCAGGAACAGGATGGGGGTGATGGTGAAGGCATCGTACAGCATGGCCAGCCGGATATCGGCCGCCGTCACCCCGGCCTGGGCGAAGGCCTGCGCGCCGGAAATGGCGGCCCCCGTGCGGGTCAGGTCCGGCATGCCGGAAATCTCCCGGTGGGTGACGGCATGGGCCGCCCCCAGCACCGCGACCGGCGGCCGGCGCAGATCGCGGGCCCGGTCGGCCCGCACCATGACGATGGCCGCCGCCCCGTCATTGAACAGGCAGCAATCACGCACCGTCAGGGGGGTGGAGACCATGCGCGCCGACAATACCTGATCGATTGTCAGCGGGTCGCGCACCGCCGCCTCCGGGTTCCGCTGCGCCCAGGCGCGCGCCGCCACGGCCACCGCCGCCAATTGCTCGCGCGTCGTGCCATAAAGGTGCATGTGGCGGCTGGTCGCCAGCGCATAGGACGAGATGGGGGCCAGGGGCTGGTACGGCGCCTCCCAGGGCGATGACCGCGTCATGCCCACCGTCTTGGGCGGGTTGCTGGCCGGGTTGGCGCCATAGGCGATCAGGGCACAGTCGATCAGGCCCGCTGCCAGCGCCAGGGCCGCCTGCTGCACATAGACCTCGAACGCCGAACCGCCCGTGCGGTTGCAATCGGTGACCTTGGGCGTGATGCCCAGATACTCGGCCAGTTCCATCCCCCCCAGCGCCTCGAAGGGGGCGGAGGTGTACAGCGCATCGACATCGGCCAGGCTCAGCCCGGCATCGGCCAGCGCCAGCAGAGAGGCCCTGGCCGCCATGTCGACGGCGGCGACACCCGGGCAGCGGCCGATGCCGAAGGTCGCCGCCCCCGCGATGGATGCGGCACCGCGGGGAAATCCGTGACGATAATTCATGCGGGCACAAAGACCAGCAGCGGCTGGCCTTCCTCCTGGATGATGCGGGCACGCACGCGGGCGCCGATGGCGACCGCTTCCGGGGCGATGTCGATCACCCGGCTCATCAGCCGCGGGCCTTCATCCAGATCGATCAGCGCAACATTGTAATTCTCGGCCGGGTCCCGGCGCTGGATGGCGGTGGTGGCATGCACGGTTCCCGTCCCCGCCGCCTCCACCCATTCCAGGTCTTCCGCGCCAGTGCCGGGGGCGGCGATGCGGGGATGGAAGACGAAGGCCCCCGTCGACGCGCTGCGCTGGATCATGAACCGTCCCTGCGCCAGGAAGGCACGCCATTCCGCCTCGGGCTGGATCATCGTTCAGGCCCCCTTGAAGGCGGGCGGCCGCTTTTCCTTGAAGGCGGCAAGTCCCTCGTGATGGTCGTCGGTGCGGCTGGCGATGGGTTGCATGGTATATTCCATGTCCAGGAACTGATCGAAGCTGCTGCTGGCCGCCAGGTCGAACTGCCGCTTGGCCAGGCCCAGCGCCACCGTGGGTCCCGACGCCAGGCTGTGCGCCAGTTCCAGGGCGCGCTCCATCAGCCTGTCCCCGTCCACCTTCTCCAGCGCCAGGCCCAGTTGCACCGCCTCGTCGGCGCGGACCATGCGGCCGGAATAGGCGATTTCCTTGGCCCGCATGGCGCCGACATGCTGGCGCAGCAGCCAGACGGAACCGCCGTCGGGCGACAGGCCGATATTGCGGAAAATCTGCGCGAACTTCGCCCGCTCCGACACCAGAACGATGTCGCAGCACAGCGCATAGGCCCAGGCCACCCCGACGCACACACCCGGAATGGCGGCGATGGTCGGCTTTTTCAGGTGATAGATCGACCGGGCGATGCGGTGCAGCGTGTGCATCCGGTCCAGCGACCCGTTGATGCCCCCTACCCCCATATTCCCGACATCCATGCCGGAACAGAAATCCCCCCCGGCGCCGGTCAGCACGACGGCGCGGACGGCAGGGTCCAGGGCGATCTCGTCGAACGCTTCCCAAAGCTGGCGGCGCATCTCATGCGTAATGGCGTTCTTGGTTTCGGGGCGGTTCAGGGTGACGATGGCGATGCCGTCGCGGCGTTCAACGTCGATGGTCATGGATAGGCTCCCGAAGACTATTCTCCCCCGCGGGTTTCGGCCATTCGGGCGCGCGGGGCAAGGTGCCGGGCACGACATCGCAGACGTGATGATTTCCGCCTGCCCCGTGGCGCTGCGGCCGGCACTTCCCGTACCTGTGGGGTCGGAAAACCCTTCTCATGGAAGCCGACAGATGAACGAAGCCGCCATCGTCGCCACCGCCCGCACCGGCATCGGCAAGGCCCATCGCGGATCGCTGAACAATATTCACGGGGCCAGCATGGCAGGCCATGTCATCGAAGCCGCGGTGCGCCGCGCCGGCATCGATCCGGCAGAGGTGGAGGATGTGCTGCTGGGCACGGCGCGGGCGGAAGGCGCCGTCGGGTCCAACATCGCCCGTCAGGCCGCCTTGCGCGCCGGGCTGCCGCAAAGCGTGGCCGGCGTCACGCTGGACCGCAAATGTTCATCGGGGCTGCAGAGCATCGCCTTTGCCGCCCAGCGCATCCGGGCCGGCGAAGGCGGGATTTACGTTGCCGGCGGGGTGGAAACCGTCTCCCTGGTCGATCCGCATCGCAACAAATTCCGGACGCAGGATGATTGGCTGGCCTCCCATGTGCCGGCGCTCTACTGGCCCATGATCCGCACGGCTGACCTGGTCGCCACCCGTTACGGCATCAGCCGGGAGGCACAGGATGCATATGCCGTGGAAAGCCAGCGCCGCACCGACGAAGCCCAGCGCGCCGGCCATTTCGACGCGGAGATCGTGCCCGTCACCACCATCCGCAACGTCACCGACAAGGCGGGCGCCGTGACCGGGCAGGAGGAGGTGACGCTTTCCCGCGACGAGGGCAACCGCCCCGGCACCAGCATCGATGCGCTGGCCAGGCTGAAGCCCGTCGCTGAAGGCGGCACGACCACGGCCGGCAATGCCAGCCAGCTTTCCGACGGTTCGTCGGTCTGCGTGGTGATGGCGGCGGATGAGGCGGCGCAGCGCGGCCTGCCCATCCTGGGCCGGCTGGTCGGGTTCGACGTGGTGGGCTGCGCGCCGGAGGAAATGGGGATCGGCCCCGCGCTGGCCGTGCCGAAGCTGCTGCGCAAGCACCGACTGACCGTCGATGATATCGACCTGTGGGAATTGAACGAGGCCTTTGCCGTGCAGGTCCTCTATTGCCGCGACCAGCTGGGCATCCCCATGTCGCGCCTGAATGTCGATGGGGGGGCGATTTCCATCGGCCATCCGTTCGGCATGTCGGGGTCGCGCATGGTGGGGCACGCGCTGCTGGCCGGCCGGCGGCTGGGGGCGAAGCGCGCCGTGGTGACCATGTGCATCGGCGGCGGCATGGGGGCCGCCGCCTTGCTGGAGATCGGGGGCTGATGCCCCCCTTTACCCGCCGCGCGTCACGGGGATCAGCGCGCCGCTGATGCAGCGGGCCTGAGGGGACGCCAGGAAAGCGATCACCTGTGCGATGGCGTCCGCCGTCACCCATGTGGTGAAATCGGCATCCGGAATGTCGGCGCGGTTGGCCGGGGTGTCGATGATGCTGGGCAGCACGGCATTGACATTCACCCCCGTCCCCGCCAGTTCGGCCGACAGGCTTTCCGTCAGCCGGTGAACGGCCGACTTGGCGGCGGCATAGGCCCCCATGCCGGCCCCGGCCGTCAGCGACGCGGCCGATCCGATATTGACGATCCGCCCACTCCCCGCCGCCTTCAGGGCCGGCAGGGCCGCCTTGCTCATGGTGGCGCAGGTGACGGCATTCATGGCGTAAAGCCGCTGCCAGCCGGCAACGTCACCATCGGCCAGCGTCTGCCAGGCAAAACCGCCGGCCACATTGACCAACACATCGATGCCGCCGAAGGCCGCTGTCACCTCTGCCGCCACCCTGGCGGCGGCGGCACCGTCGGTCAGGTCCACGCCACCGATATCCAGACCGCCCGCACCGGCGGCATCCGGCGCCGTGGCTGCGAAATCCACCCGCGCCACACGGTCGCCCGACGCCGTAAAGGCGGCGGCAACGGCGCGGCCCAGCACGCCGAAGCCGCCGGTGACGATGATCGAACGTCCACTCATGATCCGCTTTCCCCCTGGATGATGCCGGTCCCGCCGGCAAATGCGCGGCGCAGGCTGATCTTGTCGATCTTGCCGCTGGGCAGCAGCGGCAGGGCGTCGACGAAGCGCACATGCCGCGGCTTCTTGTAACCGGCCAGCAGGCGCTGGCTGTGCGCAATGATCTCCTCCGCGGTGGGCCGGGTCCCCGCCCGGGGCACGATGACGGCCATCACCGTCTCGCCCCAGCGATCGTCCGGCACGCCGATGACGGCGACCGACGCCACGTCGGGATGCTCGGCCAGCGCCCGCTCCACCTCCTGGCTGTAGATATTCTCCCCGCCGGAAATGATCATGTCCTTCTTGCGGTCCACCAGAAAGATGTTGCCGGCCGGATCGGCGTAACCGACATCGCCCGTGCGCAGCCAGCCGTTGCGCAAAGCCTCGATCGTGGCCACGCTGTTGTTCCAGTAACCCGTCATCACTGATGCGCTGCGCAGCCAGAGCTCCCCCGGCACACCCGGCGGGCAGTCGCTGCCATCATCGGCCACGATGCGGATCGCCGCCTTGGCATTGGGCTGGCCGATGGAGGCCAGCAAACGGGCATCCGGCCCTGTCAGGGCATGCTTGTGCTTGGGCAGGCAGGTGCCATTCCCCTCGCTCATGCCCCAGCCATTCACGAAGACGGGGCCGAAGCGGGCCAGGGCACGGCGCAGCAGGGCCGGCGACATGGGCGCGGCGGCATAGGCGATGGTCTCCACGCTGCCGGTATCGACCTCGCGCCCCTCCGCAGCGTCCAGCACGGCTTGCAGCATCTGCGGCACGAAATGCAGGTTGGTGATGCGCTCCGCTGCCACGATCTCCAGCGCGCGGGCGGGATCGAAGGCGCGTTCGATGAACAGCGTGCCGCTGCGCCAAAGCTGGGCATAGCTGGAGGATTGGGCCCCCGCATGGAACAGCGGCATCACCACCAGCGACCGGCCGCCGGTGCGGAAATCGAACATCATGGCCATCTGCTCCCCCAGCGTCAGTTCCGCCAGGTGGGAGCGCATGACACCCTTTGGCCGGCCCGTCGTGCCACTGGTATAGATCAACGTCGCCAGTTCGCCGGGCTGCACCTGCTGGTCCGGCAGGCTGCCGGCCCCGCGGTCCATCAGGGCGTGATAGGGGATGGCCCAGTCGAAGGCATCGCTGTCCAGGCAGACATAAAGCCCGATGTCCAGCCGGGCGCGGATGCTGTCGATGGCGGGACCATAGGTCGCTTCGAAGATCAGGACCTGCGGGCGCGTATCGGTCAGGATATGCTCGAATTCCGGTGCCGCCAGCCGGAAATTCACGGTCGCCAGCACCAGACCGGACAGCCAGCAGCCGGCCATCACCTCCAGATAGGTGTCGCTGTTCATGGCCAGGATGGAGACACGGTCCTGCCGCTGGCACCCGCTGGCCAGCAGCGCCGCCCCCAACCGCTCCGACCGTTCCAGCAGGGCGCGGTTGCTGGTCCGCCGCCCGGCATGGACCGTGACGATGTCATCGGGAAAGAAACGGGCATTGCGGCGGACAAGATCGCCCAGGGACCGGATCATCACTGTTCTCACGAAAGCCGGGACAGGCGGGGGCCAACCCCCCGGAACCGCTTGTCCGGCAGCGCCCGCCAAAGGTCGAGCAATAGCGTCGGTCGGAGGCCAACCCTTCACAACCTCGATATCCTGCCACCGATGCGACATGGACGGATGCGTCCGGACAGCAAACATGCGACAGCAGAAGCCATCGCGCCGCCGGCAATCAGGCGGACCCAATGCCCAAGGATCGGGGTGGATATGACGGACAAGGCAGTACCCGATGCCGCGACACAACGCGACATCTACCGCCGGATGGCCTTGATCAAGGCCAATGACGAGCGGTCGCGCAAGGTGATCCATGCGGGTCGCGTGGTGATGCCCTATTATTCGCCGCGCGGCCAGGAGGTGATCCCCAGCGCCGTCTCGGTCAACCTGACCGATGATGACTATATCTGCACCATCTATCGCGGCACCCATGACATGCTGGCCAAGGGCGTGCCGCTGCGCGACCTGTGGGCGGAACTGGCCGGCCGCATCACCGGCACCTGCAAGGGCAAGGGCGGGCCGATGCACATCACCCACCCGAAATCGGGCGTGATGGTAACGACGGGCATCGTCGGTTCCTCCATGCCCATCGCCAACGGTCTGGCCTGGGGATCGCAACTGCGCGGCGACGGGCGGGTGACGGTGGCCTATTTCGGCGATGGCGCCTCGAATATCGGCGCTTTCCACGAAAGCCTGAACATGGCGTCGGTCTGGAAGCTGCCCGTCATCTTCGTCTGCCAGAACAACGAATGGGGCGAACACACATCCTATGAAAAGGCGACCTCGGCCCGGCAGATCGCCGACCGGGCGCATGGCTATTCCATGCCGGGCGTGCGGGTGGACGGCAACGACCCGTTCGCCATGTATGCCGCCGCGAAGGAAGCTATCAACCGCGCGCGGGCCGGCGGCGGGCCCACCCTGATCGAAGCCATGACCTACCGCTTCCATGGCCACGTGCTGGGCGATGCAGACGCCTACATGGACAAGGCACGCAAGCAGGCCGCCATCGACGCCGACCCCGTGCCGCGCTTCCGGGCATTGCTGATCGAAACCGGTGTGGCGACCGAGGCCGAGTTGGCCGCGATGGAGGCGGAGATCGAGACCGCCCTGGACGACGCCATCGAATACGCCCTGGCCAGCGACTGGCCGGGTGTGGAGGAACTGTCCCGCGACGTGTTCGCGCAAGGAGCCGTGTGATGAGCGCCGCGACCAAGAAGACGCCCAAGGAAAACATCCTGCAGGCCATCAACCGCGCGCTGGCCGACGCCATGGAAAGCGATGACAGCGTGCTGGTCCTGGGCGAGGATGTGGCCGACCCGGAGGAAGGCGGCGTTGTCGGCGCGACGCGCGGGCTTTCCACCCGGTTCGGTGAACATCGGGTGCGGTCAACTCCCATCTCCGAACAGGCCATCATCGGGGCCGCCATCGGCGCCTCGCTGGTCGGGTTCAAGCCGGTGGCGGAGATCATGCTGATGAACTTCACCACCGTGGCGATGGACATGATCGTCAACCATGCCGCCAAGCTGCGCTTCATGTCGGGCGGGCAGACGCACGTGCCCATCGTCATCCGCACCATGACGGGCACGGGCTTCGGCACGGGCGGACAGCATTGCGACTATCTGGAGGCCTGGTTCGCGCACACGGCCGGCATCAAGGTGGTGGCCCCGTCCAGCCCGAAGGACGCCTATGGCCTGATGCGCAGCGCCATCGATGATCCCGACCCCGTGCTGTTCATCGAGAACCTGCCCACCTACTGGTCCCCGGACGAGGCGGCGGAGAAGGATTTCCGCGTGCCGCTGGGCAAGGCTAATGTGCTGGCCACCGGCAGCGACGTCACCATCATCGCCTATGCCCGCATGGTGAACGAGGCGAAGTCGGCATTGCCCAAGCTGGCCGAGGCCGGGATCAGCGCCGAACTGATCGACCTGCGGTCCGTGGCACCCTGGGATCAGGAAACGGTCCTGGCCTCGGTCGCCCGCACGGGCCGCGCGCTGATCGTGCATGAGGCCGTGACGCCCTTCGGCGTGGGCGCGGAGGTCAGTGCCGTGCTGCATGAAAGACTGTTCCGGCAGTTGCATGCGCCCGTAAAGCGGCTGGGCGGCGCTTTCTGCCCGGTCCCCTTCTCCAAACCGCTTGAAACCGCCTTCGCCCCGCAGGCCGCCGATATCGTCACGGCGGTCCGGGACCTGCTGACGGCATGAAACCAATATAACTGAACAGGTGACCTGATGGCTTTCGACGTCCTGATGCCGAAGATCGGCTTTTCCATGAATGAAGGCGTGCTGACCGGCTGGCTGGTGGCCGATGGGGCGGCCGTGACCGAGGGCCAGCCGCTCTACGAGCTGGAAAGCGAGAAATCCACCCAGGAGGTGGAGAGCCCCGCCACCGGCACCCTGCGCATCAAGGCGGAGGTGGGCGAAACCTATGAGGTGGGCGCGCTGCTGGCCGTGATCGAGTGAGGCGGAGATGACCGACCTTCTCGATGGTCTGGCACCCTGGCCGCAAGCGGATTTCGCCGCCTTCGGCCCCGTGCAGACACGCAAACTGTCCAAGATCCAGAAGCTGGTCGGGGCCTTCCTCGGCCGCAACTGGGTCGCCATACCCCATGTCACGCATCAGGACGATGCGGATGTGACGGATATGGAGGCACGCCGGACGGCCCACAATGCCGGGGGCGGGGCAAGGCTGACCCCCGTGCCGCTGCTGGTGAAGGCCATGGCGTCGGCCCTGCGCGCCTATCCGCAGTTCAACGCCTCGCTGGATGGCAACCGGGACACGCTGGTCCTGAAGGATTATGTCCATATCGGTGTGGCCGTGGACACACCCGGCGGGCTGCTGGTACCCGTCATCCGCGATTGCGATACCAGAAGCGTGACGGACATCGCGGCGGAACTCGCCACCCTGTCCGAACGTGCCCGGACCAGGGGCCTGCCCATGGCCGACATGTCAGGCGGCTGCATGACGCTGACCTCGCTGGGTCATATCGGCGGCACGGGCTTCACGCCCATCGTCAACGCGCCGGAAGTGGCCATCCTGGGCGTCACCCGCGCCCGGCCCGTCGCCACACCGGGACCCGATGGCGGGATCGTCTGGCGGCAGATGCTGCCCCTGTCGCTATCCTATGACCACCGGGTCATCAATGGCGCCGATGCGGCCCGCTTCGTCCGGCACGTGGCGGAAAGGCTGGCCGACCCGGCGCTGTTTGACTGACCCCTGCCATACGTGTGCCAGTCGGCGCGGATACCGGGGTCGAGATCTCTCGACCCCGGTATCCGGCATACAGACGGGCGAAGGGCCGGTGCGGATCATCCGCGCCGGCCCTTTGTCTTTTGTGGCCACGTCAGGGCTGGATGCGGGGGGCTATAACAGGCCCCGTTCCTCCGCCGTCTTCACGTCCGGGTCCAGCCCGATTTCCCGCAAGGCCTCGATCACGGCCGTCGTGGCTGACGCGATGCAGGGAAAGCCGACATAGGGCACGGACTGGATCAGCACCTCTTCCAGTTCCTGCACGGTCAGGCCATTGGCCACGCCGATCTTGACATGGTTTTTCAACTCAGCCGTCTGGCGCTGGGCGATCAGGATGCCGATCACCACGAGACTGCGCTGCTTCTTCTCCAGCCCATCCCGGCCCCAGGCATCGGCGAAGGCATAGTTCACGGCCATCCGGGAGATGGCCGATCCGAACTTGCCCGAGGTGGCGGCGGCGCGCAGCGCGTCGCTGAATTTCGGCCCCATCATGCCGCCGATGACGGCAAGGCCGCGTTCCGACTTCTCATCCAGGCTCATGCTGCCTTCCTCCCTGTTCACGCTGCCGCCGGTTTCGCACCACGAACCAGACGCCCCGGCAGGGCGCCTGTGGCACGGCCGTTACGGTAGGTGACCTGGCCCGATACGATCGTTGCCTCGTACCCGTCGGCCTTCTGGCTGAGGCGGCGGCCATCCGCCGGCAGGTCGCGCTTCACGCGGGGGGCATAAAGTGCCAAGCGCTCCATGTCGATCACGTTCAGGTCGGCTTTGTAGCCCGGCTTCAGCACGCCGCGATCCAGCAACCCCACCGTGGACGCGGTTTCCCGCGCCAGCATGCTGACGGCTTTTTCCACGGTCAGACGCTTCTGGTCACGGACATATTCGGTCAGGACGAAGGTCGGGAAGGCCGCATCGCAGATCATGCCATAATGCGCCCCACCATCGCCCAGCCCCAGGACCGTCCCCGGCAGCCCGAACAGGTCGGCCGCCGCATCCATGCGCCCGTTTTCCGTATTGCCCATGGGGCAGTAAAGAATGGCGCGGCCGTTCTGGCGCAGCAACTCGTCATACATCAATTCCCGTTCGCCCACGCCCAGCCTTTCCGCCCGCGCCTTGATGCTGTCATCGGGCGAGGGGTTGTAGTTCGGCGGGTCGCCCAGCGGGAACAGCAGGTGGGTTTGCTGCACGACCCACAGGAAGAACGGGTTGGGGTCCTGCGGCTCCTCCGCCAGCAGGCGGGCGCGGAAGGCCGGGTCGCGCATCACCGCCAGCTTCTCGGCTAGGGGCAGGTTCTCGATCTCCTTGTAGGACGGGTTCAGCGAGAACGGATGATAGGACAGGTCCAGCCCGAACAGCATGCCGATGGGCCGCGGATAATATTGCCCGTGGATGGGCAGACTGTCGGCCGCCGCCTTGGTGACGCCATCCAGATAGCCACGCCAGCCGCCGGCAATCTGGTCCCCCGTCAGCAGGCTGAAATTCACGGGCCGGCCGGAATATTCAGCCAGTTCGCGGATGATGGCGAATTCCGCGTCCGATGAATTGTTGGTGTTGGGGATCAACTGGAACACGCCGGCGCCGGCATCCTTCAACCCGGCGGCCAGGGCCTTCAGTTCCTCTACCTCCGTCTGGGTGGAGGGGGCCGGGCGGCCGTCGCGGAACCGGTGGGCCAACTGACGGGAGGTGGAGACACCCAGCGCGCCGGCCCTGACCGCATCGGCCGTCAGGCGGCGCATTTCGGCCAGGTCCTGGCCGGTCGGCGGCTCCAGATCGGCGCCGCGCTTGCCCATGACATAGACGCGCAGGGGGCTGTGCGGCAGTTGGGCCGCGAAATCGATATCGGTCCGGCGCACCGACAGCGCGTCCAGATAGT
This sequence comes from Niveispirillum fermenti, assembly GCF_052474395.1. Classification (NCBI taxonomy): domain Bacteria; kingdom Pseudomonadati; phylum Pseudomonadota; class Alphaproteobacteria; order Rhodospirillales; family Azospirillaceae; genus Niveispirillum; species Niveispirillum fermenti. Next base: position 284,291 of record NZ_CP156679.1, on the reverse strand, counting down.
CGGGGAAGGTTTCCCAGTTCCAGGGCACGCCCTCGGCCATCACCACTTCGGGAATGTCCTCCACCCCCTCCATCAGCTTGATGGCCATCTGCTGGTCTCCGGCATGCACGGGCGCGAAGCCGACACCGCAATTGCCCATGATGACGGTCGTCACCCCATGGTCGGACGACGGGGCCAGCCGGCTTTCCCACGTCACCTGCCCGTCATAATGGGTGTGGACATCGACAAAGCCCGGCGTGACGACCATGCCGGCAGCGTCGATCACCTGGTCGGCGGTGCCGTCCACCACGCCCACGGCGGCAATGCGGTCGCCCTTGATGGCGACGTCGCCGGTGAAGGCCGGGCCACCCGTTCCATCCACGACGGTGCCGCCACGGATCAGCAGATCATAATGCTGGCTCATCACAAATCCTCCCTTGCCGCCTGTCGGGCCGGCCGGCGATGCCGGCGGGATGGCGGCGGTTTTCTGTGGCGCCGGGCCCGCCAACGGGACCCCGGCCATGACCGTTCCGGAGCCCATCATAGCGGCTGCACCGCCCGCCAACACCCTGCACGACGCCGCAACAGACCTGTCGGCGCGCATTCTACAAGGATGCGATATCTGGCCAGACCGACGTGACATGATCGGCCAGGAAACCCGCCACCGCCCGCACGGCCGCATCCCCGGCCCGCCCCCCGGGACAGGTCATGACCACGGGCACCGTCAGAGAGCAAAGGCCGGGCAGCAGGCGGACCAGACTACCATCGGCCAGGGCCGCCGCTGCCAGGATGTCCAGCGTCTGGGCGATGCCGGCCCCGGCCGCGCAGGCTGCGATCATGGCCGCCCCGTCATTGAAGGTCAGGGCCGGACGGGGCCGCAGCCACAGGGCCTCCCCCTCCCCCTGGAACCGCCAGCGGCGGCCATCCGGCGTTTCCCGGCTGGCATAGAGGATGCCGTCATGGTCCAGCAGGTCGGGCAACCCGACGGGTGTGCCATGCCGGGCCAGATAGGCCGGGGCCGCCACCATGATGTACCGCGCCATCCCCAGCGTGACGGGGCGGATATCCTGGTGCGCATCGGCCGGAGGTGCCCCGACGCGCACCAGGATATCCGCCCCGTCGGCGCGATAAAGGGTCCCCCGGTCGCCCAGCGCCAGATCGATGACGATGTCGGGATATTGCGCCCGGCAGGCCGGCAGCAGCGGAACGACCAGGGTGCCGCCCACCCCGGCCGGCGCATCGATGCACACCCGGCCCGATGGCCGGCCATCGCCGCGCCGCACCGCATCCTGCGCCCGGCCCACCGCATCCAGGATGCCGCGCGCATGATCCAGGAAGATGCGGCCCGTGTCTGTCAGGTCCAGCCGCCGGGTGCTGCGCTTCAACAGCCGCGTGCCCAGCCCCTGTTCCAGTCGGGCCAGATGCGTGGTGACCATGGACGGCGACAGGCGCAACTGGGCCGCCGCCCGCGCCAGGGAGCCGGCTTCGACGATGGCGACGAACACCTGAAGTTCGGCAAGGGATGGCATCATTCTTCGATATTCAGAAATTATAGCTTCAAAATATCGCTGATTATTCAAAAGTCCAGCAGGTGCTATCGCTTCTCCATCCACAGAAAATCATCGGGAGGAGGAAGCATCATGGGCATTCAAACCCGCGCGCTGTCCGACAATCTGGGCCTGGAAGTGCTGGGCGCCGACCTGACGCGCGACCTTGATCCGGCGGCGGCAGGCGCCATCCGGGATGCCTGGATCCAATCCGGTCTGCTGCTGTTCCGGGGTGCGGGAACCAGCGACGATATCCATATGCGCGTGTCGCGCATCTTCGGGGAGATGGAGCCGGCGGCGACGGCCGACATGAACAGCCCCGACAACCCCTATCTGATGGTCCTGGCCTATGACCCGGACGACACGAAGGCGCGGTTCAACCGGCATTATGTGGTGGACGGGATCACACGGGCCGGCTGGCTGGGCTGGCACTGGGACCAGAGCTTCATGCCCACCATCGTGCGGGGTGCGGTGCTGCGCATGACCGACCCGGCGGCGGAAATGGGGGAGACGGGCTTCATCGATGCCATCGCCGCCTATGAGAGGCTGCCCGACGCCATGAAGGCCCGGATCGAGGGGCTGGAGGTAGTCTATGCGTTCAACCCCGATTTCGTGTCGGGCCAGTTCGGCTTTCCGCCGGATATCAGGGTCTACAAGGACACACCACCCCCATTGGGCAAGATGTACGACTTCCCCCCCGTGGTGCATCCGCTGGTCATCACGCAGCAGGAGACGGGCCGCAAGGTGCTGAAGCTGTCCCCCATGCATGCCCGCTACATCCTGGGCATGGACAGGGCGGAAAGCGATGCGCTGCTGACGGAACTGGCGGGACACCTGGTCGAGGACCGGTTCGCCTACTACCATTCCTGGGGCAAGGACGACATGCTGGTCTGGGACAATTGGCGCGTCATCCATTCCGCGCGGGGCGTGCCGCTGCATTGCCGCCGCCGCGCCATGCGCACGACGATCATGGGCGACTACAAGGTCGGCCGCTACCTGGACCCGGCCCTGGACCGGGAACGCAAGGTGAAGCGGCTGGTCGACTGATGCCAGCCGGGGGCGGCACCCCCATGTGCCGCCCCCCTGCCCCATCATCCGAGGTCGATGCCCGGCTTGTCGGGATAACGGCCCAGCAGCGGATAGGTCAGCGCCGCGATCAGGAAACAGACCCCGGCCGCCAGCAGCGCGATGTCGTAGCTGCCGTACCAGTCATGGACCAGCCCGACGAGGATGGCCCCGAAGGCGGCACAGGTGCCGATGGCCAGCACCGTCAGGCCATAGATGGCGGCAAAGGCCTGCATCCCGAAATAACGGGCGATGATGAAGCCGGCCAGGTCGATCTCCGCCCCCTGGGCCAGCCCGATCAGCACGATGCAGGCCGCGGCCACCGTCAGCCCCGGCGCGTCCAGCAGGTAAAGCAGGCCACAGCCCGCCACGGGCCCGATCGTGAAAAGGAACCCCAGGACCGGCGCCCAGACCCGATCGATCAGCAGCCCCGTGATGGCTGTGCCCGCGAAGGTGGAGACAGCCAGCAGGCTGACCAGCCCCGCCGCCACCTTGGGGTCCAGCGCCTTGGACACCAGCAGCGGCTGCAACTGCGACAGCAGCCCCACCGCCGGGCCATAGGTGAACCCGGCGGCGATGCACAGCAGCAGGATGCGGCGGTTGCGCAGCAACCGGGGCCACAGCCGCCAGCCGGCCACCGCGCCGGACCGCGCCGCAACGGCGGCCGGTTCCGGCCGGCGATCGCGGACCAGCGCCCAGGTGACGGGAAAGCTGATGAACAGGGCGACGCCGGCCAGCAGATAGAACCCGCCGCGCGACCCGTATCGCTCGATGGCGATGTAAAGCAGGACGGGCATCAGCGCGCCGGAAAGGGTCAGCCCCATGCGCGACACGGCCAGCGCCAGCCCCCGCGACTTGTCAAACCAGCTTGTCACGGCGCGGGTAAAGGACAGGCCCGTCGTGGCGATGCCGATCAGGACCAGCGCGCTCATCGCAACATAGTAATGGACCAGCGACGGGGTCAGGTTGGCCAGCGCCACATAGCAGAGCACAACCAGCAGGATGGCCGGCAGCAGGACCTTGCGCACCCCGACCTTGTCGACATAAGCACCGATGAACGGGGCCAGGAAGGCGGCCACAAGATTGGCATTGTGCGACAGCGCCTGCTGCCCGCGCGTCCAGCCGAATTCGTCCTGCAACGGCTGCACGAACAGGCTGCCCACGAAGGAAAAGACGGCATAGCAACTGGCCATGCCGATGCCGGTCCCCGCCACCACCGGCCAGTGGGCCCGCCATTCGTCACGGGCCTCGCGCGTCAGGAATGACATCTTAAATTCTCCGGAAGGGAAGATCGGTCACACAGGGGATGGGGCGGCATCATGCGGGCCGCCGGGCGCGCAAGCGGATACGGCCGTCGCCAAAGGGTGCGTCGCGGTTGCGCAGCGCCTCCTTCAGGCCCGCACCGGCCATGTCCTGACGGAAGCGGCTGCGGCGCGGCCCCTGGGACAGGTGCGAACGGGCGTCCAGCTCCGCGGCATAACGTTGCGACAGACGGGCACCAGCCAGTTCCATCTGCATATTCACGACCCGCTTGTGGGTGGAAAGGATTTCCGCATCCACATGCGCGATGCGGCGGGCAAGGTCCAGCGCCTCGGCATCGATCTCCGCCGCCGGATAGGCTTCCAGCACCAGACCGATGCGCGCGGCGTCCAGGCCGCTGATCGTATCACCCGTGAACAGCATGCGCTTGGCCCATTGCGGGCCGCAATGGTAGAGCCAGAGATTGGTGGGCGGGGTCCCGTTGGCGCGGGCCGCGGGAAAGCCGATGCGCGCATCGTCGGCCGCCACCACGATATCGGCGGAAAAAGCCAGATCGGTGCCGCCGGCCAGGCAATTGCCCTGCAGCTTGGCGATGATCGGCTTGTGCAGGTCCAGCATCAGCAGCGTCATGTCCTGCTGCCGCTCCAGGTGCCAGATATCGTCGTCCAGCGTGGCGCTGCGCGTCCGGTAGAGCGCGGGGTCGTAACCGGCCGCGGCAGCGGCAGCACCGCCATAGCTGTCGCCCAGGTCATAACCGGCACAGAAATCCCGCCCCTCCCCCTGCAGCAGGATGGCGTTCACGTCCGTGCGGTCATCGGCCTCCAGCAGCGCGTCGTGGACCTCCCGCAGCATGGCGGCGGACAGGGCATTGCGCTTGTCCGGCCGGTTCAGGGTCAGCACGGCCACGCCGTCCGCCACCTCGAAACGGATGCAGGCCGTGGATTTCAGCCATTTGCCGGGATGGTCCATCCCTTGCCTCCCCCTGGGTCGTTGGTTTGCCGGCCGCATGATAGGGGCCGGCCTGGAAAGGGGCGACGGCCATGGCCGGCCCCGCCCCTTCCATCACAGACCTGATGGAAGGGCCGGGGCGGGGCCATCGGTCTGGCCCGCACCGCCGGCCGGGCATAGAGCAGGACCGGAATACCGATGGAGGAAGCCATGACCGACATCCTGCGCGACGAGCCGGCACCCGGCATCTGCCGCCTGACCCTGAACCGCCCCGACGCGCTGAACGCGCTGACCTATGCCATGTATGATGAACTGGCCCGTCTGTTCACCGACCTGCGCCACGACCCGGCCGTGCGCGTGGTCATCCTAACGGGGGCCGGCCGGGGGTTCTGTGCCGGGCACGACCTGCGGGCGGCGGGGGAGCCCGGCTGGGTGCCGCCCGGACTGGGCAAGGCGCAATGGGCACGGGCCGTCATGGCCCGGCTGGGGTCGATCACGCCGCTGATCCGATCCCTGCCACAGCCGGTCATCGCCGCCGTCAACGGGGTCACGGCGGGGGCCGGATATCCACTGGCGCTGGCGGCCGACATCACCATCGCCGCCCGGTCGGCGCGGTTCGTCAACGCCTTCCACAATGCCGGCAGCGGGCATGAACTCGGCCTGTCCTATCTGCTGCCCCGGCGGGTGGGGGCGGCACGGGCCGCCGAACTGCTGCTGACGGGCCGTGCGGTGCAGGCGGAGGAGGCGGCATCCATCGGCCTGATCCTGAAATCCGTGCCGGACGAGACATTGATGGATGAAGCGCTGGCCATGGCCGACGCCATGCTGGTCAACAGCCCCATCGGCACGGCGCTGACCAAGCAGTCGCTGTGGCTGAACGAGACGGCACCCAGCCTGGAGGCCGCCATCGAGATGGAAAGCCGCGCCATCTTCATCAGCCAGACGACGGAAGACACGGCCGAAAAGCGCCGCGCCTTCATGGAGAAGCGGCGGCCGCGCTTCACCAACCGCTGAACCGGCCGGCGGTCCGGCGGGGGCAGCACCCCCAACCGGTCCGCCGTCTTGCGTCAGGCCGCCTTGTCCCAGACCAGCGGCAGGGAGGTGTAGGAGATGTTGACGCCGGCCTGGAAGGTCAGCCGGTCGTCGGCCAGACGGAAATCGGGAATGCGCTTCAGCCATTCCTCCAGGAAGATCGTTAATTCCGACCGGGCCAGATTGGCCCCGACACAGCGGTGCGGCCCCTGGCCAAAGGTGCCGACGCTGGCGATGCGCCGCGTGAAATCGACCTTCAGCGGATCGGGATAGGTCTCATCGTCCAGGTTCATCATGGCCGGCGGAGAGATGACGATCTCTCCCGCCTTGACCAGGGCCGGCCCGACCTGCTGGTCATGCAGGCACATGCGCCCCGTGCCGGCCGTGACCGTGGGGAAGCGGCGCAGCAATTCCTCCACGGCGGCGCTGATGATGGCCGGATTCTCGATGATCTGGCGCCGGTGATCGGGATTTTCCGCCAGGAAGCGGGCGAAGAAGCCCAGCGTGTTGGCCACCGAATCCAGCCCCCCGATCAGCAGCAGCGTACACATGGAATGCAACTTCTCCTCGCGCATCCGCTCGCCATCCACCTCCTGCAACGACAGCCAGCTGATCAGGTCGTCGCCCGGATTGGCGCGGCGTTCCCTGATGATCGGCGCCAGATAGGCGGCCAGGCCACGGATGATGTCGGCCTTGTTGCTGCCCGGCCGGATGATCTTGGCCACTTCCTCCAGCAGGGTGAGCCGATGGCTTTCCGGCAAGTCGACCAGGCGCAGGAAGACGATGATGGGAAGCTGGAAGGCGAAATCGGCCATGAACTCGCACCCGCCCTTGTCCTTCAGCCCCTCGATCAGGTCGATGGCCAGCGCGCGCACGCCCGGCGCCAGTTGCGCCACACCCTTGCGCGACAGGGCCACCGACAGGTGGTGGCGGTACTTGGTATGTTCGGGCGGGTCCAGATGGATGGGCGTGAACCCCTCCCCCGTCGGGTTATTCGATCGCGGCACCACCAGGGCGCGGGAGGAGAAATTGTCGCTGTCCTTCAGAACGCGCGCGGCCAACCGGGCATCATTGACGTACCAGTGGCCCTCGTTATGGCGGGTCCAGAAGATGGGCGGGGCTTTCTGCTTCAGCGCGTACAGTTCCGCGAAGAAGTCGGACCCGGCCGGACCCGGGGCGTAGACGTCGTAATCATGGACGAGATCGGCCGGGACATGGTCCGGGACGGTCATGTTCATGGCATAGGCGGGCATCGGACGGAACTCCTGCTGTCGCGCGCATCGGGCGCGCGGTTGGCCATCGGGCGGGGATATGGGGAAAGATTAGGGGCCGATCCTGCCGCCCGTCCAAAGCCGGGCCGGCCGCCGGCACCAAGGATCGTATGCTTGATAAGATCACCCGACCCCGGCGACAGTGGCACATCCGCGGGGCATAAAGGCGTCACGAGAAAGGCCGGCGTTCCGGCCCCCGGCAAACAGGGAAGAGCACGACCATGCCCACGATCACCTTCATCGACCCCGACGGCCAGTCCCACGTGATGGAGGCGGAAGAGGGCCAGTCCGTGATGAAGGTTGCCGTGCAGAACGGCGTGCCGGGGATCGAGGCCGATTGCGGCGGCGCCTGCGCCTGCGCCACCTGCCATGTCTATGTCGACCCGGCCTGGGCCGCCGCCGCCGGGACCCCCGGTGCCGAGGAACAGGAGATGCTGACCTATACCGTCGACCCGGCGGAGACCTCCCGCCTGTCCTGCCAGATCAAGGTCAGCGCCGCGCTTGACGGTCTGGTCATCCGTATCCCCGCCAGCCAGCACTGATCCCCATGACCACCACCATTCCCGCCCTGTTGAGGGATGCCGCCCGCCGTTTCGGGGACAAGCCCGCGCTGAGCAGCGCCCAGGACGGTGCCATCGGCTTCCGGTCGCTGGATGCCATGGCCGACCGCGTGGCCCGCGCCCTGCTGGCCGACGGGCTGGCCAAGGGCGACCGGGTCGGTGTCTGGGCGCCCAACATGTGGGAATGGGTCGCGGCGGCCGCGGGCGCCCAGCGCATCGGCGGCGTACTGGTGCCGCTGAACACGCGCCTGCGCGGGGGGGAAGTGGCGGACATCATCCGCCGGGCCCGCATCACCCACCTGTTCAGCATCGGTGACTTCCTGGGCCGTCACTATCCCGACATGCTGCGCGGCGAGACAATGCCCGATCTGCGCCGCATCATCGTGCTGCGGCCGGGCACCGGCGCCCTGCGCGGTCTTGAACAGGGGTGGGAACCCTTCCTGTCGGCGGGCACGGGCGTCGGGGACGACCGGCTGTCGGCCCGGTCCGCCGATGTCGGTCCCGACGATCTGGCGGACATCATGTTCACGTCGGGCACCACGGGCCTGCCCAAAGGGGCCGTGTTCGACCATAAACGGTCGCTGGGCGGCGGGCGCGCCTGGTGCGGCATTTCCGGCATGGGGCCGGATGACCGCTATTGCGTGTTCGGCCCCTTCTCCCACAACGCCTCCTACAAGGCGGGATGGGTGGCCGGCCTGATGTCGGGGGCCACCATCCATTGGCCCGACGCCTATGATGGGACGGCCATCCTGGACCTGATCGCCGGCAACCGCATCACCGTGATGCCAGCACCGCCAACCGTCTGGCAGGAACTGCTGGACCATCCGGACAAGGCAGCCTGGGATATCGGCTGCCTGCGCTTCCTGTCGACAGGGGCGACGACCATTCCGATCCAACTGATGCGGCGCCTGCGCGACGAGACGCCGATACAGATCCTGTCCACCGGCTATGGCATGACGGAATGCTGCGGGTCCGCCACCCAGACCCTGCCCGACGACCCGATCGAACGGGTGGTTCAGACCGTGGGCCGCCCCATCCCGGGCACGGAGATCCGCATCGCCGGCCCGGATGGCCAGCCCCTGCCGCCGGGGCAGGCGGGCGAGGTGCTGATCCGCGACGACAAGCTGCTGCTGCATTACCTGGACAATGACCAGGCCACCCATTCGGCCCTGGATGGCGATGGCTGGCTGCACAGCGGCGATGTCGGTGTGCTGGATGCCGATGGCTATCTGCGCATCACCGACCGGCTGAAGGACATGTATATCGTCGGTGGCTTCAACGTCTATCCGGCGGAGATCGAGCGCCAGATGGGTGCCCTGCCCGGACTGCGGGCCTGTGCCGTGATCGGCGTGCCCGATGCGCGGCTGGGGGAGGTGGGGCACGCCTTCATCGTGCGCAGCCCCGGTTCCACCCTGACGGAGGCCGAAGTGATCGCCTGGGGCAAGGCGAACCTGGCCAATTACAAGGTGCCGCGCGGTGTCACCTTCATCGACGCGCTGCCCATGAACAGCACGGGCAAGGTGGTGAAGTTCACCCTGCGCGACTTGTTGAAGGGATAGAAACGGTAGGGGGACAGACGTCACGTCTGCGCCCCCACCAGCCGTCATCCCTGCCCTGGCACCCGTTACCCTGGCACCCGTTACCCTGGCGCCCGTCGTCAGCCGCGCAAGATCAGCCCGTGGGCCGGCAAGGGGCCGATTTCCGTCACGCCGCCATCCACAGGCAACAGGACGCCCGTGATGAACCGGGCCTCGTCGCTGGCCAGGAAGCAGGTGGCCATGGCCACATCCCAGGCGTCCCCCTCGATCCCCAGCGGGCCGACCCTGCGCCTGTCCTCGCGCATGCCGGGTGGCATGCGGTGGGCGATATGCGGGGTCATCACATGTCCGGGTGCCACGGCATTGGCCCGGATGCCATCGCGGCCATGGGCCACGGCGATTTCCCGCGCCAGCTGCACCATCGCTGCCTTTGACGTGCCATAGGCCAGCGACCCGTGCGCCCGCAGCCCGGCGATGGAGGAGATATTGACGATGGCCCCGCCACCACCCGCCACCATGTGCGGCACGGATTGCTGGCTCATCCACAAGGCGCTGTCCAGATTGACCGCCATGATGGCGGACCATTGCGCCTCGTCCAGCCCCGACAGGCTGGTAGGCGGTGAGATGCCCACATTGTTGACCAGGATGTCCAGCCGCCCCAGCCAGGCCACGGCCTGCGCCACCGCATCGGCACAGTCGGCGCGCCTGCCCATGTCGGCGGTGATGGCCAGCGCCTGCCCGCCGCGCCGCCGGATCATTCCGGCGGTGGTGGCGGCACGGTCTCCGTCCAGGTCGATGCAGGCGACACGCGCGCCTTCACCGGCCAGCACCAGGGCGATGGCGCGGCCGATGCCCACCTCTTCTCCCGCGGCGCCGGCACCGGTGACGATGGCGGCCTTGCCCGGCAGCCGGCGGCCGGTCAGGATCGGTTCCGGCATGGTCAGTGCTGCGGGCGCATGTTGACCACCCGCCCTTCCGCATGGGCCACGATGACGGCGTCACCCGGGTTGTACCGGGCCGGAATGTCCGCCGGGACCAGCCGGTCACCGCGATGTCCCCGAACGAAGCTGTTTTCATCGATGTGCAGCACATGCCGGCCCGCCGCATCCGCCACGGCCACCATGCCGGCATCCACGGACAGGATGGTGCCGGCAAGCGGCAGCCGGCCGTTCGACGGCATGACGCGGGTATCCATGGAAAGCCGGAACTGATCGCGGGAGATGTTGGACAGGCCGCTATGGGGCGTGTGCAAATCCATCAGCAGCACATCCCCCGGCCGGTAATCCGTCCGCCGCCAGGCCTCTGCCGGCACGTCCGCGGCCTCGATGGGCAGGATGCGGGTGCCGTCGCGCCGGTGCAGGCTGGGCTGCCGGTGCAGCCCTTCCACCACGGCCAGGCCGCCGACATCGGCATCGATCTCACCGATCGGCACCCAGCAGATCAGGAATTCCAGCCCGTCATTGTATGACCCGTCGGCATGGATGAAATCGAAGCGCGGGCGGGTGACATCCTGCACCGGGGGATTGGTGCGGTGGACCGTGAAGGGAACCCAGAACGGATCGCAGCCGAACAATGTCTGGAAGAAGCTGTTGATGGTCGGCGCGCCGTGCAGCAGGCGATGGACCTTCTGTTCATTCAGGCGCGTCAGGTTGGAATTGATCGGCAGGGCCGAATAATCGGCACCATTATAGCGATGCTGCGGGTCGGCCGGATCGGCAACCCCCATATCGACCAGATAATCGATATAGACGCGGCGGATATCGGCGATCACCGCCTTGTCCAGCACGTCGCGGAAGAACCAGTAACCGTCGCGCTCCCACGCCGCCGCAAGGCCCGCCGGGTCGCCCAGCAGATGATTGGACACGTTCAGTTCACCCATTTCCGGCATGGGGGGCCGTGCCTGCATGTTCATCGCCGCTTCTTCCCTGGTCTGTCCGGGTTGTTCCCGGTTCAAGGGGTCATGATGAAAGCGTTGGCAAGCCACCACTATGGCCATATTTAACAATATACATGGCTATAATTCACAGGACAGGAACCGATGGCCGATATTGCCGTGATCGCCCCGCCGGGATCGTTCCTGGCCAGCCTGGGCGCCTGCCTGGACGCCTTCGTCGTGGTGCGGGCGCAGGTGGAACAGTTGTTCGCACCCAGCGAGGGGCTGAAGTTGGAGGCGCGCCTCCATCTCCTGACGGAGGATGGGCAGCCGGTGCGACTGGCCGATGGAAGACGGCTGCCCTGCGACGGGGCCTGGGGCGGAACGCGGCCCTATGGCCTGATCCATATCGCCAATTTCCGCGTGGGTTCCGCGACGGCCCTGGACGAGAGGCTGGCGGCATGCGAGCCGCTGGGCCATTGGCTGCGTGCCCGCAAGGCGGAAGGCACGCTGATATCAGCCAGTGGATCGGCACTGTTCCTGCTGGCGGCGGCCGGGCTGGTGGATGGCATGGCGATACCGCTGTCGCGTCCCCTGACGCCCCTGTGCCGGGAACGCTTTCCCCGCCTGCCCGTCGATCCGCGGCGCGGCGTGGTGGAGGAAGGCGGCCTGATCCTGGGTGCCGGACCGGCGGCCGAGCCGGCATTGATGGTGCGGCTGATCGAGCGCGTGTTCAGCGCGGAAGCCGGGCGATGGCTGGCCGCCGTCACAGGCGTCGACCGCGTGGTGGAGGACAGGCTGTCCGGCGACCCGATGGTGGCCAACGCCCAGGTCTGGCTGGAAATGCATTTCGCGCAGGACATCCGGATCGCCGACCTGGCCCGGTCGCTGTCCACCAGCCATCAGACCCTGATCCGCCGCTTCACCCGTGAAACAGGCATGGGGCCAAAGGATTACGTGCAGCATCTGCGCATCCGGGCTGCACAGCGGCTGCTGGGCCGCACGGGCCGGACCATCGACCAGATCGCCGCCATGGTGGGATATCGCGACCCGCGATCTTTCCGGCTGGTCTTCCGATCCCATAGCGGGATGAGCCCGACGGCCTGGCGGCGCCGGGCCACGGGGCCAGGACCGATATCGCATCCGTGAAGCCTGCCGGCAAGTCCGGTACGGCCGCTTGCCGGCACGCCATCCGGAGCCGAGCCTGAAGGCGACAAGGGAGGCAAAGACCAATGCACGATACGACCGCCATCATCGACGCCGACACGCTGTCTTTCATCCGCCGGATGAAGGACCGGCAGGAAATCCTGGACTGCCTGCATCGCTATACGCGCGGCGTCGACCGGTTCGACCGCGACCTGATGCTGTCGGCCTATCATGCCGACGCCATCGACCAGCATGGCGTGGCCGAAGGCGTCGCCGGTGCCTTCGTCGACTGGGCCATCGGCTGGCACGGACAGTTCCAGAACCGCCACCAGCACATCATCACCAATCACACCATCGACCTGGATGGCGACACCGCCCACGGCGAAACCTACTACATCTTCTGGGGAGAGAACCGGGAAGGGCCGCCCAGCCTGTGTTTCGGCCGCTATGTCGACCGGTTCGAACGGCGCGACGGCCGCTGGGCCATCGCGCACCGCGTCTGCGTGAACGAGAAGGTCGGAACCTTCAATGAAACCGCCTTGCCCCCGGAATGGGCCGCCGCCCTGTCCTCCACCGGCCCCTGCCGGCGCGACGGACAGGATATCTCCTATGCCCGGCCGCTGACCGCGGGGCAGGTGCAGCCGGGGTGAGGATCATCGCCCCACCCCCATGACCCAATGGCTGAGCCGGTCCCACAGCCGGGCGCGCGTGGATGCGAAATTGTGCATATGGGCCATGGTCGGCACGATCACCAGCGTGATGTCGCCCGCGGTGATGAAAGCCGACGGCTCCGCCCGGAAATCGGCGCTGGTGTCGCGTTCCCCAAACCCCAGGAAGACCGGCACGTCGATGGCAGCCGCCTCCGCCGCGACAAAGCCGGGCCCCATCATGGCCACGACACAGTTGGGAATGGTCAGGCTGCCGAAGGGCGGGGCCGTGCGGCGGATGGGATAGCCACCTTCCATATCCGTCTTCAGGATATCGGCCGGCACATCCTCCCAATGGAAGGGATAGACGAAATCGGCGACGCCGGCCGCGCTGCGCGCCACCGACAGGCCCGCAGGGTCGTCATCCCGGCTGAAACGGTACTGCGCCTTGGCCGTTTCGGCCTGTGCCGCCGTGGGCTGCGGCAACACGGTGTGGATGGCCGAATAGCCCAGCACCGCAATGGCATCGAAGCTGCGATGGCGGGCCTGCATGATGATGGTGACCCCGCCGCCCATGGATTGCCCGATGCCGACATGCAGCGCATCGGGCAGCGGCGGATAGGCATCCAGCAGGCCCCCCATTGCCAGCCCCCGGCGCACCCGGTCCAGGGCCGCATGGTTGGCGGCGGCAATATCCTCGATGCTCAGGCTGGACAGGCCGGCCGTGTCGCTGTCGCCGACGCCCGGGTGATCATAGGCGACCAGGATATGGCCGGCGGCCACATGGTGGGCAGCCTGGCTGTATCCCGCATGGCCGTCAAACGCCATGTCATAGTAACCGCGGCCATACCCGCCACCGGGAGAGGCATAGATCACCCGCCCGCTGAACCGCGCCGGGTCTTCCGGCGCGTGGATGGTCAACGCGATCGTCCGGCCACCACCGGGTTGCGTCGCCACATGCATGGTCTTGCGCAGCATCGCTTCTCTCCCTTGCCATTTGCCCTGATCCATCCCTTGTCCCCGCCGGCAGGCGGAATGCAAAGACCGGCGGCCGGAGCGGGGGCGATTCATCATGGACCTGAAGAATGCGCCGGCCCGCCGATTTGCTGTCTGGCGCCGGCCGGCACCGGCGCTACGCTGCCCCTCATCCAAAAGACGCGAAATGGCGGGATCAGGTGATGGGTCATATCGATTTCAACGGGCAGGTCGCAGTCGTCACCGGCGGTGGAGGCGGGCTGGGCCGTGCCTTCTGCCTGGAACTGGCCCGCCGGGGTGCCGCCGTGGTCGTCAACGACCTGGGTGGCAGCACAACGGGCGAAGGATCTTCCGCGACCTTCGCCGACGCCGTGGTGGCAGAGATCCGGGCAGGCGGCGGCAAGGCCGTGGCCAATTACGACAGCGTCGCCACCGAAGCCGGCGGGGCCGCCATCATCGACGCCGCCATCGGCCATTTCGGCCGGATCGACATCGTCATCCCCAATGCCGGCAACCAGCGCAACGCCCGCTTCGGCGAATTGACCGAGGCCGATATCGACGCCGTCCATGATGTCCATGTGAAGGGCGCCTTCTTCGTCACCCAGCCCGCCTATCGCCATATGGTGGAACAGGGATATGGCCGCATCGTGCTGGTCGGTTCACAGTCCGGCATCTTCGGCAATCCCATCCGCGCCAATTACGGATCGGCCAAGACGGCCATGATCGGGCTGATGAACGTAATCGCGCAGGAGGCGCCGGCGGGCATCGCGGTGAACTGCCTGTTCCCCAACGCGATCGGCGGGCGCCTGGGCGGCAAGCCGGGTGACGTGCGGCCCGACGCCGATTTCCTGGCCGCCGCCGGCCAGCGCTCCCGCCACTATATCCAGGGCATGCAGCCGGATTTCGTGGCTTCCATGGCCTGCTACATGGCTAGCCGGGCCTGCGACAGTTCGCAGAACATGTATTCCGTGCTGGGCGGCAAATACTCCCGCATCTTCGTCGGCCTGACGGAGGGCTGGTATCACCCCGGCACCGTGGCCCCCACCGTGGAGGAGGTGGCCGCACATCTGGCGCAGATCGATGATCGCAGCCACTATGCCGTTCCGCGCAGCGGGCTGGAGGAAATGGACACGGTGATCGAGGCACAGCGCCGCCTGAGCCCGGCGTGACCCGGCCGGCACCCATAAGCGCGGCCCGGCTGCTGGACCTGCAACAGGCCGGTGCCGACCTGTTCCGCAGCCGGCACGCCCAGGCCAATCCGGCGGGCGCGCTGTTCGGCGGACAGGTGCTGGCCCAGGGGCTGACAGCCGCCGCCCGCACAGCGCCGGCATGGATGCCCCATTCCCTGCACGGCTATTTCCTGCGGGCGGGCGATGCGGGCCGCCCCATCGACTATGCCGTGGAAAGGCTGCGCGACGGGCGGCGTTTCGCGGCACGGGCCGTCCGGGCCAGCCAGGACGGCCGGATCATTTTCCATCTGCATTGTTCCTTCCACGACCCCGAAGAGGGCGAAGCCCACCAGCAGCCCCCGCCCGCCGGCCTGCCGGCCCCGGAGACGCTGGTTTCACTCGACGCCTATGTCGCCGCGCATGCCCATCGGCTGCCGCCGGAAACCGTGGCCAGTTATACGGCACCCTTCCCGCTCGAACTGCGGCTGGTGGCGCCGGAAACCTATTTCTTCGCACCGTCCGGTGACAGGTCCCGGGCCTTCTGGGTGCGCATGCCCAGCGCCGCCGGCAGCGATGACCGTGACCAGGCCGCATTGCTGGCCTTCCTGGCCGATTACTGGCTGGCCGGCATCGCCGTGGGGCCGGGGCGCCTGTCCACCAATCGCCAGGAACTGACCATCAACAGTCTGGACCATGCGATGTGGTTTCATCGGCCGGCACGGGCGGACGAGTGGCTGCTCTATCACTGCGATACGCCGTCCGGCGGCGACGGCCGCGGACTGGCACGCGGGCTGCTTTACGACCGGCAGGGCCGGCTGGTGGCCAGCACCAGCCAGGAAGCGCTTTTCCGGTCCATGACCTGAACGGGGGAAAACCATGCGCGCCATCCGTTACCATGCCCATGGCGGGCCGGACCGGCTTCGGCTGGAAGAAGCGCCCGCCCCCTGTCCGGGCGCGGACGAGGTGCTGGTGCGGCAGGCCTTCAGTTCGGTCAATCCCGCCGACTGGAAGTTCAGGGCCGGCTGGTTCCGTGAATGGGTGCCACAGGCCTTCCCGTTCACGCCCGGCGCCGATATTGCCGGCACGGTGGTGGCGGCCGGGCCGCTGGCGGCGGGTTTCACATCCGGCATGCATGTTGCGGGCATGGTTCCCGTGCAACAGGGCGGGGCCTGGGCGGAACTGGTCGCGGTCAAGGCCCACGCCCTGGCCCCCCTGCCCGATGCCATATCCCCGATGGACGCGGCCGGCCTGCCCCTGGCCGGTCTGACGGCATGGACCGCCCTGTTCGACCTGGGGGCCTTGCAGGCCGGACAGGCGGTGCTTATCCACGCCG
This sequence comes from Niveispirillum fermenti, assembly GCF_052474395.1. Classification (NCBI taxonomy): domain Bacteria; kingdom Pseudomonadati; phylum Pseudomonadota; class Alphaproteobacteria; order Rhodospirillales; family Azospirillaceae; genus Niveispirillum; species Niveispirillum fermenti. The sequence goes on along the minus strand of NZ_CP156679.1, from coordinate 267,948 downwards.
CCGCCGGTGGGGTGGGCAGCCTGGCCGTACAACTGGCAAAGATCGCCGGCGCGCAGGTGATCGCCACCTGTTCGGCCACCAACCGGGACCGGGTGGCGGGCCTGGGCGCGGATCGGGTGATCGATTACCGGGCCAGTGACTTTGCCGACGGGCTGCGGGATGTCGACCTTGTGCTGGACGGGGTCGGTGGCGCCGTCCGGCACCGGTCGTTCCCGGTGCTCCGGCCCGGCGGCATGCTGGTCACGCTGGACCCCACCCCGCCGGAACCGGATGCCGCCACCCGCCACGGGGTTCGGATGACCACCGCCGCCGTCGCACCCGATGGCGCGCGCCTGGCACATCTGGCGCATCTGATGGCGGCCGGGCGGCTGCGGGTTCCCGTCGACCGCGTCTTCGCGCTGGAGGAAGCAGCCGCCGCGCACATGCTGAGCGAGACGGGGCATGCCCGGGGCAAGATCCTGGTCCGGATGGATAGGGACAAGGATGGGCGGGAGGGTGAACGACGGGGGGCCGGCTTGCGTCCTGCCTGACCATTCCAGAGCGGACCATCCACCAGCATCCATGGGAGGTGCAGCATGACGAACGACAGCACCCGTTCCACCGACAGGACCTTCGTCACCGACCCGCTGGAGCGCGGCAGGCATTATTTCCGCGACGCCATACCCGGCATCGACACGGGCTATTTCGGACCGATGTGGCACGCGCTGGCCATCGCGCAGATCGTCTGGCGGGATATCGATGATATCGCCGCCGGATACGGGGTCAGCGGGTCGGACATCTTCGTGCTGGCGGCGCTGCTGATCGAGGAGGACCGGTCGCCCAGGCCCACGGACCTCGCCCGCATGCTGTTCGTGACGGCGGCCGCCATTTCCGTCCGCGTGGCGAAACTGTCCAAATCGGGGCTGGTGGAGCGGGTGCCGGCACCGGACGACCACCGGACGGTGCATCTGCGGGTGACCGGGAAAGGCCGGGAACTGACATTGTCCGCCATGGAGCGCATCGCCCGCACCTGCTCCTTCGCCCGCGCCTGTCGCGACCTGACGGCGACGGACAGTACCGATCTTGAAACCCTGCTGCGGACCGTGCATGTCGCGATGGAACGGGACTTCCTCACGGCCTGAGCAACAGAACTACTTAAATGCTTAAGCTGTTGCGAATTGGCAGACCGCAAGCCGGCGGTATCCTTATCCCCAAGCAATATGAACAGGGAGGGTGGCATGTCCATGCCGGTACGGTTTCCCAGGATCGACTTTTCCGACATCAAGCCACACTGGGCACCCAACATCGCCTTTTGCCAGGACCGCAACGCAACGTCGATCATCCCGACGCCGGTGGAGCCCTGGCTGATCAAGCTGTTGCAGGAGGTCAAGCCATTGCTGCCGGCCGATGACGAGGCCCTGCACGCCGACATCCAGGCCTTCATCGGCCAGGAATCCCAGCATTTCCGGCAGCACCGGCAGTTCAACAAGGTGCTGATCGATGCCGGCTATCCGCGTCTTGCAGAATTCGAAGCGGAACTGGCGGCCGATCTGGAGCGCTTTACCCGGACCCGGTCACTGAAATTCCGCCTCGCCTATGCCGACGGGTTCGAATCCCTGGGGGCCGTTGCCGGTGGCCTGTGGTTCGACCATTCCGAGGAGATGATCGGCGGCCTGGACAACGCCGCCATCCGCCTTTGGAAATGGCATATGGCGGAGGAATTCGAACATCGCGAAGTCTGCTTCCAGGTGTTCAGGAAGGCCTTCGCGCGCGGCCTGTGGGGCCGCATCGTGAACGGCTATTTCTACCGCATCTACGGTTTCGTCTATGCCATGTGGCATCTGCGGCGGTTTTCCGCCAAGGCGTCCGCCTATATGCTGGAGATCGATCGCGCCGGCATGAATCCGGCCGAGCAGGCCAGGCTGGAACAGGACATCAAGGCGTTCCGGAAATTCAACCGCCGCGTCTTCCTGAAACCGCTGCTGGCCAATTTCCTGCCCTGGTACGATCCCGGGCGCAAGCCCGTGCCCAAGGGCCTGTTCGAGTATCTGGCCAGGTTCGACAAGGGCGGTGAATGGACCGCCCGCCGGGCCGGCTGACCGCCCCGCAACAAGACAAGGGCCCGGCAAGCCGTCAGGCGGCGCTGTCGGCCGGCGGGGTGATACCGGTCAATATCTTGTAATAAAGCGGCATCGAAGCCATCCGCTCGGCCCGGGTTTCCTTGATGGCCAGGGCGTAATAGCCCACCTGGTGGAAATAGAGCACCCGCGCCCGGACGGCGCATTCGGCCTCCTCATAGCCCAGGTTGCGGAAGATGTCGCCCAGCAGGGCAATCCGTTCCTCATCCACCCGGCGCAACAGGGTCGCGGCGGTCTTGGAATGGCGGGCCCAGTCACGCACGGCATTGTCGAAGCTGGGGGAGAAATCCTTCTCCTCCACCCAGGTGCGGATCAGCGCCTTGAACTGCGCATCGCCATTGCCGCGATTGCTTTCCACCGCCGTCCTGATCGCGGTGGTGTTCGTGTCGCGCCAATAGGTCAGCAGCGCCTGAAGCAGTTCGCCACGGCTTTTGAAATGCCAGTAGAAGCTGCCGCGGGTGACCCCGATCTCCTTGGCCAGGCGGTCGACCTTCACGGAATCGATCCCCCGCGCCACCAATGTCTTCTTGGCGGCCAGCACCCAATCCTCGCGCCCCAGTCGCGGCCCGGTCGGGGCCTTGCGCGGCCGCTTCTTCAGCGACGCATCGGTCGGGTCCGTTTCGGGAAGGTCACTCGACATCATCAAGTCCGGGATCAGTGGGCACCAGCCGGCCCGCCGGTCAGGCCGGCCGACCCGTCAGTACATACCTGTATACCGCGCCGGGTTCAACGGGAACAGCGGGCTGGCGGAGGCGATCACCGGGATCGGGGTCGGCCATGTCATACCCTCCATCGCACGTTCGGGCACATTTCGTACGCCCCGCCGGGGGCCCGCCAGCCGGCAGACCGACAATCATAATCAAGACAGTACTGTCTTTTTTGGAGGGCGACTGGCTGCACCAGCCATGCCCCGCCAGTGCCGGCTGCCTTGGCCGGCATGCAAACCCACACCTGGCACCGTCGCTGGCCACAGCAGGGCCGGATTCTAAAATTTCTATTGTTTATCAGAATATTATCCGACAAAGCCGATTGTCGGCTCGCGCTCAGGATTCACAATGGCGCGCCAGGGGCATAGCACCGCCCTCCCCTGCACGCGGTCGGCACGCCCGCCTTGTCTCCACAGGCCGCTGTTTCCGAATTGACGTACAATACATCACTGTACTATAAAGCCATCATAACACGCCTGATCCAAAATACCCGCCGGTCCCGGCGGGCGTTGCAGGTGCGACATGCCGGGCGCCGGCGCCCTCCTTGTGAAAGGTTGTTCCATGGTCAAGGTCATCGACGGCCGGCGCCTCGCCGAAGGGCTGCGCCCGAACCTGCTGAGGCGCGGGCAGGCGGTTGCCGAACGGCGTGGCGCGCCACCGGGCCTTGCCGTCATCCTTGTCGGCAACGACCCGGCATCCGCCGTCTATGTCCGCAACAAGATCCGCGCCTGCGAAGCGGTGGGCATCCGGTCGGCCTGCCTGCGCTTTCCGGAAAGCATCGGCAATGCCGACCTGCTGGAAACCATCGCCAATCTCAATGCCGATCCGGGGATCGACGGTATCCTGGTCCAGCTTCCCCTGCCCGCGCATATCCGGCTTGATCAGGTGCTGGAAGCCATTTCGGTCCAGAAGGATGTGGACGGCTTCCATCTCTATAATGTCGGCGGACTGGTGACGGGAAACACGATCTTTTCCCCCTGCACGCCCTATGGTGTGGTCAAGCTGCTGGAAAGCGAAAACATCCCCATCGAAGGACAGAATGTCGTGGTCGTGGGGGCCAGCAACATTGTCGGCAAGCCCATGGCCCTGATGCTGATGGCGCGTGGTGCCACGGTGGCGATCTGCCATGCCAAGACGCGCGACCTGGCCCAGTTCACCATCCTGGCGGACATATTGGTGGTGGCGGCCGGCGTGCCCAACCTGATCATTGGGCAGATGGTGAAGACCGGTGCCGTCGTCATCGATGTCGGCATCAACCGGCTGGCCGACGGCTGCATCACCGGCGATGTCGATTTCAACGGGGTCTCGGCCAAGGCGTCGCGCATCACCCCCGTGCCGGGCGGTGTCGGCCCGATGACGGTGACGATGCTGCTTGAAAACACCATTGCATCGGCAGAGCGCGCCTTGGCCCATCAGCAATCGCATGCTGCACCCGATATACCACAATTCCAGCGGGCTTGATCGTCAGCCTTTATTGAACGATACAGTACAGCGCTGTATAATAAGGGTCGGAGGACCTGAGCTTGACCAGAAGATATTCCGCACTCTCGCTGCTGCGTGAAGGATTGAACGGCCAGCGCGGCTGGCAGCCGGCCTGGCGGGATGCCACGCCCAAGCCGCGCTATGACGCGATCGTCATCGGCGGGGGCGGGCATGGTCTCGCGACCGCCTACTATCTTGCCAAGAATCACGGCATCACCAATGTCGCCCTGCTGGAGCGGGGCTGGATCGGCGGGGGCAATACCGGCCGCAACACGACCATCATCCGGTCCAACTATTTCTATCCGCAGACCGCCACATTCTTTGAATTTTCGCTGAAGCTCTATGAGGGCCTGTCGCGGGACCTGAACTACAATATCATGTTCTCCCAGCGGGGCATGTGGATGCTGGGCCATGACCGGCATGGGATGGAGATGCTGCGCCGCTCCGCCAATGCCATGCGGCTGAATGGAATCGATGCGGAACTGCATGATGCCGCTTCGGTCCGGTCCAACATCCCAGGGCTGAATGAAAACCCGCACTTTCCCATCCTGGGCGGCCTGAACCAGCCGCGCGGCGGGTCAGCCCGGCATGATGCGGTGGCCTGGGGCTATGCCCGTGCCGCCTCCGCCCTGGGTGTCGACATCATCCAGAATTGCGACGTACAGGGCTTCCTGATCGAGAACGGCCAGGTGCGCGGGGTGGAAACCAGCCGCGGCACGATGCTGAGCGACACGGTCGGCATGGCGGTGGCGGGCCATTCCAGCGTGGTGGCGGCCAAGGCCGGCGTGCGGCTGCCGATCAGTTCCTATGCGCTGCAAGCCTTCGTTTCCGAACCGGTCAAACCCTGCCTTGACACGGTGATCCTGTCTCCGGCGACGGGTACCTATCTCAGCCAGTCCGACAAGGGCGAACTGGTCATCGGCGCGGGACTGGACCTTTATCTGTCCTATGCCCAGCGCGGCAACCTGCCCTGGATGGAACGGGCCGCGGCCGGCGTGGTCGAACTGTTCCCGGCCTTCTCCCGCATGCGCTTCCTGCGCCAGTGGGCCGGCATCGTCGATGTCGTCCATGACAGCACACCCATCATCGGCGCCACCGGCCTGGACGGCTTCTATGTCAATTGCGGCTGGGGCACGGGCGGGTTCAAGGCGATCCCGGCCGGCGGCTGGTGCCTGGCGCATGTCATGGCGACGGGCACACCACACCCGCTGGCCACCGCCTTCGGCCTGGACCGTTTCAAGACCGGTGCGCTGATCGACGAGGCCGCGGCCTCCGGCATCGCGCATTAGGGGGGATCAACATGCTTCTCATCACCTGTCCATATTGCGGTCCCCGTGCGGAAACGGAGTTCCGCTGCGGCGGCGAAGGGCACATCACCCGGCCGGGACCGCATGACGCCGTCACCGACGAGGCCTGGGCCGACTACCTGTTCTATCGCACCAACCCCAAGGGCGAACACCGGGAACGGTGGCTGCACAGCGCAGGCTGCGGGCGCTGGTTCAACCTGGCCCGCGACACGGTCACACATCGCATCACCGCCGTCTATCCGATGGGCGAAGCGTTGCCGGAAGGAACTGCGGCATGAGCGGCTGGCGCAGCACAAGACCCGGAACCACCGTCGACCAGCGGCGGCCCGTCACCTTCCGGTGGGCGGGCCGGTCCTACCAGGGCTATGAAGGCGATACGCTGGCCTCGGCCCTGCTGGCCAACGGCGTTTCCATCATCGGCCGCAGCTTCAAGTATCACCGCCCCCGCGGCCTGATCGCGGCGGGACTGGAGGAGCCGAATGGCATCGTCCAGCTTGAACAGGGGGCAGCCACCGTCCCCAACGTGAAGGCCACGCAGGTGGAGCTTTACGAGGGGCTGACGGCGACGCCCGTCAATGCCAGGCCCAGCGTCGAGTTCGACCTGATGGCGGTCAATGCGCTGTTCAAGCGCTTCATCCCCGCCGCGTTCTATTACAAGACCTTCTTCTGGCCCGGCTGGAGCCTGTTCGAACCCTCGATCCGCAAGGCGGCCGGCCTGGGCACGGCCCCCGCCCTGCCCGATCCGGACCGGTACGAGCATTGCTTCGCCCATGTCGATACGCTGGTGATCGGCTCCGGCGCGGCCGGGCTGGCCGCGGCCCTGGCGGCGACGGCCCAGCCCGGCAACCGGCGTGTCATGCTGGTGGAGGCGGATGCCGAGTTCGGCGGCGGCCTGCTGTCGGCAACCGGCACGGTGGAGGGGCTGCCTCCGCTGGAATGGCGCGATGCGGCGCTGGCCCGGCTGCGCGCCGCGCCGAACATCCGGCTGCTGAACCGGGCCATGGCCTTCGGCTTCTATGATCACGGGCTGGTCGCCCTGTGCGAACGGGTGAACGACCATCTGCCGCCAGCCGAGCGCACCGGCCCGCGCCAGCGTCTGTGGAAGGTGCGCTGTGGCAAGGTCATTCTGGCGACGGGTGCCTTTGAACGGCCGGTCCCCTTTTCGGGCAACGACCTGCCGGGCGTCATGCTGGCATCGGCGGCACAAACCTATGCCGTGCGCTATGGCGCGCTGCCCGGCCGCACCGCCGTCCTGTGTACCAACAATGACGGCGCCTACGAGGCCGCGTTCGCGCTGCATGACGCGGGATGCGACATCGCAGCCATCGTCGACAGCCGGACGGCACCGGGCACCGTCACCGCCGAGGCCGCCCGACGCGGCATCGAGGTGATCGCCGGTTCGGCCCCCGTCGCGGCCAAGGGCGGCCGCACGGTTCGCGGGCTGGAGGTGACGAGCCTGACCGGGAGGGACCGGCGCCACATCGCCTGCGATGCCATCCTGACATCCGATGGCTGGAACCCGGCCGTCCATCTGCATTCGCAGTCCGGTGGCACGCTGGCCTATGACGCGCGGCAGCAGGCCTTTCTGCCCAAGGACGCCGTACAGGATGCGGTCAGCGTCGGTGCCGCCGCCGGCATCCGGGACCTGGCCGCCGCCATCGCCGCGGCCCGGGCGACGGTCCGGGGCGAACCCGTGGCGGTGCCAGCCGCCCCCGCGGTCGGCCCCACCCGCCGCTTTGCCGACGGCGATATCAGCGCGCAGACGGCCTGGCTGGATTTCCAGAACGACGTGACCGTCGCCGACGTGCAGCTTGCCAGCCGGGAGAATTTCCGCTCGGTGGAGCACCTGAAGCGCTACACCACGCTCGGCATGGCCTCCGACCAGGGCAAGACCTCCAACGTGGCGGGCATCCAGGTGCTGTCCGGCCTGCTGGACCGCCCGCCACAGGCCATTGGCACGACGAAGTTCCGGCCGCCCTTCGACCCGGTGACGATCGGCGCCTTCGCCGGCCGCGCCGTGGGCGACGACCTGTCCCCCTTCCTTGTAACCCCGTCGCACGCGGCGCAGGTGGCACTTGGCGCCCGGATGGAGAATTACGGCGCCTGGCTGCGTCCAGCCTTCATCCCGCGCGACGGCGAAACGGAGGAACAGGCGATTGCGCGCGAAGTCGGCGCGGTGCGGCGGTCGGTCGGGCTGTTCGATGCCTCCACCCTGGGCAAGATCGAGGTGAAGGGGCCAGACGCCGCCGCGTTCCTGACCCGCATGTATGTGAACAATGTCCGGTCGCTGACGGTGGGCCAGGGGCGCTACGGCCTGATGCTGAACGAACATGGCATCGTGTACGATGATGGCGTCTTTGCCCGCATCGGGGAGGAACATTATCTGGTCGGCACGACCAGCGGCCACGCGGCCGCCATCACCGACATTTTCCAAGAATGGCTTCAATGTGAATGGCCGCACCTGCGCGTGGCGGTGGAGAATGTCACCACCGCCTGGGCCGTGATGAACGTTGCCGGACCACAGGCGCGTGCGGTGTTCCAGGCGGTCGGCACCGATATCGATCTGTCCGCCGAGGCTTTCCCGCACATGCACTATCGCGCGGGCACCGTAGGCGGCGTGCCGGCCCGCGTGCAGCGGGTCAGCTTCTCCGGCGAGCTGTCCTATGAGATCGCCGTGCCCTGGGGCTATGGGGCGGGCCTGTGGGATGCGCTGATGCAGGCCGGAAAGCCCCATGGCATCACCGCCTTCGGGGTCGAAGCGCTGATGGCGATGCGCATCGAGAAGGGGTTCCTGCATGTCGGTTCGGATACCGACGGCACGACCTATCCCCAGGATATCGGTTTCGGCCCCGTCATCGCCAAGAAGAGGGACGATTTCGTCGGCCGCCGGTCGACCCTGCGGCCCGATGCATTGCGGACCGACCGGCGCCAGCTTGTCGGGCTGGAAGTGGCCGATGACGGTGGCCCGCTGGCCGTGGGCGCCCATGTCCTGCCGGCCGGGGCGACAGCGGCAACCGGCACCCAGGGCTGGGTCACATCCAGCATCCATTCGCCCACGCTGGACCGGCCCATCGCCATGGGGCTGGTGGAACGCGGGCGTGACCGGATGGGTGATACGGTGCGCGTCTGGGATCTTGGCCAGTGGCGCACGGCCCGCATCGCCGATCCCCGTTTCTTCGATCCCGCAGGAGAGCGCACGCATGGCTGAGCAACCCGCAATCACGCTGCGCCGCACCGCGCCGGAGGCCTTGGAAACCGTCCGCCCGGACCTGTCCTTCCGCCTGGAAACGGATCTGGGCGTCGCCAAGCTGCGTATCGTCGGCAAGGATGCCGACGCGCGCTTTCAGGCGGTGACGGGCATGGTCCCGCCACCTTCCGGCCGGCTGGTGGCGGACCAGGGACTGAGCGTCGCCTGGCTGGCACCCGGTGAATGGCTGGTGACAGGACCGGAGGTGGCGGTTGCCGCCTGGGTGGCGCGGATCGGTGGCCAGACGGCCGGCGACCTGCTGGCGGTGGACCTGACGCATGCCCGCGCTTCGTTCTGCCTCGCCGGCACCGCCGCGCGGGCGGCACTGGCCGCCCATTGCCCCCTGGACTTGTGGCCCGACAGCTTTCCCGTCGATGCGGTAGCCCGGTCGCTGCTGGGTGATGCCGGCATGTTCATCGCACGCCTGTCCGACGGGCCGCATATGCCCCGTTTCCGGATCATCGTCGACCAGACGATGGCCCCCTATGCCGGGCGCCTGTTCGCCCGTGTCCAGCCCCGAGCCGGAGTTTTCCCGTGACCCGCAATCTTGTCCTGCGTTTTCGTTCCCCCGATCGTCCCGGCATCATCGCGACAGTCGCCCCGCTGCTGACCGCCCATGGCTGCGACATCCGCGCGGCGGAGGTCTATGGCGATCCCGATACGGGCCATTTCTTCAGCCGGATGGAACTGACCAGCCCCATCGGCCCCGACAGGCTGGCCGCGCTGATCGCCCCGGCCGCGGCCGACCTGTCGCTGGATTGCGACCTGAAGGATCTGGCCCGCAAGCAGAAGGTGCTGATCGCCGTTTCCAAATTCGGCCATTGCCTGGTCGACCTGATCCACAAGACCGAGATCGGACAGCTTCCCATCGAGATCGTGGGGGTCGTGTCCAACCATGAGACCATGCGCAAGCTGGTGGAATGGCACGGCCTGCCCTATCACCATCTGCCCATGGCCGACGGCAAGGCAGCGCAGGAAGCCCGGTTCCTGTCGATCATCGAGGAAAGCGGTGCCGAACTGACGGTGCTGGCCCGTTACATGCAAATCCTGTCGGACGAGTTCTCCACCAGCCTGGAGGGTCGCTGCATCAATATCCATCACAGCTTCCTGCCCAGCTTCAAGGGCGCCAAGCCCTATCACCAGGCCCATGCGCGCGGCGTCAAGATCATCGGTGCCACAGCCCATTTCGTGACGGCAGACCTGGATGAGGGGCCGATCATCGAACAGGATGTCCGGCGTGTCAGCCATTCCGTCACCGCCGACGAGATGGTAGCCATCGGCCGGGAGATCGAGGCATCGGTGTTGAGCCGCGCGGTGCGCTGGCATGCCGAGCACCGGATCTTCGCCAACGCCAGCAAGACCGTCGTGCTCTGACCACCCGTCACGCTCCGGATGGCCGCACAGCGCTGACAGTGGGGGGGACTGCCCCCCCGCAAGGCAACCCTGCCCCCTCGCAAGACAGGCATTGCGAGGGGGCAGGGTTTGCCATAGAAACGATAATAATAATCTGTCGCATCGCCTGGTCATGCCTGCCCCCTCGACGGCAAAGCAGGTCCGGAGAGGGAGCCTGTGACCGTCCGTGCCGCCCGATATCAAATCCGCATCGCTCTACAAGGCACATCGCGAGGCGCTGGTGGACTATGCCAACGGCATCGTGCGTGACCGGGCGCGGGCGGAAGATGTCGTGCAGGATGCGTGGGTGCGGATCGACGAGGTGGAGCGCCACCGTCCCCTGCAGGAGCCGCTGCGTTACTTCTACCGCATCGTCCGCAACCTGGCCCTGGATGGTTATCGCGCCCGGCAGCGGGAGATATCGAAGGGGACTGCCGATATCGGCATGCTGGCCGACAGCGTGGCCGCCGCGAACCCGTCGCCGGAGGCGGAAGCCGGCGCGCGGGCCGAATTGCGGCTGGTACTGGAAAGCCTGGATGAATTGCCCGACCGCACGCGCCGGGCCGTCATGCTGTACAAGTTCGACGGCCTGAAACTGCGCGAGGTGGCGGAGCGCATGGGCATATCCGTCGCCCTGGCCAACAAGCTCGTGCTTGACGGTGTGGCGCATTGTGCCCAAAGGCTGGCCCGCAAGTCATGATTTTCCATCTGGCGTGCGACAGGCGGCTGATGCGGGATATGTTTTGGAAAATCCGTCTGCTGGATCGTTTTCTCCACAGAGGCCCGCGGGAATGGAGACATTCCCCTGAAAGCGGCGGGCGGGAGGGCGCATGACTTCTTCTCCGGATGACGGGACCGGGCGAGACCAGGACGGGACCCTGCGGGACGCCATCCAATGGCATGTCCGCATGACGGAGGAGCCGGAAGACGATGCTTTGCGGCGGGCATTCCGGCACTGGCTGGCGTCCGATCCCGCCCATGCCGCCGCCTGGCAGCAGGCGGAAAGGGTCATGGGGCTTCTGGCACAGGGCAAGTCGGTTGCGTTCCTGCCCCCCCGCACCGCCCCCCCTTCTGCGCCGCGCGATGCCATATCACCCCGGCGCCGGCGGCGCCTGGGACTGGCCGCTGTCGCAGCCGCGGCACTTCTCGTCGTGGCAATGACACCACAGGCCGTCCTGCGCCTGCGGGCCGACCATGTCACGGGCACGGCCGAGCAGCAGGTTCTGGCGCTGGAGGATGGCAGCCGCATCCGCCTGGCACCCGGCAGCGCCGTGCGGGTGCGGTATGCCGGCGACAGACGCACCGTCGACCTGATGGCCGGGGAGGCGTTCTTCGAGGTTTCACGGAACCCGGACCGGCCCTTCACCGTGACCGCCGGGGCCGCCCATGTCACGGTGCTGGGCACCGGCTTCAACGTCCGGCTGGGCACGGGTGGCGCGGATGTCGCCGTCCGGCATGGCAGCGTACAGGTCGATCGCGATGGTGACACGGGTGGCGAAGCCGTTTCCACGACATTGGCCGCAGGCCAATGGGCCCGGCTGCCCTGGGCCGGACCAGCCGTCAGGGGTACGGGCGCCCCGGCCAATGTCGGTGCCTGGTCGGCGCAACGGCTGGTCGCGGTGGCACAGCCCCTGTCGGAAGTCATCGCCGACCTGCGCCGCTATTATCCGGGCGCCATCGTGCTGACCGACCCGGAACTGGGTGGGCGGATCGTCACCGGTTCCTATGATGTCCGCGACCCCGTCCGGGCCGTGGAGACCATAACCGGCCCGCTGGGCGGCAAGGTCCGGCGCGTCACACCCTGGCTGCTGGTTGTCTCTGCATCGTAATTTATTGATATGATGATGATTTTTTAGAACCTCTGCTCGCTATCGACTTTTTTTGTAAAAAGCTTCCGCTCCATCGTTGAGTTGGCAGACCTTAGGATTGCGACGCATTAGCATTCCAGGCAAGCTCAACGAGTGGAGACGGAACCGTGCGTATCGGGCAAAGGAATTCGGGACAACGGGCGCGCCGGTCGGCGATGACGGCATTCTGGATGGCGACGGCGGCCATGGGGCCGATACTGACCACCCTGCCGGCACAGGCACAGGCGGCCGCTGAAAGCCGGTTCGATATCCAGGCCCAGCCCCTGGCCGACGCCCTGCTGCTTTTCGCGACGCAATCGGGCTATCAGGTGGCCGCCGACGGCGCCGCCATCCAGGGTGTTCAGGGCAATGCGGTGCAGGGTGCCTTGCCGGCAGCCACAGCGCTGGGCCGGCTTCTGGCCGGCACGGGCTTCACCTTCCGGATGGAAGGCACGGTGGCGACCATCGACCGCGCCCCGCAGACGGCGGATGGCGCCATCCTGATGGGCCCGTTGCGTGTGGAAGGCGATGCGCTTCACGGCTTCGCCGTGCCGCGACAGGGGGAGATCGGCAGCCTGCCCGTCGAATATGCCGGGGGAGAGGTGGCGCGCGGCGGCAAGGTCGGGCTGCTGGGCAGCCGCGACATCATGGACACGCCCTTCAACGTCACGCACTACACGGCGCAGTATATCGACAACCAGCAGGCCCAGAACCTGGGCGACGTGCTGGCCGGCGACCCGTCGATCCGCAACACCTATTCCCGCGGGTCGGGCCGGGACGAGTTCAATGTCCGCGGCTTCACCCTGTTCAACTATGATGTCGCGTTCAACGGGCTCTATGGCATCTCCCCCCGCAATTCCAGCACCATGATCGGTGTGGAACGGGTGGAGGTGCTGCGTGGCCCCAACGCGCTGCTGAACGGCATGGCGCCGTCCGGCTCGGTGGGCGGGTCGGTGAACCTCGTGCCCAAGCGGGCCGGATCGGTGCCCATTACCCGCCTGACCGCCTCCCATATCAGCGACAGCCAATGGGGCCTGCACGCCGACCTCGGCCGGCGCTTCGGCGAGGCCGAACAGGTCGGCGTGCGCCTGAATGCGCTTTACCGCGATGGCGACACGGCACCCGCGCGCAGCAGCGAGGAATTGAAGGCCGCGACGCTGGGCCTGGATTATCAGGCGGAACGGTTCCGGCTGGAAGCGGATCTGAACTACCAGTATCGCCTGACCCATGCGCGCAGTGGCCTGCTGTTCCCGCCCGCCGCCGGCGTGGCCATCCCGAAGGCCCCCGACGCCGACGGCAATTTCTTTCCCGACTGGACCTATTGGAAGACCGATGAACGGTCGGGCGCCGTGCGGGGGGAGTTCGACATCACCCCGGACCTGACGCTTTTCGCGGCGGCCGGGGCGCGGGAATATGATTTCGAGAGCATCCAGACAAGCTGGCTGCTGCTGGATGCCGCCGGCTCCATCGGGGCGGTGCCGGCGCGTCTGGATGAATATATCAACACGACAACCGCGGAAGCGGGGCTGCGGGGGCGCTTCACGACGGGATCGCTGGTCCACAGCCCCGTGATCAGCGCCAGCCGGCTGGACCAGAAGTCGGGCCAGGCGCGGGTGCGCGGCACGACCATCTTCTCCAACCTGTACAATCCGGCCGGCAATCCGCTGCCGGCCCTGGCCGCCATCACCCATATCCCCAAGGTGGGCACGGCCGACATCACCAGCCTGGCCGTGGCCGATACCATCGCCACGGCGGGGGAGAATGTGCAACTGACGCTGGGCCTGCGTCATCAAAAGGTCGAAACGGCCAATTTCGATGCCGTCACGGGGGCCCGCACCTCCCATTACGACAAATCGGCCAACACCCCGGCCGTGGCGCTGGTGGTGAAGCCGTTGGAGCGCCTGTCGCTCTATGGCAATTATATCGAGGGGTTGAGCCAGGGGCCAACGGCACCGACGGCGGCCGTCAATGCCGGCGAGGTGTTCGCTCCCTTCATCACCAAACAATACGAGGTCGGCGCCAAGTATGATTTCGGTGATTTCGGCGGAACGGTCAGCCTGTTCCAGATCGACCGGCCCAGCTCCTATGTCGATCCCGTCAGCCTGCGCTTCGACGTGGATGGCAACCAGCGCAACCGTGGCCTGGAACTCAGCCTTTATGGCGCGCTGGGCGAGGATGTGCGCCTGCTGGGCGGTGCGGCCTTCACCCGGGGCAAGCTGACCCGCACGCAGGGCGGCGTCAATGACGGCAGGACTGCGCCCGCCGTGCCCAAGCGCCAGTTCAACCTTGCCGGCGAATGGGACGTGCCTTTCCTGGAGGCGCTGACCCTGACCAGCCGCGTGACCTACACCAGCCCGCAATTCGTGGATGTGGGCAATACACAGCGTCTGCCGGACTGGACCCGGTGGGACCTGGGGCTGCGCTATGCCGTGGATGCCGGCGGCACGCCGCTGACCCTGCGGGCCACGCTGGAAAATGTGCTGGACAAGGATTACTGGCAGTCGGCCGCGCGCGAGGGGCTGACGGTCGGTCCGCCGCGCACCGTCCTGGTATCCGTCACGGCCGATTTCTGATCCCGGTCATTGGTCAAGGGGAAACCGCCCGCATGGAAAGCCGTTTGCGACAGTCGCAGGCCCTGCTGCATACCTGGGCCGGGCTGTTGTTCGGCTGGCTGATGTTCATCATCTTCCTGTTCGGGACCGTGGCCTTCTTCACCCAGGAGATATCGGCCTGGATGCGGCCCGAACTGGGCCGGGGGGCGGTGACCGACACCGCCCTGGATAAAATCATGTCGTATCTGGCCGAGACCGCGCCCGGCGCCACGGCCTGGACCATCACCCTGCCGCCCCCGCGCGGTGGGGAACCGGTCCTGGCCGCCTGGCAGGGCGCGGCCCCGCCGGCGGCGGGATCGGGGGAAACGGCCTTCGATCCCGCCAGCGGGGACCGGATCATGGTGCGCGACACTCGCGGCGGCGGCTTCCCCTACAGCTTCCATTACAATCTGCATTACATGCCCTGGTGGCTGGCCCGCTATCTGGTCTGCATCGCGTCGGTGGCGATGCTGGTGGCGCTGGTCACCGGGGTGATCACCCATAAGAAAATCCTGGTCGATTTCTTCACCCTGCGGCCGGGCAGGGGCCAGCGCTCGTGGCTGGATGCCCATAATCTGACGGCCGTGCTGGCCCTGCCCTTCCATGTGATGATCACCTATACCGGTCTGGTCACCCTGCTGTTCACGCTGATGCCCTGGGCCGTGGCCGCCAATTTTCCCGATCCCGCCGCCTTCCGCGCCGCCCTGCGCCCGCCGCCGCCGCCGGCCCCGATGGGCGAGGCTGCCCCCCTGCTGCCCCTGCCCGACCTGATCCGGCGGTCCGGGGCGGCGTCGGGTGACCCCCTGCCCTATCGCATCACCATCCATCATCCCGGCGACGCGGCCGCCGTGGCAGCGGTCATTCCGCGCGTGGAACGCCTTGGCGACCGCTACGGCGCGCTGCTGCTGGACGCGGTCGATGGCCGGCCCCTGCACAGGCCACCGGCGGCAGGACCGGGCCTTGCCACCCATGGGGTGATGACGGACCTGCACGCCGCCCGCTTCGCCGATCCCCTGCTGCGCTGGCTCTACTTCCTGTCCGGGGTTGCGGGTACGGCGATGATCGCCACGGGCCTGGTCCTGTGGACCGTGAAGCGACGCGGGCGCCTGCCCGACCCGGCACAGCCACCGGCCGGCTTCCGCCTGGTCGAACGGCTGAACATCGCGGTGATGGCCGGCGCCCCCGCCGGCCTGGCCGTCTATTTCCTGGCCAACCGGCTGTTGCCGCCGGCGATGGCCGGCCGGGCGGAATGGGAAATCCATTGCCTGTTCTTGGCATGGGCCGTCCTGGCGGCCTGGACCCTCGCCCGCCCCCCCAGGCGCGCCTGGGTGGAGGGTTTGTCGGCCTGCGCCCTGCTGCTGGCGCTGGTGCCCCTGGTAAACGCCCTGACCACGTCACGCGGCCTGCTGCCCAGCCTGCTGACCGGCGACCGGGTCTTCGCTGCCTTCGACCTTTCCATGCTTGCCTTCGCAGCGGCCTTCGCAAGCGCGGCACGGCAGGCCGCCATCGCCAGGGGGACACGGAAACGGGGCCGCGGGACGGCAGCCGTACCCGGCCCCTGACGGGGGCCGGCGGGCCTTTCAAGCACCTCATCACCGGAGCGTTTTGTCCCGCCGACGACACCCCGACACATGGAAATGAAAAATATGCTATCTGACGGGGAGCAGGTGACAGGCGCCCGGCCCGCATTGGCCGGCGCCGCAGGGGACGAGCATGACGGTAAAAATCTATGCCGGCGAACGTATCCGCCGCCTTCGGGAGACGCGGGGCATCAGCCAGGCGCAGTTGGCGACCGAGGTCGGGCTGTCCACGTCCTATCTGAACCAGATCGAAAACAACCAGCGGCCGCTGTCTGCGGCGGCCGTGATCCGGCTGTCCACCTATTTCCAGGTCGAACCCAGCCATTTCGCCGATGACAGCGACACGCGCCTGGCCTCCGAACTGCGCGAGGTCCTTGGCGACCCGCTGTTCGGGGATGCCTCCGTCACGTTCGCGGGCATCCGTGATGCCGTGCGCGCCGCGCCGGCCATCATGGGATCGCTGCTGAAGCTCTATCGCGCCTATCAGGGGCTGGACGAGGAATACAAGGCGCTGGTCGACAAGGTCGGCGGCGGAGACAATGTGGCGGGACCCGCCGCCTTTCCCTATGACGAGGTGCGCGACTTCGTGCAGCAGCAGCGCAACCATTTCGAAACGCTGGACCATGCCGCCGAGGATCTGTTCGAAGGGGGGCACTTCTCCAAGGACCGGCTGCTGGAGCATCTGGCCCAGCACCTGGCCGACCGGCACGGCGTGACGATCCGGGTGTCGACCATGCTGGCCCGCCATGACGTGCTGTGGCGATATGATCCGGACGACAAGGAATTGCTGGTGTCCGAAGGCACACCGCGCGAAAGCCGGACCTTCTTCGCTGCCCACCAGATCGCGCTGCTGGATTATGGGGTGGAGATCGAACGGCTGGTGGCCGAGGCGGGACTGTCCAGCATCGAGGCACGGTCGATCCTGCGTGTCGGCCTGGCCAACTATTTCGCGGGCGCCCTGATCCTGCCCTACAAGCGGTTCCTGACGGAAGCGCAGCGCATGCGGCACGACATCGACCGCCTGTCGGCCCATTTCAATGTCAGCTTCGAACAGGTATGCCACCGCCTGTCCACCATGCAGCGGCCGGGCATGCCGGGCGTGCCCTTCTATTTCGTGAAGGTGGACATGGCCGGCAACATTGCCAAGCGTTCCAGCGCCACACGGTTCCAGTTCGCCCGCTTCGGCGGGGCCTGCCCCTTGTGGAACGTGCATCAGGCCTTCGCCCAGCCCGGCCGCATCCTGGTGCAGCAGGCGCGGATGCCCGACGGGGCGACTTATCTGTGCATCGCGCGCACGGTGGTCAGCCGCGGCAACTCCTATCTTTCCCGCCCGCGTGAGGCAGCAGTGGGCCTGGGCTGTGAAATCGCCTATGCCGACCAGCTCGTCTATTCCGCCGGCCTGGACCTGCGTGATGCCGACGCGGCCGTTCCCATCGGATCGAACTGCAAGGTCTGCGACCGCGAGGACTGCCGTCACCGGGCCTTTCCGCCCATTGGCCGCGCCCTGCGCGTGGATGCGCACGAAAGACGGGTTGTGCCCTACAGCGTCACATGACGCGACCGGCGGTACGCGGCCCCTGAACATCGCCGGAGGGGTCGCTCCGCCGGGGGAAACAGGCACGGCCGGATCAAACTAATCCTTGCGGCTTTCGATATCATTAATATGATAAAACGATCGTCCAAGAAGGAGAAGAAGCGACGTGCTTACACGACAGTTGGAAAAATCCGCGACGGGTCCCTGGCTTGACGGGAAGGTTGCGGCCACAGGGCGCGGCGGCCGCCGGTCCCTGGCCCTGCTGATGGCGGTGCCGCTGCTGACCGCAGGACTATGCCTGACGGCGCCATCCGCCGGCGCGCAAACGGAAACGGCCAGCGACAGCGCCCGTTTCACGAACCCCCTGCTGCCGTCCGGACCGGACCCCTGGATCACCCAGGTGGATGGCGTCTATTATTATATGCACACACTTGGCAAGGAAATCGCCCTGTGGCGGACAGACAATATCGCCAATCTTGCCAAGGCAGAAAAGGCCGTGATCTGGACTCCGCCAAAGAAAGGCCCCAACGCCCATTCCATCTGGGCGCCGGAACTGCACCGGCTGGACGGGAAATGGTATCTTTATTACTCTGCCACCGCCAGCGGTCACAAGGATGACGCCCACCGGGCTGTCTTCGTTCTTGAGAATACCGGTCCGGACCCGATGAAAGGGAACTGGGTGGATCGCGGCCGCATCAATACCGCCCTTCCGGGGATCGACGGCTCCGTCTTCGATCATGGCGGCAAACGGTATTTCGTCTATTCCCCCTATGTGGGACCGACCAGCGGGCTGGCCATCGCGGAGATGGAGAACCCCTGGACGCTGAAGGGCAAGGAAAGCATCCTGACCCAGGCCGACCAGCCCTGGGAACAGAAGGGCGGCCGACAGATCGTTGAGGGACCGGAATTCCTGCTGGGACCCAAGGGCGACCTGTTCATCGTCTATTCCGCCAGCGCCTGCTGGTCGGATGATTACGCGCTGGGGTTGCTGCACGCAGCGCCGGGTGCCGACCCGCTGGACCCCGCGGCCTGGACCAAGTCCGCACAACCCGTGTTCCGCAGCGCCAACGGTGTCTATGCCACGGGCCATAACGGCTTCTTCATGTCGCCGGACGGCAAGGAGCACTGGATCATCTACCACGCCAATCCCGGCCCCGGAATGAAATGCACGCCCAAGCGCGCCCCCCACATGCAGCGCTTCGACTGGACCGAGGAGGGCTGGCCCCGGTTCGGTGAGCCGGTGGGCGCCGGTACCCCCCTGCCCGTACCGTCGGGCAGCAGATAACCCAATCCGGAACGGCAAGGGCCGCGGGGTTTCCCCGCGGCCCACATCCCCGATCGGGGCAGCCATGAAATGAAAGCCCGCGGTAAGGAGGACATATCGCAGGTTGGTGGGGCAGGTTGGTGGGCACTCCCACGGGCCCCGTCATTGCCGGGGCCCGTGGTCCGCCGCATCAGAAATTGAAGCGCATCCCCGCCCGGTACACGGTTTCAAGGAAGCGCGTCTGGAAACGATAGGCATCGCCCTGTTCATTGAACTGGCGATGGTTCTTGGCCGCCGTTCCCAGGATGTTGGACACATTGAAGGAGAAGGAGACATTTTCTGTCGGCGTCACGGTCGTCGCCAGATCCAGCGTTCCGCGCCCATCCTCGATCAATGGCAGCACCGGCCCCAGGCCGCCAATGCCGGGATCGTTCAGCCGCTGATAGTTCACGATGAAGTTTGAACGGTGATTGTAGGCGACGCGAACCGAAAGCACCTTGGTCTCGTAGAAGCCGACGAGGTTGTAGGTGTGGTTGGAAACGCCGGCGATCTTCTGCTGACCGGGCAGGAACTGCGCCAGTTCCGCCGGCAGTTCGGACGAATGGTCGATATAGGTGTAGTTGGCCTGCGTTCCGAAATTATGCAGCCAGCCGGGTATCCAGTCGGCATCGAACAATGTCGTGAAGCCGGTTTCGATCCCCTGCATCCGGCCCTTGCCGCCATTGTCCGGCCGCGTGATGCGCAGGCGACGGAACTGGGCGTCGTCCACCTCCACGGTGTAGGTGGAGATGAAGCCCTTCACGTCGCGCCGGAACAGCCCGAAGGTCACCGACGTCGATCGCGACGGATAATATTCGAAGGACATGTCGTAGTTGGACGAGGTGATGGGGTCGAGATCGGCATTGCCGCCCGACGCCGTGCGCACGCAGCCTGGATTGTCCGGGCCGTTCTCCGGCAGGGCCGGATCCTCGATACAGATGGTCGGCGGCAGACCGATGGTCAGCGTCGGGTTGAGATTGCCGAAGCTGGGCCGCGTGCGCGTCTTGGTGAAGGCCGTGCGGACCTGAAAATCATCGAACGGACGCAGCCGCGCGCTGATATTGGGCAGGATGTCGGTATAGCCGTTCTTGCGCGAAATCGGGGTCGTCACCACGGTCTGGCCGCCCGCGGGATTGAGTATCGTTTCCCGCGCAAAGCCGTTGATCCGGTCTTCCGTGCGCACAGCGCGCACACCGACGACACCATCGACGGGGAAACCCGCATCGAAGGAATATCGCGCCTGGATGTAACCGGCATAATCCTTCTCGTTGCTGAGATAGGTGGGATCGGCGAAGCCCGGCGTCGGCAGGCGCGCAAGGCCGCGCAGATAGTCCATCTGGTCCACGAGCGAGGCGCGCGTGGGCACCAGGAAGGTCTTCAGGGAATCGGCCTTGTCATTGCGGAAACCGGCCTTCGCCTGTTCGAACTGAAGGGGCAGGATCGAGTAGAGCGAGCCGGGCTGCGCGATATTGTTCTGGTTGTAGTTGTAGGCAAAGGCATCATGGTCGCTGAAGCGGATACCAGCCTGCAAAGTATCCAGAAACGGGCTATAAATCTGGTATTCACCATCCAGCCGGGCCTGCATGCCCTTGCGGCCGGAACGCGACCCCGTCTCCGCCAGGCCGACCATGCGGTAATTGGCCGGCGCCGTCATGTCGAAATTGGACAGCAACACGGTGCCGCCGCCCGCACCCTTGTCCGTATCGAAGTCGAACTGTTTCAGCGGGGCGCCTTGCAGCGTGAAATTGAAGCCCGTGGTCAGGATCGTGTAGGTCGATTTGGTATAGGCGACGTCACCGGAAAGCTTCAGGTCGTCATGCTTCCATTTGAAGCCGCCGCCACCCTGATAGGTGTTGGTGTCGGTCTTGACCACGTTCTGCGTGCCCGTTGGAAAGGCGCCGCCCGTGGCATCCATGCTCTTGACCAGGTTGGTGCCCGGAAAGAACTCGATATTCGACAATTGCGCGGCCGGCCCGACCGTGACCTGCAGGTTCCGGCCCTGGCCCCTGTTGCGGAACCCCTGATAGATGCCGTCCACATAGACCTCAAGGTCGCTATGGGGGCGCCATTGCAGGGCGAAATTGGCCGACGGCCGTTCCCGGCTGGCAACGGCATAATTCACATTGACGAAATCGGGATGGCGGATCGGTTCGGACGTACCGGCGATCACGCGGCGGGCGATGGTCTGGGCATTGGCACGGGTTGAATCGACATAGCTGGCCGACGCATAGGAGCCGTTCACCAGAAAACCGATCTCCCCGATGCCCGTGTTCCAGCGCTTGCTGATCAGCAGGTTCCCTTCAACATCCGTTTCCCGCGACTGGTGCAGCCGCACGCCGGCAATGCCGCCGAACACGCGGTCGCGCTTGAAATCGAGCGGCTTGCGGGAGCGCACATCGACCAGGCCGGCGATACCGGGCTCGACCAGTTCGGCCGTGGAGGATTTATAGACATCAAGGCGGGAGATGCTGCCCGACGGAAAGATCTGCAGGTTCATCGTCCGGCCATCAGCGATGAAGATGTCACGGCCATTGAAGGTCGTGGTGAAATCCGGCAGACCGCGGATGCGCACGCCGGACGCCTCGCCCTGGGCCCGCTCGACCTGCAGGCCGGTGATACGGGATGCCGATTCCGCCGCCGTGATGTCCGGCAGCTTGCCGATATCCTCAGCAACGATGGAATCCACGATCTGATCGGAATTCTGCTTGATCGACTGCGCGCTTTCCAGACTGCGCCGGATGCCGGTCACAACCACTTCCTGGAACACTGTCCCCTGCGAGGCTTCCGCGTCGGGATCGGCCTCCGCGGCGCTGGTCGTCCCCCTCGTCTCCTGCGCACCCACGGGCATCGCCGCGCACAATGCAACGGCCGAGACCGTGACCAGATATCCAAGGCGCATCTTCGTCTCCCTTGTCACAGGCCCCCTTCCCCGGAAGCCCCTTTCTCACACACTGCCGAACTAACAAATGCCTGTACGCTCATCAATCATATAAATAGGTCCAATATGATAATTTGAAGCGTAAGCACGCTGGACAGCAATGCCCCCTTCGCATTGCGTTGATGGGCCCCGGTTTGTCTTGGGGAAAGCGGAACAGGCGCATCGCCGTTTCCGCCCCCGACACGCGGGTCACCCTGGCATTCCTCCGCCCTTCCCGATGAGGACCCGATGCCCCCCATCAGAGGCAATGAACCGCGGGGCGTTTGTATCGGCGCCCCTTGCGGGGCCGGCTCGGGGTACCGACCCCAGGGGCCAGAGCGGTGAATGCCCTGATCCCGGCTTTCATCACTGCCCGCCGGGATCAGGGCCGGACGGTTCAATCATCCTCGCCTTGCATCGGGCCCCGCTCGACGCGGGGCTGGACCGGAATACGGCCGGTATCGCCCTGCGCCTTGCGCCAGCGATCAAGCCTGGTGCGCAGTTCTTTCAACTGCTTGGCGTGGCGTGGGTCCGCGGCCAGGTTCACCTGCTCGTCCGGATCGGCCTGAAGGTCGTACAATTCCTCCGCCGGGCGCTTGTAATAGGCATCAACGATCGCCTTGGCCGCCGGGTCCCGCTCCGCCGCTTCCCGCCAGGACGGGAAATAGACGCCGGAATCCGTGCGCGCCACCTTCAGGTCGATATGGGTGGTGTGCAGCGTGTCGGGCAGCAGGTTCTGGATGTATTTCCAGCGTTCCGTGCGGATGCTGCGCATGGGATAGGTGTTGATGCGACCGTCATTATTGTGGGTCGTGTAAATCTCCGGCCGGCCCGCCGGCCCGCTGCCGACACCGAACAGGCTGGAGAACGAAACCCCGTCGATCCCCTCGGGCTGCCTGCCGCCGGCCAGTTGCACCAGCGTGGGCAGGATATCGACCCAACTGACCATGGCATTCGTCCGGGTTCCCGCCTGCACCCGGCCGTTCCAGCGCACGACCATCGGCACGCGCGTGCCCGTATCATACAGGTTCCACTTCCCGAACGGCCATTGCGTCCCGTGATCCGCCGAATAAAGGACGAAGGTTTCCGGTCCCAGAATGCTGTCCACCGCATCCATCGTGGTGGCCAGGTCCTGGTCCATGCGCGTCACGGCGGCATAGAACCGGGCCCGCGCCTCGCGCGTTTCCGGCGTGTCCACCGTCTTGGGCGGCAGCGTGATGGCGTCGGGTGCGTAACCCTCGGTGGTGCGGGGCCAGGGCACATGCGGCCAGTTGCTGCCGACGAACAGTGCCAGCGGCCGCTTGTCCTTGCGCGCCTTCAGCCATTCGGCCGCGGCGGCAATGCCCTTATGGTCGTGGAACGTATCGTTGGCGTAGTAGTCGAACCCATAGGTACCCGTATGCTGGTAATGCGCGACCTTGCCGAAGGCGACGACCTGATAGCCCTGCTCCTGCAGGAAGGAGGGAAGCTTGCGGACCACGGCGCTGGTCCGGTCATGGTTCGCCTCCGCCCCGTTGCGGGCGGGCATCATGCCGGTCAACAATGCGGCACGGCTCGGCGCGCAGGTCGGGGAAGCCACGAAGGCCCGGTCGAACGTCATGCCCTGCGACGCCAGCCGGTCCAGCGCCGGCGTGCGCACATTGCGGTCACCGCTGATCGAGACGTCATTATAGCTGATATCATCGGCCAGGAAGACGACGATGTTGGGACGGGCGGGCGGCTCTGCCGCCACCGCGGCCCGGCCCGCGAAGGGGGCCGCAAGGGTCAGGGAAAGGGCCGCCGAGGCCAGCAGCAGCTTACGGCGAGAAAGATTGGACATTATCAGTCTCCGCGACTTGGTTGGGCGGTTTGCCGGAACCGCCTTGTCAGAACTCGAAAGGCTGGACGATCCGCCGGTCGGCGATCATGAAGGCATCGGCCACGAACTGGAGCGGGCGCAGGTCGACATCGCTCTGCCGGCTGCGCACCAGTTCGGCAAAGCGGCTGTAGAGACGCGGATATTCCTGGTTCTCGCCGCTTATCGGTATCTCGCCGGGCAATTCCAGGACGCTGCCGCCCATACCCAGGCGCAGCATGCCCGCATCGGTATCCACCTCGATATCCCAGGTCTGCTGCCCGGTCTGCAGGAAATCCAGCCGGGCATCACCGGTGGCGTCGCCGGTCCGGAAACGGATCTGGGCCGCGATGGGGCTGGCGCGGTTCGACGGCACCTCCAGCACCGCATCCAGGACGGTCAGCGGCGACGGCAGGATGCGGGTGGCGATGGACAGCGCATTGATCCCGGGATCGAACACGCCGAAACCACCGGCCGCCAATATCCAGTCCTGGCCGGGATGCCACTGGCGGATATTCTCCATCCAGCGGATGCGTACGGCGTCGATCCGCCGTCCGGCAAGCCAGTCACGCGCCGCATCGATCTCCGCCGCCTCGCGGGAATGCCAGGTGGTGAACAGCACCGTCCCCTGCCGGCGCGCCTCCTGCGCCAGCGCCTCCACCTCCGACACGGTGGCGGCCGGCGGCTTCTCCAGCATCAGGTCCCTGCCGGCCCGGATCACGTCCAGCGCCTGCTCAAACCGCCCGGCGGGCGGGGTGCAGAGCGATACGGCCCGGATATCGGGACGCGCCGCCAGCATTGCCGCAACCGTGCTGTGGCTCTCCACACCTTCCACCCGGCCATGGCGGCTGGCCGTGGCGGCCAGGTCGAAATCGCCACTGTTTGCCAGGGCCGGCACGTGCTGGTCCCGTGCGATTTTGCCGATCCCGACAAGTCCAAGTCTGATCATCTGGTCCGGAACCTCTATTATAAGATATATCAGCATCTACCCCAGAACCGGGGCTATCTTCAACGCGCGACCCGGCGGGGCCGGTGCCGCCAGCAGGCCGGCCGCTATTCGATCACCGCATAGGGCCGGTCGATCCTGTCGGCGCCGCCCCAGTTCTGGCGTTTGCGCCCCTTCAGATGACGGTCATATTCAGGGCGCCACGGATCGACAAAGCTTTGCGCGGCCCAGTCGTCCCATTGCCGGGCCATCGCACGGACAAGGTCCGGCCGGCTTGCCGACAGGTCGTGCATTTCCGCCCGGTCGGTCGACATGTCGAACAATTGCCAGGGTTGCTCGAAGCGGGCCACCAGCTTCCATTTGCCGTCCCGGACGGCGCGATTGCCCTCATGCTCCCAGAAGAGGGGCTTGTCACGCGCCAGCGCCTCGCCATGGAATGCGGGAAGCATGGAACGGCCCTGCATCGGAAGGATCGCGTGACCATTATGGCGGGCGGGATAGGTGGCGCCGCTGATCTCCACCACGGTCGGCATCACATCGATCAGATGACCCGGCGCATCGACCAGGGTGCCACGGAGCGCGGGGTCGATCCCATCCGGCCAATGGGCGATCAGCGGCGTGGCGATCCCGCCCTCTTCCGTGAAATGCTTGAAATACTGGAAGGGCGTGTTCTGCAAGGTGGCCCAGTTCATGCCGGCCCAGACCACGCTGTCCGGTCCGCCGGGCTTACCCTTGCCGGACAGGCGGCCATCGGGCCCGCTCTCCGCATTGCCGCCATTGTCGCACATGAAAAGGATCAGGGTATTGTCCAGTTCGCCGGCCTGTTCAAGCCGGTCCACCAGCGTGCCGATGGCGTGGTCGACGCGGGCGATCACAGCAGCATAGACGGCCATGATCGTATCGAACCGCTCCTTGTCCGCATCGGTCAGCCTGTCCCAATCATAGCTGTTCGGCAATGGTGGCGGCAGTTCGGCGTTGGCGGGAATGATGCCCAGCGTCTTCTGCCGCTCAAAACGGGCGCGGCGCAGGGCATCCCAGCCTTCCCGGTACCGGCCCTTGAACTTGACCACATCGGCCGCCGGCGCCATCAGCGGGAAATGCGCGGCCGTGAAGGGCATGTAAAGGAAGAAGGGCTTTCCCTCCGCCTGGGCCTGGGTGATGAAACGGGCCTGCCAATCGACATACATGTCGGAGGAATACCAGTCGCCCTCCCCCACCTCGGGGGCGTTGGCGGGCACCCTGCGCCCGTCGATATAGACCCATTGCGCGATGGGCTGCGACTGCTCCGGATAATAAAGCTCCCCGAACGGCGTGGCCAGCGACCGGTCGAAGCCACGCTGCCACGGCCCGACCCCGCGCGACATGCCGACATGCCATTTGCCGGCCATCGCCGTAAAATAGCCGGCGGGTTTCAGCACTTCCGCCAGCGTGACGACACGGTCGGTCAACCGGCTGCGCAGCCCCTGCGCGCCGGGCACGTCCACCCCTTCAAGATGGCCAAGCCCCGCCTGATGCGGATAGGTGCCGGTCAGCAGCGATGCCCGCGACGGGCTGCAGCGTGCGCTGTTATAGAACTGGGTGAAGGCCAGGCCGTTCCTGGCCAGCGCATCGATGCGCGGTGTCGGGATCTCCCCGCCGAAGGCGCCGACATCGGAAAAGCCGACATCATCCAGCAGGATGACCACGACGTTCGGGCGGGATGCGGCCGGCGTGTCGGCGGCCATTGCGTCGGCGGCCATTGCCGTGCCCATCCCCGTCGCAAAGGCGACAACCATGCAACTGACACCCGCCAGCAACCGGGCAATGCGATGCGCTTTCACCGGACCCGTTCTCCTCCCCCTGGGTTTTCCCCGTCATGGCCTGTGACCGGCCTTTGCCGCCCCACCGTAGCATAGGTCGGCCTTCTGGCAATATTGATAATATCAATAATATTTGGTCGGATCGTTTCCGCAACAGGAAAGAAAAGGGAAGCCGGCTCCTCCGCCGGGCAATGCCGCCCCTGGCTTTAGCCGTTTTACCGGGCAACCGCGCCCGGTCGGAAAGGCTGGAGGTGGAAAGGCGTTGAAGCACAGCACCCTTCAATATATCGTATTTATATTCACACAAAGCGGCAGAAGGTCGCTTACAGGGACAGGAAAGGACAGGCAGTGCGGAAAATTCTGCTCTTGGCGGGTGCCGCGGCACTCTTCCATCTGGCGACGGCCCCGGTATCGGCCCAGCCCGCCACGGCAAAGCCCGGCACGGCGGTAGCCAGCGACGGTGCCTATGTGGGGCCGATCATGACCAGATGGGGCCGGGAGGTGACGGCGGAAAACGCCTGGCGCAGCTATCCCCGCCCCCAGATGGCCCGCGAACAGTGGCAGAACCTGAACGGCATGTGGGATTACGCCATCACCAAGGCCAGCGCGCCGCAGCCCGACCGGATGGATGGCCGTATCCTTGTGCCCTTCGCCGTGGAATCGAAACTGTCGGGCGTTGCGCGCAAATTGCTGCCCGACGACAGGCTGTGGTACCGGCGCGACTTCACGGTGCCGGCCGACTGGTCCGGCAAGCGGACATTGCTGCATTTCGGGGCCGTGGATTTCGAGGCCACGGTCTGGGTCAATGACAGGCTGGTCGGCAGCCATCGCGGCGGGTCCAATCCGTTCAGCTTCGACGTGACCCCCTATCTGCGTGACGGGGCGAACAGCCTGTCCGTCCTGGTCGCCGACCCCACCTCGGCCGGAGACCAGCCACGCGGCAAGCAGGTGCTGGACCCGCGGGGCATCTGGTACACGGCCGTCAGCGGCATCTGGCAGACCGTCTGGCTGGAACCGGTTCCCGACCTGCACATCACCGAGGTGCGCGCCACCCCCGATATCGACCGCGGCATCGTGGCCGTTGATGTGGCATTGAGCGGTCCGGCCAGGCCTATCGACGCCGTCCGCCTGACCGTGCGCAGCGGCGGCAAAACCGTGGCCTCCACCCTGATCCGGGGCAACCGCAGGGCGGAACTGGCCATCCCGGATGCCAGGCTCTGGTCGCCCGACAATCCCTTCCTCTACGACCTCACCGCCGAGCTGGTGCAGGTACCCAACCCGACAGCGGGGGCCGAGCGGCCCGAACGGCAATTGCCCTCGCATTCAGCCCGGGAAGCGGCGACCTATGCCGCCCTGACGCCGGCCGCCGGGGCGGGCGACAGGGTCGAAAGCTATTTCGGGATGCGCAAGATATCGGTCGGGAAGGACCCGTCCACGGGCCATCCCGCCCTGTTGCTGAACAACAAGCCCCTGTTCCACAATGGCGTCCTGGATCAGGGCTGGTGGCCGGACGGCCTGCTGACCCCGCCTTCGGAGGAGGCCGCCAGAAGCGACATGGTCTTCCTGAAGAAGGCCGGCTTCAACATGCTGCGCAAGCATATCAAGGTTGAACCGGCCCGCTATTATTATGATGCCGACCGGCTGGGCATGCTGATCTGGCAGGACCTGCCTTCGGGCGGCTTCGCGGATCAGGCCGTGCGGCGGGAAAGCGACCGCGAGGCGGTCTTCACCTCGCAGGCCATGGCGCAATACCAGTTGGAAGCCGCGAACATCGTTGGCGCCCTGCGCGCCTTCCCGTCGATCGTCATGTGGGTCACCAACAACGAAGGCTGGGGCCAGTATGATGCCCGCACCGTTGCCACCCTGGTCCATAATATGGACCCCAGCCGCATCATCAATGCCACCAGCGGCTGGCTGGACACGGCGGGCGATGTATCGCAGGTGTACGACATCCACACTTACGAGGAAGTGCCGCTGGTGCCCGAGGCCAGCGGTGGCCGGGTGCGGGTGATCGGCGAATATGGCGGCGTCGGGCTGGCCAAGCGGGGCCATCTCTGGTTCCCCGACCGCGACCTGCGCATCTATCAGATCGCCAAGGACCAGACAGACTACGAAGCGCGCTATCGCACCAAATTCGACGAGATCGTGCGGCAATATCGCAAGGAGGGCCTGGCCGCCGCGGTCTATACCCAGACCACGGACGTCGAAAGCGAGTTGAACGGCCTGTTGACCTATGACCGGGCGGTGGAAAAACTGACCCCCGCCACGCTGAAGTCCATGGCGGACCCGCTTTATACCCCGCGCTGACAGCCGGGCCGGGCGCCGTCAGATGGCGGCGCCCTTTTCCTCGGCCTGATCGATCAGCCGGAGGACATCGGTGATCAGATGGCGCATGGCGGCATGGGCGCGGTCGGCATCGCCCGCCGCGATGGCATCGCGCACCGCCGTATGATCGGCCACGCTGGCCGTGCGCCCCTTGATCCGGTTCGTGAAACGGATCGACGTGCGCAGCGCCGTCGCCACAACCTCCCGGAACTGCATGTAAAACGGGTTCCCGGAAGCCCGCAGCACCGCAACATGAAACGCGATGTCCGCCTCAAGCGTGTCATCGGCCCCGCGTTCCGCAGCCTTCATACGCTCCAGACCCTCATTGATCTGCCGAAGGCTCTGCACACTGGCAAATCGAGCCGCAAGCGACGCCGCCTCAGGCTCAATCGCAACACGCAACTGGCTGAACTGCTTCAAAAGCTCAATCGAAAATTGACGCTCCAAAAGCCAGCGCAGAACATCCGTGTCAAACAGGTTCCAGGACGAGGTCGGCTGCACAACCGTACCCTGACGCGGACGCGCGCTCAGCAAGCCCTTCGCCGTCAGCATCTTCACCGCTTCGCGCGTAACAGAACGGCTGACACCGTGCTGCTTCGCCAGCTCCGCTTCCGTCGGAAAAGCCTCATGGTGAAAACGGCCCGTCACGATCGCCCGACCAAGATTGTCAAGAAGACCATAGGTCAGGTTCCGACCCAGCTCAGGCTTGAATTCTCCAGACCCCGTCAGTTCGCTCGACAAAATTCCAGCCTTCCCTGCCAAATTGTTAGGCATCGCTGCGGTCAGGTATAGCACCAACGGGCATGGAGAATGCCCCTTGGTATCCGCGCCGACCGGCGCGGTGGCGTCCGTATGCCGCCGAAGCCTTTGATCACGACACGAGCCGAGATCAGAGGCTCATGGTATAAGTCTGCGCCGCAAGAGCGGGCAAGGTCAATTAATCAGATATATGCGGGCAACATTCCGCACGACCACCGGACCTCACCTCCCGCCCGTCGGGGCGGCATCCAGGTGCGGCTTGCCCTTCACCGGACGATTGTCCCCCTGCCCGGCCCGCCAGCGGTCGAGCCGCCGACGCAGATCCTTCAGCGTGGCCGCATGGCGCGGGTCGTCGGCCAGGTTCCGGGTCTCATCCGGATCGGCCTGCAGATCGTACAGTTCCTCCGCCGGGCGGCGGTAATAGGCATCGACGATCCGCCTGGCTTCCGCATCACCGTCGGCTGCGCGCCGCCAGGTAGGGAAATAGGCATCGTCCCCCGGCTTCAGCGGCTGGTCGATATGGGTTGTGTGAAAATGGTCGGGGTTCAGATTGTGGATATATTTCCACCGGGCCGTGCGGATCGACCGGCCCGGATAGACGTTGAAATTGCCGTCATTATTGTGGGTGGTGAAGATTTCCGGACGGCCCGCGAAGCGGCCGCCGGGGCGCAGGGCCGCCGCGAAGGAACGGCCATCGATGTCCGCCGGTGCCGGTCCGCCCGCAACATCCACCAGGGTAGGCAGGATGTCGACCCAACTGACCATGGCATCGGTGCGCGTGCCCGGCGCCGTGTTACCCCGCCAGCGGACGATCAGCGGCGTGCGCGTGCCGGTGTCATACAGGTTCCATTTGCCGAAGGGCCATTGCGCGCCATGGTCGGATGAGAACATGAACAGGGTGTCGCGGCCCAGAACCCTGTCGGCGGCAGCCATCACGTCACCCAGTTCGGCATCCATGCGGGCAATGGCGGCGTAATAGCGTGCCCGCGCCTGGCGTGTTTCCGGCGTATCCACCGTCTTGGGCGGCAGCGACAACCCCTCTGGCTGAAAGCCGTCGGTCGATACGGGCCAGGGCACGTGCGGCCAGTTGCTGCCCACGAACAGGGCCAGCGGCCGGTCATCCTTGCGGGCCTTCAGCCATTTGATCGCCTCCGGAATGGCCGCATCATCGTGGAACGTGTCGTTGGCGTGATAATCGAAGCCATAGGTGGCCGTATGTTCGTAATGGGCGACCTTGCCGATGGCGACGACCTGATACCCCTGGGATTGCAGGTAGGAGGGCAGCTTTCGAAGTGCCGGGCTGCTGCGTTCATGGTTGGCCTCCGCCCCGTTGCGGGCCGGCATCATGCCCGTCAGCAGCGCCGACCGGCTGGGTGCGCAGGCGGGAGAGGCGACGAACGCCTGGTCGAACGAAAGGCCTTCCGCCGCCAGGCGCGCCAGATTGGGCGTCCGGGCATCGACATCCCCACCGGGAACCGTGTCGCGATAACCCAGATCATCCGCCAGGAAGACGACGATGTCGGGACGCTGAGCCGCCCCCTCCTGTGCGGTCGCCCCCAGCGGCAGGGTCGCGGTGGCCAGCAGGCCGGCCAGGAGGGCGCGGCGGCCGATCCGGCCCAGGGGCCGCTTGTCCGATTGCCTTGTACCCGATATTGCCATTGTCGCCGCTCCCCTGTTTACCTTGCTTTCGACCCTGTCGGTGTTGCATCTGATTTTAAATACATATAAATCATATAAATCAAGCCCCATTCACATCCGGCCGCCCCCAGGCCCGCCGGAATGCTATGGATGGGTCGGGCACTGGACGGCAACGGCCCGGCCCATGGAACGACAGGAGCAGAAGATCGATGTCGGACACAAAGCGCCCCGACGCCCGCCAGAACCGCTTCACCGGCATGGCCCATATTACGGGCGGCACCTTCACCATGGGGTCCGACAGGTTCTATCCGGAAGAGAAACCGCGCCGACGGGTCCGGGTCGGTTCCTTCTGGATCGACACCACGCCCGTCACCAATGCGCAGTTCGACGCCTTCGTGACCGCAACGGGCTATCGCACCTTTGCCGAACTCCCACCCGATCCGCGGCTTTATCCCGGCATGGACCCGTCGCTGGCCGTCGCCGGGTCGGCAGTGTTCCAGAAGACCGCAGGCCCCGTGCCGCTCGACAATCATGGCCGCTGGTGGGCCTTCGTACCCGGTGCCGACTGGCGCCACCCCACCGGGCCGGACAGCGGCATCGCGGGGCTGGAGGACCATCCCGTGGTCCAGATCGCCCATGCCGATGCCGCAGCCTATGCGAAATGGGCGGGCAAGGCGCTGCCGACGGAGGCGGAATGGGAGTTCGCGGCACGCGGCGGGCTGGAGGACAAGGAGTATGCCTGGGGCGATGAACTGGCCCCCGATGGCGCCATCCTTGCCAATTACTGGCAAGGCACCTTCCCGCACCAGACGCTTAAGGAAGACGGCAATTTCCGCACCACGCCCGTGGGCCGCTTTCCCGCCAATGGCCATGGTCTCTACGACATGGTCGGCAATGTCTGGGAATGGACACATGACTGGTTCGGCACGAACCCGCGCAAGCCGGCCAAGGCCTGTTGCGCCGTGGACAATCCGCGCGGTGCCACCCTGCGCGAAAGCATGGACCCCTATGACGGCACGCGGATGGGGCGCAAGGTGATCAAGGGCGGGTCGCATCTGTGCGCCCCCAATTACTGCCAGCGCTACCGCCCGGCCGCCCGCCACCCGCAATCCATCGACAGCCCGACCAGCCATATCGGCTTCCGCTGCATCGTCCGCGGCTGATTCCGGAAAAACAACGCCGCCATCCCGCAACGGACGCAAGCCCGCCACGGGATGGCGCCGGACGACACCCGGTGGACGACACCCGGTGGCCCGGCCAAAAGGGCCGGACCACCGGGCACCATCATTACAGCTTGTAACGGACGCCCACGGTATAGACCGTCTCGTCCCCGAACAGGGCGAAGTTGATCTTCTCCGACCCGCGATAGATGGAAGTCTTGTTCTTGAGGATGTTGGTGCCGCCGACATCGACCCGCAGCGCATCGGTAAGGTCATAGCCGATGCTGAAATCCAGGCGCCCGGCCGGCCGGGCATAGGACAGCAGCGTCGGCACATAGGCCTCGTTCTGGCGATCGGCATCGAAGGGGCGCAACTGCACGCCACCCGTATTGTCGGCATCGATATATCTGGAACGATAGGTCCAGATCAGACGGCCGCTGATGCCATACATGTCATAGAGCAGGCCGGTCGTATAATTGTACTTGGACACGCCCACAAGCGGATTGCCGGCAAGCGGGTCATCGCCCTTGATCTCCGAATCCGCCAGGGTGAAGGCACCCTGAACCCCGAAGCCCGCGAAGGCGCCCGGCAGGAAATCAAAGAAGTACTGGCTGCTGATCTCGATACCCTGCAGGTCGACGGAACCGACATTGCGCGGGCTGGAGATCAGATAGTTCAGTTCGCCGATCGTCTCCTGGGTGTTGGAGGTAACGACACGGTCCTTGATCGAGCGGTAATAGCCGGTGGCCGCGATATAGCCGCTGTCGAAATAATATTCGGCCGTCACGTCGAAACTGTCGGACTTCTGCGGGCGCAGGTCCGGGTTGCCGCGCTGCCCGGTGTTGAGCAGGAACACATTGCCCACCAGCGTCAGGGATTCCGTGGGGTTCAATGCCGCGAAATCCGGACGCCGCATAGACCGGGAATAGCTGAAGCGCGTCTGGAAGGAATTGGGGAACTGGAACCGCGCCGTTGCCGACGGCAGCAGGTCGGTATCCGATGTCTTGGCCGACACGGGGGAGAAGCTGGCGCCATCCCGCATGAAGCCGCTGATCGTCCGCTCGGTCTTGACCAGACGGGTGCCGACCACGCCATCCAGGGTGACCGTGCCCAGCGGAATCTCGTAACCGCCCTCGACATACCCGGCATAGGTCTTTTCGTTGGCGTTGAATTCCTTGGTCGGGTCATAGCCTGGCTGCTGCTGCGGCAGGTTGAACAGGGCGCGCAATTCATTGCGCCCGCGCTCTGAACGCAGGTAACCGGGATTGACGCCCAGGAATTCCGAACCGCCGTTAAGGCGGGGTGCCTTGCCGATCGGCGCCAGGAAATCCGGGGACAGGCCCAGCGAGGAGATCAGGCGGGCATTGGCTTCCGTCGGCGTGCCGATATTGCCGAAGCCGATCGACTGAACCGTATTGGTCTGCTCCACCTGCTGCAGGCGGGCGTCGCGCTCCGAGTACCGGGCGCCGACCTTCACCTTGGACAGGACACTGTCGAACTCCTGTTCCAGATCGCCACGCGCCTGGAACAGTTCCCCCTTGCCCAGGGTGAAGTTCTGATTGATCGAGTTGCGCAGCGACACATTGGCCGGGCTGAGCGGGATCGCCGGATCGAGTTCAAAGGTCGGGCCGTTCTTCACGTCGAATTCGACAAAAACGGTCGGGATACGCTGTCCGACCTCGGCGTTGAAATTCTCGTTGAACGACTGCGAGGTCTGATAGGCGATGTCGAAGACCGCCTTCGTGCCGTCCTCGTCATATTCCAGACCGCCGGCAACCATCTTGTTGCGCTGGGTGATCTGGTTGGAGGAGGAATTCTGGTTCACCACGACATTGTTGAACCGGGCGCTTTGCAGTTCGCAGACGCGCTGCACCGTGAAGGGCTGGATCGACTTCGTGCCGTCGGCATTGTTGATCAGCGTCGGGTTGGTACCATTGGCATTCACCCGCGCGTCGAAGCAATAGTCGCTGGGCGTGACATCGGTGATCTGGCTGCCATTGGTGAAGGGCTGCGGGTTGAAGCCGGCAAAACCCGTCGTGCTGCGGAAATAGGTGTAGAGCCCGTCGACATAGACCTGGGTCGATGGCGTCGCCTGCCATTGCAGGGCCCCGTTCACCTGCTTGCGCGTGACACGGCCCACATCGGGCATGTTCTGCAGCACCTGCGGCACCAGGATGCCGACGGTGTTCAGCGGGGCGACGCCACCATAGCGGCGCTCCGTCAGGTTGCTGACGCTGCGGATGGTGTCGGAACGCGAATAGGTGGCACTGACCAGGCCGCCGATCTCGCCGATGGGGCTGTCGGTCTTGTAGCTCGCCAGCCCGCCAAGCTGCGGGTTCCAGGCCTTGGCGTTTACGGCACGGCTTTCGCGCCCCGTCAGCACGAGCGTCGGCTCGCGGAAATTGAAGGGGCGGTTGAGGCGGAGATCGATGGCCCCCGCGACGCCGCCCTCGATCTGGTCGGCCGTCTGCGATTTGTAGGCATCGATGCGGGCCAGCGCCTCGGCCGGCACATCCTTCAGGTCGAAGCCGCGGCCGGTGGTGGTGATCACCTCGCGGCCGTTCAACGTGGTCAGGATGTCGGTCAGGCCACGGATACGGACGTTCGACAATTCATTGTTGCGGTCGTTCTGCACCTGGATGCCCGGCACGCGCTGCAGGGCCGCGGCGACGGTGGAATCCGGCAGCTTGCCGATATCGGTGGCGACCACGGAGTCGACCACCTGCACAGCGGCGCGCTTCAGTTCCGCCGCCCGCTCCATCGACTTGCGGACACCGGTGACGACGATCTCCTCCAGCACCAGGCCGCTGTCCCCCGGCGCGGCACCGCCGGTTTCCTGCGCCGTGACCGGCATGGAAATCAACATGGCCGTCGCTGACACGGCACCAAGCAGATGCAAACGCATATCCTTCATCCTCCCCCTGGATACTCGGCTTACCCTGCCAGACGGGGCGGGCATGCCGTTGGATGACGAATGCATAGAGAGGGGCACTCAAGTCAATATAAATCTGACAAATATGATGCAAGCCAAGGCAGTGTTGCGTGGGGGTCACGGGAGCGGCATCGTCACGATGTCGTCCCCGGCACCGACCCGCCATCACCTCTTCTTGCAGGGAAGCACAAGGCAACGCATCGGTGAAATCGCGCCCTTCAGCCAGCCATGGACAGACAGGCGCAGGCTGTCCTGCCTTCAAGGCACTGAAAAGAAAAGCACGCAAGACAATGCACTGATGACCGGGACACCGCCGTCCCGATGGTGACGTCCCAAGCCGGTCATCGGGTATCGGGCCTGCACGATCGGCCGGACACCAGGACAGACATCCGTCTCGCCCTGTTCCGCACAGCCGATCCATCGTGATTTTGCTTCGCCTGTCTATTTTATCTGATATATATGCTTCCAATCCGATCGGTTCGGCTCTATCAGTACCGATGGCATGAGCGAGACGGGGCGGCCGCCAGGGACGCCCCCAGGTGATGGGGTAATGAGCGTGAGGGACGGCACTTCCAAACCTTCCGGTCGGGCACTGCGTTCGCGGCAGTGGTTCGACAATCCGGACAACCCGGACATGACCGCACTTTATGTTGAACGCTATCTGAATTACGGCATCAGCCTGGAGGAATTGCAGTCCAGCCGGCCGATCATCGGCATCGCCCAGACCGGCAGCGATCTGGTTCCCTGCAACCGGCATCATATCGAGCTGGCCAAGCGCGTGCGTGAGGGTATTCGCGACGCCGGCGGCATCGCCATTGAATTTCCCGTCCACCCGATCCAGGAGACAGGCAAGCGCCCCACGGCGGGGCTGGATCGGAATCTGTCATATCTAAGCCTGGTGGAATCGATCTATGGATATCCGATGGACGGCGTTGTTCTGACCATCGGCTGCGACAAGACCACGCCTGCCTGCCTCATGGCAGCGGCAACCGTCAATATCCCGGCCATCGCCCTGTCGGTCGGCCCGATGCTGAACGGCTGGTTCAAGGGGGAGCGCACCGGTTCCGGCACCATCGTGTGGAAGGCGCGCGAAATGCTGGCAGCGGGCCAGATCGATTATAAGGGCTTCGTGGAACTGGTGGCCTCCTCGGCCCCGTCCACCGGCTGGTGCAATACGATGGGCACCGCCACCACGATGAATTCCCTGTGCGAGGCGCTGGGCATGTCGCTGCCGGGATCGGCGGCGATCCCGGCCCCCTATCGCGACCGGCAGGAGAACGCCTATCGCACCGGCCTGCGGATCGTGGAGATGGTCGATGCCGACCGCAAGCCGTCCGACATCCTGACGCGGCAGGCGTTCCTGAACGCCATCCGCGTCAACTCGGCCATCGGCGGTTCCACCAACGCACCCATCCACCTGAACGCCATCGCCCGCCATATCGGCGTGGACCTGACGCTTGCGGATTGGGAGGAACAGGGCGCTGATGTGCCACTGATCGTCAACCTGCAGCCGGCAGGCACCTATCTGGCGGAGGATTTCTATCGCGCCGGGGGCGTGCCGGCCGTGATGGGGCAGCTGCTGCGCGCCGGCCTGATCGACGGGTCGGTGCTGACGGCCAACGGCCAGACACTGGCCGACAATGTCGGCACGGCGGACACGACCAACTCGGATGTGATCCGCCCGCTGGGCGATCCGTTGAAGGCGTCGGCCGGCCTGACCGTGCTGTCGGGCAATCTGTTCGATCATGCGGTGATGAAGCTCAGTGTCATCTCCCCGGACTTCCGGGCCCGCTACCTGTCCGACCCCGATGATCCGGAAGCGTTCGAGGGAACGGCAATCGTCTTCGACGGGCCGGAGGATTATCACGCCCGTATCGATGACCCGGCCCTGGGCGCCGATGAACGGTCGATCCTGATCATGCGCGGGGCTGGACCCATCGGTTATCCGGGGGGGGCCGAGGTGGTGAACATGCGGCCGCCCTCCGCGCTGATACAGGCCGGCATCCATGCCCTGCCCTGCCTGGGCGACGGGCGGCAGTCGGGCACCAGCGGCAGCCCCTCCATCCTGAACGCCGCACCGGAAGCAGCGGTGGGCGGCGGCCTGGCGCTTGTCCGCACGGGTGATCGCATCCGCATCGACCTGCGCCGACGCACCGCGGATATGCAGGTCCCGGCGGAAGAACTGGCCCGCCGCCGCGCCGCCCTGCAGGGCCCGCCCGGCTATATGCCCCCCGCGCAGACACCCTGGCAGGAAATCCACCGCAACATCACGGGCCAGTTCGAAGGCGGTGCCGTCATCGAACTGGCGGTGAAGTACCAGCGCATCGCCCAGACCCGCGGCCTGCCAAGGGACAGCCACTGATGCGCGGCGTGCGGGTCATCACGCGCGACAGCCGTGACCTGCTGGGCGAAGGCCCGCTCTGGTCTATGCGCGAGAATGCCGTGTTCTGGGTGGATATCCTGGGCCGGCGGATCAACCGCCTGTCGCTGGCCGACGACAATGTCACCAGCTTCGAACAGCCCGATCATGCCGCCTGGATCATCGAACGCACCGCCGGGGGCTTCGTGGCGGGAATCGGGCTGGACATGGTCCGGCTGGACCTTCCCGCCAACCGGCGGAAAATCATCGGGCAGGTGGACCGGGGCATCCAGGGCAACCGGCTGAATGATGCCAAGGCCGATGCGGCCGGCCGCATCTGGGCGGGCACCATGCCCATCACCTGTGACCGGCCGACGGGCGCGTTCCACCGGCTGGACCCCGATGGCGGGATCACCCGGGTGGACGGCCCCTATACCATCGCCAATGGTCCGGCCATCGATCCGGATGGCCGCTTCCTGCTGCACACGGATACCGCTCTCGCCACCATCTTCCGGTTCGACATCCGGGAGGATGGCAGCCTGGGGGCGCGGCAGCCCTATATCCGGTTCGAACCGGCATGGGGCAATCCCGACGGCATGACCTTCGATGCCGAGGGCGGGCTGTGGGTGGCGTGCTGGGGGGCCGGCTGCGTGACCCGCTTCACGCCGGACGGGCGGCGGGACCGGTCGATCGACCTGCCTGCCAGCCAGATCACCAGTTGTACATTCGCCGGTCCGGACCTGGACCGGATGTTCGTCACCTCTGCCGCCGTCGATGTCGACGAGCCGGCGGGTGGTGCCTTGTTCGAGGTCGATCCCGGCTGCCGCGGCCGGCCGACCCTGATGTATCGCGGCTGACAGGGAGGATAAGGATCATGTCGAAACAACGCGCCTTGCTTGCATCCACGGCCATCGTGGCCTGCCTGCTGGCCAGCGGTGCGGAGGCGGCCAGCACCCGGAAATCGACCTTCGGCACGCTGCCGGACGGGCGGGAGGTGGCGGCCGTGACGCTGAGCAACGAGAAGGGCGTTTCGGCAACGATCATCACCTATGGCGCGACCCTGCAATCCGTGGTCATGCCGGATCGCAACGGCAATGCCGCCGATGTGGCACTGGGCTATGACAATATCGATGATTATATCCAGCAGCCGCAATATTTCGGCTCCACGGTCGGCCGCTTCGCCAATCGCCTCGCCGCCGGTCGCTTCACGCTGGACGGGCAGGCCCACCAGACCCCGGTGAACAACGGCAAGAACGCGCTGCATGGCGGCACCCAGGGCTTCGACAAGGTGTTGTGGGACGTGCAGTCGGTGACCGACGGTCCCACCGCCTCGGTGACGCTGCGCTATGTCAGCCGCGACGGGGATCAGGGCTATCCCGGCACACTCACCGTCGATGCCATCTATTCGTTGAGCGACGGCAACGAGTTGACGATCGATTACCGGGCCGTCACGGACAAGCCGACCATCGTCAACATCACCAACCACGCCTATTGGAACCTGCTGGGCGAAGGGTCGGTCAACGGCGCCATGGGGCATCTGCTGACCATCCCGGCAGAAACCTATCTGCCGACGGACGATGGGGCCATCCCGACGGGCGAGTTCCGGCCCGTGGCCGGCACGGTGTTCGATTTCCGCAAGCCGCAGCCCGTGGGCAAGCGCGTCCGCGACGCCTCGGACGAGCAGATCCGCTTCGGCCGCGGCTATGATCATAATTGGGTGGTCAGCCGGACCCCGCCAAAGGACCGGCAATTGATGGCGCGGGTCGTGGCACCGGGATCGGGCCGCGGGTTCGAGCTGTGGGCCAACCAGCCCGGCGTGCAGTTCTATTCCGGCAATTTCCTGGACGGCACCACCCACGGCAAGGCCAACAAGGTCTACCGCATGGGTGATGCCATCGTGCTGGAGCCGCAGAACTTCCCCGATGCCCCCAATCAGAAGGGCTTTCCCAGCGCCCGGCTGGAGCCGGGCCAGACCTATCGCAACATCATGACCTACCGCCTGCTCACCAACCTGCCGGCAGGCGGCAACTGATCGCAAGCATCCGCTGCCGTCCCTTCAAGCGGGAAGGACGGCACGGTTTCCACGCCATGCGGCGTGCGGTGGCAGCCGCCGCCCAACCGGTTCATCGGGAACCGGCACAAACCCAAAAGGGGGGACATCATGATCCGTCGGACATTCCTGCTCGCCACCGCCGCCGTGGCGATGGCCTTCGCGGCCGTGTCGCCGGCCGAGGCCCGCGAGCAATGGAGCCGGGAACAGGCCAATAAATGGTACGACAAGCAGCCCTGGCTGATCGGCGCCAACTATAATCCCGGTTCCGCCGTCAACGAGATCGAGATGTGGCACGAGGCCACCTTCGATCCGGCCACCATCGACAAGGAACTGGGCTGGGCCGCCAGCATCGGCATGAACACGATGCGCGTCTTCCTGCACAATCTGCTGTGGGAGAATGATGCCGAAGGGCTGAAAAAGCGGATGGGGCAGTTTCTCGACATCGCCGAGAAGCACAAGATCCGCATCATGTTCGTGCTGTTCGACAGCGTCTGGGATCCCAACCCGGTCTATGGCCTGCAAAGCCCGCCGATCCCCGGCGTCCATAATTCCCGCTGGGTCCAGGCCCCGGGCGAGGCCCGCCTGAAGGATGCCAGCCAGTATGACAAGCTGGAAGCCTATGTGAAGGACATTGTCGGCACCTTCGCCAAGGACCCGCGCATCGTGGTCTGGGATGTCTGGAACGAGCCGAACAACAAGGGCGGCGGCAATTACGACCATATCCCGGACAAGAACAAATATGTCGCCCTGCTGCTGCCCCAGGTCTACGCATGGGCCCGCAGCGCCGATCCGACCCAGCCGCTGACCTCGGGCGTGTGGATCGGCGAGCATTGGGACCAACTGGACAAGGTGGACGAGGTCGAGCGCGTCCAGTTGACCCAGTCGGACATCAATTCCTTCCACGATTACAGCTGGCCGGAAACGTTCGAGAAGCGGGTCAAGCAGATGCAGAGCTACGGCCGCCCCGTGCTTTGCACCGAGTATATGGCGCGCGGCAACGGCTCCACCTTCGACGGGTCGCTGCCCATCGCCAAGAAATACAATGTCGGCGCCTATAACTGGGGCTTCGCGGATGGCAAGACCCAGACGCGCCTGCCCTGGGATAGCTGGAAGAAGCCCTACACCTATGACGAACCGACCATCTGGTTCCACGAGGTGTTCCGGGCCGACGGCAAGCCCTATCGCCAGGCCGAGACCGACCTGATCAAGCGGTTGGCCGCGGCCCCCAAGGGCGTCGTGCCGGCGGCACCCAAATGATCGGCCGGCGCCGGCGGGCACTGGCCGCGGCCTTGTTTGCCGGCGCCGCGGTCAGTGCCGGTGCCCATGACGGATCGGTGCCCTTCAACGGCGCCGATCCCGACATGGAACATGCCGACGGGGCCTGGTGGATCTATCCGACGGGCGGGGACGTCCTGCATGCCTGGACGTCCCGCGATCTGGCCGTCTGGCGGCGCGGGCCGGCCCTTCTCCGGCTCGACGCCGTGGGATGGATCGCGCAGGATGGCGCACCGCGCCATCATCTCTGGGCGCCCGACATGGTCGCCGCCGACGGGCGATACCTTCTTTATTATTCCGTCGGGCCGCAGAACCCGACGCCCAGCCGCATCGGGGTCGCCCGCTGCGACGGGCCGGCCGGCCCCTGCACGGATAGCGGCCGGCCGCTGATCACCGGCGGCAACGGGTTCGAAGCCATCGACCCGGCCATCTTCATCGATCCGCACAGCGGCAACCGCTATCTTTATGCCGGCGGCAGCGCCGGGGCGACCCTGCGTGTCTGGTTGCTCACGCCGGACATGGTGGGGATCGAGCGGGAAGTGCCGGTGGAAACGCCCCCGTTCTTCACCGAGGGCGCGTTCATGCATGAGCGCAACGGCGTCTACTATCTGTCCTACTCGCACGGTTCATGGCGCCACGCCTCCTATTCCGTGCATTATGCGGTATCGGCATCCCCGACGGGCCCCTGGCATTACAAGGGTCCGGTCCTGGTCAGCGACGGCACCCGAAAGGGACCCGGGCACCACGCCTTTCTGCACAGGCCCGACAATGGCCGCTGGCTGATCGCCTATCACCGTTGGGAAGGCCAGACGGGGGACGGCCCCTATCGGGGCCAGCGGCAGATCAAGGTACAGGAGATCGACTATGAGGCGGATGGCAGCATTCGCCCCATCATGATGCAATGATCTGCGGGCAGTCCTTTCCACCGGGCGCCGTCAGATGGCGGCGCCCTTTTCCTCGGCCTGATCGATCAGCCGGAGGACATCGGTGATCAGATGGCGCATGGCGGCATGGGCGCGGTCGGCATCGCCCGCCGCGATGGCATCGCGCACCGCCGTATGATCGGCCACGCTGGCCGTGCGCCCCTTGATCCGGTTCGTGAAACGGATCGACGTGCGCAGCGCCGTCGCCACAACCTCCCGGAACTGCATGTAAAACGGGTTCCCGGAAGCCCGCAGCACCGCAACATGAAACGCGATGTCCGCCTCAAGCGTGTCATCGGCCCCGCGTTCCGCAGCCTTCATCCGCTCCAGACCCTCATTGATCTGCCGAAGGCTCTGCACACTGGCAAAACGCGCCGCAAGCGAGGCCGCCTCAGGCTCAATCGCAACGCGCAACTGGCTGAACTGCTTCAGTAGCTCTATCGAAAACTGACGCTCCAAAAGCCAGCGCAGAACATCCGTATCAAACAGGTTCCAGGACGAGGTCGGCTGCACAACCGTACCCTGACGCGGACGCGCGCTCAGCAAGCCCTTCGCCGTCAGCATCTTCACTGCTTCGCGCGTAACAGAACGGCTGACACCGTGCTGCTTCGCCAGCTCCGCTTCCGTCGGAAAAGCCTCATGGTGAAAACGGCCCGTCACGATCGCCCGACCAAGATTGTCAAGAAGACCATAGGTCAGGTTCCGACCCAGCTCAGGCTTGAATTCTCCAGACCCCGTCAGTTCGCTCGACAAAATTCCAGCCTTCCCTGCCGTTCGTGCAACATAGTTAATCCGTGGACGGTTTCGGAATCCACATAATTCCTCTACGTCGGCTGGACAAGGATCATTAATCAGATATATATGCAAATTCCACGGTCAATGGCCGGGGGATCAGGAGGGGGAACGCAGTGACAAACCTATCGCAGATCGATCTGACGGTGGTGGTGATCTACGCCATCGGTATTTTCGGCCTGGCCCAGTGGGTCAGCCGTGAGAAGGCGGGCCATGCCAAGGATACGTCGGACTATTTCCTGGCGTCGAAATCCCTGCCCTGGTGGGCCATCGGCGCCTCGCTGATCGCCGCCAACATCTCCGCCGAACAGATCGTCGGCATGTCCGGTTCCGGTTATGCGCTGGGTCTTGCCATCGCCTCCTATGAATGGATGGCCGCCCTGACCCTGCTGATCGTGGGCAAGTATTTCCTGCCGATCTTCCTGAAGAACGAAATCTATACCATGCCGCAGTTCCTGGAACAGCGGTATGGGCGCGTCCTGCCCGTGCTGATGGCCGTGTTCTGGCTGGCGCTTTACATCTTCGTCAACCTTACCGCCATTGTCTGGCTAGGCTCCATCGCCGTCAACAAGGTGGCGGGCGTGGACCAGAACGTGGCGCTGGTGGCACTGGGCGCCTTCGCGCTGCTGTATCAGCTCTATGGCGGGCTGAAAGCCGTGGCGCTGACCGACATCGTGCAGGTCACGCTGCTGGTGCTGGGCGGGCTGGTCATCTCCTACCTGACCTTGCAGGAGATCGGCGACGGCCGGGGCGTCATCGCCGGCTTCCAGGTCCTGACCGAGCGCGTTCCCGGCCATTTCGACATGATCCTGGAGCCCGACCATCCATTCTACAAGGATCTTCCCGGCATCGCCGTGCTGGTCGGCGGCATGTGGATCGCCAATCTCAGCTATTGGGGCTTCAACCAGTATATCATCCAGCGCGCGCTGGCCGCCAAGAGCCTGGGCGAGGCCCAGAAGGGCGTCGTTTTCGCCGCCTATATCAAGCTGCTGATGCCCGTCATCATCGTGCTGCCCGGCATCGCCGCCGTGGTGCTGGCCCCCGACCTGTCCAAGCCGGACGAGGCCTATCCGACCATGATGCGGCTGCTGCCGCCCGGCCTGCTGGGGCTGGTCTTCGCAGCCCTGATCGCCGCCATCATCGCGTCGACGGCGTCCAAGATCAACTCGGTGGCCACCATCTTCACCCTGGACCTCTATGCCAAGGCGCGCGGCATCAATTCCAAGGCGGAGGCCGGCCGGGGCGGGCATGAAAAGCACCTTGTCCTGGTCGGGCGCATCGCCGCCGCCGTCGCCGTCATCATGGCGCTGGCCGCCGCCCGGCCGCTGCTGGGCAAATCGGACCAGGCCTTCCAGTTCATCCAGGAATTCTCCGGCTTC
Organism: Niveispirillum fermenti; assembly: GCF_052474395.1. Classification (NCBI taxonomy): domain Bacteria; kingdom Pseudomonadati; phylum Pseudomonadota; class Alphaproteobacteria; order Rhodospirillales; family Azospirillaceae; genus Niveispirillum; species Niveispirillum fermenti. The sequence goes on along the minus strand of NZ_CP156679.1, from coordinate 223,750 downwards.
TTCACGCCGGGCATCACCGTCATCTTCATGCTGGGCCTGTTCTGGAAGAAGGCCAACGAGGCCGGGGCCATTGCCGCCGCCATCGCGTCGGTCGTCCTGTCCTATGCCCTGAAGATGATGATGCCGGAAATCCCGTTCATGAACCGGATGGGCATCGTCTTCCTGATCAGTCTGGCGCTGGCCGTGGTCATCAGCCTGACCTTCAAGGGCCGCGGCGATGCCAACCGCATCTCCATGCAGGGCATCTCCTTCACCACGCCGACCACCTTCAACATCGCGGGCATCGGCGTCATCCTGATCCTGATCGCGCTCTACGCGACCTGGTGGTGATCCCATGGCCAACACATTCCTTGCCGTCGACTGGGGAACCACCAACCGCAGGGTCTACAGGATCGAGAACGGCCGGGTCACCCGTACCGAGCGCGACGGCAGGGGCGTCACGGCCGTCACGGACTTCGCGGCCGAGGTCGAGGGCATCCGCGCAGCCTTCGGTGACCTGCCCATGCTGTTGGCCGGCATGGTGGGCGCCAATATCGGCTGGCGGCCGGCCCCCTATGTCGCAGCGCCCGCCGGGGTGGGGGATCTGGCCCGCAGCCTGCTGCGCATCGATGACCGGACCGCCATCGTGCCGGGGGTATCCACCCTGGCCGGCGGCCGGCCGGACGTGATGCGGGGGGAGGAGGTGCAGTTGCTGGGTGCGGTCGCCGCCGGGCTGGCCCCTCCCGATGCGCTGCTGGTCCAACCCGGCACCCATTGCAAATGGGCGCGTATGGAAGGCGGACGCCTGACCGGCTTCACCACGGCCATGACGGGCGAATTGTTCGCCCTGCTGCGCAGCCACAGCCTGCTGGCCCCGCAGCTTTCCGGCGCCGTCGGGGTGACCGCGGCCTTCCTGGCCGGGGTGGAGGAGGCCAGGCGCCGCGATCTCGCCGCCTCGCTGTTCGGCATCCGCGCCGCCCGCATGCTGGGCACCCGCGACGATGCGGATGCCGCCGCCTATGCCAGCGGCCTGCTGATCGGCAGCGATGTCACGGCACGGCTGGCCGACAGCCCGCCCGACACGGTCCATATCCTGTCCGGCCCGGAACTGGGCGATCTTTATGTCGCCGCCATCCACGCCAACGGCCATGCGGCCTCCCTGATCGACAGCCATGCCGCCTTCCTTGCCGGCATCATCGCCATCGAAAGCCATTGTCCATGAACACTATCCACGATTTCGACCGGGCCTTCGCCCGCTGCCCCCTGGTCGCCATCCTGCGCGGCCTGACGCCGGATGAGGCCGTTCCCGTCGGTGAGGCGCTGATCGGGGCCGGCTTCACCCTGATCGAGGTGCCGCTGAACTCCCCCGACCCGCTGGAAAGCATCGCCCGCCTGGCCGGCATCGCCGGCGATCGGGCCGTGATCGGGGCCGGAACCGTGCTGTCGGTCGATGCCGTCGCCGCGGTCGCCGATGCCGGCGGAAGCATGATCATCTCTCCCAATGCCGATACCGGGGTGATCGCCGCGACGGCGGCACGCGGACTGGTCTCGTTGCCCGGCGTGGCCACACCCACGGAAGCCTTCGCGGCATTGGGTGCCGGCGCCACAGCACTGAAACTGTTCCCGGCCGAAGGGGCATCACCCACCGTGCTGAAGGCCTGGCGCGCCGTGTTGCCGCGCACCTTGCGCGTGCTGCCGGTCGGCGGCATCACCCCGGACAACATGGCCGTCTGGCGCGCGGCGGGGGCCAGCGGCTTTGGTATCGGCTCCATGCTCTACCGGCCCGGCCACAGCCCGGAAGAGGTCGCCGCCCACGCCGCCGCCTTCATTGCCGCACTGAAGGGGTTGAGTTAATTTAGATTATTAATAATATAATAATTGACCGGTACGCGCCCTGATATCGCCCGGGCCGGAATGGAACAGGCATGGATCAGACAAGCTTCATCGCCGGCGACTGGGGCGCCCACAGGCTGCGGCTGCTGCTTTGCCGTGACGGCCGGATGGTGGACAGCCTGACGGGTCCCGGCATCACGGCCGTCGCGGGCGGGGCGAAGGCGGCATTGCTGGCACTGACGGCCCCCTGGTCGCAAAGGCACGGTGCCCTGCCCGTCTATCTCTGCGGCATGGTCGGTTCCGGACTGGGATGGCGGGAGACCCCCTATCTTCCCTGTCCGGCGACACCCGCGGCGATACGGCACGGCTTGGTCCGGTTCATGGCCGCCGGGCACGCGGTGGCCATCGCGCCCGGCCTGTCCTGCACCAATCCGCTGGGGGCGCCCGACATCATGCGCGGAGAGGAAACGCGGATTCTGGGCGCCATGGCCAGCCTGCCCGACCTGGCCCATGGACGGCAAATCCTCTGCCTTCCCGGCCCGCACAGCAAATGGGTGCTGTTGAAGGACGGACAGGTCACGCATTTCCAGACCGCCATGACCGGCGAGCTTTTCGCCACCCTGCGCCGGCACAGCATCCTGGGACAGGGCACGGAGGGGCTGGAACCCGACAATGGCCCCGCCTTCCAGGCCGGTCTCGCCCGCGGGATGGAGGAACAGGGCGCAACCCTGCCCCACCTGCTTTTTGAAACCCGCAGCCGGCAATTGCGGGAAGGACGCGGACCGGCCTGGGGCCTTTCCTTCCTGTCGGGCCTGCTGATCGGCCAGGATTGCGCCGGCACCCTGTCCCGGTATCGCCCGGCGCCCGGCCTGCCCGTCACCATCATTGCCGACCCCGCCCTGGGCCGGTGCTTCGCCGAGGCGCTGGCCCATCTGGGCCTGACCAGCCGCCTGTTCGACGGTGACGCCGCGGCAACGGCCGGCCTGCTGGCCCTGGCCGCCCCGTCGCCCTGAAACAAGGGGTTCAGGGGGACCCGCCACATCCGACCATACCGGCATGAAACCAAATGCCGTCAGGGGCGTTGCCTTCCAAAGGGGCGTTCGACGGGCCGCGGACCCGGCGGACGCCAGCCACAAGGAAAGGGGCGGTCCATGGAAGATGTGGCAGGAGGCAGCATTCCTTATTGCGGACCGGCACCGGCGCCGGCCGCGGCCTGGACCGCCTGGAATCTGGACCCGCCATTGCTTTTGGCGCTGGGACTGCTGGTGGTGGCCGGCACGGTCCTTTCGCGGCGACCCCTTGTATTCGTTGCCGGCTGGCTGGCATTGGTGCTGGCCTTCGTCTCCCCGCTCTGCGCCTTGACCACGGCCCTTTTCAGCGTGCGCGCCCTGCATCATCTGCTGCTGGTGGGGGTGGCGGCCCCCCTGTTCGCCGTGGCATTGCCAAAAGCCCGCCCCGGACCGGGTGCCTTCTTCTGCCTGACGGCTGCGGCCCTGGTGCTCTGGCATGTCCCGGCGGTCTATGCCGCCGCCTGGAACGGGACGACGATCTACTGGCTGATGCAGGGACTGCTGCTGGTGCCGGCCTGGGGCTTCTGGTCGGGCGTGCTGCAGGGCGGCCGTTCGGGAGATGCGGGGACCATGGTCGTATCCGCCGTGCTGATCGGCGGGCTGGCCGGGGTCATGGGGCTGATCGGGGCGGTGCTGGTCTTCGCCGGCGATGTGCTCTATCCGCAGCACCGGCCGGGTGCGCTGGCCTGGGGCACCGATCCGCTGGCGGACCAGCAGCTTGCCGGGCTTGTCATGTGGGTGCCGGGCCTGCTGCCCCTGGCGGCAATCGCCGGGCTGGTGGCAGCGCGGGCCTGGCGGCGTGAGGCCTTTTCATGATCGCGGCGGTGAAGTTCCTGCATATCGCGGGCCTGCTGTCCTGGTGTGCAGCCCTGATCACCCTGCCCGTCCTGCTGCATGTCCATGGACGGGCCCGCGGCGCGCGGGAGTTCGTGGAATTCCGGCTGATCACCCATATCGGCTACGCCTATATCGCCACACCGGCCGCCCTGGTGGCCATCGCGGCCGGCACGGTCCTGATGTTCCTGGCCGAAACCTTTGCGCCCTGGTTCCTGGCCAAGCTCGCCTTCGTCGCGGGCATGGTGCTGATCCATGCCTGGTTCGGGCACCTGATCCAGCGCTCGGGCGAGGAGCGGCGGGCGCATCGCGGCAAGCGGCCGCTGGCCGGGCTGTTCATCGTCCTGCCGCTGATCCTGGCGGTGCTGTTCCTGGTCCTGGCCAAGCCGGACCTGGACGGCCTGCGCAAGTCCATGCCCGGCTGGCTGCTGGTGCCTCAAGGGGGAAGCCTGTGATCCTGCTGCGTACCCACACCATAATCGAAGACCAGCTTGCCGCCGTGCCAGCCGGTCATGCCCGTCATGCCGGCCGCCAGAAAGGACAGAAGCAGGCCCCAGGGCAGGACGGCGCCGGCCGGATCGGTCAGGCGAAGGCCCCAATTGGCACCCAGCAGCGACAGCAGCATCACAGCCAGGATGAAATGGGTCCAGCTTGCCGCCCGGATCCGGATGCCGGGTACCAGCAACAGTTCGGCCGTGCCGGCAATGCCGGCCAGCAGACCCATCAGGAAGCCCACACCGGAGGCCCACAGCGCCGCGCGCGGCCAGAACAGGTCGCCCGTCCACCAATAAAGCGCGTCGGCCCCCAGCGTACACATGCACAGCGCGATGGGAAAGGCCACCAGCATGGCATGAAGCGGATGGCCGGCAATGGCGATGCGGCTTTCGGTCAGACGGAAATTGCGATGCTCATGGATGGGGTCGCGAAAACGGCGCCACGATTTGCGCGGTCGGGCGGTCAAAGCCGAGGGTGGTTGCGGTGGCTGTGCGGATGGGGCCATGGGTGCAGGACCTTTTTCGGTTGCCGGGCGGGGGCAGGCCGGCGCCGCCCCCTGCCAAGCGAACGGCTGACATCCCTGCTGGTTCCCTTGATGCTGGCGGGATGCGGCGGCCCGTTTTCAACGCTGGACCCGCAGGGGCCCGCCGCGGAACGGGTCGCCATCCTGTGGTGGGTCATGCTGGCGGGCGCCACGATGCTGACCATAATGGTCATGGCAATGGTGGCCATCGGCTTCCGCCGCCCCGTCGCACGTCAGCCCGGCGGCCGCTTCTGGACGCACGGGCTGGGCGTGGGCTTCACCCTGACGGTGCTGGTGGCGCTGGTCGGGGCCGGGCTGTGGGCCGGTGAACGCCAGCAACCCCACCCCGTGACGCCCGGTCAGGGCCCGCCAGTGATGCGCGTGGAGGCCATTGCCCGGCAATGGGAATGGCGGTTCCGCCAGCCCGACGCAGAGGGACGCATGGTGGAAACGCGGGACCGCCTGCATATCCCGGCCGGCCGGCCCGTGGATGTCGTGATCACCACGCAGGATGTGATCCACAGCTTCTGGGTGCCGAAACTGGCCGGGAAGATGGATGCCATCCCCGGCCGCCCCAACCTGCTGCGGCTGGAGGCCAACCAGCCCGGCATCTACCGGGGCCGGTCGGCGGAATTCTCCGGACCGGGCTATGCCGGCATGCAGTTCGAGGTGCTGGCCTATCCGCCCGCGGCACCGCCCGTCTTCTCACCCCTGGCCGCGGAGGACGGACCATGACGCCGATCCCCCCCAACACCCCCCGCCGCGCCCTGCCGCTGCATCGTGAATTGTCGGCGGTGTGGGGCCGGCCCGCCGGGCTGCGCGGGCTGTTATCCTCGGTGAACCACAGCGAGATCGGCCTGCGGTTCATGGTCACGTCCTTCTTCTTCTTCGCCGTGGCCGGGCTGTTGTCCATGCTGATCCGGGCGCAGCTTGCCACGCCGGAAGGCGCGTTCCTGGGGCCATCGCATTACAGCCAGATCTTCACGATGCATGGCAGCATCATGATGTTCCTGTTCGCCATTCCCATGCTGGAAGGGCTGGGCATGTATCTGCTGCCCAAGATCCTGGGCGCACGCGACCTGGCCTTTCCCCGGCTGTCGGCACTGGGCTGGTGGTGTTACCTGTTCGGCGGCACGATCCTGCTGCTGGCCCTGCTGGCGGGGGTGGCGCCGGATGGCGGCTGGTTCATGTACACGCCCCTGTCTGGCAAGGAATACAGCCCCGGCATCAATGCCGATGTCTGGCTGCTGGGTGTCACGTTCGTGGAAATCTCCGCCGTGTCGGCAGCGGTGGAGATCACCGTCACCATCCTGCGCATGCGCGCACCGGGCATGCGGCTGACCGACATGCCGCTGATGGCCTGGTACCTGCTGGGCACGTCGGTGATGATGCTGGTGGGTTTCCCCCCGCTGATCCTGGGGTCGGTGCTGCTGGAGGTGGAACGGGCCATTGGCTGGCCCTTCTTCGACGTGGAGCGCGGCGGCGATCCGCTGCTTTGGCAGCACCTGTTCTGGCTGTTCGGCCATCCCGAGGTCTATATCATCTTCCTGCCGGCGGCCGGTGCCATCTCCACCATCCTGCCGGTGATGTCACGGACCACCATCGTCGGCTATGGCGCCATCGTGGGGGCCATCCTGGGTCTGGTGTTCCTCAGCTTCGGGCTCTGGGTCCACCACATGTTCACCGTGGGCATCCCACACATGGCGCTGGCCTTCTTCTCCGCCGCGTCGGCCCTGGTGGCGGTACCGACGGCCGTGCAGGTCTTCGCCTGGATCGGCACCCTATGGAAGGGCCGGCCGGAGATGCGCCTGCCCATGCTTTACCTGATGGGCTTCTTCGCCACCTTCGTCATGGGCGGGCTGACGGGCGTGATGCTGGCCATCGTGCCCTTCAACTGGCAGGCCCATGACACCGCCTTCGTCACCGCACACCTGCATTACGTGCTGATCGGCGGCTTCGTCTTTCCCATGATGGCGGCCGTGACCTACTGGCTGCCCCTGATCACGGGGCGGCTCCATATAAGGGGGCTGGGCCATCCTGCCTTCTGGATGGTGCTGATCGGCTTTCACGGCACCTTCCTGATCATGCATCTGACCGGCCTGCTGGGCATGCCGCGGCGCATCGATGTCTATGCCGGCAATCCGGAATGGATCGTGCCCAACCTGGTCAGTTCCATCTTCAGCTTCGTCATGGGGGCGGGGTTCGCGCTGTTCGCACTGGATATCCTGCTGCAATGCCTGCTGGGGCGGCGGGCCCGCCGCGACCCCTGGGGGGCCGGGACCATGGAATGGCAGATGCCGATGCCGGCCCCCAGCTACAATATCGCCTCCCTGCCGCGGTCCGCCGATGGCGGGTCGGCACTGTCGCTGGCCCGGGGCGAGGGATTGCTGCCCGGCGCGCCGCGCGGCCGGCGCGAGACGCTGGTGGTATCCGTTACCGATGGACAGCCGCGCCATGTCGCGGTCCTGCCCGGCAACACATTGCTGCCCATCACCACAGCGGCCGTGATCGGGCTTTTCGTGCTCATGCTGCTGTTCGGCCTTTACGGGCTGGCCCCGCTGGGGCTGCTGGCCATCGCCGTCACCGTCTGGCAATGGCATCGCGGTACCGGCGCGGTTCATGATCATCCACCCGTGCCGGTGGCGCCGGGCCTGGCCCTGCCGCTGCACTGGCATGTGCCGGACGGGCTGGCAAGGACGGGCATGGTCTGTACGCTGATCGCCAACGGCACGCTGTTCGCCTGCTTCCTGTTCGCCATCGGCTTTCTGTCGGTGGTCGCACCGAACTGGCCCCCGCCGCCCAGCGGGCTGGCGGGCGGCCCCACCGGCACCCTGGCAGCCGGACTGGCGGCGGTCGCCCTGGCGGCACTGGGTGCCGCGTCGGTCTGGTCCCGGCGGGAACAGGCGGCGGGGGCGGTGCCGGCGATGGCGGCGCTGCTGCTGGCCCTGGCGGCACTGGGCCTGCTGGCACCGCTGCTGGACGATCCGACCCGGCATGCCCGTGATGCCCTGCGCGCCGCCGCCCTGGCCCATGGCCTGTTCCATGTCGTGGTGGGCCTGATGCTGGCCCTGCTCTGTCAGGTACAGCGCCGCGACGGTCGTATCGCTCCCGGCCGGGTCGGGGCCGGCCCGCTCTGGCGCCTTTGGCAGGATTATACGGGTGCAACCACCGCCATTCTTGTCCTGGTGATCGCCGGTCAGGAGGTGCTCTCATGACCTGGCCCCTGCGTGCGCTGCTGGGCCCGCTGCTGTGGGCCGTCGGGTTTTCCCTGCTCTATGCTGTACACGGGGCCGGTTGTGCCTGGGGCTGGCCGGCCGTTGCCACCCCCCTCGGCAGCCTGCACCATGTGATCCTGATCCTGCTCTGGGTGCTTTTCCTGGCAGGCGGGCTGGCGCTTGCCCTGTGGCTGGGCCGGAAGCAGGGGAACGGCCGGGCAGCGGAGATCGTCCGGATCGGCGCCTGGACGGGGCTGGGTGCCACCCTGTTGACGCTGTTTCCCGTGCTGGGGATCAGCAGTTGCGCACCGGCCGTGGCTGCCGCCCTCGCATTGCCCCCCTGAAACCAGCCCCGCAACGGGAAGGAAGCCCATGGAACCTGATACCATCGCCGGCTGGGTCGCACCGGCCGCCACCATGATCGCCGCCATGATGACCGCATCCAACCTGGGTGCGCGCGTGACCGGCTGGGGCTTCGTCGTCTTCACGCTGGGCTCGATAAGCTGGTCCGTCGTCGGGTGGGCCACCGACCAATCGGGGCTGCTGGCCACGAACCTGTTCCTGACCGGCGTCAACATGGTGGGTATCTGGCGCTGGCTGGGCCGCCAGCGCGCCTATGAGGATGGGGGCCGCGCCGCCGCCCTTGCCAGCCGCCGGTCGGCCGCCCCGACCCTGTTCACGGCCACGGCATTTTCCGGCATGCCGGTACGGGACAACGGGGGCAGCACGCTGGGCAAGAGCGTGGAAGCGCTGGTCGAATGCGCGTCTGGCGAAATCAGCTATGTGGTGGTGGCCAGCGGGGGTGTCGGGGGCGTCGACGAATGCCTGCGGGCCGTCGCGCGCGAACAGGTCCGTTTCGATGCCGACGGGCTGTGCCTGCTGATGCCGCGTGCCGCCTTCGAGCGCATAGAACCGCTGGCGGACGGCGACTGGCCCGCCGAAGTCGGGCCGGCATGCATGGCCGAACAGGCGGAGACCGATCATGCCCGCACCCGTTGAACGGACAGGCGAGGCTGTGACCATGGTCCCGTTCGTGGGTGCGACATACCATCGTCTCTTTAAGGCCGGGCTGAAACCGGCTAGGCTGGGTTCCCCCCGGCCGCCGCCGGTGCGGCCCGAATATATGACGCGACCCGACCGGTGGCACCGCAGGCCGGGTTGGCAATGGAGATGGCTTGAACCGGACAGGAACAGATATTGCGGGATGCGATGACGAACGCTGATATCGATTTAGACCTGTGCAGCCGGGAACCGATCCACATTCCCGGCAGCATCCAGCCCCACGGCATGTTGCTGGCCTTCACGCGGGAAGGCCCCCCGGGTGGAGAGGGTGCCTGGCGGCTGACGCAGGCCAGCACCAATGCCGCCCCCGCCCTTGTGACGGGCATCGACAGGGCCTTGGGCCTGACACCGGTGGAGGCACTGCATCCCCTGCTGTCGGGTCCCGTGGCCGACTTCCTGACCGAGCCGCGCCTGTCCAACCGCTCCACGCCCCTGGCCATCGTCGATCTGCCCGGTTCCGGCACGGTCCAGGTTCTGGCCCATGGCGGCCCGGACGGGGCCGCCATCGTGGAACTGGAATGGCTGTCCGACGGCAATGGCCTGATCGACCGCGTCTATCCACGGATGCGCGACGCGCTGGAACGGATGGAGGCGCTGGAGACCCCGGCGGAAATACTGGCCTGCGCCGCGCAGGAGGTCAGGGGGCTGTCAGGGTTCGACCGCGTCCTGATCTACCGCTTCGATGCGGACTGGCATGGCACCGTGGTGGGGGAAGATGGCAATGGCCGCCTTCCCTCCTACATGGACCTGCGCTTCCCCGCTTCCGACATTCCGGCACAGGCCCGCGATCTTTACCGGTTGAACCGGCAGCGGCAGATCCCCGATGCCGGCTATGTGCCCGTCCCCGTCCTGCCCGCGTTGAACCCCGCGACGGGAGAGCCTCTCGATCTCAGCTTTTCCGTGTTGCGCAGCGTATCCCCCGTGCATGTCGAATATATGCGGAACATGGAGACGGCCTCGTCCATGTCCGTATCGATCCTGTTGCGCGGGCGGCTGTGGGGGTTGATCTCCTGCCACCACCGGCAGCCGCGGGCCGTATCCTACGCCGTGCGGGCGGCCTGTGACCTGATCGCCCAGATCCTGTCAGTCCGCATCGCCGCCGTGGAGGAACGCCGTGACGCGGAGAGCCGCATCGCCCTGAAGGCCATCCAGGCCCGCCTGCTGGCCGCCATGGCCCAGGCCGACCCTTTCATTGCCGGCTTGCAGGATGTGCCGGATGAACTGCTGCGCTTCGCCGGTGCGACCGGTGCCGCGATCGTGTTCGAAAAAACCTGTGCGCTGGTGGGTGACACGCCCGGGACGGCGGCTGTCAGATCCCTGGTCGGATGGCTGTCCGAGCAGGGGGAGCCGGAGATTTTCGCCACCGACACCCTGCCCGATCTTTATCCACCGGCCGCCGCGTTCCGGGGCAAGGCGGCCGGCCTGCTGGCCATCGCGGTGTCCAAGCTGCATGCCAGCTATATCCTGTGGTTTCGGCCGGAAGTGGTGCGCACCGTCCGCTGGGGCGGCGATCCGCGCAAGCCGGCGGCTTCCACCGGCAACCCGACCCGACTGGACCCCCGCCGGTCCTTCGAGGAATGGAAGGAGATCGTGCGCCACCGCTCGCTGCCCTGGAGCGAGGCGGAGCGGGAGACCGCGGCCGACCTGCGCCACGCCATCATCGGCATCGTGCTGCGCAAGGCCGAGGAACTCGCCGCCCTGTCGCGGGAACTGACCCGGTCCAACAAGGAACTGGAGTCCTTTTCCTACTCGATCTCTCACGACCTGCGGGCGCCGTTCCGGCATATCGTCGGGTTCGCCGAGCTTTTGCAGGAACTGGAGGCGGAACGCTTCAGCGAAACCGGGCGGCGCTATCTGGACACGATCGTGGATGCGGCCAATACCGCCGGGTCCCTGGTCGACAACCTGCTGCATTTTTCGCAGATGGGCCGCAGCGCCCTGACATCGGTCGCCATCGACATGGACAATCTGGTCCGCGATGTTCGGGAGGTGCTGGCGCCGGAGGCCGCCGGACGGGCCATTGAATGGGATCTGGCCCGGCTGCCCGTGGTGCGGGGCGATCCCACCATGATCCGGCTTGTCTTGCAAAACCTGCTGTCCAACGCCATCAAGTATACAAGAGGCCGGGAACCCGCGCGCATCGCCGTGGGTTATGAATATAAGGCGGACGAAACGGTTTTCTGGGTGCGGGACAACGGCGTTGGGTTCAATCAGGCATATGACAAGAAATTGTTCGGGGTGTTCCAGCGGCTTCACCGGAACGAGGAGTTCGAGGGGATCGGGATCGGTCTTGCCAATGTAAGGCGTGCCATCGACCGGCATGGTGGTCGGACCTGGGCCGAGGGGCGCATCAATGACGGTGCCACCTTCTACTTCACGCTGCCAAAGGCCGAGGCGGCGGCACCGGACAAAAGGGAAATGAATGCGTGACCTGAAACCCATCCTGCTGGTGGAGGACAACCCGCGGGACCTTGAACTGACCCTGGCGGCGCTGGACAAGTGCCAGCTTGCCAATGACGTGGTCGTAGCCCGTGACGGGGAGGAGGCGCTGGCGCTGCTGACCCGCCGCGACCCGGAGAGCGGCCAGCCGGCCTGGCTGCCTGCCGTCGTGCTGCTGGACCTGAAATTGCCGAAGGTGGACGGGCTGGAAGTGCTGGAAAGGGTCAAGAGCGACCCGGACACCCGCCACGTGCCCATCGTGATGCTGACCGCATCGCGCGAGGAGACCGACCTGCTGCGCTCCTACCGCCACGGGGTCAACGCCTTTGTCGTGAAACCGGTGAATTTCAAGGATTTCTTCCAGGCCATCCGCGACCTGGGTGTCTTCTGGGCCATCGTGAACGAGCCCCCCGTGGGCTGCGCCCGCCGGCCACAGCCGGCAGGCGCGCCGATGGAAAGCGAAACGGGCAAGGGCGCCTGACCAAATGCCCGACGCCATCCATATTCTGCATCTGGAAGACAGCCCGCTTGATTGCGAACTGGTCGGGGCGCACCTGCGCAAAGCCGGACTGGAATGCGAAATCACCCGTGTTGAAACCCGCGAGGCCTTCACCGACGCACTGGGAACGACACGGTTCGATCTGGTCCTGGCCGATTTCGTGCTGCCCGGCTTCGACGGATTGTCCGCCTTGCAGATCGCCCAGGACAGGGCGCCCGACACACCCTTCATCTTCCTGTCCGGCAAGATGGGGGAGGAACTGGCCGTCGAGGCGCTGCGCCACGGCGCGCGCGATTATGTGCTGAAGGAACGGCTTGTCCGCCTGGCCGCGGCCGTCAACCGTGCCATCGACGAGGCGCGCATCCTGGTCGAACGCCAGCAGGCGGAAGCAAAGTTCCGCGCCCTGGCGGAAAGCATGCCGCAACTTGTCTGGTCGGCACAGCCCCAGGGCGCGGTCGATTATCTGAACGGCAACTGGCACGACTATACCGGGGCGGAAAACGGCGAGAATATCGGTGACGGCTGGCTGGCGGTGCTGCATCCCGACGACCGGCGGCGCACGCAGGATCGCTGGAGCACCGCCGTGGCCACTGGCGAGGAATATGAGATCGAGTACCGGCTGCGGCGCCATGACGGCGTTTTCCGCTGGTTCCTGGGCCGCGCCCTGCCGCTTTATGACAAGGATGGCCAGATCATCCGCTGGTTCGGTACCTGCACCGACATCGATGACGCCATCAAGTTCCGCACGGCCCTGTCGGAAAGCCGGGAGGAACTGGAGCGGCTGGTGGATGCGCGCACCGGGGAGCTGATCTCCGCCAATGCCAAGCTGCGGGCGGAGGTGGCCGAGCGCAAGCGCGCCCAGGCCGACCTCAGCGCCCTTTATGCCAAGACGCCCGTGCCGCTGCATTCGCTGGACAGCGAGGGGCGGCTTTTGAGTGTCAGCGACCGCTGGCTGGAATTCATGGGTTACGATGACCGGTCCCAGGTGATCGGCCGCCACATCACGGAATTCATGCCCCCCGACTATGCCCGGCTGCACCTGCAAAGCCGCTGGCCGGAACTGATGCGTGAAGGCGTGGTCCGCGACCTGCCCTATCAGATCATCAAACGGTCGGGGGAAGTGGCCGACATCCTGGTATCGGCCCGTATCGACCGGGACGAACAGGGCCGCTTCCTGCGCACCATGGACGCCATCGTCGATGTCACCGCCCGCCTGCGCGCCGAAGCGGAGCGGGAACGGGCGGAAGAAGCGCTGCGCCATGCCCAGAAGATGGATGCGCTGGGCCAGCTCACCGGCGGAATCGCCCATGATTTCAACAATCTGTTGACCGCCATCACGGGCAACCTGGAACTGCTGAATGCCCGCATCGACGGTGATGACCGCGACGGGCTTCGTGCGCATACGACCAATGCCAAGGCCGCCGCAGCACGCGCGGCGGCGCTGACCCAGCGGCTGCTGGCCTTTGCACGGCGCCAGCCCCTGCGCCCCGACGAGACCGAGCCCGGCACGCTGATCCGGGGCATGGAGGAATTGCTGGGCCGCACGGTGGGCGAGCAGGTCAGCATCCGGACCGAGGCCCCGCCCGGCATCTGGCCCGCCTGGTGCGATGCCAACCAGTTGGAGATCGCGTTGCTGAACCTGGTGGTCAACGCGCGCGACGCCATGCCGGATGGCGGCCGCATCACCATCACCGCCGCCAATGCCCGGTTGACGGAGGCGGAATTGACGCACGGGGGCCAGCCCGGCGATTATGTGCGCCTGTCGGTCAGCGACACGGGCTCCGGCATGGCCCCGGACATCATCGCCCGGGCCTTCGACCCTTTCTTCACCACCAAACCCATCGGGCAGGGCACCGGACTGGGGCTGAGCCAGGTCTATGGCTTCGTCAGCCAGTCCAACGGGGTGGTGCGCATCGAAAGCCTACCCGGCCGGGGCACGACCGTGCATCTGTTTCTGCCGCGCAGCGAGAAGGGCCGGCTGGAACAGGCCGGGGAACCGGTGGTGGCCGCCACCATCGAGGCCCGCAACGCGACCAGCGGCACCGTGCTGATCGTGGAGGACGAAGTGCTGGTCCGCATGGTCGCCGTGCAGGCCCTGCAGGATGCCGGCCTGCAGGTGGTGGAGGCATCTGACGGCGCGCAGGCCCTGGCCCTGCTGGATGACGGGCTGCGTTTGGACCTGCTGGTCTCCGACGTGGGCCTGCCCGGCATGAACGGGCGCCAGCTTGCCGAGGCGGCGCGCGAGCGGCGTCCCGGCCTGGGGGTCCTGTTCATGACAGGCTATGCCTTCGATGTCACGCTGGGCACGGGTATTCTGGAACCGGGATGCCAGGTTCTGCAGAAGCCATTTGAAACCCGCATTCTGGTGACCCGGGTGCGCGAGATGCTGTCGGGACCCGGCGGTGCCGCCGGCCCGGACTTCCCCGCCCCGGAAAACTCCCCCGCGAAACGCCACTACGCCTGACACATCGTGCAACCTCGATCCGCAGAAAACACCTTCCGCACGACGGAACATGGCCGGCCGGCACCGGCGGATGCCGGCCGCGCGCAGCATCTGAAGGCCGCAACCGGCCCCGCGCATACCCGGCTGGACCAGGCCATCATGCGGCGGGACCCGTTTGCCAGCCGCGAGCGCTATGCCCTGTTCCTGGCCGTGCAGCATGCCTTTCATCGCGATGTCGATGCGCTTTACGTCAGCCCGGCGCTGAATACCCTTCTGCCGGGTCTGGCGGCGGGTCGCCGGCTGGACCTGATCACACAGGATCAGCAGGACCTGGGGCACGGGCCGGCCGACTTCGCCATACCGGACACCGAACCGGTCTTTGCACCCGGTGCGCCGATGGACCTGCCCACGGCGCTGGGCTGGCTGTACGTCGCGGAAGGGTCCAACCTGGGCGCCGCATACCTTTTGAAGGAAGCCGCGAAGCTAGGCCTGTCGGAACGCTTCGGCGCCCGCCATCTGGCAGGGGCAGCGGCGGGACGCGGCCTGCACTGGCGGACCTTCACGTCAGCCCTGGATGCCATCCCCCTGTCCAGCACGCAGGACGCCCACGCGGCCGACGGCGCCCGCGCGGCCTTCGCACGGGTCCAGGGACTGGTCGACAGGCTGTTCGGCAGGACGCACCGCTAAGGGGCACCCCGCCCCTGCCCGTCGCCCCATCTGGGCCGGCAACGCGGATTTGATGGTGAATTGCAAATTCGCAAAATTTGCAATTCACCATCACCGCCTTCGCAATTCCACACCCATCCACGCCTTTTCACGACGCCCTGGAATTTGCAAACTCCGCCTAAATTCCCATGAACCTTTCCCAAGGGGCGGATTTCCCATGCAGGATGTGCTGGTGCGGTTGGAGGAGATGCGGGCCGGTGCCCGTCAGGGCGGCGGTGAGAAGCGCATCGCGGGCCAGCATGCCAAGGGCAAGCTGACGGCGCGGGAGCGGATCGAGATCCTGCTCGACGAGGGCTCGTTCGAAGAATGGGACATGTTCGTCGAACATCGCTGCGCCGATTTCGGCATGCAGACGCAGAAGGTGCCGGGCGACGGCGTCGTCACCGGCCATGGCACCATCAATGGCCGTCTGGTCTTCGTGTTCAGCCAGGATTTCACCGTCTTCGGCGGGTCCCTGTCGGAAGCGCATGCGGAGAAGATCTGCAAGATCATGGACCAGGCGATGAAGGTGGGCGCCCCCGTCATCGGTCTGAATGACAGCGGCGGTGCGCGCATCCAGGAGGGCGTGGCCAGCCTGGGCGGCTATGCCGAAGTGTTCCAGCGCAACGTGCTGGCGTCGGGCGTCGTCCCGCAGATCAGCCTGATCATGGGACCGTGCGCCGGTGGCGCCGTCTATTCGCCGGCCATGACCGACTTCATCTTCATGGTGAAGGATTCATCATACATGTTCGTCACCGGCCCCGACGTGGTGAAGACGGTGACGCATGAGGTGGTGACGGCGGAGGAACTGGGCGGGGCCGTGACCCACACCTCCAAGTCCGGCGTCGCCGACCTGGCGTTCGAGAATGATGTGCAGGCCCTGCTGGAAACCCGCCGCCTGGTGGATTTCCTGCCGCTGTCCAACCGCGAGAAGCCGCCGTCGCGCCCCACGCCGGACACGGCCGACCGGCCGGAAATGAGCCTGGACACCCTGATCCCCGCCAATCCCAACAAGCCCTACGACATGAAGGAACTGATCCTGAAGATCGTGGACGAGGGCGACTTCTTCGAAATCCAGCCGGAATACGCCAAGAACATCATCACCGGCTTTGGCCGCATGCAGGGTTCCACGGTCGGTTTCGTGGCGAACCAGCCGATGGTGCTGGCCGGGTGTCTCGACATCGACAGCGCCATCAAGGCCGCGCGGTTCGTGCGGTTCTGCGATGCCTTCAACATCCCCATCGTGACGCTGGTCGACGTGCCGGGCTTCCTGCCCGGCACCAGCCAGGAATATAACGGCATCATCAAGCATGGCGCCAAGCTGCTGTTCGCCTATGCGGAAGCCACGGTGCCCAAGGTGACGCTGATCACCCGCAAGGCCTATGGCGGCGCCTATGACGTGATGGCGTCCAAGCATCTGCGCGGCGACGTCAATTATGCCTGGCCCAGCGCGGAGATCGCCGTGATGGGGCCGAAGGGTGCTGTGGAGATCATCTTCCGTGGCGATATCGGCGACGCTGCCAAGATCGAGGCGCGGACAGAGGAATACCGGCAGAAATTCGCCAATCCCTTCGTGGCGGCGGGCCGTGGCTATATCGACGACGTGATCATGCCCCACAATACCCGCCGCCGCCTGTGCAAGGCGCTGTCGATGCTGAAGAACAAGCAGCTCCAGAACCCCTGGAAGAAGCACGACAACCTGCCGCTGTAAGGGAGGATTTAAGGGCTCCGCCATCGCCCCCTCTCAACCGTCACCCCGGCGACAAGCCGGGGGTGGCGGTAGATGAAGCGGAACCTCTGGTCTCTCCTACGCCCCGAACACGCCGCGCAAGCACCAGCCACGAAGGTCACCGGCCCCCATGTTCAAGAAAATCCTCATCGCCAACCGTGGCGAAATCGCCTGCCGCGTCATCAAGACCGCCCGCCGCATGGGCATCAAGACGGTGGCCGTCTATTCCGACGCCGATGCCGGCGCGCTGCACGTGGAAATGGCGGACGAGGCCGTGCATATCGGCCCGGCGCCGTCGGCCCAATCCTATCTGATCGCCGACAAGATCATCGAGGCGTGCAAGCAGACCGGGGCGGAGGCGGTGCATCCCGGCTATGGCTTCCTGTCGGAGAAAGCCCCCTTCTGCGAGGCGCTGAAGCAGGCCGGCATCGTCTTCATCGGCCCCGATGTGCATGCCATCGGCGCCATGGGCGACAAGATCGAGAGCAAGAAGCTGGCCAAGGCGGCCGGCGTGTCCACCGTTCCGGGCTATCTGGGCGTGATCAAGGATGACGAGGAAGCCGTCGGCATCGCCCGCGACATCGGCTATCCCGTCATGATCAAGGCCTCGGCCGGCGGCGGCGGCAAGGGCATGCGCGTGGCCTGGAACGATGCGGAGGTGCGCGAGGGCTTCCGGTCGGCCACCAACGAGGCGCGGTCCAGCTTTGCCGATGACCGCGTGTTCGTGGAGAAATACATCACCGAGCCGCGTCACATCGAAATCCAGCTTCTGGCCGATGCGCATGGCAATGTCGTCTATCTGAACGAGCGTGAATGCTCCATCCAGCGCCGTCACCAGAAGGTGATCGAGGAGGCGCCGAGCCCGTTCCTGGACGCGGCCACGCGCAAGGCCATGGGCGAACAGTCGGTGGCGCTGGCCAAGGCCGTGCAATATCGTTCCGCCGGCACGGTCGAGTTCATCGTGGACAAGGACCGCAATTTCTACTTCCTGGAGATGAACACCCGCCTGCAGGTGGAACATCCCGTGACGGAGATGATCACCGGCCTGGATCTGGTCGAACTGATGATCCGCGTGGCCGCCGGGGAGGAATTGCCCCTCACCCAGGCCGATATCGGCATCAATGGCTGGTCGCTGGAAGCGCGCGTCTATGCGGAGGAGCCGACCCGCGGCTTCCTGCCGTCCACCGGCCGCGTCACCCGCTATCGCCCGCCCGTGGAGGGCAAGCGCGAGGACGGCTCCATCATCCGCGTCGATACCGGCGTGTATGAGGGGGGTGAGATCAGCATGTATTACGATCCGATGATCGCCAAGCTGATCACCTGGGCACCTTCGCGCGAGCAGGCGACGGACGCCATGGCCGATGCGCTGGACGGGTTCCAGATCCGCGGTGTGGGACACAACATCTCCTTCCTTACCTCGCTGATGCAGAAGCAGCGCTTCCGCGACGGCCGCCTGACCACCAATTTCATCGCCGAGGAATATCCCGACGGGTTCCACGGCCTGACGCCGGACCCCGCCGTGCGCGACCGCCTGCTGGCGCTCGCCACGGTCCTGCATGCACGCATCGCCAGCCGTGACGCCATGGTGTCCGGCCAGATGGCGGGCCACGGCCTGCACGTGTCCCAGGATTGGGTGGCCCGCGCCGAACGGCAGAACCATCCGGCCCATCTGGCCGTGACGGGGGGGGCCACCACGGTCGGTCTGGCCAATGGCCCGCTGACCGTCATCGGGGACTGGGAGATCGGTCAGACACTGTGGCAGGGCACTGTCGGCGGGGTCTTCATGACGGTTCAGGTGGACCGCAAGGGCACCTCGCTCATCCTGACCCATGGCGGCTTCGCCTTCCAGGTGGATGTGCTGACCCCGCGCGCAGCCGAACTGGCGGAACTGATGCCCGTCAAGCTGCCGCCCGACATGTCCAAGTACCTGCTGTCGCCCATGCCGGGCCTGCTGGTGTCGGTGTCGGTGAAGGAAGGCGAGGCGGTGAAGGCCGGCCAGGAACTGGCCGTGGTGGAGGCCATGAAAATGGAAAACATCCTGCGCGCCGAAGCCGACGGTACGGTAAAGAAGGTCCATGCCGCCAAGGGCGCTTCGCTCGCGGTGGATGAGAAGATCATCGAGTTCGAGTGAACGGGCTACATTTGCCACCTCTCTACCGTCATCCCCGTAAAAGCGGGGATCCAGCGTAAGGCGTGGTCAGCGCCGATATGAACCGTATCGCGACAGACGCCGCTCTTGCTGGATCCCCGCATACGCGAGGATGACGAATAAACATTTTAGAAGCCTGGAGCCCCAAGAGATGACCCAGTTCCCGCCCAAGAATCTCGCCGACTGGGAAGCCCTCGCCGCCAAGGATGTGGGCAAGGACGCGAAGCTTGAAGACCTGACCCGCACGACGGCGGAGGGGTTGGCGGTCAAGCCGCTCTATACCGCCGAGGACCTGGAAGGGCTGGAAAGCGTGGGCACCCTGCCCGGTTTCGCCCCCTTCACGCGCGGCCCGCGCGCCAGCATGTACGCGGTGAAGCCCTGGACCATCCGCCAGTACGCGGGCTTCTCCACCGCTGAGGCCAGCAACAAGTTCTACCGCGCGAACCTGGCCGCAGGGCAAATGGGCCTGTCGGTGGCCTTCGATCTGGCCACCCATCGCGGCTATGACAGCGACCATCCCCGCGTCGTGGGCGATGTCGGCAAGGCCGGCGTGGCCATCGACAGCGTGGAGGACATGAAGATCCTGTTCGACGGTATCCCGCTCGACAAGATGTCCGTCTCCATGACCATGAACGGGGCGGTTCTGCCCATCCTGGCCATGTATATCGTGGCCGGTGAGGAACAGGGTGTCGACACGGCCAAGCTGTCCGGGACCATTCAGAACGACATTCTGAAGGAATTCATGGTCCGCAACACCTATATCTATCCGCCCGAACCCAGCATGCGGATCATCGCCGATATCATCGAATACACGGCGAATTTCATGCCCAAGTTCAACTCCATCTCCATTTCCGGCTACCATATGCAGGAGGCCGGGGCCACGGCGGTGCAGGAACTGGCCTTCACGCTGGCCGACGGCATGGAATATGTCCGCGCCGCCCTGGCCAAGGGCCTGAACGTGGACAAGTTCGCCCCGCGCCTGTCCTTCTTCTTCGCCATCGGCATGGATTTCTTCATGGAGGTGGCGAAGCTGCGCGCCGCCCGCCTGCTCTGGGCCAAGCTGATGGAGAAGCATTTCCAGCCCAAGGATGCCCGCTCGCTGGCCCTGCGCACCCATTGCCAGACCTCGGGCGTGTCCTTGACGGAGCAGGACCCCTATAACAATGTCATCCGCACCACGATTGAGGCCATGGCCGCCATCATGGGCGGCACGCAGAGCCTGCACACCAACAGCTTCGACGAGGCCCTGGGCCTGCCCACGCCGTTCAGCGCCCGCATCGCCCGCAATACCCAGCTGATCATTGCCGAGGAAACCCGCATCCCGCATGTGGTCGATCCGCTGGGCGGCAGCTACTATGTCGAGCATCTGACGGCCTCGCTGGCCGAAGCCGCCGAAAAGCTGATCGATCAGGTGGAGGAGATGGGCGGCATGACCAAGGCCGTGGAAAGCGGCCTGCCCAAGCTGATGATCGAGGAGGCAGCCGCAAGGCGTCAGGCCCGCATCGACCGGGGCGAGGAGGTGATCGTCGGCGTCAACAAGTACCGTCCGCAGAATCCGGAAAAGGTGGACGTGCTGGACATCGACAATACCGCCGTGCGTGAGGCACAGGTGGCCCTGCTGCAGCGCATCCGCGCCAGCCGTGACGAAGCCAAGGTGCGCGAGACCCTGGCCGCCCTGACCAAGGCGGCGGCCGAGAAATCCGGTAACCTGCTGGCGCTCGCGGTGGATGCCGCCCGTGCCCGCGCCACGGTCGGGGAGATTTCCGACGCCATGGAAGAGGTATTCACGCGCCACCGCGCCACCATCCGCTCCGTCTCCGGCGTCTATGGCGCGGCCTATGAGGGGGATGCCGGCTTCCAGCAGATCCAGAAGGACGTGGCCGCCTTCGCCGAGCAGGAAGGCCGCCGCCCCCGCATGCTGGTGGTGAAGATGGGCCAGGACGGCCATGACCGTGGCGCCAAGGTCATCGCCACCGCCTTCGCCGATATCGGCTTCGACGTCGATGTCGGTGCCCTGTTCCAGACGCCCGAAGAAGCCGCCCGTCAGGCCATCGAAAACGACGTCCATGTCGTCGGCGTCTCCAGCCTCGCCGCCGGCCACAAGACACTGGTCCCGCAACTGGCCGCCGCCCTGAAGGAACAGGGTGCGGGCGACATCCTCATCGTCTGCGGCGGCGTCATCCCGCCCCAGGATTACGAGTTCCTGCTGAAGGCCGGTGCGGCCGCCATCTATGGCCCGGGAACCAACATCCCGAAGGCCGCGGCGGAGATCATGGAGATGATCAGCGCCAAGCGCACGGCCTGACCCTGCGGAGCGACGAACATGGGAAAGAAGGGGGGGCGGAAAATTCCGCCCCCCTTCTGGCGTTCGACGGGCAGCGCCTGAAGCGGCGTCAGAACGTGTAGGACAGGCCCAGCGCGCCCATCACCTGGTCACGGCTGCCATTATCCTTCACGAACGGGCTGTCGGCAGCATCGCCCAGCAGGCGGGAATAGCCCGCGAAGCCCGTGATCGACCAGTTCTCGCCCAGCGGATGGATCATGATGGCCGTAAGGCCGGCATTCTTCAGCCCCGCCCCGGCCCTGTATCCCGTGCGCGATCCCGGCGGGACCGCGGCCGAACCGCCCGCCGGCCGCAGCCGGTCGGCCGTGGTGCTGAAATAGGAATGCATGTAATCATCACTGGCCCAGGTCAGCGACGGGCCGACCAGCAGCATGGTGCGACCGGCGGGATTGAACATCCAGGTGGCGGAGAGGGTCGCTTCCGTCCCCTTATGGCCATCACCCAGCAGGTCGGTCGCGACATCCACCGACAGCATCAGCCGGTCGATCGTATACTCGGCAAAGATGCGGCCAAGGGCCGTATCGCCGACATTGCGGTAACCGGCCAGCGCCGCATCGCGCTTTGACGAGCGCCCGCTGTCAAACGCGATGGCCGCGCCCAGGGTCAGATTGTCGTTGCTGACAAGATTGGCACCAAGCCCCTGGCGGGAAAGGAAGAAGCGGTTGTCGTAGGTGATCTCGACATCCGGCAGGGGACGGATTCTATAGCTGTCGGATCCTTCATAGTCGGGCATGACGCCCCCCAGCACGCCCAGCCGCACATACCAGCCATCATCCGGCCGGTCCGCCTGCGCATGGACGGCGGTGGCAGAGATGGATGAAAGCAGGGCGGACATGGCGACAGCCATGCGCAACCGCCCGATCGAACGGGTGTTCATCGATTTCTCTCCGATCCTTTGGAAGCGGCCCCGGCCCTTCGCCCCAGCCATCACCGCGCCGGCACTGTGACAAAGCAGGCAGAGGCCCGGTGTGACGGGCGTCACAAAAATGAACATTGCTCAAAATATTCATCTTTGCCCGTTGCGGGCGGTTATCACCCGACGAGCCCCCACCCGGCCTCGGCAGCAGCGGATACCGGACACATCCAAAGGGCGCCGGAAAGCGCCCCACCGCCCTCAGGCCGCGGACCAGCCGCCGCCCAGGGCGCGGAAAAGGGCGATGGCGGTCTGCATTTCGGCCAGACGCACCTGTGTCAACTGGTCCTGGGCGGACAACAGCGAACGCTGGGCGTCCAGTAGGGTCAACAGGTCCACGGCCCCTTCCCGGTAACGGGTTTCAGCCAGCCGGAAAAGCTCCCGCGACAGCCGCACGGCCTCTTCCTGAAAACGCCGCTGGCTTTCGGTGTTGCGGGCCTGGGCCAGCGCCGTCTCCACATCGGAGAAGCCGGTCAGGATGGCCTTGCGATAGGTTTCCACCAGTTCCACGCGGCGGGCCTGGGCCACCTCCACCTGGGCACGGCGGCGGCCGCCGTCGAAAAGGCTCTGGGCCAGGGAAAGGCCCAGGCTGGCCACCGCACCGGGCGCATCGACCAGACTGGACAGGCCGGCACCGGTCAGGGTGCCGGACAGGTTCAGCGTGGCGGCGGGGTACAGGGCGGCGCGGGCGGCCACGATGTCCGCACCCGCCGCCTCCAGTTGCACGGCAGCAGCCTTCAGGTCGGGCCGGCGTTCCAGCAGATCGGCCGGCACGCCGACGCCCGTGGCGGGCAGGCCCAAGCCGCCCAGGCCCGTGCCCGACACCGACAGGTCGGCCGGGGCACGCCCCAGCAGCACGGCCAGACTGTTCAGCGCCGCCACCTCCTGCTGGCGCAGGGCCGGCAGGGCAGCCTGCTGGCTGACAAGGGCATTGCGCTGCTGGGCCACCTCCAGCGCCGTGGCGGCGCCGTTGCGATAGCGGGCATCGACCACCGCCATCACCCGCTCGGCCAGCGCCAGGCTTTCCTCTGCGCTGCGAACACGGTCGCGCAGGGACAGGACCTGGAAATAGCCGTTGGCGACCCCCGCCGTCACGGTCAGGGCCACCGTTTCCTGGTCCAGCCGGCTGATGACCACGCCGGCCGCCGCACTGTCGGCCGCAGCGCGGTTCGCCCCCCAGAAATCCAGCTCATAGGCGGCGGAAAGCCCCAGGCTGGAACTGGTCCGGCCACTGCGCCCGCCGGGACCCGAGGCATCGCTTTCCTGACGGCTGAGGCCGGCACTGGCCCCCAGGGTGGGCAGCAGGGCGGCACCCGCGGCCCGCGCCCGGGCATCGGCCTGCGCCAGCCGCGCCGCGGCGGCGGCCAGGTCCGGATTGGCGGCGCGGGCATCCCCCAGCAGGGTCAGCAACTCCGCCGACCCGAAGCCGCCCCACCAGTCAGCCGCCGGCCAGGGGGTGGACGCCACGGACGCATCGGCCCGCTGCCAGGCGGCCTGCGGCGTGACAGGGGACGTGGTGGTGCCGTAATCGCCATGTGCGCAGCCGGTCAGCAACGCCGTTCCGGCCAGCAGCAGGGGAAGGAAAAGACGGGAAGGGCGAGCGGTCATGCAGATGATCCGGAAAAAGGGTCAGTCGGCCGCCAGGGCCACGACGGGGTCCAGCAGGGCGGCCCGGCGGGCGGGCGTGTAGCCGAAGATCAGGCCCGTGGCGAAGGCACAGCCGAAGGCCAGCATCATGGGGGGCAGGGTCAGCTGGATGTCGACCCCGAAGAAGGTCAACAGCAGCGACACGGAAATGCCCAGCGCCACGCCGATCACCCCGCCCAGCGCCGATACCAGCAGCGCTTCAAGCAGGAATTGCTGCATGACATGCCGGGCACGGGCGCCGGTGGCCATACGGATACCGATTTCCCGTGTCCGTTCCGTCACGTTCACCAGCATGATGTTCATGACCCCGATGCCGCCCACCAGCAGCGAGATCGCCGCGATGGAGCCCAGCAGGATGGTCATGGTCTGGCGCATGGCCGACAGCGTGTCGATGAAGGAGGCCGTGTTGCGGACCTGGAAATCCTCTGCCTGGTGGCGGGCGGTCAGAAGGCTGGTGATCAGGGCCTCCGTCTCCCCGATGATCGAGAGATCATCGACCAGCACCGTGATGGAGCGCAGGTTGCGCTGGCCGAACACGCGATAGCTGCCCGTGGTCAGCGGCACGAACACGACATCATCCTGATCCTGGCCGACCGGACTGGCACCCTTCGGTGCCAGGACGCCGATCACCTGGAACGGCACATTGCGCAGCAGGATGTACTGACCCACGGGATCGGCGCCGGCGAACAGGTTGTTGGCCACGGTCTGACCGATGACGGCGACGGGGGCATAGCTGTCCTCCGCGGCATCGTCGAAGAAGGTGCCGGCCGCCATTTCCCAGGCCCGGGCCTGCTGCATGCCGGGACTGGTGGCCGTCACCTGGGTCTGATAGTCCATGTTGCCGGCGCGGGCCGTCATGTTGCCGCTATATTCCGGCACGGCCACGATGACGTTGGGGATGCCGTGGATGGCGTCGGCATCCTCCGGCACCAGGGTGGCCACGCCATTGGCATTGCGCTGTCCCGGCGCGCCGGGGCGGATGACCAGCAGGTTCGTGCCCATGGCGCTGATCCGCTCCACCATGGCCCTTTCCGACCCGTTGCCCACGGCCAGCATGGTCACCACCGATGCCACGCCGATGACGATGCCCAGCAGCGTCAGCACCGTGCGGTAGAGATTGGCCGACAGGGCGCGGCGGGCCATGCGGAAGGCCTCCGCCAGTTCCCACACGGTCCAGCCGCTATCCTGTCCCGGTTCCGGAACGGTCACGGGATGCACGGGCACGGGCGGCGGGGCCGCGGCCTCCAGCGCATGCGGGGTCGGGCCGTCGGCCACGATCTGCCCGTCCTTTATCTCCACCAGCCGGCGGGCATTGCCGGCCACGTCACGGTCGTGGGTGATCAGGATGACGGTGTGGCCGCGCGACGCCAGATCGCTCAACAGGCGCATCACCTCTTCGCCGCTGCGGCTGTCCAGGGCGCCCGTCGGTTCGTCGGCCAGGATCACCTGACCGCCATTGACCAGCGCGCGCGCGATGGACACGCGCTGCTGCTGGCCGCCGGAAAGCTGGCTGGGCCTGTGGTCCATGCGGTCGGCCAACCCCAGGGCGGACAGCAATTCGCCCGCCCGCTCCTGTCGCGCCTGACGCCCCATGCCGGCATAGACGGCGGGGACCTCGACATTCTCCGCCGCCGTGGCCATGGGGATCAGGTTATAGCTCTGGAACACGAAGCCGAACGCCTCGCGCCGCAGCAGGGCCAGCATGTCGCGGTCGAAGGTGGATACGTCCCGCCCGTCGAACAGATACTGCCCCGTGGTCGGCCGGTCCAGACAGCCCAGGATATTCATCAGGGTCGACTTGCCGGAACCCGACGCGCCCATGATGGCCACGAATTCCCCCGGATGGATCTTCAGCGAGACGCCTTTCAGCACCTGCACCGCAAGATCGCCGTTGGAATAGGTCTTGGTGATGTCCACCAGTTCGATCAGCGGTGTGACCCCACCGTTGGCGTGTGGCGTGCTCATAGCATCCCCGGCGGCCGCATGCGCTGCATGTTCTGCTGCTGCTGGTTACGCTGCGCCTGCAACTGTCCGGCGGACGGGCGGCGGCCGACCACGATGGTCTCCCCTTCCTGCAGGCCGGACAGCACCTCCGCATTCACGCGGTCGCTGACGCCGATCATGATGCGCCGTTCCTCCACCGTGCCATCGGCCTTCAGCACCTGCGCCATGCGCGGGCGGCCACGCGGCTGGCCATCGGCGGGGGCGGCCTCGGGCGGTGCGGCGCCGGTGGGGGCAGTCTCCCCGGCCGGGGCGGCCGGACGCTGGCGGCGGCGCTCCCCGTCGGCGGCACCCCCGGCGGGGCCGGAGCCACGCTGCTGCAAGGCGGCCACAGGCACGCGCAGCACATCCTGGGCGGCGGCGGCGATGAAGAAGGTCTGCGCCGTCATCTGCGTCATCAGATCGCCGCCCCGATTCTCCACATCGAACAGCGCGTTGTAGAGGATGACATTGTTCACGATTTCGGGGGTCGGGTTGATCTTGGCGAGCGTGCCCGTCCAGCGGCGATCCGGCCGGCCCAGCGTCGTGAAATAGGCGGGCATGCCGATGCGCAGTCGCGACACGTCGGCTTCGGAAACCTGCGTCGTCACGGTCATCACCGACAGATCGGCGATGCGGACCACGATGGGGGCCGACTGGTTGGCATTCAGGGTCTGGCCCTGCTTGGAATTCTGTGAAACGACCGTGCCCGACATGGGGGCATAGATCTTGGTATAGCCCAGATTGGCCTCGTCCCCGCGCAGGGTGGAGTTGGTCTGACGGATCTGGGCCTGCACGGCCTTCACGGCACCCTCCGCAGCGCGCAGGGTCTTCTCCGCGCTCTGGAAGCTGTCCTGGCTGGTCGCGTTTTCAGCCAGCAGATTCTTCTGCCGCGTGAATTGCAGGCGGGCCAGATCCAGCTCGGCTTCCCGCTGGATAAGCTGTGCCGCCAGATTGTCCAGTTGCGCACGGTCGGCCTCCACCCGTGCCTCGTAAACCGTGGGGTCGATCTCCGCCAGCAGGTCGCCCTGCTTCACATCCTGCCCGACCTCCACATGGACGATGCGCAACTGGCCGGATACCTGGGTGCCGACATCGACATAATCACGGGGCTGGAGATTGCCCAGCGCCGTCACGCTGTCCTCGATATTGCCCCGCTCAACCCGCGCGGTCAGAAACTGGGCGGTCTCCCCGCCCCCGTCGTCACGCCCGAGGAACCACCAGGCCGCACCCGCGGCAAGCCCGACACCCACTATGGCCATGAATGATCGGCGTCGGAAAAAAGAAAGGGACTTACGGCGGCCAGTCCGGCTTTGGGTGGCCTTGGGCGGATGGGTGCTCACGGGTTGCGTATCCTGTCTTTGGGCAGGTGGGCAAGGTTTCACAACACCTTATACGCCCGGCCCGGCAAAGCCCTGCGCCAAAAAGATCATAAACTTTTTGTAATGCTGTTCCGCGATCCGCGTCACGGTCCGGTCATGGCCCCGTCAGAAAATTGTCAGGCACACGCGGTATGCTGCGGCGCCATATCGACCGCCCCACAGGAATGGAGACGGGCGGCAGGCACAACCGCCTGAAGGGTCTGAGGGGGCCCCTTATCCATGCATCTCGCCTTCTTTGTGCATTCGCTTTCCACGGGCGGCGCCCAACGGCGCACCATCATGCTGGCGAATGGGCTGGCCGCACGCGGCCACCGCATCGATCTGGTCACAGCCGTCGATGGCGGCCCGGAAACCGGTCTTGTCGGCCCCAGGGTGATGCGCCTGCCGCTGGCCCCTTCCCCTGCCCCCGATGTTGCATCGGGCGGCGTGCGCACGGGCGATCTTGCCGCTGCCATCCGCCCGCTCTCCCGCTACCTGCGCCATAACCGCCCCGACATGCTGGTCGGCATGGCCAATCATGCCGTGATTCCGTCCGTCCTTGCCCATACGCTGGCCGGCCGGCCCGCCATCCGCCTGGTGCTGCGGGCCAGCAATCATCTGTCCCGGCGGCACGACGCGACCATCAACCCCCGCCGCGCAGCGGAAGCCTGGCTTTGGCGCCGGGCGGATGCGGTGCTGGCCGTATCCGGGGATGTCGCGCGCGACGTGGTCAGCGTGACCGGTCTGCCTGCCGGCCGCGTGCTGACGGTGGCCAGCCCCATTCTGCCCGACCGGCTGCATGCCGCGCGGCGGCCCTTGCCGGCAGGCGACGGGACGGTCCGCATCCTGGCCATGGGGCGCTTCGTGCGGCAGAAGGGATTCGACACATTGCTGCACGCCTTCGCCCTGCTGTCGGCCCGGCGCAAGGCACGGCTGGTGCTGGCCGGCGACGGGCCGGACCGATCGGCCTTGCATGTCCTGGCCGACAGTCTGGGCATCGCCGGTCTTGTCGAGTTTCCCGGTCTGGTCAGCAACCCGTTCGACCGGTTCGCCGGGGCCGACCTGTTCGTTCTGTCCTCGCGCTGGGAAGGAATGCCCGGGGTGCTGGTGGAGGCGATGGCTCTGGGCTGCCCCGTGGTGTCCACCGATTGCCCTGGCGGCCCGCGCGAATTGCTGCGCCAGGGGGCGCTGGGACCGCTGGTGCCCGTTGACGACACGGCGGCGCTGGCCGATGCCATGGATGCCGCCCTGAGCCATCCGGTGTCCGCAGATGCCCTGCGCCGGCGGGTACAGGATTTCACCCTGGACAATGCCACGACCTCCTACGAGACGGCATTGCTGCATCTGGGCACGTGGCAGGGTATGCCCCGCCACCCGGCAGGGCCGGCCAAGGGCCTTGCCTGGCAGACCGAGTGACGGGCGATCAGTCCGCCAATTCGGCGCGGATGGCCAGCATCCGGTCAATATTATCCAGGAACAGCCGTGTCAGTCCGGGATCGAGATGGGCGCCGGCACTGGCCGCCAGATGGTCGATGACCCGCTCAACCGGCCAGGGTTCCTTGTAGGGCCGGCGCGACAGCAGGGCGTCGAACACATCGCAGATGGCCACGATGCGGCCGGATAGGGGAATGTGCTCCCCCGCCAGCCCGCGCGGATAGCCGCTGCCGTCCCATTTCTCGTGATGGGACAGGGCGATCTCCGACGCCAGGTCCAGCAGCTTCAACCCGCTGCCGCCCAGGATCTGGGCACCGATCTCCGCATGGGTGCGCATGATGACCCATTCGGCCTCGTCCAGGCGGCCGGGCTTCAACAGCACATTGTCGGGGATGCCGATCTTGCCGATATCGTGCAGGGGGGCCGCACTGCCGATCTTGTTGACATAGATGGTGTCCAGCCCCGCCAGCCCCGCCAGTTCGGCCGACAGCCGGCCGATGCGGGTGACATGCTGGCCCGTGTCCTCGTCCCGGAACTCCCCGGCTGTACAGAGGCGACGGATGATTTCCGCCCGCGTGCGTTCCAGCTCGGCCGTGCGTTCCAGCACCTGCTGTTCCAGCCGCACGGAATGCTGGCGCTGGGCCCGGTGCAGCAGATGCAGTTCCAGAAGATTGCGTGACCGCGCGATCAGTTCCCAGAAGGCATAGGGCTTGGTCACATAGTCCCGGGCGCCGGCTTCCAGTGCCTTGCGCCGGCTGCCCTCGTCATTCTGGGCTGTCACGACCAGGACAGGTGGGGCTTCCGTGCCCAAACCCGCCTTCAGGCGGGAAATGAAGGTCGGGCCGTCCAGGCCCGGCATCCGGTAATCCAGCAGGACCAGGTCGGGCTGCCCGTGCTGGGCCAGGGCCAGCCCCTCGAACGGATCGGTGGTGGACTGCACGTCGGTGAAGCCCGCCATTTCCAGCATGCCAAGCAGCAGTTCGACATTGGCCGGCAGGTCGTCAACGACGAGCAGGCGCGCCGACAGAAGCGCATCCTCCATGTCGGACGAAGGCGGGAGGATGAATTGGGTCATCTGCGTGCCTCCGCCAAAGCCTCCTCCACCGCGGCCATGAACTCCGGGACGCGCAGGGGCTTCGTCAGGTAGCTGCGGAAGCCGGCAGCAATCCCCCGTTCCACTTCACGCGGAAGGGCATTGGCCGACAGGGCGAGCGCCGGGATATCGGCCGTGGCGGGGTCCGCCCGCAGCCGGGATAACAGTTCGAACCCGTCCATCCCGGGCAGGTTGATATCCAGGATCATGATGTCGGGCCGGTAGGTGGTGGCCAGATGCAGCCCCGATCCCGGATCGGCGGCGATCAGCAGGCGGAAGCCGCCAAGACTGTCGATCAGGTCCCGCATGAGCTGGATGTTGGCGGGATTGTCTTCCACATAGAGCATGGTCTGCACACCCGGTGCCGGACCGGCCTGTACCCGCTCCACAGGTCCCACAGATGCCAGGCTGGCCAGACGGGCCGCCGGCAGGTGGAAGGAGAACCGGCTGCCCTTCCCTTCCTGGCTTTCCACCTCGATGGCGCCCCCCATCGCCTCGACCAGCCGCTGGCAGATGGTCAGGCCAATGCCCGTCCCTTCCACCGCCCCATGTTCCCGGCCCAGACGGTTGAACGGCTGGAACAGGTCAGACAGGCGGTCGGCAGGAATGCCCATGCCCGTATCACTGACCGCCAGGGTGATGCGCCCCTCCGGCCCTTCCGATAGCGACAGGACGACACGACCCGCCGGGACATTGTATTTGATGGCATTGCTGGTCAGGTTCGTCAGCACCTGGGTCAGGCGTGTCTGATCCGCCACCACACTGACGGGGCCATCCGGCAGTTCCAGCGACAGGCCGACATTGGCGCCATCCGCCGCGGGCTGCAGCGTCGTGACCATGTCACGCGCCACGGCGGCGGCATCCACCGGCTCCAGCGACAAGGTCATGTGCCCGGCCTCCACCTTGGCCAGGTCCAGCACCTCATCAATCAGCCGCAGCAGATGGGCACCCGCCTTTTCGATCTGGGTGGCCGCGCGCTCCTGCTTGGGCGTCAGCGGTTCCCGCGCACGGTTGAACAGCAAAAGCTGGGAAAAGCCCATGACGGAATTCAGCGGGGTCCGCAGCTCATGGCTCATGGAGGCCAGGAAGTCCGACTTGGCCTGGCTGGCCGCCTCGGCCCGCTGGCGCGCCTCCTCCAGATCGCGGGTGCGCTCGGCGACGCGGCATTCCAGCGCCTGACGGGCCTGCTCCAGCTCCGCCTCCACGCGCCGGCGCTCGCGCATCTCCTCTTCCAGGATGTGGTTGGCGCGGCGCAACTGCTCGGCCTCACGCGCGGACGCGGCGGAGATGCGGCGGTCGGCAATGCCGGCCACCAGGGCCAGGATCAGCAGGCCATACGCCATGACAGCGATCAATGCCGCGAGCAGGGGCCGGGGCAGACCATCCATGTCGACCGGAAGGGTGGGGTCGATATTGATCACCAGCGCTTCCATGCCGGTATAATGCATGCCGCATATGGCCATGCCCATCACCAGTGCCGCCACCACCCGCAACCCCATGCGTTGCGGGGTCAGGGCCAGCCAAAGCGCCACGATGGCCGCCGCCACCGCGATCATCACCGACAGGGAGAACAGACCCGGCGTATAGGCGATGGTGCCAGGCACCAGCATCGCCGCCATGCCGGTGTAATGCATGACCACGACACCCATGCCGACAATGACCCCGGCCAGCAACAGGCGCAGCAGACCCGTTCCCTGCCCCACCAGCCACAGGCCCAGGGCCACGACACCGATGGGCACGGCCAGTGACAGCAGGGTCAGCCCCTCGTGGAAGCCGAATGGAAAAGCCACGCGCAGGGCCAGCATGCCCAGGAAATGCATGACCCAAATGCCACCGCCCAGCGCCACAGCGGCCGCGGTGTGCCAAGCCGCCCGCCAGCGCCCCTCGGCGTGACGCAGTCGTTCGGCCATGTCCAGGGCGACATAGGACGCGAAAGCCGCCGTCACATAGGAAAGCGCGACCAGCCATGGGTCATGGCTGATCGTCAGTCCATCATCGGCACCGGTGAAGCACAGACCCAGTATGTTGAATTCCAAGACGAGCCCCCGGCGCACATACACACGCAGACATCAGCAGACACAACCTGACGCTTAACATCATTATCCTGCCTAAAGGTTAACCCCGAACGCTACAGAAGCAAGCGCCCATTCCGTATAGGCACACCTCTTGCGCCTATCCCAATGGACCGACCCGCGATCGCGGCGGGACGTTCTGTTTGTCAGTGCATCGGCGTATGATGCGGTTAGTCGGCCGTTACAGGCGGACCGACTTCCCCCTGGATCAAACCCACTATGGCGGTACATTTCCTCACCTTGCGCGGGCGCCTGATATTGCTGGTGGCAACGGTGATTGCCGCCCTTGCCGCCATTCTGATCGTGGAGAACCAGTCACGGCGCAACGACGCGGAACGGCAGATGATGGTCCACGCCCTGGATCTGGCCCGTTTTGCTGCCAGTGAACATACGGAACTGATCCTGGGATTGCAGAGGATGGTGAATGTCGTCGCCACCCGCATCGCCGGCCTGCCGCGCCAGGATTGCCAGCACAGCCTGCTGACCCTGCGCAGCATACAGCCGTGGCTGTCACATATCTTCATTGCCCGTCCCGACGGTTCGATCGTCTGTTCCACGGCGGAGGATGACAGCAAGGTCAATCTGGGTGACCGCGATTATTTCCAGAAGGTTCTGGCAACGGGCGTGCCCGTCACCAGCGGCTATCTCCGCTCCCGCGTCAGCGGGCGCCCTATCATGGTGCATGCACAGCCTATCCTGGACCAGGACCGGCATGTGGTGGGCGTCGCCGTCATCGGCGCCCTGACGGACGGGCTGGAGGATCTGGCCACCCGGACGCTGGCCAGCGCGCCCGGCGCCACCTTGATGGCGCTGGATGCCGATGGGGCCCTGTTGATGCGCTATCCCGTGGTGCGCGGGCTCGACGGCACCCGGCTGGATCACCTGCCCTTCGTCCGGGAGGCAATGACCCATGAAAGCGGTGTCTGGACCGGGCCGGGGCTGGACGAGGTGGACCGGCTGATGGGGTTCGCGTCCGTGGATAACGGCGCCATGCACATCATCATTTCTTATCCCCGCGCGCAGGTATTGGCCAATGCCACGACGGAATTCCGGCGCCATATGGGCATGGTTCTGTTGCTGGCCGTGCTGGCCATCCTGACCCTTTACCTGGGTCTGTCGCGCACCGTGCTGGACCCGCTGCGCCAGCTTGCACGCACGGTGCAGCGGCTGGGCGAAGGCGAACTGGGTCTGCGCGCGCCGTCCGGTCCCGGGGAGATCGGCCGCCTGGCCGACGCCGTGAACGAAATGGCCGGCAACCTGCAGCGTCAGGCATCCGAACTGGCAACCCGCGATGCGCAATACCGGCTGCTGTCTGAACAGAGCAGCGACGTGGTGGCCCTGCACGCCCTGGACGGCACCTATCTCTACGTGTCGCCGACCGCCACCTGGATGATGGGTCATCCACCCGAGCAACTGGTGGGCAGCGCGCCGCAGGACCGGGTGCATGAAGATGATCTGCAAACGCTGGAACGTGGCCTGTCAATCCTGCTGGCCGGCATGCCCTGCCCGCCGGTGACCTATCGCATGCGCCATGGCGACGGGCATTGGATTTGGGTGGAAACGGCATTCGCCCTGGCCGCCGATGCGCGGGCCGGACAGCGCATCGTGTCGGCCACCCGTGAAGTCGGGCAGCGCGTGGCGCAGGAGCAGGAACTGCGCGCGGCGCGCGACCGGCTGGGCGACCAGGCCCGGAACCTGCAGGCCCTGGCCGCCGACCTGGACCGGGCCCGCCGCGTGGCAGAGGCATCCGCGGCATCCGCCGAGACTGCACGTGGCGAGGCAGTACGCGCCAATCAGGCCAAATCGGAGTTCCTGGCCAATATGAGCCATGAGGTGCGCACGCCGATGAACGGCATCATCGGCATGGCGGGCCTGCTGATGGATACGGCGCTGACACCCGAGCAGCAGGGATACGCGGAGACGATTCGCGACAGCGCCGACGCGCTGCTCTACATCATCAACGACATTCTGGACGTCTCCAAGCTGGAGGCGGGCAAGCTGCAACTGGAGACGATCGATTTCCTGCTGGCAGACATGGTGGACGGGGTCGTGGCCCTGCTGGCGCCGCGTTCGCGGCAGAAGGGCATCTCGCTGAATGCCGATATCGCGCCAGACGTCAACAGGGCCTATCGCGGCGATCCGACCCGGCTGCGCCAGATCCTGCTGAACCTGGCCGGCAATGCCGTGAAATTTACGGAAAGCGGCAGTGTCACCATCGATGTGCGCACCGATGAGAGTGCAGTCGGCACCGCAGCGGGGCATACGGCCTTGCGCTTCACCGTGACCGATACGGGCATCGGCATGACGGTCGGGCAGATGGAGCAGCTTTTCCAGAAATTCAGTCAGGCCGACAATTCCATCACCCGCCGTTATGGCGGCACAGGCCTGGGCCTGACAATCTGCAGGCAATTGCTGGACCTGATGGGCGGGGACATCCAGGTCGAGAGCCAGGCGGGCGAAGGCAGCCGCTTCAGCTTCACACTGGCCCTGCCGCCAGCGGCCGCGGCACCGCCCGACACCAAGGAACTGCCGAAACAGTTGAAGGGACACCGCGCACTGGTGATCGATGATGTGGAAACCAACCGCCGCATCCTGGGCCGGCAGCTTGAACAGTTGGGTATGCTCCCCGTGACGGCGAATGGCGCCCCGACGGCAATGTCGGAACTGGAACGGGGTCTGCGGGAAGGCACCTGCCCCAAGGTGATCCTGATCGATCATATGATGCCGGGCATGGGCGGGGACACGCTGGGCCGCTGGCTGCGCAACCATCCCAGTTTCGCGGGCATCAAGCTGGTGCTGGTCACCTCCTCCGGGCGGCTGGATACGGGCGACCCCGCTGCCGACGCCTTCGACGCCGTCATTCCCAAGCCCGTCCGCATCCAGTCCTTGCGCGAAACACTGGGCCGCCTGTTCGGCGAACCCATCCCGACGCCTGCCGCCGCACCGTCAACGCCCACCGACCGCCGTCAGCGCGTGCTGGTGGTCGACGACAATCCGGTGAACCAGAACGTGGCCCGCCTGATCCTTGAGCGTGACGGCTATAGCGTCGATCTGGTGGGTGATGGCATGGAAGCGACGGTCGCTGCCGGTGCCTGCCGCTACGACCTGATCCTGATGGATGTCCAGATGCCGGGAATGGACGGCATCGAAGCCACCCGCCTGATCCGCACCCAGGAAAGCCAGACCGGCATGGACCGGACCCCCATCATCGCCGTCACCGCCAACGCCATGGTCGGCATGCGCGAATCCTACCTGCAGGCCGGCATGGACGATTATATCTCCAAGCCCTATGCCCCTGCGACGCTGCGCCAGGCGGTGTCGCGCTGGGCCGGCCAGCATCCGCGCGCAACGGCGCAACCTGGCAAACCAGGGGCAGGCGGCGAGGAGGAGAGCAGGGACGATACCGGCCTGCCATCCATAATGGAAACCGGCGTGCTGGACAGGTTGCTGGATTTCACCAGCGCGCCTCAACTGACCCGGATGCTGGAACAGTTTCTGGAAGCCGCACAAGACCGTACCGCCCGGATGGACACCCTCCGCCGGGAAGGCAACTGGGACCATTTGCGGCGGGAAGCGCACAGCATGATCTCCCTGGCCGGCAACATGGGGCTGCGCCGGATGCAGCATCTGGCGGGACGGATCGAACAGGCCCTGATCCAGGGTGATCATGATCAGGCCGCGGGTCTGGTCGATGCCTTGCTGGCCGATGCGCCGGAAGGCTGGGCGGCGGTGAGCCGCCATGCCGGGACCATCGCCGCCCTTCCCGCCCCTGCGGCCTGACCGGCGCAGGACCGCAGCATATTGTTGCCAGCAATGGGGCCGTGCTGGTAACGATCTGCTGACAACCGGTCATGATAGCGGCCGACAAGAAGGGGAACAGGATGCCAAGGTTGATCGTCACGACCCGACAGGGCGAAGAAAGGACCGTGGAAGGGGATGCGGGCCTGTCGGTCA
Source organism: Niveispirillum fermenti (assembly GCF_052474395.1). Classification (NCBI taxonomy): domain Bacteria; kingdom Pseudomonadati; phylum Pseudomonadota; class Alphaproteobacteria; order Rhodospirillales; family Azospirillaceae; genus Niveispirillum; species Niveispirillum fermenti. The sequence continues at coordinate 187,977 of NZ_CP156679.1, read as the reverse complement.
TGGAGATATTGCGCGACAATGGCTTTGACGACCTGCTGGCCCTGTGCGGTGGTTGCTGTTCCTGCGCGACCTGCCATGTCTATGTCGATCCGGCCTTCACCCCGGTGCTGCCGCCCGTCGGACCGGACGAGAACGACCTGCTGGACAGCAGCGACCATCGTCGGGACAATTCCCGCCTGTCCTGCCAGGTGTCGCTGACCCCGGCGCTGGACGGCATGCGCGTCACCATCGCGCCGGAGGATTGATACCGGATCCCAGTGAGTTGCACTCACCGGGATATGGTACGGCACGGCGGATATCCGTCAGCCGGGATGGAAACGGGGCGGGCGCCGTTCACGCAGGGCGGCGTAACCCTCCGCGAATTCCGGCCCGGCCAGACACAGGGCCTGCGCCTGCGCCTCCGCCGGCAGGTCCAGCCCGCCTGCCCGCATCCGAGCCTTCAGCAGCGCAAAGGCCGCCGATGGCAGGGCCGCCAGCCGTTCCGCCGCTGCCAATGCATCGTGCATGACGGCATCGGGGGCGGCCACGGCGTCGGCGGCACCGGCCGCCAGGGCGGCTTCGGCCGACAGGCTGCCCGCATCCTGGAGAAGCCGGCAGGCCAGGGGCCAGCCGGCACGGCGCGGCAGGGTCGCCATCAATCCCCAGTCGGGCACCAGGCCCAGCTTCAGGAAGGGAAGGCCCAGCACGGCATCGCTTCCCATCACGATCCGGTCGGCCAGCAGCGCCAGCCCCGCGCCGGCACCAATGGCATAGCGTTCCACGGCCGCCACAACCGGCTTGGGGAAATGCCACAGCCGTTCCACCAGCCCATGCCCGTCGCGCATGCGGGCCAGGGCGGCATCATAGTCCAGCCCCGACAGGCTGGCCAGGTCGCCGCCCGCGCAGAAAAGGCCGCCATTGCCCGCGATGACCAGCGCCCGCACGGCAGGATCGCCCGCCGCAGCCGCCACGGCCCCGCGCAGGGCCGCCCGCGTGGTGGCATCGATGGCATTGCGCGCCGCCGGCCGGTCGATGCGCAGGCGACGGACACCGGGGAGCGGCATGTCGATCAACAATGTCTCCATGGATCACGCCTCCGTCAGCGGCAGGCCCAGCAGGGCGCGGCGGCGCAGCCACGGGCTGGGCCGGTAGCGGGGATCGCCCGTGACGGCCAGAAGCCCTTGCAGGATCGACAGGACCCGCGCCGCGCCAACCCGGTCGCCCCATTCCAGCGGCCCCAGGGGATAACCCAGCCCCAGGCGCACGGCGGCATCGATATCGGCCGGGGCGGCGATGGATCTTTGTGCGATGTCGCAACCGGTATTGACGATCATGGCCAGCACACGCTGGGCGACGAAGCCGGGGCTGTCGGCGATCAGGCTTGCCTGCCGCCCCGCGGCAGCCAGCCAGCCCCGGGCCCGGACCGGCAAGGCCGGGTCCGTCGCGGGTGACGCCATCAGCACCAGCCGGCCCGACAGCCCGCCCAGCGGATCGACACCGACCAGCCGCGCGGCCTCCAGGCCGGCAGCGGCCGCCACCCCCGTCACATCCATCCCCCAGGGCAGGGTGAACAGGATATCGGCCGCCGCCGGATCATCGGCCAGGGCGGCCCCCCCGGCGGCCAGCAGGGCGCGCAACGTCGCGGCACCATCGCCATCCTGCACCCAGGCCGTGCCGGAAATGGCGGCCGGGACCGGCATTTCCGGTGGCTCCTGCTTCATCCCGTCATCATAGGCGTAGAAGCCCCGTCCCGTCTTGCGACCATGCAGCCCGGCGGCCAGGCGCGGCGGCACCAGCGAGGACGGGCGATAGCGCGGATCATGCTGGAACTGCTCATAGATGGACTGCATGACCTTGCCCGACACGTCCAGGCCCGTCAGGTCCAGCAGTTCGAACGGTCCCATGCGCAAGCCCAGCGTGTCCCGCAGGATGCGGTCGATATCGGCCACCCCGGCAACCCCCTCCTCCAGCAGGCGCAACCCCTCGGTATAAAGCGCGCGGCCGGCATGGTTGATCAGGAAACCGGGCTGGTCGGCGGCAAGGACGGCACGATGGCCGGTCCCCGCCACCAGCGCCGCCAGCCTGTCCGCAACGGCCGGGTCGGTCAGCAGGCCGGGGATCACCTCGGCGATCCGCATCAGCGGCACGGGGTTGAAGAAATGCAGCCCCGCCACCCGCGCCGGATGGCGGCAGCCGGCAGCGATGGCCGAGACGGTCAGCGATGAGGTGTTGCTGGCCAGCAGGCACCCCTCGCCGACAATCCCTTCCAGGGCCGCGAACAAGGAACGCTTGGCCTCCAGATCCTCCACAATGGCTTCCACCACCAGGGTGCAGCCGGCCAGTCCGGACAGGTCCGGCACCGGCAGCAGGCGTCCGGCCGCGGCACGCACATCCGCCTGCGTCATCGCCCCCTTGGCGGCCAGCCTGTCCAGCATGGAAAGCACATGCGCGCGCGCGACCGTGGCGGCACCCTCCCGGCTGTCATGCAGGCAAACCTGATGGCCGGCCCTGACGAAAAGCTGGGCGATGCCCCGGCCCATGACACCGGCGCCGACGACACCGATGATCTCGCTGGTCATGGTTCCTCACCTTCCCTTGAAATCGGGCGGCCGCTTTTCCAGGAAGGCGGCCATGCCCTCCTTCTGGTCACCCGTATCGAAAAGCAGCAGGAATTCCCTGTTCTCCAGCGCCATCGCCGCCGGCAGCGGCAGGTCGGCGCCCGTGGCCAGGGTGCGCTTGATGGCGGCCAGTGCCAGCGGCGGCATGGCAGCCACCCTGTCCGCCAGCCGGCGCGCCACGACCAGGACGGCGCCATCATCGGCCAGTTCGCAGACAAGGCCCAGCGTGCAGGCCCGCTCGCCGTCCAGAACCCCGCCCGTCATCAGCAGATGGCTGGCCACATGCTTGCCCAGCACACGGACCAGCCGTTGCGTGCCGCCGGCCCCGGGCATGATGCCGACCCGCGCCTCGGGCTGGCCGAAGCGGGCCGTGCGGTCGGCCACGATCATGTCGCACATCAGTGCCAGTTCGCACCCGGCACCCAGCGCCGGGCCCGCGACGGCAGCCACAACGGGCTTGGGACAATCGGCCAGCGGCCGCCAAAGGTCGGGCAGGCCAAGGTCGCGCACGGCCGCCGGTCCCTTGTCCGCCAGCAGCCGCAGATCGGCCCCCGCCGCGAAAACCCTGTCCCCGCCCGTCACGATGATGACGCGGACGGCCGGGTCCGCGGCCAGCCCGGCAAAGGCCGCCGCCAGCGCCCGGCGCATGGCAAGGTCGAGCGCATTCATCCGGTCGGGCCTGTCCAGCATGACGGTGGCGACGGGGCCGTCATGGTCGATGCGGACGGGCGCCGGCGTTTCATCGGTCATTGATGCTTCACCCCTTCAATCTGGCCGAGCGGAGAACGGAACGCCCCCGGTCAGGCCGCGTCCCGCCCCAGCAGGCCGCGCGCGATCACCTGCGCCTGGATTTCCGCCGCCCCTTCAAAGATCGACAGGATGCGCGCGTCGCAGAGGAGGCGGCTGACCCGGTATTCCAGGGCGAAACCGTTGCCGCCATGGATCTGCAAGGCATTGTCGGCATTGCTCCAGGCGACGCGGGCAGCCAGCAGCTTGGCCATCCCTGCTTCCATGTCGCAGCGCCGGCCGCCATCCTTGGCCCGTGCGGCGGCATAGGAAAGCTGGCGCGCCATCATGGTTTCCACCGCCATCCAGGCCAGCTTGCCCGAGACGCGGGGGAAATGGATGAGGGGCTGGCCGAACTGGCGACGGTCCAGGGCATAGCCCAGCCCCGCCTCCAGCGCATCCTGTGCCACGCCCACGGCGCGGGCCGCCGTCTGGATGCGCGCGCTTTCAAAGGTTTCCATCAATTGCTTGAAGCCCTGGCCCGGCGTACCACCCAGCAGGTTCGCCTCCGGCACCTCGAACCGGTCGAACCGGATCTCGAACTCCTTCATGCCGCGATAACCCAGCACCTCGATCTCACCACCGCTCATTCCCGTGGCCGGAAACGGGTTGGCATCGTCACCGCGCGGCTTTTCCGCCAGCAGCATGGACAGGCCCCTATAGCCCGTCTGCGCCGGGTCGGTCCGGACCAGCAGGGTCATGATGTCGGCGCGGGCGGCGTGGGTGATCCAGGTCTTGTTGCCCGTCACCTGCCAGACGCGGCTGCCATCCGGCTTTTCCACCCGTTCGGCCCGCGTGCGCAGGCTGGCAAGATCGGAACCGGTATCCGGCTCGGTGAAGACGGCGGTAGGCAGCAACGCCCCACGGGCGATGGGCGGCAGATAGCATTCCTTCTGCGCCGGGGTACCGCCCAGCCGGATCAGTTCGGCCGCGATTTCCGCCCGCGTGCCCAGGGAACCGACCCCGATATAGCCGCGCGACAATTCCTCCGACGCGACGCACATGGCCAGCTTGCCCAGGCCGGACCCACCCCATTCCTCCGGCACGGTCAAGCCGAAGACGCCCAGGTCCGCCATTTCCGCAATGATGTCCAGCGGGATATAGGCATTGTCGCGGTGCCAGCCATGGGCAAACGGGGCCACCCGGTCGGCCACGAAGCGGCGCAATTGCGCCGCCATCATGCCCAGCACTTCGTCATCATGCCGGGGATCGCCGAACCGGCCATCGGCCAGCAGGGCGGCCAGCGCGGTACGCACGGCCGGGCCGTTGCCGTCGGCCATCAGCCGGGCACAGGCCGGGTTGGCGCACAGCATGGCGGCCTCGGTCCCCAGATCCAGGTCGGCAGGCCGGGCGAACTCTCCCTGGCCCATGGGAATGCCGCCTGCCATCTGGGCAAGATATTCGGCAAAGCCGGCCGACAGGATCAGCCGTTCCGGCGGGGTCAGCGCCCCCTGCGCCTCCAGCGCCACCGCCCAGTCCAGCAGGGCGCGCAAGCTGGCGACATAGGTGGCGATCCAGGCTAGGCCATGGGCGGCATGCTGATGGACGGTCAGCAGACCGGCATCGACCTGTCCCTCCGGCGCCACACGGCGACCCAGGCGATGGCGCGCCATGGCCAGATACTGGCCGGCCGCCAGCAGGGCCGCACGGCAATCAGCCAGCAGCCGGGCCGGCGGCAGGGAGAGGGCCGACAGGTCGGGGGGGGCCATCCCTCATTCCCCCCGCTGCTGCCGCGCCAGCTTCTTCAGCCGCTGCTGCTCACGCCACGCGGTCATCAGACGGCGCGGCTCGTCGGTCGTGTGGGCGCGGCCGACGGACCGGATGCCGGCCTGGACCGCGTCGGCCACCGACATCTGCTCCCAGTCGCGGATCAGTTCCTTTTGCAGGCGGATGGCGCGGGGGCCGGAAATGCAGATGGACCGAACCCATTTCTCCACCTGCTCATCCAGCTTTTCCAGCGGGACGAGCTTTTCCATATAGCCGAAATGGTACGCTTCCTGCGCATCGATGATATCGCCGGTATAGACCAGCTCCCGCGCCTTGCCCCAGCCGACCAGGGTGGGGATCAGGCAGGCCTCCATACCCGACGGCACGCCGTAGCGGACCTCCGGCATGCCGAATTTCGCATTGTCCGCCGCAACCCGCATGTCGCAGGCCGTGGCGATCTCCATCCCGGCACCCAGGCAATAGCCGGCGATACGGGCGATGACGGGGACCGGCATGCGCCGCACGCTGTCACAGGCGGCATGGGTCGTCGCACTGCCGTTCTCGGCAATGTTATGGTCGGGAAATTCCGACATCTCGGAGATATTGGCCCCGCCGATGAAGGATTTGGTGCCCGCACCCGTCAGCACGACACAGCGCAGCTCCGGATCGACGGCAAGCCCGCGCATGGTCCGCGCCAGGGCCGCCCGCCCTTCCACGGGCAGGGCATTGTGCTTTTCGACATTGTCGACCGTCACATAGGCCACGCGGCCCCCTTCGGCCCGTTCCTCCAGCCGGACGAGGATCATCTCCTCCACCGATTTACCGACCTGTGCTGCGGCCATGGTCCAACTCCAGATATCTCGTTTGGTTTCAAAAGGTCGCCCGGAAAGTGCCGATGCGGGGCAAGGCCCGGCAAACCACTTTTGGGACGCCCGCATGAGGCGGGCTCATCGCCGGGCCGTCATGTCCTTCCCGGGGGATCACCGGCACAGCCGGGGTCCGGGAGGCACATGACGGCCCCGGCGGGCGGCAACCCGTACACCGGGGCCGCGGCCTTGTTTTCAGGCAAAACGGGGCGCGCCGTCCGTCAATCGCCGAACTTGAACCCCACGGTCACGCCAAATGACAGCGGTCGGGCATTGACCTCCTGGATGCCCAGCGCCTGCGGGGAAATGTAGATCGGGTGATCGCTGTCGGTCAGGTTGTCGCCCCACAGCCGGACGAAATAACGGTCGCCCGGCGCATGATAGGTGGCCGACAGGCTGAGCGCCTCATAGGACGGGATACGGCCGAACAGGCCGCCCGGCACGATGTCATAGCCGCCATTGTAGTAAAGCGCCCCGGTCAGCACCAGCCGCGCCTGGTCCAGCGGCACCTCATAATCCAGCGCGATGTTCGCGCTGATCTTCGGTGCGAAGATCAGGTCCAGCCCGGTCGCGTTCAACGCATAGGAACAGCTTCCCGGCTGCTTGGGGGCGGCCGCCAGCGTCTTGGCCTGATCATAGGAAATGGCGGGCGGCGGTGCCGAACAGGCCGCACCGGTGCGCGGCAGGAATATCTGCGCGCTGGCGTAGTTCTTGTATTTGCTGTCCAGCAGGTTGACGGCGCCGCGCATGGTCAGCCGATCCGACAACATGGCCGTCAGGTCGACATCCAGGCCATAGACACGGGCCGAGGCCGCATTCTGTACCGTCGTGACACCGGCCGCCGAGATCAGGCCGACCTGGATGTTGGAATAGTCGTAGTAGAAGGCGGCCGTGTTCAGGCGCAGGCGCCGGTCGAGCAATTCCGTCTTCACACCGATTTCATAGGCATCCAGGATTTCCGGGCTGACGGGCACCTGCGCGGGGCTGACCACGCTGGGATTATAGGTGCCGCTCTTGAAGCCGCGATTATAGCTGGCATAGGCCATGACATCGTCATCGATCTTGTAATCCAGCGCCAGGCGCCAGGTCAGCTTGTCGAAGGTCTTGGCAAGGTCCATGGCGGCCAGCGGCGTCTTGCCGAAGGCCAGATTGTCACCGGCCGGCTCCAACACGGTATTATAGAAATCCTCACCGGGGCTGCCCGTGTAGGGCACGGCGGCAAAACGGAACATCTCCCCGTCGGCGGCCTTCTTCTCGCTGCTGTAACGCAGGCCCGCCGTCACGCGCAGATCGTCTGTCAGTTGCGCGTTGGCCTCCGCGAAGGCGGCATAGGCGTTGGTGGTGATGTAGGAGTTGAAGGCCGTGACACTGGCACCCGGCCGGGTCAGGTCGATGGGCCGGATCGGCGAGGGCACGTTGGACGTGGAAATCAGGTTGTCGAACCCTTCCCTGAACCACATGTAGTAAAGCCCGCCGATCCAGTTGAACCGGTCGCTGCCCGTCGACTGGAATTGAAGCTCCTGGGAAAACTGCTCGCCCGGCTGGTTGCGGCTGCCGGAATAGCCGATCGTCGCCTCCGATATGTCGCTGCTGGACAGGGTCCGCGACGATCCCTTGACATAGCCGGTGTAGGAGACTAGGCGCATGTCCTGGAAATCATAATCCATGTTCAACGTGCCGCGGTAACCCTTGTTGGTCACCCCGGTATCATGCGCGGTCGCCGTTTCGTACTTGCCGTAGACAGGCGCATAGCCGGCACCGGCCGCCGTCGGGAGCGTGCCCGCCAGGACATGCGGCGACAGGAAGGTTGCGCTGTCATGGTAATAATAGGAGCCGGAAAGCCGGGCCGTGAAATTGTCGTTCGGTTTCAGGACCAGCTTGGCCATCCCCACCATGTTTTCGGAGGGGTTGGCCTTCTTGTCGAGATAGATATTGTCGATATAGCCGTCGTCCCAGCGGCCCGTGAAGGCCAGGGAGGCCGACAGCGTGTCCGTCACCTGCCCGTCGGCATAGGCGCGGGCCCGCTTCTCGTTGAAGCGGCCATAGCCGAATTCCGCCTCGATCCGAGGGCGGGAACCGGGATCCTTGGTGATGATGTTGATGGCGCCGCCCGTGGCATTGCGCCCGAACAGGGTGCCCTGCGGGCCCTTCAGCACCTCGATCCGCTCGATATTGGCCAGATCGAAGCTGTTGCCGCCCTTGTTGGCCTGATAGATGCCGTCCAGATAGACGGCCACGGGGCTTTCAAAGCCGGGATTGGACTGGTTGGACCCGATGCCGCGGATGAAGGGCAGAACCGATGCACCCGTCTGATAGACCTGCAGGCCCGGCGATATCTTTTCCAGGTCCAGAACATTATAGGTGCCGGCCACATCCAGCATGTTGGCCGTGACGGCCGTGACAGCGATGGGCACGTCCTGCAGGTTCTGGCTGCGCTTCTGCGCTGTGACGATGATTTCCTCCAGCAGGCCGGTGGCGGCGCCGGCAACCGGCGCCTGGGCCGCGGCAGGCACGGCCAGCCACCCCAGCATGACGGGAAGGGCGATGGCGGTGGAGCGCCGGAACGCGCTGCGCGCGCAGTGACAGATGGTGCGCATGGGCACTTTTCCTCCCTGATGTTCTTCGCTTGCGGCGTCTTGTTTTTTGGGAAAATGCGCCGTGCCTGCCTGTTGAATACAATGGCATTCCCATTTCGGCGCCATTGAAAGGTATGGCGGCAGGGGCGTGACCGGAATCGAGTTTTGTGCGGCAGGGGATGAGCATTGCTCATCGTCATTGGAAAGGGCTTCGCCTCCCCTTTGGGCCGGGATCTTCAGACCGGCGGCAGGCGATAGATCCGCGCAGCGCTGCCGGCGAACAGCAGCGCCTTTTCCGCAGATGTGCAGCCCGCGGCGATACGCTTGAAGGCGTTCCACAGGGTGCGGTAGGCACAGGATTGCCGGTCCACGGGAAAATTGCTTTCAAACAGGCAGCGTTCGACCCCGAACAGGTCGATGCATGTTTCTACATAGGGACGCCAGGCCGCCGCCAGTTCGGGTGACCTGGCCGGCACGGTCCGTTCATGGAAGCCGAACCCGTAGGAGGGCATGCCGAGCCCGCCCAGCTTCACGCAGAGGTTGGGAAGGCGCGACAGCACCCGCATGCCCTGCGCCCATTCCTGGAACACCGCATGCCGGCGCCCCGCGTAGGGCCCGATGCCCAGCGGCGCGCCGACATGGTTCAGGATGATGAGCGTATCGGGGAAGCAGGCCGCCAAATCGGCCAGTTCGTGCAATTGCGTGAAATAGAGCCAGGCATCGAAGGACAGGCCACGCGGGGACAGCGCCGCGAAGCCACGCCGAAAGGCGGCGTCGGCCAGCAGGCCGGGCGGCGGAGACAGACGGCTGAGGGAACCCAGGACGGGATCGTGCTGGGCCTGTTGCCGGATACCGCGGAACCGTCCCCCACCTGCTGCGATATGGGCATCCAGCACCGGCCCCACGCCTGCCCCCAGCCGCAGGTCGGCGAAGCCGACGATGCCGGCGCACAGACGCCGTGCGCCATAGGTGCCGCTGGCGCTGGCCGCCGCGACGCCGTTCACATATTCGGTCTCCCCCACGGGCCGCATCACCTCCGGGCCGTCCGCGCGGTACATGGCGTTGCACTGTACGAAGATCGTGGCCCGGATATCGTGGCCCGACCCGGTGTCGGCCAGCAGTTCGGGCAACTGGTAGCTTTCCGGCGGCCGGTCCCACATGTGGTGGTGGGCGTCGATGATGGGCAGGTCCGGCTCGATCACCTCCTCCCGCATCTGCGACAGCCAGGCATCCTGTTCGGCCATGGTCCGCGTGCCGGCAGGAACGCCACCCGCCCTTCCATTATGCATGCGTCCTCCCCCTTCCCACGCTTTCCCTGCTTTCCACCAGCCTAGCACCCGCTGGCGCCAGGGGCCGGCCCGAATTATCGGCCCGCGGCATGAGGGGGGATCATGCGCGATCACCCCCAGCCGCGCCGGCCGGCCCATGACCACCCCTCATGACGATGCATAAAACTCGTTTGCGCGCCGGATCGCCCGGCGGCACTGCTGGAACAGCGAAAAGGACCAAGGGAGCGGACGCCATGAAACGCCTGGAAGGCCGCGTCGCCATCATCACGGGGGGCGCCAACGGCATCGGCCGGGGCTGCGCCCTGCGGCTGGCGGCGGAAGGGGCGGCGCTGGCCGTCATCGACCTGGAGCAAGGGCCGCTGACGGCCTTGCAGACGGAACTGGGAACCGCCGGAGCACGGGTCTTCACCCGCGCTGCGGACTGCACCGACCGGGCGCAGGCCGCCGATTTCATGGCGGCGGCGGACGCCGCCCTGGGGCCAGCCGACATCCTGGTCAACAATGTCGGCCAGGGCGCGCGGGAGCGCAAGACCAGCTTCCTCCAGTCGCAGGAGGAGGTCTGGCGCTTCGTGATGGAGGTCAATCTTTTCACCACCATGCGTTTCTCGCATCTGGCCGCACCGGGCATGGTGGCGCGCGGACGGGGACGCATCATCAACATGTCGTCGGAATTGGCCGTGATCGGCCCCGTCGGCAGCCATGATTATGCCGCCGCCAAGGCCGGCATCATCGGCTTCACCCGCGCCGTGGCCCGTGAACTGGCGCCCCATGGCGTGACCGTCAACGCCGTCTGCCCGGGGCCCGTCCGCACCCGCGCGCTGGATCGCAGTGCGGGGGAAGAGGCGCGCAAGGCCGTTGCCGCCATTCCCGTCGGTTTCCTGGGCGAGCCCGAGGATATCGCCGGAATGGTGGCCCTGCTGGCCAGCGATGAAGGCCGCTATGTCACGGGCCAGACCATCATCGTCAATGGCGGCCGCTGGTGGCTGTGATGCCGCCGGGCCGGAACCCGCAAGAGGTTTTCCTTCCATGATGCTGCTTGAACATGATGCCAAGCGCCTGCTGGCGGATGCCGGCCTGCCTGTACCGTCCGGCCGGCTGGTCCGCAGCACCGACATTGCCGGACTGGCGTCCGTGCCCCCGGCCCTTCCCCTGCCGCTGGTCGTCAAGGCACAGGTGCCCGTCGGGGGGCGCGGCAAGGCCGGGGGCATCCGCATGGTGCGCGACGCCGACGCCCTGGCCCACACCCTGCACGCCGTGGGGGGGCTGGAGATACGGGGGCATAAGGTTCGCGCCTGCCGCCTGGAACAGGCCGTGGATTTCACGGGCGAGGCGTATCTGTCCTTCACGCTGGATGCGGGGCCGGGCAATGTGCGGCTGCTGATGTCGGCCCGGGGCGGGATGGATGTGGAAGACCCGTCCATGCGCCCGCACCTGCTGTCCGCCGCCGTCCCTGCCGACCCGGACAGCCTGATGGCCGGCATCGACACCCTGGCACCGCATCTGCCCGATGCCGCCCGCGCGCCGCTGATGGCGGCGGCGCGAGCCCTGGTGCCGCTGTTCTTCCGGCTGGAGGCGCTGCTGGTGGAGATCAACCCGCTGTTCATCCGGGCCGACGGGTCATGGGTGGCGGGCGACGCCAAGCTGGCGGTGGACGAGAACGCCTTTGTCCGCCAGCCGGAACTGGCCGCCATCGTGCGCGACAATCCCGACCTTTATCCCGAGGCCGCCCTGAAGCTGGAACAGGGATACGATTATGTCCTGCTGGATCCCGACGGCGATATCGGGCTGGTGACCACGGGAGCGGGCCTGTCGATGCAACTGGTCGACGAGCTGGTGGCACGCGGGCGGCGACCCTTCAATTTCTGCGACATACGCACGGGCCAGTTCAGGGGCGACCCGGCGCGGCTGATCGAAGTGCTGGAGCGCATCGCGGCCGGGCCGTCGATCCGTGCGGTGCTGATCAACTTCTTCGCCGGTCATACGGACCTGGGGGAAATCGCGCGGCTGCTGGTCATCGCGCTGAAGGCCGTGCCGCATCTGAAAGCGCCCGTCACAGCGCGGATGATCGGCAACGGGCTGGACCGGGCCCGCGCCATCATCCGGGAAGCCGGCGAGCCGGTACGGATCGAAACGGACCTGGAGCGCGCCATCGCGCTGGCCATCAACGCCGCGGAGACAGCCCATGCATGACGCCTTCATCACCGCCGGCACACCCGTCATCGTGCAGGGCATCACGGGCCGCGCCGGGCGCACCCACACACGGCACATGCTGGCCTATGGCACCCGCATCGTGGGCGGCGTCTCCCCGCGTGAGGAGGATGTGGAGGGCGTGCCGCTGTTCCGCGACTGCGCATCCGCCGTGGCGGCGACGGGGGCCGCGGCCAGCGTTGCCATCGTGCCGCCGCTGTCCGTGCTGCCCGCCATCCTGGAAGCGGTGAACGCCGGCATCCGCACCATCGTCACCCTGACGGAGGGCATGCCCATCCATGATGCCGTGAAGGCAAAGGCCGCGGTGCGGTCGGCGGGCGCGCGCTGGATCGGTGCGTCCACCCCCGGCCTTGCCATTCCCGGCCGGCTGAAGATGGGCTTCCTGCCCGACGTGTCGCTGGCGCCGGGGGATCTGGGCGTCATGTCGAAAAGCGGCACCCTGTCCTATGAAGTCTGCCACCGGCTGGTGGTCCGGGGGATGGGACAGAGCCTGTGGGTGGGCGTGGGCGGCGATCCCGTGAAGGGTACCCGCTTCGCCGACCTGCTGCCGGTCTTTGCGGCCGATCCCGGCACGCGCGCCCTGGTGGTCATCGGGGAGATCGGCGGGGACGAGGAGGAGGAACTGGCCGCCGCCATCATGGCGCAGGGGCTGGCCAAGCCCGTCTACGCCCTGATCGCCGGCCAGTCTTCGCGCGAGGGCGTGACCATGGGTCATGCCGGCGCGCTGATCCACGGGGAAACGGGCACGGTGGCCAGCAAAACCCGCGCCCTGACGGCGGCCGGCGCCCGGGTCTTCACCCGCATCGGGGACCTGGTCGACGCCGTTGCCGGCGTCCGGCGGGAAGGAGCGGCGGCATGACACGGACGGCATTCGACTTCACAGGCCGGCGCGTGCTGGTCACAGGCGCCAGCCGGGGGATCGGCCGGGGCATCGCGCAGGCCTTCGCCCGGGCCGGTGCCGCCCTGTCCATCTGTGCCCGCCGGCCCGACCGGCTGGAGGACGCGCGGGCGGACCTGGCCGCGCTGGGCGGCACGGTGCATGCCGCCCGCTGCGACATGGCCGATGGCGCCCAGATAACCGCCTATGTGCAGGAAGCGGCGGCGACACTGGGCGGCATCGACGTGCTGGTCAGCAACGTGTCGGCCATCGCACGCGGCGACGGGGAGGAAAGCTGGCTGGCCGGCGTACAGACGGATCTGCTGGGCGCCGTGCGCCTGTCCGGTGCGGCATTGCCCTGGCTGGAACGGGCCGATGGGGGTGGGGCCATCGTCCATATCAACTCCATCACCGCCTATCGCGGATCGCGCAGCGCCCCCGCCTATGCCGCGATGAAGGCCGCCCTGATGAACTATACGGGCAGTCAGGCCCTGGCCCTGCTGCCGCGCGGCATAAGGGTCAACGGCGTGGCGCCGGGTTCCACCGAGGCGCCGGGCCATTTCTGGGAGAAGAGGCGCCTGTCGGGCGACCCGGCCTATCAGGCCGCGCTGGCCAGCCAGCCCACGGGACGCATGGGCACGCCGGAGGATATTGCCGGCGTGGTGATGTTCCTGGCTTCCGATGCAGCGCGCTGGGTGGTGGGACAGACCATCCTGGCCGATGGCGGCCAGTTGGCCAATGGCGGCTGACCATGGCCGGGGATGAAGGCGTGCGGTGTGATCTGCACGGCCATCTGCTGATCGTCACGATCGACCGGCCACGGGTCCGCAACGCCGTCGACGGCCCGACGGCCGCCGCCCTGCACGCCGCCATGGACCGGATCGACGGGGACCGGTCCATCTTCGCCGCAATCCTGACGGGGGCCGGCGGCACCTTCTGCGCCGGGGCCGACCTGAAGGCGGCGGCGCGCGACGGGCAAAGCGGGGCGGTGACGGACCGCGGGCCCTTCGGCCTGTGCCGGCGCCCGCCCCTTAAGCCGCTGATCGCGGCCGTGGAGGGGCACGCCGTGGGTGGAGGGTTCGAGATGGCGCTGGCCTGCGACCTGATCGTCGCCGCCGAGGATGCCCGGTTCGCCCTGCCCGAGGTCGGGCGCAACCTGGTGGCACTGGGCGGCGGCCTGCTGCGCCTGCCCCGCCGCCTGCCTTATGCGCTGGCCGCTGAAATGGCGCTGACGGGCGGCATGGTGGCGGCGGCACCCCTGCACCGGCACGGGCTGGTCAACCGGCTGTCCGGGCCGGGCGGGGCGCTGGCGGCGGCGCGGGTGCTGGCGGGCGACATGCTGGCCAACGGGCCGACGGCCCTGGCCGCCACACTGGCCATCCTGCGCCGGGCCGGCGGGGGGATGGACGACGATGCCTGGCAGGAACAGCGGCGGCTGGCCACCCCGGCCCTGACAGCCCGCGACCGGGCCGAGGGGTTGCGCGCCTTCATCGAAAAGCGCAGCCCCCGCTGGCAGGGGGAATAGGCGTCGCCCCTCCGGTCGTTATGGCCCGCCGCCGGCAAGCCCCGGCTGTGCGCCGGAAATATCGAAGGCCAGGCAGCGGGCGTGATCACCGTCCACCCGCCACACAGTGAATTCCGTCTGTGTGAAGCCGGCGCGCGCCAGATCGCCATCGGCCCAACCATCCGGCAGGCCCAACGCCGGGATCGCGGGCACATTCTCCGCCCGGATGAAATGGGAGGACCAGACCAGCAGCAGGTCGCCCACACGGCGCACCGCATCGATGGCGACCAGCCGCATCTCCCGGCTGTCGACGGCCAGTTCGATGGCGATATGTGCCCGCTTGTCGAAGAGACGCTCCCCGATGCGCACCTTGAAGCCTTCGTCGTGAAAGCTCTCCACCCGATCCCCATCCTTGGCAAGGACGGCCTCCGCCCATGCCCGGAAAATGCGCGTGATCAGCGCCATATCACCCGGATCGTTCCATTCCATGCCGCACCCGCCGCCATTGTGGACCCCGGACAGCATAGACCGGGGCCGCCGCGGGCAGCAGCGGCCGGTCCGGGTAGATATGCCGGATTAAGGGTGACGGGGGCGGCTGGCCGGCACTCAGGCCGCCGCTTGCGGGGTCAGTTCCCGCCGCCGCGCCTCGGCCATGGCGTCCAGGTCCGACAGGTTCTGATGCCCCGTCACGAAATCATTCTGCGGCACCTTGTTCTCCCCCAGCACCAGCCATATGGGCCGCTGGGCCAGCGGGGCGGGGCGGTCCCGGCCCGTGCCGATGGCCGCGCCGAAGCTGCGATCGTAAACATCCTCCGCCGCCATGTAGTGAAAGGTCAGGCCGGCCCGGCGCCGGCCGGACGTGTTGGCGTTGGCCCCATGCACGACGAACAGGTCGTGGATGGAGAAATGGCCCGAGGGCAGGACGCTGTTGACGATGCGCGCATCCTGCAGGCCCGACCGGTCGACCTCGAAATTCAGCAGGTCGCGCAGTTCCTGGTGCTGTTCATGACGGATGGGTCCTTCACGACCACTGCCGGCGATGAAGCTCAGGCTGCCATTGTCCGGGTCGACATCATCGACGGCGATCCATATCTGCGCGCTCTGCGGCAGACGGCGGCCCGGCCCGGCCTTCACGGCGGGGTTGTAGCAGTCCTGGTGCCAGGGTGTGCGTTTGCCTGTCCCGGCCGGCTTGGCGAAAATCTCCCCGCCCCACATGATCAGGTTGGGGCCGACCAGCCGGCTGGCCGCCATGATCAGGGTCGGATGGATGGCGATCTTGAACAGTTCCTCACCGCCCTTCACCCCTTCCTGCTGCCCCTCGCGCAAGGGGATGTGCGGCATGCGCACGATGCCGTGCCAGTCGGGATTGTCGCGGAACACCTTCTCGATCACGCCCCGCATCCAGGCCGCATCATCCGCGGGCAGGCCGACCTTGGGAATGACGAAGCCGTTGGTCCTGAAATCCGCCACCTCGGCATCGGTGATGATGGCGCGGGCGTCCACCTGGACGCCCGTGGCGATGGCATGCGCGTCCCTTCGGACGCCATGGTCCGTTTCCTGCTGCATTCTGGGTTTCCTTGTCCCTGGGGTCCGGCACCTGTCCACCGGCCGGTTGCGAGGGGAAGGTTAAGCCGTGCAATTATGAAGCGTCCAATATAATATTGGGTGATATAAATACCTTTCAAAATATCAATTGAGGATATCAATGTTCCGCGGCGAAATCAGCCTGTCGCAATTGCACGCCTTCACACTGGTGGCGGAGGAACTGCATTTCGGCCGTGCCGCCGCGCGGCTGGGCATCGCGCAGCCCCCGCTCAGCCAACAGATCCAGCGGCTGGAAGCCTTCATCGGCCATCGGCTGTTCGAGCGCGACACCCGCAAGGTACAACTGACCGATGCCGGCCGGGCCATGCAGGCCTTCGCCAACCGCCTGCTGCTGGACATGGCCGAGGGGATCGACCGCGTGCAACGGGTCGGAAGGGGGGAGGCGGGGGTGCTGACCGTGGGTTTCACCTCCACCACGGCGCTGCATGTCCTGCCGGCAATCGTGCAGGCCAACCGCCAGCATTATCCGGACGTGGATCTTCGACTGGTGGAGATTCTGCCAGAGCCGCTCTGGGACAGCCTGCGCAGCGGCCGTATCGACTTCGCCCTGTCGCGCGACATGCTGCCGGAACCGGGCGTGGACGTGATCGACCTGCTGCATGAAACCTACATCGTCGTGCTGCCGGCGGGCCATGCCCTGGCGGCGGGGCACGGGCCCGTGCCCCTGGCGGCGCTGGCAGGGGAACGGTTCATCCTTTTCCCGCGCAACCGCGTCTCGCGTTACCATGACCGGCTGCGCGAACTGTGCCTGCAGGCGGGTTTCGCGCCGCGCAGCGTGCAGGAGGCACCGGGATGGCAGACGGCCATCAGCCTGGTCGGTGCCGGCGTGGGCATCACGATCCTGCCGGCCTGCACGGCCAGCCTGACCTTGCCCGGTGTGGTTTTCCGCCCCGTCGACAGCCCGGCCCGGTCGTCCATCACACTCAGCCGGCGGGCTGGCGATGACCGTGCGCTGGTCGGAAATTTCCTGTCCGTGGCCCGCACCGCCATGGCCTGCGAATAAGGTTGCCAACACCGCCCCTGTGCGTAATATGGAATATATCCCACATTTCAGAACATGAGGTCGATATGTCGCAGCGTCCGCTCATCCTCGGCCTGGGTGGCACCACCCGGGCCTTCTCCTCGTCCGAGATGGCGCTGCGCATGGCGCTGGCGGAAGCCGAAAGGCTGGGGGCAGAAACCGTCCTTCTGTCAGGACCGGAACTGGTGCTGCCCCTTTATGCCCCGGAAAACCCCGACCGCACGCCGGACGCGGCCCGGCTGGTGGCGTTGCTGCGCCGGTGCGACGGGGTAATCCTGTCATCCCCCGGCTATCACGGGTCCATCTCGGGCCTGATGAAGAACGCCCTGGATTATGTGGAGGATACGGCCCGCGATGCCGTCCCCTATCTGGACGGGCGCGCCGTGGGATGCATCGCCTGCGCCTATGGCTGGCAGGCGACGGGATCGACCCTGGCAGCGCTGCGCTCCATCGCGCATGCGCTGCGGGGCTGGCCCACACCGCTGGGCGTGGCCGTCAATTCCATGGGTACGCGGTTCGAGGCGGACGGCACCTGCAATGATGCCGGTGCCGCCGCCAACCTGGCCATCCTGGCCCAACAGGTGGTCTGGTTCGCCCGCGGCCGCCAGACACCGGCCGCCGCGGCCTGAACGCCTGCTTTACGACTTGGCCCACTTCTTCTCGAAGGCCCAGACCTGTTCGAACCCGATCAGGGAACAGAATTCCTTGAAGTCGAACAGGGGCACGTCGGGGGACAGGCTGGTCCCAGTCCGCTTCAGGTTAAGCAGGGCCTGTTCCATGGCGGCAGCGGCGGCCAGGCTGGTCATGGCCGGGAAGATGGCCATGGCATAACCCAGCCCCTGCAGGGTGGCGGCGTCGCGGATGGGGGTCAGGCCGCCATCGGCCATGTTGGCCATCATGGGCTTGTCCACCGCCTGGCAGACGATGCGCGCCTCCTCATCAGAGGCCAGCGCCTCGGGGAACAGGATATCGGCTCCGGCCTCCGCATAGAGCTTCATGCGGTGCAGCACGCCTTCCAGCCCTTCGCTCTGGCGTGCATCGGTGCGGGCGATGATCACGAAATTCTCATCCCGGCGTGCCTCCACAGCCACGCGGATCTTGTCGGCCATGTCGGCAGCCGGGATCACGCGCTTGCCGGGGGTGTGGCCGCACTTCTTGGGAAATTCCTGATCTTCGATCTGGATGGCGGTGATGCCGGCCTGCTCATAGGCCTGCACCGTGTGATGCACGTTCAGAAGCCCGCCGAAACCCGTGTCGGCATCGGCCACGACAGCGGCATTGCTGGTCCGGACCAGCGTGGCCATACGGTCGATCATCTGGGTGACGGAAGCGATGCCCGCATCCGGCAGCCCGTGGGCCGACGCCACGGTCCAATAACCGCTGCCATAGACGATGTCGAAGCCGACCTTGTTGGCGATGACGGCGGTGATCATGTCCTGGATGCCGGGCGCGGTGATGAACTGACGGGCCGCCAGCTTCTGGCGCAGGATGGGATTGGCCATGGAATTCTGCCTGATGGTATAAGGATAGGGGTTGGGGAAACAGGTTAAAGCGGAAGCCAGGGATGGCGGCGGCGACGCTCCACCTCGTACCGGTCGATGGCCTCGCCGCGCGCCTTCAGGATGGCCATCACCTCGTCCCAGCCGTTCAGCAGCGCCTCCCGCTTCTGAGGGTCGATGGCGATGGCGACCTGCGCGCCGCAGGGCCGGGTGATGGCGCAGGCCTCCAGGTCGATATCCAGAACGGCCCCGGCCTGCGCATCGGCCAGCAGGGCGGCATGCGCGCCATCATCCACCGTCACGGGCAGCATGCCGTTGCGGTAGCAGTTGCCGCGGAAGATCTCCCCGAAGCTGGGGGCAATGATGCAGCGGATGCCCAGGTCCAGCAGCGCCCAGGGCGCCTGCTCGCGCGAGGAGCCGCACCCGAAATTGGCACCGGCAACCAGGATGCCGGCCCCCCGCCAGGGGTCACGGTTCAGCACGAAACCGGGCACCTCCCGTCCCTGTCCGTCGACACGCCGGTCGTGGAAGGCATAGCGGCCAAGACCCTTCTTTTCCGTGATGGTCAGAAAACGGGCGGGATAGATGATGTCGGTGTCGATGTCGGCCTCGTTCAACGGGGCCGCGACGGCGCGCAGGCGGATGAAGGGCTGCATGTCTCACGCCTCTCCCAGATAGTCGCGCGGGTCGGCGATATGACCGGCCACGGCCGAGGCCGCCGCCATGGCCGGCCCCATCAGGTGGGTGCGGGCACCCTGGCCCTGCCGGCCCTCGAAATTGCGGTTCGACGTGCTGGCACAGCGCGCACCGGGGGGAAGCCGGTCGTCATTCATCGCCACGCACAGCGAACAGCCCGGCTCCCGCCATTCGAAGCCGGCCTGGCGGAAGATGGCGTCCAGCCCCTCCGCCTCCGCCTGGCGCTTCACCGCGTGGGAGCCGGGGACGACCAGCGCCGACACCCCATCCGCCACGCGCCGGCCTTTCAGCACGCGGGCTGCGATGCGCAGATCCTCGATCCGGCCATTGGTGCAGGAACCGATGAACACATGGCCGATGATGATGTCACGCAGCGCCATGCCCCCCGACAGGCCCATATAGGCCAGCGCCTTTTCGATCTTCGCCGCCGTTCCGGCGTCGGGTGCCCCGGCCGGATCGGGCACCCGGCCGGTAATGTCGGCCACCTGGTCGGGACTGGTGCCCCAGCTCACCTGCGGCACCAGCCGGGCCGCATCGATGGTGATCTCCTTGTCGAAGACAGCATCCGCATCCGACACGAGCGTGCGCCAATGGTCCAGGGCGGCATCCCAATCGGCACCCTGCGGGGCCAGCGGCCGGCCCCGCAGCCAGGCGAAGGTCGTGTCGTCCGGGGCGACGAGGCCGGTGCGCGATCCGGCCTCGATGCTCATGTTGCAAAGGGTCATGCGCCCTTCCATGGACAGGGCGCGCACGGCGGGCCCTGCATACTCGATGGCATGGCCGACGGCACCATTGCTGCCCAGCCGGCCGACCACGGCCAGGATGATGTCCTTGGCTCCCGTGCCGGGGGGCAGGTCGCCCACCACATTCACGCGCAGCGTCCTGGCCTTGGCCATGCGCAATGTCTGCGTCGCCAGCACGCTTTCGCATTCGCCAGACCCGATGCCGAAGGCCAGGGCCCCAAAGGCGCCGTGCGTGGCCGTGTGGCTGTCGCCGCAGACCAGCGTCAGGCCCGGCAGGGTAAATCCCTGTTCCGGCCCCGTCACATGCACGATACCCTGACGCGGATCATCCAGGCCGATCATGTCGATCCCGAATTGCCGGGCATTGGCCGCCAGCAGTTCCACCTGCGCACGGGCCTGCGGGTCGGCGATAGGCCGGTCGCGGTCGCGGGTGGGCACCGAATGGTCGGCCACCGCCAGATGCGCACGGGGGTTGCGCACCCGCAACCCCTTTTCCCGCAGGCCGGCGAAGGCCTGGGGGCTGGAAACCTCATGCAGCATCTGGCGATCGATATAGAGCAGGCTGACGCCCTTGCCCTCATCGGCGACCACATGGCTGTGCCACAGCTTGTCGTAGAGGGTTGCTGCCATCGCCCTAATCCGTATCCGCAGAATGCCACCGTCGCGGGCCAAAAGACCATGGGCCGGGTGCCCTGCCAAGCGGAACCCGGCCGCCCTGACCGCCTTGCGGACAAGCCCGGCCCCTTTGCGCAACGGCCCGGCATAATCCGACTAGCATCCGCCCCCGGTCCAGACCGCAAGCGAAGGGGGCAGCCATGCCGGACGGCAATATCGAATGGACAGCAACGGACGACGGGCTGAAGGCAGCCCTGGCCAGCATCGTCGGGCCCGACGGCGTGAAGGACGACGAGGCCGCCCGGCGACTGCATAGCAGCGACATCTGGAGCGAAAGCAGGGAGCCCGTGGCCCTGGTGGTCGCACCTGCCGGCGTGGAGCAGCTTTCCGCGGTCATGGCATTGCTGCACAAGGCAGGCGTGGCCGTGGCGCCGCGCGGGGCCGGCATGAGCTATACCAGCGGCTTCGTCCCCGTCGTCGCCGGCACCGTTGCCCTGGACATGCGGCGCATGGACCGGGTGGTCGAGGTGCGGCCCGACGACATGGTGGTGACGGTGGAAGCCGGCTGCACCTGGGCGGCGCTGAACCAGGCACTGGCACCACACGGGCTGCGCACCCCCTTCTGGGGCCCCATGTCGGGCCTTACATCGACCATCGGCGGCGGATTGTCGCAATTGAACGCCATGCTGGGGGCCGGCCATCACGGCACGTCCAGCGAAAGCGTGGTCGCGCTGACCATGGTGCTGGCCGATGGCAGCGTGCTGCGCACCGGCGCGCGCGGCGCGGACGGCGACACGCCCTTCTACCGCCATTTCGGTCCGGACCTGACGGGCTTGTTCTGCGGCGATTGCGGCACGCTGGGGGTAAAGGCGCAGATCACGCTGCGCCTGATCCAGGCCCCGCAGCACGAGGATTACGCCTCCTTCGCCTTTGCCACGGGGGGTGACCTGTTGCGCGCCATGGCGGCCATGGCGCGTGCCGGCATCGCCGCCGAGATGTGCGCCTTCGACCCCGGCCTGACGAAGGTCCGCATGCAGCGCGCTTCCCTGACAGGTGACGTCAAGGCGCTGGGCGCCGTGGTGGCCCGCCAGAAATCGCTGCTGCGCGGCCTGTGGGAAGGGTTCCGCGTGGCGGCGGCGGGGCGTGATTTCGTCGATCTGGACAGCTATCCCCTGCATATCATTGCCGAGGGCCGGTCAAAGGAGGGCGTGGCCCACGACATGGCCACGGCGCGGCGCATCGCCGCAGAGATCGGCGGTCGCGAAATCGAGAACACCATCGCCAAGGTGATCCGCGCCCTGCCCTTCCCGCCCCTGAACAGCGCGATGGGTCCGGGGGGAGAGCGGTGGCTGCCGATCCACGGCCTGACATCCCTGTCACAGGCCCCCGCCCTGTTCGAAGCGCTGCAGGCCGTCTTCGCCGGGCTGGCACCGGAGATGGAGCGGCTGGGCCTGCGCACGGGCTACCTCTTCACCTCCATGTCGACCAACGGCCTGATTCTGGAGCCCGTGATCTATTGGCCAGCCGAACGGCTGCCCGCACATTACGAAGCGCTTGAGCCCAGCCACATGGAACGGTTGCCGTCACACCCCCCCAATCCTGAAGCGACGGCGCTTGTCATGGAAGTCCGTAAACTTTTGATTGTAACATTCAAGAAGTTTGGATGCGGACACTTGCAAATTGGCCGGACATATCCGTATCGTGACAGCCGAGATGAGGCGAGCCGGAGACTTCTGGACGCCATCAAGGACATTGTCGATCCGGCCCGCGCGCTGAACCCCGGCGTCCTGGGCTTCGATTTCCAGGGAAAGAACAGGGAATGACCGCCACCTACCGCGCCATCCGCCTGAACCGTTTCGCCGAGACCTTCCGCGCCGCTGCCGACATCATGACGGAACCGCTGCGCGATCCCGGTCCGGGTGAAATCCGGGTGCGCAACCATTGGGCCGGCGTGAACGGCATCTTCGACACCCAGATCGCCCGCAATGCCGTCGATTACATCCGCATCCCTGTGCCCACCTATACGGGTGTGGAGGCGGTGGGCGTCGTTGAGGCCGTGGGCGAGGGCGTGACGGCGTTCAAGATCGGCGATGCGGCGGCCACCATCCGCTTCACGGGTGGTTACCGGGAGGCCAATATCGGTCCGGCCGGGCAGTTCATCCGGGTGCCCGATGCCAGCCGCGACAGCCTGGCCCTGGCGTCCACCGGCGTGTCCGCCCTGCTGGCCATCGAGCATGTCGGCGGCATCCGCCAGGGTGAGACGGTGGCCATATCCGCCGCGGCGGGCGGGCTGGGTCATCTGCTGGTCCAGATTGCCAAGCTGCACGGCGCGCATGTCGTTGCCGTCTGCGGCGGGGAAAGCAAGGCGGCCTTCGTGCGCGCCCTGGGCGCCGACCGCATCATCGATTACAAGCGGGAGGATGTGGCCGCCGTGCTGGCGGCCGATTACCGCAACAAGCTGAGCCTGGCCATCGATACGGTCAGCGGCGGCATTTTCGATGCCTTCCTGGACAATGTCGCCCCGCTGGGCCGCGTCGTGGTGGCCGGCGCGGCCCAGGACCTGGACGGACGGCCGGAAGTCGTCACCGGCCCGCGCATCGCCCACAAGCTCTATTACAAGGGCGCTTCGGTCCGCGGCTTCATGAACGGTCTGCTGACCGACCTGTGGCCAGCGGCGCGCGAAAGGCTGTTCGGCCTGCATGCCGACGGCAAGATCACGGTCACGTTCGACCAGGGCACCTTCACCGGCCTGGGCCAGGTGCCGGACGCCGTCGAACATCTCCTGTCCGGTCGGTCGATGGGCAAGGTCGTCGTCGATCTGCGGTCATAACACCCAAGGGAAAGAGGATATCCGGAAATGAGCAACAATGTCGCCGATCTGCGCCGTGACATGCCCCTTCTGGCCCGCAACGAGGGCGTCTGGGAAGGCTGGTACCGCTATTACAGCGCCGAGACGGGCAAGCTGATCGACCAGCACCGGTCCCGCCTGATCTGCCGTCTGAAGGAGGATGGCGAGTTCCCGTACCACCAGACCAACCATTATTTCTGGGAAGATGGCCGTGTGGAAGTGCGGGACTTCCCCGCCAGCTATGCCGATGGCCGCATCTGGTGGGACAATGACCTGATCACGGGCTGGGCCGCCGCCATGAAGCCCGATGATTTCAACCGCTCCACCTGCCTGAACTGGACCCGCAAGGGCGAGCCGGATCTTTATCTCTATGAGATGATCCAGCTTTCCGACTGCGGCAAGTTCCGGTCGCGCACCTGGCATTGGTACAAGGCCGGCCGCTGCTTCCAGCGCACGCTGATTGATGAGAAGTTCGCAACGCCGGACTGGCGGAACTTCACCGACACCAGCGCCCCGAACAATTGATTGCCGTCCGCCCTGGTCACCGATGGCCAGGGCGGTTTCCGGTTCCGTCGATCACCGGCGCGGGGGCGCCTCCGCGATCCACGCAACAGGCAGGAGCGTACCGTGGCGTTCGATTATTCCATCCCGGTCGTGATCGCCGGTGGCGGGGCGGCGGGGGCGGTGGCCGCCCTGGCCGCCCGTGATGCGGGTGCCGATGTCCTGCTTCTGGAACAGGATGCCGCACCCTTCGGCACAACCTCCATGTCGCAGGGACTGCTCTGTGCGGCCGGCACGGCGGCGCAGAAGCAGCACGGGGTGCAGGATGACGGCGAGACCCTGTTCGCTGACATCATGGCGAAGACCGGCGGCCGGACCGATCCGGTGCTGGCCCGCGCCCTGGCCCATGGTTCCGGCCCGGCGCTGGACTGGCTGGTGACGGCCCACGGGCTGCCCTACACCCTGGATACCCGCTTCAAGCCCGCCTTCGGGCACAGCCGGCTGCGCGTGCATGGCTGGCCCGGCCACAGCGGCGGCGACATGCTGCAATTCCTGCACCGGCGCCTGGCGGATACAGGCGTGGACGTCCTGCCCCAGGCCCGACTGGTCGAACTGGTGCATGGCGATGACGGCCGCGTGGCGGGCGTGGTCATCCAGCGGCCGGACGGAAGCCGGGAATCCTTCGGCTGCGACAGCCTGGTGCTGGCGACCGGCGGCTTCGCCGGCAATCACGCGATGGTGCGCACGCACATTCCCGACGCCGCGGATGCCCATTACCATGGCCATGAAGGCAGCGACGGGCTGGGCATCCGGCTGGGGGTCGGGCTGGGCGCCGCCCTGGCCGACATGGGCGCCTATCAGGGTTATGGCATGCTCACCGATCCGCAGGGGATCACGCTGCCGCCGGGCTTCATCCTGGAAGGTGGCCTGCTGGTCAATGCCGACGGCGACCGTTTCGCCAACGAGACGGCCGACATCTCCGCCATCGTGCATCCCGTGCTGGCCCAGCCCGGTGGCCGGGCCTGGGCCATTTTTGACGAGCGGATCGAACAGGCCTGCGCCCATATCCATGAAAGCGCGCAGTTGCGCGAATTGAACGCCGCACGCGCCGCCGACAGCATCGCCGCCCTGGCCACCGCCATCGGCGCCGATCCCGCCCGGCTGGAGGCGACATTGACGGAGGCCTGGGCCGCGCACCGCGCGAGCCGGCCCGATGCGCAGGGTCGCACCTGGACCGAAGCACCGCCGCCGGCCGGCGCCCTGCGGGCCCTTCGGCTGCGCGGCGCGCTTTACCACACCCAGGGCGGCCTGCGGATCAATGGCGATGGCGCCGTACTGCGGGAGGATGGCAGCAAGCTGCCCAATCTTTTCGCCTGCGGTGGGGCCGCACGGTCGGTTTCCGGCCCGTCCTGCTGGGGATACCTTCCAGCCATGGGCATTTGCACCGCCTTCACGCTGGGCCGGCTGGCCGGCATGGCGGCCGCCCGTGCGGCCATGGCGTCATTCCAGAGTTGACTTACCCCGGCGCGGCAATCTGGGGCATGATCGCACGGCCGCCACCCAACGGGAAGCAGAACCCAACCAAGAGGAAGCGTCATGCGCATCACCGCCGCCATCCTGGACCAGATCGGTCAGCCCGGCCCCTATGCCGACAGCCGGCCGCTGCGGCTGGCGGAAGTGGATCTGGCCCCGCCTCGGCCGGGTGAACTGCTGGTGCGCATCGACGCCGCAGGCCTGTGCCATTCCGACCTGTCCGTGATCAATGGCGACCGCCCGCGCCCCATGCCCATGGCCCTGGGGCACGAGGCATCGGCCACCGTGATGGAGGTGGGGGACCCTGCAGCGTCCGATTTCAAGCCCGGTGACCGCATCGTGCTGGCCTTCCTTCCCGCCTGCGGGCAATGCGCCTGCTGCGGATCGGGCGAGGGCTATCTGTGCCAGCCGGGCGCCACGGCCAATGGCGAGGGCCGGCTGCTGCGCGGCGGCCGCCGGTTGCGCGACGGGGGACGGGATGTCCACCATCACCTGGGGGTGTCGGCCTTCGCCACCCATGCGGTGGTGGATCAGCGGTCGGCCGTGAAGATCCCGTCCGACATCGCCCCGGAAATCGCCGCCCTGTTCGGCTGCGCCGTGCTGACGGGTGTGGGTGCCGTGATGAATACGGCCGCCGTGCGGCCGGGTGAAAGCGTGGTCGTGTACGGCCTGGGCGGCGTCGGCCTTTCGTCACTGCTGGGGGCCGTGGCAGCGGGTGCCCAGCCCGTGATCGCCGTCGATCCGATCGAGGAGAAGCGCAGACTGGCGCTGGAACTGGGTGCCGCCGCCGCCGTGGCGCCGGCCGATGCCGCCCAGGCCATCGCCGATCTGACCGGTGGGGGCGCGGACGTGGCCATCGAGACGGCGGGCAAGGCCGCCGTGCTGGCCGCGGCCTACAAATCCACCCGGCGCGGCGGGCGCACGGTCACGGTCGGCCTGCCCAACCCGGCGGAGATGCTGAGCTTCCCGGCCGTGTCGCTGGTGGCGGAGGGCAAGGCGCTGATCGGCAGCTATATGGGCTCCTCCATCCCCGCGCGCGACGTGCCGCGCTATATCGCCCTGTGGCGTGCCGGCCGGCTGCCGGTGCATCGCCTGCTGTCGGGCACGGCACCATTGTCGGAAATCAACCGGCTGATGGACGAACTGGCCGCCGGCCGCGTCATCCGCCAGGTGGTGCTGCCGCACGCGGCATGACCGTTACCACCCGATAGGCAAGAAGGACAAGGGGGGGAACGGTGGCAATCGCCGCCGCGCGCCACGTGGCGCGTAGCCAAGCCATGTAAAGGACGGTTCGGACAACGGGCCTTCCACCGTAGATGCTGCGCGGGCCATCGCGTTTGCCGCTCTGGTTATCCATCGGGGCAACGCCGGCCAGGGCGGCGACCTGATGTCGTGTCAGTGTGCCCAACTCCGGCATATGGGCCAGCAGGGTGGCCGCCAGCACCGGCCCGACAGCAGGAATGGACTGGAGCAGGTTGTCGTTGACCTTCAAGGTTTTGGATGCCGCGATCTGCTCGGCAATGCGCTTGTCGAGGCGCAGGATCAGCAGGGCGATGGCATCCAGGCGCCGCTTGGCCAAGCGGCGCAGTTCCGGATCCGCCAGGGTCTGGGCCTGGTTCCTGACCATGGTCTGCTCGTCGAGCAACTGGCGCCGGTAGGTGGCCAGTTCCGCCAGGACCTCCCGTTCCGGATCGGGTTGGTAGGCGGCTCCGGGGATCGCCTGGGCATAGGCGGCGATCATCCGGGCATCCAGCCGGTCATTCTTGGCCCAGCGTCCATGCGCCCTGGCAAAATGCCGGACCTTGCGAGGATCGACGAGGCGGACGGGAATGCCGGCTTTCGATAAAGCCTCCATGACCGGCCGCTCATAGCCACCACTGGCTTCCAGGACGACCTGCACGGCGCGCTTGCCACACCGTCGCCGAAGGAGACTGTAACCAGCCTCGGCATTCTCGACTTGGAAAGCCTCTCCTGTCTCGGCATCCAACCCGTCCAGACGGGCCTTGCTGACGTCCAGGGCGATGATAGAGTCCTGTTGTGCCATCTTCATACTCCCTGCCTTGCACGTACGGGGCTGCAACCCCAAGCAACTGTTCGGGTCAATGAAGGGGCCGACCGGAGAACCATGCTTGGCTACGGTGTATGATCTACCTTTCCACGGAGCGGTCTTCCGGACGGATCGCCGGCCGGGGCATGCCCCGGCCGGCGATCACACATCTTACTGACATTTCGAAAACACAAGCCAACGGATGGCGGCGCTGGCGC
This sequence comes from Niveispirillum fermenti, assembly GCF_052474395.1. NCBI lineage: Bacteria > Pseudomonadati > Pseudomonadota > Alphaproteobacteria > Rhodospirillales > Azospirillaceae > Niveispirillum > Niveispirillum fermenti. The sequence continues at coordinate 160,241 of NZ_CP156679.1, read as the reverse complement.
TTGAGGCCGGTGATCAGAGCCAACAGGTTCTGATCACCGCAAAGCAGTATCAGTCACCCGCCCCACCCATCGGCGTCAGAACCCCAGCGCACCCGGGTTCATCGTCCCCTGCCCGTCCAGATGGGACTTGATGCCGCCCAGCAGATCGCGGCCCGCCGGGTTCATCCGCCCGGTCACGGGATAGAGCCGGCCCACCTGCAGGTGGGCGGCACCATGGCGGTTGTAGAGCGCCACGCATTCGGCCTTCAAACGGCGCATCAGGTCCGCCCCTTCCGGATTGGCGGGATAGCGTGGCAGGCTTGCCGCGGCCGAGGGCTCCAGGATGCGGTCATGGAACGCCGCCCGCTCATCCTCCCAATAGAAAGCCAGCTCATAGAGAAAGCCGTTGGTGGCGATCGTGGAGAACATGGCCGCGGCCTTGATCCCATGCCTTTCCATCGCCGCCGCATGCCCGGCATAAAGCGCTTCCAGGTCGGCCCGGAAGGCGGCGACGCGGCTGAAGGGCAGGATGCCGTGGACAGGTACCCAGCGCTCCCCCTTCGGCCCCAGGATATGGTTCAGCGGCGGGAACGGATAGGCCCGGACCAGGGTCGGCATGGAATTCTCGATCTCCTTGCCGAAGGGGGTGGCAGCGCTGCGGATGCGGCGCAGCATCGACCGTTCCTCGTCCTTGTCGAAGGCATCGACCGTGTAATGGGCGGAATAGTTGATCTTGTCCAGGAACCCGCGGCCGGCGATGACGATGCGAGCCATCTGCACCAGCGATTCCAGCGGCCCGCGTCCGGCCCGGCCGACGGCCAGCAGCATCTTCAGGTCGGATTTCAGGTCGCCCATGCCCAGGCGCTGCTTTTGCAGGAACGGGTCCAGGCCGAACGCCTCCGACGCCACGCCTTCGCGCGCCACGGCGGCCATGGCCCCCAGCATCTCCTCGAAGGTCTGGAAACCGAAGGAAACGCCCGTTGTGACGGGCCGGCGGCGGACCAGGCGCAGGGCGACAGCCATCTTGATGCCAAAGGCCCCGGCATCTCCGCCGAACAGGCCCGTCAGGTCCGGCCCGTAATGGCGGAAGAAGGGCACACCGTTATCCTGCGCCCACGACCCGGTGCGCAGCGTGGACCCGTCGGCCAGCGCCACTTCCAGCCCCAGCAGACTGTCCACCGCCGTGCCGAACACGCCCGTGCCATAGGTCACCGCATTCTGCGACATGGTGCCGCCCACGGTCGCCCGGATGCCGGAAAACGGTCCCCAGAAGGGGGTACGCAGGCCCAGTGGCGCCAAGGCCGCATCCAGCGCCGCCCAGGTGATGCCGGCCTCCACCACGACATACATGTCGGTGGCGTTGATCTCCACGATCCGGTCCAGCGCACCGGTATCCACCAGCACCGCACCCGGCCGGTCCGCCAGATAGCCGTTGGAATAGGACATGCCGCCGCCACGGGGCACAACGGCCACGCCGGCCCGGTGCAGCAGCGGCAGCGCCGCCAGCAGCCCGTCGCGCGTGGCCGGACGGATGACGGCCCGCAGCGGCGCGCCGACGGAGTGGACATCCTGGCCATGGAAGGCCAGCGTATCGGCATCCGTCAGGACGGCATCGTCACCCAGCACATCGCGCAGTTGCGGCAGAAGGTCGGCGGCGGTGGCGTTGGTGTCCGGCATGGTTGGGGGCTTTCCTGGCAAAAAGGGCGTCGCGGGCGCCAGATTGCCAGGATCGGCCATGGGGCAAGCGGACGGACATGCGGGCTGTCCGGCCAGCGGACAGCGTCAATCCTGGAACCGTTCCGGATAGCGCCCCATCAGACCGATCAGTGCAGCCCCCACCAGGAAGCCCACCCCGGCGGCCAGCAGGCCGGCCGTATAGGAGCCCGTGGCGTCATAGAGCCGGCCGACACCCATCGGTCCCAGGCCGGCGCCCAGGGCGAAAAAGCCCAGTTGCCAGCCATAGATCTCGCCATAGGCCCGCAGGCCGAAATAGCGGCTGGCCAGATAGGCGACCAGATCGACCTCCGCCCCGGCCGCCAGTCCGATCAGGACGACAGCGACGATGGCCAGCGCCACCCCACCGCCCCCCACGAGCAGCAGGCCGCATGCCAGCCCCGCCACCAGCAGCACCAGGAACGCCACGGCCGGCCCATAGAACCGGTCGACCAGGACACCGATGCCCAGCCGCCCGGCGATGATGGCAAAGCCCAGCAAGCTGGTGACCCACACTGCCGTGTCCCGGTCCAGCCCACGGCCCGACAGGATTGAAACCAGATGCACGATCAGCGCGGAGACGGCAAAGGATGCGAAAAGAAAGCCGACGCCCAGCATCCAGAACTGGCGCATGCCACGGGCCTGACGCGCCGTGAAGCCGGGCTGTGCGGGGGCACCGGCACCGGCCGGTCCGGCGGCCCCCTTCCCGCCCCCTTCATGGAACAGCAGCCAGACAACGGGCACGCCCAGCGCCAGAACCAGCACCGCCTGCCCCAGATAGGCGGTGCGCCAGCCATGCTCGGCGATCAGCCATTGGGTATAGGGTGGGGCCAGGATGGCGCACACGCCCGTGCCCGTCAGGGTTAAACCCAGGGCCAGACCGCGCGCCTTGTCGAACCCGGCATTGACAGCGCGGGTCCAGACGATGGGCAATGTGCCCGCCCCCAGCACCATGGCGATGCCGAAGGCCAGATAAAAAGTCCAGAGCTGCGCGCCGATCAGGCTGAGCCCCGCCAGGCCGGCGGACAGGCCCACCAGACCGGCCAGCCCCACGCGGCGCCCGCCAAACCGGTCGGCCAGCCGCCCGACCAGCGGCCCCAGCAGCAGGGTGGTCAGCGTGGTCAGGATGGTGGCGCTGGCCAGCGACGTGCGCGACCAGCCGAATTCCTGGGTCAGCGGGCCGATGAAGATGCCCAGCGTGTAGAAGGTCAGACCCGTGATCCCCAGCCCCACCCCCGTTGCCGCCGCCAGCACCAGCCGCCAGCCGCGGCGGAACTCCTCAACCTGACCCATCGTCACACCTTCACGTCAATGCCGGCCGAAACGCGCATAAAGGGCGGCGGCCGTGAGATTGAATAGACCCGGCAGCACCCCGAATGCCAGCATCACGCCTGTCATCGCCTGCGGCGCCTGGGGCAGGCCCGCCATCGACCGGCCCACATCGAAGCCGAACAGCGACAGCACGATGCCGACCAGCAGGGTGCCGCCCAGCGCAAAGCCGATCTTGTCCACCGCGATCCAGGCTGCGGAGTAGAGCCCGGCATGGGCCCGGTCCTCGCCCGCGATGTCAGACATCATGGAGAAGCTGAGCAGTGCCCAGCCGGAATTGAAAATGGCCGCGATGAAGCACAGCGTATAGGCGACCGGGATGCCGGCATCGGCGCTGAGCGACCAGGTGATATAGCTGAGGCCGTACCCGATGGCTGACAGGACATAGACCGGCTTCTTGCCAACCCGCCTGGCCACGGCCACCCACAGCGGCTGGGCCACGATGATGCCGGCGCAGGCCGCCATGATCAGGCCGCCGATAAGCTGAAGCGCCCCCGCCCCCTGCGCCATGTTGTAGGTCAGGAAATAGAGCATGGCGGCATAGGCCATGCCCGAACCCGTCAGTTGCAGCAGATTGGAGGTCAGCAGCACCGAAAAGCGCGGTGCGGCCAGCACACGCAAGGCGGCGCGCGGCGTCAGCCTGTGCAGGGCCGGGGCGGCCGGGGCGCGTCCCGCCTGCCGCGCGGCACGGCCAGCGCCGAAAAAGGCGATCAGCAGGGAAAGGGGGCAGATCACGGCCAGCACGCGGGCCATCCCCTCGTACCCCGCCTGGCCACCACCCAGATACTGCACCACGGCCGGCGCCAGCGCGCCCCCCACCAGCACGCCCGCCGCCGTGAAGACCAGCCGCCAGGCCATGAGAACCGTGCGCTGGTGCGGGTCGTCCGACAATTCCCCCGCGATGGCCAGATAAGGCACGGAGAAGGTGGCGAAAACCGCCATATAGAGGCTGAAGGCACCCGCCACATAGATGACGCGGCCATTCGTGGACAGATCGGCCGGCACATGGAACAGCAGCAGGAAGGCAACCGGGGAACAGAGCGCCCCCGCCAGCAGCCACCAGCGGCGATTGATGCGATGCTTCCAGCGGTCGGACAGGATGCCGACCAGCATGTCGCACCCCACGCCCCAGACCAGCTTGGGCACGAAGATGGCCACACCGGCCAATGCCGGCTCGATCCCCAGCACCGTCGTCATGAAGAACAGCAACAGCAGCGACGGCACGTCGCGGAACACCTGCCCCGCCACCTGCCCGGCGCCATAGCCGACCTGGGACAAGAGACCGAGATGACCGGCGGTCGGCGGGGGCGCTTGGGTAACGGTGGCGGTCATCGGCGATCCCCCGGGGCGATCCTTGGAAACGGTACTGTTTATCGGCAACAAAAAAGGCGGGCGGGCACCCTCGCGCCCGCCCGCCCGTTCATCCGCTTACTTTGCCGCGGCCGGCGGCAGGGTGCGCGGCGGCGGGGGCTGCGGCGGGGTCCAGCCGGCCGGAACCGGGGCCGGAGTCTGTTCGCGCGCATAGTTCTCGATGCTGGACAGGGACGGGCCATAATCCTCCGTCGGGGCGGCCAGCCATTTCGGATCCATGGCGCGGGCGGCCTCCCGCATGTCCGCCGGAATTTCGTCGACGCTGTCATAGGCGCCGAAGCTACAGAAATAGGAGATATGGCCCGGTGCCTGGCCCATCAGCATCCAGGGCAGCCAGGGCGTGATGCGCGACCACGACCCCACGCATTTCACATGGGTTGCCTTCGGATTTTCCAGATCCTTGCGCTTGACCACATAGGTGAACAGTTCCGACACCCGGTTGAAGGCACCGGCGGATTCGCGGACCCATTTGTCGGGCTGCAGGGCGTTGGGATAGAACAGGTGGATGTCGGTGGTCAGGATCACCGTGTCATCCGGGCCATGGCGCCAGTCCAGCAGGAACGGCTCCGGCGGCGGCTTGTCCTTGTTCAGCCCGCCATAGGAAGGCGGCTGCGGGCGGAACTCGCCGATCGTGTAATTGTAGGGGTCGTTGGCGATGGGAACGACGCGCACATCCTCGTTGGTATAAGGATTGTGCCAGGTCTTCATGATCTCCCCGGTCTTGGCATCCCGGTAGAAACCGATCTCGCGCAGCATGCGGCGATAGGAACCGTCTTCCAGCCGCTTGGTGCGCACGAAGCTGAACCCGTCCAGAATGAACAGGGTGCGCACGGGCTCGTTGTCACGCACGCCATAGACATTGCCGCGGAACCAGCCGATCTTCTCCTTGGTCGGGTCGATATCCGCGTCCAGGCGGATATAGGCATCCCGGTTCCATTTCGGGTCCTTGAAGTCGATCTTGGTCTGGAAGGACGGCACCGCGGCCCGGGCCACGCCGGCCCCAATGCCGACGGCGCCCACCGTTGCTGCCGCAGCGGCGAGGCCAAAGCTCTGGCGCCGCGTCAATTCTGGTCCGCTCATATCCCGTTCTCCCATGGTTCCGGTCCACCGGGCACCACTGGTCGGGCACCCGTTCGTCTGTTTGCGGGAGCGACTGTGACGCGGAAGCGTTCGGCCGGGAAATGGTCAAGGCCGGTTACATCCACTAGGTGGTCATAGGCGTGCGGGCACCTTTGCCCCACCCCCCTTCCGGCCCTTCAATGAGGGCCAAGGCAACCTCAACCGCGAACGGGTAAGGCCCATGTTGAACACGTTCCAGCAACAGCCCCATCCAGCACTGCCAAGCCAGACGCATGACGAGGCGGCTCGCCAGGAGTTCACCAAGAGCTTCAAGGGCTTCATCCAGCAGAAACTGCTGCCGGGCCTGACCCCGATCTATAAGAACCGGGTGGCCCCGGCCTTTGAGCGCGAGCATGGTCGCGCGCCGGCCGACCGCCGCGATATCCGCGCCGGCATGGTCCGCGATCTTTATTTCCAGCATTACGCCGCCGCCAACCGTATCGCGCAGGAATTGCTGTGGGAAGCCACCAACCTGTCGGTGGACCGGGAATTGCCGGAACTGATCGAGAAGGCGGCGGAACTGTCGGCCAAGACCAAGGCCAAGCTCGACATTCCGGAGAATTTCGAGGTGCCGCGCTATATCACGGCGCTGGATATCCATTGCATGCCCGGCGGTTATGCCACCGAGGTTGCCGAGAACGACATCAGCGCCGGCGCCCTGTATGACCGGGGCGTGTATTTGTACGCCATGGGCTACATGGGGCCGCTGAATGACGATATGGGCCGGTCGGTCTGTAATTACCTGAAGCGCCGGATGCCGGACTTCAAGCCCAAGCGCATCCTGGACATGGGCTGCACCGTCGGCCATGCCACCCTGCCCTATAAGGAATTGTTCCCCGATGCCGAAGTCTGGGGCATCGATGTCGGGGGCCCTTGCGTGCGCTATGCCCATGCCCGCGCGGCAGGGTTGGGGCTGGAGGTCAATTTCGCGCAGATGAACGCGGAAGAGACGCGCTTCCCCGACGGGCATTTCGATCTGGTGGTCAGCCATATCCTGTTGCACGAGACATCGGCCAAGGCCATGCCGCGCATCTTCAAGGAATGCCATCGGCTGCTGGCACCGGGCGGGCTGATGATCCATGCCGATCTGCCGCCGTTCGACCTGATGGACCCGTTCACCCAATTCATCCTGGATAACGAGACCTGGTACAATAACGAGCCGTTCTGGGGTGCCATGCGCGACATGGACCAGTTCGATCTGGCGGAAAAGGCCGGTTTCGACCGGGCCGATGCCAGGTTCGACACTGCCCCCATGGCCGTCATGGAATTCGCCGCCAGCGAAGCCGCCGGCTATAGCCAGGACGCCGCCAGTGCCGTGGCCGAACGTGAATTCACCGCCGGCGAGTATGCGCCGGGCGGCGGCTGGGAAGTCTTCATCGCCCAGAAGCCCCAGACCATCGCCACCAAGGATGCCGCCTGATGACCAAGACCGCCGACCGCCCCCATGTCGTCAAGGACGCCAAGGGCAAGCGCCCGCAATTCTATGATGCGCCCGGTCTGGATCAGGCCATCTCGATGATCATGGTCATGGCCAACGAGATGTCCGTGCTGCACGACCGCGTCGACAGCATTGAGCGCGTGGCCAAGGCCCAGGGCATCGATCTGGCCGACGGGATCGAAAAGCTGGTGCTGGACCAGGAAGCGCTGGAGGCCCGCGAAGCCTGGCGCCAGGATTTCCTGGAACGCCTGTTCTATCTGATGCGCAAGGAAGCCCGCGAGGCGGCCGAGGCGGATACGAAGGAACGCTACAACAGCACCATAGAAGAGATCGCGCGGGCCTGACACCCCGCGCGTGGTGCCGCCATGGCCACCCGGCCTTGAGCGGCGGGGTCCTGTCACTCCCTCCCTTGCCGCCACCCCCATCTACCCGAGGGGGTGGCGGATTTGTCTGATGGCTTGGGACAGGCCGCCCTATCCAGGTTCAACGGCTCATGCAACTCTCCCTCGACAGCCAAACGCTGCGCCGCAGCCTGGACCAGCCGGCCGGGGTGCCAGAGGTCGTGATGATGATCCCGGCCTATTACCGGCTTTACATGCTGCTGCGCGGGGAATTGCTGGGCAGTACCGGGCGCGGCGTGCCGACCACGCAAAAGGGTCTGGCCGCCCATTACGGCGTTTGCCGTGGGACGGCCAGTGCAGCCTTGGCCCTGTTGAACCGGGACGGGCTGATCAAGCCCGCCCGTCGCGGCCGTCCCCGCCTACTTGACCGTTAGGCGGGCCGGGCCGGTTTCCGACAACCGGCCTGTCAAAGCCTGCAGGGCGGCCTTGTCAGCGCCGGCATGAGCGCGCATGAACAGCACCGACAGGTCCGACGCGATGGCCAACTGGTCGGCCTGCACCGGCCCCGGCAGTTCCGGCCGGCAGATGCCACCGCCGAAATAATGGTCCACCCCATCCAGCACCAGGGCGTAGCGATAGCCGCCGGGGGCCGCTTCCTCATAGGGCAGCAGGTGGCTGCGCCAGTCACCGCCGGGACCGGGGGGAATATCCTTGTCGCCGGTCTGGATCAGGGCCGGCACGGCGAGCGGTGCATAATCCCCCGGATTGATGAAGCCCATGCCGGCCCCCGGCGGGGAGAAGGCCAGCACCGCCCTGGCGCGCGGATCACGCAACGGTGTTTTCACCTCCGGCGGCACGGCGATGGCCGATCCGCCCAGGCAAAGCGCGACAAGGGCGCCATAGGAATGGCCGGCGGCGATATAATCCCCACCCAGATGGTCGGCCAGCGCCCGCACATCCTCAATCCGGGCCGGCCAGCTTGCCATGCCCTGGAACTTGTCGCGGTCGGGATGGTCCGTGCTGTCCACATGCAGCGGCGCATGGACGCTGTAGCCGGCCGTCGTCCAGACATCAACCAGGGGCTGGTACTTCCACGGCGCCGACAAGGCCCCGTGGGAGAACAGGATACGGCCCTTCTCCGCGCCCAGGGCTTTCCAGACAGTGATGGCGACGGCGCGACCGGTGGCGGTCTTAACCGTCAGGTCGGCCGGACGGGGAGCAATCCCCTGGGCCAAAGCCGGCAGCGCCGCCGTGGCGGCCATGGACAGCAGCAATAAGCGGCGAGACAGCAAGGCCATGGAGAGGCTCCGTTTGAGGATAGAGTTCGGGATACCCTCTACCGTCATTCCAGCGAAAGCGGGAATCCAGCTTAAGGCACAATCAGCGCCGATATGAGTCATGTCGCGGCTACCGCCGCTCTCGCTGGATCCCCGCTTTCGCGGGGACGACGATAAAAGGAGGTAGCTTTACGCCGCCCAGTGACGCGGCTTCACCGGAGCCTTCGGCGCCGGCAGGCCGGTCTCGGCCAGGCTATTGGCGCGCAGCGTCTCGATATCGGGACCGAAGTTGAAGATTTCGGTGATCGGGCCACGTTCGGTCCGCATCTTCTCCCGCAACGTCTGCGTGGCATCGACATCGACCTTGCCGTCAACCAGCACCACCCCGTAGCGCTTGGCCCCTTCCACGGTTACCAGACCGCGTTCCAGTTCCAGTTCCAGCAGCTTCGGATCGCGAGCCAGCGGGTCACCCCAGCCGCCACCGCCCCAGGTGATGAAGTGCAACTGGTCGCCGGCTTCAACCGTCAGGTTCTCCAGCTTGTTGCCGACGACAGTCCGGGTGCCGTCCGGCTTTTCCAGAATCTTGCGGGCCCGCGCACCGGGTTCGCCGCCATTCACACCCCAGGGGGAGGTAAACCAGCGGTCGTCATGGATGGCGATCACGCCCGGCTCCAGGAAGCGGTAGGTCATGATGATGCCATTGCCGCCGCGATGCAGGCCGGCACCGCCACTGTCGGCCACCGTCTCATACCGCTCGATCACCAGCGGGAAATAGCGCTCCAGGAACTCGTTGGGCACATTGGTGAAGCCGGGGAACAGGGAGTGCCCGTCCGGCCCATCACCCAGCGGGCGTCCGGGGATGCCGCCGAACCCGATCTGGAACAGTTGGAACCAGCGGCCCTTGGCGTCATAGCCGGAATAGAACAAATGCGGGGAGGAGGAGAAGCCGGCGGCATTCAGGAATTCCGGCGTCTTCTGGCCCAGCAGCCCGCCCATGATGTCGAACAGACGGCCCAGCGCGTGGGTGCGGCCCGAAAGCGCCGACGGGAATTTCGGCTTCAACAGCGAGCCTTCGGGGATCTTCACCCGGATCAGATCGTAATAGCCGTCATTGAACAGGATCTGCGGATCGAAGACCATGATCATGTAGATGCCGAAGAACATCTTCAGCATGTTCTCATTCAGGAGAAAATTGATCGAGGCCTGGCTCTGCGGGTCGGTGCCCTCGAAATCCAGCACCACGATGTCACCCTCACGGTGCATGGTGCAGCGGATCTTGTAGGGGCCGAAGCCCAGGCCGTCATCGCAGAGATAATCCTCGAAGCTGACCTTTTCCTCGCTGATGGAGGTGGCGATCAGATGCTTCATGGCGCGGTAATTGCGGGCCAGCAACTCGTCCGTGGCGGCAGCAAACACATCGTCGCCAAACCGTTCGCACATTTCCACCACGCGGCGCGCGGCGACGCGGCAAGACGCGATCAGGGCGTTCAGGTCGGCCGTACACCATTCCGGCATGCGGGTCTGGGCCATGATCAGCTTGATCACGTCCTCATTATAGAGGCCGTTCTTATAGATCTTCACCGGCGGGATGCGCACGCCTTCCTCGAAGATGGAGGTGGCGTCGATGGGCATGGAGCCGACGACCTTGCCACCAATATCGGACTGGTGACCGAACATCGAGGTATAGGCGACCAGACGGCCATCCTTGAACACGGGCAGCAGGACCAGCCAGTCATTCAGATGGCTGATGGCGCCGCCGACGGAGTAAGGGTCGGACAACATGATCATGTCGCCCTCCTCCACCGTGCCCTCATACCCGTCCAGGAAGGGACCGATATAGGAGCCGAACTGGCCGACGATCATCTGGCCGGTGCGGTCGGCGATTAGCGGGAAGGCGTCACCCTGCTCCCGGATGCCGGGCGACATGGCGGTGCGCACCAGGGTGGCATCCATCTCGATACGGGCATTGCGCAGGGCGTTCTCGATAACCTCAAGCGTCACCGGGTCGATGGTGACCTTGTTGAAGGGGGTGGTATTGGTCTGGATGATCTGTGCGGGCATGGATCACACTCCCCTTCAGCGCGGGTTGATCAGGATATTGCCAACGCGGTCGACCAGGCCGTCGCAGCCGGCTTCGATCAGCGTCGTGCTGTCCATTTCGATGACGATGGCGGGGCCCTGGATCAGATCGCCGGCCTTCAGCTTGGACCGGTCATAGATCACGGCCGGCACCATCTTGCCGTCCATCCACAATTCATGATCGCGGATCTTGGCCGCTGACGGATCGCCATTGCCCTCGGGCAGTTCGGCCGCCGGCAGGTCAAGCACGGGGCCCAGGGCCACGGCGCGCAGGTTCACCAACTCATGCGCGGACTTCATGTTGAAGGTGAACAGGCGGTGATGCTCATCGTCAAAGCGCTTGGTGACGCCGGCCAGCCCGTCGCGATGCAGCGTTTCCGGGTCGATGGATAGCGGCACCTCGAAGGCCTGGCCTTCATAGCGCACATCAATCTCGAACAGGCTGGTGATATCCTCGTCCTTGATGCCCTCGGCCCGCAACTCATCGCGGGTCTGCCTGGCCATGGCATCCAGCACGGCCAGCACTTCCGCCTCATCCGTCTCATCAAACCGGCGGGAGAAGGAGCGGGCGGTCTCGGTACGCATGCGGGTCGTGGCATCACCCAGGGCGCACAGCACGCCGGGGGAGACGGGCGACACGGCCGGCCAGGAACCCATCAGACGCGCCACGGCATTGACATGCAAGGGGCCGGCGCCACCAAAGCCCATCAGGGCAAAGTCACGCGGGTCATAACCCTGCTGAACGGAGATCATGCGCAGCGCGCCGAACATGTTCTCGTTCACGATATCAATGATGCCGCGGGCGGCGGCATAGAGATCAATGCCCAGCGTGTCGGCGATGGTCTGCACCGCCTTCTTGGCACCCTCGCGGTCCAGCTTGAAGGTGCCACCCAGCAGCGCTTCGGGCAGGTAGCCCAGCACGACATTGGCGTCGGTCACGGTCGGCAAGGTGCCGCCCTTGCCATAGGCCACCGGGCCCGGCACGGCACCGGCCGATTGCGGGCCGACGCGCAGCGCCTTGGTCAGTTCCGGCACATAGGCGATGGAGCCGCCACCGGCACCCACCGTCTTCACATCCAGGGACGACGCGCGGACGGCCAGATGGCCAACCTCCGTCGTGCGCACCCGGCGCGGGTCCAGGTTTTCGATCAGCGCCACGTCGGTGGAGGTGCCGCCCACATCCAGGGTCAGGATGTTACGGATGCCGCTATTGGCACCGACCCACAGGGCACCCGTCACGCCGCCGGCCGGGCCGGACATCAGCAGGGAGACGGGATGTTCTTCCGACTTTTCCGACGACATCAACCCGCCATCGGAACGCAGCAGCGACAGGCTGCCGGTAAAACCGCCGCCGCGCAGCTTTTCCCGCAGGTTGCGGACATAACGGCCCACAATGGGGCGGACCGAGGCATTGGCAACCGTGGTCAGCGTGCGCTCATATTCCTGCATCTCGGGCAGGACTTCATGGGAAAGCGACACCGGCACGCCGGGCAGGATTTCTGCCGCCAGTTCACCCACGCGCTTCTCATGCGCACCATTCAGATAGGCGTTCATCAGGGATACGGTGACGGCCTCAACACCGCGCGCCTTCAGCTTTTCCAGGGCGGCACGGATATCGGCATCGTCGATCGGGCGCAGTTCCTCACCATGGGCGGTCATGCGGCCCTTGATCTCGAACGTGTCTTCCAGCTTCGCCAGCGGTTCCGGCTTCGGCCAGACGATCCAGCCCGCCAGACCACCCGGCACGAAGGAGCGCGCGATCTGCATGATCTGGCGATAGCCTTCGGTGACGATCAGGCCGACCTTGGCGCCCTTGCCTTCCAGCACGGCATTGGTGGCAACCGTGGTGCCGTGCAGGAAGAATTCCACGTCCGCCGGGGTGATGCCGGCCTTCTCGCAGATGGCCGTGACGCCGTTCAGGATGCCAACGGAACTGTCGGCCGGCGTGGACGGGGTCTTGTGCCGCCAGAAGGCCCCCGTCTTGTCATTGAACAGCAGCAGGTCGGTGAAGGTGCCCCCCACATCGACGCCCAAGCGGTAACCCATGGTAAACTCCCGTCCTTGGCCCATTTCTGGAAGCGGTCAATTCGCTATCCTGCTGATAGCGGATAAAGGCCGCGTGACCACTTGGCCGGCAGGTGGCTGACCGCTGTGCGGATGGGGCCGGAGACCCAGTCACGGGTTGCCAAAGGCCGGAACGACCAGGCGCGGCACCGCATCGCTACGGGCCGCGCCACAAGTCACTCTCCAATCCCGGCTTTTGCCTTGTCGCAGCCGGTAAAGGCTTACTCTTCAGGTTGCGGCGCCGGCTCCGACCCGGCGGCCGGCTCGTCCTCTGCCGGTGCGGCCTCGGGCGCCGGTGCAGGTGCGGCGGAACCGGTTTCCCGCTTCAGGATGGTGATCAGCGCCTGGCGGGTCGCCGGGTCGGTAATGTTGCCGGAGGAGATGATCATCGAGGTGCCGGGCGCAAAAGCATCCGGATTGGCAAGGAAGCTGCTCATCGCCTCGTCGGTCCAGATTTCCCCGGCCTGGCCGCGTTCCGCCAGCGCCTTGTTGTAGGGGAAATTGGGCACGGCCGCGATGCGCTGGCCCATGATGCCATACAGGTTCGGGCCGACCAGATGCGCGCCATCCTTCTTCATCGTATGGCAGAACACGCACCATTTGAACGTCTCAGCCCGCACCTTGCGCTCGAAATCCGTTTCGGGGGGCAGTTGCTCGATGACCACCGGCGCCTCGTGTGAGGTGATATGCGCCTCCGCTTCCACGACATGGCCCTTGGACAGGGGCGACACGCGGAACAGCATGTGGGGACCGTAAAGACCCAGGGTGACGATGGCCAGGACGCCGATGACGGCCGGGACAAGGCCCCGCTTGGGCTCGCTGCCCGTGGCATGCGTGGTCCGGCCGCGCCGGATCAGCCAGGCCAGTCCCCAGACGGCCCCACAGATGGCCAGGAAGATCAGGACAGCCGCCGGCCCGCGGTCATAGGATTTGAAGGTCGACAGCGCAAAGACCGAACTGGCGAAGCTCAACAGCGCGTAAAGCCCGTAACCCCGTGGAAAGGCGGAGAACAGCCCGCGCCCATGCCGGAACAGCATCCACACGGCCGTCAGCAGGGCCGTCAGCTTGATCAGCAGCAGGCTGGTGGAGGAACCGGAGTGGAAATAGCCCGTGAACAGCCAGACGTCCCTATTCTCCCCCATCAGGGCCGGAACCGGGATCGGGCCGAAATGCAGGGACATGCCATGGCTCCACACCACCAGCACGCCCAGCAGCGGCGCGATGAAGAACAGGATGTAGGTGGTGTTCACCACCGCCATCACCCAGCTTCGCGCACGCGGTGGCAGCGGGGCCTGGGGGCCGGGCGCGCAGCCCTTGAACCATTGCCACAGCCGGATCGACACGATGATGAACAGGGCCGTGCCCAGCAGATAATGCCAGCCGCGCAACTGTTCGCGGATGGGCGCCAGCTTGTCGGCGCGCAACAGGAACGTGGTCAGCAGGTCATGCGCCAGGACCAGCACGGGAAATGCATAAGCAAGGATGATATCACTGGGCTTGTTGCCTTCTTGCCGGTCCATGACCTGCTCCCTGTTGGATATCGTTGTTGAGGCGGGCGGAAGCGGCCGGTCAGATCCTTTCCAGGATCTCCATGGCGGCCGCCTCGCCCGTTTCCATGGCGCTTTCCATGCCATGTTCCAGGCGGCGCAGATGCTCGCCCGCGAAATGGATACGGCCGGCGGGCTTACCCATGTCGGCGGCGAAGCGCTTCACCTGGCCCGGTGCATAGAAATGCTTGTTGCCGCCCACGAACGGGTTGCGGCCCCAGCTATAGCCGACCTTGTATTCCAGGGCACCGGCCATGGATGGCCGGATGCGCGCCAGTTCGGCCAGCACCAGTTCCACCTGCCGGTTGGTGTCGCGATCGTCCCAGCGGGTGGCGCCGTCGCCATTGACCCAGACGATCATCGTGTCGATGGCGCCGGTCGTCGGGCTTTTCAGTGCGAAGGCGCGTTCAAAGGCATAGTTGCTCCAGATCGACGGCGGCAGGCCATCCTGCTCCCAATAGGGCCGGGTGATCTTGAAATGGAATTGTGTCGTCGCCGAATAGCGCGCGCCGACCACGGCATCGGCCTGTACATCCGGCAGGCCGGGTGTGAAACGGATGCGGCGGACGGCGCTGAACGGGGCCGCCATCACCACGAAACGGGCCGTCAGCACATCACCTGTGGCCAGGAAGACCTTGGCCTGGTCGGCCGTCTGGTCGATGGCGATGACAGGGCTGTTCAGGCGGACCGGGTTCTTCAGCGCCGCGGCCATGGCGGTGGGCAGCACGTCCGACCCACCGACGATATAGGAGCGTTCCGCCGCCATGGCGGCCCCGCCATATTGCGGCTTGTTGGGGTCGTTGAACCCTTCCACCCGGGCACGGGCCATGTCGCGGAAGATCGACAGGGCGGAAACACCCTCCAGGCTGGCGCCGTTCAGGTCGATATCGGCCAGACGGATCGCCGCTTCCGACACGCCCTTGGAGCGCATCAGCTCGGCCGCCGACACGTCATAGGCCAGGTTGGCCGGGTCGAGCCAGGCATTGGTCTGCTTGAAGGGCAGCCAGTCGAACATCAGTCGGTTTTGCAGGATGTAGGGCAGGAATTCCCGCTCGCGGCCGCGGGTCTGGTTGACGGACGAGCCGGCCCAATCGGCCGGCAGGACGGCGGTGCCGTCGACATGCAGCAGGAAATCGGTGCCCTTCGCGCCATCGGTGGTCAGGCCGATATTGTGGCGGGCACAGGCATCCCGCACCCGGCCGTAAAGGGCACCCACCTCGCTGCCGCCCAGTTCGGACTGATAACCATCGACACGGGCCGTCCGCAGGCGGCCGCCCACACGGTCCGATGCCTCCACGACCTGCACGGTCAGGCCCTGTTCCTCCAGCATCGATGCCGCGTTCAGGCCGGCAAGGCCGGCGCCGACAATGACGACATCGACATTCTTCGGCCCTGCGGCCCAGCCGCGCGACGAGATGACAAGCGGTGCCGCCAGCATCGAGCCGACCAGGGCGCGACGGGACAGGGAGGGGAAAAGGTGGGTAACTGTCATGGATCAGGGTTCTTCCAGCCAGATCAAACCAGATGAAGCGGGTTCCCCCCGACCCTTGCGGGCCGGGGGGAACGGGCAAGCCTTCCGATGCGTCAGAACTTCGCCGTGGCGGTCAGACCAAGGCGACGGCCTTCGCCATGATAGACTTCCATGACGCGCTGCGTACCGACAGAGTACAGGCGCGGCTGCTGGATGACGTTGGCGTTGTACTTTTCGTCCGTCAGGTTGGTCACCCAGGCAGCGATGCTGTACTGGTCGCTTTCCAGGGCCAGCCGCAGGTTAGCCAGGGTCCGCTCGCCAAAGCTGGTGACGTTCAGGCTGTTGGTGTAGGACTTGCCCATGTAATTCAGATCCACACGGCCGCTCAGATCCCAATCCGCCGAAACCGGGACGTCCACGGTGGCATTCAGGTTGTACTGAAGCTTGACCGAGCGTGCCGGGCGGTGCCCCTCGATTGATGCCTGGATGCCGCGGCCGGGGATAGTGACCATCTCGCATGCCGTGGACGGGTTGCCGCACTGCGCCGAATAGGCCGGATCATAGGCACCCTTGCCGAACTTGGGGTCCGAATAGGTGACGCCGCCGCCCAGCGTCAGGATATCGGTGGCCCGGAACTGGGTCTGCGCCTCGAAACCGTTGGTCTTCATCTCACCGACATTGGTGATGATGGCCTGCACGACCGCCGGGTTGCTGGAGAAGGTGCTGATCTGCAAATTCGTCCAGTCCACGCGGAACACCGAGGCGTTCAGCATGAGGCGGCGATCGAACAGCCAGGACTTGACGCCCGCTTCGTAGGTCCAGTTCTCCTCCTCGTCGAAGGTCAGCTCAGCCGCGCTGAGGCCGCCCACGGCGTTGAAGCCACCCGACCGCACGCCCTTGGCGGCCGACGCGAACAGGAAGATATCCTCCGTCGCCTTGTAATCCACCGTAAAGCGCGGGGTGAAGCTCTTGAACTCTGCCGTCAGCGGCTGCGCACCCGGACAGGGGCCGTAGGCGCCGAAGAAGGTGATGAGGCAATGGTCGCTCTTGCGATCGATATTGTAACGGCCTTCCGCGGACACGCGCAGCCCGTCAACAACCTCGTAGCCGAGCGAACCGAACAGCGACTTCGTGACATTCTGGCGATAGTTCAGGCTGGACAGGAGCTGTGTGGCGTTGCTATCGGGAACGAGTTGCAGGTTTGCCAAACCTGCCATGGCACCCGTTCCGGCCGGCATACCCGGCAGCATCTGCACAAGCCGCTCGTTGCTGTTCAGACCCGCGGCACTGGTGCCGGCACGTGATTGCGACTCCACGTTGGACTGGAAGAAGAAGGCACCCGCCAGCCACTGGAACCGGTCGCCGTCGGGCGACTGGATGCGCAGTTCCTGGCTCTTCGTCACCACCTGCTCGTTGTTCAGAAGGGTGGAATTGGCGCGCACGGTGCGCGTGTAGGTGCCCGTCGTCGCCCCGCAGGTGGAACCCACGGTGCAGACCCCGAACAGGCTGCCATTGCCGGTCACGTCATAATCGTTGGTGGCGGTCACGGCAGAGCTGGTAATGCCGCTGACGCTGACGATGGAGAAACTATCGAACTCGTACTCCAGTTCCAGGGCCGCCTGACGGGAACGGGAGGTGGCCTCCGGGATACCCTTCGTCAGGTCAATGGGCATGCCTTCCGGCACAGACCCGCAATAGAGCATGTAGGCTTGGCTCTGGGCGTTGAAGGCACCGCAATTATGGCTTTCGATCGGGTTCAGCGACATGCCTGTATTTTCGATCGTCGACTTGGTCGCAAAGCCGGTCAGCGTGGCCGTCAGCCGGTCGGTCGGCAGGAATTCCAACGCGATGGACGCGCCGCGCTTCTCATAACCACCCAGATTGTCCGACGGATCGTTCTGGTTCTTGAACGTGCCGTCGAAGGTGGAATAGGCCGCCGCGATGCTGGCGTAGAGCTTATCCTCGATGATCGGCTTGGAGAGCGACACGCGGCCCCGGTAATCCTTATCCGTGCCCATCGTGACGGAGGCCGTGCCTTCCGCCTGGCGGGCCGGGCGGGCCGTGGTGATGCCGACGGCACCCGCGAAGGTGGAACGGCCGTAAAGCGCGCTCTGCGGCCCCTTCACGACGTCGAGCTGGCCGATCTCGACCACCTGGAGGATGTCGGCCGTGTTACGGCTGGTCTGATAGATGCCATCAATGAACAGGCCGACATTGGCTTCGACGTTCAGATCGTTGGACGAGTTCGCCGGCGCCAGGCCACGCACATAGATGTTGGTGAAGGTGCCGCCCGTGATCGTGCTGACCGTGATGCCCGGCGTGGAATTGCCGAGATCGGTCAGACTGGTGATATTGCGTTCGGCCAGATCCTCGGAGGAATAGGCCTGGATGGCAATGGGAACGGTCTGCACATCCTCGCGGCGCTTACGGGCGGTGACGATGATCTCTTCGAGCACCAGATTGCCATCAGCAGCCAGTGCAGCCGGAACCACAGCCGAAGCGGCGAACGCACCGACCATCGCGGACGTGGTCAAGGCGATAAACTTGGAACGATACATGAAGCCCCCTTACATTCTTCGATCATTCGATAGGCTTACTGTCCGGCGCCAAGTTCCCGTTTTTGGCGGCTGCGCATTATTTCGGTGACATGTCGGGTTACTTGGACGCAACCCATGGTTCGACGCGCTCAGCCTGCTAGCCGGAATGTTGCCAGCACGGTCAGCTAATTCCTTTGACGAACTTTCCTCAACCTCCCCGCCTGCGCTGTCCACCAGACGGATAACGAAAGGCCCGCCCCCGGAAAGACCGGAGGCGGGCCAGAATTAAAAGCATTTCCGCTGGTTTGTCGCCGACAGCCACACGGCCGTTGCCACCTGCCCCACCTTGTATCCTTTTGTCCATCAAGCGGACAATGCCACGACGAGCCGGGCAGCACTTGGCATGTAGCGGGATATGGTCGATGCTTACCGATCCGTTGGGGAAAGCATGAAACAGATCGCATCTCTGCTGATGGCCGCCATCCTGCTGTCCGGTACCAGCACGGTCGCATTGGCGACCGGGGGCACGCCACCATCCTTCGCCGATCAGACACCACCGCCGGCACCGGACTATGCCAGGCCGGAGGCATGGGCCGCGCGGGCCGGTGCCCCCGGAGCAAGCAGTATCCGCCCGCCGGGCGCGGAGGCTGCCCCGTCGGACGCAGCGGTTGATGTCTTCTATGTCCACCCCACCACTTACCGCAGCAAGGGAAGCTGGAACCAGGACATCGCCGACACGGCGACCAACGCCTGGACAGACGCCAGCGTCATCGCCCGGCAGGCTGGCGTGTTCAACGGCTGCTGCCGCATCTACGCCCCTCGCTACCGCCAGGGTTCAACCCTGTCCTTCATGGCCATGGACGGTGACGGGGGCCGCGCGTTCGATCTGGCCTATACCGACGTTGAACGCGCCTTCGACCACTACCTGAAGCATGACAACAAGGGCCGTCCCTTCATCCTGGCCGGCCACAGCCAGGGTGCGCGCCATCTGATGGTGCTGCTGGAACGCCGCATCGACGGGACGGAACTGGCCCGGCGCATGGTCGCGGCCTATGTGGTCGGCGTGAACCTGTCCGAAGGCGATTTCGGCAAGACATACAAGAGCCTGACCGCCTGCGACACACCCGCGCAAACCGGTTGTGTCGTCGGCTGGAACGCCACGCTGGCGCAAACGGATATCCCCATGGTTTCCGCCGCCGGCGAACGGCGCTATGTGGAGTGGTACGGCGACGATCCAGGCAAGCGCATCCTGTGCATCAACCCCGTCAGCTTCGACCGCGGCAAGCCGGAAACGACAGCCGACCAGGCGCTGGGCGCCGTCCCCGGCGCACCGGGCGAGGGCGCGATGCAGGCGACGCAGCCCGGTGCGGTGGCGGCCCGCTGCGTGAACGGCTTCCTGGTGGTGGAACCGGCGGCGGGGCTGGATCTGACACCCCTGCCCGGCGGCAGCATGCATTACCATGATTATGGTCTGTTCTATGCCGACATCCGGACCAATGCGCGGCTGCGGATCGATGCCTTCCTGAAGGCGGCCAGACAGTAATACCAACTTGCGATGAGTAGAACTCATCGCAAGTTGGTTCGGCGGCGACCGCCGCCGCGCCGCTCGTGCGGCGTAGCCAAGCCAACGAATGTTGGCGCCGGCGATTGAGGGCAGTGATCAGAACCAATAGGTTCTGGTCACCGCAAAATAGTATAATGCCGGTTGGCGCGCAGTTGTGCCTGCTGATGTGGATGCCGGGGCCTGAAACCCGGTGACCGGTTGCGATCAGAAAAAGCCCCGCCAGCGACTGCCGGCGGGGCTTTCCTTTGGACCGTCGCCGGCCCCTGCGATCAGAACTTGCGGGTCAGCGTGCCGCGGATGCGGCGCGGCTCGCCATAATAGTACCCGTTAAACACCGACGTCAGGTACAGCTTGTCGGAGCAGTTCTTGCACTCCACGCCCAGGCGCCATGCCTCGTCATCGGACAGATAGCTGACGGACAGGTTGTAGAGCGTGTAGGACCGGGCGAACGTGTCCAACGCCGTCGGGGTCTGGGCCGACGGGGTGCTGTTGGACGCCGTGGTCCAGAAGCCACCCGTATGGTTGGCCTCGCCGGAGAAGGTCAGCGAACCGTGCAGCGCTTCCACCGGCACCGTATAGGTGGCACCCAGGGCCAACGACCGCTTGGGCAGGCGCGACAGCTCGTCGGTCGGGTCGATGGCGTTGACATAGGCACCCGTCGGGCTGACGAAGGACTGCGCCGCCGGGTTCACCCAGGTATATTTGCCATCCTGCAGGCCCAGCGTGGCGAAGACGTCAAGACCACGCGCCGGACGCACCGACAGCTCGAACTCCAGGCCCTTCACGCGGATGTCGCCGGCATTGTCCTGGGTGGACAGGGTGGTGCCGGGGATGGGGCCGGGTGTGGTGTAGGAAAGCTGGAGATTGTCCGTTTCGGCAATGAAGCCCGTGACATTGAAGCGGACCCGGCGATCGAACAGGTCGCTCTTCATGCCCGCCTCATAGGACCAGGCCGTTTCCGGCGACATGTCCTGGAAGGTTTCCGGCAGATAGGCGGTACGGCTGTTCCAGCCGCCCGACTTGTACCCGTTGGTCGCCGAGGCGAACAGCATGATATCCGGATCGACCTTGTAGTTCACACCGAACTTCGGCGTCACCTTGTTGGTTTCCAGCCGCGTGGCCATGCCGGCGGCCACGATGTCGGCCGTCGTCATCCCCCCATAGGAGGTCGGGCGCAGGTCCAGCTTCTTGACCTCGTTGGTGTAGCGCACGCCGGCAATGGCCGTCAGCGCATCCGTCAGGGCATAATCGAACTGGGCATAGGCGGCATAGGACGTGGTCTTGTTGCGGATGTCGCGCACGCTGGAATAGCCGGGCACGCCATTGCAGGTCATGTTGCCGTCGCCATAGAGACCGGCCGAGCAGGACAGGGAGGTGCCGAACACCTGGCCGGCCAGCGTGCTGTTATTCTCATAGAAATAATACAGGCCCGCCACGTAGCTCAGCCGGTCGCCGAAATTGCCGGCGGCCTTGAACTCCTGGCTGAACATGTCGTACCCGCCGGCATTGGTCAGGTAGAAGGGCAGCGGCACCGTGGTGCGCGACGCCGGCAGCGAGAAGTCCAGCACGAAGCTCTGATTGATGGTGCGATAGCCCGTGATGGACTCGATCGACACATCATCCAGGCGCCATTCGATATTGGCGGTCACGGCCGTCGTGTCGTAATCGGCACGCACGCCGCGGTTGGCCAGCGCATCCGCCACCTCGTCCGACGTGCCGCCCTTCGTGGAGCCGCGCAGGATCGTCTCGCGGTTGTCACGTGCGAAGGTGCGCAGATACAGGCCCTGGCCGTCCATATGCTCCAGCGCCACATCGACGGTCACATCGTCGTTGGGCAGGAAGCGCACGGCACCACGGGCACCCCAGTTGGTCAGCGAGTTGAGCCGCTCACCATTGGCGACATTGGTCACATAGCCCCTGTCATCGGTATAGAAGCCGGTGAACTTGGTCAGCACCTTCTCGCTGACGGGAACGTTCACGTCGCCGCGCAGCAGGATCTGATCATAGGAACCGTAGCTGGCCTGCATGAAGCCGCCAAATTCCTCGCTGGGCTTCTTCAGCTTTACCGAGATGGCGCCGCCCGTGGAATTGCGGCCGAAGGTGGTGCCCTGCGGACCACGCAGCACTTCCATCTGTTCAAGGTCGAAATAGCCGTAATTATTCGCGTTCTGACGCGGCAGCACGACATCGTCGACATAGGTGGACACGGCCGGATCGATGGTGGCGATCTGTTCGGTGGAGCCGAGGCCGCGGATGTAGTAGGTGTTGGCGCTGGCCACACCGGTATTGTTGGAACCATAAAGGTTCGGCACGGAGCGGACGAGATCCAGCGTGGAACTGATCTGACGGGTCTCCAGGTCGGCCGCCGTGAAGGCCGACACCGCCAGCGGCACGTCCTGCAGGCTCGCGGCGCGGCGGGTTGCCGTCACCACGATCTCTTCAAGCTGCAAACCGTCGCTCTGGGCCTGGGCCAGGGACGGAATGGCCAGCGCCAGCAGGGACAGCGATGCCCCCAGCTTCAACGCCGATTTCTTGCGCACGGAATTCGGGTTCGTAAAGGTCATGTCGCCAGCCTCCTGTTTGGGGTCCTTCAGCGGGAGGTTCATGCCGCCCGTCTCTTTGGAACACATTGATATAACAATATACCAAAAGGAAGGGCTTTTTTGATTAAGTCCGGACATATTTTTTCGGATACGGACTTAATTCTTTATTTTCAATATGTTGGCCGCGCGGCATGGGGCCGCCCCCAGGCTGCCGGCGCCCCTTCCGGCAACACCGGATCGAAGGCGGGGCGGTACTGGACGGGATGCCGCGCCTCGCTCCATTGTGTGCTGATTTTGTTGGCACCGGGGCTGCGCATCAGCATAAGGAAGCCGAATTCCGACACGTGCAGCCCATGCCAGATACCCGGCGGACGGTAGAAATAGGCGCCGTCACGCATGACACCCTGCGGTGATTTCATCTCGCCCTGGATCAGGAACATCTCCTCCCCATGGGGGTGGCGTTCCAGCGGCAGGTCGGGCGTGGAAGGAAACCCGTGCGGCAGGCCTGCCAGCAGGAAGGTGCGCCCGCTGTCACCCGGCCCCAGCCGCAGCACCTTGCGGGCATTGTGCATATGGCGCAGTTGCGGATCGTAAGTCGATACGTCCCAGGGCAGAGCCAGGCAATCCAACAGGATGGCGGGATCATCCTGGCCGGCGGGCACCGGCCGCGCCTCGCCGATCTCCAGCACAAGGGCGCCCGCGCTGGTCTGCCAGGTCAGGGCCGGGGTGCCCGCGGGCCGGTAGCCATAGGCATGCGCACCTAACACACGCCCGTCGATGGCGATCTCCCCGTCCAGAACATAAAATTCCAGCGACAGGCCGGCACGGGGCTGTGGCGCGCGGCCGCTACCGGCCGGATAGCGGCGCAGGACGGTGCCGTCGCCATTGTCCGGATCGATATTCAGCCGTTTCACGGCCGTGCCGTCGCCCGCGTCCTGCCACTCGACCGACTGCGACTGCACGAATTCCACGTGCGGGCGGGCCATCAGACCGCCACCGGCTGCGTGCGGTCCTGTTCGGCCGGGTCGCGTTCGACCAGGTTGATCAGGAACCCGTCAGGATCACGCAGACAAACCTCCATCTGCTGGCGATGCGGCATATTGAACAGGGTGGCATCGGGCGCCCAGCTTGCACCGGCGGCACGGCAGGCCTCGATGGCCGGGGTGATGGGCTTGGCATAGATCACCAGCGCCACCTCGCCGATGCGCGGCGGACCATCGGACAGGGGCAGCGCCTCGGGCACGGGGTCCGTCACCTCGAACAGGCCCACCATGCCGAAATTCGGGCCACCGGCCCGCTTCAGGATGCAGCAACGCACCTTGCTGGTCGGCGGAATGGCCAAGACGACGGCCGATGACGGGCCATCCAGCGGCCCTTCGAAGTAAACGGCATCGAAGCCCAGGGCGCGATAGAACCGGACCGACCGGTCCAGGTCGCGCACGAACAGGGCGGCACGGATAAGCGCGGACAATTGGTGGGCCACCGAACCCCTCCTTTTCTCATGGAACGGGGAAGGACAAAGCCACGCCTGCATATTTTCGTATGCAAGCCATCGCATATCGCCGCGATCCCCGCAAGTGGGCAAGCGGTCGCTTCGATGAGGCTATTCCCCTGTCCATTGATATGTGTTTAGATCATTTCAGAGAGTGCGCCCGCTTGCAACATGCAATCTGCCCCCCCCGCGCGCCGATCCCCCGCCCTTGCCGCCGGAGTATTCCGCTTGTCCGCACCCATCGCGCAAACCCGCCATTTTGTGGAAATCGACGGGCGTGTCGTCCATTACCGCCGCTGGGGCCAGGGGCCGGCCATCCTGGCGCTGCACGGATCGCCGCAGGCGTCGCGTACCCTGGTGCCGTTCGCAGAAGAAATGGCAGCCCGTGGCTTCTGCGTCATCGCGCCCGATACGCCGGGCAACGGGCTGTCCACACCGCTGTCCGCGCCATTGCCGGACAGTGCCGCCTATGCCGCCGCCCTGGCCGGTTTCGCTGATGCGCTGGGCTTGGGCCGAATCGGGCTTTACGGGTTCCACACCGGCGCCACCATCGCCTGTGCCTTCGCCGCCCTGTTCCCCGACCGGGTTTCCGGCGTGCTGTTCGACGGGCTGCCCTGCTGGACGGCAGAGGAACGGGCAGATTGCCTGGCCCATTATCTGCCGCCGCTGCTGCCCGCCTGGGACGGCACGCATATGTGCTGGGTCTGGTCGCGCATGGAAGAACAGGTGATCTTCTTCCCCTGGCACCGGGCCCTGCCCTCTGCCCGCATGGATTCCGACCTGTCCACACCGGCCCATCTGCACGCCAATGCCATGGACCTGCTGGAAGCCGGGGACGCCTATCGCAACACCTATCGCGCTGCCTTCACCTTCCGGCCGGACCATTGGCTGCCGCAGGTCACGGCGGATCATCTGATCCTGGTGACACGATCGGATGTGCTGCTGGACCATCTTTCGCGGCCCGGACTGGCCGGGGTGCCGGCCCGCACCGTGCCCGACGCCGCAGCCTTGCGCTTGGCCGCCGTGGATTGGCTGGCAGAGCGGCCGGGAGACAACGCACCCGCTGCACCGCCGGCCACCATCCGCGGGTTCCTGGACACGACCAGCGGCCCGCTGGCCTGGCGGGGCCGGCTGACGGGGAGCGGCCGGCCCCTGGTGCTGCTGCACAGGGCCGGCGGCCATGGCGGCGATTTCGATGCGGCCATCGCGCAGGCGGGCGGACCGGTCATTGCCTTCGACCTGCCCGGCCACGGGGAAAGCACGGGCCACCCCATGCCGGACAGTCTGGCCGGGCTGGCCACACGGCTGGCCGAGGGCATCCGCGCGGCCGGGTTCAACCGGCCGCTGGTGGCAGGGCGCGGTATCGGCGGGCTTCTGGCCCTGCATCTGGCAGCGGACGGTGTGGCAGACAGGGCCGTAACCCTGGGTGACGATCCCCTGCCCGATCCCGCGCAGGCGGCCCCCTCACTGGCCCCGGAATGGGATGGGGCGCATCTGGTCCGGGCGTTCCGCATCGCACGGCGCGAACGGCTGTTCCGGCCCTGGCATGATGGCAGGCAGGCCCATGCCATCCGCCCCCCGGCCGACCTGGAACCGGCGGACATCCAGCGCCGCGCGCTTTGCCTGCTGAAGGCCGGGCCGCACTGGACACAGGCCGTGGCGCTGGAAGCCGCGGCCGATGTCATGGCCCTGCGATCGCGCGTGGGGGAGCGGCACCGGCATCTGGCCGACGCCGTGCTGGATGGCGGCGGCACTGTTCCCGGCTGGCTGCCCGGGCTTCTGGCACTACGCTGAGAGGAGGCGCTGAGATTTGGGGGTTCCACAACTTAGCTTAATGATATATTTCTAGGTCAATAATAAGGGAGCTTCCATGGCCGAGACACTGTTCACCCTGCTGCATCTGCTGATCCTGGTCTATTGGCTGGGCGGCGATCTGGGTGCCTTCTATTCCTCCTCCATCCTCACCGATGCCAAGGCAACACCGCCCCAGCGGGCGACGGCGCTGCGCATCCTGATGGCGGTCGACATGGCGCCGCGCACGGCGCTGATCCTGGCCCTGCCCACGGGTTTGACGCTGGGTGTGGTCAAGGGCTGGCTGCCCGACCTGGGCCTGCCGGCACTGCTGGCCGTCTGGGCCGTGGGGCTGGTCTGGCTCGCCCTGGCCTGGGCCGTCCACATGAACCATGGCAAGCAGCCCTGGCAGCGCCAGGCGGATCTGGTGATCCGCTGGGCCGCCCTGCTGGGCTGTGCCGGCTTTGGCCTGGCCGGCATGGCCGGCCTGTTGTTCCTGCCGCATTTCATCGCCGCCAAGCTGCTGATCCTGGCCACCGCGATTTCGCTGGGCCTGCTGATCCGGCTGCTGCTGCGGCCCCTGATGGCACCGTTCGGCCAGATGATGGCCGGCGGTGCCACGCCGGAGACCGATGCCGCCATCAAGGGCGTCCTGGCGCGCACACGCCCCGTCGTGATGCTGCTGTGGCTGCTGCTGCTGATGGCGGCCCTGCTCGGTCTTGGCACCCCGACCTGACCTTTCCCAACCAACAGGAGTTTACAGGCATGCAGCACCGCACCATCCGCGGCCATATCCGCTACACCTCGCGCAAGCCGGACCGTGTTGGCCAGGAACGGGGCCGTGAATATTTCACCATGACCCGCCACACCGACGGCAAGCTGACCATCCGCGCCCAGTGCGAGATCGAGGAGCCGGCGCCCACCGTGCTGCGCGACGTGATCTATTCGCTGGACGAGAATGACCGGCCGATGGATTGCCATGTGCGGCTGACCATCGGCGACAAGTTCATGGGCACCGGCTGGTTCCGGATGAGCCCGGGCCTGATCGAATGCGAAAGCTTCGGCCCCACCATCGGCCGCGTGTCGCAGAAGGTCGAGGTGGATGGTCACTATGACGGGTTCGGCACGCATCCCATCATCGGCGATGCCTACATGACCCGCTGCATGGACCTGTCGCGCGGGCCGCACAAGCGGGAGATCCGCGCCTTCCTGCCGTCGCCGGACCATCGCGGCGCCACCCCGCCGCTGATCGCCGAAAGCCGGCTCTACCTTGAATATGTCGGGGACGAGACGGTGACGGTGGAAGCAGGCACCTTCGAATGCCGGCATTTCCGCTTTTCCGACGAGGATGGCGGCATGGTCACGGCCCATGGCGCCCACCCTGTGTATGAGGTGTGGGTGACCAAGGACGAGGACAGCATCTTCGTCAAGGGCGGCGTCGCCGGTTACATGATGACCTGGTACGAGTTGGTCAGCCTGGAGCGCTGATCGTAAGCGACAGGAAGAAGATGGGGGTCCGGGAATAACCGGGCCCCTTTTTCAATTCCGCCCGGTGCATAGGAGGAGGGGGAATATCCATGCCCACCGACTGGCTGCTGCCCATCCATATCGCCGTGCTGGGTTACTGGCTCGGCGCCGAACTCGTCATCAACAGCACCTTCCGCTATGTCTGCTCCCAGCCGGGCATTCCGATGCAGGAGCGCAACAGGCTGATGGACCATGTGATGACGGTGGACCAGCATGTGCGCTATGCCCTGGTCCTGCAGGCCAGCCTGGGGCCGGCTATCGCCATATTCTACGGTTATGCACCCGGCGGCGCGGCGGTGGCCTATGGCTTTCTGGCCATGGGCGCGCTGTGGCTGGGCTTCGTGGAACTGGTCCACCGCCGCCGCCATGGCGGCGGCGGCCGGGTGCTGGCCGCCATCGATCGCGGCTCGCGCTATCTGCTGATCGTGCTGCTGCTGGCCGTTGCGCTGGGGCTGATCGGGTCGGGCTGGCCGCTGCCAGGCTGGCTGCGGCTGAAAATGGCGCTGTTCGCCGGCGTCGTGATGTGCGGCGTGGGCATCCGGCTGGCCCTGATCGACCTGTTCGGCACCTGGCGCACCATGATGACCGATGGCAGCAACGCCGCACGCGAACAGGCCGTCCGCCGGGCCGCCTGGCGCGGGACGGCCGTTGTCGGCCTGCTCTGGGTATTCATCGCCGCCATCTTCGTGGTCAGCGTCTGGAAACCCTGACGGTCGCAAACCCATCAAATGCGATAAAGGGGACCGGGTGTCACCGCCGGCCCCCCTTATGCTGTCCGTCAGGCCGATTCCCGGGCTAAAGCCCCAGCACACCCGGATTGACGCGGCGTTCCGGGTCCAGCACCTGCTTGATCCCGCGCAGCAGGTCGACGGACGCCGCATCCCGGCTTTCCAGATAGGGATAGGTGCGGCCGACCTGCAGGTGTCCCACACCTTCACGCAGGAACAGCGCCAGCAGGCGCTGGCGCGCCTTTTCCACCACGGCCGCGGCCGCGGCGTTGGGCGGATAGCTGGGCAGCTTGGCCATGTGCGGCTTTTCCACATAGGCATGATGGATCGGCATCATTGCATCGGGCCAATAGAAGGTCGGTTCGATCACCAGCGCGTTGGTCGACAGCGACGAGAACAGGAAGGCGTTCTCCACCCCATGCGCATCCAGTTCGGCGCGCATGTCATCGAACGCCGCCTCGATCGCCTTGAAAATGGCATGCGCGCGCGACAGGGGCGCCAGGCAATGGATGGGCACCCACCGCTCGCCATTGGGACCGACCATGGAATTCAGCGCCACGAAGGGCTGGGCGCGCATGACCTTGGGGATGGTGTTCTCCACCTCTTCCCCGTGGTAGCGGGCGGCGATGCGCCGGGCTTCTGCCACATCATCGGCCACACCGGCCGCCGAACGGCCCTCGCACACGATATGCAGGGCAAAGTCACCGTCATCGATGAAGTTGCGGCCGGCCAGGGCGACCTTGGCCGCTTCCTTCATGCCCTTCAGGAACGAGCCCTGCTTGCCCACCACATTCTTCAGCGCACCCAGATCGGCCGACAGTGATGCGCGCTTCAGCCGGATACGGGTCAGACGGGGATCGAAGCCGCACAGTTCACATGCGATGCCGGCCCGCGTCATCTCCGTCATGGCCGCGAACATATCGGTATCGGCCTTGAAGGAGAAGGAGACATAGGCCTCATGCTTGGGCGCACGGATCAACCGCAGCGTCACCTCTGCCTTGATGGCCAGCGCGCCGCAATCACCCGCGAACAGGCCCGTCACATCGGGGCCATAGAACCGGTAGAAGGGGCTGTCACCATCGGACCCGCGGGCGCCGGTACGCAGGATGCGGCCATCAGCCAGCACCAGCGACAGCGCCACGACGCTTTCGCCCGTGGTGCCGTGATGGCCGGCACCGAAAAAGGCGTTGCCCTGCGACAACCCGCCGCCGATGGTGGAGACCAGCCCCGACAACGCACCCCAGAACGGCGTGCGCAGGCCCAGCGGCGCCAGCGCCTCGTACAGTGTGTTCCAGGTGCAGCCGGCCTGCACCGTCACCACCATATCGTCGGCGCGGATATCCAGCACCTTGTCCATGCGCGAAAGGTCCAGCACGACGCTGCGGGCCGATGCCGGGATATAGCCCTTCGTGTAGCTCATGCCGCCGCCGCGCGGCGCACAGGCAAAGCCGGCCTCGTGCGCCGCCTTGACCACGGCCGACAGCTCCTGCGTCGTGGCCGGGGCGGCGACCAGCGCGGCCGGGGCCGGGGCGGCAGCATAGATATCCTGCGAGAACAGATCGCGATGGCTGTCGTCCCGATGGACATGGCCGTCACCGACGATGGCCGCCAGCCGGGCAGCCAAAGCCGTCACCAGATCCGCGTCGGGAATGTCGGCCGGCACCGTCGCGGCACCGGTTTGGGAGGAATTTGTCTGCATGTTCCCGGTCCTTTGCCGAAGCAGTCGTTCGCTTGTGCGTTTTATATTGATCTATTCGTATATCAATATACCATCAAGGGGCAAGAACATGATGCGGCGGCAAACGCCGGTTTGATGGCAGGTGGGCGAACGGGACTGGGAGAAGAGTGTGTCTGACCCGCGCATAAGTAAAGCCTATGTCGCCGTGGGCGACGGCCAGGTGCATTATCGCCGGGCCGGATCGGGGCCCCCAATCGTGCTGCTGCATGACAGTCCACGTTCGTCCCTGCTGCATCTGGACCTGATGGCGTCGCTGTGTGACCGCTATACCGTCTATGCGCTGGACACGCCGGGCTATGGGCTTTCCACGCCGCTTCCGACCGGCGGACGGGAACTGGAGATCGCCGATTTCGCCGATGCCCTGGCCGAAACGGTGGCGGCCCTGGGACTGGAGAAGGCGGGCTTCTACGGCTTCCACACCAGTTCCAAGATCCTGCTGGACTTCACCGTCCGCCATCCGGACCGGGTGGCGGTGGCCCTGCTGGACGGGCTGTCCATCGCACCGGGAGGCAAGCCCGACGGCGCCTTCATCGACGCCTATATGCGTCCCTTCGACATCGATGCCGATGGCGCCTGGCTGGCACGGGAATGGACGCGGGTGCGCGACACGATGCGCTGGTTCCCCTGGTTCGCACCCGTGCCACGCAGCCGTATGCCCATCGCCCAGCCCGATATCGGCGACATCCATGACTACTTCCTGGACTATGCCCTGGCCGGGCCACATTACGCGGGCGCCTACCGCGCCGCCATGTGGCATCAGCCGCTGGACAATGTGTCGCGCCTGACCGTACCGACGCAGGTGATGGCGCGGGCCGACGACGTGCTGTTCGGCTGCCTGGACCTGTTGCCCGATCCCGGTCCCGAATGCCTGTCGGTGGCGCGCCTGTCCGCCGACCGCGCAGCGTGGAAGGCCCATATCGGCACCATGTTCGACCGGCATCGCGGCGCAATGGCCGTGGGGCCGGCCCCGTTGCCGCCGCAACGGTCGGGCGCCGGTTATATCGATCTTGCCCACGGGCAGATGCGCATACTGGTCCAGCCCGGCCGGGGCCGGCCGGTCCTGTGCCTGCACGACCTGCCTGGCGGCGCCACAGCGGAAGCCGACCTGCACCGCGCCCTGTCAGCCGGCGGCCGGCCGGTGCTGGCCCCTGACCTGCCCGGATGTGGCGCGTCCGACCCGCTACCCGCGGCCAGCCGCAAGACGTTGGGCCGGGTGGTGGCCGAGGCCGTAGCCGCCCTGGGTTACGGGGAATTCGATCTGGTGGCCACGGGCCTGTCCGTGCCACTGGGCCTGGAGATGCTGGCCACCGGCCTGCCGATCCGCCGCGCCGTGCTGGACGGCATGCCGCTGCTGGACGCCGCCGCACGTGAGGCCATGCTGGATTATCTGGCCGCCCCGCTGGTGCCCGACCGGGCCGGCGGCCATCTGCACCGCGCGTTCCACGCGCTGCGCGACGCCGCCGCTTCCTTCCCGGCGCAGGATGGCTCCATCCCGGCCGTGCGCAGCGACAGCGCAATCCTGCGACCGCAATTGCTTTACCGGCGCGTGATGGACATGCTGATGCAGCCCCGGCACCAGGGCGATATGCTGCGCGCCGCCTTCGCCGACGATGCCGGGTCGCTGCTGTCGGCCGTGACGGTGCCCGTGCTGTTGCCGGCGGTCACCGGTGACCCGCTCTACCGTGCGGTCGATGGGGCGGCCCGCCGGCTGTCGCAGGCTACCCGGATGGACCGCGACCCCGACCCGGCGGCCCGTGGCGCCGCCTTCCTTGGCTTCCTGGACGGATGAAACAGATGACGACCCAAGTTTTCGATCGCCACGGCCGGATCAAATGCGGCACGGTCGCCACCCCCGCCTTCGACGCCACGCTGGCCGATTACCGGGACCTGCTGGGGCTGGAACTGCTTGAGCAGGGCACCGTGCCGGCCGACCTGGCGGCAGGCTGGGGGGCGCCCGCCGTGGCCGGCGCCCGTACCGCCCTGCTGCGCCCGGCCAGCGGCAACGGCTGCCACTACCGGCTGGTGGAGGTGGAGCCCACCCCTGATTACAAGCCGGCCCGCAGCTTCGGCTGGGTGGCCTTCGAGATTACAGTCGAAGACGTCTTCGACCTGCACAAGAAGGTGGCGGGCGAAAGCTTCACGGTCATCGGCCCGCCCAAGCATGTGGAAGGCTTCACGAATTTCATCCCCATGCAGGTCGTGGGGCGCAGCGGCGAAATCCTGTATCTGAACCAGGTGCTGAAATCGATGAGCGACCTGGACCTGCCGATGGCACAATCGGTGGTCGATGTCATCTTCATCGCCATCCTGGCATCCGCCGACCGGCAGGCGTCCATCGATTTCCAGGTAGGCAGGCTGGGCTTCGCGGAGGGCGGGACCTACAATATCCCCTACAGCGTCATCAACAATGCGTTCGGCCTGCCCGCCGAGAACCGCACCACCATTTCCATGACCAAGGTGGAAAGGCTGCCCGTGACGGAGATCGATCAATATCCCGCCGGCACCATTGTCCGCCCCCGGCCCGCCGGCGGTCTGCCGCCCGGCAATGCCCTGATCTCCTTCAATGTCGACGATCTGGATCGGATCGACCTGCCTTTCCTGACGCCGCCCCAGGCACGGCCGGGTCCGCTTTATGACGGGCGCCGCAGCGCGACGGTGCAGGGGCCGGACGGCGAGCTTTATGAACTGATCGAAACCGGAAAGGGCCAGTGATGAGCGTGAACGCCAAGGGTTCTCCCGCACCCGCCACGGCACCGGAACCGGAGAAGGGCGAGTTCGCCCGCAACTGGACCGTGCTTCTGGCAGCTTTGCTGGGCACGATGTGTGGGGCGTCACCCCTGCCCTACAACACGATCGGCTCGTTCCTGAAGCCGCTGACCGAGGAATTCGGCTGGAATGTCGGCGACATCCAGGTCGGCATCCTGATGTATGGCCTGACGGGCTGCATCATGGCGCCCATCGTCGGCGGGCTGGCCGACCGGTATGGCACGCGGCGCGTCGGCCTGCTGGCACTGGCCGGCTTCGGTCTGGCCTTTGCCGCCACGGGCCTGACCAGTTCGCTGTTCATGTTCTACACCATGTATTTCCTGATCGGGCTGCTGGGCATCGGGTCGACACCCGTCACCTGGTCGCGGGCCATCAACCTTTCGTTCGTCCGCCATCGCGGGCTGGCGCTGGGGATCATGCTGGTGGGCACAGGCATCGCCGCCTTCATCCTGCCCAGCCTGACGGTCTTTCTGATCGAACGGTTCGGCTGGCGTCTGGCCTATGGCTTCATCGCATTGCTGCCGCTGCTGATCGCCTTTCCCGCCGTCTATGCCTTCATCCGCGAGCCGGCCGCCGGCAGCGCCGGTCACGCGGCGGCCGCGGCCCGCACGGGCCTGCCGCTGAACCAGGTGCTGCGCGACCGCCGCTTCTGGATCATGATCCTGTCCTTCCTGCTGGTATCGCTGGCCTATGGCGGCTTCCACACCAACCTGCAGAACATGATCCGCCTGAAGGGGTTCAGCGACGGGACGGGCGCCCTGGTCGCGGGCTGCGTCGGGCTTTCCATCATTGTCGGGCGCATCGGGACGGGCTTCCTGGTCGACCGGTTCTGGGCGCCCATGGTGGCCCTGCCGCTGCTGACCCTGCCCGCCTTCGCCTGCATGATCTTCATGAGCGAGGCAGCACCGCTGGCCCTGATCATCCTGGCCGCCATCATGCTGGGCTGTGCCGCGGGTGCAGAAACCGACCTGATCGCCTACCTGTCCGGGCGCTATTTCGGCATGGCCTATTACGGCCGCATCTACGGCATGCTCTATGCCGCCTTCGCGGCCGGTTCCTCCTTCTCCCCGCCGCTTTACGGCTATGTCTATGCAACGTCGGGCAGCTATTCACCCGTGCTGATCGCCGCGGCGGTGATGTTCGTGGCGGGCGGGGTGCTGCTGCTGGCGCTTGGCCGCTATCCCGCCAGCTTCCCGGAAGCGGCCGCCAAGGCCTGATCCGGTCCGTCGGGGGGCGGATTTCGCTGTTGCCGGCCAGGTCCGCTTCCCATAATAATGATATAAACTTATATCAATCAACAGCGAGAGAGACGGTCCGATGCGGTTCGAGCCCACCATGGTCCGGGAAGAGAAGACGGCCCGCGAACTGTACGAGCAGGTGAAGGCCAATCCGGCCCGCGCGAAGTTCGGCTTCGGCAGCCGGCTGGCCATCGTCAATGTCGATTTCCAGCAGGCCTATACGCGGCCGGACCTGTTTCCCAAGACCTCCTATGTCACCGATCCCGATCAGATCGCGCATGTGAACAGGATCAGTGCGGCGGCCCGTGCCCTGGGCATGCCCGTCATCTGGACCCGTGTGGCGTACAAGCCGGACGCCGGCGATGCGGGGGTGTGGGGGACGCGCACCAACACGCCCGACAGCCTGCAGAACATCAAGTATGACAGCGACCGCCACGCCTTCGACCCGCGTTGCGTGATCGATGAGGCGGTGGATCTGGTCTATAGCAAGCGCATGCCCTCGGCCTTCTTCGAAAGCCCACTGGCCAGCTATCTGGTGTGGCATAAGGTGGACACGGTGGTCGTGACGGGCGGCAGCACGTCGGGCTGCGTGCGCGCCACGGCGGTGGACAGCCTGTCCCATGGCTATCGCACCATCGTTCCCGAGGAATGCGTGGCCGACAAGCATGAGAGCTACCATTACGCCAACCTGACCGACCTTCTGCTGAAATATGCCGACGTTGTCAGCGTGGCGGAGGTCGAGGCGCATCTGGCGTCGCTCGGGGCATAGGACCGGCCCGCCATCCCAGTCCAGAGCCCCCTTCCAAACCAGGATCAAACCCATGCATCGCGATCCCAACCTGTATGATTTCTGGCCCTATCGCGACCGGCCGAAGATCGCCTGGCCGGGCGACAAGAAGGTGGCCTTCTGGGTGGCCCCCAATATCGAGTTCTATGAGTTCGATCCGCCCCCCAACCCGTCGCGCAAGCCCTGGGGCCGGCCGCACCCCGACATCGTGCCCTATTCGGCGCGCGACTGGGGCAACCGGGTGGGGCATTGGCGGCTGATGGAGGTGATGGACGAGTTCGAGGTGCGCGGCAGCATCAGCCTGTCGGTCGCCATGCTGGACCACCATCCGGAAATCATCCAGGCCTGCGTGGACCGCGACTGGGAGTTCTTCAGCCACGGCATCTACAACACGCGCTATTCCTACAACATGACGGAGGCGCAGGAACGCGCCGTGCTGGAAGACAGCATCAAATCCGTCATGGACGCCACGGGCCAGCGCATCCGCGGCTATCTGGCCCCGGCCCTGACCCATACCGAGCGCACGCTGGACCTGCTGGCGGAATACGAGTTCTGGTATAGCTGCGACCTGTTCCAGGACGACCAGCCACAGCCGCTGAAGGTGAAGGGCCCGAACCGCCTGATCTCCATGCCCTACAGCCTGGAGGTCAACGACGTCATCACCTATGGCGTCTACAACCAGAGCCCGCGCGCCTATGCCGATGCGCTGATGCGCCATTTCGACCAGCTGCTGGAGGAAGGGGCGGAGACCGGCACCGTCATGTGCATTCCGCTGCACGCCTATCTGGTCGGCCATCCGCACCGCATCGGGCCGTTCCGCGAGGCCTTGCGCTACATCACCTCGCACCGCGACGATGTCTGGGTGACGACGGCGAAGGAGATCGCCGCGTTCTATCGCGACAACCATTACGACCAGTCGCTGGCCGACATCGCCCGCCGCGGCAATGCCCGGCCCGGCACCGGTTTCGATCCCGGCCTGCTGAGGACCGCACGATGAGCAGCCTGCCCGACAGCTACCTGACCTATCCCCGGCGCCATGCCGGCCCGGACCATGACCATTATCCGGCATCGCCCGTGCGCGACCGCGCGCCCGTCACCCTGCCCGACGGCGCGGGGCTGGGCCTGTGGGTCGTGGTGCCGCTGGAATTCTTCCCGCTCAACCCGTCGGGCCAGCCCTTCAAGGCGCCGGGCGCCATGCAGACGCCCTATCCCGACCTGCGCCATTACACCACGCGCGATTATGGCAACCGCGTCGGTGCCTATCGCCTGCTGAAGCTGTTCGGCAGGCTGGGACTGCGGGCCACCTTCGCCGTGCAGGGCGCGGTGGCGGAACGCTATCCGGGCCTGGTGCAGGATGTGCTGGCCGATGGGCACGATATCTGTGCCCATGGCTGGGACACCGACAGCCTGCATCATTCCGGCCTGGCGGCGGATGTGGAGACGGGTTACATCACCCGCACGCTGGACGCCATCCAGGCCGCCGGCGCCCCCCGCCCCGACGGCTGGCTGAGCCCGGCCCGGGCCGAGGGTTTCCAGACCCCGGCCCGGCTGGCGGCGGCCGGCATCCGCTGGTTCGCTGATTGGGCGCATGACGAACTGCCGACCCGGTTCCGCACCGACGGGGGCGATCTGGCGGCCCTGCCCCTGTCGAACGAACTGGACGACTGGCAAATCCTGATCACCTATGGCCGGCCGGAGCATGAATGGGCAACCCAGGTTTCCGATGCCGCCGACTGGCTGTCGGCAGAGGCGGAAAGGCTGAAAAGCCCGCGGGTGCTGACGCTGGTGGTGCGCCCCTATGTCAGCGGCCTGCCTTATCGGGTCCGGGCGCTGGGTGACAGCCTGAAGGGTGTGCTGGACCGTCCGGGCGCGCGCGCCATCGGTCCGTCGGACCTGCTGCGCGCCCTATCGGCCTGATCTTCGGCAACGGCGTTCTTGTGCAAAGGCCCCAAGATGCCGATAAAGCTGTGGCAGTGACCTTTTCGCACAACCCGGACGGAGATCCATGGACCAGCCCATCAGCGCCGCAGGCTTGAGCCCGGACCAACTGGATCATACGGCCCCGACCCCGCTCTACCACCAGATATTCCTGGTGCTGCGGGAGAAGATTCGCAGCGGGGAGTTCCCCGCCAACGCCGTGATGCCGGGCGAACAGGAACTGGCGAAGCTGTTCGATGTGTCCCGCATCACGGTGAAGCGGGCGCTGAACGAACTGGCGGCCCATGACCTGGTCAGCCGGCATCGCGGTCGCGGCACCGTGGTGACGGCATCGGCCACGCTGCCGCAGGTCCATGGCAGTTTCGACAACCTGATCGACAGCCTGAAGACGCTGGGCCTTGAAACCCAGGTGGAAGTGCTGGAGGTCGTCGAACTGCCAGCCCCGCCGGCCGTCGCCAGCCTGCTGGACCTGGAGCCGGGCACGCCCGTGCAGCGGGCGCTGCGCCTGCGCAAATTGTCGGGCGAGCCGTTCAGCTATCTGATCCAGTACATGCCGCTGGACATCGCCACGCGCATCACGCGCGCGGAGATGGAGACGGTGCCCACCCTGGTGCTGCTGGAACAGAAGGGCGTGCTGGTGCATGAGGCGGAGCAATGGATCACGGCCGTCGCCGCCGATCCGCCCGTGGCGGCGGCCCTGGATCTGGCCACCGGCTCGCCGGTGCTGAAGATCGAGCGCGTGATGCGCGACAAGAAGGACCGGGCCGTGCAGTTGATCCATGGCCATTACCGGCCCGACCGGTTCAAGTACCATATGCGATCCAACCGCAAGGGCGCCGGAAGCTGGCGCGCCGACGGCTGACGCCGTCCCCTTTCCTGCCGGGAGGCACCGTTTTCCATGTCCGACAAAGTGATCCTGCGCCGTGACGCGGGCGGCATCGGCCGCCTGATCCTGAACCAGCCGGCCAAACGCAACGCCCTTTCGCAGGAGATGTGGCGGCTGGTGCCCGTGCGGCTGGCCGAGGCGGCAGCCGATCCCGCCATCCGCGTGCTGATTGTCCAGGGGGCGAACGGCACGTTCGCGGCCGGGGCCGACATCTCGGAATTCGAGGCCGCCTATGAGACGCGGGAAAGCACGGCCGATTATGCAAGCGACATCGCCGGGGCCATGGACGGGCTGGCCGGCTTCATCAAGCCCACCATCGCCCTGATCCAGGGGGCCTGTGTGGGTGGCGGGCTGGGGCTGGCGCTGGCCTGCGACCTGCGCTTCGCCGCCGACAATGCCCGCATGGGCATCACGCCGGGCAAGCTGGGTCTGGTCTATCCGTTGGGCGACACCCGGCGGCTGGTTCAGACGGTGGGCCCCAGCCACGCCAAGGACCTGCTATATACCGGCCGCCTGCTGGGGGCGGCCGAGGCGCTGTCCATGGGGCTGGTCAACCGCGTGGAGGCGGCCGACGCCCTGGAGGCGGCCGTGCTGGACTATGCCGCCCAGGTGACAGCCGCCAGCCAATATTCGGCCCGCGCCACCAAGCGCATGATCGCCCGTGTCCTGGCCGGACAGGGGACCGACACGCCGGAGACGGTGGCCGAATTCCTGGACGCCATCGAGGGGCCCGACTTCATCGAAGGACGTGACGCCTTCCGCGACAAGCGCAAGCCGGCCTTTCCCTTCGGCTGATACGTATCTGCGTCGATCAGGACCGACGGTCCTGATCGACACGCCGGGCGCCGCCATCCGGCGGCTCACGCGCACATGGGCGCGCGGGCGCTCGACGCGCCAAACAAGTCGCGATGAGTCCAACTCACCGCAACTTGGCATGACATCCCCTCTCGTACAGGTTCCCGGTAAGCAGACCTGTCCGGGAACTCGCACGGCAGCAGCATCAGCGCCCGACAGCGCGAACGAACATTTCCGCCAGATGCGGGGTGATGGCCGTCCCGTCGTCAGGCGCCATCCAGCCCAGCACGGCATTGCCCTGCAGCGCCGCCACCAGTTGCAGCAGCGCCCAGCGCACCCGGTCCGGCGCGATCCGCCCCGCACCACCATCCATGACGCGCAATGCCTCGGCCACCTGCGCCGACAGATGTTCCGTCGCTTGGGTGAAGCGCCGCCGCACCGCCGGGTCGGGACATTGCAGCACGGCACGATAGAGATTGCGGTCGGCGCGGTAGAGATGCAGCAGATAGTCGGCCAGGGCCTGTGCGAAGGCGGACAGGGACCGGCCCCGCCAGCGGTCCGGCGCCAGAAAGGCGGCGATGCCATCCGCCACCTCTGCCGCGTGCAGTTCGAACAGCACGCCCGTGAACGTGTCCTTGTCCTTGAACCGGGCATAGATGGATGGCGGGGAACAGCCGGCCAGGCTGGCCACCTCCTCGATCCGGATGGCATCCATGTCCTTGTATTGCAAAAGCTTGCGAACCGCCCCCACGATGCGGCGCATGGTGGTTTCCGCACGCGGCTGACGCGGCATGCGCACACCATGCACAGTTCCCAGCGGGGCCAGTTCGATCAGGGTCATGGGCGGCGCACCCCTTCCGACAGCGCCATCATCAAGGCCCCCACCCCCTTCGGGTCATTGGGGATGAGCCGCTCCGACAGGTAATATTCATAGGAACCGTCGCGATAAGGGGTGTTGCCCAGCCCCGCCACACCGCAAATGCCGCCCAGCTCAGTGTGTGAGAGATAGCCGTCGATCACGGTCCGCAACGCCACCTCGCCCGCCTGTCCCTGGTCGGCCGGCAGAACACCCAGCCGCACCCCGGCCATCAGGGCATAGGCGATCATCAGGCTGGCCGAGCTCTCCTCGTAATTGCCGGCATCGCCGCCGCGGTCCAGCACCTGCCACCACAGGCCGCGCGGGCTGCGCACGGCCATCAGCGCCCGTGCCGTATCCTGGAACAGGCCGATCAGGGCGGCCCGGGCCGGCCCGTCGAAGGGGGCGGACAGTTCGATACAGTCGGCCAGGGCCATCATGAACCAGCCCATGGCCCGGCCCCAGAAGTTTGGGGAACAGCCGGTCCGCGGATCGGCCCATCTCTCCTGCCGGCTTTCGTCCCAGCCGTGATAATAGAGCCCTGTGCGCGCATCGCGCAGATGATCGCGCACCGACAGGAACTGGTTGACTACATCCTCCCACGCTGCGCGGTCCCCCGTGGCGACGGCCTGCGCCGTAACCAGCGGCTGGGCCATGTAGAGACCATCCAGCCAGACCTGCCAGGGATAGATGTTCTTGTGCCAGTAATTGCCGGATTTCGTGCGCGGATGGGTCCGCAACTGCGCCATCTGGGTGGCGATGGCCCGGCGGAACCTTTCCTCGCCCGTGCGTTCGTAAAGTGGGAAGAAGATCTTCCCCGACTTTACATTGTCGATATTGTACTCGCCGATGTCGAACCCGGTGATGGTCCCGTCCTCCAGCACCCTCGGGCCAACCTTGTCCAGGACGAAATCGGAGAATTCCGACCGGCCGGTAGCGTCCCCCAGGTCCAGGCACCCCTCAAAGATACAGCCATCCTCGTAATTCCAGGCCGGCTTGTAGAAGTCCCACTCCGCCAGGTAATGGCGCAGGAAGGGCAGGACATGGGAACCGAAGCGGTTGAAATCATTCATGATGGGTCCAGTCGGATCAGGCGCTCGGGGTTCGCGAGCGGGAACGGGTATGGATGCGGGAAAGGCATCCGGACGCAGATGTCAGGCTCACCGGATCACCCGGCGCAGGATGCCGTTGATCTCCTGCTCCATGGCCTCCCCCGCTTCTTCGGGGGTGAGAACGCCATAGCCCAACTTTTCCAGGATGTCGTTGAAACCGTCGCGCACGCGCGCATGCTCGTAATAGCCGGAAAGCTGGATGCCCCGCGGCAGGCTTTCGATCTGGTCCTGCCCCTGCAGGGCCAGCCCCTCCAACTGTCCGTCCGCTTCCAGGATGTCGCGTGCCGCCGCGCTGGCCGGCACGCCGCGACGCGCGCCCAGGATCAGCACACCCTCGGGATCGTTCAGCAGGAATTGCAGCAGCAGGGCCGCTTCCCGCGGATGGTTCGTATCCTTGTTGATGGCATACATCATGGCCGGCTTGTACAGCAGGCCGGGATCGGCGGCACCCGGCAGGGTCAGATAGGGAGCCAGCACCATCTTCTGGCCGGGCTCCAGCGTCTCCACATATTTTCCGACGGCGCTGGTCCATTGGTAGGTGCCGGCATAGCGCCCCGTGATCCAGGGCCGCGTCTCCTGAAGCTGGACATGGCCGAAGCTGGCCCGCTCCCGCGCCGACGGGACGACATGGTTATCCACCAGTTCCTGATAAAGCCGGGCCGCTGCCGTCAGCGTCTCCCGGTCGGCCAGCAGGCGCTTGTTCTCCTCATCGATGAAAGGCGCCTGGCGCTTCTGGCTGATCCAGGTATAGAGCAGAGCGACCGTATCCTGGAAATTCATGTCCAGCGGGTAGTAATCAGGCCCCAGACGGTCACGGAACACCGGACCCGCCGCCATCAGCGCATCCCAACTGTCGGGCACGGGCAGGCCCGCCCTGGCGAAGGTCGTCTCGTTGAACCAGAACAGGCGCGCGGTCATGTTGGGTGGCAACCCGTTCAGATGGCCATGAACGGACGACATGGCGATGGCATCGGCGTCGAACTGCTTCAGGTCGATGATGTCGGCCACCCGGTTGAGATCGTAGAAACCCTGGCCATCACGGGAAAACAGCTTCAGCCAGTTCCAGTTGACCATCATGATGTCGGGTGCCGTGCCGCCGGCGATCTGGGTGGTCAGCCGTTCCAGATGACCGACCCAGCCCGTATATTCGGCCCGCACCCGGATGTGGGGATGACGCTGCTCGAACGCTTCCAGCGCCCGCAACTGCGCCCGGTGGACATCATTGCCGCCCCACCAGGACATGCGCAGATGCACCACCTCCTGCGCCGGGGCCGGTCGGACCGACACCACCAGTACGGCCAGGACCACCAGCAGCAGCGGTATGAAAGACAGCCTTCTCATCCCTTCACCGCCCCCGACGTGATGCCTTCCACGAAATAGCGCTGGGCCAGGAAGAACACGACCAGCGACGGCAGCAATGCTATGGTCGACATGGCCAGCACCTGGTTCCAGGCCGTAGCCTCCGTCACGTCGATGGCCATCTTCAGGGCCAGCGCGACGGGATATTTCTCCACCGATGACAGGTAGATCAACGGATAGAGGAAATCGTTCAGGCTCCACATGAACTGGAACAGCGCGACGGAGATGATGGCCGGCATCAGGATGGGCACCACCACGTG
Organism: Niveispirillum fermenti; assembly: GCF_052474395.1. Classification (NCBI taxonomy): domain Bacteria; kingdom Pseudomonadati; phylum Pseudomonadota; class Alphaproteobacteria; order Rhodospirillales; family Azospirillaceae; genus Niveispirillum; species Niveispirillum fermenti. Next base: position 118,596 of record NZ_CP156679.1, on the reverse strand, counting down.
CCACAGCACCTGGATGGAATTGCAGCCGTCGATGACGGCCGCCTCCTCCATGTCGGGGGGGATGGAGCGCAGGAACTGCACCACCATGAAGACGAAGAATCCTTCCGTCGCAAAGGCGCAGGGAACATAGAGCGGCAGGTAGGTGTCCAGCCAGCCGAACTGCCGGAACATCAGATATTGCGGGATCAGCAGCACGCTCTTTGGCAACAGGATGGTCGCCACCATCAGCGCGAACCAGAATTGCTTGCCCGGCATCCTGAACCGCGCGAAGCCATAGGCAACCAGCACGGAGGAGACGACCGTCAGCACCACCTTGGGAATGATGAAGGCGAAGCTGTTGAACAGGTATGTGGCGAAGCTGTATTCGGTGCCGGTACGCCAGCCCTGGATGATGCCGTCCAGCGTCGGTTCCCGCGGCCATAGCCCGATGGAACCGAAAATCTCGTGGTTCGGCTTGAAACTGGCGGCCACCATCCAGAACAGCGGATAGAGCATGACGAGCCCGACAACGATCAGCACGCCATAGCGGACGGCGGCGTTGAGCCGTCCAAGCCAGGCGACATCGCTGCGCGGGGCGGCAGGGGTGGAAACGGCCATGGTCATTCCTTGTCCCCCCGTTCATTGCCGTAGAACACCCAGTACCGGGCCGAGGCGAAGGCGACCAGCGTGAAGACGGCGATGATGATGAACAGCACCCAGGACAGGGCGGAGGCATAGCCCACGTTGAAATACTTGAACGCCTCCTCATAGATCATCAGCGGCAGCAGATAGGTTGATTTCAACGGACCGCCGCCCGTGATGATGTAGGGACCGTTGAATTCCTGGAACGCCTGCACGATCTGCATGATGAAATTGAAGAAGATGACGGGCGTCAGCAGCGGCAGGGTGATGGTGAAGAAGATGCGTCCCTTGCCGGCCCCGTCGATGGTCGCCGCCTCGTAAAGGTCGGTCGGAATGTTCTGCAGGCCGGCCAGGAAGACCACCATCGCCGATCCGAACTGCCACAGGCGCAGCAGGACGACGGTGAACAGGGCGTATCCCGGCTCCCCCAGCCAGTTCAGCGGCTCCCCGCCGAAGGCGGCCATGACCTGGTTGATCAGCCCGTCGCCGGCGAAGACGTAGCGCCACAGCACCGCGATGGCCACCGACCCGCCCAGGATGGACGGCACGTAATAGGCCGTGCGGAAGAAGGAGATGCCGCGCAGCTTGAAATTCAGCACGAAGGCGATGAACAGCGCGAAGGCCAGCTTCAGCGGCACCGTGACGAAAACGTAAAGGAATGTCACGCCCAGCGAATTGTGGAACGTGCCATCCCCCGCCATCTGGACGTAATTCTCCATCCCGATGAAATGCGCGCGGGCAACCGGGTCCTGTAGCTGATAATCCGAGAAGGACAACAGGAACGATGCCAGGAAGGGGAACAGCGTGAAGGTTGCAAGCCCCAGCAGGAAGGGCGCGATGTAAAGATATCCCGTGACGCGGTTCTCATACATGGCACGTTCCCCGGATGCTGGCGGGCCAGACGCCGAGTTCAGGACCGGGTTCAGGCAAGGTCATGCGCACTCCCCCCTTCACGCCGCGACGGCCGCGATCTTGGCGCTGGGCGCCCCGACGGCCCTGCCGTCGGCATCGAACAGGTGGCAATGGGGCAGGCGCAGCCCCACACGCAACGCCCCGCCGATGCGCAGCGGCACGTCACCGCCCAGCTTCACGACCAGCACCCCCTCAGACAGGGTCGGCATGCGCAAATGCGCCAGGGTCTCGCTGCCCAGCCGTTCCACCAGATCGATGACGGCATCGAATTCCGCAACCTGTTCCTGCTTGGGATCGGCTGGCGGCTCACCCACGCGGAAATGCTCCGGCCGGATGCCCACCGTCACCTTTGCCCCCGGCGCGATGGCCGGATTGCGGCGGGGAATGCGCAGGGCACCGCCATTCAGGCGCACGGTGACCCCGTCCATGTCCGCCGCCTCCACCGTGCCGCGCATCAGGTTCATCTGCGGCGATCCGATGAACCCCGCCACGAACAGGTTGGCGGGGTTGCGGTAAAGCTCGATCGGGGCGCCGACCTGTTCGATCCGTCCGGCATTCAGCACGACGATCCGGGAGGCCAGCGTCATCGCCTCCACCTGATCATGCGTCACATAGATCATGGTGGCGCCCAGGTTGGCATGCAGGCGGGCGATCTCCACCCGCATCTGGCCGCGCAGGGCCGCGTCCAGGTTGGATAGCGGTTCGTCGAACAGGAACACTTCCGGTTCCCGCACGATGCAGCGGCCAATGGCGACGCGCTGGCGCTGCCCGCCCGAAAGCGCCCGCGGCTTGCGGTCCAGCAGGTGGGAAAGCTGCAAAATATCCGCCGCCTGGGCCACCCGGGCCCGGATCTCCGCCTTGGGCACACCGGCGATCTTCAGCCCGAAGCCCATATTGTCCGCCACGCTCATATGCGGGTAGAGCGCGTAGGACTGGAACACCATGGCGATGCCGCGCTTGGCCGGATGGGCCAGCGTCACGTCGCGGTCGCCGATGGTGATGCTGCCGCCGGTCGGCAGTTCCAGCCCGGAGACCAGCCGCAGCAAGGTGGATTTCCCACAGCCCGAGGGGCCCACGAAAACTGTGAGTTCACCGGGCGCGATATCCAGGTCCACGCCCTTGATCACATCGACGGCGCCGAAGCTTTTCACGATGCCGCGAAGTTGCACCCGTCCCTTGGCCACGGTCCCTCCCCTTCCTTTCAGTCGTTACGGGCCGCGCGGAGCGGCACCTGGGCGGCAATGGTGGTCTTGGACGCCACCTGACCCCTTGATTTTATCTGGTAACCGGTGTCAATTGCAATGACCGAGACGCGCGGACGGGCAAATAAATCCCGATACCCAGCCCCCGCCGGCCGTTTTCCGAAGGATGATGCGAAAATGAGTTGCGCGCAACCTCCCGCCCCGGTGGTGGATGACCTGCCCCCGGCCCATCGGGTCGACCCGGCGGATGACGTGGCCGTGGCAGTCCGTTCGCTGGGCAGGGGGGAAAGGGTACAGGTGGGGGGACAGGTCGTGGAACTGGCCGCCGATATCCCGCGGGGGCACAAGTTCGCCCTGCGCGCGCTTCAATCCGGACAAGCGGTTCACAAATATGGCTGGCCCATCGGCCGTGCCACCATTGGCATCGCCGCCGGCGACCATGTCCACAGCCACAACCTGTCGACGGGGCTGACGGGCACGCTCGACTATCGCCACGAACCGGCGGGCACCGATGCCGCCTGGTCGGCGCTGTCGCGTGACGCCGGCAGTTTCATGGGCTATCGCCGGGCCGACGGGCGCGTGGGCACACGCAACGAGATCTGGGTGCTTTGTACGGTCGGCTGCGTCGGCCGCACCGCGGAACGCATCGCAGCACTGGCATCGACCCGTTTCGCGGGACAGGTGGACGGTGTCGTCGCCTTCCCCCATCCGTTCGGCTGTTCACAGCTGGGCGACGACCTGGCCCATACCAAGGCCATCATCAGCGCGCTGGCCCAGCATCCCAATGCCGGTGGCGTGCTGCTGCTGGGGCTGGGCTGCGAGTCCAACCAGTTGGACAGGCTGCTGCGCGATGCGCCGGGCATCGATGCCGGCCGCCTGCGCGCCTTCACGGCGCAGCAGAGCAGCGACGAGGTGGAGGACGGGTTGCAGGCCGTGGCCGAGCTGGTGGCCATCGCCGCACAGGACCGGCGTGTCCCCTGCCCCGCGTCGGACCTCGCCATCGGCCTGAAATGCGGCGGATCGGACGGGTTCAGCGGCCTGACGGCCAACCCGCTGGTGGGCCGCATGGCCGACCGGGTGACGGCCGCCGGCGGCAGCGCCATCCTGACCGAGATACCGGAGATTTTCGGGGCGGAGGAACTTCTGATGCGCCGGGCCGTTGATGAAACCGTGTTCGAGGGCGTCGTCGATGTCGTCAACGGCTTCAAGCGCTACTTCCTGGACCATGACCAGCCGGTCTATGAGAACCCGTCCCCCGGCAACATCGCGGGCGGCATCACCACGCTGGAGGAAAAGTCGCTGGGTGCCGTGCAGAAGGGCGGCCGGGCGCCGCTGGCCGACGTGATCGCCTATGGCGGACGCCTGCGCCACCGGGGGCTGACCCTGCTGGCGGCGCCGGGCAATGACGGCGTATCCGCCACGGCCCTGACGGCAGCGGGCGCGACGGTGATCCTGTTCACCACGGGACGCGGAACGCCGCTGGGCTTTCCCGCCCCGACGCTGAAGATCGCCTCCAACGGCACGCTTGCCCGGCAAAAGCCGAACTGGATCGATTTCGACGCGGGATCGGCCCTGTCCGATACCGGGTCCGACCATGCCGCCGATGCGCTTTGGTCCTTGATCCTGGCCACGGCTTCCGGTCAGGCTACACGGGCCGAGAAGAACGGCCAGCGCGAGATTGCCATCTGGAAGAACGGAGTGACCCTGTAAATGCCGTCCCTTTCCGCCGCCAACCTGGACCTGCTGAGCAGCGACGTGGCCCGCCCCGCCTATGACCGGGACAAGGCCGGGATCGGCATCGTGCATTTCGGCCCCGGCGCCTTCTTCCGCGCCCATCAGGCCTTTTATTTCGATGAGGCGCTGGGCCGGGGCGGCGACTGGGCCATCTGCGCCGCCGCGCTGCGCAGCACCGATGTGCGCGACGCGCTGCGCCCGCAGGACAATCTCTATATCCTGGCGGAACTGGAGCGCGAAACGCGCTATCGCGTCATCGGCGCCATCAAGGAGACGCTGGCCGGCCCCGCCGACCGGCCGGCCCTGCTGGACCGGCTGGCCGATCCCGCCACGGTCATGGTCACCATGACGGTCACAGAGAAGGGATACTGCCTGAAGGGCGACGGCTCGCTGGATTTCGACCATCCCGACATCGCCCATGATGTGGCCGACCCGCGCAACCCCGCCAGCCTGGTCGGCCATCTGGTCGAAGGCCTGCGCCGCCGCCATGGGGCCGGCACCGCCCCCTTCACCGTGGTATCCTGCGACAACCTGGTCGATAATGGACACAAGCTGGGCCGGGCCGTGGCGGGCCTGGCCGAACGCCAGGATGCAGCGCTGGCCGCCTGGATCCGGACGGCGGTGGCCTTTCCCCGCACCATGGTGGACAGCATCACCCCGGCGACCGACGACGCGCTGCGCACCCGCGTGACGGCCGAAACGGGCCTGTCGGACGCCTGGCCCATCCAGCGGGAACGCTTCACCCAATGGGTGATCGAAGACCATTTCTGCAATATCCGGCCCGATTTCGAAGCCATCGGCGTGACGCTGACCCGTGATGTCAGCGCCTATGACCGGGCAAAGCTGCGCCTGCTGAACGGCCCGCATTCCACCCTGGCCTATCTGGGCAGCCTGGCGGGTTTTGAAAGCGTGGCCGACGCCATGGCCGATCCGGACCTCGCCGGCTTCGTCCGCCGCCTGATGCTGGAAGATATCAAGCCCACCCTGTCGCCCGATGCCGGCATCGATTACGACGCCTATATCAATGCCATCCTGTCACGGTTCGCCAACCCCGGCATCCGCCATCTGCTGTCCCAGATCGCCTGGGACGGGTCGGCCAAGCTGCCCTTCCGGCTGTTCGGCACCATCGCCGACCGGCTGGCCGCCGGGGCGGCCGTGGACAAGCTGGCCCTGCCCGTCGCCGCCTGGATGCGGTTCATCCGGGCCAAGGCGGCCGCGGGGGACAAGCTGACCGACCCGCTGGCCGACATGCTGTTGACCATCGGACGCGGCTGCACCGGCAACGCGCATGCGGACATATCCTGCTTCTTCACCCTGGAACAGGTGTTTCCGCCGGCCCTGACCGGCAACACCGCCTTTCGCGCCGCCCTGGAACGCGCCTATGCGCTTCTGGATGGCGGGGTGAAGGAGGCCATCACCCGCATCTGAACCGCCCGGCGCATTATCGCCGGTATCGGACAAAAGAAGGGCCGGCGGAGCGATCCGCCGGCCCTTGCTTCATCAGAGGGAGGACATCTGCCCGATTACCGGGGCGCCATCAGGCGGCTCAATCGTCGCGATGGGTGCGCTCCATGCGTTCATGGCGCTCCTGCGCCTCCAGGCTCAGCGTGGCGATGGGCCGCGCCTCCAGACGGCGAACGCCGATCGGCTCCCCCGTCTCCTCGCAATAGCCGTACTCACCATCATGGATTCGCTGAAGCGCCGCATCGATCTTGGAGATCAGCTTGCGCTCCCGATCACGGGTGCGCAGTTCCAGCGCCCGGTCCGTTTCCAGTGTCGCACGGTCGGCGATGTCCGGTTCCTGCAACCCGCCATCCTCGTGCAGGCTATTCAGGGTTTCTGATGATTCCCGCAAAAGCTCGGCACGCCATTGCAGCAGCTTCTGCCGGAAGAACTCCCGCATGACGGGGTTCATGTAATCCTCGTCTTCCGACGGGCGGTAACCGGGGGGGAGCAAAGGCGAGGTAGTCGACGACATTTGTCTGGTCCGATCCTGGGCCTGGAAACGGCGCGGAGTATATGGAGAGTGCGCGCGGCCCGCAACAGCCGAGAATAATGGCCTCAAACTTCTAATGTGCTGAATCGAAACAATTTCCGGAACACCTATCCCACTGGTCATATATCAGCCCGCAGCATGGTGCGAAAGCGGAGTGGCCTGCGGGCCTCCATGACCACGGCGCAGCGGGTGGTCAGGCCTGCTGTGTCAGTTTGGCGATTTCCACCTGAGCCCGGAGGTCGATCTCGTCCAGAATCTCCGCAAGGCGCGGATCATCCAGATCCTCACGCCGGCTTTGGACCATGCGCACCAGCTCGTGCAGTTTTTCCACGGGGAAGCGCCCGGTCAACAGGCCCAGGCGCAACTCGTCCAGCCGGTCCAGGATATCCTCACCCCGCGCCTGGGCCCGGCGCTTCTTGCCGGACAGGGCATCGTCCACTTCCTGCAGGGCGAAAAGGGGGTTGATGCCGGATGCCGATTGCGTTCCCGATGAACGGGACACGCCATCGTCCCCGTCCTCTCCCGGAATATGGCGCAGGAAATCGCCGCCGCCGCTACGGGTGGCTTTCTTGACCTGGCCGGGACGGGCGGAGGCGGGACCCTCGATCTTCATGGCGTGGACGGTGGCTTTTCCTGCGGTCGGATGGCATCGCCATTCCCATATATGGGGACGCGGCTGCCGGTTGAATATAGGTATCACCCCAGCGCCTTCCCGTCCTAGGGCAATTTTTGCCCCGACGGATGGCCTGCCCCTTTGTACAGGCCGGCAGATATTGATCCACCGGCCCGAAAGGCGTGCAATGCCGCCATTGGCATGTTTCTCGCATTCTGCTTGACCGACCGAGAAGGGACGAACTGTCCCCGAACCGAAGCCCCGAGCGACAGATCGGAATGACGACCATGGTGACGCCCGCGAACAAAGCCAGGACCCGTATCGGCCGGATGGCCGCCGCCCTGCTGACGGCGCTGGTCCTGATGACCCCCGGCATGGCGCATGCGCAGAGCCGAATCAAGGACATCGCCGATGTCGAGGGCGTGCGCGACAACATGCTGATCGGCTATGGCCTGGTCGTCGGCCTGAACGGCACGGGCGACACCATCAACAATTCCCCCTTCACCGAACAGAGCCTGATCGGCATGCTGGAGCGGTTGGGTGTCAATGTCCGCGGCGACACGATCCGCACCAAGAATGTCGCGGCCGTCATGGTCACAGCCACCCTTCCCCCCTTCACCTCGCAAGGGGCCCGCATCGATATCAGCGTGGCCGCCATGGCGGACGCCAAGAACCTCCAGGGCGGCACCCTGCTGGTGACGCCGCTGCTGGGCGCCGATGGCGAGGTCTATGCCGTGGCGCAGGGGGCCGTCGCCATATCCGGCTTTGCGGCGCAGGGGGCCGGCGCCTCCATCACCCGCGGGGTGCCGACCAGCGGCCGTATCGCCGGCGGCGCCATCGTGGAGCGCGAGATCGACTTCGCGCTGACCGACCTGCCCTATCTGCGCCTGTCCCTGCGCAACCCGGACTTCACGACCGCCGTGCGCGTCGCCGAGGCAATCAACACCAATTTCGGGCCACAGACGGCCCGCGCCACCGACCCGACTTCCATCCTCATCGACGTGCCGATGCCACGCAAGGCCGATCTTGTCAGCTTCCTGCGCGATGTCGAACAGTTGCGCGTGCAGCCCGACCAGATCGCCCGCGTCGTCATCGACGAGGCATCGGGTGTGATCGTGATGGGCGAGAATGTGCGCATCAGCACGGTGGCCATCGCCCAGGGCAACCTGACCATCCGCATCACCGAGACGCCGCAGGTGTCCCAGCCGGCCCCCCTCAGCCAGGGTGGACAGACCGTGGTCGTGCCGCGCACCGACATCCAGGTGGACGAAGGTGCCGACCGCAAGCTGGCCGTCATGCCGGCCGGGGTGTCGCTTCAGGAACTGGTGCATAACCTGAACGCGCTTGGCGTCGGCCCGCGTGATATGATCGCCATCCTTCAGTCCATCAAGGCGGCCGGTGCGCTGCAAGCTGAGATCGAGGTGATGTGATGTCGGAAGTGAAGCTGTCCACCCCCGGTTTCGATATGCAGGCCCTGGCACAAAGCGGAGGGCTGAACAGGGCCACCGGCCAGGGCGGCAAGCCCGGCGTCCAGGACGTGGGCAAGGCGGCACAGGAATTCGAGGCCGTGTTCCTGTCGCAGATGCTGTCGCAGATGTGGCAGGGCGTGGAAGCCGATGACACGTTCGGCGGCGGCGAGGCAGAGAACACCTGGCGCGGCATGATGGTCGAGGAATATGGCAAGCAGATCGCCCGGGCCGGTGGCCTGGGCCTCGCCGATCAGGTGATGGCGGAGATGATCCGCATGCAGGAACAATCAACCAAGAAGGACACGCCATGACCACCGATCCCCGCGTGGCCACCCTGGTCCAGACCATGAGCCGCCTGACCGAGCTGTTCCAGGAGGAGAATGACGCCATCCGCCGCCGCGACATCCCGGCCCTGACCGTCGTGGCCGACAGGAAGCCGCTGGTCGTGCGCACCTATGAGGATTGCGTCCGTTCCTTCCGCGCCGAAGCGGAAAGCCTGCGCATGCTCAGCGACGAGTGCAAGCGCACCCTGAAGGAGGCCAGCGACCGGTTCGTGGACGCCACGCTGGAACATGCCCGGCTGGTCCGCGCGGCAACGCAGGTCACGCAATCCACCGTCAACACCCTGGTCAACGCCATCAACAAGGCCCGTGCCGACGATGGCATGTATACGCGCCGCGGCGGTGCGGTGATGCCGGCCGCCTATACCCGCAAGGGCGCACCGTCGATGGCGTACAACCGCTCCTTCTGATCTACCCGCGCTGCGGTGTCATTTCCTTGAACGGACGGCGGCCGGATCGGCCGACCGTGCAGTCCCCCCTTACCCGCGCAACGGGCGGTGGGGTGAGTGCGTGCAACGCCATCAACGACAAGGCCGCCGGACCCGGCAAGGCTTGCCCTCGCCACCGGGCAGCTTCTGCCGGCCGACACTGCCGGAAGGTCCCGTGAATGCCGCAGAATCCAAGGGGTTTCTGTTGGCACGATAGATGCTTGGTCCCCTTGGTTTCCAGCGCAGGAGCACCATTCATGGACATCTTTGCCCTTCCCGCATCGTCGGCGGCCTCTCCCACGGCCCTGTCCATCGGCGGCGCCGGCCTGACGGCTGACGGTCTGCGCGGGGACGGGCAGGAGGCGTCGGACCGCTTCAACCAGTTGCTGGCCAATTTCCTGAACCTGACGGGTAGCGCGGGCGGCGGGTCTCTTGACGCGGCACGGACCGACGGGATGGAGAATGCCGGCGGCGCGCCGATGCTGATGGCCGGCACAGCCTTGCGCTCTCCAGGCGGCGGCATCCTGCAGAACGGCCGCCCCCTGGGCGAAGCATCGCAGCGCTGGGGCCAGTCCGGCCTGTTCCTGATGGATGGCGGCATGCTGGCCGGGCAGGAAATGAGCGAGGAGGTCACCGCCTTCCTCAATGAACTGGCCACGGCCTTCAAGACACCGGAAGCCGGCGAGGAGGTCGAGGACACGGATGCCGCGGGCGCCGCCAACGGTGAGGGTGACGGATCGGCCGGGACACCGGTCGTGGCGGACCCGGCGGCGGCGCTGGTGATGACCGGGGCGATGACGCAAAGCGACGCGGCCACAGCGCTGGCCCTGCTGCAAGGGGATGTGACAACGCAACCTGGGCCCGGAAAGGATGTCACGCCTGCCGCCATTGACGGCCGGCCGGCCCCGGTGATCCCCACCTTGCGGCCCGACAGCATCCCAAGCCGGCTGGGCACACCCATGCCGGCCGAGGGCGCCGGTCTCGCACCGGGCCTTCAGGCCGGGGCGGCGCCATCTTCCCCCGCACCCCACGGCCAGACCACCGCACCGGTCATCCCCCGTGTGCAAGGTATGGCCGCCGGCAGCGAGGGTCCGGACACCACCATGGCCACTGGGGACCCCATGCAGCCGGAGAACGGGACGCCCGGCGTACCGGTCACACAAACCATCGCCGGAACGACCCTGGAAACCGGTGCGCCGGCACCCGGCACCCATATGCCGACATCGGCCGGCCCCGCCCTGTCAGCCACGGCTGGCCATGGCACCGCCACGGCCAAACATGTGCCGGGCACCACGGATGCCGGCATGGCGATCCCGCCCGCAACCGCTACGCCTTCCGATGACAGGGCCGACGAACCGGCCGGCAGCACCACCGTGATGGCGGGAGAGACGGAAGGCACGCAAGCCCCGTCCCCCGTTCGCAAGGAGGGTGCGCACGCCCCTTCCCATGAGGCGGGCCAGCCCCTGACGGTCACCGCCAGACCGGCAGCGGCCCAGGCCGAAGGGGATGTGACCCCCGCGACGGTGGAAATCGAGCCCGCGGCCAGCGTCGATGAGGCTGAAACCCACGGGGTGACCAACCAGCGCATGCTGGCCCCGCTGCATGTCAAGGATGATGCGGAGGCGGCCGACAAGGCCGGCCTGGCAGGCGCGGCACAAAATGCCGGGCAAAATCAGGTCCAGCCCCGACCGGACCAGAATGGCCCGGCCCCGGACCGGACGGCAGACAATCTGCTGGTCCGGGCGGTGGGTGCGGCGACGGACAGCGCAAACAGCGGCACTGCCGGTAGTGATGGCCACCCGGATAGCGGTTCGGGCATGGCCGATACGGCAGACGCCACCCCCACCAACCTCCATGCTGCCGACCCCGGCAAGGCGCAGGGCCCCGACTTCGCCCAGTCGCTGCGCGCCACCACCGCCCCGCACCGCCCCGGCGTCTATATGCCCCCCACGCAGCAGATGGCCATCCAGGTCCAGCGGGCCGTCCAGGACGGGACAGACCGGCTGTCCATCCAGCTTCGCCCCCTCGATCTGGGTCGCATCGATGTCCAGCTTGAGATCGGCGCCGAAGGCCGCCTGCGGGCCAAGGTGATCGCGGAAAGCCCGCAGACCCTGGAAATGCTGCAAAAGGATGTGAAAGACCTTGTGAAATCCCTGCAGGAAGCCGGCCTGACGGCGGACCAGGACAGCCTGTCCTTCTCCCTGCACGATCAGGGTGAACAGGCCCAGGAACGCCAGCGCGACCAGAATGACGGTCCGGCTGGCACGGTAGTTGCTTCTGTTGAAGCAGAGGAACAGGACCCGGCAATAATCGCCCAGACCCAGATTCTGGAACTGGGGCGGTTGGATGTCAGGGTTTGATCAGCACCCTTGACGGGAAGGCCCTGCCATGTCGATCTCCGGCGTCAACAACAACACCAATACGGGGGCGAACAATGCCGGACAGTCGGCATTCAGTTCGCTCACATCCAATTATGAAACATTCCTGACGCTGCTGACCTCGCAGCTCAAGAACCAGGACCCGCTGCAGCCGACCGACACGGCGGAATTCACCAAGCAGCTTGTCCAATATTCACAGGTCGAGCAGCAAATCCAGTCCAACCAGAAACTGGACAATATTCTGGGCGCCATCAACAATAGCGAAATCAATCAGTCATTGAGCTATATGGGGCGCATGGTGGAGGTGCAGTCCAACGGCGTGCCTCTGCAGGATGGATCAGCGAAGATGAATGTCTCCACCGATGTGCCGGCCGCCACCTCCGTCATGGAAATTTCCGACGGCAAGACCGGCAAGGTGGTTCGCACCCTGACCCTGACCAAGACAGCCGGCACGCAGGAAGTCGTCTGGGACGGCAAGAATGAAAGTGGCGAGCAGATGAAGGATGGTGCCTACAAGGTGGAGGTGAAGGCCACCGATGCCAACGGCAAGGCCGTCAATTCCGTCGTCATGTCCTTCGGTCGCGTTACGGGTGTCGATATGACGGCGGGCAAGCCCTATCTGGCACTGGGTGAGATGTATGTCACCACTGACAATGTTCTTTCCGTCGCCCCTTGATGGATAGAATGATCGCAAATGTATGCTTTCCGCATTGCCTTCACTGTTTCTTAAAGGTGGTTGGCCTATCGATGACTGAACACCAGTGATCGGAGGTAAGATCCACCATGAAACCCCTCAACAAGGCCGCGACGACACGTCTGCGCGCAGAGTCGGGCGGCGAGGTGGCCAAGATTGAGGCGGGCAGCGACCGCCTGACCCTGGACGACCTGCCCCCCCCGGATACCCGCCGCTGGGTCATGCGGCGCAAGGCCGAGGTGGTCGCGGGCGTGCGCGCGGGATTGTTGAGCGTCGCGGACGCCTGCCAGCGTTACGGCCTGTCGGAAGAGGAATTCAATTCCTGGCAGGAAACCATCGACCGGCATGGCGTGCAGGCCCTGCGCGTCACCCGCCTGCAGGATTATCGCCGGCGGCCATTCTGAAGCGGTTCCGGGGCGGCGCGGCGCACCTTCTTTCTGGTTCGCGTGATGCCGCCCTCCCCGTTGACGGGGGCATCCCACCATACGGCGGGCGTTCAGCGCAGATTATCGGCGACGCTGTGCAGTCCCTGGGCGCGCAGCAGTTCCTGGCGCTGTCGCAGACGGCGGCGTTCGACCGATTTATGGGTGCTGTCCCCGCCCAGGATGGTTCCGTCATCCCCCGTCAGCGACGCGACGAGTTGATCCAGCAATGCCCCTTCCTGATCCGGGGCCCGCTGGTCCAGGGGGCGGTCACTGCCGATCTCGCGCAGCAGGCGTTCCGCCAGCGCGCCCTGACTTTGCGGCAGATGCCCCTGCCGGATCAATTCCGCGATCATTCGCAGGGACGGGTTCGTCAGCCGCTCCACCGCCGCCTTGCGGCAGAGTATCACGGCCCCCATCTGCATCAGGGCCGTGCCCAGATTGGGGTTTGGTGCGAACAATTCCTGCACGACAGTGGCAAATGACAGCATGTCGGCCAGGATGGCATCCACCTGCCGGACCAGCCCGTTTTCCAGATTCTGCTGTGCCACTGCGGCCAGCACCTCCACCTTTGCCAGCAGCGACCGCTGTTCGAACAGCCAGACGCTGATCAGGGCGGCCAGCACATAATCGTGATGGTCCATCCCGACCTTGTCCAGGATGAAGCCGCTGAGCGGGCCCAGGTCGCCACCCTTGCAATCAGGATAGCCGGCGCGTTCGGCGGCAAAGGCACGGGCCTTCTGCTGGGCCTGCGTGACCAGCCCGTCCAGCACCTGCAGCCGTTCCTTCGCGGGTACGCCCATGGTGCCGGCCTGGGCCGCGGCCACCCGGTGCAGGCCGGCATTGACCAGCCCCTGCACCTCGCCCAACTTGCGCAAATGGCTGTAACTATGCAGCAATTCCGTCGGGGACAGGTTGACCCGTGTCAGATAGTCACGCAGCACCTGCCCGATGGTGCGGCGCCCGTCGGCCGTGAAAAGATCATCCACGGTCCGGCACAACGCCACCTCCCCGAAGGGGGTCAGCACGGTCAGGGGCTTGTCCTTCGGCGGATTGGCCGTCGCCTCATAAACCACGGTTTCCGAGCTGACCAGGCTGGACAGGGTGCGATGGCGCACCACCTTCACGCCCAGCGTCTTGCCCGTCATCAACAGGTGGCGCGCCTCGTCGATGGCGTCCTTTTCATCGTCGCATAAGACATGCAACTGCCACCGGCCTTCCTTCTGAAGGAAGACCTCGTAGGTCCGCTTCCTGTCCCAGAAGCTCACCCCGAAAAGCATCGACGACACCCCTACCCAATCAGGCATAGTCTAATGGGGTAATGGCCTTTCGCCAACACTTCTCGCAACGGTCACGAAGGTATGTTCAGTCGAAGGGATTGCTGCTGCTGCCCTTGCGCAACAGCATGCGGATCGGCACACCGGGCAGATCGAAGCTGTCGCGCAGCCCGTTGACCAGATAACGGGCGTAATTCTCCGGCAGATCGACCGGCTTGCTGACGAACAGGGCGAACGTCGGCGGCCGGCTTTTCACCTGGGTCATATAGCGGATCTTCAGACGGCGGCCATCGACCAGCGGCGGCGGATGGCTTTCCGTCATGCCCATCAGCCAGCGGTTCAGCTGAGAGGTGGGGATGCGGCGGTTCCACAGGCCATAGGCCGTCACCACCGTGTCCAGCAACTCCTCCAGCCGCTGTCCCTTCAGCGCGGAGATGGTGACCGTGGGAATGCCCTTGACCTGCGGCAGGGAGGTCTGCAACCGGTCGGAAAGCCGGCGCAGCGCGGCATTCTTGTCGGCCACGGCGTCCCACTTGTTCAGGGCGATGACCAGGGCACGCCCCTCTTCCACCACCAAGCGCGCGATGGTCAGATCCTGCTTGTCCAGGATGCCGTCGGCATCCAGCACCAGAACCACGACATGGGCCATGCGGATGACGCGCAGCGTGTCCTGGTTGGCCAGCTTCTCCAGCTTGCCATCGACCTTCGCACGCTTGCGCAGGCCGGCCGTGTCGACCAGACGGATCGGACGGCCCTTCCATTCCCATTCCACCGCGATGGCGTCACGGGTCATTCCGGCCTCGGGCCCGGTCAGGACCCGCTCCTCCCGCACCAGCGCGTTCAGCAGCGTGGACTTGCCCACGTTCGGGCGGCCGACAATGGCAAGCTGGAGGGCCTTGGCCTCCTCCTCGGCGGCGGCGGCCTCCGCAGCCTCCTCGTCATCGGCCGCGAAGAAGGTGTCGGCCTCGGCCGCATCGGCAGCGTCCTGCTCCTCCTCGTCCTCCTTCGGCATGAAGGGTTCCAGCGCCTCGACCAGATCGGCCATGCCTTCCCCATGTTCGGCGGAAAGCGGAACGGGCTCACCCAGGCCAAGTTCAAAGGCTTCGAGCAGGCCAGGGCGGCCGGCGACACCCTCGCACTTGTTGGCGACCAGGATGGTCGGCTTGCCGGCCTTGCGCAGCCAGGCCGCGAAATGCCGGTCCATGGCCGTGATGCCGGCGCGGGCATCGACCAGGAACAGGGCCACGTCGGCCCTTTCGATGGCGCGTTCGGTCTGCTGGCGCATCCGCGCCTCCAGACTATTGTCGAACACATCCTCCAGCCCGGCCGTATCGACCACGGTGAACTCCAGCCCGCCCACGCGCCCGTCGGCGGCGCGCCAGTCGCGCGTCACGCCGGGCGTATCGTCCACCAGCGCGATCTTCTTGCCGACCAGCCGGTTGAACAGGGTGGACTTGCCGACATTCGGTCGCCCGATGATGGCGACCGTCAGTCGGTGCGTGGCCTTGATCACTCTAATACTCCGTTACCGATAGGCGACCAGATCGCCATCCTCCGTGAGGATATACAGCGTTTCGCCGGCCACCACAGGCGCCTGTATCGCAGGGCCGGGCAGCTTCGTGCGCTTCTGGACGCCCCCGTCGGACAGCGACAGTTCCACCAGCTCGCCCTGATTGTTGGTCAGCAGCAGCCGTCCGCCAGCCACCAGCGGCCCCGTCCACAGGATCGGGTCTTCCCGGTCCTCCGGGTCTTCCCACTGGTCGAGCTGGCTGATCCAGCGGATACGGCCATCCGCGCGGGTCATGGCGACGACCTGGCAATCGTTCGTCGTCACAAAGATCCAGTCCCCGACCACGGCCGGCGTGGTGATGCCGCCGATATCCTGTTCCCAGACCCGCTGGCCCGACCGGATATCCACGGCCACCATGCGGCCGGAATGGCTGATGGCATAGGCCACGCCGCCGGCGATGACCGGAAGGCCGCGAATATCGGCCAGACCCGTCAGGTTCTCGCCACGGCGGAAGGCCGCCAGGCTGTCCTGCCAGGCCTGTCGCCCATTCTCCACGCGCAGCGCGAAAAGCTCGCCAGAGGAATAGGGCACAATGGCCGTGTCACCCTCGATCGCCGCCGCCGATCCGCCCAGAAGGGCCGCCGGCTCCAGAAAGCCCGTGTGATACCATTGCAGCGCGCCATTGTCGGCCGACAGGGAAATCACCTGATTATCGACAGCCGAGACGAAGACACGCCCCTCCAGCACCGTGGGAGCGGAGCGAATCGGGCCGGCAATCCGCCGGCGCCAGACGACATCGCCGGTTTCGCTGTCCATCGCGACGGCTTCACCGAACCCGTTGGTGGTGTAGACGCGACCGCCATGCACGGCCACCCCGCCACCGAAGGCCGAACCCTCCTGCTTCTCGCGCAGGACATTGCGGCGCCAGACACGCCGGCCCGTGGCAGCGTCCAGCACATGCAGATCATAGTCGGTGTCCAGCACATAGGCACGGCCCCCGGCGATGACGGGACCGGCCAGCAGGCGCCGGCTGCTGCTCGACCCCTCGACGCTGGCACTCCATACCCGCTTCAGGTTGGCGCCCAGCGCCACATGGCCGGGATTATGGGCGGGATTGCCACCGGCCTGTGCCCAATCGGCATTGACCACGGCTTCCGGCAGGGCAACCTCCGTGGCCGCGACCTGCGGGTCGACTTCCAATTGCTGCTGGAATTGCAGCACCGAGATGCGGCTGCCGCCCAGCTTGGGCGCATCGTCGTCACTGCTGAACCAGTCGGTGATGCCGCAGCCCGACAACAGCAGGCAGGCCAGCAGCGGCGCGGCCACCCGGGCGGCCAGCCGGTAGGGGCGGCGGGACGGGGCGGTGGAATGGGTGGTGATGACCATCTGATCCTGGTTCCTGGACTTATTGCGGCGCCGCGTGCAGGGCGGCCAGTTCGGTGGCACGGGCGCGCAACGCCTGTGGCGCCGTGCTGTCCTCGGAAAGCTGCTTCAGCAGCGCCTGGGCGTCGACCATGTCGCCGGCACGGATCGACAGCAAGGCCGCCGTCTCCAGGGCGGAAGCCCGCCAGGCATTGCCCGCCTTCAACAGGGGCTCCAGCCGGATGCGCAGCGCCTTGGCATCGCCGTCATCCGCCTGATGCTGAACGGACAGCAGCAAGGCCATGTCCCGCAAGGCGGGATCGGCACCGCCATCACCGGCGATGGCATCGTAAAGCGCCAGGGCCTGGTCACGCTGGCCATCACGGGCACGCAGCCCGGCCTCGTACAGGCGGGCCAGGGTCGCATGGCCGCCGCCCAGCCTGGCGGCGGCCTGCGACAGCGCCTCTGCCGCAGCCCTGGTATCGGGTGCGGTGCCTTCCGCCGCCGGCCGAAGCGGCGCCAGCGCCTGGCTCAGCACCGCCGTCCGATTCTCCATCTGGGCCGAACGCCAGTATTTCCAGCCGACATTGCCGGCCGTGGCCGCGACGACCAGAACCGCAGCGCCGATGACAATACCGCCATACCGCTTCCAGAAAGACAGAAGCTGTTCACGACGGAGGTCTTCGTCAACTTCACGAAAGATATCGGACATGCATCACCCTCGGCCGGTCGCCGAACCGATTGAACAAAGGGCGGCGATAGCAGACACCCCGCCCCCGGTCAAGGCGGCTGCCCCGCAGCCACCCCACTTGCACGCCGGTTCCCGGCATAACAAGCGGCGTGGCCGGCACCACCATACGATGCTTTCTGGCAATTGCAGGGCAAAAAGCGAAGGCGGGCGGTGCCTGTCGGCTGCGCCCGCCCATCTGGGTCCATCATGCCTTGCCCGCCCCGCCCCTTGTCCGCCCGCCGATTGTCCGCCCCGACGTCCCGCGGCGGGTCGCGCACAGGAAGTGCGGGCAAGCGGCATCACGCCTGGGTGGCAACCGGGTCAATGGCGGGCAGGTCCAGCCAATCGGCAGCAACCATCGCCTGGGTACGGTTGCGCACGCCGAGGGCCTTGAAAATGGCGGTGATGTGGATCTTCACGGTGCCAACCGTCAGATCCAGCGCCTCCGCAATTTCCAGATTGCTGCGGCCGGTGCGGATCATGGAAAGGATCTCACGCTGGCGCGGGGTCAGTTGCTTGCCCGCATCCTCACGGAAGAAACCGGCCGGTACCGGGCCTGCAACCGTCATCAGGGGCTCCCCGCCCGGCCGCATGGCCACGACGGGCGGCACGAACACCCCGCCATCGCGAACGACGTCCAGCGCGTTGGCCAGTTCGTCGGCCACATCGCTGCGCCGGACATAGGCGCGCGCGCCCTCGCCCAGCGCCGCCCGCATACGGTCGGGATCATTGCCGCCGATGGCCACCAGCGGCACCTGCGGGCAATGCTGCACGAATTCCTTGATGATGCCGCGCGCCGCCATGGTGATCGACACCAGGCCCACCAGTTCCGCATCGGGATATGCCTGCGCATAACGGCGCAACTCGGCCAGGTCCGGCACCTCATCCACCGCCTCCACCCCATTGATCCGGCGGACAAGTTGCCGGACACGGGTGACGAAGGCAGCTTCATGATCGATCAGTATAAGACGCATTGCTTACGGCCTCTAGGCTCAATCCGCAACCTGCCATGGATGCGGGACACCAGATTTTCCCCACTATACACGAGCTTTCTGCTTCCTACAATTTTATGCAGCGCCCATGATGAACTTGGCAAGAGCGGCGGATAACCGCCGGTGCTGCCTCCGTCCATGGGAGGCCGGCATCGCCACCGGCGACCAACCGCAGGTCGCAAGGCGACCCCAACCCCCAAGGGTGGGAGTATACTTTCAGTTTTCTGACCAAATCATGAACATGCATCCTCTATTCTTTCCACGGGATTTACCTGAAATCCGCAGAAATTTTTCACCGCCACGAGGCTATGCGCCCCTTGACCGCCAATTCTAATGGATTTTTTTTAAAAGGTAATGCCCCGGCAACATGCTATGCGTCAGGATAGCGCACAGGAGCCGCCCCGCCGAAGAAAAACAGGTGGCGACTTCATTTGAAGTCGCCACCATGCAATTGAAAACATACGATTATGTGGGACTAGCATCAGCCATATGCCCTGCCGTGGGCACGGCGTTCGTAAACGCGACACCCATAACGACAGGGGATGGGGACGCTCAAGCCGTGGCCCCGACAGCCTCTTCGGCCTGGTCGGAGTTCGCCGCCGTGACAGAATCACTCTGCCCGATTCCATTGTTCATGGCCCAGATCGCGGCCTGGGTACGGTTCACGGCGTTTATCTTGCGCAGCAGGCTTTTGAGATGGACCTTCACCGTGGCCTCGGTGATCCCCAATGCGTTGGCGATCACCTTGTTGCTGTCGCCATCGATCAGGCAGCGGAGGATCTGCATTTCCCGCTGGGACAACCCCTTTCGCAGGGTATTCAATTCAGACGGCGGCGACTGGACCTGGCCAGCGACCAGCAGATCGGCCAGATGCGTCGGAAAGACCTTCTCCCCCATCATGACCAGTTTCAGCGACTGGGCCAGCGCCTCCGCCGACATGTCCTTCAGCAGATAGCCGGCAGCGCCGGCCTCCAGCGCCCCGGTCAGGCGGCGGGCACACAGGCTGGCCGTCAGGATGACGACAAGGGCGCCGGGCACATGCCGCCGGACCCGGGCGATCTGGGCCAGGGCGGACGGGTCCTCACCCGGATCGATCAGGATCAGGTCGGCCTTCGGCTGGTCGAGCGCCAGAATTTCGTCCGCACTGCCATATTCGCCCGCCACGCTGAACGGCACATCCAGCAGCAGCCGGGCCAACCCCTCGCGGAACAACTTGTTCACGTCGATCAGAATGACGCTCTGCATCTCCATATCGCTCACTCCAGCACAGCCCGTGGCGCCCGATCGCCTGGCAAGTCCCTCCCGGTCGTGGGTAGTCTGGCCATGGGCAAGTTCAATCCCTTCAGAGAATAGCCTCAAGCGAACGAGACCAACACCCTTCGAAGGCATTAATTCGCGTTTACTTTAGGCATATAACAGCCTAATGGCCACAGAATCGCCCGATTTAGGCCGCGGATGTGTCCTTTTTCCGAACCTGAAGTTCCATAATCATTTACTTACGGCCGAGGGTGATAGTTACTCTGTCATAAGAAAAATGGTGTGCCTTATTTGAAAATTGGCCCTAATTTCGTTTCAATGAAACCCAACCACCGGCACACGCCCCAAGCGGACAAGCCTTGTCATCTGAACAGGCGGAACCCTAAGGGGCGGAGGAGGTGCCGGCGCCGCGGAGAAATGGGGTCGGGCGCATCGCTACACCCATGCGCCAGACGCAGGGCAACGCAAGCCCTGTAACATGGCTTCTTTTGCACTGCACCATACCCAGGCACGGTGGCGCCATGTCGCGGATACCTGAATCGCCCTTCAAGTGTAAGGGCTTAGCCCGTTTGGGGAATGCAGGGGGAAGTATCGGGGATTCCGGGGGCCGCGGCGATATAGCGCGGGAAATGTCCACCGGTAACCATCGTCACGACCCTGCCCACGACCCTGCCATGGGGTGGGGGTCGTCTTGGCACTTGCACGATACCGGTAACGGAGTCATATTGTGCATCGCAGCACGTTGTGCTGCTTGCCCTTATCGGGCGTTTCCTCCCTAAACTCAGGCCGCTCTCGTAGCGGCCTTTTCTTTTGGCCGCTGCCAAGGCGCGCCACCAACCCCGCTTGCGCAACAAGCTGACGGCACCGACCTGCGTGAGGACTATTTCTTTCAAATGCCGGGGATCGTCAAGCAGTTTTATTCCGGACAGCATGAAATAGGCACATATGCAGACAATACCCGCCCAGGGCGCGGCGGGGCCATGCATGCGCAAATTATTGGCGAAACAGACAAGCGGTTCCTGTGGGACATGTCTAGGGCCATCAAATTCAATGATTTACGGCAATGGCCATCGGTATGGACGGGACAATCCACGACCCGGCGGCCGATCGGTGGAGCGACCGGACGGGGATTGGCAATCTATGGCGGTGTGCTACCCCGCCAGCCCTTCCAGGATGGGGCAATCCGGCCGGTCATCGCCATGGCAGCGGTCGGCGAGTTGTCGCAGGGTGGCGCGCATGGCCTGCAGCTCCGCGATCTTGCGATCCAGCGTGTCGATATGGGCGAGCGCCAGTTTCTTGACCTCGCCGCTGCTCCGCGACCGGTCGCGCCACAGGCGCAGCAGCCCATCCAGATCGGCCAGCGGGAAGCCAAGGTCACGGGCATGGCGGATGAAGCGCAGGGCGTGGATGTCGGCCGTGTCATAGATGCGGTAGCCGCCCGCCGTGCGGGCCACCGACGGAATCAGGCCGATCGCTTCATAATGCCGGATCATCTTGGCCGACACGCCCGACGTGCGGGCCGCCTCGCCGATATTCATGGGACCTCCTTCCTTTTACCGTCGGCATGAATGATCGTGTTCTGGCCAAACCTTTTGACCGACAATATCATCCTCCGGGGCGCCAGCGGCGCAGCGTCAGGGCATTGGTGACGACACAGACGCTGGACAGCGCCATCGCCGCGCCGGCCAGCATCGGATTGAGCAAGCCCGCCATGGCCAACGGCACCCCCACCACATTATAGATGAAGGCCCAGAACAGGTTCTGACGGATCTTGATCACCGTCCGGCGTGAAACCGCGATGGCATCGGCCACCAGGGACGGATCGCCGCGCATCAGTGTCACCCCGGCCGCACGCATGGCGATATCGGTGCCCGTGCCCATGGCGATGCCGATATCGGCGGCGGCCAAGGCCGGGGCATCGTTGATACCATCCCCCACCATCGCCACGACATTGCCGGCGGATTTCAACCGGGCCAGAGCCGCTCCCTTATCCTCCGGCAAAAGACCGGCCTGGACATCATCCAGCCCCAGACCGGCGGCAACGGCCGCGGCCGCCCCCTGACTATCCCCCGTCAGCATGATGCTGCGCACGCCCAGCGCCCGCAACCGGGCGATGGCGGCCGGCGCCGTGTGCTTGACCCTGTCACCAAAGGCGATCAGGCCCAGCGCCTGCCCGTCCGCCGCCAGATAGGACAGGGTGCGGCCCCGCACGGCCGGGTCGGCCGCCGCCGCGGCCAGCACACCGATATCGATGCCACGCTCAACCATCAGCCGTTCATTGCCCAGCAGCAGGGCGCGCCCGTCGGCCCGCCCCTCCACCCCACGGCCGGCCAGGGTGCGGACGGTCGCCGCGGCCGGAACATCGGGCATGGCATCCAACACGGCGCGGGCCAGGGGGTGGGCGCTGCCGGCCTGCAGCGCAGCGGCAAGGCGCAGAATATCCGCTTCCCCCAGCCCCGCCGCCCGGCGCACCGCCAGCACGGCCGGTTTCCCGTCCGTCAGCGTCCCCGTCTTGTCGAAAGCCACACAGGTGATGTCGCGGGCACGTTCCAACGCCTCGGCATCCCGGATCAGGATGCCGGCGCGTGCGGCGACCCCCATGCCCACCATCAGCGCCGTGGGTGTGGCCAGTCCCAGCGCACAGGGACAGGCGATGACCAGGACGGACACGGCATTGACCATCGCCCGTTCCAGCCCCACCCCGGCCAGCAGCCAGCCGGCCAGGGTCAGGATCGCCAGGACCAGGATCACGGGCACGAAAACGGCACTGACCTTGTCCACCAGACGCTGGATGGGCGCCTTGGCGGCGCCGGCCGCCTCCACCATGCGGATGACGCGGGACAGGGTGCTGTCGGCCCCCAGCGCGTCGGCGCGCACGGCGATGAACCCGTCCAGGTTCATGGCGCCTCCCGTCACCCGCCCGTCCGGCCCCCGCGCCACCGGCAGGCTTTCGCCCGTGATCATGCTTTCATCCAGATGGGTCTCCCCTTCCAGAATGGCGCCATCCACAGGCACCACCTCTCCCGGACGGACCAGGGCGACATCGCCACGCCGCACCTGTTCCAGCGGCAGCACCTGCTCCCCACCGTCGCGGCGGATGCGGGCCACCTGCGGGCGCAGGGCCATCAGGGCCTCGATGGCGGCCCCCGTCCTGCGCCGGGCCCGGTCCTCCAGCCAGCGGCCCAGCAGCAGCATCGCGATGATGACAGCCGATGCCTCATAGTAAAGATGGGGCATGTGACCGGGATGGGCGGTCAGCAGCAGCCAGCCGGACAGGCCCCAGCCGGCCAGCGTGCCCAGCACCACCAGCACATCCATGCTTGCGGTTCCGTGGCGCAAGGCCCGCCACGCCCCCCGGTAGAAGGGCCAGCCCAGCCCGAACTGCACGATGGACCCCAACGCCAACTGGGCCAGCGGCGGCAAGGCCGGCCCTCCCAGCATCGGCGACAGCAGTGGCAGGCAGAGTGCCAAGGCCACACCCGCCCGCGCGCCTTCCCCCCGCCAGGCTGTATCGGCCAGGGTGCGGCCGGGGCCAGCGGCGACGGTCCCGCCCGCTTCCGGCACAGGACCGGCGGTGGGGAACGGCGCGTCCTCCGCCATCGCCACGCCATAACCGGCATCCGTCACGGCCGCCGCCAAATCGATGCGATCCACGCCCGCACCGTCCACAAGGGCGATGCCCGTGGGCTGGGAGATGGTCACATCGATGACACCGGGCACGGCGCGCAGCGCCTTTTCCACCCTGACGGCGCAGGACGCACAGCGCAGCCCCGTCAATGCCAAGCGATGGCTGTCGGTGCGTGCTGGGTATCCGGCTTGCGACAATACCTCCACAATCGCGGCCGGCAGCGACGGCCCGGCATCGGACGCGGGCGTGACAATCACCTTCCCCCCGGCCAGGTCGACATTGACCCAAGCCACGCCTGCCACCTGTTGCACGGCCTTTTCCACGCGGGCAGCACAGGCCGCACAACGCATGCCCGTGACGGGCAGGGACAGGATGCTGGACAACATCATTCATCTCCCCCCGGCCAGGAATGACCGGTCCGTGAATGGCCGCAAGCAGACAGGATCAGGGTGGGGCCGCGCATTGACCTGGGGCAAGGCCCGCCGGAATCCCGCAAGCATCGGCATCGCTTCCCGTTCTGGACCTTCCCATCATGGGAGGGTCAAGGCCAAAAAAAGCCCCGCCGTTGGAAACGGCGGGGTTTGAAGGCGGGAACTTCTGGGAGGGAAACAACAGAAGATGTTGCTGAACACGGGTTATAAGCCGGGACCGTTATGGATTGGTTAAGAGCCGGGGCCGCCAACGCTGGTCTGTCCTGCGCTGGTGTCGGGGCCGATCGGGGCCGGCGGCCATCCCGCCTATCCCGCCTGGATGCTTTTCCCGCCCGGCCCGATGCGCTATGACCGCAACCCCGGTCATTGCCCCAAGGGTTCGGTTCATGCTGTCCATCGCCCACCGCATTGCCAACGAGCTTTCCGTCCGCCCGGCCCAGGTCGAGGCGACGGTTGCCCTGCTGGACGAGGGCTCAACGGTTCCCTTCATCGCCCGCTACCGCAAGGAAGCGACGGGGGGGCTGGACGATACCCAGCTCCGCACGCTGGAGGAACGGCTGCGCTATCTGCGGGAGATGGAGGAACGCCGCGCCACGATCGTGGCCAGCATCAATGAACAGGGCAAGATGACCCCCGACCTGCTGAAGCAGATCGAGGAGGCCGACACCAAGACCCGGCTGGAGGATCTCTATCTGCCCTATCGGCCCAAGCGCCGCACCAAGGCCATGATCGCGCGCGAGGCCGGGCTGGAGCCGCTGGCCGACCGGCTGCTGGCCACGCCGACCCTGTCGCCGGAAACGGAGGCGGCCGGTTTCGTCGACGCCGACAAGGGCGTGGCGGATGTGAAGGCCGCCCTGGAAGGTGCCCGCGCCATCCTGGTGGAACGGATGGGCGAGGATGCGGGCCTGGTCGGCCGCCTGCGCGACTTCGCCCAGGCGCAGGGCCGGGTCGTTTCCGCCCTGGTGGAGGGCAAGGCCGAGGAAGGGGCCAAATTCAGCGATTATTTCGATTTCAGCGAGCCCGTGGGCAAGATGCCCTCGCACCGGGCGCTGGCCCTGTTCCGCGGCCGGGCCGCCGGCGTGCTGGACCTGAAGCTGGCGGTCGGCGACGAGCCGCCGGCCGGTACACCGCACCCGGCCGAAGGCCTGATCGCCGCCGCCTTCAACATCCAGGACCGGGGCCGGGCGGGTGACCGCTGGCTGTCCGATTGCTGCCGCTGGGCCTGGAAGACAAAGATTTCCCTGCACCTGGAACTGGACCTGCTGAATGTCCTGCGGGAAAAGGCCGAGGATGAGGCCATCCACGTGTTCGGCCGCAATCTGAAGGACCTGCTGCTGGCGCCGCCGGCCGGGCAGCGCGCCACGCTGGGCCTGGACCCTGGCATCCGCACCGGCGTGAAGGTGGCCGTGGTGGACGCCACGGGCAAGCTGCTGGACACGGCCACCGTGTTCCCGCACGAACC
Source organism: Niveispirillum fermenti (assembly GCF_052474395.1). Taxonomy (NCBI): domain Bacteria; kingdom Pseudomonadati; phylum Pseudomonadota; class Alphaproteobacteria; order Rhodospirillales; family Azospirillaceae; genus Niveispirillum; species Niveispirillum fermenti. The sequence goes on along the minus strand of NZ_CP156679.1, from coordinate 93,137 downwards.
GCGCCGCGACTGGGAAGGCTCGCTGGCGGTACTGGCCGCTCTGGTCAAGCGCCATGACGTCGACCTGATCGCCATCGGCAATGGCACGGCCAGCCGCGAGACCGACCGGCTGGCCGCCGATCTGATCGCCCGCCTGCCCGACCATCGCCTGACCAAGGTGATGGTTTCGGAAGCCGGCGCCTCCGTCTATTCCGCGTCGGAGGTGGCGGCCCTGGAATTTCCCAAGCTGGACGTGTCGCTTCGCGGCGCCGTGTCCATCGCCCGGCGCCTGCAGGACCCGCTGGCCGAACTGGTCAAGATCGATCCCAAATCGATCGGTGTCGGCCAGTATCAGCATGATGTCAGCCCCGCCAAACTGTCCCGCGCCCTGGACGCCGTGGTGGAGGATTGCGTGAATGGCGTCGGCGTCGACCTGAACACCGCATCGGTGCCGCTGCTGGCCCGCGTGTCGGGCCTGTCGGAAAGTGTTGCCAGGAATGTGGTGGCGCTGCGCGACGAGAAGGGCGCCTTCCGCAGCCGCCGGCAATTGCTGGACGTGCCGCGCCTGGGGCCCAAGGCCTTCGAACAGGCGGCCGGCTTCCTGCGAATCCGCGACGGAGAGAACCCGCTGGACGGATCGTCCGTCCATCCGGAAGCCTATCCCGTGGTGGAACGCATCCTGACCAGGACTGGCAGGCCGCTGTCGAAGCTGATCGGCGACGTGGCCTTCGTGCAGTCGCTGGACCCGGCCGATTTCACCGACGAGCGGTTCGGCCTTCCCACCGTGACCGACATCCTGCGCGAACTGGAAAAGCCCGGCCGCGATCCGCGCCCGGAATTCAAGACCGCGACCTTCAAGGACGGGGTGGAGGAACTGAAGGATCTGGTGATCGGCATGGTGCTGGAAGGCGTGGTGACCAACGTCACCGCCTTCGGCGCCTTTGTCGATGTCGGCGTGCATCAGGATGGGCTGGTCCATATCAGCCAGCTTTCCCACAGCTTCGTGAAGGACCCGCACACGGTTGCCAAGGCCGGCGACATCGTGAAGGTCAAGGTGCTGGAGGTGGACCTGAAGCGTAAGCGCGTTGCGCTGACCATGAAGCTGGACGAGCGTCCCGCACCCGCCGCCCGGCCCGACCGCGGCCCCGTCCGGTCCGGGGATCCACGGCGTGACGACCAGCGGCGCGAGGATGGCCGCCGGGACGAAAGGCGCAGCGGACCGCCGCGCCAGCAGACCAACGCGCCCCGCAAACAGCCAGCCCCAGCCCCATCGCCCGCACCGGTCCCGGCCGACAGCGTCTTTGCCGCCGCCTTCGCAGCCGCCAAGGCGAAGGGCAAGCGGTAGGGCCGTCAGGTTCCCCCGAAATTTGCCGCAATCGGATGTAATTCCATGTCGGCCAATCAATCAGGCGCTGTACCGGCGCCTGAAACGGGGGAAGACAGGGCGTCATGGATCAGCGCAAGGGTTTGGCCATCCTCTTGATCTGTGCCGCCCTGGCGGGATGCGCCCAGGTCGCACAGCCACCACCCCCGCGGCAGGCCGGCCCGCCGCCCACGGTCGCGGCCGGCAGGGGCAGCGAACACGGCAATTATCCCACCTTCGCCACGGGGGAAATACACCCCTCGCCTTATGGCCCCTGCACCGTCTATGCCTGGGACAGGCCGGCGGGGGATGGTCTCGTCGTTCGCTACCGTTCCGCCGCCTGCCCTGCCCCGCGGCCGGGGCGGCCGGATGCCCTGTTCATGCTGGACCTGGGCCGCGCCCTGGTGCCGCTGGCCGACAGTCCCCTGTCGGTGCCGGAGGCGGAGCCGTGGCAGGGATATCCGGTGACGCCACCAGCAGCTGGCATCCGGGTCGAAGCGGACGGTCCCATGCAATGAGGGCCCGGCCCGCGGCCGCAGCCTCCGGTCAGCCGGCCTTGCCCTCCAGTTCATCCAGACGGCGAGCCATGGTGCGGATATTGTCGATCAGCAGTTGCACCAACTGTCGCAACAACGGGTCGGCACCGTAAAGGCTTTCGCGCAGGACGCTGGCCGGCATGCGCATCAGCACCGATTCCACCTCTGCCGAGGCATGCGCCATGCGGGGCTTGCGGTCGAAGATTGCCATTTCACCGAATATGCCCGCACTCTCGATCCGGCCAATGATGGTGGGATGTTCCAGATCGCCACGCCAGATGCGCACCCGCCCGCTTTCCACGACATAAAGGCTGTCGCCGGGATCACCTTCCTTGAAGATCGGCTCGCCCGGTGCGAAGGTTCGGCGTTCAAAGGCGGCGGACATGACGGCTCCTCGCATCCAGGGCCAGAGAGGGCTGCGTCGGGCGCAGGGCCGCCAAGCATTACGCCGAACAGGCGGATTTTGCCATGGGACTTGACAATAGAACGACCGTTCGTATTATTTGTGTCCTATGAGCAAGGGTGAACGCACGCGCGCCGCAATCCTGGACGAAGCGCTGGCCATGACCAGCACGGACGGATTGACCGGCCTGACCATCGGGACATTGGCCGACCGGCTGAGCATGTCGAAAAGCGGGCTGTTCGCGCATTTCGGCAGCAAGGAACAGCTTCAGGCCGCTGTACTGGGCCGGGCGGCGGAACTGTTCGCCGAAACGGTCGTGCGCCCTGCCCTCACCCAGCCGCGCGGGCTGCCCCGCGTGCTGGCTCTGTTCGAGAACTGGATTGGCTGGACGCGGGAACCCGTGCTGCCCGGCGGCTGCCCCATCCAGGCGGCCTCCATCGAGTTCGATGACCGGCCCGGACCCATCCGCGACCAGATCGTGCGCCATCAGGAAGAGATGCGGCGCGTCGTGATCGGCGCCGTCCGCCGCGCGGTGGAGGAAGGGCATCTGCGGGCCGACCTGGATAGCGAACAGTTCGCGTTTGAAGGCATCTCGCTTTGTTACGGCTTTGCACAAAGCTACCGGCTTTTGAAGAATCCCAAGGCGGAACAATGGGCACGCACCGCGGTGCGTGGCCTTATCGACCGGGCAAGGGCTTGACCGGGGCCGCTGGCGGCGGCCCCACCTGCATCATTGCGGGCTGACCCCGATCCGGGGCGCCCATATTCATCGGGGAGAAGTCTCATGGTGTCCTTTTTGAGCCTTGAAAAAAGCACGAACGTTCGTGACTTTGGATTGGAAAGCTGGTGGGATGGGGTCACCGCACTGTTTCACCCGCGCAGCAGAAGCAGGGTGATGGAAGGCCGTGACCTCTACCTGTTGCCCGAGCGCCGGCTGGCGCCGCCCGCCCTGCCGGAACCGGCCGGCGGCATGGTGCTGGTGGTCCCAGGCTTCACCCCCCATCTGGCAGCACGCATCTGGGGTGCGGACCGGGGTCCCACCGCGCCGCTGATAGTGCTGGTGCATGATTGGGAGGGGCAAATCTACGACATGATGCCCTTCGTGCAGCCGCTGCTGGACGCCGGCGCCCGGGTCGTGGCGTTCGACGCCCCGGCCCACGGCCGCAGTGCCGGCGAGGAGACGCATGTGCTGGACATGGTGCGGGCCATCCGCGCCGTGGCCATGGCGGCCGGCGGCAGCGTCACGGCCAGCATCGCCCACGGGCTGGGGGCCACAGCCCTGGCCCTGGCCATGCAGGAGGGCTTCGATCCCGGCCGTGCCGTGCTGCTGGCACCCCTGGCCGACCTGATGCTGCCCGTGCGGCAGATCGCGCAGGTCCTGCGCCTGGATACCGACGGGGAACATGATCTGACGCTGGCCATCGACCAGGCGCTGGGCCGGCCGCTGGCAGGGCTGCACGTGCGGGGGAATGCCGAGGTGCCGGCCCTGCTGATCCATAGCAGCGACGATCGCATCATGCCGGTGGCCGACGCCCTGCATCTGGCCGCCGGCTGGCCCGGCATGGCCGTCCATCTGGTGGAGGGCCTGGGTCATCGCCGGCTGCTGTCCGATCCGGCCGTGCAGGGGCTGGTGCTGGGCTTCGCCTTGGCGTCGGCGTGATTTCTCCGCTATTCTCGCCGCCTCAACGATAAACGGACAGGGAAGATCATGCCCGTGACCATCACCCCCCTCTATGCGGGGCTTCTGGGGCTGCTGCTGCTGGTGCTCAGTTTCCGTGTCTCCATGCAGCGGCGGCGGCACATGGTGTCGCTGGGCGATGGCGGGAAGCCTGCGCTGCAGGCGGCCATCCGCGTGCAGGCCAATTTCGTGGAATATGTGCCGCTGGCCCTTATCCTGCTGGTGCTGCTGGAACTGTCCGGCCAGCCGCCCGCCCTGCTGCATGCGCTGGGGGCCGCGCTGTTCCTGGGCCGCGTCCTGCATGCCCAGGGCCTGACCAGCAATCCCGGCGGGAAAAGCTTCGGGCGCCTGTGGGGCGTGCTGCTGACCTGGCTGATGTTGCTGGCCGCAGCATTGCTGCTGATCGTGCGGGCCATCACCGGGCTGTGATATCCCCAGCCGGCCCGGCTGGGTTGCGGCGGACAGGGGCGGGTTGGGTTTGACAGGACGCGGGCGTTCCCCTATACCCCCCGCATTCCTGGGAAGGCGGGCACCGGTCATCTGGTGCCCCGTCCCCGTTTTTGCGTTCCGGTCCCGCGCGTCGGGGTCGGCATGCAAAGGGCGGGGAACTACCGGGACAACAAGGCTGGTCGTCACGACCAGCCAAACGGAGCATGTCAATGAGCAAGCGTCAGGAAGCCAAGTACAAGATTGACCGCCGTCTGGGCGTCAACCTGTGGGGCCGCGCCAAGTCCCCCATCAACAAGCGTGAATATGGCCCCGGCCAGCACGGCCAGCGCCGCAAGAAGCCGTCGGATTTCGGCCTGCAGCTGATGGCCAAGCAGAAGCTGAAGGGCTATTACGGCAATATCGGCGAGAAGCAGTTCCGCAAGCTGTACCAGGAGGCCGTGCGCCGCAAGGGCGATTCGGGCGAGAACCTGATCCAGTTGCTGGAGCGCCGCCTGGACGCCGTCGTCTACCGCATGAAGTTCGCGCCGACCCCGTTCTCGGCCCGTCAGATCATCAATCACGGCCACATCCTGGTCAATGGCAAGCGCCTGAACATCCCGTCGTACCAGGTCAAGGACAACGACGTGATCGAAGTGCGCTCCAAGGCCAAGAATTTCGCGCTCATCATGGAAGCCATCCAGTCCGGCGAGCGTGATTTCCCGGATTACGTGACCGTCGACACCGGCAACTTCAAGGGCACCTACCTGCGCGCCCCGAACCTGGCCGACGTGCCGTACCCGACCCAGATGGAACCGAACCTGGTCGTCGAATTCTATTCGCGCTAAGGTCCGGCGCCCTCGGGCAACGACAGATCAGGCCGCGCCCTTCGGGGTGCGGCCTTTTTTGTCCCCGCATTGTTCCAAATTCCGGGACAATTAATCCTGATCGGCACACATTGTCGCAACGGTTCACTGGGCGTATCTTCCATCCCAAGACGACGGCGCCGATGCCGGCGCCCACCCCAGAGAACCGAAGGGACATTCATCATGAACAAACTGATCGCCAGTAACGCCAAATATCTGCCCGTCGCTGGCCGCATCCTGCTGGCCGCCATCTTTATCTCGTCCGGCCTGTCGAAGGTGACAGGCTGGGAGGGCAGCCTGGCCTATGTCGGCTCCGCCGGCCTGCCCCTGCCGGCTGAATTGCTGCTGCTGGCCGCCATCGTGACGGAGCTGGTGGGCGGTGCCTTCATCATCGCCGGGTTCCAGACGCGCGCCGCCGCGCTGGTCATGGCCGGCTTCTCCATCGTCTCCGCCATCCTGTTCCATAATTACTGGGCGCTGACCGATGCGCAGATGGCCTATTTCCAGTCCATCATGTTCTGGAAGAACGTCGCCATGGCTGGTGGCTTCCTGGTCCTGGCCGGCAATGGTGCCGGGGCCGTGGCGGTGGACAACCTGCTGGAGAAGCGCGCCTGATCCTGTACCGTCGGCATGAATGACCGCCGGCGTTCCAACACCATCGGGCAGACATTCCGACCGATGGTGTTGTCTCTCCCCCGAACTCTCCCCCCTTCCCCGACAACGCAGAAAGGGCCGCCCCGTCACCGGAGCGGCCCTTTCCTTTACCGGAAATCCTGCGGCAATCCTCAGGCGGCATCCTCGAAGGTGACGCCCTTGTCACGCAGCAGGTCCTGCAGCTCACCCGTCTCATACATCTCGCGCACGATGTCGCAACCGCCCACGAACTCCCCCTTCACATAAAGCTGGGGAATGGTCGGCCAGTTGGTGAATTCCTTGATGCCCTGGCGCAGGGCGGGGTCGACCAGGATGTCGATGCCCTTGAACTTGACACCGATATGGCTCAGCACCTGGACCACGGCGGCGGAGAAGCCGCATTGCGGGAACACGGGCGTCCCCTTCATATAGACAACGACGTCATTGTCGCTGATATCGCGCTTGATGCGCTCGGCAACCGTCTGATCCATCTCGTCACTTCCTTGGCAGTGCCACCGGCGCGCCCGAACGGCACCGCGGCAAATCCCTTGACATATAGCGCCGAACGCCCGGCCTTTACAGGGGGATCGTTCGGCGGGGCAATCATGCGTCCTTGGGAGCGGCTGTCGTCAGCATCAGGGCGTGCAGTTCATTGCCCATGCGGCCCTTCAGGGCGGCATAGACGGCCTGATGCTGGGCCACGCGGGATTTCCCCTTGAAGGCGGGGCTTTCCACATAGGCCGCGTAATGGTCGCCATCGCCGCGCAGATCATCGATACGGACGACCGCGTCGGGGAACGCCTCGCGCAGCAGGGCCTCGATTTCGGATGCGTGCATCGCCATGGGTCGGGTCCTTTCAATTACCCCCCAATCGTCATCCCCGCGCAAGCGGGAATGACGTTAAGAGGCGGTCACAGGGTGGTACTCAGCCCACCTTGCCATTCATATAGTTGGGCAACCAAGCCTCGTTCGCCTCAATCAGGTCAGCGACCGAAATAATGGCCCCCGACGCACCCGTCAGGGCGTCGCCACCCACGCTGCCGATGCGGGTCAGGGCAACCCCGGCCTCCGCGGCCCTGGTCTCCATCGCTTCCAGATCGGCCGGCTTGACGGTCAGGATATAGCGGCCCTGATCCTCGCCGAACAGCTCCGCCACGTGCCAGCCGTCCAGGCCGGACAGGTCCGCACCCTTGTTGCCGGCCATGGCCATTTCGGCCAGCGCCACCTGCAACCCGCCATCCGACACGTCATGCGACGCCGTGATCAGGCCCGCCTGGATGGCATCGCGCACAAACGTGCCGTGACGCTTCTCCGTCTCCAGATCGACGGCCGGGGCCGGACCTTCCTCCAGACCCAGGATTTCGCGCAGGTACAGGCTCTGGCCCAGGTGACCCTCAGTCTCCCCCACCAGCAGAATGACGTCGCCGTCATTCTTGAAGCCCAGACCCACGGCCTTGTGCCCATCGGCCAGCAGGCCCACGCCACCCACCGTCGGGGTCGGCAGAATGCCAACGCCGTTGGTTTCGTTATAGAGCGAGACATTGCCCGACACGACCGGGTAGTCCAAGACGCGGCAAGCCTCGGCCATACCTTCGACGCAGCCGGCGAACTGCCCCATGATGCGGGGCTTTTCGGGATTGCCGAAATTCATGTTGTCGGTGATGGCCAGCGGCAGGGCGCCGACGGCGCAGATGTTGCGATAGCTCTCCGCCACGGCCTGACGCCCGCCCTGCACCGGGTCGGCGAAGCAATAGCGCGGGGTCACGTCGGACGACATGGCCAGCGCCTTGTTCGTCCCATGCACGCGCACGACGGCCGCATCGGCCTGACCCGACAGGAAGCGGGTATCCGCGCCAACTTGGGCGTCATATTGCTGCCAGATCCAACGCTTGGAGGCGAGATCGGGGCAGGCGACCAGCTTGGTCAGGATATCGCCCAGCGACAGATCTTCCGGCCACAACTCATCCTCGTCCAGGTCGAGCGGCGGCTGGGCCGGCGTCTCTTCTGTCGGGCGATGATACAGCGGGGCCGCGTCGAACAGCGGGGCCAGTTCCAGGTCGCAATAGGTCTCGCCATTCATCTTCAGGACGAAATGGCCCGTATCGGTCAGGTGACCGATCACGGCGAAATCCAGTTCCCACTTCTCGAAGATGGCGCGGGCCACGTCTTCGGAACCGGGCTTCAGGATCATTAGCATGCGTTCCTGGCTCTCCGACAGCATGATCTCATACGGGGTCATCCCCGTCTCACGCTGCGGCACCTTTTCCAGATGCAGTTCGATCCCCAGGCCACCCTTGCCAGCCATTTCGACGGAGGAGGAGGTCAGGCCGGCGGCGCCCATGTCCTGGATGGACTGGATGGCGTCGGTGTTCATCAGTTCCAGGCAGGCTTCGATCAGCAGCTTTTCCGTGAACGGATCGCCGACCTGCACCGTGGGACGCTTGGCCTCGCTATCCTCGGTGAACTCGGCCGAGGACATGGTGGCGCCATGGATGCCGTCGCGGCCCGTCTTGGACCCGACATAGACCACCGGATTGCCGACACCCGCCGCCTTGGAATAGAAAATCTTGTCCTGGTCGGCGATGCCCACGGTCATGGCATTGACCAGGCAATTGCCGTTATAGGCCTTGTGGAAATTGGTCTCGCCACCCACGGTGGGCACGCCGACGCAATTGCCGTAATGGCCGATGCCCGACACGACGCCCGCCACCAGCTGACGGGTCTTGGGGTGGCCCGGCTCCCCGAAACGCAGGGCATTCAGGTTGGCGATCGGCCGCGCACCCATGGTGAACACGTCGCGCAGGATGCCGCCCACGCCCGTCGCAGCACCCTGGAAGGGCTCGATATAGGAGGGGTGGTTATGGCTTTCCATCTTGAAGATGGCGGCCTGATTGTCGCCGATATCGATGACGCCGGCATTCTCCCCCGGACCGCAGATCACCCAGGGGGCCTTGGTCGGGAACTTCTTCAGCCAGACGCGCGACGACTTGTAGGAGCAATGCTCCGACCACATCACCGAATAGATGCCCAGCTCGGTAAAGCTCGGCTGACGGCCGACGATTTCCAGCAGGCGGACATATTCATCGGCCTTGATGCCATGTTCGGCGGCAAGCTGCTCGTTGACAACGGGTTCCTTGCGGGCGCTCACGACAGGGTCTCCACCAAACTATCAAAGAAGGCACGGCCGTCGGTATTGCCATGCAGCGGATCGAAGGCGCGTTCGGGATGCGGCATCATGCCCAGCACGTTGCGCTCAGCGTTGAAGATGCCGGCAATGTCGTTGGTTGCACCGTTGGGGTTCGCCTGACCGGCGTCCTGGCCCGGCAGTGCGGCATAGCGGAAGGCCACCAGCCCCTCGCCCTCCAGGCGCTTCAGCGTCTCCTCGTCGGCAACGTAATTGCCCTCGCCATGGCCGACCGGAATGCCGATCACCTGCCCCTTGGCGTACTTCCGGGTAAAGTCGCTGTCCGTCGTTTCGACGCGCAGGCCGACCGTGCGGCACACATATTTCAGCGACTTGTTGCGGATCAGGGCGCCCGGCAGCAGACCGGCTTCCGTTATGATCTGGAAACCGTTGCAGATGCCGACAACGCGCACGCCCTTGGCCGCGCGTTCCTTCACCACCTTCATGATGGGCGAATGGGCGGCCATGGCGCCACAGCGCAGATAATCGCCATAGGAAAAACCGCCAGGGACGGCGATGACATCGACGTCCGGCAGGTCCGTGTCCTTGTGGAAAGCCATGTGGGGCTTCTTGCCGGAAGCCTGTTCCAAGGCAACCGCAATATCGCGGTCGCAATTGGAACCGGGGAAGACGATGACGGCGGACTTCATCCCGCGAACCCGTTCCTGTTGGTGGATGGGAGGCGGCGAACCGTCACCGGGACGGCCCCCCGATGCGGCCGGAACCTAATGCCGACAGGGCTTCAATGCAAGGTCGGGAACCACCCGGACAGGCCATGGCAGGGCGGCGTTATCGGGGGGGTGGGGCGCTGGCTTACCTCGTTGAAGGCCAGCGCCCGAATGCCTCTGGCTCAGTTACGCATACGCACCTGAGCGCCATTTTCCTTCATGATTTCCGCGAACTTGCGCCACGAAAGCTGAAAATGATTAACCGAATTTCCTGAAGGCCAGAAGTCAATATTTCCCTTACTGATATGTATTTCTCCAATCTTTCCATCATGATCCGAAATCATCAGAACCATGTCCTTTGACGATAACTCAAACTCTGGTATGCACTTTATGATAACTTCGTGAGCCATTTTGACCTCCAAAATTGACCTCACACATATATCACCACTTAGATTCTGCCACAACTCTCAATCTAAGAACACATATTGACGACAATTCGAAATTGACCAGAAATAAAATAGGCCATTTGATTGTATTTATTCAAAACAATCAAATGGCCATTGAGTTATTTTGTATGTTTATTACTTCTGCCCGAACACCCTCTGGAAGAACTGTGCCTGGGCCATCTGAGCCACGAACTGGTTGGACTTCTTGCGGAAGCCATGCCCCTCGTCCATGGCCAGGACATAGGCAACGTCACCACCGTTCCTGCGGATGGCAGCCACCATCTGCTCTGCCTCGCCCACCGGCACACGCGGATCGTTATAGCCCTGGATGACCAGCATGGGCTTGGTGATCTTGTCCACATTGGTCAGGGGGGAGATACGCTGAAGGAAGGCACGCATCTCCGGATCGCGCTCGTCACCATATTCGGGACGGCGCAGGTCACGGCGATAGTCGGCCGTGGCTTCCAGGAAGGTAATGAAGTTGGAGATGCCGACCGTGTTGGCGCCGCCGGCCAGCCGGTCATTGTAATGGGTCATGGCCGCCAGCGTGACATAGCCGCCATAGGAGCCGCCGGCGATGACCACCCGGTCCTTGTCCAGGTCGGGACGGGTGGCGATCCAGTCGATCAGGGCGCCGATATCCTTGATGCTGTCTTCCCGCTTGAAGCCGTTATCCAGGCCCAGATAGGTCTTTCCGTATCCGTCGGAGCCCCGGATATTGGGCAGCAGCACGGCGGCCCCCAGCTCATTGGCCCAGAACTGCACCGTGGAACTGAAGGTCGGCCGGCTCTGCCCCTCCGGCCCGCCATGGGCAAGGATGATGACCGGCAGTTTGGCCGGCCCGTTCGTGGGCTTGTAGAGGAAGGACGGGATCTGGCGGGGCGTGCCGTCCACCTGGTCGAAGGTGGGGAACTGGATCAGTTCAGCATCGGCGAAATTGTCGGTGTTCAGGCCCCCGACCTCACTCCGGGTCCAGGGTTCGACCGCCCCCCTGGCCAGATCGACGACATAGACGTCGGCCGGCGCGGTCGGCCGGGTCAGCGACAGCGCCAAACGCTTGCCGTCGGGGCTGAAGGAAACGCCGCCGATCACCCCCTTGGGCAGGGTGGGCAGCTTGACGGGCTTCAGCGACTTCGTATCGATGACGCGCAGGGTGGACCAGCCCCCCTCGTTCAGCACATAGGCCAGGCGCCGGCCATCATGCGACAGGGCTGCTTCCTCCACGTCCCAGGGATCGTCGGCGGTGATCCAGCGTGTCTGTCCCGACGCCAGATCGTGCAGGCCCAGACGCTTGAACTCCCCCTCCTCGTCAGAGGTCAGGAATACGCCCCTGCCATCAGGGGTGAAGCCGATGCCGCCCAGCGCGATATCGTCGCGCTCCGGCTTGATGCGGGTGATGGCGCCCGTGGCCACATCTACGACCGACAGATAGGATTTGGTGATGGCCAGATACTGGCCGACCAGCAGCTTGCCGTCATCCTGAGAGAAGGCGACAGCGCCGTAGGACCCCGTCTGCGCCACCAGGGGCGCCGCCGTGGCCGCATCCTTCAGGCCGGCGACATAGACGTCGGTGTTCCGGCCATCGCGGCGCGTGCTGGAAAAGGCGAAGCGGTCGCCCTTGTGGTTCCAGACCAGTCCCTGGTTGCGCGACTTGCCGTCGGTGATCAGCGTGGACACGCCCGTGGACATGTCCATGTGGAAGAACTGAAAATTCTCCGACCCGCCCTTGTCCCAGACATAGACGAGATCGCTGCTGTCGCGGGCCGGACGGAAGCTGGCGCGGGTGATCGGCTCGGCCGCGAAGGTGAGCTGCTGGCGCGCCATCATGGGGCCGGACACCAGATGGAGCTGTGCCGTCTCCCCGAACCGGGTGGAAATCAGGATGCCCTTGCCATCCGGCGTCCAGTCCAGAAACCCGGCCGAGCGCGCGTTCAGGTAGGCGGAAAGCCGCTCTCCCAGTGCCGCATCGATGGCGGGCACATTCTCCGTGACCAGATTGCCGTTCTGCACCCGCTCCACCGCGGGGGCGCTGGCCTGGGCCAGCACGGGAGCCGTGGCTGTCAGAGCCATAACCAGGGCCAGGGCACTGCCCCGCGCCCAATGTCCGATAGTCCGCACGTCTTTTATCCTTGTTTCTTCGCCAACCGGCGTGTCTGGATTGCGCGGCTGCCAGCCTAGCGCATCGCCATGGGGCTGCAAGGGGCCTGCTCCCCTTGAAATGATCCAGAAACAATTCTCCGCCCTCCCCGGCACCGGGCGGACGGGCGGGTCAGGCGGCACTGTATGGGCTTGGCATGGTCATCGGCCCAACTGTAAGCTATGGTTGCAAAACCACAACAGAACAGGACCTGATATGCTGGGGGCAGAGCATTTCGACAGGATCGTGGATTTCCTGCGCGGCATCGGGCTGCCGCTGGAGGTGGGGCCGTTCGGGCCGGAGGGCTTCCTGCCCGGCGTCACCATCCGGCAGGGGGTGATGCATGTCGATCCGGATCATCTCCACGTATCCGGAGACCTGCTGCACGAGGCGGGGCACATTGCCATCGTGCCGGCCCGTCTGCGCCCCCTGCTGGGCACCAACCTGGAAACCAGCCTGCGCGAGGCGGCCGGCGACGACCCCGACCCGCAGGCGCGGATCGCGCTGATGCATACGGAAACGGCCGCCATCGCCTGGTCCTACGCCGCGATGAAGGCGCTGGACCTGCCGCCGGAAACCCTTTTCTTCGCAGGCGGCTACCGGCTGGAAGAACAACAGCGGGACCGGTTCATGTACCTGCTGGAAACAGGCAACCAGTTCGGCATCGCGCACCTGGCCATGCTGGGTATGACGGGGCCCTGCGGGGTCATGGCGCTGCTGCATCAAAACGGCCTGGCCCCGTTCCCGGCCATGACGCGCTGGCTATTGCACTGATGCCGGGGCGGCTACCAGCCGCCGCCGACCCAGGCTTCCAGTTCGCCCATCCGGTCCGCGCCCCAGAAGGGCTCGTCATCGACGATGAAATAGGGCACGCCGAAAACGCCGCGGCCGATGGCCGCTTCCGTTTCCACGCGCAGCCGCTCCTTCACCGACGGGTCGGCCAGCCCGGCTTCCACGGCCGCCCGGTCCAGCCCCAGCCCGGCAGCCACATCCAGAACATTCTCCGGCATGGCCATGTCGCGGCCGTCGGCCCAATGGGCGTTGAAGACGGCATGGGCCAGGGCCACAGGTGAATGTTCGCCGCCCACGGCGTCCAGCCAGTAGAAAGCCCGCGATGCCGCCAGCGACGCGAAGGGGGATGGCAGCGGGTGGGCCAGCGGCACCCCCAGCCGCCGGGCGCAGCGCGGCACGTCGCGGCGCAGGTAGTCACCCTGCAGGGGCTTGGCCAGGTTGGGAACACCGCCCGTCACCTTCAGCACGGCCCCCATCAGGATGGCGCGCCAGTGCAACGGCCGATCCAGCCGGGCGGCCAGCGCCTCCACCTGCGTGGCCGCCAGATAGGCATAGGGAGAGGCGAAATCGAAATAGAACTCGATGGGGGCCTTCATGCGACGCTTGTCCTTTCCGGACCAGGGATCACCAGGGGATGCGACGACCGTCGAAGCCGAAAAAGGCACCGCTGTCGGCCGGACCGGCCCCGGCGATGACCCGGCGCATGCCGGCCACCGAGTCCGGCGGCTTCACAGGTGCCTTGGGACCGCCCATGTCGGTCTGCACCCAGCCGGGATGCAGGACGATGCAGGTGATCCCGTCATCACGCCAATCCACGGCAAGGCAGCGATTGCCCATGTTCACGGCCGCCTTCGACGCACGGTAGGCGTACAGGCCGGCCCCTTCATTCTCTGTGATGGAGCCAAGCTGGCTGGACAGCGTCACCACCTTCGCCCCCGCCGCCAGCGAGGGTTTCAGGGCCTGGGCCAGCAGGATGGGCGCCAGCGCATTGACCTGCAGGGTCTGCATCCAGCCTGCCACGTCGATACGCTCCTTCGACTGGTCGGGACCCTCCGGTCCCATCACGCCGGCATTGTTGATCAGCAGATCGACCCGCCGGCCGGCCAGTCCATCCGCGAAGGCCCGGATGGACAGCGGGTCATCCACCCGCAGTTCCACAACCTCCACCCCCTTCAGCCCCGCCAGATCCCCGGCCTTGCCCGGATCACGGACGCCGGCGACGATGGTCCAGCCATCGGCGGCATATTGCCGGACGAATTCCAGCCCGATGCCGCGATTGGCACCGGATATGACAAGTACGGGCATGACGCCTCCCTCTGCGCTACGGGGCGATGGATCGCATCCAGACTATGCCCGATGCCGCCGGCCGCCAAGGCCGGCACACCAGACCGGACCCCATATCAGGGGAAACAGGTGGCCGGGCCACCGGTTCCCGCCACCGTCCCCCCTCCCCGACCACCCGCCGGGGCGGGTGTCATGGTCAGATGGCCCCGACCACCCGCCAGGGCGGGTGTCATGGTCAGATGGCAAAGACCAGCGTGGCCGTGCGCCCGCCATCGGTGACCGTCAGGCCGGACGACATCACCCGCATGATCTCCAGCCCCCGACCCGACTTCGCCTCCACATTGACGGGGGGTCGGATGGCGGCGGGGTCGTATCCGGCCCCCTGGTCACTGATGCTGATATGCAGCAAGCCGTCGGCCAGCCAGACGAAGACATCGATGCGCCGGGCCGCCCGCTCGGGATCGGCCAGGGTTGCCGTCAGGCGCTGGCAGAAGGCATCGAACTGCCGGGGGTCATCGACCAGGGAACCGCCCATGGCCAGGTTCCCATGCAGGACGGCATTGATGATCGCCTCGTGCAGCGACAATTCCACATCATGGCGCAGCGCCGCCGGCAGCATGCCGCGGGCCAGCAGTCCCTCGCAAATCTGGGCGGCGGTATCCAGCGTCCAGGCCAGCCGCGTGGTCATGGAGATCAGCAGCCGTCCACCGTCCAGTGCCGCACGCAACGCCCCCACGGGCAGGGTTCCGGGCGGCCCCTGTTCCACGATGGCGGCACTATTCCCGCGCAAAGCCGTCACCAGCTCGACCGCCGCCCCCTCCGCCGTCACCCGGACCCGGGCGGCGTCGGGGATGGTGGCACCGGGCCGCGCTAAGGGCAGGCCCAGTTCCACTGCGATTCGGCTGCGTTCCGCCTCGTCTAGCGTGTCACCGGCCACCTGGAAATCCATCTTCCCCCCGCCTTCTGTCATGCGCCGCGCCCGGATGGGTCTACCGCGACCGACCCGCCGCCGTCATCCGTCAGATCGACGATGGCTGGTGCGCCAATGATGAAACCATCACCGGGCCGATACTGCGTCCCGACCCGCAGGGCCAGATCATCGCCCGAGCGTGCGAATCCGTACAGCCTCTTTCCGTCGGCCCAGCCGCCACCCGACTGGCGGCCCGCAGCGAGGGCGGGATTTGTGACCAGAACGGACCAGAGCCGGTCGAATCGCTGCCACTCGCCATCGATCATGGTCACCGTGCGGCGGGGCTGGGCCCGCAGCCGCTCGATGCGGCCTTCTGCCGTGGCGATGACACTGGTCATCAGGCTGATATGGTGGTCCGCCTCATCCAGCGCCTGACGAATCGCCGTCTCCTCCCGCTTGGCATGGCGCAGGGCGGCGGCAACCATGTTCTTCTCGTCCACCGCGCGGGACAGCTTGCGCTCCGTGGTGCGGATGACGCGCATGATGCGGCGGGCCGCCATGACCAGGGCCGATCCGGCGATGGCCAGGGCGAACAGGTTGGTCAGGTTCATCCAGGTAACCATCATGGCCGCGCCGCCGTGCTGCCGGCCGATGCGAAATCCAGGATCATGAACCCGTCATCGGCGGGAAAGGCCGCCGACAGCATCTGACGCGCCACCCGCTCGGCGGGTGCCCAGACGCGGATATTGTTGCCGTAACGCCAGATGACGGGGGCGCTGTCGAAGTCACGCGCCGACTGGTCGGCCAGGCGCCGATTGGCAAGCCTGGCCGTGAACAACTGATCGGCCACGCCCTGCTGGCCCCGTTCGTGCCAGACCTCCACCCGCTCACGCTCCACGGCAGCCAGGGTCATCTCCAGCCGGCTCAACTGCGATTTCATGCGGAAACGCTCGGCATTGCGCCGGTCGCGGTGGGCGGCCTGAACGCGGTTCGTCTCCCGCAGCCGGGCCAGGGCCACCTGCCCTTCGGCGATCTCGCGCCGTATCTTCTGATGGTCGGCGACCCATTCATAGATGTCGGGGATCACCACCCGCAGCATTTCCAGGATCACGGCGGCGACCAGACTGGCCGCGGCGGTGGACAGGATCACGACGTCGGCCGCCGACAATTCCAGATACATTGCACCTCCCGCCTGCCCGCGCGAATTGCGGTCCCTCCGATGGGGTACAATGATAGGGTGGTTGTATGAAAGTGCGTGTTAAATTTTTCACCCCTCGTGACCGCCGATGCCCTATCCTGCCCGGCAATCGCGCGGGGGGGCCGCGCGGGGGGGCGGAGACCGCCTCCGCGCCCTCTGACATTTAGGGATGCTGGTCATGGACAAGGGTTCGCCGAAGGCCATCCTGTTGAAGGATTATGTCGCCCCGGCCTGGTGGATCGATACGGTCGATCTGTCGTTCGATCTGCATGAGGGGGAGACGATCGTCACCGCCCGTCTGGGCATCCGCCGCAACCATGAAGTGCCGCGCGGCCCGCTCGTGCTGGACGGACAGGAGCTGGAGCTGCTGTCTGTCGCCGTCGGCAGCCGGCCGCTGGGACCCGATGATTATGCCTGCACCCCCGACCACCTGACCCTGAACGACCTGCCGGACGACGGGGCGGTGGTGGAGATGGTGACCCGCATCCACCCGGAAAGCAACACGGCGCTGGAAGGGCTATACAAATCCTCGGGCAATTACTGCACCCAGTGCGAGGCGGAGGGTTTTCGCAAGATCACCTATTTCCAGGACCGTCCCGATGTGATGGCGACGTACCGCGTGCGGGTGGAGGCGAACCGGCAGGCCTATCCCGTGCTGCTGTCGAACGGCAATCTGGTGGACCAGGGGGATGCGGCGGACGGCCGCCATTGGGCCCTTTGGGAGGACCCCTGGCCCAAGCCCTGCTACCTGTTCGCGCTGGTGGCCGGCAAGCTGGTCCATATCGAGGACCGGTACCGCACCCGGTCCGGCCGCGACGTCGCGCTGCGCATCTATGTGGAGCCGGGGAACGAGGACAAGTGCGGCCACGCCATGGAAAGCCTGATCAAGTCCATGCGCTGGGACGAGGAGGCCTATGGCCTGGAATATGATCTGGACATTTTCAACATCGTAGCCGTCGGCGATTTCAACATGGGCGCCATGGAGAACAAGTCGCTCAACATCTTCAACACGAAATACATCCTGGCCCGCCCCGACACGGCCACCGATACCGATTTCCTGGGCATCGAGACCGTGGTGGCGCATGAATATTTCCATAATTGGACAGGCAACCGCGTCACCTGCCGCGACTGGTTCCAGCTTTCGCTGAAGGAAGGGCTGACCGTTTTCCGCGACCAGCAGTTCAGCGCGGACATGAATTCGGCCCCCGTGAAGCGCATCCAGGACGTGACGCGGCTACGTCAGGTGCAGTTCGCAGAGGATGCGGGCCCCACGGCCCATCCCGTGCGACCCGAAAGCTATATCGAGATCAACAACTTCTACACGCCCACGGTTTACGAGAAGGGGGCGGAGGTCCTGCGCATGTACCATACGCTGCTGGGCGCGGCGGGTTATCGGCGCGGTATCGACCTCTATTTTGCCCGCCATGACGGTCAGGCCGTGACGACGGATGATTTCCTGGCCGCCATGCGCGACGCGAACCCCGACAGGGCCGTCGACTGGGATCAGTTCCGCCGCTGGTATGCCCAGGCCGGCACGCCCGCCGTCAGCGGGGAAGGCACCTATGACGCACCGTCGCGCACCTACCGCCTGACCCTGCGCCAGACCCTGGCCCCCACGCCCGGCCAGCCGGATAAGCGGCCCATGCTGATCCCCGTTTCCATGGGGCTGGTCGGCCCCGATGGCCGCGACCTGCCGCTGAAGCTGGCCGGGGAGGACGAGGCCGTGACGGGCACCCGCGTCCTGGCCCTGCGGGAGGCGGAGCAGGACTTCACCTTCACCGGCGTGGCGGCGTCCCCCGTGCCGTCGCTGTTCCGCGGCTTTTCCGCGCCGGTCAAGCTGAGCTTCGACTATACGGATGCCGACCTGACATTCCTGATGGCCCATGACAGCGACCCGTTCAACCGGTGGGAAGCGGGGCAGACGCTGGCGGCCCGCCTGCTGCTGGGCCTGGTGGCCGATCGGGCGGCCGGCCACGACATGATCGTGCCGGCCAGCTTCGTCGACGCCATCGGCCAGACGCTGAGCCGGGCGGGCGAGGACCCGGCCTTCACGGCCCTGGCGCTGACCCTGCCGTCGGAGAACTATCTGGGCCAGTTGATGGGCGTGATCGATGTGGATGGTATCCATGCCGCGCGCGAACTGGTCCGCGGCACGATAGGCCGCAGCCATCGCGCTTCATTGCTGGCCACCTATCACGGCAATGCCGGGCAGGGCGCGTTCAGCGTCAGCCCCGAAGCCATCGGCCGTCGCGCCGTGAAGAATGCCGCGCTGGCCTATCTGATGGCGGCCGGGGACGGGGAAGGCCGGGCACTGGCGCTGGCGCAGTACCGCACGGCCACGGGCATGACGGACGTGATCGCCGCGCTGGCCCTGATCGCAGACAGCGACATGCCGGAACGGGCCGACGCCCTCTCCGCCTTCGCCGCCAAATGGCGGCAGGAGCCGCTGGTCATGGATAAATGGTTCATGATCCAGGCCACCTCGGCTCGCCCCGAGACGCTGGCCGAAGTGAGGGCGCTGCTGTCGCACCCCGGCTTCAACATCCGCAATCCGAACAAGGTCTATGCGCTGATCGGCGCGTTCACGGGCAATGCCGTGGCCTTCCACGCCGCGGGCGGGGCCGGTTACGAATTCCTGGCCGACCGCGTGATCGAGCTGAACCGCCTGAACCCGCAGGTGGCCAGCCGCATGGCCAAGGCCTTCGCCCGCTGGCGCAATTATGATGCGGAACGGCAGGCCGCCGCCAAGGTGGCGCTGGAACGGGTGGCCCATACGCCGGACCTGTCGCGCGACGTGTACGAGATCGTCTCCCGCAGCCTGGAAGGCTGATATTCTTTGATTTCCACCGGGGTCCGACGCCACATGGTGTCGGACCCCTTGCGACTGTGCACCCGGCCGGAACATGGGTAATTGCTCACGTGGCTGGCGGCGGGAGGTTTCAGGCGAGGGCGAAGTTGCCGTCGATGAGCGCGCGAATGGCGTTCCAGGGGGACTGGCCATGCAAGCGAGCGGTTCCGGTGACGGATCGGTAACCGGCATGAATGCCGGGCCCCCAGGTTGATCGGAAGCCGTTGGTGACCTTGCGGAAGATGACGGAAGGTCGGATTTCCCGTTCGCTGCCGTTGTTGGTTGGGGGGACGCGGCGGTCGTCGAGGAAGACAAAGAACTTGCCGCGCCACGCTTTGATCTGGCGTTGCAGGTCGCGGCCGGCGGGATGGGCGGCGGGAACGCCGAGCAGGGCATCGAGGCCGCGGTCGGCCCTGGCGGCGTAGGCTTTGAGCGTGCTATCCTTCAAGGTGGGGCGTCGCTTGCCGATGCGGATGGCCCAGCGCAGATGGTCACGGATTTTGGGGGCGGTGACGGTGTCGCCGCAGTCGATGGCGTACTGGACATCGCGCAGGACATGGGCGAGGCAGACCTGGTGGGCGCGGGCGAGTTCCTGCTGCCCGGCATAGCGATCCGACACCCAGACCTCGGGCCGATGATCGCCGAGAAGCTGGGCTGCCACGCTCCGGGCCCGGCTGGGGACAATGTCGTGCAGCACCGCCTTGTCGGAATGGAAGACCCATTGCCACTGGGTGACGCCGTTCACCCGCGTGGTGGTTTCATCGGACGCGATGACCGGCGCCGTCAGCAGCCTGGCCTTGATCGCCGCGCGAGCCGTGTCGAACGTTGCCCCCATCCGCCGGAAGCTGTTGGCGATGGCGCCTTCGGAGATGGTCAGCCCGAACAGTTCCTTCAGCATCCGCGACAGACGCTCGAAGCCGACGTGATGGCTGTGGTGAAGGTAGGCGAGCAGCGAGCGGATCCCCGGCCCGAACGGCGTGCCCGGCGGCATCATGGCCGGAGCTTCGGCCCGGTAGCGCCGCCCGCAGTCGCCGCAGCGCCCACCGAACAGTTCCACCCGCGTCACCACCGGGCGGATGACGGGAAGGTCGATGTGGTCGTAGCGGTGTCGGCAGCGCTGGGGCAGCCCTGAGGCCGCCATCCCGCAATGGGGGCAGATCGCGGCCAGGCACCGTTCCGTCTTGTCCGGCTCCTCGGCCAGCGGGCGCGATACGCCAGAACGGGACAGGCGCGGCTTGTGCCGGCGCTTGGCCACCGCCTTCGAGCCGGGGCGGCCGGGGCGGCCGGGGCGGCCGGGGCGGCCGGGACCGTCCTGCGACGGCGGAGTGTGGGAATTCAACGAATTCTTGCGCGGCTTGCCGACCAGCGCCTCCAGTTCCTTGATCCGCGCGGCCAAGCGCTCGATCAACGCCGCCTGCTCCAAAAGCAGGGCGTCCTTCTCGGCTTCACTCAGACGGTAGCGCGACCGCTCTTCCATCCGAACGTTGACTCATATCCAACGAGCGCGCGCAACTCATTTCGCCAGCCCCGTGAGCAGTTACGAACATGGTGCCGGATCGCCACACGGATATCCTCTATACGCAAGATATAGGCCGGCCACCGGCTTTTTTCCGTGGCCGCCGTGACGCCAGCCCGCATACTGCTGCCCAATCACTTTCGTCCGCAGGAATATTTGCGTGCCGCACGAAGCCAATCTTCTCGTGACATTGTCGGTCGCCTTCGTTCTTGCCTTCGCCTTCGGCCTAGCAGCCGACCGGTTGAGGTTGCCGCCCCTGGTGGGCTATCTTCTGGCCGGGGTGCTGGTCGGCCCCTTCACGCCGGGTTTCGTGGCCGATGGCGACCTGGCCATCGAACTGGCCGAAATGGGCGTTATCCTGCTGATGTTCGGTGTCGGCCTGCATTTCTCCACGGCCGACCTGATGGCCGTGAAGGGCATCGCCATCCCGGGTGCCGTGGCTCAGATCGCCATCGCAACCCTGATGGGGGTAGGGCTGGCCGAGTTCTGGGGCTGGGGCCTTGGCGCAGGGCTTGTACTGGGGCTCAGCCTGTCGGTGGCCAGCACCGTGGTGCTGCTGAAAGCGCTCGAGGAGCGGAACCTGCTGCAGACGCCCAACGGGCGGGTGGCCGTCGGCTGGCTGATCGTGGAGGATCTGGCCATGGTCGTGGCGCTGGTGCTGCTGCCGGCCACGGCGGGCCTGCTGGGCGGACAGGGCATGGGCGACGGGGTGCAGGACGGGTCCGTGGCCCTGACGCTGGCCATCACGCTGGGCAAGGTCGCCATCTTCGCCGCGCTGGCCCTGCTTCTGGGGCCGCGCGTGGTGCCGTGGCTGCTGACCCAGGTGGCCCGCACCGGCTCGCGGGAACTCTTCACGCTGGCCGTCCTGGCCGCCGCCCTGGGCATCGCCTACGGGTCGGCCCATGTCTTCGGCGTGTCCTTCGCGCTGGGCGCCTTCTTCGCGGGTGTCGTGCTGAGCGAAAGCCGTTTCAGCCATAAGGCCGCGGCCGACAGCATGCCCCTGCAGGACGCCTTTTCCGTCATCTTCTTCGTGTCGGTCGGCATGCTGTTCGACCCGTCGATCCTGCTGCGGGAGCCGCTGGCTGTCGCCGCCGTGTTGCTAACCATCATCGTCGGCAAGTCCCTGGTGGCGTTCGGCATCGTCCTGCTGCTGGGCTATCCCGTCGCGTCGGGCCTGATGGTGTCGGCCAGCCTGGCGCAGATCGGCGAGTTCTCCTTCATCCTGGCGGGAATGGGCGTGGCCCTGGGCCTCCTGCCCGAGGAAGGGCGCGACCTGGTGCTGGCCGGCGCGCTCCTGTCCATCACCTTGAACCCCCTGGTCTTCGCCGCGGTGGAAAAGGTGGCCGTCAGACGCAAGACCCAGCGGGGACAGGCATCATCCTATGGACAGGAAAAGTTCCGGAAACTGACGCAGGAGGTCAACCGTGTCCGCGACAAGATGGCCGAACGGGAAAAGGCTCACAGCCTGCAGGTTCGCAAGCTGGTGGAAACCTTCCCCGTGCTGGCGCAACTGGACATGGCGGAACTGGACCGGCTGCTGCTGATGTTCCGGCCGGGATCGGCGACACCGGGGGCCCGCGTGATCCGCAATGGCGACCGCGCCGACAGCATGTATTTCATCGCCTCCGGCGCCGTGGAGGTGCAGTTGCCAGACCGCACCACCTTCCGCCTGGAGACCGGCAGCTTCTTCGGGGAGATGGCGCTGCTCAGCGGCAACCGCCGCAATGCCGACGTCACCGCCGTGGATTACTGCCAGTTCCTGGTGCTGGACCGGCGCGACTTCAACCAGTTCACCCGCCAGCATGGGGAGGTGCGGGCCGCCATCCTGGAAATGGCCAACCAGCGCCGCCGGTTGAACGCCGCCGCCAAGGCGACCGGGGCCGCCGCGGAAAGTGCCTGACCCGGAAATGAAAATGGGGGCGGACCCGGACGGCCCGTCCCCATTTCAGGTCACCACCGTAGCCCGGCCCTACCTGAAGGCGTCCGCATTCTCGATGATGTGGCTGACGATGCCATATTCCCTGGCCTCTTCCGCCGACATCCAGAAATTACGGTCGGTATCGACGGCAACCCGTTCCACAGGCTGGCCCGTCTCCCGCGCGATCTCTTCATTGATGCGCTTGCGCATCTTGATGATTTCCTTCGCTTCGATCGCGATGTCGGTAGCGGGGCCACCCACGCCGCCGGCCGGCTGGTGGATCATGAAGCGCGTGTTGGGCAGGCAGAACCGGTCCTGCTTGGCGGCACCCAGGAAGATGTGCGCACCGGCCGAGGCCACCCAGCCCGTGCCCAGCACCAGGACCCGCGGCTTCACGAAGCGGATCATGTCATGGATCGTGTCGCCGGATTCGACGTGCCCGCCGGGAGAGTTGATGATGAGCTTGATCGGCTCGTCATTCTCGGCGGCCAGCCCCAGAAGCTGGGCCGTCACGGCCTGAGCGACCTTCTGGTTGATCTCGCCGAACAGCAGGATGGTGCGGGCCTTGAACAGGTTCTGCGCCACGTTCGGCGGCGTCTTCGCCTTTTCGTCCTGGGTATCGGACCCCGGCTTTTCGTCCTCAAGACGCATCGGATTGACGAGCAAGGCGGCACTCCTGGTTGGGTAACTCGATCTCATGTTCTGACCTAGCGGGAAATCGGTCGCGGTTCAACAGGTCATTGGCGGCACGACGGCCGGAAGGGCCCGCCGCCTGTTATGAAAGGTCGATCCACACGCTTTTCAAGTCCGTGTACTTCTCCATCGCATGCAGGCTCTTGTCGCGGCCGAAGCCGGACTGTTTGAAACCGCCGAACGGCGTCGTGATATCACCCGCATCGAAGCAGTTGATCCAGACGCTGCCGGCCTTGATTGTGCGGGCGGCCTTCATGGCAACGGAGATGTCGCGGGTCCAGATGGCCGAGGCCAGGCCATAGATCGTGTCATTGGCGATGCGAAAGGCCTCTTCCGTGGTCTTGAAGGTGAGGGTCGACAGGACGGGCCCGAAAATCTCCTCCCGCGCGATGGTCATGGAACTGTCCACGCCGTCGAACAGGGTCGGCTCGATGTAGAAGCCGCCCGTATCGGTGCGCGCCGCATTGCCGCCCAGGCGCAGCGCCGCCCCCTCCGCCGTGCCCTTGGCGATGTAGGACAGAACGCGCTCGTGCTGGCGGGCATCAACCATGGCGCCCATGGTGGTGGCCGGGTCCAGCGGGTCACCGGGCTGCCAGCGCCGGGAATGGTGGATGACGCGCTCCAGGAACTCGTCCTTGATGCTTTCATGCACCAGCAGGCGGGAGCCGGCATTGCACACCTCCCCCTGGTTGAAGAAGATGCCACCCGCGGCGTTTGCCGCCGCCTTGTCCAGGTCGGCGGCATCCGGCATGATGATATGCGGCGTCTTGCCGCCGCATTCCAGCGACACGCGCTTCAGGTTGCTTTCCCCCGAATAGCGCATGAAAAATTTGCCCACCTCCGTCGATCCGGTGAAGGCAAGCATGTCCACATCCATGTGCCGGCCAATGGCCTGGCCCGCCGTCTCCCCGAAGCCCGGCACGACATTCAGCACCCCCTTCGGCACGCCGGCCTCATCGGCCAGCTCGGCCAGGCGCAGGGCGGTCAGCGGCGATTGCTCGGCCGGCTTCAGCACGACGGAATTGCCCGTGGCCAGGGCCGGCGCCAGCTTCCAGACCGCCATCATCAGGGGGAAGTTCCAGGGCACGACGACACCGATCACGCCCAGCGGCTCCCGCAGGATCAGCGACATGGCATCGGGCCCGCTGGGACCGACCTGGTCATAGAGCTTGTCGATCGCCTCCGCGTAATACTGCACGCAGCGGGCAGACAGCGGCACGTCGATGGACCGGCTGTCGCGGATGGGCTTGCCCATGTCCAGCGTCTCCAGCAGGGCCAGCTCGTCGGCATTCTCCTCGATCAGGCGGGCAAGCTTCAGCAGCACGGCCTTGCGCTTGCGCGGGTGGGCATCGCGCCACACGCCGCTTTCAAAGGCCCGCCGCGCGGCGGCGACGGCACGGTCCACATCCTGCACGTCGCATTCGGCGACGCGCGTCAGCACCTTGCCGTCCCGCGGGCTGATACAGTCGAACTGCTTGCCGCTGGCGGCGGGCACGAAGGCCCCGTCGATGAAGGCCTGGGTGCGGAAACTCAGCCGCGCGGCGCGGTCCTGCCAGTCGGTGGCGGATAGGGCGTCCATGGGATCGTTCCTTGGCAATGGCATCCGGCGCGGGCGGATGGCCCGCTGTCAGGCGCCAGAGTGCCCGGCCCCGCGACAGGCGGCAACCCCCCAAAAGGCGCCGCCCGTCCGGATGCCGTCAGGCCGCCCGCACCTCTGCCAGGAAGCGGTCGACCTCCACCCGCAGCCGGTCGGCCTCCCGCGACAATTCACCGGCAGCGCCCAGCAACTGGTTCGCGGCCTGGCCCGTATTCTGCGCCGTCTCATCGACAACGCTGATGTTGGTGGCGATCTCCTGCGTGCCGACGGCCGCCTGCTGCACATTGCGGGCGATTTCGCGCGTGGCCGCGTCCTGCTGCTCCACCGCCGCCGCAATCGCCGTGGCGATCTCGTTGATCTCCCCGATCGTGTGCGTCACCTCCACCGTGGCCGACACCGCGCTGTTGGTGGCCTGCTGCATGGAGGCGATGCGGGAGGCGATGTCGTCCGTGGCCTTGGCAGTCTGCGTGGCAAGCGACTTCACCTCCGACGCCACGACGGCAAAACCCTTGCCGGCTTCCCCGGCGCGGGCTGCCTCGATGGTGGCGTTCAGCGCCAGCAGGTTGGTCTGGCTGGCAATGTCGGCGATCAACTGCACGACGGTCCCGATGGCATTGGCCTCCGAAGCCAGGGCCTGGATGGTGCGGTTGGTTTCCTCCGCCCTTTCGGTGGCCGTGCGGGAGATGGTGGCGGCCGAGCCGACCTGCCGCGTGATCTCGCCGATGGACCCTGTCATTTCCTCCGCCGAGGCGGCGACGGTCTGGACATTGGCCGAGGTCTGGCCGGTGGAGGCCGCGACCATGCCGGTCTGGTTGCGCGTCGTTTCCGCCATGCCCGACAGGTCGCGGGCATTGCCCTGAAGCTGCGTGGCGGCCGACGCCACCTGCGACACCACCGAGGAGACGCTGCTTTCGAACTGGTCGGCCATCTGGTGCAGGGCACGGCGGCGGTCCGCGGCGGCCTGCTTTTCCGCTTCCTCCATCTGCTCCCGCATGCGGCGTGACTCCAATGCGTTCTGCCGGAACTGCTCCAGTCCCGTTGCCAGCCGCCCGACCTCGTCCCCCCGGTCCAGGCCCGGCACGGACAGGGCCAGATCACCCCTGGCCACCTTGTCCATGGCGTCGGTCACGGCACCCAGCGGCCGCGTGATGGTGATGATCGCCACATAGAGCGACAGGGCAACGGACAGCAGCGACCCGATCCCCGCCACCAGCAGCATGGAATAGGTGGCCGCATCGACATTGGCGGCGGCAGCGGCAGCGCCATCGTCTATCGCCTTACGAATATTGTCCGTCAGCGCGATATTGGCGTCACGCAGCCCTTCCATCCGCGGATCGAAGGACCGCATCACCAGATCCTCGGCATCCTGACCGCGGCCGGCCGTGGCCAGGGGCATGATCTTGTCGAATTCGGCTCGCAATCCTGCCAGTTGCTGTTCAAGCGCCTGGATATCCCGGCTCCAGCGCGGCAGGCGGGCGCGCATTTCAGCATAATCGGCGGCGGCCTGATTGAAATCGGTAACAGCATCACGGGCGGCGGACGCCACATGTTCCGTACCGCTCAGCAGCACTGCCTTGTATGTATGCCTTCCGATCGCAATAACCGTCCGGTTAGTACGGGCGAGATTGACCATCACGGCAACCTCATCTTTGATAAGGGAAGAATATTCACTGTTTCCATGGGCCATGTTTCGTTGGCCAATGAAGAATATGACACCAGACAGCAAGATCATAACGGAGATTATTGCCAGTATCCTGACACTTATCCGTATATCGACAACACGAAACATACAAACCCCCTACAGATGTTCACTGTTCCCCGGCACCAGTATCAACAATTTTAGACTTGTTTTGCCTTTCTCCAGGCTGATCGGCCCCACTTTGCCGAGCAATATCGGTTTTTTCAATATCGGATTTTTCGATTTATCAGCGCTCGGATAACATGACGCCCGGAGGAAGGCAGTGTGGATTGCGCCGCGAGAGCATTGTCTGGTCGGGGAATGCCTGGAGAGCGCCAGAAAAGGCGCGCATGTGACACAACAGGAACTTGCATCACGCCTGGGCAAGCCTCAATCTTTCATATCATCGTATGAGAATGGGCAACGCCGGGTCGATGTTCTGGAGTTCCTGACCATTCTGCATGTGCTGAACCAGGATGCACTGCCCGTTTTCATGGAAATCCGCCGGCGTTTCCTGCCGGCAACGGATGAAAAACCTTCACCCTATCCATAATTACAGTCCCCGGTGAGTACAGTTCACCGGGAAACAGTGTAATATCAAGCTGCGCTGCGCGCCCATGCGCGCGTAAGCCAAAGCCGCCGGATGGCGGCGCCCGGCATCGGGGATACATTGATCAGCACCATAGGTTCTGATCAATGCAGATGCGTATATGGCGCGATGCTGCCGGCAAGCCGATTGTCATGCCGACATGTTTTGCATTGCCGCAAGGCCGGGTCCGGTGTCTCCATCGCAAAATCCACAACCGACGTGACCGCCATGCGCCCCAGCCACATCGCCCTCGCCTTTCTGGTCGCCATCATCTGGGGCGTCAATTTCGTCTCCATCAAGCTGGCGCTGACCGGCTTCCCGCCCATCCTGCTGACGGCGTTGCGTTTTGCCCTGGCGGCACTGCCCGCCCTGTTCATCGCCCGACCGGCGGGGATCGGCTGGAAGCAGCTTGCCACCGTATCGACCTTCCTGTTCACGGGCCATTACGTCTTCCTGTTCATGGGTATCGACCAGGGGATGGCACCGGGTCTGGCCTCCATCGTGCTGCAATGCCAGGCCTTCATGACCATGCTGATCGCGGCAGGCATGCTGGGGGAACGGCCGCGGCCCCAGCAATTGCTGGGGGCCGGCGTGGCCGGCGTGGGTCTTCTGGTCACGGCCACCACGGTGGGCCTGGATGTGACCTGGATCGGCTTCGGGCTGACCCTTCTGGCCGCGGCAAGCTGGGCGATGGGCAATGTGCTGATGCGGCAATTGCCGCCCAGCCCCACCCTGCCGCTGATGGTCTGGCTGTCGGTCGTGCCGCCCCTGCCCGTGTTCACCCTGTCGCTGCTGTTCGAAGGGCCGGAACGAGTGGCCGCGGCGCTGACGGGGGTCACCTGGACGGCCGGGCTGGCCCTGCTCTACATCGTGGTGCTGTCCACCCTGGTCGGTTTCGGCATCTGGGGCATGCTGCTGCGGGAATACAAGGCCAGCCTGGTGGCCCCCTTCTCCCTGCTGGTGCCGGTCACCGGCACCGTGGCGGCCCATTTTGCTTTTGGCGAGACCTTCGGCCCCATGCGTCTGACCGGCATGGCGCTGCTGTTCGCCGGGATCGTCATCACCATCCTGCCGTGGCGGAAGGTGCGGCCGGCGGTGGCGTGATCATGGCTCCACCAGCACCTTTGCCCGCATCTTGGGATGGATACGGCACTGGATGATGAACTCGCCCGGCGCGGTGAAGGTCACCGGCGTTTCCGTGTCGGGGTCCTGCAGCCCGATATCAAAGACGCCGTTCATGCTGGGCGAATAGACATTGTGGCCGAACGGATCCTCGTTCCGGAAGATGACCTGATCACCCACCTTGATGGTGACCGACCGGGGAGCGAAAGCGATGTCCCGCTGGGCGATCACCATGGGTGCCTGGGCGCCACCGGATCCCGTCAGCATGCCCAGGGCCACCAACGGGACAAGCGCGAAGACGCGGTTGCGCCGACCGACCATCAACCCGCCCCCGTCCGATCAGCGCTTGTCCAGGATGGCGATGTCGATCACATCGCTTCCATCCCCGATGCGCCCCATGCGCTTCATCGCGCCCCGCTGCACGTCCAGATCATAGAGGATGCCGCCGGCAACGGCCCGCCCGTGATATTCGTCCTCGGCATCGGTGAAGATATCCACCCCTTCCACGATCGTGCCGGCCGGCACGCCGAGCGGTCCGATGGTGCGCAGGACGCCATCGTTCGGCGGGTCCTGCGACAGCCACGCTCCGGCGGCGCTATCGACGTCGAAAAGCTGCGTCTGCGTCGCCCCGGCGAAGGAATTGATATAGGCGCCGGCATAGACGGCAGGCTTTTTGCCTGCATTGACCTTGTCCTTCGGGTGGTAGGCCAGCGGCTTGTCCACGGCCGCCGCTCCCGTCTCCACATTGACGCGCAGATTTTGGCCGTCCGATCCCATGACACGCAAACGGTCCGCCTGGGGATTGAAATCGACCACCACATGGTCGATGGCCGTCAGCGCGACCGACAGCCTGGGCCCAGCCGTGGCCGCCCCCGTCGCCAGATCGATGGCATAGAGATGGTTGTCGCTGGCCAGCCCATAAAGCGCACCATTGGCCGGACGCACGTCGATGCCCAGCAGCTTGCCCTTCACACCTGTCACGGGCAGCACTTTCACCATACCCGGCGACGTGTCGGAAAACAGCAGCAGTTCATTGCGCTGATTAAGACCTGCAATTTCCAGCGCCTGCACCGGAACTGCCATGCCGGCCCATGCCAGCGCGGTCAGAATGATCGCCCGTCCCCTGTTCATTGCGTCCTCCCCACACGACTCCGGCCCAATGCCATTGTCGGCCGCATGATAAGGTAGAAGAATGAAAGCGCCTGTCACCTATCCGTAAGGGCAGGCGATCATGGCTTGATGTTGAAAATGGCGCAGATTTTCTGGCGCAACTGCATGGGGGAAAACGGCTTCACGATATAGGCATCGACCTTGTTGGCGCGGGCGGCATGGACGAAATCCGCCGTCTGGTTCCCCGTCAGCATCAGGAACGGCATGTTCTCCCACGTCTTGCGAACATGCTGAAGCAACTGCAATCCCGTCACGTTGGGCATGTTCCAGTCCGAGATGATCAGGTCATAGCGCAATTCGCTGTCTTCCAACGCCTCGATAGCCGCCTTTCCGTCCTTGACGATATGGATGTTCTGGATTCCCAGATGGATCAGCACCTGACGCGCCAGGCGCTGGGCAAAGACATTATCCTCCACCAGCAGCACGCTCAGTTTCTCGAAGCCGGGTATTTGGTCACGGTTCAGCATCAGGTTATCTTGGAACAGGCCGTCAGGCATCAGGCCGCAACCGGCAAATGAAGTCAACGTATCCAACCGGATCATGTCCCATCTTCCGCGGGGACCGGGGATAGCGATAGCAGGCGGTCGCGCTGCCCGCGCAGCCAGATCAGCCCTTCGTCAAGATCATGGCGCAGTGCCGGCAGCAGCACGGCCAGGGACGGGACATCGCCCCCGTGCCCCGCAAGCTCCACCTTCGACGCCGTTCGATAGACCCCGGCCATTCCAAGGCTGCCCGCCGCGGATTTCAGGGAATGGGCTACCTCCGCGACCTGCTGGGGGTCCGGCATGCCGTTGGCGGGAAACAGATCGGGTTCCACCTCCGGGAGGATCGACAGGATGGTCTCGATCAGATCCAGGACCATCTCAGGCCCCATGCTGTCTGCCATGTCGGTCAGCATTTCCGGCACGAACGGATCGGTTCCCGTCAGCAGGGAGACGGCACCCGCCTCTGCGGCCCTATCATCATGCGGCGACGATGCCATCTCTTCCTGGCCGGCTGCTTCGGTCCCATCTGGGAACAGGCGATGGATCACCTTGAACAGATTGGCCGGATCGATCGGCTTGGCGACATGCCCATTCATGCCAGCATCCAGGCAGCGCTGAATGCCGCTGGTGCCCACGCTGGCCGTCGCGGCAACGATCACGACGCCGGACGCCGGCCCCGGCAGGGCGCGGATGGCGCGCGTGGCGGTCATCCCATCCATGCGGGGCATATGCACGTCCATCAGCACAAGGTCCAGCGCCGGAACGGCGTCGCGGACGGCGGCGACCGCCTGTTCCCCGTCCGTGGCAAACAGCACCTCATGTCCATGTTCCGCCAGGGCGCCGGCCAGAACCTTGCGATTAACCGGATTGTCATCGGCCACCAACACACGCAACGGCCTCACGACATGGTCGTCGAAGCCGGCTGTCGCGTCACCCGCGACCGGGTTGCCTTCCACCAGAGGGATTTCAAACCAGAATGTACTGCCCTGGCCGGAAACGCTGTCGACGCCGATGGTCCCGCCCATGGCCTCCACAAGCTTCTTGCAGATCGCCAGGCCCAGGCCGGTGCCCCCGAATCGCCGTGTAATGGAACTGTCCGCCTGCACGAAGCTGCCGAACAGCTTGGCGCGCGCCGCTTCCGATATGCCGATGCCGGTGTCGGCCACCTCCACCCGCAGGCGGGCGCCATCGGGCAGCATCAGGGCACGCAAGGTGACGCCGCCCTCCTCGGTGAACTTGATGGCATTGCCCACAAGGTTCAGCATCACCTGGCGCAGCCTGTTGGGGTCGCCCTTCAGATAGGGGGGCAGCCCCTCCTCCACCTCTTCCTGCAGCCAGAGCCCCTTCTCCTCCGCCCGGTTGCGCATCAGCATGGTCGTGCCGGCAACCAGTGACGCCAATTCGAAATCCAGCACCTCGATATCGGCCTTGCCGGCCTCCAGTTTCGAGAAATCCAAGATGTCGTTGAGGATGCGCAGCAGCGATTGACCAGACAGCAGGACCGTCGACGCCAGTTTCGTCTGCTCCTCGTCAAGACCCGACCGCAACAGCAGCCGCGTCAGCCCCAGCACGCCGTTCATGGGTGTGCGGATTTCGTGGCTCATCATGGCCAGGAACTCGGACTTGGCACGGGTGGCGGCCTCGGCCTTTTCCTGGGCCTCCCGCACCACGGCCATGGCACCTTTGAACACGCCCAGCGCGCCGGCCACCCGGCCGATCTCGTCCCGTCGCGCCATGTGCGGAACCGTTACCTCCATATCGCCGCCGGCCAGTTGGATCGTGGCGCGGGTCAGACGGTCAAGGGGCGTGACGATATTGCGGATCAGGGCGATGGTGATGCCGACCACCAGCGTGAACAGCACCGCGATCAGCATGCTGGTGCGATCGGCCGCCGCCCTGATCGTCTCCTCCGCTGACAGCCGGAAGCGATACCCATCCTCCGCCGCCATCTGGGTGACAATCTCCAGATTGTTGATGATGCCGATGCCCAGCCGCTCCATCGACCGCATCGCATCCTCACGACTGGCGCCGCCGGGCATGTCGATCAATCCGCGAACGGCCTCGATCCAGGCAATGTTCTGTTCACGGATGCGGGCGACATATCGGCCGATCTCCGGGTTGAGGCCGCGCTCCTCGGCAACCGCCAGACTGGCCAGGAAATTCTCGTCGCTGATCTCCAGATCCTCGCGGAAGGTCTCCGGCAACCCTCCAGGGGATTTCAGAGCCCGATCGACCATCAGGTCCAGCATGACGAAATCGGTCTGTGCCAGCCGGGCATAATTGATGGCCTGAAGCGGCTGATCATACATGCGGATGACTAAATCGCCGGTTGACCGCACCACCAGGACAGCAACGACCCCGATGATCACGGCGGCAAGGACCGCCACCGCGAAAGCCGCCGCCAGCTTGAAACGGATGGTTCTGAGCATGCCGGACGGCCCCGTGCCTGAAATACCGTTCCTTTATGCGCGCAGGAGGCAGGATGCCGCAAGCCGTCAGCCCGCCCCGACCCGTCACCGCCTTGACAGCGCGGTCCGCCCCTGCTGCCATGCAGCCGTCTGAACCAACATGGGATCGTCCCCGGAATGACCGCCAGCGCCGACCTGCTTCGCGAGATCGATCTTTTCCGGCAGCACTATCCGGCCGTGACGGCCGTCGATGTGCTGCTGCCCGATCTCTGCGGGGTCTTCCGTGGCAAGCGTGTGCCCGTGGCGGAACTGGACAAGGTTTGGAAGGACGGCGTCGCATTCCCCGGCTGCACCTTCGCCGTCGACATTACCGGCGACACGGTGGAGGAAACCGGCATGTCGGTGGAGAAGGGCGTGCCCGACCGCGTCTGTCTTCCCGTTGCTGGCACATTGGCCCCGGTGCCGTGGGCCGCCCGGCCGATGGGCCAGGTTCTGCTGTCCATGCGCGACGGGGACGGCTCCCCCTTCCCCTATGCGCCGCGCGCGCTGGTGGAAAGGCTGGTCGGCGAACTGGCGGGGCGCGGCCTGACGCCCATGGTGGCGATCGAGCTTGAATTCTACCTGCTGGACCGTGACCGGCCGGCGGGTGTGCGCCCGTCGCCGCCCGTGTCCAGGCGCAGCGGCCTGATCCAGAACCGCACGCAGGTCTATGGGCTGGCCGAGTTGGAGGATTTCGAGGAGGTGCTGGACGAGATCACGGCGGCGGCCCAGGCCCAGGGCATCCCCGCCGGGACCGCCATTGCCGAATATGGCCCCGGCCAGTACGAGATCACGCTGGCCCACCGGCCCGACGCCCTGCGCGCCGCCGACGATGCCGTGCTGTTCAAGCGCGTGGTCCATGGCGTGGCCCGGCGCCACGGGTACGAGGCGACCTTCATGGCCAAGCCCTATGGCGATCAGGCCAGCAGCGGCATGCATATCCATATGAGCGTGCTGGACCGTGAGGGACAGAATATTTTCGCCGCCGAGGCGCCGCAGGGCTCGCCCCTGCTGGCGCACGCCATCGGCGGCATGGCGGAGACGATGCCCGCCTGCATGGCGCTGGCGGCGCCCGGCGCCAATAGCTGGCGCCGCTTCCAGGCCGGGTCCTATGCTCCGACGGTCATCGCCTGGGGCGTCAACAACCGCACCGCCCCCTTGCGCATTCCGGCCGGCGGGCCGGACAGCCGCCGCGTGGAATACCGTATCGCCGGTGCCGACGCGAACCCCTATCTGGTGCTGGCCGGCATGCTGGCCGGCCTGCTGCACGGGCTGGATGGCAGGATCGATCCCGGGCCGGCGCTTGAAGGCAACGCCTATGCCGCCGACGCGCCGCACCTGCCGACCGAATGGGGCGTGGCCCTGGATCTGTTCCAGGGATCGCCCGTGCTGCGGCATTGGCTGGGCCAGGCGTTCGTCGACACCTATGCCATCACCAAGCGGGCGGAGCGCGCCAAGTTCAACCAGCAGGTCACGCCGCTGGAATGGGAATGGTACCTTCGGGGCTGACATCACGGTGCGGGACCGCGAAAGGCCCCGCCCGCATCAGGCCAGGCCGCCACACGGTTCAGGCAGCGGCCGTCAGGTCGCTCAGCTTGGTCAGCAGGTAATCCACATCCTCGCTGGCCAGTTCCTCGAACTGGGTCAGGATGCGTTCCAGCATGCGGCGGCGGTGCCGCTCCCGGTCATGGTCCAGCCCATCGAAATCCGTCTCGTTCGCCACATCCAGCGCAATGCGCAGGGCGGGATAGAGCTTCGGCGGCAGGCCCGTCCGGTCGAACAGGGATTTCAGCCCCAGCCGGCCGGCATCATGGATCAGCAGACGCGCATTGGCCACCGGTACCTGCCCCAGTTGCGCCAATGCCGTCTCGAAAAACGGCACGTCGCCCATGCACAGCGCCCGCAGCAGCAGCGACGGGGTCAACCGGTGGCTGCGGCGCAGTTGCGCCACCAGCTTTTCCAGCTCCACATCACCGGCACCGCCCACCAGGCCATAGGTCGCCCGCTCGCGCGTCTGGAGAACCAGATCGGCCGCGACATCGTTGGGCAACTCGTGCTTGGCGACCAGCCGTTCACGCAATTGTTCGGAAACCAGCGCCACCAGCCGTTCGGCCACGGTCACGGGCAGCTTGGCCCGGTTGACCATCGGGGCGGCCACAGCCTCGCTGTCCGGGAACCGGTCCAGCGCCTTGACCATGGCCTTTTCGCCGACCGCCGCCGTTTCGTTCGACAGCAAGGTCGCGACGGCCTTCTCGCTGCCGCGTTCCACCAGCGCATCGGCCACCGATTCGGCGACATTCGCCCGCTTGGCCACGGCCGTCTGCTTGTCGGACGACCCGGACCGGATGATCTCCACCAGGTCCTCATCCGTCAGGACGGTCGAAACCTCGATGAAGGGCAGCGACACCTCCTCCACGTCGCGGGCCATCGCAATGGCCACGTCGCGGGGGATGCCGGCGTTCGTCTTCAGGCTGTCCGCCAGGGCGGAACGCACGCGCGTGGCCACATCGCGCGCCATGATGCGCACGATGTCCTCCGCCAGCACCCGCTCCGACGCCGTCAGGTTCGGCTGGGCGAAATGCTTGGCCACCTTCCCCGCCATCTCGGCGCGGGTGGTGGGGGATGGATCGGTCAGCAGACGCTGCACGTCCTGCTGGGACAACTTGTCGGACATGGGGTGGACGCACCCTCCCTGGATCGACCGCGTGGCCGATACCGGCCATCAGGCAGCCGGTACGGACTCCGCTGTTTCTTTAACATTTAGTGCAGAGTTCTGCCAATTGCGAACGCCAATTTGGATCAGAAACCACAACGGGAACAGCGTACTGCGCAAGCATGGCAAGACCACCATCCGGAAGGATAGGTGAAAAACCATTGCGCCAGAGGAAACAGGCGCGTCCCGCATGCCTATGAATGCATGCCTTGTCCGACTCGTCCAGCCCTTCCTTTACCCCTTCCCGCCGGCAAGGACGGGAGGCCACCCGGCGCGCCTACCGTCCCGGCGGCGATGCGGCGGCAAAGGCCTTTTGCGCCACCGGGTGCAGGGGGGCGGTGCGGGCCCGCTCTGCCATGCCGTCACCCTCCACCCCACCGAAGGCCGGGTGCTGGGCGGTCAGGTCCGGCCGCTGTTCCAGCAGGATGCGCACCATCTCCGCCACAGCCGCCTCATCCGTGCCGGCCCGTGCCACCAGGGTAGCGGCCACGCCGATGCTGGCCACATCCTCCGGCACGCCGGGATAGACGGCGGCGGGAATCGTGGCACGGACCAGATCCTTGCGGCCCTCCAGCAGCTTGTCGATGCCCGGCCCGCCGATCGGCAGCACGCCGGCCCCGCACGTGACGGTCGCATTGTGAATGGCGGCGTTGGGATGGCCGGCCGCGACGAAGGCGGCATCCGTCTCACCGGCGCACAGGGCCGCCAATGCCGCGTCGGGCATCAGGTCCCCGGTCTCCCGCAGGCCACGGACCCCCGCGGCATCCAGCACCATGTCGGCCAGATTGCGCAGCGCCGAGCCGCGCGGGCCCAGATTGACGCTCTTGCCCTTCAGCTTGGTGATATCGTCGATCTCGGCCCCCGGCCGTACCAGCAGGGTGACCGTCTCCGCATGCAGCGTGGCCACGGCGCGCAAGTCCGTGAATGGGCCGTCACCGGCAAAGCGCCCGTCCCCGCGCCAGGCGGCGGCCTGCCAGTCCGACTGGACGATGGCGAAATCCACCTGGCCGGCACGCAGGGCATTCAGGTTATAGACGGGCCCATCCGTCGCCTCGACCAGACAGCGATAGCCATGGCGCGCCCGGTCCTGGTTCACCTGCCGGCACAGCGCACCGGCCATGGGATAGTAGAGCCCGTTCACGACCCCGGACGCGATCACCATCTGCCGTTGCGCGGCGGGCGTCCCGCCCCCGGACTGGGCAGTGGCGGACCCGGGCAGCAGGGGGGCGGCCAGCAGCGTCACGAGAAGGGCGAACGGCAGACGTCGGGAACAGGTCAAGGCTCTCTCACCAAAAGGCTTGGAAAAGGAGGGTCACCGCGGCAGCGGGTCGACCCGCACATTGGCCATGCCCTGCTGCAGCGTCCATTCGACGATACGCCGCAGCACGGCACCCGATGCGCGGTCGAAGGCGTGGATGATGTCGCTCAACGCCGGACTTTCGGCCCGGACCTTGGCTTCGAACGTCTCCCCCGCCACGATGTTGCGCCGGGGCATGCGCACCAGCTTGGCATTGATCCGCACGGTCGCCTCGGGCGCCACGTCGCGGGTCTCCCCCCCGTCGTAGCTGGCGTGGAAATCGCGCATGTCGGTCTTCAGGACGAAATCGGCCCGCAGGCCCGACCGTTCAACCCCCACGGCGACGATGCGGCGGCTGTTCTCGAAACTTTCGACGATCAGGGTCTGCATCATGTCGGGCGCCGTGTCGGCCCATGTCGCGCCGGAATAGTAGGTCATGCGGTTGGCCGTCTCCCCCAGCATGATGCGCGGCGTATCGATGGCGGAATTGGCCAGCGGCGTCTCCACCAGCAACTGCCAGGGCGCACGGGCCAGCCCGGCCGTGAACTCCTTGGCCGGTGTCAGCACATAGATCTTCTGCGACCGCCCGCCCGTCAGCAACTGGGCGGGCGAACAGGCGGCCAGCGGGACCAGCGCCCCCAGGGCCAGCAGGTTGCGGCGGCTGAATGTCATGTCGCTCACTCCGTTTTCACTCCGCTATTGCCGCCGAACAGCAGGTCCGTGGGGTCGCGTTCCAGGCGACGGGAGACGCGGCTGAGATTGGCGGTCAGGTCCTGCAGATGCACCAGCAACTGGCTGAGATCATAGAGGCCGGTAGAGGTGAAGTCGCGGATGGGTTCCCGGTTCTCCTCGATCATGCCGGCCAGCGAGGCGGACAGGCGATTGATCTCCTCCGTGGTCTTCGCCAGTTCCGAGGAGATGGTGGTCGCATTGCGCCCGACCGTCCCGACCGTCTCGTTCGCGGTAACCATCAGCGTCTCGGCCTGCCGGCCCAGCACATCCACCTGCCGGCGCAGGTCGGTGATCAGCAGATTGGTGTTGCGCACCGTCTCGTTGGCATTGCCGCTGGCCAGAGCCAGATTGGACAGCAGGGCACCGATGGCCTTCTGATTGTCATCGTTCAGCAATTCGGTGAGGCGGCTGGAAATCTTCATCAGGTTTTCCAGCACCTCCGGCGCCTTGGACAGGACCGCGGCGATGGAGCTTTCACGCGACGGGATGATGGGAATGCCCTGCGTCTTTTCCCGCAGCAGGGGAGCATCCTTGCTGCCGCCGGCAATCTCCACATAGACGCCGCCCGTCACGCCCACCGGCTCCAGCGAGGCGATGGCGTCGGTCTTGATCGGCGTCTCCTCCGGCACCTCGATGGTCAGGCGGACCTGCTCCACATTTTCCGGATTGATGCGGATGTCGGTCACCGTGCCGACATTGACGCCGCGATAGCGCACGGGCCCGCCCTCCACCAGCCCCGTCACGGTGCCGGTGACCATGATGTAATAGGGCTGGATCGCCTTGTCGAACTGCACCTTGGCCAGCCAGATGACGAAGATGAAGATGGCCACCGCCAGCGCCAGGACAAAGGCACCGACAGCCGTGTAATTGGCCCGTGTTTCCATGTCCTATTTCCCTTTCGCCGCACTGGCCGCGCGACCGCGCGGCCCATGGAAGTAATCTCTGATCCAGGGATGATCCTGGCGCAGCAATTCGTCAATGGTGCCCACCACCACCTTCTTGTCGACCAACACCGCGATGCGGTCGCAGATGGCATAGAGGCTGTCCAGATCATGGGTCACCATGAAGACGGTCAGCCCGAGACTTCTTTGCAATGATCCGATCAGCTCGTCGAAGGCGGCGGCCCCGATCGGGTCCAGGCCGGCCGTCGGTTCGTCCAGGAACAGGATCTCCGGGTCCATGGCCAGCGACCGGGCCAGGCCCGCACGCTTGCGCATGCCGCCGGAAAGCTGTGACGGGTATTTGGGGCCGGCATCAGGCGGCAGGCCGACCATGGCCACCTTGACACGCGCGATCTCGTCGATCAGGTCCTGCGGCAGGTCGGTATGCTCCTTCAGGGAGACCTGGATATTCTCCAGCACGGTCAGGGAGGAGAACAGCGCCCCGTCCTGGAACAGCATGCCCCAGCGCGCCTGCAGCGCCAGCCGTTCGCGTTCGCCCAGTTCTCTGGTATCGCGGCCCAGCACCTCGATCCGGCCGGCCGACGGTTCCATCAGGCCCACGATCTCCCGCAGCAGCACGGACTTGCCCGTGCCGGACCCGCCCACCAGGCCCATGACCTCGCCCTTGGTCACGTCCAGGTCCACCCCGTCATGCACCACCTGGGCACCGAACCGGGTGACAAGGCCGCGCACGCGGATGATCGGTTCCGTCGCCCCCTGTGCCGGCTTTTCCGCATCCGTCATGTCATATCCCGATATAGGAGAAGAGGACGGAGAAGGCGGCATCCAGCACGATCACCAGGAAGATGGAAACGACGACCGAGCGCGTGGTCAGCAAGCCCACGCTTTCGGCACTGCCGCTGACCCGAAGGCCTTCGTAGCAGCCCACCAGGGCGATCACCACAGCGAAGACGGGCGCCTTGACCAGCCCCACGAAAAGCGTCGTCGTGTTCACGGCGATCTGCAGCTGACGGGTAAACTGCACGAAATTGATGTCGAGATAGACGTAGGCCATCACCGCACCCCCCGCGAGTGCCACGACATTGGCAAAGAAGCCGATGAGCGGCAGGGCGATCAGCAGGGCCAGCATGCGCGGCAGCACCAGCATCTCTACCGGGTCCAGGCCCAGCGTGCGCATGGCGTCCACCTCCTGGTTCACCTTCATCGTGCCGATCTGGGCCGTAAAGGCCGAACCGGAACGGCCGGCTACGATGATGGAGGTCATCAAGATGCCGATTTCCCGTAGCACCCCGATGCCCAGCAGATTCACGACATAGATTTCGGCTCCGAAACGACGTAGCTGATCTGCGCCCTGATAGGCGAGAACCACGCCGATCAGGAAGGAAAGCAGGCCAACGATGGGCATCGCGTTGAGGCCCACCTGCTCCAGATGAAAGAAAAGCGGCCGCAGCCGCAGCCGGCCGGGGGACCGCAGCACGCGCAGGGCCGTGACGGTCACCAGCCCCAGGAAATTCAGCATAGACAGAATGTCTTGCCACATGCCGATCGTTGCGCGACCGATCCGATCGGCCAGCGCAAAGGGTACCGGCCTGGCGGCCGGTGCAGGGGGTGCCTTGTCGGCGATGGCGCCGCGCACATCCTCCAGCAGGGTCAACAAATCCTGGCGGCCGCCGTTCAGCGAGACCTTGTGGCCATCCGCCTCCAGCCGGCCGATCAGCCGGTCCAGCAGGATGGCGCCGGTGGTATCGAGCGCCGCAAGCGAAGACAGGTCGATGCGAACATCGACCTGTCGCCGGCCCTGGGCCGGGTCGCGCATCTGGGATTGCAGCTTGGGGGCCGAAGCCAGATCCCACCGGCCCGATGCTGCCAGCACCAGCCGATCCTGCTCCCAGTTTGACGTGAGGGTTCCGGTTTGCACTGTCACCTGGTCCGTGGCACGCCGCAACCAAGGGCGGCATCCCCTTCCCATTGACATGGCTCGACCGGACCGGTCAACACCTGGATACCCGCCGCCGCCCCTGCGCTCACCATTCGCTTAGACTTAGAACATATAGTAATCACTATCGATATAGGCCTGCCGGCCCTCTTCCATCCCCCATTTCAGGTAATGGTAGAGCGGGTTGAGGTCGGCTGCGGCAACGTCGGGGTTGGCGGTCAGGTAGGCGTCGCCATCAAAGAAAGGCGACGGGTTGCGTCCTTCCTTCCAGCCATACAGCTCGTAATGCGCCCAGGCGTCGATGCCGGACGCGGCGACATCGGGATTGGCTTCCAGGTAATAGTTCGCATCGAAATAGAGATGCGTGCTGCGACCCTCGGCCAAACCGTTGGCTTCATAATGGGTAACGGCCGCCACGCC
The DNA here is from genome assembly GCF_052474395.1 of Niveispirillum fermenti. Classification (NCBI taxonomy): domain Bacteria; kingdom Pseudomonadati; phylum Pseudomonadota; class Alphaproteobacteria; order Rhodospirillales; family Azospirillaceae; genus Niveispirillum; species Niveispirillum fermenti. The sequence goes on along the minus strand of NZ_CP156679.1, from coordinate 52,571 downwards.
GGCTGCGGCCACGTCGCCATAGACCTCGGCATAGTAGGCCGCGTCGAAGCCATTGGTGGCCTGGAAGGGGCGGCCTTCGAAACGGCCGTAATACTCATAATGCTCGGCGCCATCCTTGTAGATGCCGGCCTGCACGGCCGCATATACGTCGGGATTGCTGTTCAGATAGAATTCCTCGTCGAACCCGCCCCAGAAGGGGGTCGGCTCGTACAGGGCGATGACCTTGTCGGCGAAGATGGCGAACTGGATATTGACCAGCGTGTCGTGATTGTCGGCGCCCGTGATGGTGATGACCCCATCATCATTGTCCAGGTCGTAATCGGCCGCCACGCCGGTATAAAGGGCAGCGTTCAGCCCGCCACCGCCGTTCAACACATTGGTACCGGCCCCACCGGCGATCAGGTCGAACCCGATGCCGCCGTTCAGTGCCTCAGAGGCGTTGGTGCCATTGATCCGGTTGAATTCGTGGTAGATCGTCATGATCCTCGTCTCCATCGTAGCGTTTCCGCCGCGGGGGCGCCATTGAGGGCCGCCGCGACCTGCCGGGCGAACGTCGCGGAGCCATCCGCCGGTCGCGAGGCTCGACAACGACGCGGGCGTTGCGGCCCGGTGTCGATGCACGCCATTGCGGGGGCGTGCGTCGGGTAAACGCCATGCCGGGTGGATTGGGGCCGCCGGGCATTGGCATTACCCGCAGGGCCGTACCGATTTGGGATAGGGGACAGGCATCCGCCCCACACCGCGTGCGGCTGGTGACAGGGCATTTGGCAGGGACGGACGGAAACGCAGCCTATCCTGTCGCGCCGGGATGCCAGCGCCGCAGCAGCAGGCGCTGCACCCAGGACATCAGGGCGAAGATCAGGATACCCAGCAACGACAGCAGGACCAGGGCGGCGAACAGGCGCGGCATGTTCAGGCGGTTACCCGCCTCGATCACCCGCCAGGCCAGCCCCTGGGCCGTGCCGGAACCCGCCACGAATTCCGCCACCACGGCGCCGATCAGCGCCAGCCCGCCTGAAATCCGCGCACCGGCCAGGATATAGGGCAGGGCGGAGGGAAGCTGGAGCCGCCACAGAACCTGCCAGCGACCGGCACCATACAGCCGGAACAGGTCCCGCAGGTTGGGATCGACCGCCGCCAGCCCGGCCGTGCTGTTGGACAGGACGGGAAAGAAGGCGACGATCCAGGCCAGGATCAGCAGGGCCAGGCCCACCCGTTCATACCCGACCCAGATGATCAGCAACGGGGCGATGGCCACGACGGGCGTGACCTGCAATATGATGGCATAGGGATAAAGCGCGGCAGAAAGCGCCCGCGACTGGTTGAACAGCACGGCCAGCCCCACCCCGCTGACCAGCGCCAGCAGAAAGGCCTGGACGGTGACCACCAGGGTGAGGACGGTCGAGCGCAGCAGGATGCCGGCATCGTTCCACAGGGCCGCTGCCACCAGATGCGGCGGCGGCAACACGAACACGGGAATGTCCCACAACCACACCACCGCTTCCCACAGCCCCAGAAACAGCAGCCCGACAAGCGGCGGCAGCAGGCGCTGCATCCATGCCCCCGTCATGTCGCGGCCTCCCCCATGGCCCGGTGCAGCCGCTCCGACACGGCCCGGCAAAGCGCACCGTAATCAGAGCCCGTCCGGGTGGACAGGTCACGCGGCCAGGGCAGATCGACGGGCAGGTCCGCCACGACCCGGCCCGGGCGCGCCTTCATGATGGCAATACGGCTGGAAAGATAGACGCTTTCGAAAACGGAATGAGTCACGAACAGGGTCGTGAACCGTTCCCGGCGCCACAATGCCAGCAGATCGTCATTCAGTTTCAGCCGGGTGATCTCGTCCAGCGCGGCGAACGGCTCATCCAGCAGCAGCAGGCGCGGGCGCGTCACCAGGGCCCGGGCCAGGGCGGCGCGCATCTTCATGCCGCCCGACAATTCGCGCGGCCAGGCCCGCAGGAAGTCACCCAGGCCGACACGCTCCAATCCTTCGGCGGCACGCGCATTCCCTTCGGCCCGGTCCATCCCGGCCAGATCCAGGGGCAGGCGCACATTGTCGAGGATGCGGGCCCACGGCATCAGGGTCGGTTCCTGGAAGACGAAGCCGACATCACCGCGTGCCAGGGGCCGTTCCCACGCCACGGCCCCCGCCGTCGGCGCGATCAGACCGGCGACCAGCCGCAGCACCGTGCTTTTCCCACAGCCGCTGGCCCCCAGCAGGGACAGGAATTCCCCCTCCGCCACCGCCAGGTCCAGACCATCAAGGGCGCGGGTGCCATTTGGATAGGTCAGGGACAGGCCCGACAGGCGCAGCAACCCGCCGCTCACAACGTGGACCTGATGATGGGGAAGACTGGACGCATCACCTGTTCCTCTTTCGGGCGCGGGCTGATATTAGCGCGCAACAGGCCATTGTCGAGCGATCGGGCGGATTGATGACACCCTCCCCCTATTTCCAGATCCTTGTGCGCGAGGTTGCGGCATCGCTGCCCGTGGCCGGGCGGCCGGACGGGCTGCCCTGCCTGATCAACCTGCGCCTTGGTACGAATGTGACGGGTCCCTTCACGGGTGACCCCGATGATATCGGCATGACGGTCGATTATTCGCAGATCGTCCGCCATATCCTGGGACCCTTCGCCCAAAAGGGGCCCTTTGCCGACGCGCCGTCGCTGGCGCAGGCACTGGCCGATTTCATCTTCGCCTTCGATGACCGCATCCTGTCGGTGAAGCTGGCCTTGCGCAGCCCGGCCGACCCCGGCTTCGACCACCAGATGGAATGGGAGCGCCCCGCATGAACCAGCCGCATGCCGTCCTGATCACCGGCGGCGCCCGCCGCCTGGGCGCCGCCATGGCGCTGGCCTGTGCCGGGGCCGGCATGGATGTCGCCATCCACTACCGCACCGAAGGACCGGCGGTCGCGGAGATGCTGGACCGGTTGCGGGCCCATGGGGTTGCCGCCACGGCCGTGGCCGGCGACCTGGCCGATCCGCGCCAGGTGCCGGGGTTGATGCCGGCCGCGGCGGAAGGGCTGGGCCGGCCGCTGACCGCACTGGTCAATTCCGCCTCCATCTTCGAATGGGATGACATCACCAGCCTGTCGGCGGACAGGCTGGTGGCCCATTACCTGCCCAATACCGTGGCCCCCGCCCTGCTGTCACAGGCGCTGCTGGCACAATTGCCGGCGGGGGCGGCCGGTACCATCGTGAATATCCTGGATCAGAAGCTGTCCAATCCCAACGGCGACCATCTCAGCTACACGCTTTCCAAATATGCGCTGATGGGGCTGGGGAAGACGCTGGCCCGGGCCGCAGCACCCCGGCTGCGCGTCAACGCCATCGCACCCGGCTATGTGCTGCCCGCCCCGGGGCAGGAGCAGGCCGCCTTCGAACGGCTGCACGACCGCACGCCGCTGGGCCGGGGGCCCGACGCGGACGATATCGCGGCGGCCTGTCTCTACCTGCTGCAAGCTGACAAGGTGACGGGCCAGACGATCCATGTCGATGCCGGGCTGCGTTTTGCGTCCCTGGAACGCGATATCAGCTTTTATTGAGCCCTTTCCGCCTTGCCTGCCCCCCCTCGCCTCTGCCTATACTGGTCCATCCGAAACAATGTGGAGGGCTGCGGGCGTAGCACCAAATTCCCAGCCCCGGCGGGCAGGCACCTGTCCCGGCCGTCGCGGATGCTTCTGGGCCGCCAACCCGCGGCGTCGTCATGAGTAAGCTGGAAGAATTCATCCGTTCGCGGCACATCACCGAGGTTGAGTGCCTGGTGCCGGACATGGCCGGCATCGCCCGCGGCAAGATCGTCCCGGCCGAAAAGTTCCTGCGCATCCTGCGGGATCGCGGCCTGCGCCTGCCCGAATCCATTTTCATCCAGACGGTGACCGGTGAATACCCGGAAGACGAGGATGTGACGAGCGTGGAGAACTGGGACGTCTACATGACGCCCGACCCCGACAGCGTCCGCATGGTCCCCTGGTACAATGAACCCACGGCGCAGGTCATCTGCGACTGTTTCTATGCCGATGGTTCCACCGTCGATATCTCCCCCCGGTCGGTGCTGAAGCGCGTCCTGAAGCTGTACGAGGCGCGCGGCTGGAAGCCGATCGTGGCGCCGGAGCTGGAATTCTTCCTGGTCGCCGTCAACAAGGACCCGGATTATCCGCTGGTGCCGCCGGTCGGACGGTCCGGCCGGCAGGAAAGCGGCCGGCAGGCCTATGGCATCGATGCGGTGAACGAGTTCGACCCCATCTTCGAGGATGTCTACGATTTCTGCGAAAAGCAGGCGATCGACGTCGACACGATGAGCCACGAGGCCGGGGCCGCGCAGATCGAGATCAATTTCAATCATGGCGAGGCGCTGGACCTGGCCGATCAGGTGTTCCTGTTCAAGCGCACCGTGCGCGAGGCGGCCATCCGGCACAATGTCTATGCCACCTTCATGGCCAAGCCCATGCAGAATGAGCCGGGCAGCGCCATGCATGTCCATCAGTCGCTGCTGGATGCCAGCACGGGCGTCAACCTTTTCGCGACGGCGGATGGCGGCGATACCCCTTTGTTCATGAGCTTCATCGCGGGCCTGCAGAAATATCTGCCCTATGCCATGCCGCTGCTGGCGCCCAATGTGAATTCCTATCGCCGGCTGGTGCAGGGATCGGATGCGCCCATCAACGTGCATTGGGGCCGGGACAACCGGACCACGGGCTTCCGCGTGCCTGTCAGCCCGCCGGAGGCGCGGCGCGTGGAAAACCGCGTGGCCGGTGCCGATGCCAACCCGTACCTGGCGCTGGCCGCCTCCCTGGCCTGCGGCTATATCGGCATGACGCAGGAACTGGAGCCGTCCGATCCCGTCAAGGGCTCGGCCCACCGGCTGGCCTTCGCCCTGCCGCGCCACCAGGGCGACGCTCTGAACAAGTTCAATGGCTGCAAACCGTTGAAGGAGGTTCTGGGCGAGCGGTTCGTATCGGCCGTCAGCTATGTCAAGCAGGCCGAGTATGACGCCTATCAGCGGGTGATCAGCAGTTGGGAGCGGGAGAACCTGCTGCTGAACGTGTGATACGCCGCGCCTTGAAGAGCCGGGCCGGCTCTGCTTCACGGCCGCATGCGCAGGGTTGAAAGGCGGTCCGGTCACGGGTCCAGGGCCGCTTTTCAAGCCATGCGCGGCACGCAGGCTTGCCCAGGCGCCGCCCCCGGATGGCGCAAAGCCGGAAGCGCAATTATATTACGCCCATCGAAAACAACGATGGAGACTATCATGCGGTACTTTTTCATGCTTCCCATGCTGCGGCTCGGTGCTTTTTCTCCGTTCGCCGCTTCGGTTCGGCAGTACCCGGCCAACCGCCGCGATTGAGGCGGAAAGGCCTGCTTCTTTTAGCAGTTCCCATTTTTCAGTCTGAAACCGAATGCGCTGCCGGTTGTCTATCTCCTCCGGCATGGTTGTCAGGACCCCGCCCCGGCGATTACCTTCGCCGGGGCGTTTTATTCAGGGGGCCCCGCCAGCCGACAAAGGACCGCGCATCATGACCACCCCCGTCGCCGATGGTTTCCACATGCCGGCCGAATGGGCACCGCATGCCCGCTGTTGGATGGCGTGGCCGGTCCGGGCGGAAAGCTTCCCCAACGGGCTGGAGGCGGCGCGGCAGGCCTATGCCGCCGTGGCCAAGGCCATTGCGGGGTTCGAGCCCGTGACCATGCTGTGCCCCGATGGCGCCCTGGCCGATGTCAGCCTGGCCTGCGGGGCCGGCGTGTCGGTCCTGCCCATGCCGACATCGGATAGCTGGGTGCGCGACAATGGCCCCAGCTTCGTCATCGATGGCCGGGGCGGGGTGGCCGGGGTGCATTGGGGCTTCAACGCCTGGGGCGGCAATTACAGCGATTTCCAGGCTGATACCCAGGTCGGCCGCCTGATCCTGGAAAGCCAGGGTCTTAAGCGCTATGCGGCGCCGCTGATCATGGAAGGCGGGTCCTTCCATGTGGATGGCGAGGGAACGCTGCTGACGACCGAGGAGTGCCTGCTGAACCCCAACCGCAACCCCCACCTGACGAAGGCGGAGATCGAGGCGCATCTGGCCGCCCATCTGGGCGTGCGGCAGTTCATCTGGCTGAACAAGGGGTATGAGCAGGACGAAACCGATGGCCATATCGATGAGATCGCGGCCTTCGTGAAGCCGGGCACCGTGCTGACCATGGTGACGGACGACAAGGATGACCCCAACTACCCGATATTTCAGGACAATCTCGCCCGCCTGCGCGCGGCCCGCGACGCGGCGGGCCGCGAACTGGAGATCGTGACCCTGCGGACACCGGCCCGGCAGGAACAGGACGGGGTCCGCCTGACCCTCTCCTATACGAACTTCTACATGGCCAATGGCGGCATCGTGATGCCCCAGTTCGAGGACCCGGCGGATACCGAGGCTGTCAGCCTGTTCCGCCGGCTGTTCCCGGACAGGAAAATCCTACCCGTGCCGGCGCTGGATATCGTGCGCGGCGGTGGCGGCATCCACTGCATCACCCAGCAGCAGCCCGCCGGTCAGCCGGCGTAATCGCGCAGCAGGGCCTCCAGCCGGCGCTGTTCGGGCAGCAGGTTGAGCCGGTAATGGGCCGCCCCGCCCAGGATGACCAGCAGCAGGGCGCCGCCGGCCAGGGCCAGAAACTGACCGGCATGATCGGGCGCCATCTTGCCACCCGCCTGCAAACCATCCAGTGCCAGCAGCAACAGCGGCAGCATCACCAGCCACGCCCCCCCCACAAACAGCAACCGCAGCCGCCCGGCCCGGTTCGCGTCCAGCATGGCCGCAACACTGTCCGGCAGTGTACGGCCGGCGGCCCCATGGTCGCGCAGATGGCGACGATGGGGCCGCCCGACCAGCAGCAACAGGCCCCAGCACAAAGCCAGCGGCGGCAGCGCCGTCCACAGGTCGGCCCCGTCCCCCTGCCCCGCGATGGAGGTGGCGAACGCCCCCGCCGTGACCAGGGAAAGGACGGCCCCGACGGCCCCCAGGAACCAGCTTGTCCGGTGGCGTCGCCCGATCAGGTCGCGCATCATGGCATCGATCATGGCGTTCTTCTCCTTGTCGGCAGGGTGGTTGGCACCGGACGCGAAGGTCCGGGACAAAGGATCATCATTCATGCCCGGGTTCCTCCCGCAGCAGGGTGGTGACACGTTGCCGGGCGCGGGACAGGCGCACGCCGACATTGGTGGTCGAGATGCCATGCATGGCCGCCATCTCCCCATAGGAGACGTTCTCCAGCGACAGCAGCATCAAGGAACGATCGACGGAGGACAGGGTACGGATGGCCGCGTAAAGCCGGTCGACCCGCTCCTGTCCGCCAGGGTCGGCGCCGTTGCCGGAAAACAGGGCCAGATCGGCCTGCCCTTGCCGGGCCCGGCGGAACAGCCAGTTCTCCCGCCGGCGCCAGGTCAGTGCCCGGTTATGGGCGACCCGGTGGATGAAGGTGACAGGCGACAACTCGGCACGGAAGGCGGGAACCGCCTTCCACACTGCCAGCATCAGTTCCTGGAGAAGGTCGTTCTGGTCCGCCGGGTCGGCGAAGGCACGCGCCACATGGACCAGCAGGCCCACATGCGCCTTCATCCATTCCCGGAATACCTTGTCCTGCGCGTTCATCCCCGCCCCGCCGATGGTTCGAACCGTTAGACGGTGGTCCCCATCCATTTCTTACAGGGCGGGATGAAAATTCCGGACCGGGCCGATCCGCGGCGGCGGACAGACCCGCCCGTCAGATGCCCCCGCCCTGCTGCTGCTGTTCGCGGCGGAACGGATTGGCGGGGTAGACGCCCAGGAACTTCACCTCGCGCGCGAAGAAGCCCAGTTCCTCCATGGCCAGGCGCAGGGACCTGTCCTCCGGATGGCCTTCCACATCGACATAGAACTGCGCCGCCGTGAAGCGGCCGTCCACCATGTAGCTTTCCAGCTTGGTGATGTTCACGCCATTGGTCGCAAAGCCGCCCAGGGCCTTGTAAAGGGCCGCCGGCACACTGCGTACCCGGAAGACGAAGCTGGTCACGCTGTCCGTGCCGCGCGGCGGCACATTGGGTTCCCGCGCCAGGATCAGGAAGCGGGTGGTGTTGTGCGCTGCATCCTCGACCCCCTTGGCCAATATTTCCAGCCCATAGATTTCCGCGGCCAGGTCGGAGGCGATGGCCGCCTTGGTCGGATCGTTCCATTGCGCCACATCGGCCGCCGCGCCGGCCGTGTCGGCGTGGTTCACGGGGGCAAGACCGCGCTCACGCAGATAATTGCGGCATTGTGACAGGGCCTGGATGTGGCTGTGGACCTCCTTCAGCCCTTCCATGGTGGCGCCCTTGGGGGCAACAAGGCAATGCACCACGCGCTGGTAATGCTCTGCGATGATGTGCAACCCGCCATGGGGCAGCAGATGGTGAATGTCCGCCACACGGCCGGCGACGGAATTCTCCACCGGGATCATGGCCAGCCGGGCCCGTCCCTCATGCACCGCGGCGAACGCATCCTCGAACGACGTGCAGGGCAGTGACACCATCTGGGGAAACACGCTGCGGCAGGCCAGGTCGGAATTGGCGCCGGGCGCGCCCTGATAGGCGATGGTGGAAGCGGGCATGGTCGTCACTTCGAGAAGGGTTGGCGGGGAAGGCGCCGCAGGTTACGGCAGAGCCCTCAAGGGGCCAGCACAAGGCGGGCGCGGTCAAGGTCTTCGATGGTATCCACGCCCAGCGGCACAATGTCCACCCGCGCCAGCGCGATGGTCATGCCATGGGAGAGCGCGCGGAGCTGCTCCAGCCTCTCCCGCCGTTCCAGTATGGAAGGCGGAAGGGCGACAAACCGTTCCAGCGCCGCCCGGCGATAGGCGTAAAGCCCGATATGATGGAACAGGGGGCCTTCGCCCCAGGGGGCCGTGGCGCGCGTGAAATAAAGGGCGCGGCCGGCAGCCGCGTCGTCCGCCATTTCAACCACGGCCTTCACGACATTGGGGTTGGTGCGCTCCGCCGGCTGGGTGATGACGGCGCCCAGCGTCGCGATGTCCACAGCCGGATCGGCCAGCGGGCCGAACACGGCACGGATGGCGGCAGGGTCGATGGTCGGCAGGTCGCCCTGCACATTGACGATGGCATCATGGCTGCCATCGGGATCGACATGGCGCACCGCCTCCCACACCCGGTCCGATCCCGACGGATGATCAGGATCGGTCAGCACGGCACGGCCTCCCGCCGCTTCTACGGCCCGCACGATCGAGGGCTCGGCCGCGGCGACAAGAACCGGGCCGATCGCCGCCTCCATGGCGCGGCGCCAGACATGCACGATCATCGGCACGCCATGGATGTCGGCCAGCACCTTGTCAGGCAGGCGGGTGGAACCGAGGCGGGCGGGGATCACCACCAGCGGACGGCGGGGAAGGGAGCGGTTTTCTGCGGTCATGGTTTTCCCGTGCGACATTTGGTCCGCCGGGTCAAGCCGGAAAGCCATGTGCGTCCGCGCATCCTTCGGCTAAGTATCGCGCATGGATGGAAGACATGGCGGGCATGGACGTGCCCGCCGGTTGGCGTTATTGTGCCCGCGCCCGGCGCACCCAAGGGATTAGGACTGATGGCGAGCAGCACCTTCAACAAGATTTCGATGGCGATCCTGACGGCGGTCCTGATCGCCTTTCTGGCCGGATTCGTCTCCAAGAAGCTGATCCACCCCACCTTCCCGGCTGAACGCGCCTTCAAGGTGGAAGTGCCGGAGACCGATACCGCCGGCGCCGCCGCCCCCGCCGCTCCGGCCGAACCGGATCCGGTCTCCCCGATCCTGGCCGCCGCCAGCGTGGAAGATGGCCAGAAGCTGACGCGCGCCTGTGCCGCCTGCCACAGCTTCGACAAGGGCGGTGCCAACAAGGTCGGCCCCAACCTGTGGAACATCGTGAACAACAAGCATGCCCATGCCGAGGGCTTCGCTTATTCCGACGCGATGAAAAGCCAGGAAGGCCCGTGGGACTATGAGCACCTGAACAGGTTCCTGGCCAATCCGAAGGCCACCATTCCCGGCACGAAGATGAACTATGCCGGCATGCGCAAGGTGGAGGATCGCGCCGCGCTGATCGCCTATCTGCGCACGCTATCGGACGATCCGGCCCCCCTGCCGTAAACGCAGCGGATCGGCAATGTGTTATGAAGGGGCGGTCGCAGGGCCGCCCCTTTTTTCTCGTCCTTATTCATCCTGGCCCCCCAGCTCCGGAGTCGTGACATGTCCAGCGTGCCTGACAGCCTGATCGACCTCGCCAATCGCTGCGCCGATGCGGCCGGGCTGGTGGCCCGCCGGCATTACCGCACACCGGTCCCCGTGGATGTGAAGGCGGATGCCTCGCCCGTCACCATCGCCGACCGGGAGGTGGAATCGGCCATCCGTGCCCTGATCACGGCCGAACGGCCCGGTGACGGCATCCTGGGCGAGGAACATGGCAGCCAGGGTCTGAACGCGGAATATGTCTGGGTCATCGACCCGATCGACGGCACGAAATCCTTCATCACGGGCCGGCCGCTGTTCACGACCCTCATCGCCCTGCTGCATCGTGGCGTGCCCGTACTGGGCATCATCGACCAGCCTGTCATCGGCGACCGCTGGATCGGGATCACCGGCCAGCCCACGACCTTGAACGGCAACCCCGTGCAGACGCGCCCCTGTTCCGATATCGCCATGGCCACGCAGGCGGCCACCATGCCGTTCCATCAGGTGGAATTCGCCATGACCCATGCGTCCAGCCGCTACATGGTATGGGGTGGGGATGCCTATGTTTTCGGCCTGCTGGCCGCCGGCTTCGTCGACCTGATGGTCGAAGCGGGCTTGCAGCCCTATGATTGGGCGGCCCTGGTCACCGTGATCGAGGGCGCCGGCGGCGTCATCACCGATTGGGAAGGGTTGCCGCTGCGCCTGGGTTGCAGCGGCAATGTCGTGGCCGCCGGCGACCCGGCCCTGCATGCCCATGTGCTGGCGATGTTCCGCGACCGGCGCTGATTTGCCGGCGATGTGATCAGCAGGAAGGCCGGCCCGCCATCGCCCGATGGGGTCAGGCCCTCATCCCGGTTCCGCCAACACGGGCTGCCGGCAGGCGCACCGTGACGGTCGTGCCGACGGCCGGCGTGCTTTGCATGGTCAGGCTGCCGCCATGCGCCTCGGCATAGCCGCGGGCCAGCGGCAGGCCCAGCCCGGCACCCGGCTGGCGGCGGTTATGCCCGCCCTCCACCTGGGCGAACGGCTCCAGGGCGATGCGCATGGCGTCCACCGTCATGCCGATTCCCTGGTCCGCAACCTCGATCAGCATGTCCCCCGTGATGGCGTCCAGCCGGACACGGACATCGATGCGCTGGCCGCTTTCCGAAAAGCGGATGGCGTTGCCCATCAGATTGACCAGCATCTGCTTCATCCGCACCTCGTCCGACAGGATGCGAATGCCCGGCGGGGACACATCGATGCGCAGCGGCACCCCGCGCTCCACCGCCTTTTCCCGCACCAGCCGTTCGCACCGTTCGATCAGGGCGCCGATTTCCACCCAGCTTTCCCGCAGTTCCAGCGCCCCGGCATCCATGCGGGCAATATCGAGCAGGTCATTGACCAGCCGCAGCAGATGCAGCCCGCCTTCATGGATGTCGTTGGCATATTCACGATATTGCGGCGCCCCCAGGGTGCCCAGCAATTCATCGCGCAGGATTTCCGAGAACCCGATGATGGCGTTTAGCGGTGTCCGCAATTCGTGGCTGATATTGGCCAGGAACTGGCCCTTGGCACGGTCGGCGATGGCGGCACGCGCCTCCGCGGCGCGCAGGTTTTCGCGGCTGGCCATCTCCTCCCCGCGGTCACGCGCCACGATGGTCAGTTCACCCGCCCCCATGCCCGGCGATGACAGCACGATCAGGCTGACCGGCACCGCACCGCCACCGGGGCCCGCCAGATGCAGCGGCGCCCAATCCGGCCGGCCGGGCTGCGTCCCCGACTGCGCCCGGCGATGGAAAGCCAGCCTGTCATCCGGGACAACCAGATCGAGGAAGGGACGCCCCAGAACCTGGCTGCGCTGGCCAGGCATCAGGCCGAACAGGGCCAGACCGGCCCGGTTGACCAGCTCCACCCTGCCTTCCCGGACCAGACAGACCATGTCGGGCAGGCTGTCGATCAGGTTGTGGCAATGGTCCAGCATGCGGGACAGCGCCTGCTGCGTCTGGCGTTCACGTTGCACAATGCGCTGGCCGCGCAGCAACATGAGGCCAGTCAGCATGAACAGGACCAGGATGACGAGCGCCAGGGCCCAATAGATGCCATGCAGGAAATCCTGCGCCGGGGTTGGCATGCGCCAGCTTATCCAGCCGACCGGCGGCGCGTCATCGGGTGCCCCATATTCCCGCAGGGCCAGCACACCGGTTGCGCCTCCCGGTACCAGACGGGACGGCATGTCCAGATTGTCCAGCAGCAGGGGTTCCAGCGCATGGGCCACGGCGGCCCGATCCACCCTTTGAAGGAACAGCAGGGTCAGCCCGTCCGGCCGGGCGCTGCCGCCCAGAGCCGGCCTGATATCGGCGGCACTGGCGAGATAGAGGCCGTCGGGCATCCGGACCAGCCCCGTCACCGCCTCCGTCATGCCGGGGGGATTGGCAATGGTACGCGCCACCATCTGCCCCAGGGCCGGCGGCAGGTGCAGTTCCCCCCGCCTTTCCGCAGACAGGCGCTTGCCATCGCGAACCGCATAGACCACCCGTTCCTGACGGTCCACCACCATGGATAGCGCGATGCGGAAGGCCCCGTTCAGATAGATGCCGACATTCTCGTCTGCCCAGGGCTCGTTGAAATTGTCGACCATATGTGTGACGGCCGCGTCCCAGCCGGCATAATCACGGGTCGTGGCGGACAGGGCCACATCATAGGCGGCCAATGTCCGGCGGACACGCTGCTGGGTCCGCTCCGCCTCGCCGGAATCGAAATGCCGCGCAGCGGCGAACAGGATCATGGCGATGGCCGTGATGGCGATGGCCAGCAACATCAGCACCGGCACGGCGGCGGTGGGAACCGCCCGCTCGCCGTTGTTCGGCAGGGATTGTAGCGGGTCTGGCAGCAGGTCCTGCATCGCGGAGGGGGAGCGCTCTCTCAAAAGGGCCGGAAGCCCCATCCTTTACCCGAAAGGGGTAGGCTTGCAACCAGGATCGCGCATCAGTGTGGCAAAGCGGCCATCCTTCCAGGGCAGCCCTGCGGAGAGGCCGGCAATTCCCTCGGGCGGGACAACGGACAAGCCGCCCTTCCTCCCGTACCTCGTGTTGTTTAAGCCACACAGCCAGTGGCGTCATGAACACGTCATAAAACCGCATCAAATCGGCAATGCACCTTTGGTAGCCCTCCCCCGGGGCCTGAGGGGCAGCCGACGATAACCCGCAAATGGGAATTCGGCCGCGCTGACAGGCTTTGTCGCCGCGATATCCCATCGGAGAACAACAATGAGCCTCAAGTCCAACCTGCTGGCCGGCGCTGCCGTCGGCGCCGCCATCCTGGTCGCCGGCCCGGCCGCCGCGCAGACCGCCGCCCCGTCCCAGGCGCAGATCGACACCCTGTCCCAGCAGATCCAGGCGCTGCAGAGCCAGCTCACCTCGTTGAAGGACAGCGTCGCCAAGGATTCCGCCGCGACGAAGAAGACGCTGGAGGCGATGCCCAGGGTCACCGCCGACGGCGGCCGCATCCGCATCCAGTCGGCTGACAAGAAGTTCGACGCCGCGATCCGCGCGCGCATCCACATGGATTACGGCTTCTTCAACGCCGGCAAGAACTTCACCACCGACGCCACCGACGGGTTCCAGATGCGCCGCGCCTTCCTGGGCGTCGCCGGCAAGGTCTATACCGATTGGGCCTATGAATTCACGGCCAACTTCGCCGACAACCGTGGCGGCGGCTCGCAGATCCAGGCGGCAAACATCGCCTATACCGGCTTCAAGGACTGGACGATCATCGGCGGCGTGCTGCAGCCGAAATTCACGCTGGATGACAGCACCTCCTCCAACGACATCGCCTTCATGGAACGCGCCCCGGTCGGCAACATCGTTGTCGGCATCGGCGGTTCCGACAGCCGCACGGGCGTCGGCATCATCAACAAGGGCGAGAGCCACATCCTGGCCGCCTATGTGACCGGCAACGCCACCAACACCAGCGGCACCATTGACGATCAGGTCAACATCCTGGGTCGCGCCGCCTATGCCTTCTGGCAGAGCAATGAAGGGGCGGCCGGTATCGGTGTCTCGGGTGTCTATCAGACCAGCCCGCAGGCCACCGCCCGTCCCGTCGCCGCCGGAACGGCCACGACCTCCATCTCCTTCGGCGACCGGCCCGGCCTGCGCGTCGGCGGCAACCGCACCTCGCTGACCAGCACCGGCGCCATCAACCAGATCGACGGCGCCTATGCCTACGGCGCCGACCTGGGCGTCAATTTCAAGAGCTTCTGGGCCGCCGCCGAATATTACAATTTCGGCGCCAAGTATGACGATTACACCGCCACCGGCGCCGCCCAGACGCTGGCCGACCCGGAATTCAGCGGCTACTACGTCTCGGCCGGCTACATCCTCACCGGCGAGCGCCGCAATTATACGCCGGGCGAATGGGCCGGCGTGAAGCCCGCCTGGCCGGTCGGCCAGAATGGCTTCGGCGCCTGGGAAGTCGCCACCCGGTTCAGCCAGGTCGACCTGATCGACCGGGCCGGCGGCATCGCCGGCACCGGCACGGGCAAGGAGACCAACTGGACGCTCGGCGTGAACTGGTACGTCAACCCGGCCATCCGCTTCATGCTGAACCATGTGATGAGCGAGACCAAGCGCCCCAACGGCACCGATGTCGAACTGGATATCACCGCCGTCCGCATGCAGTTCCAGTTCTGACCCGCGTCAACGGGCTGCGGACCCCGTCCCTGCCAGTATTACGGCAGGGACGCCACAGCCCGATATTGGAAGGGCCGGCCGGATCAATCCGGCCGGCCCTATTATTTTATACCAGCGCCCAATCGGCACCCCATCGTCCGATGGGAAGGGGTCACAGACGGCGGATCGCGGTAATGCCCTTCGCCCCGGCACGGGCCAGCACATCGGCCAGGGGTTCCGCCACGACCTGCATATGGAAAGCGTTGGCGTGCAGCAGGGTCGCCGCATCGGTCATGATGCCGACATGGCCGGGGAAGAAGACAAGATCGCCACGCTGGTATGTCACGCCCTTGCCATCACCGGACACCAGGGTGCCGATAATCGCCGCCTGCTGATCACTGTCGCGCGGACAATGATGGCCGGCCGCCAGCAACGCCACCTGTACCAACCCGGAACAATCGATGCCGATGCTGGTCCGCCCGCCCCAAAGATAAGGCGTCCCGGCGAACTGTTCCGCCACGGCAACAAAGTCCGCCGCCGTAATCGCCACGGGCGCCAGATGGCGGGCATGCAGCCAGCCCCCGCCATCCACCTGCCGCCATTCCCCCTGTTCCGCCGTCACCACGACGCGCGCGCCCAGCGACAATACATCCACGAAGGGCTGTTTCAGGTCGGGTTCAGGCAGCAGGAAGGTACGCAAGGCCGAGACCTTGTGCGTGGGCAGGGTGATATCGGCGTCCAGCGCCTCCACCCGCACCCACCCGACATAGCCGTCGGTGCCGTTCTGGCCCCAGGCCCAGCCGTCGCGTTCATCCAGGACCGTGAAGGTCTCCCCGAACAGCAATTCGGTGGTCTGGCCCGCCTCGAACGAAGGCTCCGCCTTCACGGCGGCAAAGCCGCTGCGAATCTGGCAGGGAACACCATCGATGAAGCGGGCGGCATCGACGCGGCCACGCAGATAGGATGCGGCGAGGTCCTCCCGGTAGGGATGGACGCGGGGATCAAGCTTTTCAGTGTCGGTCATGCCGATGGGGCCAGGGCTTCGGTTCGGGCACCGTCCACCAGCACGGGGGGTACGACGCCATTGATATCCAGGACGGGATCGATGATCCCGCCTTCCTCGCCGACCGCGGGCGCCTTTTCCGCATCGATCACCATCTGCCCGAACTCGGCCAGATAGACGGACCCTTTCACGGTCCGCTGGACCAGTACGTTACGGCGATCCTCCTGATCGCGCTTGCGCTTGATGTAGCCCAGCCGGCCCAGCCGGTCCAGTGCGCGGGTGATGGCCGGTTTCGATACGTTAAGGGCGGATGCCAGCCCGCGTACCGTATGCGGCGGCGGCGTGAGGAACACGGTGAGCAGCAGGGCCAGTTGCCGTGCCGACAGGTCGGGTCCATCCTTGCGCACGCTGGCCACCAGGGCCCGTCGCCATAGTTGCAGCGCCTCAAGGTTCCGTGACATGCCCGCCCCCCGAACTGCGACACCCGGCCCTGCGGCAAATCGCAACCGGACACGAAACGGAGTGTGCCGAATAAAGGTTTCTTCGGCAAGACGCGATCCGTGACGACAGACGGGCAATCGTACAGGCATCGGGGTCAGGCGGGCGGAACGGCCTTTCCAGATCGGCGACGGCCCGCAACCCGTCAGACAGTCACTCCCATGCCTGCAACGCGCTGCGAGAGATCCCGGCCCAAGCGTCCGACGGGGTCCGACCAGTCGCCGGCCCGCGCCTGCCGGTAGAGGCGGGCGGAGGGATACCACGGACTATCCCCGGACAGATGGCCCCACCGCCAATCCGGTACGGCCGACAGCAGGATGGCCACGGGCACGCCGGCCGCCCCCGCCAGATGGACAGGCATGGTACAGGCACTGACCAGCAGGTCCAGTTGCGACAGGACAGCCAGCGTATCGGCCAGATCCCCCAGACCCGGCGCCAGGTCAATGGCGTTTCCGGGCAGATCGTGGCTGTCCAGATCATTGCGCCCACCCCCTTTCTGCAGGATCACAGGCGTGATACCGGGCAGCCGCATCAGGGGCAGCACGGGGCCAAGGCCGGGCGATCGTGACCGGTCGCGCTTGTAATCAGGATTACCCGCCCAGACGAAGCCGACCTTCAGCCCGACGGCACCGGACAGGGCTGGCCGCCATTGCGCGACGAGTTCCGGATCGGGAGACAGATAGGGCATGGGACCCGGCACATGGCCGGCATCATCGATGAACAGTCCCGGCAGGGACAGGCAGGGCAGAACACCGTCCACGGCGGGCACGGGGTCACCATCTTCCAGGAAGGTTTCCACGCCGGCGAACCCGTCCAGCAGACGGCGCAGGGGCGCCGGCCGATGCATCACGATCCGCACGCCCTGCGCAGCCAGCAGCGGAATGAAACGCAGCACCGTGACGATGTCCCCCAGCCCCTGCTCCACCGTGACCAGGACCCGCATTCCCGGCTCTGGCCGGCCTGTGATGAAGGGCAGACCGAACGGTGCCGGCGTCGGACCGCGCGTGCCGCCCGGCCGACGCTCGAACAATGGCCACCCCCGGCGGACGTCCCCACGGGCCAGCAGCAGCATCGACCGGTTCCAGTCCGCCCGCACCGCCTCTGCCACATCGGCAGGCGCCACCCGTGCCGCCTGACCGAAGGCGCACAGCGCGGCCACATCCGCCCCATCCTCGAACAGGGCGGCCCCCAGGCTGTTCCAGCTTGCCGCCGCATCGGGGGCCAGGGCACAAGCCCGCCGCAGAAACCGGGCCCCATCCGCATACCGGTCCTGGGCGATGCGTGTCAGGCCGAGATTATGCCACGCACCGGCCATCGCCGGGTCCAGCCGGACCGCCGTGCCATAGGCCTCCGCCGCTTCTGCATGCAGCCCCTGGGCCCGACAGGCATTGCCCAGAAGCATATGCAAAGCCGTCATGGCGGGCTGGGTGCGCAGGACTGTCGTGAAATCGGCAGCCGCCGCCGCGGCCCGACCCAACAGCAACAGCGCCTGCCCCCGCAATATCAGTGCATAGGGATCGCTGCGCGCCAGCCGCAAGGCCGCTTCCGCCGCGGCCAGGGCCCCTGCGCCATCCTGCGCCGCCAGCCCTTCCTGCGCCCGTTGCGTCAGCCGGGCCAGTTCCGCCAGCAGGCTTTCGCGTTGCGTCGAAGAAGCCATCGGGTCCATCCATGGAGACAGGGAAAAAGCAGAGACAGGGGAAAAGGCAGCCGGACAATGACCGGCCCAAACACCGACCCCGGCTGAACCGACGGCGGCCAGCCTGAAGTAATTTTCTGAAAATTGAAAGGCAGACGGCAAAACGATACCGCTGCCAGAAAGCAGCGGCACCGATCAGATCATTCTTGCAAGGGATTGAATTGGGAAGGGATCGAAAAGACGCCGGGTCAGGCGACGAAATTGACGGCACTGCCGGCCGTACCGCCACCGGCAATCGCAACCGTCGGAGAGGCCGCAACAACCGGCATGCTGCCGACACCCGCCCCACCCGAGGGGGGTAAGGGGACACCCCTGGCAGCGCCCGCAATAGCGGCCACATCAGCCCTGGCGGAACTCAGCAGGCTGTTGCCCTGCGGTTCGCCCTGCCCACCCTCATCGCGCGTGGATGCGGGCATGGCCATTTCACGGCCCCGCAACTGATATTCCCGAACGACCTGCTTGGACGGGTATTGCTGCTCCACATCACCATTATTGCCATCCCGGAACATCAGGATGGCGATGGCAGCGTCGTTGTCATATTGCAGGACGGGGCTGAGATAGGGCAGAGAGGCGCGCTGGGCCACCGGGGCTTCAGGTACACGGGAACCGTCCGACGCGCCGCTGGTCTGCGTCACCGCCGGTTGATAGGTCGACCCCAGGCCTCTGATCCCCTCGATAAGCATGATCGTTCGCCCATTTCAAAGCAATCCTACGATAGCGCGCTTTCAATCGACCTGCAAACAGATTCTTAACTTCTCTGCAGAACCCGCTGAATCAAGGTTGAATCCCGGCACAATCGGGCTAGTCCATGGGGAGGTGCCTGCGGTCGAACGACTCCGACCTGTCCAAAAGTAAAAGCTCCCTATTCTTGGCGGGACTTGCCCCTCCTCTTGCCGCGACCCAATCTGTTAGCTCATCGGCCAGATCGGCAATCACAGGGCGCCAGTCACCCCAGGCCGGCTGCCGGAACAGCTGCAGGCCGGGATACCAGGGACTGTCCCGCCGTTCCCGCAGCCAGCGCCAGCAACCGTCGAACCGCGAGAGGACCCAGACAGGCACGCCCAGGCCGCCGGTCAGGTGGGCCACCGCCGTATCGACGGCGATCACCAGGTCCAGTTCCGCCACCAGCGCCGCGGTATCGGCGAAATCCGACAATTCCGCGGTCCAGTCGGTCAGGGGGAAGGGCACCGCCGCCGCATCGGCTGCCCTGTCGCCTTTCTGCAGGCTGATCAGGCTGACCCCCGGCACGGTGCCCAGCAGCGTCAATTGCGGCAGGGAAAGGCTGCGGCGGCGGTCGATCGCGGCGGCCCGCGGGTCGCCGGCCCGGCCATCCCCGGCCCAGACCAGCCCGACCCGGGGGCCGGGCTGGCCGGACAACCGGTCCCGCCACCGCGCCCGCCGGACAGGATCGGCCATCAGGTAGGGCACGCGGGCCGGAACATCCGCCAGCGTCCGCGTGCCCAGGCGCAAAGGAAGGCCCAGCAACGGGCAGCGCAGCCCTATCCCGGCCGGCACGGGGCTGCCCAGCGCCGCCACCGTTACGGCCGATGGCAGGCTTTCCCGGAACAGCCGAACCAGGGCCGGCTGCACATGCAAGATGACATCCAGCCCCCGCTCCACGAGCATGGGCACATACCGCACGAATTGCAGGCTGTCCCCATGTCCCTGTTCGGCATGGACCAGCAGGCCCGTTCCCGGCGCCAGGCCATCACCGTTCCAGACGGGCAGCGCCTGGAGGGCATCGGACAGGGGGAAGCCCGGCACCTGCCAGCGCCACTCATATTCCTGCCAGCCCGTCGCCAGATCGCCGGCCATGAGCCGGGCCTGGGCCCGCTGCCAATGAGCCACCGGCAGATCGGGGGCCTGCCGCAGCGCGCGGCGATAGCAATCCTCGGCCCCGGCATCATCGCCGAGATCGCGCAGCACGGTGCCCAGGTTCATGGTGGCCGCCAGGCTTTCCGGCTCCAGCGCCAGGGCCCGGCGCAGGGACTGTTCGGCCTGGGCCAGATTGCCCAGCCCATGATCAGCCGCGGCCAGCGCCACCAGGGCCGGGGCGCTGGCAGGTGCGAGGCGGACCGCCTCCAGCGCCGTCTGGCCGGCCTTGGCGAAATGCCCCAGCACGGCCAGCGCCTCCGCGCGGCCAACCAGGGCCGGCACGCAATCCGGGTGACGGCTCAGCCATTCATCGAAAATGCCCAGCGCCTCCGCCGGGCGTTCCATACGCAGCGACGCCGTTCCCCGCCGGATCCAGGCAGCCTCCATGTCCGGGGCCAGCGCCGTCGCCTCGGCCAGGGCGGCCCTGGCTGCGGGCTGCGTCAGGCTTTCCGGGGTGATGAACCGGTTGAGCAGCAGGCCCGCCAGATTACGCCGCAGGTCGGCATGGCCCGGCGCCTTTTCCAGCGCCTGCCGAAAGGCGGTTTCTGCCGCGGCAGGATCGCCGGCCTGGGCCAGCAGGGCCCCCCGCTCGCCCAGCGCCTCCGCCTGCCGGGCCGGTTGGCCTTCATAAAGGGGGATGGCACGGGAAAGGGCATCCAGGGCCCCTTCCCTGTCCCCCGTCTGGCGCAGCGCCTTGCCGAGATTGAACCACCATTCCGCCTGCCCCGGTTTCATCCGCACGGCCTGGCGCAGCGCGCGCAGGGCCGGTTGCTGCTTGTCCTGGCCCAGACAGGCCATGCCCAGCAGGTAATGGATATCGGCCAGGGCCGGCACAACGACCAGCAATGCACGATAGGCGGCCTCGGCCTCGGCCAGCCGGCCGGCACGGTGCAGGGCCAGTGCATGGTCGACGGCCTGGTTGATTTCCGTGGAATTCATGGATTGGCCTTGGCAGGGACCGGCGGGGTGGCCCGGCCTGTGGTCGCCGCGGGGTCGGAGGATGGAACCAGCGGGGTCGGCGGCAGCGGCGCGGCTGTAACCGCCGGCGTTGCGGCGGGCGGCATGACGGCGGCAGGCTGGGGCGCCGGCGGGGAAGGCGGCGGTGGACGGGACGGCACATACATGTAATTGCGCGTCACCTGCCCCTTGTGGCTGGCGCAGGCCGGCAGCAGCAGGCAAAGGCCAAGAAGCAGCGCCAGCCCCGGATAATTGCCCTTCACGTCCACTTGCATCCCTGTTCCGGCCGATCGTCCATGGCGGCCAGCCTACGCTCAGCGGGATATCTGTTCCAGAAAGCTTTCGTCATGCAGCACCAGATAGCCGTTGCGATAGCTGATCGCCCCGGCATTCTGAAAGCTTTTCAAGGTCTTGTTCACGATCTCGCGTGACACGCCCAGCATGTTGGCCAGGTCCTCCTGGCTGATGAAGGTCGCGATGCGGACACCGGCATCCGACGGGCGGCCGTAATTCTGCGCCAGCATGATGATGCGCTTGGCCAGACGCCGCGTGACATTCAGGAACACCGTGTCCTCGATGATGGCGCTGGTCCAGCGCACACGCTCGCACAGCACGACCATCAACCGGATGCACAGATCCGGGTGCTGTTCCAGGAAGGGCATGAAGTCGCGGCGGTCGATGCGGAGCAGTTCCGTCGGCTCCTGCGCCACAACGGTGGCCGTCCGCTCCCCTCCGTCCAGCATGGCGATCTCGCCAAAGACCGAGCCGCTGTCCATGATGTTCAGCAGCATCACCTTGGCATCCTGCGACTCGGTCTGAACCGCCACGCGGCCGCGCAGGATGATGTAGAGACTGTCCCCCGGATCCCCCTTGGCGAATACCCGTTCATCCGCCACAAGGCGGCGGGGCCGGGCGAAGCCCATGACGGCTTCCATTTCCGCATCGCTCAGGGCGGCGAAAAGCCCGTTGCGGCGCAGTGTGCCGAGATCGACGGCCGGCGGCACGGCAATCCCCCTTCATCCTGTTCACCGGAACGACAATCGCCGGCTTCGCAGCGTAAAGGATTGATCCCGCACCCTGAAAATGCAAGTCAAACGTGCAGCGGCAGGACCGGACGGGCCACACGCTCCCACATGGTCGTATGCTCGAAGGCGAAGATCGGCCGCACAGCCAGGGTCCCGCCGGCGATCTTGTCGCGCAGAACGGTCAGCAGCGCCAGCGCATCCTCCCGCTTCTGATCGGCCCGGCCCGTCGGCAGCCAGTCGCGGAAGGCATTGATTTCCGCCGCGTCCACCCCCTCGCCGGCCGCGTCGCGCAGGATGCGGCCGAAATTGCGGTCCCGATAGGAAAGGTCCTTGGCCAGATCCTGCAAAAGCCGGCGGGTGCCACCGGACAGGATGCCGGCGGCATAGGCGTCGGACAGGGTGCGGCGGATATTGACCATGGCTTCCGAGAGAACGGGATAGCCCAGTTCGGCGGGCCCGTGTGTCACCGCCACCTCGTCATCATCCTCCAACCGGCCATCGGCATAGGCGTCGAACACGGCGCCGACACCTTCCATCCCGAACGGATGCAGTTCCGCGGCCCGCAGGGCGCCCATGCTGGCCGCGCCCAGGACGGGGATGCCCTTGCTCAGGGCGAACAGGATTTCCTTATGCCAGACGGCCGGCACATTCTCAAAGAAACCGTCGATGATGGCGATGGCCGCGGGATTCTCCGTCACGGCACGCAGCACATCGCCCTGCGCCACGGGCGGGCGGTAATCGGCCTGCAACACGCGGCGGGCGGCCGATACGGGCAGGGACGGGCCCAGGAAGACAATGACATGGTTACTCATGACGTTCAGCCTCCGGCTGGCGTTTAAACCTATTTTGCGGTGATCAGAACCTGTTGGCTCTGATCACCGCCCTCAATCGCCGGCGCCAACATTCGTTGGCGCGGGCGACGCCGCACGAGCGGTGCTGTGGCGGTCGCCGCCGGACCAACGTGCGATGAGTTCTACTCATCGCAAGGTGGTATAAGCGGATGGTGCGGCGACCGTCAGAGGCTGGCCACATGGCGGGCGCGGGCGCCCAGGCAATAATTGCCGGCGCTGTCGATGCCTTCCAGGCCGGGCACCACGACGCGCACGACCGGCAGGCCGATCTCGGCCCGCGTCAGATCGACGACGGCGATATCCTCGATACCGACAGTGGCCAGACGCCGGCGCAACTCCTCCAGATCACCGCGCAACGACTGGCCCTGCCAGCCGCCCACATCGTTGAAATTCCCGATCGTGGCGCCCAGGCGCAGGCGCTTCAGCCATTCCGCCTGCTGCTCCTCGGCCAGGTAATGGTCGTACTCCTCGCGGCGCATGTCGTCGCGCGCGCCGGAAATGAAGGTCAGGCGGCTCTGGGCTGCCTCCGTCAGGGCGCGGGACAGCGCGATCTCGGGGACAAGATGCGTGCCATAGCCGGCCGCCGGGCGCACGGTGACGCCGGGTCCCTCGCAATCCTGGACGATGCGGGCCATGAAGGTGGGCACGCCCGTGTCGGCCGTCTGGTCCCAGACGCCGACGGCAACGCCGGCCTTGGCGAACCGGGCGATCAGGGCGCGGCAGGTCGGATCGGCGATGGTTTCCAGGTCGATACGGGTTTCCTCCTGCGCCTCTTCCGGCAACAGGTTCCACAACGTGCGGGCATCACGCTCGATCACCTCGCACAGCCCATGGATCACGGCCTCGATCCAATGGTTGCCCGAAGCCAGGCCGTTGGACGTGGCCTGGAAGCAGCCATGGCCCGTCGGCAGCGGCAGGGTATAGTTGGTGTGGACCATCTCATAGGGGATCCACAGGCTGTTGCCATCGCGCAGATTGGTGCCTTCCGCCCAGAGAAGCTGATGATAGGGCGTGTAGGCGCTGTCCATGTGGCAGGGCAGGCGCGTGGGGTCGACAACGGGCAGCGAATAACGCAGATCCTCGTATGACCCGATCCGCAGCGACAGGTGCGTCGCACGCTCCGCATGCCAGCTTTCGATCGACTCCATGACGGCGGACGCCTTGGCGGCCGCCAGCGTCGTACCCTTGCCCTGCGATACGGCCAGGGCCCGC
This sequence comes from Niveispirillum fermenti, assembly GCF_052474395.1. Classification (NCBI taxonomy): domain Bacteria; kingdom Pseudomonadati; phylum Pseudomonadota; class Alphaproteobacteria; order Rhodospirillales; family Azospirillaceae; genus Niveispirillum; species Niveispirillum fermenti. The sequence continues at coordinate 28,598 of NZ_CP156679.1, read as the reverse complement.
GAATTGGGCCGGTTCACCATCACGACCGGTATGCCGATCGTATCCAAGCCCGTCACATTGGCGACGCGCGTGATGCCGAACAGGGGAAACAGGGGCTTGACGCGGGCCAGCGTTTCCTCCGCCGAGACCAAGCGGCGCCACTGGCGCGTTTCGATATTGTCCCAGTCGGCCGAACGAACCCGTTCCATACCCTGATCCCCTTGTCCGATAACCATGCACCGCGTAACCCGACCGGCGGACGGCCTGCACCCGGATACGGGCAAGATGCCGTCCGCCTGGCACAGATCAGATGGAGGCGGTGTAATATTCGGCGCTGGCGCCATAATATTCGGCGGCGGCACCGGCATCGTCGGGACGGCGGGCAGCAACACGCGCCTGCGTCACGCTCTGGGTCTCATTGGAGACGACCACCGCACCTTCGGTGGAAACACGGTAAAGACGGCCGTCAGCACCACGAACAAGCATCTCAAACCTCCTGATGATTACATGTAGAGTTCGGAGAAGCACAGGGCACTTCTCGCGAACGAAAGGTAATGCGGCGCGAAGCTTTTGCCGTGTGAAGTGCTTCACAGCATTGTATGCAGGCAGGGCGCTATTCTTCTGTCACGGGAGCCAAGTGCCTGGGGCAGGCACGCTGAAGCGGCTGCTGAAGGGCTCCGGAATAATAGTAGAAGAGGCGAGGCCGCCATGAACGCACCGCACACCCGTTCCGATATCCCGGTTTACGAGCCTCATGATCTTGAGGTGGACGGTCAGTTGATCAGTCACAATGTCTGGGTCGATGGCCACCGGACCAGCGTCCGCCTGGAAGCCGTGATGTGGCAGGCCCTGCATGAGATCGCCGAGCGCGAGGAACTGACGATCCATCAGGTCATCACCATCGTGTCCCGCCGGCAGCACCAGAACGCTTCGCTGACGGCAACGATCCGGGCTTTCCTGGTGGCTTACTACCGTGCTGTTTCCCGCGGCATTGCCACGCTGATGTTGCGGGAGCTCTCCGACCTGCCGTCGGATATGAAGCTCTGATCCCTCTCTTCCCGTCATCCGCATTGATACCAGCCTGCCGCCTTCGCGCAAGGCTGGCCCACCCGCCCGTCCATCGGGCGGGTGTTGCGCTTTACCGGTCGGGCTGGCTGACACCACCGGCGGGACAAGGCACTGATGGCTCTATTGCAACCGGATCAGCCTTGATGTCTGGCGGAAGCCTTCGTCAAGGGCGGCCAGGTCGGACGGTTGCGGCAACAGGACATCCAGCAGGCCATAGCCGCGATCACGGACAATAGCACCCAGGTCCCGCAACTCTCCCAGCGCCTCGTCCAGCCTTCCCAGCATGGCCAGCGCAACGACGCGGTAACGCCGGGCCCATGAACCGTGCAGGCAGGCCCCCCGCCCCATGGCCATGCGGATACCACGCTCGATCTCGGTCAGGCCTTCGGTGCCGCGGCCCATATTGACAAGGGCGAAGCCCCGGCGGGAAAGGCTCATCGTGTCCATCAGGGTGGAACCTGTCGACCGGGAAAGCGCCAGGCTTTCCGAGCAATTGGCCAGCGCCTCACCGAACCGGCCCTGCCGGATCTGGATTTCCGCGGCATCCGACCGGGCATAGATACGGTTGAAGGGATGGGTCGTGCTGTCGGCCCGGCGGAAGGCGCGGGCTACCAGCGCGTCCGCCTCTGCGTGGCGATCCATAAGCGACAGGCAGCGGGCACGACGGCTGGCGATCAGCGTCGGTGCGTCCAGCGTCAGGTAACGCGGGCCGTCCACCTGCTGGAAACGGCCCCGCTCAGCCAGTTCCAGCAGGTCCAGGGCGCGGTCCAGATTGCCGTGATCGAAGCGGCAGCCCGCGGCAATGATCAGCAGGTCGGGATGGGCGCGGTCGACACCGCCGCAATGGTCCAACGCCATGTCGGCCAGTTCGACAGCCCGGTCCATATGGCCGAACACCCATTCGACATTCACCTGTTGCGCCAGTCCGGCCAGGGCGCGTTCCTGGTCGCCGACGCGCCGGGCCAGGGTCACGGCCTTGTCCAGTTCCGTGACGGCGCGGTCACCCTGGCCCGCCGGCATGGCGGCCCGGGCCAGCGCCAGCCGCAGGTCGATGGCGGAGGAGGCGGTCATCTCGCTGGCCGGCAAATTGTCATTGGCGTCGACCGCGATGCCGAACAGGGCCAGCGCCTCCGTGGCCTGTGATCGCTTCAGCGCATCCAGCCCGGCATCGCTGCCCGCACGGACCGCCAAAGCCCACAAGCCCCCGCCGGAGGCATGCCGGGCCTGTGCAGCCATCCGGCCGGGCAGGGACACGAAGTCCGGTTCGTCCAATAAGGTCGCCAGCCGGCCGTGCAGTTCCTTGCGCTCCCGCCGGGGGACGCCCGCATAGACGGCTTCATACAGCAGGGCGTGATGGAAGCTGTACTCCAGGCGGGGCAGCAGACGGGTCTCGTCCAGGAATCCCGCCTCCACCAGTTCCGGCAGGCGGCGGGCAGCGACGTCGCCGCCGGTCAGCGCCGTCAGCAGCCCCGCATCGAAGGTCGGTCCGGTGACCGCCGCCATACGCAGCAGGTTGCGCGCCTGCTCATCCAGCGTGTCGGTCCGGGCCACCAGCAGCGTCTGTACCGAATCGGGAAGCTGTAGACAGGGCGACGGACCCAGGCACATATCCCCGTCCGGACCGGTCAGCGTGCCATTGGCCACCAGGACACGCACGCCCTCAACCAGGAAGAAGGGATTGCCGTGCGACCGGCGCATCAGTTCCAGCTTCAGCCCGTCCAGCCCGGGGGCATCCCCCATCCAGATCGCCAGAAGCAGCAGCATGTCCTGTTGTGACACGGGGGTCAGCCGGTGGTCCGTGACACAGGGATGGTCCATGAGGTTCTGCGGCAGCCCCTCGTCACGGCTGGTGATGATGACGGCCATGGGCACCTGCGGCGCCAGCGACGGCAGGGCGGCGATGACGGAAAGCAGCATGGGGTCGGCCCAATGCGCATCCTCCACCACGACCAGCAAGGGCCGCCGCATGGCGGTGGCACGGGCCAGGGCGACCACCGCCGCGGTGGCAAGGCCGACAATGGCCATGGTCGCCTGCTCCGCCCCGGCCTTTTCCGACGGCGCGGGGTGAAGGATGCGGGCCAGCGCCTTGGCTTCCTCCGGCGTGGCGCCCGCCGCCTGCAACAGGGATTGCGTGCCATCCTGCGTCCCGGGCAACGGCCGGTCCAGCAGTTCCACGACCAGTTCCTGAAGGGCCCCAGGCGCACCGACGGGATGGATCAGGGGGATCTGCCATTCGACGACACGCAACCCGCGCTGGCGCGCCTCATCGGCCAGTACGCCGACCAGGCGGGTCTTGCCCATGCCGGGTTCGCCACGCAGCAGATGCGAGCGGCCGGCCCCGGCCCCGCCGCCGATGGCGTCCAGCACCTGCACGAGATCGGCGCGCAACGGATCGCGCCCGACCATGGGCAGCATTTCTTCCCGCTGCCGACGGCGGCGGCGCACGGCCAGCAGCGCATGGGTTTCAACCATCTCGCCCGCGGCCAGGGTCAGGGTGGCGACGGGTTTCGTGTCGGCCCAGTCATGGGCCAGCCGCGCCGTGGCCTCCGCCATCAGCACGCTGTTGGGCTCGGCCTTCTGCTGCAGCTTGGCCGCAACATGGATGGCGGCGCCGACCGCCGGGCTCTGCACCTGGGTCACGTCGCGGGCGTGGTCCCACAGCACCTCGCCCGAGCAAAGGCCGATGCGGACCGCATGTTCGCCGCGCGCCACCTCACGCACGATGGCGTCTGCGGCGAAACAGGCGCGCACGGCATGCCGCTCCTGCGCCACCGGCGCGCCGAAAACGGCATAGATGCCGTCGCCCAGCGTCTGACACACCGTGCCGCCGAACCGGCGGACATGACGGTTCATGATATCGATCAGCCCGGTAAGCTGGTCGTAGACATCTTCCGGATCGTTGGGGATGACAAGCTGGGAGGAATTGACGATGTCGCAAAACAGCACAGTGATGCGACGCCGGTCGAAGTGACCGACACCCCCCGCGCTCACAATGGGCGGCATGCCATTGTGTGCGACTTTGCCGTCTAAACCGCTGTCTGCCGACATGCTGCCCGCCCGCCAGAGTCACAAAACGTTAACAGGAGAATTTGATCCTGGCTGTCCCCCACACCCTTGAAGGACGTCATCTGAGTCCTTCAAACATACGATAGCACCCCCGCAGGCTTATGCAAACAGGTCAAGCGCACAAGGTCAGGCATGCGCATCCAGAATTTGCCGCAGATGGCTTACCGCCAGCCCGATCCCTCCCGCCCCGCCGGACATGAAAGGACGCATGACGGCAAACCAGGGGCGCACACCGGCCCCCAGCAGGGACCAGTCATCACCCGTGGGCACCACGCGCCAGACGGGCGTGCCCAGCGCCCCCGCCATTTCCCCCACGGCCGTCGGGGCCGTCACGACCAGATCGAGCCCGGCGACCAGGGCAGCCACACCCTCCAGGTCATCGGTCAGGTCCAGCCCCGGCACCCTGTGAAGCGGCCGTCCCGCCAGCCGCTCCAGCGCCGCGCATTCCTCCGGCATGGCGTCATATTGCAGGCAGACGGGCTGCAAGCCATCCAGCCCGGCCAGCGGCGCCCATTGCGCGACATCCAGATAGTTGTGCTGCCGCCGGTGGGTCAGCAGACGGGAACGCCAGCACAGGCCGACGCGCAGCCCCGCCGGCAACCCGTCGAGCCAGGCCTGCATCTCGTCGCGACGGCGGCGGTCGGGAACCAGATAGGGAGCCCCGGTGAACCCGGCCAGGCTGCCGCCTCGCAGAAGGGCGGGCAGATCGCCCGCCGGCACATGCCGGTCGGCCGCCGCCCGCTCCACATGGTCGTGATCAGGCCGGCTGGGCGGGGCCGGCCGGACGACGGCCCGCGGGAAGCTTCGCGTAAAAAGGCCGACAAGGCGCGGATCGCAGTCGATGGTGGTGCGGCCGGCGCGGGCGATGGCGTCACCATAGAGGCTGGCGAACATCAGTTCATCGCCCAGCCCCTGCTCCCGCCAGATCAGCAGATGCCCCTTCTCCAGCGGCTCTCCCCGCCAGACGGGCACATCGAAGCGGCGATCGGGTTGCGCCTCCCCCGCCGCGAAACGCCAGGCATAGTCCGGCCAGCCGCCCTCCAGGTCGCCCCCGGCCAGGCGCAACAGCGCCCGGCTGACGCGCGCGCGCGCCAGATCGGGGTCCAGTTCCAGCGCCCGGTCCAGCGCCGCACGCGCCCGGTCCCTGTCCCCCCTTGCCAGATGGCAGAGCCCGAGATTGCCCCAGGTTTCGGCGAATCCGGGCTGCAGGGCCAGGGCGCGGGACAGCACCGCTTCCGCCCCGGCCAGATCCCCGGCCTGCTCCAGCACGCTGCCCAGGTTGGCCAGGCCGCGGACATTCTCCGGCTCGATCCGCAGCCCGGCCTGATAGGCCTGCGTGGCCGCCGCCAATTCATCCAGTTCCTGCAGGGCCACACCCAGGAAGATATGCGCCTCCGCGCTGCCGGGGGCCGCCTGCACGGCCGCGCGGTGGCAGGCCAGCGCCGCCCCCAGCTTGCCCCGCTGCACCAGTACATTACCCAGGTTGGACAGGGTTTCCGCATGGTCGGGGCGCAATGCCAGGGCCCGGCTGTACGCCTCCTCCGCCGCGCCGAGCTCACCTTGCAGGGACAGCACGGCCCCCAGATTGTTCCAGGCCTGCGCATGATCGGCCTGGACCGACAGCAGTTCGCGATAGGTCGCCGCCGCCGCGTCCAGCTCTCCCAGCGCCCGCAGGCTGTTGGCCAGGTTGAACCGCGTGCCGCCATGTCCCGGCCGGCCGGCCAGCGCATGGCGGTATTCATCGGCGGCCTGACGGTGGGCCCCCATGGCGGCCAGGGCATTGCCCAGATTGAAATGGAAGGGCGGATGGCCCGGCTTCAGCTTCAGCGCCTGGCGATGGGCGGCGACGGCCGCCGCCGCCTGCCCGGCGGCCCGCAGCGCGCTGCCCAGATTGTCATGCACATCGGGGTTGGCCGGCTGCCGCCGGGCCGCCTGTCGCAGCAGGTCGACGGCGGCGGCCGGCTGGCCAAGCTGCAGACTGGCCACGCCCAGCAGGTTCAGGAGCTGGGCATTCTGCGGATCGCGCGCCAGCAGCAGTCGATAGGCCGCCGCGGCACCCGCCACATCACCGGCCTGATGCAGGCTGACGGCCTGCTCCGGCGTCATCCGTTTCGTTGCCTGGCTCATCCGTTCCCTATCCCTATGGCCGCCCGGCCTAACGGGCCGGTTCGGGCCATTGTCCTTGTTAGGCGTAACCCGATGTGGAATAATGCCCCTATGATTTAACCGTTCATAGGGCACGGCAACCGTTATGAAGCCTGCGACGGGTTACAGCAATCGTCCGACCTCCGACGATCCCCGCGATGTTGAAGCCTGGGGCCTGACCGAAGCCGCCCGGCGCCTGATTCATGCCCGGCAGGCGCCGGACAATCCGGACATGCTGCGTCAGGCGCTGACGCTCAACCAGCGCCTCTGGACCATTTTCCAGACCTCCATGGTCGATCCGGAATGCCAGTTGCCCAAGGATGTACGGGAAAACATCCTGGCCCTGTCCATCATCGTGGACCGGCAGACCTTCGACCGGCTGGTCGATCTCGACATCAACAAGCTGGACCGGCTGATCGATATCAACCGTGCCGTCGCCACCGGGCTGTCGCAGCGTCCCGCCGCCGGTGCCGATATGCTGGCCACAGCCGCGGTGCCGGCCACCGGCTCCCCTACGGCCAGCACCCCCACGGCCAGCGCATCCGCCGCCCCGAAACCAGCAGCCGCGCCCCCCAGCGCCGGCCGTGTCAGCATATCCATCTGATCTGCCGGAACTGTCCCGCGCCGGCAAGATCGGGGACGAAGTTGCGGAACCCCGATATTCGCTATCTCCAGGTTGATTTCCATGCGATGATCATGGAAATCAACCTGGAGATAGATTGCATTTTATGCAATTCCGGGCTATGATCCTGGGAGATAGGGGCTGTTTCGGGCATCCACCTGGGATGCCGTGATAGATAGAGGGAGACGGATCATGGTCACGTCCGTTGGCACCAGTTCGATTTTGAGCAGCAGCAGCACATCGTCGCTGTACAATACGAACACGCCCGCCGCAACGGCGTCCGCGTCGGCCAACAGCGTGCTGAACAGCACCAGCACCCAATTGTCGGATATCGAAAAGCAGCTTGCCAACTATGCGGCGGAGGCCGCGAAGCAGCGCAAGAAGGACGAGGCCCAGTCCAAGGTCCAGGTCGAGACCTTCGAAAAGACCGTCCGCAAATCCCCCTATTCCACCAATGGCGCCGCGACCGATATCGGCACGCTGGTCAAGGACACCACCCGCCTGAACGTTTACAGCGCCCTGAACAAGGGCGACAAGGGCGATGTCTTCAAGCTGCGGGTACAGAGCGCCGGTGACACTCAGATCGGTTTTCTGGGGGATGAAGGGCTGCGCATTCAGATCATGACGCGCTATGGCTCCGTCCTGGCCGACAGCAAGGAAGGCCAGGGCAAGGCCAGCCGCGAGTATGAGGCCATGCAGAAGGGCGAGATGAAGCTGGCCGCCGGTGATTATTATGTAAAGGTCACCCACGATGGCGCAGAGACGGTGAAGGACGCGACCGGCGCCACCAAGACCTCCAAGAATTATGCGCTGCAATTCTCGCAGGGTATCTATCGCAAGGATTACGATACGATCGCCCAGCAGCCCAAGGCCGGCGATGGCATGCCGCAACAATCGGCAGCCCAGGTTGAACTGGTCAGCATGCTGACCGCCGCACAGAGCTTCGATATCGGCGCCTCCGGCACGACCAAGCTCAACAACGTGCTGTTCGGCTGAACCCCTGCCGGCACTGGGTCTTCAAGCAATGATCGAAAAGGCCGGCCGGGCGGTGGCATCCGCCCGGCCATAGCTTTTTCCGGCCTGACGCAGGCGCAGTGCCAGATCGGCATCGGATGCCGCCGCCGCAGATGGGGCCGTCGACCGGTCCACGGTTCCGGCCGCTTCCCCCGCCACTCCGGCCGCTTCCCCCGCCCCTGTCCCCTCCCCCTCTGGATCGTTCTGCTGCTGGCGAAGTTCGGTCTGGGCCGCGGCCTTGTTGGCATCGGCCTGGGCGGCGACGGCGCGGTCCTGCGGCGATGGTTCCTGCGGGGCCAGGGCCGCGCGCTTCACCACCTCCATCTTGGTGATGGTCGCCTCCGGGTTGTTCCGGACGGGCGAGACATCGATGGGCACCTCCCCGCCCGTGACATAGCGGCGGCCATCGGGACCCGTGGTGTATTCGTAGCGGATACCGCCGGCATAGGGACCGCCGGCCGTCTTGTGTGCCTGCTCGTGGGTGCGGACCTTGGCGTCGGTCTTTTGCAGCTCCCGCACCTGCGATTGCTGGTCGGTCGTCAGTTCCTGACCGGACGCCGCGGCGCTGGCGGGCGCAGCCGTCCTGCCCGCCGGCGTAGAGGCCGACGGCCCCATGAAGCCGGTACGGATGCCGGAAATATCGGCCATGGCGCGAGGGTCGGGCACAAGGGTTTCGGTTGCGGGACCGTGCAAGTCTAATACCAGCGGCTTGAAAATCTGACTCTCCTGGTTGGAAGTAGGATTCCGGTTTTGTTGAGTTTGTGATTCCCTGTGCGTGCGAAGGTATGGGAGGGGATGATGGCAGCGCCGGTGAAGGTTACGTGGCCTGGGCTTGGCCCTGAAGACCTGCGGGTTCGGGCGCGTCGAGAGGGCGATCCTTCGGTTGTGAGGCGTCTTTTGGCTATCGCGCTGGTTCTGGAAGGGTCCAGCCGGGAGGCAGCGGCGTCTGCTGGCGGCATGGACCGTCAGACGCTCAGGGACTGGGTTCACCGGTACAACGAGCGGGGGCCTGTGGGGCTGTCGGACGGCAAACATACGGGTCGGCGGGCCTTGCTGACGCCCGAGCAGCGGACCCAGGTGGCGGCTTGGGTGAAGGCAGGGCCTGACCTGGCTGTGGACGGTGTGGTCCGATGGCGGCGGGCGGACCTGGCGGCCAAGGTGAGCACCGAGTTCGGGGTGACATTGGCGGAGCGTACCGTTGGAGAATTGCTGCGACGCCTGGGCTTCCGGCGCCTGTCCGCCCGGCCACAGCACCCGCGCCAGGATGCGGAAGCCCTTGAAGCGCATAAAAAAACTTCGCCGACCTGATCCGCGCTGCCATCCCCGACCATGCCCGCAGCAAGCCGATAGAGGTCTGGTGGCAAGACGAGGCCCGCGTTGGCCAGCAGGGTACCCTGACCCGGGTTTGGGCCGCCAAGGGCTCGCGGCCCCGCCGACCGAAGGACCTGCGCTACGAGTGGGCCTATCTGTTCGGGGCCGTCTGCCCGGCCCGCGATATCGGCGCGGCGCTGATCCTTCCCACAGTAAACGCCAAGATGATGAGCCTGCATCTGGCCGAGATCAGCAAAATGGTACGCCCAGATCATCATGCTGTCGTCGTCCTGGACGGTGCTGGATGGCACCAGCAAGGCGGGACCCTCATCGTCCCTGATAACATCTCGCTCCTGACCTTGCCGCCATACTGTCCAGAGCTGAACCCCGTGGAAAATATTTGGCAATATCTCCGTCAGAGCTTCCTATCCAACACAGTCTACCAGTCATATCAGGACATTCTCGACGCTTGCTGCAACGCCTGGAACAGCCTCAGCGATGAAAAAGGCCGCATAAAGTCAATCGCCCAAAGACAATGGGCATCGGTCATTAATTAATGCCGCTGGTATAACGCCGTTTACCGCCCGCGACCACCCCCGGCCCCCGCATGGCCCGGAAACGCGAAATCCCGGCCCTGGAAAGGGGCCGGGATCGACACGCCGCGCAGCTAGGGGTAAGGGGCCGCTGCCGCCCGATGCCTTACCGCTTCAGATTGATCGTCTCCGTCAGCATTTCGTCGGTCGTCGTGATGACGCGGGTATTGGCCGTGTAGGAACGCTGGGCCACGATCAGCTTCGTGAATTCCTGCGCGATATCCACGTTCGATCCCTCCAGCGAGCTGGTGGCGATGGTGCCAGCACCATTGATGCCCGTGCTGGTGAAACGCGCGCGGCCACTTTCCGAGGTTTCCGTGAACACCCCACCCGTCTCACGCGACAGGGAGTTGGGGTCGTTGAACAGGACCAGCGGCACCTGGGCGATGATCCGCCGGCGGCCATTGTCGTAATTGGCCACGACATCACCATTGTCCCGGATCTCCACGTCGCGGAAGGTGCCCTGCGGGCTGCCATCCTGAAGCAATGAGGTGACGTTGATCGTGCTGCCATCATACTGCGTCAGGCCCGTTGCCTCGCCGAAGGTGCCGAGGTCCAGGGTCATGCGCTGCGGCCCGTTGCCGTAATCGACCAGGAAGGTCACCTGCGCCGGCTGCCCGGCTTCCGTCACGGCGCTGACTGTCGCATTGCCGAGGCCGACATTGGCCGACGACAGGCTGGACAGCGTGCCGGCCTTGGCCAACTCGCCGTTGGGCAGTGTACCGCCAAAGCCCAGCGTGATATGGGCCGGCGTCGTGCCCGCCGTCGATGACGGCTCGCCAAGGAAGGCGATGCCGTCCTGGTTGCTGGTAAAGGTCAGCACGCCGCCCACCGATGTGGCCTGGACCGGCACGCCGCTATCCTGGTTGACCTTCAGGGCCAGGTTGGCGGCGATCTCGTCCAGCGACACCTCGCTGCCGGTGGTCGTATAGGTGATGGTCCGGTTGAAGCTTTCGGGAATGGCCTGCGTGCCGTCCAGCGGGATGCTGGCATCCTTGGCCGTCAGCGTGATGCCGGTCGTGACACCGTTGGTCTTGACGGCATTGGCCGTGAAGGGGGCGCCGAAATCATTGCCGACCCGGGTCACCAGATTGTCCAGCACGCTGGCCACCGTGGGGAAGTCGGCCAGATTCTGTTCGGATATCTGCATCGCATAGGTCGTGCCGTTCATGGTGATGGCATAACGGTTGCCCACCGTCGGCGCCGCCGTGGTGTTGGAGAAGTCGAAGAATTGCGAGGCGGCATCGGTGGTGGTGGCGATGGCATCGGTCCCGGTAACCGTGAAGCTGTTATTCGGGGTCGAGGTCAGGATCAGATTATTGCCGGTGGCGGACGCGGTGATCCCGGCCGGCAGGCCAAGCTGGCCCGCCACGAAATTCAACGTATCATTCATGGTCGCCAGTGCCGGCGGACCCGCGATGTCGGCGGCGGTCAGCGTGTGCGAATAGGTCGTGCCGTTCACCGTGACGCTGTAGACCTCGTTCGCCACGGGCGCCCGGTTCGGATAGCCGATCTGGGTGATCTGCGGCAGGGTGGCCGTCGGCTGCTGCGTCGTCGTGCCCCGCATGGCGACGGGGTTCGTCTGGATCGCCGTGGGGCTGCGCAGTGTGACGGAATAGGTGGCCCCCACATCGCCGGGCACGCCCGTGATGGAGATGCGCTGTGTCTGCCGGCTGCCGGAGATGTTCCCCTGCACCGAGCTGACGAAGGTCGTGTTGTCGGCCGGCAGGGCGTTGGTGATCGCCGGCTGCATCAGGTTGTCACGTGCCGTGACGGAGAAACCCGTGCCCGCGACCGGTGCCGTCAGGATCAGCCGGTTGCCGCTGGCGCTGACGTTCACCGGCGGGGCGGTACCGCCGCCATCCTGCAGCAATGTCACGCCCGGCGCCGGCGGCGCCACCAGGGTCAGCGCGTCGCTCATCGACGGGTTGGCCGGAAGGGCAGCGATGTCAGCCGCCGTCAGCGTGTGGGAATAAACGGTACCGCCGATGGTCATGCTGAACGTGTCACCCGCCACCGGTGTGCGGTCGGGATAGGACAGTTCGGTCACCTGCTGCACGCCGGTGGCATTGGCCGTCGTCGTCATGCCCAGTTGCTCACCGACACTGAACGGCTCGCCCAGGGTCGTGCCGCGCAGGGTCAGGGAATTGCCTGTGACGGAGGCAACAACCCGCTCACCCGCCGAATTGGCGTTGATCTGGGCGGCCAGGGCCGTCACGACACCGTTCAGGTCGCGCAACTGGCCGATATTGGCGGCCGTTACCTCCACGCGGTAGGTCCGCGAGCTGGCATTGTCGACATTGATGGTGAAGACGTCACCGATATCGATGGAACTGCCGGCAAAGGTCACCACGCTCTGCTGCGGCTGACTGGCCGTGGCCGTGGTGGTGACCGGGGGATTGACGGTGTTCGTGGTGGGCGTGGCGTTGGTAACCGCCGTCGTCAGGTCGAAGCCCTGGCCGGCGGTGGAGGAGGAGATCCGCAGGCGCCCGTTGGAAACGGTGGCCGTGACACCCACCGGGGGGACGGCGCCGTTGATCTTGTCCGCCAGCGACTGGGCCACGCCCGCCAGGTTGGAAAGCTGGGAGGCATTGTTGGTCGTGATTGTCTCGGTGAAGTTCACGCCATTGACCGTCACCTGATAGGCGTCGCCAACCTTGAAGGCGCCGTTGCCGCTGGGAGAGGTGAACTGCACCTCCTCGATCTGCTGGCGCGGCTGGGTGCCCTGGGTCATGCTGGTCGATTGCGAGCTGACGGGATAGCCGGGCAGGCTGCCGGCCAGCGGCTGGCTGCCGACGGCGCCCGGCGTGTCGATGGTCAGGCGCCAGGACCCTTCGGTCTGTCCCGGCCGCCAGCCCAGGGTGATGTCGCGCGGCGTGCCCGTGGCATCGAACACCTGGATGGTTGTGGGCTGGATGGCCTGGCCCGGCGTCGGCGTGGTCGGCAGGTTGGCCCGCAGCTCGATGGAGCGGGTGGCCACGGGGCTGTCGATATCGGCCGTCACCTGGATCGGCGAAACGGTCGTGGAATAGGCGCCCGTCGCCTCGTTGTAGATATAGCCGTTCAGTGCATAGCCGGAATTGTTGACCAGCGTGCGCTGATCGTTCAGTTCAAAGCTGCCGTCACGGGTGTAGAAACGCCCGTCGGTCGGGGTGCTGACCCCGTTCACCGTGGTCAGGCGGCTGACGCTGAAGAAGCCCTGTCCGCGGATGGCCAGGTTGGTCGTGCGATCGACGGTCTCGATATTGCCGGCCACATTGTTGGCATAGCTGGGACGGGCCACCACGCCGCCGGGATTGTGAACGCGCGAGTTGGACTGCAGCACGAGATTGCTGAAGGACGTGTCAACGCGCTTGTAACCCGTGGTGCGGGAGTTGGCGATATTGTCCGAGATATGCCCCAGCGCCGAAGCCTGCGCCTGCAGGCCCGAAATGCCGGTGGTCAACGATCCGAAGATGCTCATGGAAGGGCTCCCGTCAGGGTATTGGCGTGTCGCTGTCTATTAAGCACGGACCGTGCCAACTACCTGAAAATCCACCATCTATCTGATATGGAAGGAAAATCCTTAAATGGTCGGTATCTGCAAGCCGGTGGTGACAAAGATTGCCGGGCTCTGGCCCGGCGGTTTTTGCCGCCCGGCGGGGGGCTTTTGCCGGGGGGGAGCGAACATGGGAAAGGGCCGGCCCGCCATATGCGGAACCGGCCCTTGCGGCACGACAGGGATGACAAGAGGGGGGGATCAGTTGGGACGCGGCAGGCTGAAGAGCCCGGACCGCACATCCTCTGTGATACCTTCCAGGAACTCCACGGTCGTGCCGGCGCCATGCTTGGCCAGCAGGCCATAGATGGCGGCCGTGACAGTCATGGTGCCAACCATGTCATAGGGCACACCGTCCTTCACGGCATTGATCCAGAAGTTGTTGAACTGGTCGAACAGGCGGACGCGCATCTGTTCTTCCGGGGTGCCTGCCGCACTCTGGCCGGCGGAAACGGGGGCGATGGCATTCTGGGAAACATAGGCGTTCATGTCGGTTCTCCTTGGATGGATGATTGCTGCGATTCAGGTGAGGAAGTTGATGAGGGAGAGGGAATTTGCGCGGGACGCGACCGTGTAGGTAGCTTCCTGCGAACTCATGGCGGCCTTCAGGCGGACGGCGACCTCGTTCTCGTCGATGCCTTCGATGCCGGCCAATTCGTTCTTGGCCTTGGTCAGCGCGTCCTGATGGCGGGAGCGCACATTCTCCATGGCCGTGTTGGCGTTCGCGACGCGGGCCTGGGCGCCCCGCAACTCGCCGGTGACACCGGTCAGCACGTCGCGCGCCTCGTTCATCCGCTGGCTGTACTCGCCGGGGCGGGCCACGGCGGCCGTCAGGCTGCGCAGGGCGTTGACCAGCTTCTGGATGGCGGGATCGTTGCTGGTGACGCCATAGCTGACCGTGTAGCCGTCATCCACCTGCACGCGGGCGATGTCATAGGCCGCGGTGCTGGTGGCATTGGCAGCATATTGCGTGTCGTAGAAGGGCAGGTCCGGGGGCCGCGTGGTGCTGGTGAAATCACCATGCTCGGCCAGCGGCGGCAGCTTGTTGTTGACCAGCATCGTGCGGTTGCCGGCATTGTTGATGCTGGCTTCGGTCTGGAACTGGGAATTATTTTCCTTGGCCGTCAGCACGATGTTCGTATCGTCAGCGGGATCGATGCTGGCGACGACCGGAGAGGTCCCGTCGGCATTGATCTGGTCCATCAGCTTGGTTGCCACGAAGGCCGACATGGAGGGCTGCGGGGCCGGCATGGCCGCGATCTCGTCGAAATCCTTCGGCCCGACGACATAGGAATATTCGGTCGGTCCGGCGATCACCACCTGTTCGGGGGCGCCGTCATTCTGCACGATGGTGCGCGCCCCGATGGAGATGTTGAACACATCGCCGACATCGGCCTCCGCCCCGTGCAGCTTCACATGATCAATCTGCTCCTGGGTTTCGCTGGCCGTCTGGATGGTGAAGGGGGCCGTGTCGCCGTCGATGGCCAGGGGGGACGCCTCGATCCGGTTGTTGTGCCGCCCCGGCTCATAGACGTTGGTGGCCAGCGTGAAGCCTTCCTTGGGATCGTTGCCGGTGACCGTGACCACCCCGTTCAGTACCGATGCGGTGACGTTCAGGGGCGGCTGGTAGGCCTTGATCTGGTCGACCAGGCCTGTGCCGGTGCTGTTGGTCAGCGCCTCGTTCAGCGACTGTTCCTGTCCCGTCGTGACATAGGTGAAGCGCTTGCCATTCAGGGTCATCTCGTAGGTCGTGCCCACGTCGCCGCGCTCGCCCACCAGGGTGACGCGATTGATCTGCTTGGCGGAGATCAGGTCGCCCACAGGCACCGTGTCATAGCGTGACCCGGCGAAGAGATAGCGGTCGCCGACCTTCTGGTTCAGAAGCGACTGCAGTTCCGCCGTCATCCCCTTGATGATTTCCTTTGTGGCGGTCAGTTCCGGCCAGCTCACATCGAAGGAGGAGATGCCGGAACCTTCCAGCTTCTCGATGTTCAGCTTGACGATGGCGCCATCGCCCGGCCCGCCAGTGATCGTGAAACGATCGGCATCGACCTGCGGCGGCACCTGCTTCAGATTGATGGTGTTGGTGGCGACACCGCCCAGACCATCGGAGACCGTCACATCGAAGCTGCCCGGCGGGCCGCTGCGGCTGGGGATCGCGGAAACGGTATAGGTGGCTTCGGCCATGAAGCGGCTGTTGGTCAGGTCCACGCTGACCTTCATGGAACCGGCCGTCGCATTGTTGACGGTGCTGACGCGCACCGCGCCCGGTCCGGCGGGCAGGCGCGTCGTGCTGGTCAGTTCCGACGCCATGTCGGCCATGCGCTCCATGATCGTATTGTAGGATTGCACCCGCGTGGAGGTCTGATCGATGACCTGCGTATAGCTCTGCCGGCGTACCAGTTCGGTGCGCAGGTCCAGCAGGCGCTGCGTCTGCACGCCATAGAAGGCGACATCCGTCGATTGCTTGCCGGACGACAATTGCTGGGACAGCGTATCGATGTTCCTCTGACCGCCCGTAACGGTCCGGACCAGATTAAGATAGCTGGCGTAGCTGCTGATGCCCGTCATCTCACGATCCCCTCGATGGCGTCCAACATGTTGTTGACCGTCTGCATCACGCGGGCGGCGGCGGAATAGTTGCGCTGGAGGACCTGCAACATGGCGATTTCCTCATCCATGTTGACGCCGACATTGTTCTTGTAGCGAACATCCAGTTGCATCTTGAAATCCGTGGCGATGGTTGCCTGTTCGCCCACCACCTTTGAATTGGCGCTCCACTGGGTGATCATGGTGCTGACCATGGAGCTGTAGGTCAGGCCCGTGGCGCGCAACCCGTCGGCCGTGATGCTGCGGCCCGAGCTATTGAGCGCCGTGGACACGCTCTCCGCCGCGCTGGTCTTCACCTGAAGCTGGCCCGACAGCAGGGCCGGGTTGATGCCGAAGGTACCGGCCCCGTTACCGATGAAGAAACGGTCCGGCAACTCACCCTCGGCCGTCGGCGATGCCTGGCTGTAGGCATCGGCGAAGCTGGTGGGCTCGCCCGCCTTGGTCGGGCCCAGGAAAGCCTGTGCCACCGCCTCCAGCTGCGAGCGCAGTTTGCGCAGAACCTCCGCACCGGGCAGGCTGGAAGCGGCCTGGACCGGGTCCTTGGTCGATCCATCGGCCCGCAGTTCCAGCAGGGCGCCCAGCTTGCCGTCGGAGACCATGCCGGAAAGATCCCGGTCCGACCCGGTGGACCGAAGCTCCCCATTGTCATAGGTGAACTTGACCGGGGCGGCATCCAACAGCGAGATGCCCGAACTGGTGAAGATCGACAGCTTGCCGTCCGCGCGCTCCACGGTGCGGATGCTCATCATGCTGGCCACATCGCGCACGAGCTGGTCGCGCCGATCCTCCATGGCCAGGGTCGGATCGCCCGCCCCCCGGGTAGCAAGGATATCGGCATTCAGCTTGTCGATCTCGGCAAGCGCGCTGTTCAACTGATCAACGGAACCGCGGATATCATTGTCGAGCTGCTTTTCAAGATCGCCGATGCCCGAGGACAGGCGCTGCATCTCCCGCGCGATATCCTCTCCATAGATCACGATCTGGTTCTTGGCGACGACATTTTCCGGATTGGCGGACAGTTCGCGCCAGGCGGATTCAAATTTCTCCAGACTATCGGAAAGCGGCGGCGTGCCGCCCGTGGTCCCCAACAAATCCGTAACCCGGCGCATATAGCCGGCCAGGGTCGTGGCGCTGGACTCCTCCGAAATGGTCTGCTCAAGCTGCACGCGCAGGGCGACATCGACCTGACGCTTGTACTGGGCCACGACGGCGTTGCCGCGGCTGTCGGTCGTCTGTTCCAACGTGTGGCGGGAACGGTTGGGATCATCGGCCTTGGCCACATTCTCGGCAACAAGCGACAGCTGGCCCTGAATCATCTTCAAGGTGCTTGTCGTGTTTGAGAGAACGCCGAAGAGGCTGGTCATCGACCGGTTCCTTTTGCCGACTTTGCGTCAGGACCGATCCCCACGACCGGCCCGCCCCCAGAGATGCAACGGGCGGGCCAACTTGATGAAGTTGTTGTTTATCAGATAGTTATGTGAAAAATCCCCCTGTCGCACATGATAGGCGGCAATTTCTGCCGGCTGGAAAAGCCGGAAACGGCAAGCTTCGCCGGGTCAAACAAAAACCCCCGCCTTTCAGGGGCGGGGGCTTGGATGCGCGGGGGGCGGCCGTCGCCCGGCCGGCAGCGATGGTCAGGCCGTGTGAACGGCGGCGGACAGCAGGGATAGCCGGCTGCGAACGATCTGTTCGGCCACCAGCCAATGTTCGACATCACGTCCCTGCGGCTGGCCCTCGCTCAACCACAGCAGGTAGGCTTCCTCAGCCACCTGATCCTGCGAGGGTTCGGCGGCCAGGGGTGCGGTCGTCACCTTCTTCTTCGCTGCCGGTTCAGCCTTGGCAGCCCGCGGCTTGGCCGCGGCGCGGGGCTTCCGGGGCGAGGGAGGCGTGATGGCGGCAGCGGCCGCCTCTGGAACAGTCAGGGCAACGGCATCGACAATGACGGGCTTGGCGGACTTGCGCGGCATGGAATCGTCTCTCCATCGGCGGGGGGCAGTCAGGGTGACGCCCCGCCATGTTGCACCGCACTTTCGAGAAAAGCCACCTTCTTCCGAAGCATTACACCGAATTTTCATCCTGACTGTACAAAAGCGTCATCCATCCTGCTGCACCGCACCCAGAAGGCGCAGAAGGGGCAGGCGGCGCCGGGCAAAGCTTTCCCACTGGTCTGCCAGTTCTGCACGGTTGCGGTCGGGCGTATCCAGCGGCCGGCCGTCCCGCAGCACGCGCTGGCCCGCCGCCTCCAGCACCTTCCAGGCGAAGGCCGCCGGCTCCGTCCCCTTTTCCAGCGCGGCCAGGAACAGCAGTTCGATGCGACTGGTCTCCACAGCCCCGCCCGTCACGGGGCAGGCAAGGGCCGTCATCCGGTCGGCCTGCTGCGCGTCCGCCAGCAGCAGCGCATTCAGGCGCGCACAGCTTTCACGACGCCGGGCCAGCCCGGTCTCCGGCAGGGCCGGCGTCACCAGCGACAGGGCGGCCAGCGCGGCAAGCGCGGCCGGACCCCGGTCACCCAGCGGCGCCAGCAATGCCTGCTCCGCCTGCGGCCCCTGCATCAGCGCCGTCAGCAGGGCGTGCGCCTCGTCGAACGGCGGCTCCACGGGCAGGGTGGCCGGCGTGGCCCGGCGTGGCAGGTCGCGGGGCGTGCCCAGTGCCGCCCATATCCGGTCACCCTGACCTGCCATATCCCCTGTCCCGGCCTGCCCACCTACGCGGATGAACAGGTCGCGGCGGAAGGGACGGTTGGACAGGAAATCCCGCAGCAGTTCGGCAAAGGCCGGATCATCGGCCGCCGCAGCCCCCCCGGCGGTAAGGATGGCCTGCCGCCGGGGTTCCTCTTCCCAGCGGTCGGCGGCCCGCGCCTGGGCCGCCAGGCTCAATCCGGCCGGCGCCAGACTGGCCGCCAGATCGGTGAAGTAGGTGGGGTGCCAATTCTCGTTGAAATATTCGTGTGCCAGATAGGCTACGGGCCGGTCCAGCAACTGGTCCAGCCGGGCCGATACGGTGGGGTTGACCTGGAAATGCGCGGCGCCAGCCGCACGCAGCCTGTCGGCCAGGGCCAGCGCGCCCTGGATACGGTCGGGCAAGCCCCCCTGCCCGCGCATCACCGACGCCAGCATCAATTCACGCAGCGGCATATATTGCCCCCAGCCGGGCAACACATTGTATCCCATATAGACCACGCCACCGGGCTTCAGGTGACGGGCGATGAAGTCCACGATCTCCGCCCGCTGGACCGGTCCAACCCAGGACCACACGCCATGCAGGGCAATGATGTCGAAACCGGGCAGGCCGGCGCGGCCATATTCGGCAAAGCCCCTGTCGCTGACCGTCAGATTGCCAAGCCCGGCCCGCGTGGCCAGCCCCCGGACATGGGCCACGTGGGCGGGATTGATGTCATTGCCCCAGAACCGCGCCTGGGGATTGGCAGCGGCCATCAGGGCCAGCGTGAAGCCCTGCCCGAAGCCCAGTTCACAATAATCGAAGCCGGCATCGGGCCGGATGGGCGCGCGCGGCCCCAGCGCCGCCGCCATGGACCAGGGCAGCAACTCGGCATGGAAACCATGCGTATAGCCGATTTCCGTGACATACCCGTCGGTCCAGCCCTGCATGCCCCTTCGCCCTCTCCCTCTCATACCGGGGTCGAGAAATCCTGCCCCCGGTATCCGCGCCAACTGGCGCGGCGGCAGCCCGCGCCGCCGAAACCGGCAAATCCTGACCCGTCAGGATTTACCGGCGCGCGTATCACATGGCGTTTTCATGGCATGAACGGCCGATCTCGGCTATGGAAAGCAAACCCGGGCCGGGAAGAAGCGACAGGGAACAGGCATGCGCTACGGAAAGCTGGAAGTCATCTGCGGTCCCATGTTTTCCGGCAAATCCACGGAAATCCTGAAACGCGCCATCTGGTACACGCATGGCACGGGCTCGCACATCCTGCTTCTGAAGCCCGCCTTCGACGTGCGCTATGCTGAAAACCGGGTGGTCAACCATGATGGCATCGGTTTCGACGCCATCCCGATCACGCGCATGCCCGCCGTGGCCGACAGCATCGCCGCCGTCTTCATCGATGAAGTGCAGTTCTGCACCGACCCCCATTATCACGGTGACCTGGTGGAGGATGTGCGGGTGCTGCTGCACCGGGGCATCGATGTGGCCGTGGCCGGGCTGGACATGGATTGGCGCGGCCGGGCCTTTCCCGTGACGGCCACTCTGGCCGCCATGGCGGATGGGTTGCAGAAGCTGCGGGCCCGTTGCGCCGTGTGCGGGCATGACGCGCATAAAAGCTTCAAGAAGCACAGTAACGACCGCACCGTGGAACTGGGACAGGCCGACCTGTACGAGCCACGCTGCAACCTGCATTGGCATGATCACAGTCCGAAGCCGGGCCGGGAATTGTCGCTGGACCTGTGACGCGCTTCACCGGAAGCCCCCCTTGCCATAACCGCACTGGCGGGGGCCGGCGCAATCCGCTATCCCCTTGGGCCCAAGCCGAACTGAACCTTCTGCCCTTGCGAGTGAGCGATATGAGCCTTTGTCCCTGCGATTCCGGCCTGGCTTTCGATGCCTGCTGCGGCCCCTTCCTGGCCCGCACCGCCGTCGCCCCGACACCGGAAGCCCTGATGCGTTCGCGCTACAGCGCCTTTGCCAAGCAGGATGTCGCCTATCTGGGCGAGACGCTGCTGCCCGGCACCCAGGACGATTTCGACGCCGAGCAGGTGACCGAATGGGCCCGGACCAGCACCTGGACGGGACTGGAAGTGCGGTCCACGGCCAATGGTGCCTCTCCGGACGAAGCCTATGTCGAGTTCGTGGCCAAGTTCACGATGGACGGCAAGGACCTGGTCCATCACGAGACAGGCCGTTTCGTGCGCCAGGACGGTCGCTGGTGGTATGCCGACGGCATCATGGGCCAGCGTCCGCGCACCGTGGTGAAGGTGGGCCGCAACGATCCCTGCACTTGCGGATCGGGCAAGAAATACAAGAAGTGCTGCGGCGCCTGACCGGGCTGCGGAAATACGCTAAGCGTTGAAACCCGCATCCACCGTCACCACCGACCCCGTCATGAAATGGGCGGCGGGGCTGGCCAGGAAGGCCACCGCAGACGCAATGTCGGCCGGCTTGCCATAATGGCCCAGCGATGTGAGCCGGCGGTTGGGCTCTGCCCAATCGCCATCGGCGGGGTTCTGATCGGTATCGATGGGCCCCGGTTGCACAAGGTTGACCGTGATGCCCCGTGGGCCCAATTCGCGGGCGAGCCCGCGGGTGAAGGCCAGAAGCGCCGATTTCGACATCGAATAGACGGTCAGGCCAGGATAGGGAACCCGCTCCGCCAGGCAGGAACCGATGGTGATGATGCGCCCGCCCTGCTGGAGATGCGGGATGGCCGCCCGGGCAGCCAGCGCAGCGGAACGGGCATTCACGTTCAGCAGCGCATCGATATCGGTCAAGCTCATCTCCTGCAGGGGGCCGGACCGCGCGATGCCGACATTGTTGACCAGCATGTCAAGCCCGCCCAGCCTTCCGACCGTTTCAGCCACCGAGCGCCCGACCGCCGCTGGGTCACCGCTGTCGGCCTGAATGGCCAGGGCGCGGCGGCCCTTCGCCTCCATCGCGCCGACGATGGCGGCGGCCTTGTCAGTTGAATGCAGATAGGTGATGGCGACATCGGCCCCCCGGTCCGCCAGTTCCAGCGCGATCCCGGCGCCGATGCCACGGGATGCGCCCGTCACCAGCACGCGCCGGCCCGCCAGATCCCCCTGCCTGTTCGGTCCGGGGTCGGTGGCCTCCCTGCCCGAAGCGGCGCCGGCGGCTGCACTGGCGGCAATCGCACCCATGCCCGCGGTGGCGCCCATCATCATCAAGCGCCTGCTGACGGCGGTTTCATCCTGGTTGCGCATTTCATCTCTCCATAAGGTCATGGCCAAAACCGGGCTGGCCCATGACCGGAAGTGTCACGCTTCGCGGCGGCCGGCTCTACGCAGATCCGATCAGACAATGATGGGGTTCTATCAGATGAAAGCGGCACGGCCGCCGCCGGCCCTGCGCCAGCATGGCGCAGCCGTTCCGGCAAAAGATTGGACGCCCGGTCATTGAAGGTTTGGCCCCACCGGATATCTTGTTAGAACCCAGACCGTCCACACGGACGGTTTTGTCCCCTTTTCCGGATGGCCCGCAATTGTCCGTCACGCCCCAGCCCCCTGCCCTGCCCGCCGGCCATCCGCTGCTGCCCCGGCCGAAAATCGGCGTCCTGCTGATCAATCTGGGCACGCCGGAAGGCACCGATTACTGGTCCATGCGCCGTTATCTGTCGGAATTCCTGTCAGACCGCCGCGTCGTGGAGATACCGCCCTTCATCTGGCAGCCGATCCTGCAGGGGATCATCCTGACCTTCCGGCCATCCAAAAGCGGTCATGCCTATGCCGGCATCTGGAACCGGGAGCGCGATGAAAGCCCCCTGAAGACCTATAGCCGGGCGCAGGCCGATGGGCTGCGGGCCGTGCTTTCCCAGGCCCATGGCGACCGGGTGGTCGTGGAATGGGGGATGCGCTATGGCCATCCCGCCACCGCCGATGCCATCGACCGCCTGTTGGCTCAGGGCTGCGACCGCATCCTGCTGTTTCCGCTGTATCCGCAATATAGCGCCACGACCACGGCCACGGCCTGCGATCAGGCGTTCCGGCATCTGATGCGCCTGCGCCGGCAACCTGCCGTGCGCACGGTACCCGGGTATCACGATGATCCCGCCTATATCGAGGTGCTGGCCGATAGCGTGCGGCAGCATCTGAACGGGCTTTCCTGGCAACCGGATATGATCATCGCCTCCTATCACGGGTTGCCCAAAGCCTATCTGGAAAAGGGCGATCCCTATCATTGCTACTGCCTGAAAACGACACGCCTGTTGCGTGAACGGCTGGGCTTTGGCCCGGACCGGCTGATTCATGCGTTCCAGTCGCGCTTCGGCCGCACCGAATGGCTGCAGCCCTACCTTGAGCCCCTGGTCAAATCCCTGCCGGGCCAGGGTGTGCGCAAGGTCGCCATCCTGGCGCCCGCCTTTGTCAGTGACTGCGTCGAAACACTGGAGGAGGTGGACCAGGGCATCCGGGAGACATTCCTTACCGCAGGGGGGAGCGACTTCACCTATATCCCGTGCCTGAACGACCAGCCCGGCCATATCGGCCTTTTGCGCCGGATCGTGGAGCGGGAATTGGCGGGCTGGCTTTAACGGCCTGCCCCATCCTTACCGTCTGGGGGCATGTCACAAGGCCGGGTTGACCTTGGGTCCCGATCCCTCCTACGCTGGGCCGACGGGTCCACCGCGCGTTGGCCCCATAGCATGCAGGTGGCAGGGTGCGGCGATCGGCGGTCCTTCTTCTGTTTCTTGTGGCAACATGGACCCTTCCCGCCCCATCGGCCAAGGCGCAGGAAGGGGGCGCAGCATCTCCCTTGAAGCTGGTCACGGGCAGTGACTATCCACCCTATGTCGATGATGATCTGCCGGGCGGCGGTCTCATCACCCGCGCGGTGCTAAGCGCTTTTGCCGCCGCCGGATGGCCGGTGGAACTGACGGTGGAGCCGTGGCGGCGCGGCTATGAAGGGACGCTGGCCGGCCGCTTCGACGCCACCTTCCCCTATATCCGCACCACGCAGCGCGAAGGCGAGCTGCTGTTCTCCGATCCGATCGTCATGGTGCGCCAGCATCTGGTCGTCGCCATCGGCCAGCGCGATGCCGCCGCCGCCCCCGGCTGGATGAAGGGCCGGCTGGTCTGTGCCGGTGTCGGCTATGGCCTGCCGCCCTGGCTGGAGGCGATGATCCACAATGGAGAGGTGCAGCGCATCACGCCGGGGCAGCAGCGAAGCTGCCTGGCCATGATCGCCGCCGGCCGCGCCGATTTCATGGTGGAGGATGCGCGCATTGCCGCGGCGCGGCTGGCCGAACCGGGCGCGGCGCGGAATGTCGCCGTCGTTCCCTCCCCCGATACGCGGGAAGCGAGCCTGCACCTCGTCATTGCCCGCACCCATCCGCATGCTCAGCAGATCCTGGCGCTTTTCAACCAGGGCCTGGCCAAGGCGAAGGCCGATGGCACGGCCCCGGCGATGGTGCCCTTGGGCCCCCCGTCCTGACGGCACCCAGCCTGTGCCCCTGTTCCCGGCCACGGACCTCACCCGATACCGGCGACGAAGTCGGCGATGACCTGCGCAACGGCCGTGCCGTGGCCTGCCGCCCCGAAGCCCGGCGTCTGCCGGCACTGGCCTTTGGCGGCGGCGGCCAGGGCGGCGCGGGTATCATCGGCCAGCGGGTCCGCCGCACCCAGGACCCCCAGCACAGGACAGGTGATCAACGGGATACGGGCCAGGGTCGGATAGCGGAAAGCCGCGTGATAGCTCCAGGGATAGGTTTCCGGCGCCTTCAGCACATCCAGCAGCAGATCGTGCAGCTTCTGCGGTGCCGGCAGGCCTACGGCCCGGCGGTGCCCGGCATCGCGCTGATACCAGGGAAAGAAGATATACTGATCACGGCAGAACATGAAGGCGCGCAACAGATGGTCGCCGTCCAGCGTCGGCGTGAAGGCGGGAGCATAGCGCGCCATATATTCCGCCTGCTGTGCTTCCGTGAAGGCCGCAACCCCATCCAGCACGACGCTGCGCACCCGGGCCGGCGCCTGGATGGCCAGTTCGGCGGCGACGGCAGCCCCCGTGTGCGAACCGTAAAGATGCGACGTCGCAACTTCCAGCCCATCCATCAAGGCCAGGGCGGTGGCGGCGTAATCCGCCATGGCCGGACGTGCATCGCCGGGCAGGCGCGGGGGATCGCTGTCACCATTGCCCGGCGTATCGGGCGCGATGACATCGAAGCGATCGGCCAGGGCTGCGATCAAGGGCTCCAACTGCTTGGAACTGCCGGGAGAGGCGTGAAACAGCAGGATGGTCTCGCCGGCGCCGGCCCGGCGATAATGGATCTGCCCATGCGGGCCATCGGCGAAACCGCGGCGGATCCGTGTCATGCCCCCTCCTCCAGGCTGGCCACGATGCAGACCGGACAATCCTCCGGCGCATCGGCGGCCACCCCTTCCACCATGCGCGACACCAGATCGCGCCGGCCGGGGCGCAGGGTCAGACGGCCGGAGCCGGATGCAGCCGTTGCCGCCACCCCGACGGCAGCGCGCACAGCTTCCTGCAACGGATTGATCACGGGAAGGCTGGCCGCCTGCGCAATCCGGCCGGCCAGGGGGGACATGCAGGTGCAGCCCAGCAGAACGGCCTCCGCGCCACTGGCCGCCATGCGGGCGACCGCCGCATTGATGGTGGCAAGGATGGGGGCCGCACCGTCCCGCACCTGTGCCAGATATCCGTCGGGACCTTGCAGTTGGTCCAGCGCTTCTTCCTGCCCGACATTGTCGATGCCCAGGCACTGGCCAGCAAAGCCATACCGATGCAGCAGGTCCTGTGGGATGAAGTTCATGGAAGCCGGCCAGACCGTGACGATACCGAAGCGGCGCCCCCCCGCCCCGGCCGCCGCCATTCCCTGGAAACCCGCCCCGAAGACCGGCACCGGCGTGGCGGCCTGGATGGCCTCCAGCCCATAATCGCCGACACTGTCGATCACCATGGCCGTACAGCCATCTTCAACCGCCACCAGCGCCGCATCCAGATGCCCGACCTGTTGCAGAAGCCGTTCTACCGGCGTGTGGGGAAAAGCCGGAACCCTGGACGGACACGCCCGTAATGACAGGCCCGGTGTCAGCAGGGGTGCCAGCTCCGCAGCCGGGCCACCCGGCCGGAACGGGTCCCTGACGGCACCCAGCAAGCCGATCCACATGACCCATCTCCGATCTATTGATATATTCTTATATCATATTGACGGAGACTGCTATCTGTCAATCACGGGGCCCGCCCGGCCGACCTATCTTTGTGCGCCATTGCACGGACCAGGATGGCCCGATTACGCTGCCGATCACGGGATATCGCATCGGTGAAGGATAAGGGCGATGGATGTTAGCATCGATCAGGATGGCACCCTGACATTGACGGTCGAGATGCTGAACCATCTGGGCGTCAGGCCCGGTGACAGGGTGACGGTCACGCTGGCGGCCGGCCGCATGGTCACACCATCCGGTTCGGGCCGTGTGACCAGATAGACGGCGATCATGGCCAGACCTGTGCCACAGCCTGCAACCAGCCAAGGCTGTGCCGTGGCCAAGGGCACCAGCATGAGCCCTCCCAGCGAAAGCCCGATCACGGCCGCAACCTTGCCCCGCCGGGAAATCGCCCCCCGTTCGATGAACAGCCGCAGGGGCGGGCCCAATCGGGGATGACTGAGTAACATCGCCGCCCGCCGATCCCCTAGCCGCAACAGGCACCAGACCGACAGCAGCAGGAATATCGTGGTGGGCATCACGGGCAACACGGCACCGATCAGCCCCAGCAGCAGGAACAGACCCGCACCAAGGCGCAGCAGGCCGCGGGTCAGGCGGCTGGTTCTCCGGGGCATGGCGGTCATGGCACGGGTCCTTTCCATCGCCCCCGGTTGCGACGTCGCAACCGGGGGCATCATTGTCGGGGTTACGCGGCCGGATCGGACCGCATCGTGACACCGAGTGCCCTGGCGACGCCGGCGGCATAGTCCGGATGGACCTTGGCAAAGTGGCCAAGCTGGCGCTGAACAATGAAGTCGGGCACGCCATCCATGGCGGCGGCGATATTGCTGAACAGCCTTTGCTTCTGATCATCATCGAACAGGTTGAACAATGCCCGGGGCTGGCTGTAATCGTCATTCCCCTCCCGGTGATCATACCGGGTCGCGTCCCCGCTGATCCGCAGCGGCGGTTCCTGCACCGACGGGTCCTCGACCGGACCATCAAAGCTGTTGGGCTCGTAATAGGCATCGGGATTGCCCGTGTCGTTACGGAAGAACCGCATGGCCCCATCCTTGTGATAATGATGGAACGGGCATTTCGGGGCATTGACGGGCAGTGCTTCATAATGTGTGCCCAGCCGGTAGCG
This sequence comes from Niveispirillum fermenti, assembly GCF_052474395.1. Lineage (NCBI taxonomy): Bacteria > Pseudomonadati > Pseudomonadota > Alphaproteobacteria > Rhodospirillales > Azospirillaceae > Niveispirillum > Niveispirillum fermenti. The sequence goes on along the minus strand of NZ_CP156679.1, from coordinate 1,651 downwards.
ATGGGCATCGGCATAGGAGAAGATGCGGGCCTGAAGCATCTTGTCCGGGCTGTGCCCGATGCCGGGAACCACATTTGACGGGCTGAAAGCCGCCTGCTCGATCTCGGCGAAGTAATTGTCCGCATTGCGGTTCAGTTCCAGCACACCGACATCGATGGGCGGATAATCACCATGCGGCCAGACCTTGGTCAGGTCGAACGGATTGTAGGGTGTCTTTTCGGCATCCGCCTCGGGCATGATCTGGACCTGTACGGTCCATTGCGGAAAGGCACCCTTTTCAATGGACCCGAACAAATCCTCCTGATAGCTCTCCCGGCTGTGGCCAATGACCTCCGCAGCCTCGCCATTGGTCAGGAATGTGTGGCCCTGCCGGGTCTTGAAGTGGAACTTCACCCAGAACCGCTCACCATCATGGTTCCATAAGCTGTAGGTGTGGCTGCCATAGCCGTTCATGAAGCGTGGGCTGACGGGCAGGCCGCGGTCGCTGAACAGGATCGTCACCTGATGCAGGCTTTCCGGCGACAGGGACCAGAAATCCCACATCGCCGTGGGACTGCGCAGGTTGGTGCGGGGGTGGCGCTTCTGCGTGTGGATGAAGTCCGGGAATTTCAGCGGGTCGCGCACGAAGAAGACGGGCGTGTTGTTCCCGACCAGGTCCCAGTTGCCTTCCTCGGTGTAGAACTTGATGGCAAAGCCGCGCACGTCGCGTTCGGCATCGGCAGCCCCCATTTCACCCGCGACGGTCGAAAAGCGGAGCAACAGGCTAGTCTTCTTGCCCACCTCGCCAAAGATCCGGGCGCGGGTATAGCGGGAAATGTCGTTCGTGATGGTCAGCGTCCCGAAGGCGCCCCAACCCTTGGCATGCACCACGCGCTCCGGAATACGCTCCCGGTTCTGGTGCGCCAGCTTCTCGATCAACTGGTAATCCTGCATCAGCAGCGGGCCGCGGGGACCGGCTGACAGGCTGTTCTGGTTGTCGGGAACCGGCGCCCCTGCCGAGGTGGTCATGCGATGAGCCATTTTCATATCTCCCTGCGGGGTAGGTGTATGGGATGAACCGAACCTTAAGGGGTACGGTCCCACTGGTAAAATCGATTGTTTGAATGGTAATGATTGGTTTTACCTATGATAAGTCACGAGAACCCCTATGAACCTGCGCGACCTTCGGTATGTCCTCGCCGTCGCCGATCATCGGCATTTCGGACAGGCGGCAGCAGCCTGCAATGTCAGCCAGCCGACCTTGTCGGGACAGATCCGCAAGCTGGAAGAGTTGCTGGGCGCCACCTTGTTCGAACGCACGAACAAATCCGTCAGCCTCACGCCGGCCGCGGAGGCGATACTGCCCCTGGCCCGCGCCGCCGTGGAGAAGGCGGACACCATCATGGAACTGGCCCAGGGCTGGCGGGACCCGCTGGCCGGTTCCTTACGTCTCGGGGTCATCCCGACCCTGGGGCCCTATCTGGTGCCGCGCATTCTGGGGCCCTTGCGCGACCATTGCCCCCACCTGGACCTCGCCCTGTGGGAGGATACGACCGACAATCTGCTGGCCCGGCTGCGCCGGCACGCGCTGGATATGGTGCTGATCGCGACCAGCGTTGAGGAGGAGGATATCGTCACCCTTCCCCTGTTTGATGAGCCATTCCTGCTGGTC